>JBBDXW010000001.1:0-51769 GCA_040902105.1 Woeseia sp.
CAGGAGTTAGAGCGAAGCAGGATGCCAGAGCCGGAAAGCCCTCCCCCCAAGCGAGACTCCGCCGAGAGGTTGTGCCGTTCATGAATAATGCAGCCCAGACGTGGTCGCAGAAAGTAAGCCGCGCAGTCCCAACCGCTTTCGATCAGGAAACAGATAAATGTCGATAGAAAAACTGAGCGAACATGCATCCTTTGACGGCAAGGTCGGTTTCTACCGTCATCGCTCGACGGTCAATAACTGCGACATGCAGTTTTCCGTGTTCGTCCCGGCGCAGGCGGCCGCGGCTCCAGTCCCCGCGCTCACCTGGCTGTCCGGCCTGACCTGCACCGAAGAAACGTTCATGATCAAGAGCGGTGCGCAACGTATTGCCGCCGAACTCGGATTGATGCTGATTGCACCGGACACCAGCCCGCGCGGCAAGAACGTGCCTGACGATCCGGATGGCGCGTATGACTTCGGCCTGGGCGCCGGGTTCTACCTGAATGCCACGGAAGCGCCGTGGAATCGCCACTATCATATGTACGAATACGTGAGGTCCGAGCTTCCGGACCTGGTGTTTGCGGAGTTTCCCGGGGACCGGTCGCGGCAAGGTATTTTCGGTCATTCGATGGGGGGGCACGGTGCATTGACCATAGGCCTGAAAAATCCGGCCACATACAAAAGCATCTCCGCGTTTGCGCCGATTTGCAGCCCGATCAATTGTCCGTGGGGTAGAAAGGCCTTTGGCAATTACCTGGGAAACTCCGGCGACAAAGAAAAGGCCTGGAAACATTATGACGCGACCGAACTGGTGAGATCCATGGGCGGCCAGCGGCCCGCGCACCAAATCCTGATCGACCAGGGCCTCTCGGATCAGTTTCTGGACGAGCAATTGCATCCGCATCTGTTCGAGGCGGCCTGCAAGGAACGCGGCGTCGCGTTGCAACTCGACCGTCACGACGGCTATGACCACGGTTACTATTTCATCGCCACGTACATGGAAAAGCACTTACGCTTGCATGCGGCCATCCTCGGCGGGTAAGAAGTGACCCGCCGCTGGTCACGCTGACGCGATGACAGACTACCTGCTCCTCGCCGTCGCCATGCTCATTACGGGCGGCCTCGGCGGCATCCTGGCGGGACTCCTGGGCATAGGCGGCGGTATCGTCATCGTACCGGTCATGGAAGCCGCGCTCGCGTATCTGGGTGTCGATGAGGCGATTCGGATGCACGTCGCCGTCGCCACTTCGCTCGCAACCATCATCCCGACGTCCATTGCGTCGTCACGAGCGCACCATCGACGCCAGGCCGTCGACATCGCACTCGTACGCCGCTGGGCAATTTTCGTTCTGCTGGGCGCGCTCGCCGGCACCGTTATCGCATCGCGGGTTCACGGCGATGTTTTATCTCTTGTCTTCGCCGTGGTGGCCATGATCGTTGCCCTCAAAATGATATTGCCACTCGAGGGCCGAACCATCAGAAGCGATGTGCCGAAGGGAATTCTCGTGCCGATCATCCCCACCGGCATCGGCGCTATTTCGAGCATGATGGGAATCGGAGGCGGCACGCTGAGCGTCGCTACCCTGACGTTGTTCAACCAGCCCATTCACCGCGCTGTCGGGACGTCCGCACTTTTCGGACTCGCAATCAGCCTTCCCGGGACCGTCGGATTCATGCTCGCCGGACTCGACGATCCTCGCGTACCGCCGGGCAGTATCGGCTACGTCAATCTTGTAGGGTTCGCGCTCATATCGCCGACGACCTTTCTGGCAGCGCCCCTGGGCGCCGCCATCGCCCATGGGCTGTCGCGACGGAACTTGAGCCTCCTGTTCGGGGTTTTTCTTGTTATTGTTTCGGTGCGGATGTTTTATCGGGCGTTTGCCGCTTGACGCGAACGATGCTACGTATCGCTTACGGCCGTGTGGACCCAGGAAGGTTTGACGATCAGCAGGTCGCACGGGATTTGTCCCAGCGTGCGTTCGGCGGTCGAGCCGATGAACAGTCGCTTCAATGGATTCCTGGCAACGGCTCCCATTACGACGACGAGGGCGTTCAATTCCTCGGCCAGGGCCGGGAGTTCCTCGTGGGCGCGGCCTGCAACGAGGTGCGCGTGATCGGAGTCGACGTCGTGAAAGCTTACGATTTCGTTGAAGCGTACCTCGTGTTGCTGGCGCATTTGCTTTTCGATGTCATCGAACGGCAAGGATACCGGGATGTAGGCGTTCGCCGTTGCTGCGGCGAAGGCGACGCGCGGATCGTAAGAGTGAAAAACCCGGAGGTCCGCATTTGACGCTTGTGCGAGCGCTTTGCTCAACAGCAGTATTTCGTCATCCAGCGCGGCAGGTTTGTCGTGCTCGTTCATCGGATCGACAGCCGCAAGGATCACGGGCTTCTCAGGCAAATCGCCGCCCTTGACCAGCCATAGCGGCGATGCGCAGGCGCGGATCAGGCTCCAGTCGGTGTTGGTCAGCAAAGCGCGCGAGATCGCCGCATGCTGGTGCGCATCCTTGAATACCAGGTCGGCGCCGATCGCGGCCGCGTGTTTGACAATGCCTTCGTAGAGCGGGTGGTCCCAGATAGCGCAGGTGCGAACGGTGAGTCCGGATTCCAGCAGGGGAACTGCGAGAGTCTCCAGATGTTTCTCATATCCCTCGAGGATTTCCTTCCGGGTGCTTGCAAGCGACCGGGAGTCGAACAGCCGTTCGCCGCTCAGGTATTCGTTGTAGTAACAGATGAACAGTTCCAGTTCGGCGCCGGTGTTGCGGGCCATCCATGCTGCCCGCTGCATGGCGGGCTGATCGTCGGTCGTCGGGTCGATCACGGTCAGGATCTGTGAAATTTCACTCATAGACACTCAATCCAGTCGGCGGGAAAACCGGAGCACGGCGGCGGTCATTGCTACTGCAACGAACACGGCCAGCACCAGCAATTCATTGCTCATCTCGATCAGCGACGCGTCGCGTAACATGATACCGCGGGTCAGGCGAATAAAATGCGTTATCGGCAGCAGCTCGCCCAGGTATTGCGCGAATTTCGGCATGCCGGCGAACGGAAAAACGAAGCCCGAAAGCAGAATCGACGGCAGCAGAATGAAAAAAGTGATCTGCATTGCCTGGAACTGCGTCTTGGCTACGGTCGAAACGAACAAACCCAATGCAAGGTTAGCCGCAATGAACGCGAATGCGGCGATGTACAATTCCAGCACACTTCCGCGAACCGGCACGTCGAACAGCAACTTGCCGACACCGATGATCAATGCAAGCTGCACGAGACCGATGCCGATGTAGGGCAGGACCTTTCCGACCATCAGCTGTGCTGTGCTCACGGGTGTGTTGATGAGAAATTCGAGATTGCCGCGTTCGCGTTCGCGAACGATCGCTACCGCCGTAAAGAGCATCATGGTCAACGTGAGAATGACACCAATCAGTCCCGGAATGATATTTACCGCCGTACGGCGCTCCGGGTTGTAGTAGGGCCGTACCTCCAGGGCGCGCGCCGGCATCTCCGCGGCTTGCCAACTATCGAACGCGACCGGCATGTCGACAAGCTGGTTCGCAACGCCCAGGATCGTGGGGTCGGCGCCATCGACCAGCAGATGTGCGTCCGGGCGGCTCTTGTCGATGACACGCCGGTCGAAGTCGGCGGGGATATGGACGCCGACCGATATTTTCCCGGCCTGCAGCAGCTCCTCGAGTTGTTCGGCTGTTGCTACGGGAGCGCCGATATTCAATACCTGCGTCTGGCGCAATTCGGAAACGAACTGGCGCGACAGATGCGTATCGGCCTGGTCGGCAACGGCTGCCGGCAGGTTGCGCACATCGGTGTTGATCGCGTAGCCGAACAGAAGTATCTGCCCGATGGGAATGCCGACAATCATTGCGAAGCTGATCCGGTCGCGGCGGAGCTGGCGCAATTCCTTGCGCATGATTGCGTGCAATCGGATGAGGGCATTCATGCGGCGCGCTCACGTGCTTCGCTATCGAGCGTCACTGCTACGAACACATCCTCGAGTGACGCGTCGACGACGCGGTTTTCCGCAGACAGTCCTGCTTTTGAGAGCGTGTCCGAAATCAAATCGAGAGGACGGTCGACAGCCGAGGGAACCAGTACTCGCAGCTTGATGCCGAGCTGCGTAACACTCTTGACCGAAGCGAGACTTGCAAGCAAGGCTTGCGCTCTGGACGGCAAGTCTGCCAGCACCTCGACGACCGTCATGCCGGTGCTTTGCTGCAACTCGGCTGGCGGGCCATCGGCGACTTTGACTCCGCGGTCGAGAATAGCCAGCCGATGGCAGCGTTCCGCTTCGTCCATGTAATGTGTCGAGACGAGAATGGTCGTGCCGGCGTCCGACAATTCGAACAGCTTGGCCCAGAAGTCGCGACGGCTGCGCGGGTCGACCGCGCTGGTGGGTTCGTCGAGCAACAGCAACTCGGGGCGGTGCAGGACGGCGGAGGCGAGGGCCAGCCTTTGCCGCTGGCCGCCGCTCATGGTGCCCGCGAGCTGATCGGCCTGACTCTCGAGGTCGTAATTTTCGAGAAGCTCGGCGATGCGCGCGCTGCGCCCGGAGCGCCGATACGAATAGATGTCGGCAATGAACTCGAGGTTCTCGCGCACCGTCAGGTCGCCGTACAGCGAAAATTTCTGCGTCATGTAGCCGATCCTCGGCTTGAGTGCTTCGGTATTGCCGGCGATATCCAGGCCGAGTACGGTGGCGCTGCCACGGGTTGGCGTAAGCAGTCCGCACAACATGCGTATCGTGGTCGATTTTCCTGAGCCGTTCGGCCCGAGAAAGCCGTATATCCTGGCGCGCGGCACATCGAGGTCGAGATCGCTGACGGCGACAAGGTCGCCGAAATGCCGGGTAAGACCGCGCGCCTGAATGGCGTACTCGGTATCTTGCGGCATCTCACTTGTTCCGGTTTTCGGGCAGGAATTCGACTTCCACAGGGACCCCGTCGGGCAGCCTGCGCCCGGCAGCCTTGCTGTCGACATCGACCTTGGCGGCGAAGCTCAGCCGGCCCCGGTCACGTTCGGTCAGTGCGAAGTAAGGCGTGAATGCGGCGTCGCTGGAGACCCAGCGCACGCGTCCCGGAATCGGCTCGGCCAGGCCGTCGACCCATATTCTGGCGGCCGTGCCCGGCGCAACAGAGATTCGCAGCGCTTCCGGAACATAGACCCGCGCATAGGGTTGTTCGCCGGACAGGAAAATCAGCACAGGTTGACCGGCGGACGGCCGTTCGCCGGCCAGCAGCAGAATACTGTCGACAACGCCGTCAACGGGGGCGAATGCGCTGTGACGTCGCTCGTCTATCTGCAACAACGAGATCTGTGCTTCGACCTGATGGACCGCATTCTGTGCTTGCTGCAACTCTTCCACGGTCGTGCCCTCCAGGAGCTCCTGCAAGCGGGCTTCCTGTACGTCGCGATCCGCGTTAGCTGCGTCCAGCAACGCTTTTGCGCGGTCGACGGATTCACGTGATGCGAGCTTCCGCTCGAGCACCTGCTCGGCCCGCTCGAATTCTGTTTCGCGAAACTCCGACTCTCGTATTGCACCCGCCAGGCTGGCTCGCGCAGCGGCAATCTGTTCCTCGCGGGGGCCGCGGGTCAGTTCATCGAGTCGCGCGCGACTCTGTGCAAGCAGAGCTTCCGCTTCATCCAGTTTCGCCGCGATGCGTGAGCTGTCCTGCGTGAGCAGCGGCTCGCCCTTGGCGACCGCCTGTCCCTCGACCACGTGAATCTGCAAAAGAGGTTCGGCGACGTCGGCGGCAATTTCGATACGGTCGGATTCCAGTTGGCCGACGACGCGATACGCGTCGTCCGTTGCATCACAGCCGTTCAGGATAGCCGCAGCGACCAGCACGACGCCGGACGAGAAGTTTCTGTATCTCATGCAACACCTTTCTTGTCGCTGTCTGCGGGGAGCTTTATCGCATCGAGTATCAGGCCAATGTGGCTCTCGATAAATCGATCGCTGTCGAGTTTGTGCCGGGGGTCGAACACCAGCGACCAGACCATCGCGAACATTACCGGGGCTACGATCATGTGCGGAAATTCCTGCAGCGCCGATTTCCTGAACTCCCCGTTCTGCACTCCGCGCTCGATGAGCTCGCGTAATGCGGCGAGTCCGTGAGCGACGACGTTGTCCTGGTACCACGCGGCCAGGTCGGGGTGTTTCGCGCCTTCCGCGATCATCAGTCGCACCAGCACCCGCGCCGGGGATTTCGGCACCTGTTTTGCAAAATCGAGAAACGGTCCGCGAAGGTACTCCTCGGCGGTGAGTTCCGTCTTGTCGATTGCGGATTTCAGGGCGTCTATGCGCGGACTTACAAAACTCCGGATGACTGCCTTGAACAGTTCTTCCTTGGTTTTGAAATAGAGATAAAGCAGTCCCTTGCTGACGCCGGCGCGTTTCGCAACGTCGGTAATCCGGGTCGCCGCATACCCCTTCTCGGCGAAAGCTCCGAGGGCGGCTGCCGTGATTTCCCGGGGCCGGTCTTCCTTGCGACGTCTGAAGCGGGGCTTCGGCACGCGACTCACCTTACTGACTCTCGGGTCAGCAAGTATAGTTAATGACCACCCGGTCAACAAGGACTAATTATGGGACATCCACTCACTGATTACGGTGATTAAGGCGGTGATTAAGGGACATCCACAGAATTCCGGCAAAGTACGGGACATCCACGGGTGATTACGGGACATCCACAGAATTGCAGGGTGATTACGGGACATCCACAGAATTGCAGGGTGATTACGGGACATCCACAGAATTGCAGCGCAGCCGTTGCCCCGCGCCCGGAATCGCTACTCCAGCCGTTTTGCGAAGGTGGTAGGCTCTTCCGCCATGTTCACTTACATAGACCCCGGCGTCCGTGAGCGGCTGCTGGCGCAGGGCAAGCTCGTTCGTGTCGATGCCAACGGCGAAACGACGAAGCCGGACGCACCGATTATTGCCGGCGAGAAGGCAATCAGTATCCTGGGCCCGATACCGCTGCCCATGGAACGAAGCGGACGCAAGTACGCTGTCGAGTGGTATGCCGGCGTGCGTCACACGGAACTCAGCAAAGTCGAAGACCTCGCCGAGCAGCTGCGTAAGCGCGACGGCCAGCAGTCGTTTGCCATCCTGGCCTCGTTCATGGCGGTAAACAGCGTATTGACGCTGGGCGAGCCCGCGTCCTGGGTGAATCCGCTGGTGCGTGTGCATTCGAGCTGCCTGACGGGCGACGTGTTCGGCTCAGCGCGCTGCGAATGCGGCCCGCAATTCACTGCGGCGCTCGAGCGAATAGCCGACGACGAGGCAGGGGGGATGATCGTTTATATGTCCGGTCACGAGGGCAGGGGCATTGGCCTATGGGCGAAAGCTGCCACCTATGTGCTGCAGGATGCGGGTGAAGATACCTACCAGGCGAATCGCACACTGGGATTGCCGGACGATTCGCGCGACTTCAGCGATGCGGCTGTGTTGCTCAAATATTTTCTGCGAGACCGGCCGTTTCGCCTGCTGACGAACAACCCGAAAAAGATCGCCGACCTCAACAATTACGGCGTTCGCAATATTACCTCGGTCAAACACGTCAGCGGCGTGAACGACACAAACCGCAGGTACCTGTCCGCGAAACGGGATTGGGGTCACCAACTGGATACGGAAGACCTGGATGTGAAGTAGGCTCCTGACATTTCACTGCCGCCACAGTCTGGGGTTATCGATCGTCGCTTCGAAGTCGCTGCGGAACGGGTTGATGTCGATGCCGCCGCGTCGATTGAAGCGTCCATATACGGTCAGCTCAGACGGCATACAGCGATGCTTCACATCGACGAAGATTCGTTCGATGCAATTTTCGTGGAAGTCGTTGTGCATCCGGTATGACACCAGGTAGCGGAGCAAGGCTGTCCGGTCGAGCGCCGGACCGCAGTACCGCAACAGGACGCTGCCGAAATCCGGTTGACCGGTCACCGGACACAGACTGCGTAACAGGTGCGTGTGGAGATCCTCGCGAACGATTTTGCCGCTGTCGCATTCGATCAGGGACGGGTCGACCTGCCAGCTGTCGCAGGCGACGGCGACATCGTCGATGCAGGTACCCGGCAGGTTCCGGATGCCAATCCCGGCCGCAGCATTGGGCGGCGTCAGCGCGACCTGGACGGGGCTATCGGTAAGCCCGGATAAATCCCGGGCTACGAGTGCCGCAACATCGTCCGCCGAATCGAAGCGCTCCATCGCCAGTGAATTCAGATAAAGCTTGAGCGACTTTGATTCGACGATGCGCGGCGATTGCGCGTCCACGCGGATCGTGCCGACGGCAACCACGGGCTTTCCCGCGCGCTCCAGCCAGGTGATTTCGTAGGCATTCCAGACGTCTTCGCCACGGAAGGGCAAGGCCCCGCTTAGTCCGAGCTTTTGCCGGTTCTCCGCACGCGCAACAGGGTACAGCACGTCGCGCGCGTAGTGATCCGGGTAGTCCGTTTTTTCACCGAGTGATGTCTTTGCCGGCATTTTGCTTCCATCGCGGGGCCGCACTTGTGGGCTCCATACAAGGACGGCAGCCGTCTCTGCTCCGTTACCGGACAGGCGGGCCAGTCAGCGCGTTACCGGAGCCGGCCTCAGCAGGCTCCAGATAACCGGGATTACAGACGCCACGATGATCGCGATCGTGACCACGCCGAAGTTGTTCTTGATGATCGGCACGTTGCCGAACAGGTAGCCCCCCCAGATAAACGCGGTAACCCACAGGAAGCCGCCGGATACGTTGTAAGCGGCGAAACGCCGGCGCCGCATGCCGCCGACACCGGCGACGAAGGGCGCGAACGTGCGGATAATCGGGATGAAGCGCGACAGGATGATCGTCTTGCCGCCGTGCTTCTCGTAGAACGCCTGCGTCCTCAGCAGGTAATCCTGCTTCAGCCAGCGGATGCTGCCGCTGAACGCGCGCGGGCCGATCGCGCGGCCGATCCGGAAATTGGTTTCGTTGCCCAGTATCGCCGCCGCCATGAGCAGTAACCAGATGAGGGTGACGTCGAGTGTGCTTGTCTGATCGACCGCTGCCAGTGCACCCACCGCGAACAACAACGAATCCCCGGGAAGGAACGGTGTTACAACCAGGCCGGTTTCACAAAAGATGATGCCGAACAGGATCGCGTAAATCCATATGTGATACACGGCGACAAGCTCGGTCAAGTGCCTGTCCAGATGCAAAATGAAGTCGATCAGGGTGGTGATAAGATCCATGCGTACGCCAGTGTGCCAAATCCCTGCGGGACTCTAGGGGCGTTCCGTGGCAACGTCAAACGAATGTCCCGCAGTGGGCCACGACACTAGAACGTCGAAGCCGTCAGCGTCACGTCGGCCTCCGACCACATCTTGTCGAACATGCTTTGCATGTCGGATGCATCCTTGCCTTGCGCGGTCAAGCTCTGTATCAGACCGTACATCGCCCAGCCGTTGTGCGGATAATCTTCGAGATCCCTGCGATAGACCTCTTCCGCCGCTGCTGCGTCTCCGCTTGCAAGAAGAGCCCTGCCCAGCGTGTGCCGGGTAGGGTAATACCAGAACGGCGGCTCCGTATACGGCAACTGACCCTGCGTTTCGACGGCGGTGCGGAAGTGTCCGACGGCGGCGGCCAGATCGCCTTCGGCCATCGCGATTTCCCCCAGCACCAACGAGTCGGCGATAGCCAACAGCGACGTTGCGGGATAATAAATGCTGTCGAGAAAATGGACGTCGGTTGCGTCCTTCAGTGGAACCAGCTTCGCATGTTCAGCGCGCGCCGACTCGATGTCCTTCTTGCGCGCGTAGGCGGTCGCCCGCACGTAATGCCAGATGCCGTTCGAGAATTCCAGGTCCGCGCGCGGTCGGGGCTCAGCCAGCACTTCATCCCACTTGCCGAATTGCGTCAACGCGAGCAACGGAATCGTGTGGAAAAATTCGACTCCCGGAAACTCATCGATCATTTCGAGGTCGACGTTCGCGGCGACTCTCCTTGCCGCGTCGATGGCTACCTTGCTACGGCCCTCCATGCTCGACGCCGCCCACAGAAAGTGAATGTTGTGCGGGTAATACATCGCCGGGTAAAAGCCCTGCGCATTGCATTGTGCGATATAGGCTTCATCGACTGCGGCGGCCCGTACGTTTGCCTCGGACGCGTCGTGATACCGCCCGACCCGCCAGTAAATATGTGCCGGCATGTGCACGAGGTGTCCGGCACCTGGCACCAGGCCGGCCAGCGTGTCGGCCGGTCCCTCTGCGCGCTCAGGCCTGGAAGACGCTTCGACCGCATGTATGTACAGATGAATCGCCATCGGGTGCTCCGGCGCCCTGGCCAATACCGTTTCCAGCGCATCGAGGGCTTCGACGGTCAGCGGTTTCGGATTGTCTGCGTCCACCCAGTAGTCCCACGGCATCGTATTCATCAGGGATTCTGCGAACAGGGACGCTACATCGTCGTCATCGGGGTACTTGTGGTAGAGCTCGCGCATGGCATTGGCGTACGCTTCTTCCAGGGGTTCACGCGGCGTGGACACATCTCCGTTATAGCGCGTCGCAAGCGCGTCGATATAGTCGCGTTCCTGCTCGGTGACCCCGTCTTTCAGCGCCACGGCCTTTTGTATCGCTGCATAGGCCGTTACGCGATCCTCGTCCGACATCACGACTTTGCCGTTACTCGTCACATTGATGTTCGGACCGAGCGCCAGAGCTTCGCCCCAGTAACACATGGCGCAATCCGGATCGAGGCGTTGTGCCGCACGGAAGGAACGAGCCGACTCCGCGTGGTTGAAAGCAAAATCGATGGTGAGTCCCTGGTCGAAATACTTCTGCGCGTCAGGGCTCCTGGTCGTGATCGGATGATGGTGATCGCCCATGCCGTCAAACAACGGTGCGCCCGCCCTCGCAACCAGCTCGCTTTTGCTGGCGGCCGGATCGCTGGCCGACGGTTCCGGAGAATCCTTCCGGGAGCAGCCGGTCAGGTTCGCGACAATCACCACGGAAACAAGCAGAAAAAAACGAATGAACTTCATTAGTAACCTCCACTGCCGGCTTTGCGCCGCTTTCCATATTGCATTCAGCTAGTGCACCCCGTCGCAAAATAATCGACCATTCTCGCGGCGCCTTGCCGCGTCTGGCGGCGTTGCGGCTCCTCGCAATAGCGGTGCTATTACTCGTTGCCGCGCCTTGCCAGCCACGACAAGTCGCTCGCGAGAATAGCCGATTATTTACGACGGGGTACACTAGCAAATTATAGCGAATTTCCAGGGACGCCGGGAACGTGGAGTGCGATACGACGACTACTCGAGTCCCAGTATGAGATTCCAGTGATCCTCGCTCACGGGAAACACCGACAGGCGATTGCCTCGCCGCGTCAACAGGAAATCGGACAGCGCCGGATGTTCCTTCGCTTCCTGTAAAGTGACCGGTCGTTTCAACTTGCGCTCGAAGGCGACATCAACCAGAAACCAGCGTGGCTTGTCCTGCGGACTCTTCGGGTCAAAATATTTTGAATGTCGATCGTACTGGGTTGGGTCCGCGTAAGGCTGACTGGCAACCTTCATAGTGCCGACGATCGCTGGAACTTCGCAGCTGGAATGATAAAAGAACGCCCTGTCACCAGCTTTCATGTCGTCGCGAATCATGTTCCGGGCCTGGTAATTGCGAATACCCTCCCACGGTATCCTGCGGTCTCGCTTGAGATCATCGATGCTGTAGGCATCGGGCTCGGATTTCATCAACCAATAAGTCATGCTGCAGTTACCGGTTTCATGGCGAGGAATTCTCACGCAATTCTTGCGGGCAAAGTCTAGCATGAGGAACGATTTCCGGTGCCTCGAAGCTGCCGTCGGTGTTAGCATCGGGTCCAATAGCCCGAGGACATCGAGTTGGCCAATTTGCTCGCCAATATTTTTGGCTCGTCGCCGGTCATGCCGCTGGAGAAACATGTCGATATAGCCTATCGATGCACCCGCGAGCTTGTTGGCTTTTTCGAGGCGGCGATCGCCGGAAACTGGGACCAGGCGAAATCCATCCGCGACACCATTGAAGAGCTCGAGCACGAAGCCGACGATCTGAAAAAGAAGATTCGCCTGCACTTGCCGAAGAGCCTTTTTATGCCCGTACCGCGGGAGGACCTGTTGGAGCTATTGCTCGTGCAGGACAAAATGGCCAACCGCGCCAAGGACGTGTCAGGCCTCGTCCTCGGGCGGAAGATGCGGATACCGCCCGAAATTGCAGTCAGGTTCCTCGAGTTCGTGCAGCGTTGCGTCGACGCAGCAAAACAGGCGCGTAAGAGCGTCCGCGAACTCGACGAACTGTTTACAGCCGGATTTCGCGGCGCCGAAGTTTCACTGGTGTCGTCGATGATCGAGGAACTGGACCGGATCGAAACCGATACCGACGATCTGCAGGCGGAATTACGCGCCGCCTTGTACGCCGTCGAAAGCAGCCTGCAGCCGGTCAATGTCATGTTTCTTTACCGCATCATCGAGCTTACCGGCGAAATCGCCGACATGGCCGAACGGGTCGGGCGCCGATTGGAACTCCTGCTCTCTCATTAAGCAAAGACAACATTAAGCAGAACAAGCGGGGGTGCTTAAGTGGAAGCACAGATTGTCTATATTGGACTTGCGGCCGTGTTCGGCATGTACATGGCGTGGGGAATCGGCGCGAACGACACGGCCAACGCAATGGCAACGTCCGTGGGCTCGAAGGCGCTGACGATCAAACAGGCGATCCTGGCCGCTGCGGTTTTCGAGTTTCTCGGGGCGGTGCTTGCCGGCGGCGAAGTCACATCAACCATTCGCCAGGGCATTGTCGATGTCGATCGCTTCGCAGACAGGCCGGAGGTGCTGATTTACGGCATGCTCGCGTCGCTGCTCGCGGCAGGAACCTGGCTGTTGATCGCATCGAAGAAGGGCTGGCCGGTTTCGACAACGCATTCCATCGTCGGCGCGATTGTCGGTTTTGCTGCGGTCGGCGTCGGATACGATGCAGTCCAATGGGGGCAGGTCGGGACGATCGTGATGAGTTGGATCATCTCGCCATTGACCGCCGGACTCATTGCCTACGTGATTTTTGCGAGCGTCCAGCGCCTCATCCTGCGCCAGCCGGACCCACTGGCCCAGGCGAAGCGCTATGTCCCGTATTACATCTTTCTTGCGGCGTTTACGGTCACCCTCGTGACTATCCTGAAAGGATTGCAGCACGTCGGCCTCAATCTCAGCATTGCAACCAGTTACCTGCTCGCCACCGGGATCGCGGCGTCGATTGCCGTGGTCGGCGCCGTTGCAATCCAACGCATCCAGCCGGTACGGAAGATCGACAAGAAACAGCATTTCTACACGGTGGAGCGAGTTTTCGGGGTCTTGATGATCGTGACCGCATGCTCGATGGCGTTCGCGCACGGCTCTAACGACGTGGCGAATGCGATCGGTCCGCTCGCGGCCGTGATTACGGTTGCACAGAGCGGAATTGTCGGCAATCAGTCGGTGCTGCCGGTGTGGGTACTGATGCTCGGCGGGATCGGAATCGTCGTTGGACTTGCGACCTTCGGCCGCCATGTTATTGCGACCGTCGGCGAGAAAATCACGCAACTGACGCCGAGCCGGGGTTTTGCCGCCGAACTGGCGGCGGCGACAACGATTGTGATCGCTTCCGGCACGGGGCTGCCGGTTTCAACGACACACACCCTGGTCGGGGCGATCCTCGGCGTCGGCATGGCGCGCGGCATCGCAGCAATCGACCTTCGGGTGGTTGGGCGAATTTTCGCATCCTGGGTGATTACCATTCCGGTAGGCGCGGCGCTCTCAATAGTCTTTTTCTACTTTTTCATGGCAGTGCTGCCTTGAGGCTGGTGGCCATTGACGGTTGAGCGCGCAGCAGTGAAGTTCCGCCCGCAAGGAAACGTCGCAGGCGCAAGGCGCTATGTGCTCGCGCTGCTGGTCCTTGTCTATACCTTCAATTTCATCGATCGCCAGATCCTTGCGATTCTGCTGCCGGCGATCAAAGCAGAGTTCGGCGTCAACGATACGATCCTGGGATTTCTTGCCGGTTCTGCGTTTGCGCTGTTTTACGCAACGCTGGGCGTTCCGATCGCATTACTCGCCGACCGGTGGAATCGCCGCAACCTCATCGCGCTGGCGCTGGCAACCTGGAGCGGTATGACCGCGCTGTCGGGCGCCGCGGCCAACATCGTGCAACTGGCGCTTGCGCGTGTCGGCGTCGGCGTCGGCGAAGCGGGGTGCAGCCCGCCGGCCCATTCCATGATTTCGGACCTGTATGGACCCGAGGAAAGGTCCACGGCAATGGGAATCTTCACGCTGGGGATCTCCGGCGGCATCATGATCGCGTATCTCGCCGGCGGCTGGGTGGCCGAAAACATCGGCTGGCGCGAAGCATTTTTCATCGTAGGGCTGCCCGGGCTCGTGCTCGCGGTGCTGGTCAGGTTCACGATCAGTGAGCCCGTTCGCGGGCAGGCCGACGGCAAGCCGGACTCGTCAGCCAGGCCGGGAATCCCGGCGGTCACCCGTTTCCTGCTCGGGCGAAAATCATTCCTGCATCTGGCGACGGGATCCGGGGTGGCTGCGTTCGGTGGCTATGCGGTCATCAGCTTTTTTCCGACTTTCCTGTATCGCAGTCATGCCATGAACCTGTCGGAGATCGGCGTGTACCTTGGATTGATCCTGGGTATCGCGGGCGGGCTCGGTTTCGCCGGCGGAGGTTACGTTGCCGACCGGCTCGGCCGCCGCGGCAAACGGTATTCCCTGTGGGGCGTCGCAGCCGCCATGATGCTCGGCTGGCTGTTTCACTTCCCGATGTACCTGGTCGGCAACCCCTACTGGGCGCTTGCGTTGTTCGTGATCCCGGCAATTTTTTCAAATTTCTACCTGGCAACGACGTTCGCCCAGATTCAGGGCCTCGTCGGCCTTCGCATGCGCGCGGTTGCGTCCGCCTTGCTCCTGTTTATCCTGAACGCGATCGGGCTGGGCCTCGGGCCGCTCGCGACCGGCATGCTGAGCGACCTGCTCGCAGCGACGTTCGGCAGCGAATCGATGCGGTACAGTTTACTGATCGTCGGCGCCATCGTGGGCCCGTGGACTGCGTTCCATTACTTTGTGGCCGGCCGGCACATCGAAGGCGATCTCGCCCGCGCCGACGAGGCGTGAACGTCACGCACCAGCGGCAGGTGCCGCATTCTTCATGAACGGCACAACGCATCAGCGGCGCTTCGATCGGGGGGAGGGCGTTCCAGGATCGTCACAAACAGGGATGTTTGTGCGAAGCCCCCATGGATGGGTTTACGGCGTTCCTGGAACGCCCTCCCCCCGATCGAAGTGCCGCCAACCACCGACGTCAACCGTTCATGAAGAATGCGGCGTCGTTACACCGCGCGCATGTACCAGTCGAAATCGACGTTGCTGACCGTGTTGTGGAAGCGTTCTGCTTCCACGCGCCGGTTGATGGCGAAAGCTTTGCAATAGTCGCTGCCGAGGTATTCCGGGAGGATCCGACTTTGCGCAAACTTCTCGATTGCGGCGTCCCAGCGGGCGGGCAATTTGCGTTTCAGTTCGATGACTTCGCCTTCGCGCACCATGCGCCCGGGATCGCAGCGATTCTTCAAGCCGTAGTGGACGCCGGCCAGGATCGCGGCCGTGACCAGGTACGGATTCGCATCGGCGCCCGGGGTGCGATGTTCGATACGCAGATTCCGCGCATTCGATAACGGGACGCGGAGGGAGACGTTGCGGTGGTTCGAACCCCAGTTGGGCTCGACCGGCGCGAACAGGTCCGGCCGGAGTCGACGATAGGAGTTCGCATTCGGGGCAAAGATCGCGGTGGCCTCCGCCATCGTTTGTGCGAGGCCGCCGACGGCGTGACGAAAGCGCGCGGTGTAGGGTGGCGACGCGGCACTCTCCTTGTCAGCGGAAAAGTAATTCCTGCCTTTCGGGTCGACGAGACTCAGGTGTATATGCAGGCCCGAGCCTGCGCTGTCCTCGAACGGCTTGGCCATGAAGCAGGCAACGAAGCCGTGCTGCCTTGCAACGGCCTTGACAGCCCGTTTGAGCAGGACGGCGTGATCGCAGGCGAGCACCGGATCGTTGACGTGGTGCAGGTTGATCTCGAACTGTCCGGGCGCGAATTCCGAGGTCGTGGTACCGACGGGAATGTTCTGCGCGCTGCAGGCGTCGTTGATGTCGTGCAGAAAGTTTTCGATGTCCCAGAGATCGTCGGGGTGATAAACCTGCGGTCCGATCTGCGGCCGTCCGATGCCCGGAACTCTGGATACTTTGGCGGTCGGCCGGTCGGTCCTCGCGTCCAGCAGGTAGAACTCGAGCTCCGCCGCCATGACGATATCGAGTTTCATTTTACGGAGCCGTTCCGCGGCGCGCTCGAGGACATAACGCGGGTCGGCGAAGAACGGCTCGCCCGTCCTCGAATACAAACGGAATAACGCCTGCGCGCTCGACCGCTTCGCCCAGGGAATGAGCGCAAGACTGCCGGGAACCAGGCGGGCGTCGATATCAGGATCGCCGTCCTCCGCGGTGAACGGGATACCTGACACGACGTTGCCAAGGGTATCGAGAAGTACGGCACCGCCGGGAATACAGAATCCGTCGCTGAACGTCTTTTCGAATTCGTTTCCGCGAATCCGTTTACTGCGAAGGACGCCGGACAAATCGGCGATCACAAGCTCTAAAACGTCCGATTCGGGAAAATCTTTCAGGAAAGCGCGCAGTTCCGCATTGCGAGCGACACCTTTGCGTTTTGCCATTGCCTCAGGTTCCTTTCGTGGTTCGAATTCGCCGATTTTCCAGCAGGCCGTCGAAAAAGATCATCCTGACCTTCTTCGACGTCGCAATTCTTCACTGCTCGCTCTTAATCCGGCTTGCGCGCCAGCGGAGGGCGGCCTTGAGCCCCTCCCGTTCGAGGACGTCATTGAAGGCGATCGACTCGGTCGTGTCCGTCGTTTCTATCTGGATGTCGAACTCCAGTGCATCCTCAAGCGCACGGCGCAAACCCGCCGCCTCGACGCTTCGGTGAATGGCCTTTTTCGTCAACTGAACGGCCAATGCATCGTTCGCGGCGATCAGTTCCGCCATTGCACGCGCCTCGTCGTGCAAGTCGATGGGCGGAACCACCCGGTTGACCAGGCCCATCGCGGCTGCGCGCGCGGCGTCGATATCGTTGTTCCCGGCGAGGAGCAGCTCGTTGGCATGTTTCAGGCCGATGATCCAGGGGAGAATCAGGCACACGATGCCGCTGCCATACCTTACTTCGGGCGCGCCGAAGCGGCAGCCCGCCGCCGCAATAGTCACGTCGCACACGGCCGTGATCTCCATGGAACTGCCGAGGCAAAATCCGTGCACCGCGGCGATCGTCGGTTTGGGGCAGTCCCAGAATCGCATGATGACGTTGAAGTCGCGGGTCAGCTCGCGACGCGCGCGATCGACGCGCGATTCTCCGTTCTTCGCCGACGCCGGTGAGCCCATGTCGAATCCGGCGGAGAACGCGCGGCCGTTACCGTCCAGCAGAATCGCGCGCACGTTGTCCGAGCGCTCCGCACGATCCAGCGCAGCCTCGAGTTCGTCGAGCATCCCGGCGTCTATTGCATTCAGTTTGTCCGGCCGGTTGAGCGTTATGCGCGCGACGCTACCGATTGTCTCCAGTTCGACCGTGGGCATTTCAGTCCGCTGGAAGCTCGTTCCCAAGGCGGGCGGCGATATAGTTGCGTATGTCGAGGCTCAGATCTTCCATGGGAGCATAAAGGCCGCGCCTGAAGGGCCGGGCGTGCATGCCGCGCTGCACGCGCTCGCAGATGTCCCAGTCCTGCCGATTCACGAGATGCCAGAAATCCGCGGCGTCTGCGGGATCGAAGTCCGGCTGGATGATCGCATCGGGATGAAACAGCAGACGGCAATCGATGCGGGTCAGTTCCGGCCCGTCCGGCCACAGAATAAACATTGCGACGTGATCCATCGACAGACTCAACATCAGGTTCGGATAGATGAGTTCGCCGAAATGACGCTCTTTTTCCACGTCGTTCAACCCGGGGAAGGGGTGCCGGCTGGTGGTTCCGGTCGATGTAAACGTATTCGTGCCCGGCTTCTGTGGAATACCGGCTTCCCAGTCGAGTTGCCCGCCGCCGTTCTTGCGAAACTCCGGCACTATCCTGCAAAGCTCGGGGTGTACGCCGGCGCAGTGATAGCATTCGTTGTAGTTCTCGAGGATCACTTTCCAGTTTGCGGCGACGCTATAGTTGTAGCGCCAGCCTGCACTGAGTTCGTCGAGCGGGTAGCGGCTCACCCTGCGCGGCACGGGACCAAGCTGTTCGGCGAGGGTCGTCGTTCCATCGCCGATCTTGAGAAATATGAAGCCGCCCCAGCAATCCAGTTTGACCTCGTGCAGCCGGATTTTTTCTTTCTCGACCTCGACATAGGGCGTGTGGTGCAGTTGCCCGTCGAGCCGGTAAGTCCACGAATGATATGGACAGCGGATCATTGTCAGGAACTGTCCGTGCTTTTGTTCATCCCGGGTCGAATCGATGAGTTGGCAGCCGCGGTGCCGGCAAACGTTGTAAAACGCACGAAGCGTCCAATCTTCGCCGCGCACGATGATTATGCTCTCACCGGCGACATCCACGGCTTCGTAACTGCCCGCCGACACCAGGTCGTTTTCCCTTGCGACGCAGGCCCACTGGTCGAGAAAAATTTTCTCCCGCTCTCGCGCGAACCAGGACGGTTCGATATAAAGATCGCGATGTAACGTCGCTTCCATTTGTTCCAGGGCCGGTCACGCAGATGATCAAGACTAGTGCACCCCGTCGCAAATAATCAACCATTCTCGCGGCGCGTTGTCGCGTCTGGCGGCGTTGCGACTCCTCGCAATAGCGGTGCTATTACTCGTCGCCGCGCTTTGCCAGCCACCCTTGCCAGTCACCAGGGTCGCTCGCGAGAATGGTCGATTATTCACGACGGGGTACACTAGCATAGCGACAGAGAACTCCGCATCGCAGCCGTTTCACATCGTGGCCCTGCCGTTAATCGCAACTTGCAGCCGGTAGCATAGGCGCCAGCTGGACATCAGTGAGGGGTTTAGTGCATGTCGACAGGAGTCTCTACGAACGTCTCCCCGAATGACCAATAGTCGCCACTTCGATGCCGTCATCGTCGGTGCAGGCCATAACGGTCTGACCACTGCCGCTTATCTCGCGAAGGCGGGACTTGCAACGCTGGTGCTGGAACGCCGGGACATTGTCGGCGGCTGTGCCGTTACCGAAGAGATCGATGCGGTCGAGGCGCCCGGCTGCCGTGTATCGAGCGCGTCGTACATAGCCAGCATGCTTCGGCCGGAAGTTATCCGCGACCTCGAACTTGGCCGCTACGGCCTGAAAATGATCGCCTGCGATCCGGGCGTGCAGGCCGCGTTGCCGGACGGTCGCGTCATATCGTGGTGGTCCGACGCAGCGCGCATGCGGCAGGAACTGAGCGACAAGGCGCCTGACGACGTCGATGCTTTCTTCCGCGTAGACGCAAACCTGCGCGAACTCGCCGCGTACTTGCAGCCGTTCTTCATGGAGCCGCCGCCGGATCCGTACAAGAATGGTATCGGCCGCGTGTTCGAGTTGCTGCGGGTCGGCCGGCGATTTCGCGGGATGCGGGGCGACCAGGTCGCATCGCTGGTCGGTTTTCTCACGGGATCGCTCGGTGATTTTCTGGACCGCCACTTCCGCTCGGACGCCGTGAAACGCCTGATACTTGCGAACAGCCTTTACGGAAAGCACGGAGGGCCTTACCAGCCCGGTACTGCCATGGGGCTTCTTTTCCACCTGCTGAGCGGCGGCACCGAAGGACGCCAGGGATTCGCAGGGCATGTGATCGGCGGCATGGGTGCAATCACCGGGGCCATGGCGGCCTCTTGCCGCGATTGCGGCGTCGAGATTCGTACCGGCAGCGAGGTCTCCGGGATCAACCAGGTCGGCGGGCGGGTAACCGGCGTCACGCTGCAGGGCGGGGCAGTCGTCGACGCTCGCATTGTGGTCTCCAATGCCGATCCAAAGAGAACGTTTCTCAAGCTGATGCCCACGGGGCTCTCCGATGAGTTCCGTCGCAACATCGCGAACATCAAGATGGCCGGACCGTGCGCCAAGCTCAATCTGGTCCTGTCGGAAGAACCGCGGGTCAGCGGCATGCCCGCGTCGCACAGTAAAACGGAGCGCAGTCTGTTTACCCTGGTTCCCTCATTGCAGGAAGCGGAGGACAGTTACAATGAAGCCCGGCGCGGCGACATTCCGCGGCACCTTTGGGTCGATTGTGTCCTCGCCTCGAACGTCGATCCCGGCTTGGTCACCGCGGGCCGTCACGTCCTGACCTGCTTCGTTCAGTACCTGCCATATCGCCTCACACGCGGCGACTGGAATAGCGAGCGTGAATCGCTCGGTGACAGGGTCGTCGAGATCATCGGCCGCTATGCCGCGAACGTTCCTTCGTCCGTCGTCGCACGCAAGGTTCTGACTCCGCTCGACCTCGAGCAAACCTTCGGTATCACCGAGGGAAATATTTTCCACGGCGACATCAACCTCGAACAACTGTTTTTCACGCGGCCGTTGCCGGGTTATGCGCAGTACCGGACGCCGGTCGACGGCCTCTATCTCTGCGGCGCCGGGACGCACCCGGGTGGCGGCGTCACCGGCGCCCCTGGTTACAACGCCGCGAGACGGATCCTGCGGGACCGCTGAGGCGGCGCAAAGGTACGGTCCACGTTGAGAATGGCGAACGTTCGTGTTCCACTGCATGGCGGTTCGATCAGCGAGCCGCACGCCGGTCTCGCGTTCCAACGCGTTCCAGTCAATGAGGCTGAAAATTTGAACGGGTCAACGCCGCAACGGGGGACCAGATGGCCGGCAAGCGGCCCGAAACGTACTGGGTAACCAGGCCGGAACAGCTGGCGGCGCTCACATCTGCCCGTCGCCATGACATCGTCGATCGCCTGGCGGCGGGCGGTCCCATGTCAATCAAGCAACTGGCGCAGCAAACCGGGGCAAAGCCGTCTGCTCTCTACCATCATGTCGAGAAGCTGCTTGGCGTTGGATTGGTGGTCGACGCAGGAAGGCGCGTCGTTCGGCGCAGGCACGAGCAGCTTTATGCTACGCCGGCGCCGCGGATGCGACTCATCAAAGCACTTGCCGATGGTCAGCAACCGGAACTGATGGCGGAGATCGTCGCCTCGCTGACGCGCCAGATGGCGCGCGACTTCAGATCGGCCGGCCAATCGCCCGCCAGGGTCGCTGACGGAGAGGATGCGAATTATGGATTCTTCCGTCTGGTCGGCCGCCCCACGCCGGCCCAGCTTGCACGGATTAACGCCTGCCTCCTCGAGATCGCCGAAGTTTTCTGGAACAGTAACGAGGCTTCGTCCCCGCTCGTTGGCCTCGGGTGGGTGATTGCGCCGCTCGAGACCGGCCGCGAGGACGGGACCTGATTTCCGGACAACTGCCGGTCACTCCGGATGATCTCCTTGCAGGATGGGCTCGCCTCTCGCTTCCAGCCAGGCGCTCTGCACGATCGGGGCGACCCAGTAATAATCGAAGATAAGGCGGCGCCAGCGATCCGCGCCGGCGAAAGTCTCCCGCTGCGACGAAAAATCCAGCTGTTCCCGGACCTGCTCGATCGGCAAGCCCCGGGCGGCCAGCGGACCGACCTGGACGCGTACATCCGTGATAAGAGCGCTGAGCTGATCGATGTATCGGGTGTCGCGCATCGGGCGGCCGTGGCCGGGAACCAGCCATTCGAAATCGAATTCCTGCAGGCGCTGCAGCACCTCCAGCCAGTCGCGCGGATAGGAGCTGAAACCGTAGGGCATCGGTGCGACGACAATATCTCCGGTAATCAGGATACGCTGACGCGGCAGCCAGATGACGGCGTCCCCGTCAGTATTGGCGCGTCCGAGGAAGCGGATTTCCACGGGAGTCTCGCGATCCGCGATTCGCAATCGATCCGTAAAAGTTTCGCTCGTGGCCAGGCGCGTGCTTCCTGTCGCCATGTCGTGCGCATGCTGATGCATGACTCTCGCTGCGCGCGTGTAGCCGTTCCTGACCTCCCCGGGCAGAGTCGCGTCGGCGCCGCGGCTGGCAAAATGGTCGCCGCCGCGTCGCATCCCGGCGAGCATGTGCTCCGTCGCCACGGCGTCCGTCGTTGGAACATAGCTACGCGTCGCCTCGCTCAGGAGCGCCTGCCGGGTCGCCGCGGTGGAGAGGGTCCTCGCCTCAGGCCATTCGCTCAGCAGTCGCTTGAGCCCGAGCACGTGGTCTCCGTGCCAATGAGTAATGACGATCGCCGTCACCGCCTTGGCCGGGTTGATGCGCCGCAGCAGGGCGATGATCCGCTCGGCGGAAGGCCGGGATCCTCCTGCGTCCACGAGCACGAAACCGTCCTTTTGCTCGATCGCGGTCACGTTTCCGAGTGGCTGGTAATGAAACGGCTCGGGCGACTGCAGCGTGTAGACACGCGGTGCGATCTGCCGGGCTTCATAAAGATAGCCGTCGCCGGGAAGCACGATTGTGTCGGCGGGATAGGGCACCGTAAACGCGGGCGCTGCCATGGACGCATGCGCACATGCGACGGCCAGCGACAAGACCGGCAACAGGGCCATGCGGACCGGCTTACCAGATCCGCACGCGGTCGTCGGGCGGAATATGGAGCGGGTCCTCTTCCCCGACGCCGAACGCTGCATACCAGGCATCCATGTTGCGCAAGACTCCGTTCACCCGGGTGCTCGGCGGGGAATGCTCGTCGGTCGCGATCAACTGACGGAGCAGCGGTTCGCGATACTTGGCGCGCCACGCCTGAGCCCATCCGAGAAACACGCGTTGTTCGCCGCTAAAGTCATCGATGACCGGAGCCGGCCTGCCCTGCAAGGAAGCGCGGTAGGCTTCCAGCGCAATCGTCAGTCCCGCGAGGTCGGCGACATTCTCACCCAGTGTGAGACGGCCGTTGACGCGCGCTCCTGGGAGTAGTTCGAACTGCTGATACTGCTCGACCAGCCGATCCGCCTGCTCCTCGAAGCGCACGGCGTCCTCCGCTGTCCACCAGTCCCGCAGCACGCCGTCGCCGTCGGACCTGCGCCCCTGGTCGTCAAATCCGTGGCTGATCTCGTGCCCGATAACTCCCCCGATGGCGCCGTAATTGATCGCCGGATCGGCTTCCGGATCAAAGAACGGCGGCTGCAGAATGCCGGCGGGAAACGTGATGTCGTTACGCGTCGAACGGTAGTAGGCATTGACGGTTTGCGGTGTGTCGGACCATTCGTCGCGATCAACCGTCTTACCCAGTTTGCCGAGCATCCAGCGCCAGGTGAATTCCTGCGTCCGGTCGACATTGCCGAACAGGTCGGCCGGGTCGAGCTCGAGCCCGGCGAAGCTTCTGTAGTATTTCGGATAGCCGATATTGGCGCGGAATTTCGACAGTTTTTCGGCCGCCAGGGCCTTGGTTTCGGCACTCATCCACGACAATCCGTCGATGCGGCTTTGCATGGCGCGGATCAGGTTGGCCACGAGCTCGTCCATCCTGGCCTTCGTCGCCGGTGTGAAGTAGAGCTTTGCGTAGGTTTCACCGATCGGGTGCGCCAGGGCGCTGTTGACCGCCGCGACGCCGCGTTTCCATCGCTCCTGCTGTTCCGGCTGACCCTGAAGGAACTTCAAGTGGAAATCGAAACCCGGGTCGACGAAGCGGCGCGAGAGCAGCGGCGCCGCCTGGTCGACCAACTGGAAGGCCGCCCACGCCTGCAGTGTTTCAATCGGTGTCTCTGCGAAGATGGAAGACATGGGCGCGATGGCGGAGGCTTCCGCAACCACGACCTTGTCGTCCCATTCGGCCAGACCCGCAGCCTCCAGGCACTGACGCCACGGAAAGTCGGAAGCTGTGCTGCGCAATTCGGCGAAGGTCGTCGCGTTGTACGTCTTCAATGCGTCGCGCCGTTCTTCGATGGGCCAGTGCTGTTTCGCCACTTCTGTTTCGTACGCGAGGATTCGACCCGCGGCTTCGGTCGAGTCAGCCCAGCCGACAAGCCCGAGCATCCGCGCAACGTAGGACGTATAGCGCGCGCGATGCTCCGCAAAGCCGGCGCCCAGGTAATATTCGCGGTCGGGCAGTCCCAGCGAGGTGTGACCGCCATAAATGACGTGGCGGGTGGGCTCCCGATCGTCGGGCGAAACGTAGAAACCGAAAAGGGCGCCGCCCGCGCGAAACTGGTTTTCGCCCTGGATCTCCGCAAGCTGTTCGCGCGTGTCTGCGGCGCGGATCGCCGAGAGTCGCGGACGAAGAGGTGCGTGGTCCCGCTGCTCGAGCGTCTCTTCGTCCATGAAGCTCCGATAGAACGTGCCGATCAATGCCTCGCGTCGGCCGGTCGGATCGGCAGCAGCCTGTTCGACAATGGCACGGACGCGCCGGTCCACGAGCTCACGCAATACGTAGAACATGCCGAAAGAGGAGCGATCCGCCGGGATGGGCGTGTCGCGCAGCCAGGCCCCGTTCGCGAACTGGTAGAAATCCGCGCCGGGTGAGACGGCGCGGTCCATCCCCGACAGGTCAAGGCCCCAGGATCCGTACTGCCTGGCCGCCAGCCGATCGGTCAGCACGCGAGCCATGGCCTTGAGCTGGGTCGAGACCGCCACACCTGCCGCGGCGGCTGCCGCCGACAGGAGCATTGTGCGTCTTGAAAACAATCCGGGCATGAGGAGTTCCCCTTTTTTCGGTAATAATTCAAATTATAATAGAATATTGAATATAATAATAAGACAGGTCAACGTTTGGTTAGTTCTTTCGAGATGACAAGCGAGATCCCGGGGATTAATGTTCAATTTATCATGCGTTATTTAGCTATCAGGATGCCTAGGACGGACGCTTTTCCGGCCTCCGGGCAACGTCCGCCCGAGCATTGACCCGCAACAGGAGGGCCCTGCAGCGCGCGCCGGGATTACCCATCGGATAGACACTGAACGCCTTCTTCTGCGGCCTCCCGAGCAGCCGGACCTGGACGGTTGGGCGGCTCTCCAGGCTGACCCTGAAGCAGCGCGGTTCGTCGGCGGGCCACAATCCCGAGGCCAGGCCTGGCGCAATATGGCGACCGAGGCAGGATCGTGGCGACTCAAAGGCTATGGAATGTTTTCGGTCATCGAGAAGCGAACGGGCCGGTGGATCGGCCGCGTAGGTCCACACTGGCCGGAGGGCTATCCCGGCCGGGGCCTCCTTGCCTCCCACTGGGGTTGCGGATTTGCTACGGAGGCAGCGACTGCGGCAATCCGCATCGTGTTCCGGGATCTGGATTGCACCGAGATCATTCACCTGATCGACCCGCGAAATGTCCGCTCGATCAGGCTCGCCGAGAGGCTGGGTGCCAGCAGGGTGGGGACCGAGGCGCTTCCGGACCCCTATCATGAATTTACCGTCGACCGCTGGCGCTTGCTGCGCTGCGCCGGGAGCGCGCTCGACTGAGTGTCCGGTCAGCCCGCTGCTTTCGAGCCTCGCCCTCCTCGATAGCGGCCCCGTGGGGAGCGCATCCGGGCGCACACCCGGGTTGCCGCAGGGGCAGCGATGCCATAATATGGAACCGATAATCACAATATGGAGTTAGCGTCATGCGAGAAACGCGACCACCCCAGGGGGCCCAGGCCGCACTTCGGGCGATCCGGCTGTTGAAACTGTTTACCGTCGAGCGGGCGGAAATGTCCCTGTCGGAACTGAGCCGCGCGTCCGGGCTCAACAAGACCACCACGCACCGTCTGCTGCGGGCGCTGCAAAGCGAGAGCCTGATCGAGCGCAACGCGGCGACCAGCGCATACAGCCTCGGTCCCGGCCTGATGGCGTTGGGCGTTCAGGCGCTCGCAAGCAGCGATTTGCGGCGGCGCGTTCGTCCGCTGCTCAAAGTGCTCGCTAAAAGCAGCGGTGAGACGGCGACGCTCGAAGTCCCGATCGGCGATTGCATGCTGATTCTCGACGAGGTTGCCGGCACGCACGTCATCGGCGCAGTGGGCAACGTCGGAACGCGCTGGCCGCTGCATGCGACTTCGACCGGCAAGGCATTCCTTGCGTTCGACGACCACGGTATCGAGCGCCTCGGCAGTCCGCTGAAAGCGTTGACTGCACGCACGCTGGTCGATAAGGAAGCGTTTCAGCCGCAGTTCATCGAGATTCGCCGCCGCGGTTACGCTGTGTCGGTCGATGAACTCGAGGAAGGCTACGCGGCGGTAGCAACGATCATTCGCGGGGCTCTCGGGGACGTGCAGGGCGCGCTTTCCATCGGCGGCCCGACGCAGCGCCTCAATGCCGCGCGGCGTGCCGAACTCGGCGCGTCGTTATGCGAGGCGGCCTCGCGACTGTCCCCGGAGATGTAGGACGGAAAAGGGGACAGTGAGCTTTTCCACGGAAAAGGGGGACACGGAAAAGGGGGACAGTGACCTATTCTTCCGCCTTATCCCAGGCGGATCCAGGCGGACTTCGACTGCGTGTAGCTGCGGATGCTCTCGATGCACTTGTCGCGGGCGTTGCCGGACTGTTTGTAGCCGCCGAAAGGCTGCGTCATGTCGCCTTCGTCGAAGCAGTTGACCCAGATGACCCCTGCGTGAATCTCACGGATCAGTCGGTGTGCGCGACTCAAGTCCTGCGTCCAGACGCCGGCCGCAAGACCGTAGATCGTATCGTTGGCGATTTGTATCGCTTCATCGGTGCCGTCGAAGGGAATGACGGCGGCCACCGGGCCGAAGATTTCTTCACGCGCAATACGCATCGAATTGCTCACGTCGGTGAACAGAGCCGGTGTCACGTAGGCGCCGTTCCCGAGGTTTTCCGGCACCGTGCCGCCGAATTTGAGTGTTGCGCCCGCTTTTTTCCCTGCATCGATGAACGACAGGACACGCTGTTGCGCCTCGCTGGTGACGAGCGGCCCAAGATTTGTCGATGGGTCGAGCGGATCGCCCGGTACGTACGCGTTTTGTCCGGCGGCAATGAAGCGGTCGATGAATTCGTCGTAAATCCCCTTCTCCACGAGAAGGCGTGAACCGGCATTGCACACTTCTCCCATGTTCGCATAGATGCCGTTGTAGGCAGCAGCGACGGCGCGGTCCAGGTCCGCAAGGTCGCCCATGAAAACCTGCGGCGATTTGCCACCGCATTCGAGCGACACGCGCTTCATGTTCGACAGCCCGGCGTACTGCAGCATGAGTTTTCCAACTTCGGTCGATCCCGTGAACGTGATCTTGTCCACGTCCTGATGCAGCGCCAGCGCCTTGCCGGCGACTTCGCCGATGCCGTTGACGACGTTGAATACGCCCGGCGGCCCGCCGGCTTCGACGAACAGTTCAGCAAGCCGCAGGCAGGCGAGGGGCGCCTGCTCCGCGGGCTTCAGGACTACGCAATTGCCCGCGGCAAGCGCCGGGGCCACTTTCCACGCCGCCATGAGCAGTGGGTAGTTCCACGGCGAAATCGCTCCGACGACACCGAGCGGTTCGCGCAGCACGAAATGCATGACGTCGGATTCCGTATTCGTGACGCTGCCTTCGAGCTTGTCGATACATTCGGCCATGAACTGAAAGGTTGCGATGACCGAAGGCAGATCGATCGCCACCATGTCGCTGATCGGTTTGCCCATGCAAAGCGTATCGAGTATGGCGAGTTGCTCCGCATGCTCATCGATCAGTTGCGTGAAGCGGTACAATGTCTCCATCCGCTCGCGTGGCGCCCTGCGGGACCAGACGCCCGCACGGAACGCCTGTCTCGCGGCGTCGACCGCCGCATCGATATCCTTTTCGTTGGCCGCCGCGACAGACGAAATCGTCTCGCCGGTAGCGGGATTGGTGCATTCGAAGCGATTGCCGTCGATGGCGTCGACAAACTTGCCGTTTATGAAAAGCCGGGTTTCGAGCTTCGCCAATTCGCGCATTGCGACCGACCTCCAGGTCGACGAAGCGTGATTCGAGACTACCTGAATACTCATGATTCCTACCTCTTTGAATTTGTACCGACGATGAGCGCATCGACAGCGATACAACCGTCGGTCGTCACGATCAGCGGATTGATGTCTATTTCGTGCACGTCGTCGCGTAGCTCATGGACCATTGCCGAGAACTGCGCCGCGATGTTGCAGAACGCCGCCAGGTCGTAAGGCGGAATTCCGCGCTGGCCGTCCAGAAGCGGACGCATCTTCAGCCTGTCTGCCTTTCGTCGTGCCTCGACGCTGTCGAACGGCGGTAACGCATACCGGACATCCTTCAACACTTCGGCGAAGACGCCGCCGAAACCGAGGAGCACGATTGGGCCGAACTGCGGGTCACGGCGCGCACCCAGGATCATTTCGATTCCTTGCCGCACCATCGGCGCAACCAGGGCCCGTTCACCGAGGCGCTTTGCCAGGTCGCGGTAGGCCGCCAACAATTCCGTTTCATTCGCAATGCCAAGGATAACGCCGCGATGGTCGGTTTTGTGCGAAATCCCCGCCGCCGTTTTCAGAACCACCGGGAACGCCAGTCCCCTCGCCGTACTGGCAAGCTCCTGTTCGCTATCGACAATCCGGCAGGGATTCGCCGGAATACCGAATTCCTGCAGCATCCGAAGCGATGCCGCTTCGTCGAGCGTGCCTGTCGCCGCAAGTTCCGCGCGCCAGCGCAGAACCGCATCGACGGGCACTGTCGGCGGCTGCATTGGCGGCGCCGCAAGGTGGTCCCGATAGGACAACAGGGCACGGACGCCGCGCAGGAACGCGGGTATGCCGTCGAGTATCGGAAAACCCGCGTGGGTCGACTCGACCACCTGACGATCGTAGCCGCTGCCCTGGCGTGCCGCGACGAGCGCCACGGGCTTACCGGACGCCGCGTGCGCCCGACGCAGGTAGTCGAGATAGTTCGGGTAGATAATCCCGCCCGGGGACCGGTCGTGGACGACTGCTCCGATCGCAGTACCGGGGTCCTGCATCATGATCGACAACGAAGCCGCCATGATGTCAGCGGCGTTTTCGCCGCCCCGGCTCCACGCATCGAGCGGATTGACCGCCGGCAGTTCCGGGTCGAGTACCTCCTGAAGGGCTTGCACGGACTGTGCGCCCAGGTCTGTCAGCGGCACGTTGGCCTCCGCGGCCAGATCGACGAGCAACTGACGCTCGCCGCCCGAATCGTGCAAGGTCACGAGACCGCCAGGGCCGACCGGGTGAAGCTCGGCGAACAGGATCAGCGCAGTCGCGAGCTCGTCCATGTCGCGCACACGTTGCACGCCATATCGATCGAAGAGCGCCTCGTAGCTCGCATCGACGCCGGCCATCGCGCCGGAATGCGACACCGTAAGCTGTGCGGATTTTTCGGTGCGCCCGACCTTCAGTGCAACCAGCGGAATCCGTTTTACGTTCGCTTTCTCGAGCGCCGCCCTGAATCCGGCCGGGTTTCGTGCAGTTTCGATGAACAGCCCGACCGCCCGGGTTTCGGGCAGGTCCAGCACGAAATCGAGATACTGATCCATCGTGACGCCGAGTTCATTACCTGTCGATACGGCGAAGTTGAAACGAATCCGCTCTTCGCAATCCAGGATGCCGGACATGCCGGAGCCGGAATGACTGATCAGGCTGACGTTCCCCGGCGGCTCGTGCATGCGGCTGTCGAATCCACAGGCGAGGACCCTGTCTCGTATGTTGTAGAAGCCCATGCCGTTGGCGCCGCACGCCAATATGCCGGCATCGCGGATCCTCTTTTCCACTCTTTCCTTGAGATTCGGCCTGCTGTTGTTGTCCTGCACCAGGGCCGACATCAGCAGCGCCGCCGGCACGCCGAGGGCGATCGCCTCCGCCAGCGACTGTTCGATCCGCGCGTCGCTGATGCTGAAGATTACGAGGTCCGGAACTTCAGGAAGCCCGCCGAGCGCCGCGTAGCACCGGATCCCCTGCAGTTCGGCGTAGTTGGGATTGACCGGGTAGATGTTGCCGGTGAAGCCGCCGCGCAGCAGATTTTTGAGCGACCACTCACCCATGGAGTTCGCACGGGCCGATGCGCCGACGATCGCGACGGCCCGCGGCCGAAGAAGTGGGTCAAGCTGATGTTTCATGGTGCCGATTCGTCAATATTGCCAATATTGCGCTCCGACCGGGGCGAGCGGAGTTGGCGGAGGTTCTAGCTCGCATTATTCATGAACGGCACAGCGTATCTGAGGTGCCTTGGTGGGTGAGGAGGGGGTTTCAGGATCGTCAAAAACATGGATGTTTTTGCGAAGCCCCCATGGATGGGTTCACGGCGGTCCTGAAACCCCCTCCTCACCCACCAAGGCGCCGCTTGCCACCACGCCCGACCGTTCATGAATAATGCGGGCTAGAACACACCCGGCGGAGTGGCGCGGCGACGCGGCGGATCCCAGAACGGTTTGTCAACGACCGTCGCCTGCGCCATGACGCGGGACCAGTGCATTTCGCGCTGATAGTAAATCTCGACCAGCAGGTCATCGCCCACCTCGCCATGCGGCGTCGCAACTGTGCCGAGAGCTACATTCTGTTTGCAGACGGGCGACCAGCAAGCGGAAGTTATGAAGCCAACCTGCTTTCTTCGCCCTTTCCTGCTCTTGTAGATATACGAGTGATGCGCCGGTTTGTTACCTTCGATGTCGAGCTTCACCAGCCGCCATTTCGACCCGCGGCGTTTCTCATCGGCCAGTGCCCGGCGGCCATTGAAGTTCGGTTTCTTGAAATCGACCAGCCAGTCCAGGCCGAGCTCGAACGGGGAGCGCGATCGGCCGCTGCGGACCGTGGCATCCGCCGGCAGGAAGTCGACCCCGGCCGTCAGAAACCCGGCCTCTATGCGCGCCAGATCGAGCGCGCCCGTGCCGATCGCCTTGATGCCGTGAAGCTTGCCGGCTTCAAAAAGCGCGTCCCACAGCCGTTCCGCGTGTGTCTTTTCGATCCACAGTTCGTAGCCCAGGTCCCCGGTAAAGCCGGTACGGGAGATCAATAGTTCGCTGCCCGCGAAATCGAAATGCTCGAGCCCGAACGGCTTGAGATTTTCAATGCCCGCGAACCCCATGTTCTTCATCACGCTGAAGGAGGTCGGTCCCTGCACGGCGAGGGCCGCGATTTCGTCGGTTTCCTCGGTGATCTGCACGTCAAGTCCTATCGCCGCGGCGGTAAGCCATGCGAGATGCCGTTCCTGCGAACAAAGCCGGTATTCCCCGTCGCGCAAGTGAAAGAGCGTGCCGTCGTCGATTACCTGTCCCTGGTCGTCGCACCAGACGGCGTAGGCGACACGACCCGCCTTTATTTTTCGCATGTCGCGAGTGACCAGCCGGTCGACGTAATCCAGCGAATCCGCTCCCTCGATACGGTACTTGGTCATCGGCGTCAGGTCGAAGACTGCAGTGCTGTTGCGAATCGCAAAGTACTCGAGGTCCGCGTCGTAGAACGCGTCGGCGCTGCTATAGCCTTTCCATTCGTGCCAGGTATTCAGGCGATCGAGCGCCGAAAGTTTCGAATAGAAGGGGGAGCGGCGCCTGCCTTGCAGGACTTCAACGATGTCGACGTCAACTGTGTTCACAATGAACCCTCAGGCTGCCTTTTCGACGGCCAGGATCATGCGGGCGGCATTGCGCCCCGCGGCGCCGGAGACGCCACCGCCGGGATGTGCGCCCGCGCCGCAAAGCCAGAGGCCGTCGAGCGGCATGCTGTACTGGGCGAATCCTGCCACGGGACGCACGAACAGGAACTGGTCCAGCGTCAGTTCGCCGTGATGCCAGTGGCCGCCGGTAATACGAAACTCCCGTTCGATATCGGCCGGCGTCAGGATCTCCGCGGCGATGATGCGCTCGCGCAGGTCGGGAGCGTACTTCGCAATCGTGTCGATTGCCGTGTCGCGAAACGCGTCGCGGGCCTCGCTGCTCCATCCGCCTCTCAGGCCGTAAGGCGCGTACTGAACCACGGCAGACATTACGTGCTTGCCCGTCGGCGCGAGGGTCGCGTCCTTGAAGCTCGGGAACGTTATTTCGAACACCGGAGCCGTCGAGTACTCGCCGTATTTCGCCGGATTGAAAGCGCGCTCGACGTAGCTCGGGTCGGGAGCGATCACGAGGCGGTCGCCGAATTCTTTCCTTTCGAGGCCGTCGATGGCCGGCAGTCCGTCGAGCGCAAGATGCAGTTTCGCCGCATTGCCGCGCATCCGGATGTTGTGTACGCGCCGCACGAAGCCGGTTTCGACGTGGCGCGCGCCGACCAGCGACATGATCGTTGCTTTCGGATCCGCATTCGAGACCACGGTCCAGCTGGTAAACGTTTCGCCGTTCACGGTCTCGACGCCGATGGCCCGCCCGTTCTCGACGATCACACGCTTGACCGGCATTCCTGTGCGGATCACCGCGCCCTGTTCCCTCGCAGAGTGAGCAAGCGCCTCGCTGACGGCGCCCATGCCGCGCGCCGGAAGACTGGTCGCGCCGTGATTGCCGCACAGGCGATAAAGATAAGTCAGTATAGTGTTGGGCGATCGGGGACCGAGATGTGTGCCGAGCACCGCATCGAGGCAGAGCGCTCCGCGGAGCAGGGGATTTTCGAAGCGTTCTTCGACCTCATCGAAAATGTTCATCCCGATCAGTCTGAGAAATTCCCGCATCTCGGTCTTGCCGAGACGCCTGATGTCGAAACCGAGCCGCGCGAGCGCCAGCAAGTCCTGGGATTTTCCGTTTGCCAGCCGCGGCGGCGGCTTGTTGATACAGGTTTGCAGGAGATCCGCGAATCGCGTCATGCGGCGATGGAAGTCGCGCAGCTGCGACTTGTCGGTGTGACCCGCACCGTCGACATGGCCGCCGTTATAGCGCAGGTGATTGCCGTCGGCAGCCAATGCAACGGTGCCGATACTTTTGGCCGCAAGATCGACCTTCACGCCCAGGTCCCTGACGACATCCGGCTGCAGCTGATACAAGAGGTGTGCGCAGGACGATACCGAAAAGCCGTCCGCAAACGCACGAGTTCGCGCGGCACCCCCGACTTCGGTATCCGCCTCGAGAACCAGTACCGACTTGCCTGCTTTTGCAAGCAGCGCCGCGCACACCAGGCCATTGTGGCCGGCGCCTATCACGATGGCATCGTGTCGATCAGTCATCGCCGAAATTCCCGGGAACGGTATTGTTACGCTTCAGATCGAGCAGGATTTCCCTCGCCGCGTTCGCGCCAGGCGCCGCCATCACGCCGCCCCCGGGGTGCACGCTTGAGCCGCACATGTACAGGCCGCCGACCGGCCCGCGGTATTGCGCGTATCCGGGAACCGGGCGATTGAACAGGAGCTGGTCCATCGTCAATTCGCCGTGAAATATATTGCCTTCGGACAGTCCGGCTTCCCGTTCGATGTCCTCCGGCGTTCTGATTTCCACATGCAGGATGAGATCTTTGAAGTCCGGACTGTGTTTTCCGATCTGGTCGATAACGGTCTGACCGAAGGCGTCGCGTTCCGCGGGAGTCCAGTCGCGGCCCTCGAGCTTGTAGGGGCAATACTGAACGAAGCAACTCATGAAGTGCTTGCCGGGTGGAGCCATCGTCGGGTCGGTCACCGTCGGAATGACCATGTCGACGTACGGATCCTTCGACCAGATGCCTTCCTTCCAGTCGTCGTAGGCACGCTCCATGCGTTCCATCGAATCGATGAAATGCATATCGCCGTCCAGCAACGGGTTGTTCTTCGGCAGGGCGGGGAAGGTCGGCATGCCGTCAAGCGCAATATTCAGTTTTCCGGAAGAACCGCGAATCTTGAAATTCTTCACGCGCTGGTAAAACGCGGCGGGCAGGTCCTTCTCGTCCATACACTTGAGGAACGTCCGTTTTACGTCCATGCCGGATACGACGATTTTTGCGTCGATCTCCTCGCCGTTTGCCAGCGCGACGCCCTTGACCTTGCCGTTCCGGGCGACGATCTGCTGGACACCCGCATCGGTGCGCAGTTCGCCGCCGTAGGACTGGAACGCACCGGCGATCGCTTTGGACACCGAGCCCATACCGCCTCGCGCATATCCCCAGGAGCCGACGTTGCCGTCGACCTCGCCCATATAATGATGCAACAGCACGTAAGCCGTGCCCGGCGAATGTATGCCGAGTGCAGTACCGATAATTCCGCTGCCGGACAGGGCGGCTTTGATGACGTCGGTCTCGAAATACTCGTCGAGATACTCCGCAACGCTCATCGTCCAGAAGCGAATCGTTTCCAGCATCCGGTCTTCGCCCATGTCGAGGAAGCGCCGGCCGAGGTGCGCCAGTTCTTTCAGGTCGCGTGGTTTGAACGAGGTCGGGTCCGGCGGCGTGCGCAGCAGAAAGTCGCGAATGAAACGGCACTGGCGCATCACGTCGGCCGAGTATCGTTCATACGCGTCCGCGTCGTGTTTGGAGAAGCGGGCGTATTCTCGATGCGCGACTTCCGGGTCCCAGTACGAGCCGAAGTAGCCGCCGTTTTCGAGGAACGTGACACCGCCGCCGTATGGAGTGATCTGCAACCCGTGGCGATGCAATTCCAGCGCCCTGAATATCTCCGGACGAAGCAGCGAACAGACGTACGAACAGTTGGAGTAAATCCAGTCCTTGTATAGATTGCGGCTCACGGCGGCGCCGCCGATGTAATCGTTTTTTTCGACGCACAGCACATCGAGCCCGGCCTTGGCGAGGAAGGCTGCGTTGGTCAGGCCATTGTGTCCGGCTCCGACGACGATAGCATCATAGGTTTTCATCGAAATTCAGGAATACCCGGTATTGCGCCTGGCAATTGCATATAGAACGCAGCGGCCTCGGCCGCTGCGGAATATTCGCACTAGTGGTCGTTACGCAGTCTGGATGCGGCTGCTGTCGGAGAGCAGCTTCTTCAGTGTAATGTCCACCGCACGGTCAAATTTGTCCAGAGTTTCCTCGAGACATTTCATATCGTGAGCCTCGCACGTGAACCACGGTTCGCGCGAGTCCGGCTCCACCAGGATCCCCAGCTCGTGCAACTCCGGGGCGAGCGAATCGTAGAACTCGTAATCGGTATTGGCCCACTCACGATAGTCACGCGGCACGCGATCGTCGAAGAACAGGCCCATCATCGAGGGGTGCCCCGTGAAACAGTGCGGGATGCCTCTCGCTGACAGGATGCGCTTCAAACCGGCCTGGAGTGACCTGCCGTAGCGTTCAATCGAACTCAACGCGTCGGTTTCATCAAGAATCTGCAGGGTCCTGTTAGCGGCGGAAAGCGATACGGAGTGGCCGGTGAAGGTCCCACCGTGGACGACACCGTCACCGACGTGCCGCATCAGGTCCTCGCGACCGGCGACGACTGAAATCGGATAACCGTTGGCCATCGCTTTGGCGAACGTGCACAGGTCCGCCTTGACGTTCAGCAGTTCCTGGACGCCGCCTTTCGCAACCCTGAACCCTGTCTTGACTTCGTCGATGATAAGGACGACGTCGTACTTATCGCACAGGTAGCGAATGTCCTGAAGATATTCGCGCGTCGCGGTGAGTCCGCAGCAATTGCCCATGATCGGTTCGATCAGGAATGCGCCGATGTCCCCGTGATACTTTCGCAGCACGTCTTCGACAGCGTTGGAGTCGTTCAGCGGTACCGTGTGGAACAGCGGTTTGAGTATTGCCGGAATGCCATCGCCGTAAGGCAGGATTTGCGGTTCGCCGTCTTTCGGCGTCCATTCCTCAACGTCCGTGTACCAGAGGACTTCGTTGAAGACGCCGTGGTATCCACCTTCCACGACGAGGTGTGAATCCTTGCCGGTGTGTGCTCTTGCGATACGCATCGCGGCCATGACCGCTTCCGTGCCTGAATTCGAGAACCGGACGAGCTCGGCCGCCGGCACCATGCTGCTGATGCGGTTTGCGACCTCGTATTCGAGTTCCGTGGCGAGCGCGAAGACACCGCCGATTTCAATCCCTTCGCGGGCTGCCTCGTCGACGCGAGCATCGGCATAGCCGAGAATTGCGGGACCGTAGGCGAGACGATAGTCAATGTATTCGTTGCCATCGATGTCCCAGATTCGGGCGCCTTTGCCGCGTTTGGCATAGATGGTCTTGTCGTCGCCCCAGTAGCGAAAATTGGAAGACACGCCTAAAGGCAGTTTCTTATTGGCCTTCTGGAATTGTTGGTTAGATTTGCTTAGACACCTCATATGGCCTCCGTATAACCTTTGCGACCTCAAGCCTGTCACGGAAGGGCGCTGAAGTCCAGAAATATGAATGAATACTCATTCATTTTGTGGCAGGATGCGGGGTCTGCGGGACGGGTATCGCCTGACTGTGCGCAAAAGATTATGTAAAAACCGAACGAGTGCGGCTGCCGGTCGTGGCAGCAATCGGGTGCCCTGTGAAATCTGACGAGGAGGATAAATCGATGGCCGTCGCTGCCGTGAAGAACGCAGCCGGGACGGCGGGTAAAAGCAGCCGCCGTACCGCGACCAGGGAAGAGCGCCGGCAGCAGCTTATTGCCGCCACCATAAAATGCATTGCCAAAAAGGGCATCGGCAGCACGACCCTGGGCGACGTTGCGCAGGAAGCGGGGCTGTCGCAAGGTATCGTCAACCTGCACTTCGCGAGCAAGGAAAACCTGTTCAACGAAACGCTGCAGTTCATTGCGGAAGACTACAAATCGCAATTCGACACCACCCTTGCGAAAGCAGCGCCCGAAGCGTCGGCAAAGCTGCTCGCGCTGATGGAAATGGATTTGAAGCCGTCCGTGTGCGATCGGCAGAAACTTGCAGTGTGGTTTGCGTTCTGGGGAGAAGTGAAGTCGGTCCCGACCTACCAGAAAATATGCGAGGCCTACGACCGTGGCTACGACGATGCAATAAACGAACTGTGCCAGACGATTATCGAGCAGGGTAAATACGGGAACATCACCGCGCAGACGGTAACGGATGCCTTATCGTCGATGACCGACGGCTTGTGGTTGTCCTACCTGGTCAGCCCCAGAGGTTTCGACCGCGACGTGGCCATGGATGCCGTCTACAGCTATCTCCGGGCGGTATTTCCGGACCACTATGAGTGACAGAAGAGGCGCTGTAGGAGCCCGCCTCGCGGGCGACCCATCCGCTTTCGCTGATCGCCGCGCAGGTCGCCCGCAATGGCGGGCTCCTACAGCGCATGAATCCGGCATGGTGCAGACCTTCACCAAGGTACAACGAGCTTGAAAATCGAACTGAGCAGGAATGCGCTGGAGTGGCAGCAGAAAGGCCGTGATTTCGCCGCCAATATGCTGCAGCCGCACGAAGTCGAAGCCGAACTGAATAACGGCGAATTGCCTCCGGACGTAAGGAAGCAGCATAAAAAACGCGCCATCGAACTCGGCTTCAGTGCAATGGATGCGCCGAAGTCTTATGGCGGACTGGAGCTTGGCATTGTCGAGCAGGTTGCCGTGTGGGAGCAGCTTGGGCGGATAACCAATGCGCTGTCCTGGTGTTTTGCGGAACCGCAGAGCTGGATGTTCGAGGCTTGCAGCAAAAGCCAGATCGAGAAGTATGTTTTACCGCTCATGCGCGGCGAGAAACACGACTGCTATGCGATCACCGAGGCCGGGCCGGGATCGGATGTGGCCGCGCTCGAGGCAACGGCCGAAAAAAGCGCCGGCGGTTACCGCCTGAACGGCGAGAAATGGTTCGTCACCAGCGCCAATCTCGCCGACTATTTCTGGTTCCAGGCAGTTTTGCCGGAAGAGCAGGAGGACGCGCTCTTTTTCGTCGATCAGGGGCAGCCCGGTATCGAAATGATCGCATCGCCCACGTTCAGCCATACCTTCGCCGCGCATCATCCGACCTACCGGTTTGCGGACGTCGACGTGCCCGCCGGCAACCGTATCGGCCGCGCCGGCGACGGCATGGCTTACACCAAAAGCTGGTTCCGGCGCGAACGGCTCATGATCGCGGCCCGCTGCTGCGGTGCTGCCGCACGACTGATCGAGGATGCAAGCGACTTCGCTAAAGAACGACAGGTTGGCGGCCTGCCGCTTGCCGAACGTCAGGCGATCCAGTTCATGCTCGCTGACAGTGTCACCGAGTTATGGGCGGCGCGGCTGATGACGTTCGAGGCGGCGGCCGCGCACGATCGCGGCGAAGACGTGAAAAGCCTGCACAATCGTTGCTCCATCGTGAAGTTGTATGCCTCCGAGATGGCAAACCGGGTTGCCGACCGCGCGGTGCAGATTTTCGGCGGTCGCGGCTATATGCGGGAAAACGTCGCGGAGCGGTTCTTCCGCGAGCTTCGCGTCGATCGCATCTGGGAAGGCACCAGCGAGATCCAGCGTCTCATCATCGCAAGGGGCTTGCTGAAGCGGGGTCTGGAAGCGATGTAACGGACCGTATCCGCACGGTAATTGTCTTGTTCGCGGCCAAGTGGTGAAATCGGGACAGATGGACGGGACATTAAAGTCAGGGTCGCGAATTACCGCAGCGGTCGTGCTTACGGTCGTGGGACCATTGCTGGCTTCCTGCTCCGCCGACAGCGCGCCGGAAATGACGGCCCGTGCGCGCGTCGTCAATATTTACAACTGGTCAGACTATATCGCGCCGGACACGATCCGAAACTTCGAACGGGAGTTCGGCATCGAGGTCAACTACGATGTCTACGACTCGTCCGAAGTCGTCGACGCCAAACTTCTGGCGGGCTCGAGCGGTTACGACGTCATCTTTCACGCCAACCAGTTTGCGGCCCGTCTTGCGCCGCTCGGCATTTTTCAGAAGCTGGATTACTCGAAGTTCGGGAACATCCGCCATCTCGATCCGGAGACACTCGAAAAGACGAATCTGTACGACGTACTCGAGGGGTATTCCGTGCCCTACATGTGGGGCAGCACGGGTTACGCCTACAACGAGACCATGGTTCGGCGCCGCCTGCCCGACCTCGAAATGAACAGTGCCAATGTGCTGTTCGACCCGGATATCATTTCGAAGCTTGCCGACTGTGGCGTCAGCCTGCTGGACAGCCCGACCGACGTCTTTCCAATGGTCCTGTCCTATCTCGGCAGAGATCCGAACGCGGTCGACGCGGAGAATATCGCGGCTGCGGAGGCGCAGCTCGACCTGATTCGGCCGTATGTGCGTTACTTCAGCTCGACGAAGATGATCAGCGACCTGCCGAACCGGGAGGTCTGTGTCGCAATGAGCTGGTCCGGAGACTATGCGCAGGCCAGCATGCGCGCGAAAGAGGCCGGCATCGACATCGATCTGCGCTATACAATGCCGCAGGAAGGCTCCGCGCTGTGGGTGGACGCCATGTTTGTGCCCGAAGACGCGCCACATGTCGAGAATGCCTACCTGTTCATGGATTACATCATGCGGCCAGCGGTTACGGCGGCGATTTCCAATCATGTCTTTTACGCCAACGCCAACAAGTCCTCGGTGCCGCTTCTGAATCCGGCGGTCGCTAACGATCCCGGGATCTATCCGGATGAAGAGTCATCGGAATTGCTGTACCCGATTCTGCCCGCGGAGCCCAAAGACGAACGGCTGCGAACCCGCGCCTGGGCGCGCGTGAAGAGCGGTATCTGACGCTTTCGCTCACCCGTAAAACAAAAGTAAATGACGGCAGCAGAAAAGAAAAACCCGCACGCCGGTCCCGTCCCGATAATCCAGATCAGGGGCGTCAGTAAGCATTTCGGAGATTTTGCCGCAGTCGATTCTATCGATCTCGAAATTCATCGAGGAGAGATATTTTCGATTCTCGGTGCGTCCGGCTGCGGCAAGACTACGCTTTTGCGCATGCTGGCGGGATTTGAAGTCCCGACGACCGGCCGGATATTCATAGACGGTGTCGATTTTACCGACGAGCCGCCGTACCGGCGCCCCGTCAACATGATGTTCCAGTCGTACGCCATTTTTCCCCATATGACGGTAGAGCAGAACGTTGCATACGGTTTGCAGAAAGAGCGTGTGCCGCGGAGCGAGATCAAATCGAGAGTTGCGGAGATGCTGGAACTGGTGCAGCTGCAGCAGTTCGCGACGCGCAAGCCCAATCAGCTATCGGGGGGGCAGCGCCAGCGGGTTGCGCTCGCTCGGGCCCTGGTAAAAAGACCGAAGGTATTGTTGCTCGACGAGCCGCTCGCGGCCCTGGATAAAAAACTGCGCGAGCACACGCAGTTCGAGTTGATGGGCATTCAGGACAGGCTCGGAATCACATTCGTCGTCGTCACGCACGACCAGGAAGAAGCGATGATTCTTTCGACCCGGATTGCGGTGATGAACCAGGGAAGGTTCGACCAGGTCGGCCGGCCGAAAGAAGTATACGAATACCCGAACAGCCGCTTTGTCGCCGATTTCATCGGCACGATCAATATGTTCGAGGGAACCGTAGAGACGGCCGCCGACGGCGTGATTGCCGTACGTTGCGATGCGGCAGGCACGACCATAAGGGCAATGTCGGCGAATGCGCCGGCAGCTGGCGAAAAAGTATGTCTCGCCATAAGGCCAGAGAAAATCTTCATCAGTCAGGAAGAGCCGGAAAGTGAATGGAACACCAGCCTGCGCGGCGTAGTTGACGATCTTGGATATTTCGGCAACCTGTCGCTTTACCGAATCCGGCTCGACAACGGCAAGATTGTGCAGGTCAGCGCGCAGAACAGACGCCGGTCCGCCGAACGCTTTCTCGAATGGGATGACCAGGTATTCATTTCCTGGCGAACCCAGAGCGTCGTAGTGTTGACGAAGTGAAAACCGGCAGTGACATGCTGTGGCAACGCGTAGCGACGTTCGTTCCGTACATCTGGCTACTGGTATTCTTTTTGGCGCCGTTCGCCATAATCCTGAAGATCAGCTTCGCCGATCCCGTCATAGCGCAACCGCCGTTTACGTCTTTTCTGGACGAAACCGGCGTTCCCCGAATTACGCTCGACAACTACACCTTCCTGTTGACGGACAAGCTGTACATCGTCACTTACCTGAAATCGGTCTTCATGGCCGCGGTAGCCACCGTGCTATGCCTGATGCTCGGCTTTCCCATGGCTTACGGTATTGCGCGGGCCGATACTTCAACACGCAACATACTGCTGTTGTTGATCATATTGCCGTTCTGGATCTCGTTTCTGTTGCGGGTTTTTGCGTGGATGGGGCTGCTCAACAACTATGGCGTCGTCAACAACATATTGCTCTGGCTCGGCGTCATCGAACAACCGTTGCAACTCATTTACACCGACCTGGCAATCTACATCGGCCTTGTGTACTCCTACCTGCCGTTCATGGTGCTGCCCTTGTACGCGACTCTCGAACGCATGGAGCCGGACCTCGTGGAGGCGTCGCAGGACCTTGGCGCCTCCCCGTCGCAGGCATTCCGCGACATCACATGGCCGCTGGCCCGGCCCGGTGTAATCGCAGGTTGTCTGCTTGTATTCATACCGGCGATAGGCGAGTACGTCATACCGTATCTGCTGGGCGGCCCGGAATCGCTCATGATCGGCCGCGTCCTGTTCGACGAGTTTTTCGTCAACCGTGACTGGCCGCTCGCATCGTCCGTCGCGATCGTGCTCCTGACTCTGCTGGTTGCGCCCATCGTGTTTCTGCAACGCAATCGCCGCGCGGAAGTTGAGGGGACCCGGTGACGAAGCGGCGCTCGCGTTTCACCTTTTCGATGCTCGCCTTCGGCTATGCGTTTCTCTATATCCCTCTGGTTTCCGTCATCATCTACTCCTTCAACGATTCCCGACTCGCAACCGTGTGGGGCGGCTTTTCCACCCGCTGGTACGGCGAGTTGCTGAGAAACGAGCAGGTGCTGGACGCGGCCTTCCTGAGCCTCCGAATTGCGCTCGTAACGGCAACACTTTCCACGATACTCGGCACCATGGCGGGGATGGCGCTCGCGCGCTTCGGGCGGTTTCGCGGACGCACACTTTTTTCCGGCATGATCACCTCGCCGCTGGTCATGCCGGAGGTCATCACCGGGCTTTCGCTGCTGCTGCTGTTCGTTTCGCTGCAGCAGCTGACCGGCTGGCCCGCGCAACGCGGCTTCACAACGATAACGATTGCACACACTACGTTCGCGCTGGCCTACGTCACCGTCATCGTGCAGTCCCGCCTCGCGGCCATGGACGAGTCGCTCGAAGAGGCTGCCATGGACCTGGGCGGGCGTCCGCTGCGCGTCGTGTTCGACATCACCTTGCCGCTGATCGCCCCGGCCATGATCGCCGGCTGGCTGCTGGCATTTACCCTGTCCCTCGACGATCTCGTCATCGCTAGCTTCGTTTCGGGGCCTGGGGGCAGTACGTTGCCAATGCTCATTTTTTCCAAGATTCGCCTTGGAGTAACACCGGACATCAATGCGCTCGCGACGCTCATTATCGCGGTGGTTACCGTGGGTGTACTTATCGCATGGTGGATGGGGCAACGGTCGCGACGCTGACTCTTTTCGGGTAGCCGAGACGGTGTGCCGTCCATGAATAATGCTACGTTCTTGGTGGCGCCGGCGGCTCTGCCTCAACGTCGCGCGAAGCGGTTTCGGCCAGCGGTCTCAAAAATGCCTGGGGCGGGGTGGGCCGGGGGGTCCTCTTTCACCAAGCGAATTTCGTGGAGCGACTGAAAGAGGGCCCCCCGGCCTGCCCCGCGACCTTTCAGTCTCGCCACTCACGCTCGGCATTTTTTGAGACCGCTGGCCGAAACCGCGTCTGTGGTCTTGCCACCTCGACGCCGCACCTAAAACCTCGGCGCATCCGGTTGCCGATCCGGATGTGCGGCCGCGACAGCATCGAGTGCCGAGCAATGTCTGCCGATTGACGCAATCGTCGGAAAAGGTTCGAGGTCCAGTTCGAAGCGGTTGGCGTTGTACAGCTGTGGGATGAGCCAGACGTCGGCCAGGGTCAGTGAGTCGCCAACGGAATAGCGGCCGTTGTCCGAGCGTTTTTCGGCGAGTGCCTCAAAGGCCGAGAAGCCTGCACCGATCCATTTACGGCACCAGGCGCCGACGCCGTCGTCGTCCTGGCCAAATTCGGCACGGAGGTGCTTCAGGACGCGCAGGTTCTGCAAGGGATGAATGTCGCAGCCGATCAGGCTTTGCAATTCGCGAACTTCGGCGCGGCGTAGCGGATCGGCTGGCAGCAGTGCCGGGGATGGATGCCGTTCCTCGAGAAATTCGGCGATTGCCGGAGACTGGCCGATTGCGGCTGTGCCTGTGTCCAGTACCGGTACGAATCCCATCGGGTTCACCGTTTTGAATGCGTCCCCATGGTGCTCGTCGCGATTCAGCATCACCGGCACATTTTGCCATTCCAGTCCCTTGAAATTCAGGATGATACGGATGCGATAAGACGCACTACTGCGCCAGTAGCCGTAAAGTTTCATGCAAGGCCCTCGTGTTTCCGCAAGGATACATCACACCGGGTTCCCTGGCCGTTGCCGCCGGACTGTTCCGTTGCTTCCGTTAGGGTAGACTTGCCGGGCAAATAATTGCGAGCCCGCACGGGGCCGTAGCGTCGCGCGGTTCCGGTCGCGGAGCCGAAAAGGGGTCAGAGAATGCGTTTTTGTCTAACGTTGGTGCTCGCGCTGTCGAGTTTTGCGGCGCTTGCACAGTCGAGCGAGGTCGAACGGAAAATCACCGAGGCGATGACGAATGAAGGGCGGCCGGAAGCCGACGTCATCCGCGACACGGATCGCCTGCCGGTCGAGACGCTGACGTTTTTCGGCTTGCGAGATGACTTGCGCGTGCTCGAGTTGCTGCCCGGCGGCGGCTGGTATACCCGGATTCTGGCTCCCGTGCTGCGGCAGAACGGCGAGCTGTATGTTGCAATCGGTACCGGCAACGTCAGCCAGAACCTGCTTTCCGAGCCGGGCTTCGATCATGTGCAGGTCGTCGACATCGGCGTCGGCATGGAACGAACCGGGCCATTCGGCACCAACTTTATTCCACCCTTCGATTTCGGCCTGACCGACATCGATCTGGCTCTGACCTTCCGCAACATGCATAATTTCACGCCCGAAGGCCGGGCTAACCTCAACGCCGCCGTGTTCAAGGCGCTGAAATCCGGCGGTTTCTACGGCATCAAAGACCATTCGCGCCGGCACATGGAGCCCATGACCCATGAGAACCGCCGCCGCGCCGATGTTGTACAGATCATGAAAGAAGTCCTCGCGGCCGGCTTCGAATTCGTCGATTACAGCGATCTCCACTACAGCCCTGACGACGAACTTCGCTACGAGGTCGGGCGCAAGACGGTAACAGGCAATACCGACCGCTTTTCGCTCCTTTTCAGGAAGCCGTGAAGCCCCGGCCCTGGACCGGCTATAATGAAGACGGCCCCAATTGACCCTGTACCGGTTTACCAATCTGACGTATCCTCGCGCTCCCTTTGAATTGCGGGTTCAGGTCCGCATATGTGTGCCAAACCAGTAGTCGGCGTGCCGGCCGACCGGCGGGTCCTGAACCCTCATCCGTTCCATATGGTCGGGGAAAAGTACCTGACCGCGATTCGCGACGGCGCCGACGCGCTGCCCGTTCTCATTCCGGCACTTGGATCGAGCGTCGAACCGGATGAACTCCTGGCGCACTTCGACGGCATCCTGCTGACCGGCAGCCTGTCGAATGTCGAGCCGCAGCATTACGGGGGGGAGCCCAGCAGACAAGGCACGTTGCACGATCCGGCGCGCGACGAGACAACTTTGCCGCTGACGAAACGGGCGCTCGCGTCCGGGGTGCCGCTGCTTGCGTTGTGTCGGGGCTTCCAGGAATTGAACGTCGTGCTCGGCGGCACCCTGCACCAGCTCGTCCACGAAGTGCCGGGCTACCGGAATCACAAGGAGAACCCGGACGATCCGCTGGACCAGCAGTACGGACCTGCGCATTACGTCAATCTGATGGCCGGCGGACTGCTGCGCGCATTCTCGGGTACTGATCGGGTGCAGGTGAACTCGCTGCACTCGCAGGCGGTTGCGAAGCTTGCTGAAGGCGTCACTGTCGAGGCAGTTGCCGACGACGGACTGGTCGAGGCGTTTCGAGTCGACACGGCCGATGCGTTTGCACTCGCCGTGCAGTGGCATCCGGAATGGCGCGTGACGGAGAACGAATTTTCAATGGCGATTTTCAGGGCATTCGGGGACGCATGCCGTGAACGCGCCGCAAAACGTAATCAGAGATAAGGTGGCACGTGAGTGAAAAAGAAATATTTCAAGACTGGTTTAAGAAACACAGCATAGAAGACGTCGAAGCAATCGTGCCCGACATGGCGGGCGCGGCGCGCGGAAAACTCCTACCTGCCGACAAATTCGGTTCTGGCGACATGAAGATGCCGGAGGCGGTGTTTGCGCAGACGGTTTCCGGCGAATACGTGATCAATGCCTCGAACGTCGAAGATCGCGACATGTGGCTCAAGCCCGATGCGTCGACCCTGCGGCCAGTGCCCTGGGCCACCGATCCCGCCGCATCGGTATTTCTCGACTGTTACCGAAAGGACGGCTCGCCCGTCGCGACTTCGCCGCGTCACGTACTGCGCAAGGTGCTGTCATTGTACGAAGCGAAGGGATGGAAGCCGGTGGTCGCTCCCGAAGTCGAGTTCTACCTGATCAACCCGCATTCCGACGCCAACGCAGAAGTGGAGCCGCCGGAAGGCCGGCTGGGCAGAACGGACATGTCACGGCAGCCGTACAGCATCGATACGATGAACGATTTCGACCCGTACATCAACGACGTGTACGCCTACTGCGAAGCGCAGGGAATTCGTATCGACACGCTGTCACAGGAAATGGGTCCGGCGCAGTTCGAGATCAATTTTCTCCACGGCGATGCCATTGCACTCGCGGACCAGGTATTCCTGTTCAAGAGAACGGTGCGCGAGGCAGCGATCGAGCACGAGATGCACGCGACGTTTCTTGCGAAGCCGATGTCGGAAGAAGCCGGCAGCGCGCTGCACATTCATCAAAGCATCGTCGATATCGCCGACGGCCGCAATATTTTCTCGACGGACTCGGGAGAGCCGAGCAAGTATTTCTATTCGTTCCTCGGCGGTCTGCAGCGCTACATGCCGGAGGCAATGCTGATCTTTGCCCCGTACGTGAATTCGTACCGGCGTTTCCTGAACTCCTGGGCATCCCCTGTCAATCTCGCCTGGGCGATCGACAACCGCACCGCCGGCCTGCGCGTGCCCGAGTCTTCGCCAGAAGCGCGCCGCATCGAAAACCGGCTCGCGGGTTCCGACGTGAATCCGTACCTCGCGCTGGCGGCCAGCCTGGCCTGCGGCTACCTCGGGATGATCGAAGGTCTGGATGCGAGCGAACCCATCACAGGCAGCGCCTACGACACGCCCTTCATGCTGCACCGGCACATCTACTCCGCCATCGAAGCGATGAAAAAAAGCGATGCGATGCGGAAAACCTTAGGCGACAGTTTCGTCACACTTTATTGCCTGTTGAAAGAAGACGAGGAACGCGAATTCGAGGAGATCATCACGCCGTGGGAGCGTGAGATCCTGATGTTTAATGTCTAGCACGGAGTTACTTTTGACGACGCAGGAGCGCCGTCCGGGGGTATTCCAGTCGCTCAGACACGGGAAACTCGCTTTGTGGAACACCCCTGGACGGCACTCCTGCTGGTGCCAGCGACGAGCGGATTCGACGTTAGCAGAGGCCGCCTGGTCGCGGTGAGCAATCCGGTTGCCGCAGTTGGCAGGACGCATTGTTCATGAACGGCACAACGTTTCAGCGGAGTCTCGCTTGGGGAAAGGGCTTTTCAGGATCGTCACAAACAGGGATGTTTGTGCGAAGCCCCCATGGATGGGTTCACGGCGTTCCTGAAAAGCCCTTTCCCCAAGCGAGACTTCGCTAACCACCAACCTCAACCGTTCATGAATAATGCGGCCGCGGGAGAACATTTTTCTACATAGGCGCCGGAACCGGCCGATTTCAGATCATGACCGCCAACGGACCGCGAGATTGCCAGTGGCTATCATTGCGTAATCAGATTGAACAACAACGGCAGTCGCCGCTTCGCCTGTGTTGCCTGATGAGGATAAGGAAATGTCAGTTGTAGCAAAACGGTCGGCCTCGGAATGGCAGGACCTCGACCGCGATCACTACCTGCATCCGTTTACGGACTATAAGGATCTGGGCCTTAAAAAGAGCCGGATCATCACTCGTGCGGACGGTGTTTACATCTACGATGCGGACGGCAACAAGATCCTGGACGGCATGTCGGGGTTGTGGTGCGTGAACGCCGGATACGGGCGCGAGGAACTGGTCGAGGCGGCAGCGCGCCAGCTGCGCGAACTGCCTTACTACAACAGCTTTTTCCAGTGCGCGCATCCGCCGTCGATCGAACTGTCGCGCATGCTGAAAGAGGTGACGCAGCCGCAGTTCAATCGCGTCTTCTTTACCGGGTCTGGGTCCGAATCGATCGATACGATGATACGGATGGTGCGCCGTTACTGGGAACTGATGGGACAGCCGGAACGGCAGACGATTATTTCGCGCGTCAATGCCTACCACGGATCGACCGTTGCAGGCGCGAGCCTCGGCGGCATGAAACCGATGCATTCACAGGGCGGCACCCCGCTGCCGGGAATCGACCATATCGTCCACCCGTACTGGTTCGGCAGCGACCGCAGCCTGTCGCTTGGGGAGTTCGGCCTGCAAACCGCCAGGGCGCTGCGCGCGAAAATCGAGCAACTGGGCGTGAACAACGTTGCAGCCTTCGTCGGCGAGCCGATACAGGGCGCCGGCGGTGTAATCATTCCGCCAGAAACCTACTGGCCCGAGATTCAAAGAGTCTGTAACGAGTACGGGATATTGCTGGTCACCGACGAAGTGATCTGCGGCTTCGGCCGCCTCGGCGAATGGTTCGGCGCCGATTACTACAACGTGCAGCCGGACCTGATGACCTTCGCCAAGGGGGTCACCTCCGGTTATCTCCCCCTCGGCGGCGTGATGGTCGGCGATCGGCTCGCCGACGTCCTGATCGACAAGGGCGGCGAATTCTTCCACGGTTACACCTATTCCGGGCACCCGGCATCCTGCGCCGTCGCGATCGAGAACATCCATATTCTCCGGCGCGAAAGACTGATCGAACGTGTGAAAAACGATATCGGCCCCTATCTGCAGGCCCGTTGGCAGGAGCTTGCGGACCATCCGCTGGTCGGTGAAACGCGCATGGTCGGCCTGATGGGTGCGCTGGAACTCGTGGCCAGTAAAGCGCCGCTCGAACGCTTCGACAGCAAAAGAGGGGTCGGCATGCTGTGTCGCGACGTCCTGGTGAACAACGGCCTGGTGATGCGCGCCGTGGGCGATACGATCGTTGTGGCCCCGCCGCTCATCCTGACCCGCGACGAGGCGGATGAGCTGATCGAGAAAGCCTGGAAGTGCCTGGACCTGACGCAACAGGCGCTTTGACGCCGCCGCCCATGCGCGGCGCAGGAGGTCAAACCGGAAATGTCGCTCAAGAAATCCGGCGATCACGCCATCAATCGCCAAAGTCTTTACGGTACGACGAGTGAACCGACGTACGCCGGAGCGCTGTCGTTCATGCGGCGCAAGTACACGCGCAATCTCGACGGCGTGGATCTCGTCGTGTCCGGAGTGCCGCTTGATACCGCGACAACGAACCGGTCGGGCGCTCGCTTCGGCCCGCGGGCGATTCGCGCCGCGTCTTCGATCATGGCCTGGGCACGACCCTACGGTATGCCTTTCGATCCGTTCGACCGGCTTGCCGTGATCGACTACGGCGATTGCGTTTTCGACTTCGGCCGCCCGGAGTCGGTGCCCGCCGCAATCGAGGATCACGCATTCAATATCATTCGATCCGGCGCCGGCCTGCTGACGCTCGGTGGCGATCATTTCGTGTCTTACCCGCTTCTGAAGGCGCACGCCCGCCAGCACAGCGCGCCGCTGTCGCTTCTGCATTTCGATGCCCACAGCGACACCTGGCCCGATGAGTCAGGTCGCGTGGATCACGGCACGATGTTCCGCCACGCAGCCAATGACGGTATCGTCGATCCGGCGCGGTCCGTGCAGATCGGCCTGCGCACCACCAACGACGACACCATGGGATTCAACGGGCTCGATGCCCCGTGGGTGCATGCCAACGGAATTGACGCAGTGGTCGATGCGACGAGAGACCTGCTCGGCGACCGGCCCGTGTACCTGACCTTCGACATCGATTGCCTGGACCCGGCTTTTGCGCCGGGAACCGGTACGCCGGTTTGCGGCGGACTGAACACGTATCAGGCGGCAACCATCCTGCGCAAACTCGCGGGCATCAACGTTATCGGTATGGACATTGTCGAGGTTGCGCCGGCTTACGACGTCGGTGAAATCACGGCACTGGCCGGCGCGATGCTGGCGATGGAGATGATCTGTCTGTACGCCGGTCGCCCGGGCCAGCGTGGTCTCGCTGCCGGGTGAACATTTTTCATGAACGGGGCACGACGTTTCGGCGGGGTCTTGCCCGGGGGAGGGGCTTTCAGGATCGTCAAAAACAGGGATGTTTTTGCGAAGCCCCCATGGATGGGTTCACGGCGGTCCTGAAAGCCCCTCCCCCGGGCAAGACCCCGCTTGCGACCAATCTCAACCCGTTCATGAAAAATGCACGCTGGCGGTGGCGGCGTGCCAGTGGGTCAGTGGGAATAATGCGGGCTAGAAACTCGGCGGCGTACAGGCGGAGACCACGATGCAGTCTTCGCTGCCCGTATTTCTGAAGCGGTGCGCGAGCCGGCTGTTGAAACGGTAGGCGTCGCCGGTGGACAGCGTGCTGACCTGGTTCGCCACGGTAACCTCGAGGCGGCCCTGCAGCACGATGCCGCCTTCCTCGGCCTCGTGGCTCAGCATCGACTGGCCGGTGTCTGCGCCGGGGCGGTAGCGTTCGTGGAGGATCTGCAATTTACTGTCGAGGAGGTCGCCGCCGACCTGCCGGTAGGAAATCAGGCCGCTGCCGATTTCGTTCAGTTCGTCGAAACGGTAGAAAAACGTTTCGGCAGTGCCGCCCTGCGACGAGAAGAATTCGGCGAAGGACACGCCCATCGCGTCCAGCACGCGCTTCAGCAGGCCGAGTGACGGATCCGTGCGGCCGTGCTCGATCAGCGAGATGGTTGCATTGGAAACGCCGGAGCGTGCGGCGAGGCGGCGTTGCGACAGGCCGTGACGGGTTCGCAGAGTCTTCAGCCGGAGGCCGATGTTATCCATTTCGCTCTCCTGTTGAATCGTTAAATATAGTCAACAACCATTAACACGACAACATTAAATTCAACAACTTATATGTAAACGTTTAAATATTGTTAACTATGCAAGGCTAGGGTACCCTGACCGGCCATGCACGCCTCGTCTCAACACGCGAATTCCTACTACGCGGCAACGCGCCGCGAGTGCACCGACTACCCGCGACTCGCGGGTGGCGTCCGAGCCGATGTGGCGGTGGTCGGCGCGGGGTTCACCGGGATTTCCGCGGCCCTGAGCCTCGCGGAACGCGGCTACGACGTTGTCGTAGTCGAAGCCCACCGGGTCGGCTGGGGCGCGTCCGGACGTAACGGCGGGCAACTGATCGACGGCTTCGTCGACGTCGGGAAGATCGAGAAACGGCTCGACATCAGCGCCGCCAACCTTGCCTACCGGATGGGACTCGAGTGCCGCGACCTGGTGGTCGAGCGAATACAGCGTTACGGTATCGATTGCGACCTTAAATTCGGTCTCGTGGATCTCGCCCTGAATCAGCGGGACCTGGATCATTTCCAGAGCGAGATCGAGCGCAAGATCCGTTGCAACTACCCGCACAAGATGCAGTTCGTGCCGAAAGAGGAGATTCGTTCAGTCGTCGGCTCCGACCGCTACATCGGCGGCCTCGTGAATTCCGGAAACGGCCACCTGCACCCGTTGAACCTTTGTATCGGTGAAGCCAGCGCTGCCGCGCAAGCGGGCGTCAGGATTTTCGAGCGGTCGCCGGTCACACGGATCCGGCACGGGAGCAGTCCCATCGTCGAAACGGCAGACGGGAGGGTAGAGGCCGGAAAAGTCGTGCTCGCCGGCAATGCCTATCTGGGTCGCACCGAGCCGAAGCTCTATGGTGCCGTGATTCCGGCCGGCAGCTATATGATCGCAACCGAAAAACTGGGCGCGGAACTTGCGTCCGAGCTGTTGCCCCGGGACATGGCGGCCTGCGACCAGCGCGTCGCACTCGACTATTTTCGACTCTCGGCGGACAAGCGCCTTCTGTTTGGCGGCCTTTGCAACTATTCCGGACGCCATCCCAAAGACATCGGCGCGAGCCTGAAGCCGAACATGCTGAGAGTATTTCCGCAACTTGAAGAAGCGCGCATCGAGTACCAGTGGGGCGGATACATCGCCATCAGCATCAATCGCATTCCACAGCTCGGCCGGATCGGGGAGAACAGCTACTACGCACAAGGTTATTCGGGTCACGGCCTCGCGCCGTCGCACCTGGCCGGAAAGCTCATTGCCGATGCGATCGGCGGCGATTTTGAGAGGTTCGACATCTTCCAGCGGATCGGGCACAGGAAACTGCCGGGCGGAAAATGGTTCGCTAATCCGGCACTCGCGCTTGGCATGCTCTACTATCGTATGAAAGAGATACTTTAGTCGCGGTGCGACACGCCGGGGAAAATGACTGTTGGAGCCCGTGAGAACGGGCGAACGGGCGACAATTTCAGAGAGGATTTATGGCCGACAATACAGCAAGACAACTGGCGGGCGACCTGCCTGACCTGCAGGCGTACTGGATGCCTTTCACCGGTAACCGCGTGTTCAAGAGCAATCCGAGGATGATTTCGCGTGCCAGCGGCATGCATTGCTTCACCCACGACGGCAAGAAGCTGCTCGACGCCGTCGCCGGCCTGTGGTGCTGTAATGCCGGTCACTGCCACCCGAGGATCGTCGCCGCCGC
>JBBDXW010000001.1:51779-221335 GCA_040902105.1 Woeseia sp.
GGAGCAGGCGGCGACGCTCGACTATTCCATGGCGTTCCAGCTCGGACACCCGACCGTGTTCGAACTGGCGAACAGGCTGACGGATATCGCACCGGAGGGCATCGACTATGCGTTTTTCGTCAACTCCGGTTCCGAAGCGGTCGACACCGCACTGAAAATTGCGCTCGCATACCATCGTTTACGCGGCGACGGCGCCAGAACCCGGCTGATCGGGCGCGCGCGCGGATATCACGGCGTGGGTTTCGGCGGCATCTCCGTCGGCGGCATTTCACCCAACCGAAAAATGTTCGGCGCGCAACTGCCCGGCGTCGATCACCTGCCGCATACGCACAACCTCGAGCACAATGCGTGGTCGCGCGGCTTGCCGGCCTGGGGCGCGCATCTCGCGGACGAGCTGGAAAACGTTGTCGCGTTGCACGATGCATCGACGATCGCCGCAGTTATTGTCGAACCCATCGCAGGCTCGGCCGGCGTGTTACTGCCGCCGCACGGGTATCTCTCGCGCCTCCGCGAGATTTGCAGCAGGCACGGCATCCTGCTCATTTTCGACGAGGTGATTACGGGGTTCGGGCGTGCCGGAGACGCGTTTGCCGCGAGCCGTTTCGGCGTGACGCCCGACCTCATCACCGTCGCCAAGGGCCTGACCAGCGGAGCTGTTCCGATGGGCGCAGTGCTCGCGGCCGGCGATATCTACGACACCTTCATGACCGGGCCTGACGGTGCCATCGAATTTTTTCATGGCTACACCTATTCGGGCCATCCGCTGGCGGCGGCGGCGGGCTGCGCTACTCTCGACGTATATCGCGACGAAGGCCTTTTCGATCGCGCCCGCGCGCTGGAAAAGCCTTTCGAAGATGCGTTGCACAGCCTGAAAGGCGAACCGCATGTGATCGACGTGCGTAACTTCGGGTTGATCGGAGCAGTGGAACTCGAGCCGATCGACGGTCAGCCGACCGCGCGCGCCATGAAAGCGTTCCGCCACTGTTTCGACAATGGCGTCATTATCCGCACTACTGGCGATACACTGGCGTTTTCGCCGCCGCTGATTATCGAAGAATCGCAGATCGAGGAAGTTGTCGAGTGCGTGCGCACTGCAGTACGCGCCGTATCATGAAATCATCATTAGCCGGGACCGGGAAACAGTTATGGCCGAGAAAGCAACAGCAATAAGCAGACAGCGAAACGTTCCGAACTGGATCGACGGCAAACGCCGGGAATCGGCTTCGGGACGTTCCGGGAAGGTATTCAATTCCGCGACCGGCAAAGAGTGCGCGGACGTTGCGATGTCGGACGAGTCGGATGCCGCGGCCGCGGTCACGGCCGCGGAAACGGCGTTCAGGAGCTGGTCCCGCACCCCGGTGTTGCGGCGTGCACGGGTCATGTTTCGTCTCAAGGAACTGATCGAGCGCGACCGTGCTGAAATTGCGGCGCTGATCACCGAGGAGCATGGCAAGGTCCTGCACGATGCCGAGGGCTCCATCCAGCGCGGCCTCGAGGTCGTTGAATTTGCCTGCGGCATTCCGCACCTGATCAAGGGGGACTATAACGACCAGGTTGCGACGGGTGTCGATTGCTATTCCATGCGCCAACCGCTTGGAGTTTGCGTTGGCATAACGCCGTTCAACTTTCCGGCGATGGTGCCGTTGTGGATGTTTCCACTGGCAATTGCCTGCGGCAACACCTTCGTGCTCAAACCGTCGGAGAAGGACCCGGGTTGTTCGCTCAAATGGGCCGAGTTGCTGGCCGAAGCCGGTCTGCCACCCGGCGTGTTCAACGTCGTGCAGGGCGATCATGTCGCCGTGAACTCCCTGCTGGCGGATCCGCGAGTGGCGGCCGTGAGCTTTGTCGGCTCGACGCCCGTGGCGGAGCACGTTTATCGCACAGCCTCGCAACACGGCAAGCGCGTCCAGGCGCTTGGCGGGGCCAAGAACCATATGGTCGTCATGCCGGACGCGGACATGGATCTCGCCGCCGATGCGCTGGTGGGCGCAGGCTATGGATCGGCGGGCGAGCGCTGCATGGCGATTTCGGCGATCGTTACCGTCGGTGACGCGGCGGAGCCGTTGCTCGCGAAGCTGCTGCCCAGGATTGCGGCGCTCAAAATCGGTGCGGGCACGGACAACAACAACGACATGGGACCTCTTATTACGTCCGAACATCGCGACAAGGTACGGTCTTACATCGACCTGGGCGTTCAGGAAGGTGCGAAGCTGGTCGTCGACGGCCGAAGTCATGACATCAGCAAATCGAAAGGATATTTCCTGGGACCGACCCTGTTCGACCACGCCACGCCCGAGATGCGCGTCTACAGGGAAGAAATATTCGGCCCCGTCCTGACCGTGACGCGCGCGGCGACCTTCGACGACGCCGTCAAGCTCATCAACGATCACGAATACGGCAATGGCACCGCTATTTTCACGCGCGACGGCGACGCCGCGCGCGAGTTCGCCACCAATATCCAGGTCGGCATGGTGGGCATCAACGTACCGATTCCCGTGCCGCTGGCGTTTCACAGTTTCGGCGGCTGGAAGCGATCTCTGTTCGGCGATACGTCCGTATACGGCATGGAGGGCGTGCGCTTCTATACCCGCCTGAAGACCGTAACGTCACGCTGGCCGACCGGTATACGCGCCGGCGCCGAATTCTCGATGCCGACGATGTAGCCCGGGACCTAGTACTCCACCAAGGTGATATTGATGGGTTCAGCGAGTCGTGAAGCCGTTGACCGCAAGGCGCGTCTCGCCGGCAATGGCGCGCCCTTGCCAAGAGGCGCAACGCCGCGGACGACGGCTTCACGGCTCGCCCGAAGGGAGCCAGCCAGATGATTCAATCCGGCGTTGCCGTCCTTGAAAAGGACCCGGCCATTTCCTGCGGACGGCGCCTTGGCTTGAATCATCTGGCTGGCTCTGAACCCGTCAATATCACCTTGGTGGAGTACTAGACGTGACGGCACACTCGTTTCGACAATCGCTGGAGTCCGGGCGTTTCGCGGTCACGGCCGAGATCGCGCCGCCTCGCGGGGCAAGCCTCGAACCGTTGACGCAGTCGGTGCGCGACCTGAAGCCGGTCGTGTCGGCGATCAATCTCACCGATGGCGCGGGCGCCAGAGTGCGCATGTCGAGCCTGGCGGCCGCGATTCACGTAAAACAGCTGGGCGTCGATCCGATTTTGCAGGTCACCTGCCGAGACCGAAACCGCATAGCGATACAAAGCGATCTGCTGGGCGCCGCGGCGTTCGGCATCGCCAACGTGCTGGCATTGTACGGCGACGGCATCGACTCCGGCGACGACCCGAAGGCGAAGCCCGTCTTCGATCTGGACGCCCGCGCACTGCTTAAGGCGGTGCAAGCGATGACGGTCGACGGCGCAACGTTGTCCGGGAGCCAGTTGAGTTCGAAGATGGAATTCTTTGCGGGTGCCGCCGATGTTCCCGTGGATCCGGGCGACGACTGGTCGCCGGAAGCGCTGCAGGGGAAGCACGCGGCCGGCGCGAGGTTCGTGCAGACTCAGTTCTGCTTCGACATGGAACTGCTGACACGCTATATCGATCGCTTGCGCGACGAGGGATTGACGGATGAAATGTATTTTCTGGTCGGCCTCGGGCCGCTGCGCTCTGCCGCCGGCGCAACATGGATGCGCGACAATCTCCGCGGCACAATTATTCCGGATGGCATCGTGCGCCGCCTCGAGGCTGCGCGGGATCCGCGTCACGAAGGCATTGCCATATGCGCCGAGCTGATACAGCAGGCCCGCGAGATCAACGGCGTGGCCGGCGTGCATTTGATGGCTCCGGGCCAGCATCAGGCCATTGTCGAAGCGGTGCAGCTTGCTGGCCTGGTTTGAAGGTTACTGGTCGGGGGGGCGGTGGACATCAAGGGCGAATACCGGATTGCCTGCGGTCGTGAAGCCGTTTGGGATGCGCTCAATGATCCTGCGATTCTGCAAAAGTGCCTCCAGGGTTGCGAATCGCTGGAGCGAACGGGAGACAACCGGTTCCAGGGAAAGGTCGCGGCGGTTATCGGCCCGGTCAGGGCTGAATTCAATATCGAGTTGGGGCTCCGGAACTCGCTACCGCCGGAAAGTTACACGCTCGTCGGCGAGAGCAAGGCCGGCACCGCAGGCTTCGGACGTGGCAGTGCCGACGTCAGGCTCATCGAACAGGATGGCGCGACGCTGCTGACTTACACCGCCGAGTTCAAGGTTGGCGGCAAGCTCGCGCAAGTCGGTTCGCGGCTGGTGCTCGGAGCTACGAAAAAGACGGCCGACGATTTCTTCAGCTGCCTCGCGCGCGAACTGGAGTCCGGGGCGGCGCCTCCGGTTGCCCCGGACGTCGGGGAGGTGGCGCCGCGCACGAGGTGGAAAACTCCGCTGGCCGTGGGCGCCGCGGCCGTCGGATTGCTGGTCTGGTGGTTTCTGCTACGCTGACAGCCGTGCGCGGTGGCGAAAGCCGCCTGAAGCATCCGCAAGACAATCGATTGGCGATGGTCGGTCAGTAAACTGACAAGGTAGGCGTGCATGACAAAAGTCGTGTCATTTATTCTGAATGGAAAGCAGGTCCGCGCGGAAGTCGAATGCCGCACGCTGCTGGTGGAAATGCTGCGCGAGCATCTGCGCCACACCGGTACGCATGTCGGCTGTGACACGAGCCAGTGTGGCGCCTGCGTCGTTCACGTCGATGGTCGGTCGGTCAAAAGCTGCACGATGCTTGCCGTGCAGGCGGAGGCGTCCGAAGTGCTGACGATCGAAGGCGTGGCCCGGAACGGCAAGTTACATCCGATGCAGGAAGCGTTTCGCGAATATCACGGACTGCAGTGTGGATTCTGCACGCCCGGGATGATTATGAGTGCGCTCGACCTCGTTCGGCAAAACCCCGATCCGGACGACCGGCAGATCCGCGCATGGCTGGACGGCAACCTGTGCCGCTGTACCGGATACCAGAATATCGTCAGAGCGGTGAAAGCCGGCGCGGGCGCGATGCGTACCGGCAGAAACGGGATCCGCCATGTATGAATTCAACTACCGCCGGCCCGAATCGCTGGCCGCAGCCCGGGAAATTCTGGACGGCGACGACGAGGCCATGTTGCTGGCGGGAGGTATGACCTTGCTGCCGACGATGAAGCTCCGGCTTGCGCGGCCGTCCGACCTGGTGGATCTTGCCGGTATCGACGAGTTGCTCGGGATTTCCGACCAGGAATCGGCCATCGAAATCGGCGCCATGGTGCGCCACGCGGACGTGGCCGCGAGCAAAACCGTGCGGTCCTCGATTCCCGCGCTTGCCGCACTGGCCGGCATGATTGGCGATGCGCAGGTCAGGAACCGGGGGACCCTGGGGGGCTCGATCGCGAACAGCGACCCCTCGGCGGACTACCCCGCCGCCGTGCTGGCATTGAACGCCGTCATAACAACGGATCGGCGGCAGATTGCCGCCGATGATTATTTCAAGGGTCTGTTCGAAACGGCGCTGCAACCTAAAGAGATCGTGCGGTCGGTGCGATTTCCAAAACCCGCGCGCGCCGCGTATGCCAAATTTCCCAATCCGGCTTCCCGTTACGCGGTGGTTGGCGTTATGGTTGCCGAGACGCGGGAGGGTGTGCGAGTCGCAGTTACGGGCGCCGCGCCTCGCGCATTTCGCGCAAGTGCACTCGAGGCAGCGCTCAACGAGACGTTTTCCGCCGATGCGCTGGACGGCCTGACCATCCCCAGTGACGATCTGATGAGCGACCTTCATGCGAGTGCCGAATACCGGGCATGTCTTGTCGGCGTAATGGCAAAACGAGCGGTGACGAATGCGAGTGGCTGACCCGAAAGCCGGGCAGGCGCCGCGTCCGACGTCGCCTGTGGACGTGGCCCAGGTGCAGGAACTTCTTGGCAGCGGCGATTACATCGCGGGCCGCAAGTTGGCAACGGTCGTCTATCTCGCTCTGCAGATGGGGCGGCCCATGTTGCTCGAAGGTGAAGCCGGGGTAGGCAAGACCGAAATAGCCAACGTGCTGGCGCGAACGCTTGATCGCGAACTGATCCGATTGCAATGCTACGAAGGCCTTGATCTCGCCAGCGCTGCCTATGAATGGAATTATCCGCGGCAGATGGTCGCGATACGGGTTGCGGAGGCACTGGGCAAAGCGGCCGACATCGCCGGCAGCCTGTACGGTCGGGAATACCTGGTCGCGCGGCCCTTGCTGCGCGCGCTGGAGCCGCATGCGAGCGGTGCGCCGGTGCTCCTTATCGATGAGATCGACCGCGCCGACGAACCGTTCGAAGCTTTTCTCCTGGAACTGCTGTCCGACTATCAGCTGAGCATTCCCGAGTTCGGCACGGTCAAAGCGGACCAGCCGCCGATCGTGGTGATCACGTCGAACCGGACGCGCGAAGTTCACGATGCCCTGAGGCGCCGTTGCCTCTATCACTGGGTGGACTATCCCGACTTCGAGGCAGAGACACGAATCGTGTCGGTCAAGTCGCCCGGTACCGGTGAAAACCTGCGCGCGCAGTTGATCGCTTTCGTGCACCGGCTGCGTGAACAGGATCTGTTCAAGTCGCCCGGCGTGGCCGAGACCATTGACTGGGCGAACGCACTTGCGCGCCTTGATGTCGTTACGCTGCATGCTGACGTCGTCAACGACACGCTCGGCTTGCTGCTGAAGTACCAGGACGATATTGCGAGAATCCAGGGAAGCGAGGCGGCGCAGATTCTCGCGGACATCGAGACAGGCACCCAGGCCTGATATTTCGCGGCGCAGGCAAGCATGAAAAAGATCCGCAACGACGACAGCGTGCCAACGCCGCACCAGGAACCGGCGCTCGCTCGCCACATTCTCATGTTCAGCCGCGCGCTGCGCCGCGCCGGCCTGCAGATCGGTCCCGGCCAGGTGATTGATGCGCTCGCGGCGGTGCGAACGGTCGGGCTGCAAAGGCGGGACGATTTTTACCAGGCGCTGTGCGCGGTGCTCGTCAGCGATCCTTCCCGGTTCCGGCTGTTTCAGCAGGCGTTTCAGGTCTACTTTCAGGACCCGCGGCTGCTGGAACGATTGATGGCATTGCAGCTGCCGGCCGTTAGCGCGGCCTTGCCGGATGCGACGGCCGATACGGCCATCCGGCGTCTGCCGCAGGCCGCGCCGCGTCCGGACACAATGCGGCACAAGGACACACCGGCCGCCGGCGAGCGACCTTCGTCCTGGTCGCATCGCGAGGTTCTGCGGCACAAGGACTTCGAACAAATGACCCTGGCCGAGCGGCGCGAGGCCAAAGACCTGCTGCGTGACGACATCGAAGCACTGAAGGACATCGCGACCCGTCGCTTCAGGCCTTGCGCCTACGGACATCGTTACGATCTGCGCCGGTCGATGCAGACGATAATGCGCAATAACGGACAGCTGATTCAATTGATGAGGAAACGCAGAATCGAACGGCCGCCGGTACTGGTGCTGATCTGCGACATATCGGGATCGATGAGTCACTACTCGAGAGTTTTCATGCATTTCGCGCACGCGCTCAGCACCAGGAACCAGACGGTGCTCACCTTCGTGTTCGGCACACGCCTGACGAATATCAGCCATCGGCTGCGCGACAGGGACGTTGACCGGGCGCTGTCGCAGATTACTCATGATGTAAGGGACTGGCATGGCGGGACTCGCATCGCCGAATGCCTGGAAAGGTTCAACAAGGACTGGGGCCGCCGCGTCCTCGCGCAAAACGCGATTGTCATTCTGCTGAGCGACGGGCTGGAACGCGACACGAAATCGAATCTGGAATTTCAGATGATGAGGCTGCGTCGTTCCTGCCGACAGCTCATCTGGTTGAATCCGGTATTGCGCTACGCCGCATTCGAGCCGAAGGCAGACGGCATACGCAAGATGCTGCCGCACGTCGACCTGTTCCTCCCGGCCCATAATGTTTCGAGCCTGACCGGACTGGGGCGGGTTCTTGGTGAGGGCGCCCGCAGACTCCTGAATCACAACGAACGGAGGATCGCCCTTTGACCGTCAGGGACCTGCAGAACTCTTTTTCCGCGTGGCGAGACGACGGAATGTCGCTGGTTCTCGCCAGCGTCTTTGAGACGGAAGGTTCGACCTACAGCAAAGCGGGAGCCCGGATGCTGATAGCAAGCGACGGGACATTTCAGGGGATGTTGTCCGGCGGTTGTCTCGAAGGCGACCTCGCCCAGCGTGCCATGTCGGTGCTGGCGTCCAACACGTCGCAGTGCGTCACCTACGATCTCGGCCAGAACGATGAAGAACTGTGGGGACTGGGTGTCGGCTGCGACGGGCTGATGCGCATATTCCTGCAGCCGCTACGGCCTGATAGCGACTATCAGCCGTTCACGGCGATCTCTGAGGTGTTCGCCGGGGACCACGCCGGCGTTGCCGCGACGGTGCTGGAGTCCGAACATCAGGCGCTTGTACCCGGCGCAACGCAGGTGCTCAGTGACGGAAATACGGTGTCTTTCGGTGTTCCCGACGAGTGCCGCGAGGTACTGTCCGTCGCATCGACGGCGGCTGCCGCGGAGAAAAAATCGTACACGCGAGTGTTCAATGTCGACGGTTGTGCGGTCAAAGTGCTAATCGCTCGTTTGCTGCCGCCGCCCCGAATTCTGATTCTCGGCGCCGGCCTCGATGCGGAACCGGTGCTGCGGCTGGCAACGGAGCTGGGCTGGCGGGCTACCATCCAGGACCATCGACCCGCCTACATTGAACGCGGCCATTTCGCGCCGGCCGAGCAGGTCCTGTGCGTACCGGCCGAAAGCCTGGCCGCGCAGGTGGTGCTGAATCGCTACGATGCCGCGATCGTGATGAGCCATCATCTCGCCACCGATCGAAAGTATCTCGAGCTTCTCGCGGACTCGCCGATCCCCTATGTCGGTCTGCTCGGCCCCAGGGACCGGCGCAGACGGCTGCTGGAAGATCTGGGTGCCGCGGGCCGGCGCCTCGAACACCGCTTACACGGCCCGGCAGGCTTCGATATCGGCGCAGACGGACCGGCGTCTATCGCCCTGTCCATACTGGCGGAGATGCACGCCGAGCTTAAGACGGATCCTCGTTAGCCTGGGGGCCGAGGCTACTCCAGGCTGAACATCAGGCGAACGGCGACGCGTTTTTCCACCGGTACGCCATTTTCGACGTTCGGCTCGAATCGCCATTGCTGCACCGCCTCGGTGGCGGCACCGTTAAAGACGTCTCCCGGACTGGAATCCAGAATGCCGACGTCGACCACATTGCCGCCACGGCTCACGGTAAAACTCACGTCTACCCAGCCCGTGATGTTGCGACGCAGCGCCGAGCGCGGATAGGTCGGCGCGACATAATTCGATCTCTTGAGCGTGCTGATTGCGACGTAAGCGGACGGATCGGCGCCGGAGTCTGCGCTGACATCGCTGCTGTTCGCCTCGACGGCCAGGTTCTCGCTGGAATCCCGCACGAAATTCTCTGCCGCCGGATCTGCGGCCACCGCAGTGCCGTCCGGAGTGTAGCCAAGGCTTGCCCCGGCTGCGCGGTTCGCGGTCAGCTCTTCCTGCGAGTCCTGCGTCTGCGCGGGGTCGGTCGAGGACGCAACATCTGTTCCGCTCTCGCCACCGGGCGCAGCCTGCGCGTCGGCCGAGCCTGAATCGCCGGCCTCCGCGAGGGCCGCTTCGCGCTCGAGCTCAGCCCGACGTTCGGCTTCGGCCACGGCGGCGGCTTCCCGTTCGGCCTTTGCGGCGTTCAGTGCCTCCATTGAGGCGCTCAGATCGGCGCTTTGCGGATCGAGTGCGTTTGCGTCCAGCAGGAATCGCTCGGCTTCGTCCAGTTGCCCCGTGTCGATGGCCTCGCGGGCGCGTAACACGAGTTTGCTGGCGACAATCGTAAGGCCCTGCCGCGCCATCGTGTTTCCGGGATCGTTGCTCAGCGCCAGTTCGTAATAATAACGGGCGTTGTCGTTCGACGGAGACGTCAGGGCGTTTTGCTCCACACGCTGATTCGCCAGAGCAATCACTTCACCGACACGCTGCTGGCTGCGCGCGGTTGAGAGTTCCTCGACCAGCAGGGCGATTTCCGGAGTACCGGCGCCGCCAGCTGCCTCGGCGTTGCCCAATGCCGTCGCGGCATCTTCAAAGCGCCGTTCGCGTATGGCGACGCGCGCTTGGTCGAGGCTTATCCGCAGCTGCAGCTGAGCCAACTGGGCGTCCAGGAACGCGAGCCGGGGGTTGGCCGGATCGGCAAGACGAACCAGGCGCAGGGTTTGCGCAGCGTCGGCGGTCCGCTGCTCCAGCAGGGCGGATTCCACGAGTGCAATCGCAGTGACCAGGACCTGCTCGAGTTCAGTGACGATGGCCTCTTCTTCCGGGGCAATCTCTCTCGCCGCAATGTACAACTCGATCGCGTTGCTGCCGGGCGGTATGACGATTTCGCCGGCGTCGCGCGCACGGCGTGCTTCATCGAGCAATTGCTGATAGGCGGGTACCGGGACGCCTGATTGTGGCGCGCCCTGGCCGCCTGCGTCCGGGATGTCGGCTTCGACCACCGACGGCGAGGAAAGCGCGGCCGGCGGGTCGGCCTGCCGGTTGCTCGCCGTGTCGGGTTTGGTGGAATCCGCAAATCCCAGCCACCACACGAGTGCAGCGACGATGGCACACACGCCGCCACCGATGCTTAAGAATTTCGGCTTGAATATCGTCGGCGGACCGCCGGCTGCGGTGGAAGGGTCTCCGGCCGCAGTTTTCGCATCCTCGGCCGTCGCGGATCCGCCCAAGGTCTTGCCGACGGTGGCGGCAATTCCGGTCATCGTTCTTGTAAATCTGCCGCTGTCGCCGAATGCCGCATCAAGATCGTCGTGCGACCGTTTGTGTAAACTACTATCCGGGCCGATGGTCGTGCTTTTCTTCGCGTTGTCGACCGTCGACGGAGCAGCAGGCCTTGGCCCGGCTTTGGCTGCCGTCTCCGGAGGGGGCGGCGTTGCGCTGACTTTCGGCGTAATCCTTGCGACCTTCGTGGCCTTGGGCGGTTTACGGTCGTCCTTCGGCGGCGGCGTGTCGATGCGCGGCTTGCCTTTGAATGCAGAATCCCCCGCCTCGAGGTGGTGCTTGACGGAGGCTTCGATCGCGAGACGGGCGCGACCGGGCGAGACGGGTTTCAGCAGGAACCGGTATACCTGCCCGCGATTGATGAGATCCATGAGCAATTCACCGTCGTCGCGGCGTCCCGCTACGACCGCGATCAGCCGCGGTGAATCCTTGCGCAGGCTCTCCATGATCACTTCGATGTTGGAACCGACCATGGCGGCGTCGGTAACCAGAACACCGACTTTGTGGTTGCGGACAATGGTCTCCGCCTGTGCCGGCGTATTCGCGTGATGCACAGCGTGCGATTCATACGACGAATCCCGGATCGTTTCGAGGAAATCCTCGTCCTTGGTCAGCACCAGCACGTCGATGTCACGACCACCCGCATGGGCCGAGATGTGTACCTGGCGTGCCTTCAGTATCGGCAACCTGCCCGTGCCGTCGCTGATGATAGAGGAGCCGTTCTCCGACGTTTCCATGACGATGTGTTCGCCGACCGGTTCGTCGACATTCGCCGCAAGGTCGTTTGCGGACTCTGAAATCGTCAGCATCCTTACGCGTTTGGTCGCAGTATCAATAAGGTTTTGCAGTGCGTCCGGGGTAATTGCACCGCGGACGATCTGGAACACCTCCTTGTCGCCGACCAGTGCTTCGAGGCCGTCTTCCGGATCGCTGCCCGCCAACAGAATTCCGATCGTGTCCGGCGAGCGCTTCTTGGCTTCGCGCAAAGCCTCGAGGCCGCTCATACCGGGCAGGTCCTGAGCCGAGACGATAACGTGGATCGGCGTCGCGCCCAGTGTATTCAATGCTTCCGTGCCAGTGGTGGCCAGGTGCACGGCGTAGCGATCGCCGAACCCGGCGCTCAGCGTATCCAGCGTGCTCTGTTGACTGTGCAGCAACAGGACCTGGGTCTTAAAATGCTCCAGTGCCACGTGTTTCCTCCTGGCGGCATATCAATGATCGGCTTGCAGCCGCGGGCCCGGTGAGTATAGCCCCGACCAGAATGTGATATGTCGCCGCCGCCCGACAAGATGCTGAATTTGTGACGGGATGCACAGTCGGAATGCAGTTGGCGTCACGTTACGGCCGCTGGTTGTGCCAATGCGGAGTATAGGCGGGAGCGCGCGGCTTCGAAAACAATTTCTGGGGGGCGCAGCGGGCCGTGGGTACCCGCATTGACCTGTATGCCACCGTCAGGCTGCACGGCCTCGCAGCCGGATTTCCTTGCTCAAACGGCCTATCGCGTCGTTCAACGCGACGACTTGCTGCTCTTTCGAGCCGAGGCGCCGCAGCGCGACCGTCTGCTCCTCGACTTCGCGCTGCCCGACCGCCATCAGTACCGGCACTTTTGCGACGCTGTGTTCGCGCACCTTGTAGGAAATTTTCTCGTTGCGCAGATCCGCATCCGCATTGATGCCGGCGCTGCGCAGCCGGGATACGACGTCCAGCGCGTATTCGTCTGCATCGGACGTGATGGTCAGCACCTTCGCCTGGGTCGGAGACAGCCACAGCGGCAGGTTGCCGGCATGATGTTCCAGCAAAATGCCGATAAAGCGCTCGAGCGAGCCGAATATCGCGCGATGCAGCAGTACCGGAGTGTGTTTTTGCCCATCCTCACCGATGTACGTTGCACCCAGCCGTGACGGCAAATTCAGATCGACCTGGTGGGTACCGCACTGCCAGTCGCGGCCGATGGCGTCGCGCAAAACGAATTCGAGTTTAGGCCCGTAGAAAGCGCCTTCACCGCGATTGTGCGTGAACTCCAGCCCCGATTTTTCCAGCGCAGCCAGCAAGGCCGCTTCAGCGGCATCCCAGACGTCGTCAGCGCCGACGCGAACGGCCGGGCGATCCGCAAATTTGATCTGCACATCATCAAAGCCCAGATCGCGATAGATGCGCAGGATCAGATCGCAGACGGCAATCGTTTCGTCCGTGATCTGTTGCGGCGTGCAGAATATGTGCGCATCGTCCTGCGTGAATGCGCGCACCCGCAACATGCCGTGCAGTGCTCCCGACGGCTCGTATCGATGCACTTTGCCGAATTCAGCCAGGCGCAAGGGCAGGTCGCGGTAACTGGTTATACCCTGCTTGAAGAGCTGCACATGACCCGGGCAGTTCATGGGTTTGATGGCGTAGGTTCGGCCGTCGACGGTGTCGGTGGTGAACATGTTCTCGCCGAACGATGCCCAGTGGCCCGAAGCTTCCCAGAGCGACAGGTCCATCAATTCCGGCGTGTTGACCTCGCGGTATCCGGCCTCGGTCTGCCGTTGCCGCATGTAATCGACGAGTTTCTGGAACAGTGCCCAGCCTTTCGGATGCCAGAAGACGGCGCCGGGCGCTTCTTCCTGAAAATGAAAAAGGTCCATCGTTCGCCCGAGCCGGCGATGATCGCGCTTCTCTGCTTCCTCGAGCTGCACGAGATACTGCCGCAGTTGCTTGTCGTTTGCCCAGGCGGTGCCGTAAATGCGCTGCAACATCGCGTTTCGCGCGTCGCCGCGCCAGTAGGCTCCCGACACCCGCGTCAGGTGAAAGGATTTGCCCAGCCTGCCGGTCGACGGCAAGTGCGGGCCGCGACAGAGATCCACGAAGTTGCCCTGACGGTACAGCGTCAGCGTTTCGTTCTGCGGTATCTCCTCGATGATTTGCGCTTTGTATTCTTCGCCCTGGCCGCGAAAAAATGCGATGGCCTTGTCCCGTTCCCAGACCTCGCGTTCGATGGCTTCATCCCGATCGACGATCTGTTTCATGCGCTCTTCGATGGTACTCAGATTTTCGGGCGTGAAGGGCTCGTCACGCGCAAAGTCGTAATAAAAGCCATTTTCGATCGCCGGCCCGATCGTGACCTGCGTGTCCGGCCACAGTTCCTTCACGGCTTCCGCCAGCACGTGCGCGGCGTCGTGACGCAGCAGTTCCAGACCCGCCGCGGAATCCCGGGTAACGATTTCGATGCTGGCGTCGTCGGAGATCCTGCGCGTCAGATCCCAAAGCTCGCCGTTGACACGGATCGCTGCAGCATCGCGCGCCAGCCCTTTCCCGATACCGGCCGCGATTTCCGCGCCGCTTATGGTGCCCTCGAACGGACGGACGGACCCGTCGGGTAACTGAATATTCGGCATTGTCCTGTGATTTTTCTGTTTGGGCATGCAGATTGTATCGAATGTACGGGACACCCACCAAGGTAGATTGGGTAGATAGGGGGTAGATAGGGGAGGGTAGATAGGGGACATCCACCTAAGGCTGACTTAAGGTGACTTAAGGGACATCCACGATCGTGTACAATCGCAGCTGGAGACCTCAGGCGCAGCCATGACCCGTATAACAGCCGCAGTTCGATTTCCGCCGCGGCAGCACGACCACGACGATTGCGTGGCGGCCGCCCTCGACAGGGCGGAGCAGGTCTGTTGCGAGCGTGGCCTGCGGCTGACGGGGCTACGCCGTCGCGTCCTTGAACTGGTCTGGGACAGCCATAAACCGGCTGGAGCTTACGAGATCCTGGATAGCCTCAATCGTGAAGGAAAGAGGGCGGCGCCACCGACCGTTTACCGCGCCCTGGAGTTCCTGATTGAAGCCGACCTGGTGCACAGGCTCGATTCACTAAATGCGTTCGTTGGCTGCCCGGACCCGGGCGTTTCACATACCGGTCAGTTTCTCATCTGCCGGCAATGCCGGTCGGTGGCCGAACTGGACGACCCCGACATCGACACCCTGGTCGGGCGAAAAGCAGCGGACCTTGGATTCACTGCGGTACGTCAGATGGTCGAAATCCTCGGCGTTTGTCTGGACTGCCGCAAGGGTTAGCCACTGTCGGTACGAGCCACGAAGGCAAGCCTGATTTACCAGGTGCGCCTAAATGTAATGCGTCGGGCTGATTAGCAAGTACAATTGCGCACTTTTATGCTTGCCTGATTTTAATGAAAGACGCCGCAATGAAGGACAACTCCCCCAAGGATTTCATCCGCCAGATAATCATTGAGGACACTGAAAGCGGCAAACACGGCGGAGACGTGGTGACCCGGTTTCCTCCCGAGCCAAATGGCTACCTCCATATTGGACATGCGAAGTCAATTTGCCTGAACTTCGGCGTCGCCGAAGAGCACGGCGGCAAGACTTATCTGCGATTCGACGACACCAATCCCGGCAAGGAGAAAGCGGAATATGTCGCCGCCATAAAAGATGATGTTCGCTGGCTGGGCTATTGCTGGGACGACAGGCTGACCCACGCGTCCGACTATTTCGACAGGTTGTACGATGCGGCCGAGCAGTTAATCGAACTCGGCAAAGCCTATGTCGACAGCCTGACAGCGGAACAGATCAGGGAATATCGAGGCACGCTTACCGAGCCTGGACGCAACAGTCCGTTTCGCGACCGAAGCGTTGCCGAAAATCTCGCTTTGTTTCGTCGCATGCGCGACGGTGCGTTCGCTGACGGCGAACATGTGCTGCGCGCCAGAATCGACATGGCATCTCCGAACATCAACCTGCGCGATCCGACACTTTATCGAATTCGGCACATCAGTCATCAGCACACCGGCGATAAGTGGTGCATTTACCCGATGTACGATTTTGCACACGGCCTGTCCGATGCCTTCGAAGGTATTACCCATTCCCTGTGCACGCTTGAGTTTGAGGATCACAGACCGCTGTACGACTGGTTCCTGGATCAGCTGAAGCCTGCGCATCGACCTCGTCAGATCGAGTTTTCACGGCTAAGCCTCGCTTATACGGTTACCAGCAAGCGCAAATTGAATCGGCTTGTCGAGGATCACATCGTCAGCGGGTGGGACGATCCGCGCATGCCGACGCTCGCCGGAATGCGGCGTCGCGGCTATCCAGCCGCCGCCCTGCGGGACTTTTGCAAGCGCATCGGCGTGACCAAGAAAGAAAACGTCATCGAAATGTCGCTGCTCGAAAATTGCGTTCGTGAGAATCTCGATCACGAAGCACAGCGGCGGATGGCGGTGATCCGCCCCCTCAAGCTCATACTGACGAACTATCCGGACGACGGGTCAGAGGACATGAGAGCGATCAATCACCCCAATCGGCCGGAACTCGGCGACAGGCCATTGTCGTTCGGCCGCGAGATACTCATCGAGCGAACCGACTTCATGGAGGAGGCGCCGCGCAAATTTTTTCGCTTGAAGCCAGGAGGCGAAGTGCGGCTCCGTTACGCATTCATCATTCGTTGCAACGAGGTTGTGCGAAACACAGCCGGCGAAGTCATCGAGCTGCGATGCACTTACGACCCCGACACGCGTAGCGGGACGGGCAGCAGCGACCGGAAAGTAAAGGGAACGATTCACTGGGTGTCGGCCGCACACTCCGTACCCGCCGAGGTGCGCCTTTACGAGCGCCTGTTCACTCATGAAGATCCTGGCTCCACCGACGACGTAACCAGCGACCTGAATCCGGATTCGTTGGAAACGGTAACCGCAATGGTTGAAGCCTCAATAGGCGACAGCGATCAGGGTTTTGTCTGCCAGTTCGAGCGGCTTGGGTATTTCTGCACTGATTCCGTGGACCACCGTCCCGGCCACCCTGTCCTCAACCGAATCGTCACGCTGCGAGACAGCTGGGCCAAGGTAGAGAATCGGGACATCCAGAATGTCGGGTGAGGGCAGTCCACCATTTAGGGTCGTGTCCCGTAAATAACTCACTCAATTCGGCGCGTCTTTTCGCGTCTGGCGGCGTTGCGGCTTCCCGCAATAGCTTGCCATTACTCGTCGCCCCGCCTTGCCAGTCGCGAAAATCCGCAGCCGACTCAAGTGAGTGATTTGTGGGACACGACACTAGTGCGGGAAATTGCGAGCCTTCGGTTCGATCAAGAAGCGCATCATTGCAAAGCGCCTGGACTGCATTTTGTTGCTCCCTTTAGCCATCGAACTCCAAGATGTTTCCGGTACCGTTCAAGGGCATCGAGCGGGCCCACAGCTCGGTAATACCATTTTCCATAGTGTCGAATCTCCTGCAACCAGCGGTTGCCGTAGTGCTGGATGCGTTCGACGACAGGGGGGCAGTCGTGCGGAATGTAACCTCGCTTATGGGCCCGAATCGAGCGACCGGTCCAGTCCACCAGCTCCAGGTAGTCCTGAGAACGCAACCAGACGGGCCTTGTTGCGCGCATGGGCTGGTCGACAAAAGGGACAAGGTGCCCGTCCGTTCCCTCGATCCGTGCTTTGATCGAGGTATGTTTCGACTCTTCGGGCGTGACGGCTGTGCCGGCGCGAATCGGATTCAAGTCAACGTAAGTCATGCATTTCAATAGCGCGAGGTCGTCCAGTAGCGCCTGTGATCGGAAACGTCCTTGCCAAAACCTGCCAACGCAGTCGTCTTCCCGATTCGCCCAGCGGGCGAGTGGCTCGTTGATGCTCCGCATGTACCAACTGATACTCGCGAGGCGTTCACGCCACTCCGCGATTCTGTCACCGTATTCCGCTTCATCGGGGATACGAAACAATTGGCGCCACCGTTGGACGACCTCCTCATCAGACCACTGTCGTGCGCGATCCTTCGCCACTCTCAACACGACGTGATAGTGGTTGCTCATCACAGCATATGCCAGCAGTTCAATCGCAAACGCCGAAGAGAGCTTGATCAAACGATCTTCTATCCATTGGCGCCGATGTGAAAAATCCCGTCCGGTAAAGCGATCTCTCCCGCAAAGAAAAGCCCGCCTTACGCAGCGCGACGTGCAATGGTAATACGTTGTTTGATCCAGGCTTACTTGCCTGGAGCGTGCAATGCTCATCGCAGTTTCCTCTATCAACGGACAGAAGCATTACACCGTCGCGTCGATTTCGAATCGAGACGCGTTTCTGCGGTTTTCGAGGAGGTATTCGGTAGATGTCCCCGAGCCAGGCCGTTCGGTGGATGTTCCCAACCAGGCTTGTGGATGTCCCGACCCAGCCCGCCGACCCAGCTCCGACCCAGCTTCGTGGATGTCCCGAACTAGCCGCCGAGCTAGCCGGCCGACCCAGCTTCGTGGATGTCCCGAGCTAGCCCCGAGCTAGCCCCGAACTAGCCGAATTAGGCTTCGAGGACGGCGATGGGGGCGCCGCGTTCGGAACCCAGGCCCGCGGCGGCGCTGCCTTCGGCGCGGGCGATTTCGAGGACGCCGAAGGAATTGATCAGGGCCAGGTACTCCCCGGGTTGCACGTTGCCGTAGGTTGGTTTCATTGCGAAGCGATGGCCGGCGAGACTTGCCACGGGTGTCTTGAACGGCAGGAGCAGCGATTGGTCGATATTGCTGATCAGGTTGCCGAAGGCGTCGACCGTGACGATCACACCGGCGATGCGGCCCGGACTGACGTCAGGCTCGTCGAGCCACGCGGGCGTCCATTGATCGGTTCTGCTGCCGAGATCGGAGGGCGTGAGGCGACCGGCAGCGAATTCTGCAGCAACGGGAGCGAAAATGTCCCGCCCGTGAAAGGTCAGGCTCGGCACGGGAATCCGCAGCCGCGCCAGCGTCGCCTGCTGTAACTGGTAAACGACGGCAGTGTCTGCGGTGCTGAGCATCGACGCCAGCAACCCGTTGTCCGGGGCCATAAAGACGTGGCGATCGAATTCGACAACAATAATCTCCCGCCCGGTGCCGACGCCGGGATCGACAATTGCAATATGCACGGTGCCCTCCGGGAAGTAGCGGTAGGAGCGGCTGATCCAGAAGCCCGCTTCGGGCGGCCAGTACGCCGGTATGTCATGCGCCAGGTCGACAATGCAGGCTTGCCTGAAGCGGTTGAGAATGACGCCTTTCATGACCGCGGCAAACGGTCCCTTGTGACCGAAGTCCGTCGTGATCGTGATGACGCCGGACGGCTTGAAGTTTGTCATCGGAGTTTCGAAAGTTGGTGCAGTGCCGACATCATAGCGGAACGCTCAAGGGTGCATGCTCCAGTCCCAAAGGCGTCGCGGAATCGACTGAGCGCCGGCAGCTCAGTCCCCGGCCAGAGCAACGAACCGGTCGAGGTGAAAGTCGGAATTGCCGAAAAGAGTCTCGATTGCCGTAAATCGCTTGAAGAAATGCGCGATATCGAGTTCCCAGGTGACGCCCATACCACCGTGAATCTGCACGGCTTCCTGCGCCACCCGCCGGCCGCTGCTGCCCACCTGATACTTCAACGCGCTGATCGCCCTTTGCACGCCGGTGCCCCCGGACGCCGATACCATGGTCGCCCACAATAGCAGCGACCGGCATTGTTCGCAGACCATCAGCGTATCCACCATGCGATGCTGCAACGCCTGAAAGCTACCGATCGGCACGCCGAACTGAACGCGATTCCTCGAATACTCTACCGTCTTGTCGTGCATCGACCTGATGATGCCGGTTGCTTCGGCACTGACGGCAAACGTAGCCTCGTCGACAGTAGCCTCAAGCGTGCCGAAACCTTCGCCGACCTGGCCGAGAACAGCGTCCGGTTGTACGCGCACGTCTGTGAGAACAATCTCCGCCGCGCGGTGCGCGTCGACGGTTCGGTAAGCCTTCCGCGCGATACCCGCGGTGTCGGCTGCGAGCGCAAACAGCGTGATTCCGTCGCGGTTACGCCGGCCGCCCGAGGTGCGCGCCGGAACGATCAACAGCTCCGCGTCGCCGCCGTTCAGCACGAAGGCTTTCCTGCCGTTCAATACGTACAGGCCGTTGCGGGATGCCGCTGTCGTGGCGATATCGGCGAGATCGAAGCGGGCCTGCGGTTCGGCGAACGCCAATGCCGCCTGAAGCTCGCCGCCGATCAGTGCTGTCAGCCAGCGCGCCTTCTGCGAGTCGTCGGCGGCTCTCCGCAAAATACCGCCGGCGAGCACAACGGTCGGCAGATAGGGTTCAATCACGAGGCCGCGGCCGAACTGTTCCATCAGCAGCATCAGTTCAACCGGACCACCGCCCAGCCCGCCGTCCTCTTCATTGAAGGGCAGGGCGGTCCAGCCAAGCCCGGCAAGCGTCTGCCACATTTCCTTGCCTGAGCCAGCGTCGCCCTGGGCGATCTTCTGTCGCGTTTCGAAATCGTAGTCGTTGTCGATGAACCGCGCGACGGCATCGGCAAGCATCGCCTGTTCTTCCGTAACTGAGAAATCCATTCTTGTGCCTGTTGCCGGTAGGGTGTCGCCAGCCGCCTATAGACCCAGCACATGTTTCGAAATGATGTTCTTCTGGATCTCGTTCGAACCGCCATAGATAGAGGCTTTTCTGTTATTGAAATAACGCAGCGACGACTGCGTCTCGGCGCCGGAGCCGATGCGTTCATCGGCGGGGAAGTCGAGGTGGTATTGCTGCGGGACATACGGAAGCGCGTAGTAGCCTGCTGCGTCGACGGTCAGCGCATCGATGGCTTGCTGTATCTCGCTGCCTTTGACTTTCAGTATCGACGATTCTGGCCCCGGTGCTTTGCCGACTGCGACCGCCGCAAGGGTTCTCAGTTCGGTGTACTCGAGCGCTTTCAATTCGATCTCGATCGCCGCCAGTTTGCGCGCAAAGTTGCGGTCTTCGAGCAGGGAGCGCCCCCCGTCAATGGACTGGGCGTATTTTTCCCTGAGGTGCTTCATACGGTATTTCGAACGAGCGACTCCGGCGATGTTGGCGCGCTCGTGTTGCAGTAACACCTTGCCGTAGGTCCAGCCTTTTCCTTCTTCACCGACCAGATTGTCGACCGGCACTGCGACGTCGTGAAAGTGGACCTCGTTGACTTCCCGTTCACCCTCGATCGTGATGATGGGTTGAACGGATACCCCGGGGGTGCTCATGTCGACCAGCAGGAAGCTGATGCCTTCCTGGCGCCGCGCTACATCCGAACTCGTACGCACAAGGCAGAAGATCCAGTCGGCGAAGTGTCCCAGTGTGGTCCAGGTCTTGGTGCCGTTGACGATGTAACGATCGCCACGCCGGTCTGCACGCGTTTTAAGCGACGCAAGATCCGATCCAGCACCGGGCTCCGAGTAACCCTGGCACCACCAGACGTTGCTCATCAGTATGTCGGGCAGGAAGCGGGCTTTCTGTTCTTCGTTGCCGAAGGTGTAGATCACCGGAGCGACCATCTTGACGCCGAACGGGACCATTTCCGGTGCATTCACCGCGGCAATTTCGTTGGCGAATATGTACTTCTGTATAGCCGACCAGCCCGTACCTCCGTATTCGACCGGCCAATTCACGCCCGCCCAGCCCTGTTCGTACAGAATCTTCTGCCAGCGCACCATATCGTCCTTGCCCAGCGCGACGGCACTGTCCTGCTTTTCCCTGATATCTGCGGGATACTTCTCCTGCAGAAAATTTCTCACCTCGTCGCGAAACGTCAGCTCGTCATCTGAAAAGTTTACGTTCATGGTCGAGCCTTGATCCAAGATTGTCTGGCGGTCGGCATACTCTTCGCGGAATTTCACGCTGTTACTGCCGACCGGCGGTAAATTTGGCTTCACGCGCGAAGTGGCCGCAGTATATCCGATGTTGCGCTGCACACGAACAGCGCCGGTCAAACTGACGGCCGCCGCAGCCTCGATCGTCAGTCGGTATCGACGGAGGCAGATTCCGGGAAAGATTTCAGGAACCTGGGGCGCATAAATGGTTCAGAACGATGTGACTCGCGGCCCGCCGCGCCACGGTCTGCACCACCTTCTGAAACAGGACACCAGATCCTTCGCGGAAACCGCCATTTCGTGCAAAAATACGTTTATGAGTGCTAACCCCGTTGCCGACCGGATAACCGAAGCGACGTCGCCTGCCGTCAGGGACACCCTTGACCGGCCGCTTCGCGACCTGCGCATCTCGCTGCTCGATCGCTGCAATTTTCGCTGCCCGTATTGCATGCCCGAAACCGAGTTTCATGCGCACTATCAGTTTCTCAAGAAGCAGCAATTGCTGACGCACGATGAAATCCTGACCATTGCGAAAGTTGCAGTAAGTCTCGGCGTCACGAAACTCCGCCTGACCGGCGGCGAACCGCTGCTGGATAAAAAGGCGCCGGATCTGGTGCGCCGCCTGGCTGAATTGCAGGGCGTGGACGACCTGGCGCTTACGACAAACGGAACCTTGCTGGCACCGATGGCTGCCAGACTGGCGGACGCCGGCCTGCATCGGGTTACGGTCAGCCTTGACAGCCTCGACGAAGATGTCTTCCGTCAGATGAGCGGCAATCGTGGAAACCTGGCAGCGGTATTGCGCGGCATCGACGCCGCCGAAGACGCGGGACTGACGCCGGTCAAGATCAATACCGTGGTGCAGCGCGGCGTCAACGATCACACGGTGCTCGATTTGCTGCAATATTTTCGTGGCAGCGGCCATATTGTCAGGCTGATCGAATTCATGGACGTCGGCAACCGCAACGACTGGCGAAGGGACAAGGTTGTGCCGTCCCGCGAGTTGCTAGAGAAGATAGGGCGGCGCTGGCCGGTGCGTGCGATCGGCCGGAGCTACCCCGGAGAAGTGGCGAGTCGCTACGAATACGAGGACGGTAAGGGACAGATCGGTTTCATATCGTCGGTTACCAAACCGTTCTGCGGCGCCTGCAGCCGGGCGCGTTTGTCCGCCGACGGTGTACTTTATACTTGTCTTTTCGCCACGGCCGGTACGAGTCTGCGCGATCCGTTGAGAATGGGTGCCAGCGAACGCGAGCTCGCGGACCTCCTGACGAAGGTATGGCTGCACCGCACGGATCGTTACAGCGAACTCAGGCAGCCGGATGATGCCGGGGTGCAGGTGCTGAACAAGGTTGAAATGTATCGAATCGGCGGTTAGGGACGGCAGGCGGCTCTTTCTGGCGGGCCTGCGCACCGTAAAATGGGATTGTTGTGAATAAACTCAGCCACGTAGACAGCGGCAACCGGCCGGCGATGGTCGATGTAAGCAACAAGCGTGCGACTGTTCGAGTTGCGCACGCCCGCACCGTTGTTGAATTCCCGGACGTTGTCGCGATGCGCTTCGCTGACGGCGATATTGCAACGGCGAAAGGGCCGGTATTTGCGACAGCGATCGTGGCCGGAGTCATGGGAGCGAAAAAGACCCACGAGCTGATCCCGTTCTGTCATCCGATCGGACTCGACAACTGCAGCATTACGATCGCACTGGATAGCGAAAATCGCGCGGTCGTCGACTGTATCTGCAAGGTGCAGCACCGTACCGGGGTTGAGATGGAAGCATTGACCGGAGCAAGCGTTGCCGCGTTGACGATTTACGACATGTGCAAGGCGCTCTCGCACGAGATAACGATTCGCGAGACTCGCCTGATCTCCAAAACCGGCGGCAAAGAGGATTATCATCATGCCGGTGAATGATACGGTCTGGGGACTTGTTCTTGCCGGCGGTGAAAGCCGCCGCATGGGCAGCGACAAGGCTCTGCTCGAACGCGACGGGGTGACGCAGTTGAGCCGCGCCGTAGGCCTTCTTGAGCGCCACGTCGCGCGAACCTTCGTGTCAACACGCGCCGAACAATCGACCGAGCAGGAACGGCGTCGATTCGAACAGATCGTCGACCGTTATAACGGTATCGGGCCGGTCGCCGGCATCCTGTCCGCGCTGGAGCAGCACCCGGATGTGTGCTGGCTCGTTCTGGCGTGCGATTTGCCGAACGTTGACGATGCGACAATCGGGTTCCTGCTCAGGAATCGATCAGGGGACAAGCCGTTTACTGCATTCACAAGCAGTTACGATGAATTGCCGGAGCCGCTTTGCGCCGTCTATCGTCCCGAATCGCGAGCCATTATCAGGGACTTCCTGGATGTCGGCCTCGACTGCCCGCGTAAAATGCTCATTCGCTCAGACACGGAGCTGCTGCAACAGCCCAATCCGTCGGCGCTGGACAATGTGAACACGCCGGATGATCTCGTTCGCACCGGGATGAAAGTTGCCTCATGAAGAAGAAGCTTACAGTGCGTTACTTCGCCGCGTTCCGCGAACGCGCGGGCATGGCGGAAGAAACCGTTACGCTCGCAGCCGATACGGCAGGCGAAGTGTTCGAGCTACTGAAGAGTCGACACGGTTCAGCGGAACCGCTGGGGCATTGCAAGGTTGCGATCAACGACGAAATGGCAGACTGGGATTCACCGGTCGATGATGGCGACACCGTATTGCTTTTCCCCCCGGTCGCCGGCGGCTGACATGATGCGAATAGTCACTGAAATTATTCACCCCGACCAGCTTCGTGCACAACTGGTCAACCCCGGTGCAGGAGCCTACGCCGCGTTCGAGGGCTGGATCAGGAACGAAAATGAGGGTCATCGAGTCGTGAGACTCGAGTACGAGGCTTACGATCCGCTCGCGGTGAAGGAGGGCGAGTTCGTCCTTCGCGAGGCCGCTTTGAAGTTTCCCGTTCTGCAAGCGAACTGCGTGCATCGAACCGGCATGCTCGAGGTTGGCGAGTGCGCAGTGTGGGTGGGTGTCGCTGCTGCCCACCGAGACGAAGCGTTTGCCGCCTGCCGTTTCATCATCGACCAGGTCAAAGTCCGTCTGCCGATCTGGAAGAAGGAGCACTACGCGGACGGACATTCCGGGTGGGTCAACTGCGAGCGCTGCGCATCAGGTGCCGGACTTGGATTATAGGACATTTCGCAGTCGGTCGATTCAGACCACCCCTCCGAGCGAAATGTCCAATAATCCAAGTCCGGCACCTGATGCGCGGCACCTGATGCTCGAGGCTTCGCTTAGCACTGACCTGAAATGTTGACGAAGATCGCCGCGAGCTCAGGGCAGCCGGTGCAGGTCCTCGGGCCGGTCGATGTCCACGGACGCGCTCTCGAAACTGACCTTGCGTACGTGCCCGGCGGCGCGCGTCAGTATCGCCCGGGCTCCGGCGTCGCCCTGCAATGCGCATAACTCATCGAAGTAACGATGCGGAAACACGACCGGCGGACCCGCTGTTGCCGCAAAGGCGGTCGCCGCGATGTCGCCGGGAGATTCGTGCCAGGCGGCGATCAATTGCTCCAGATGACGCCGGGTTACGAGCGGCTGGTCGGCGAGCATCAGCAGTACCGCGTCTGCGGCGGCCGCAACGGATCTGAAGCCGCAGGCGATCGAGTCGGCCATTCCCGAGCGATAATTGGCATTGTTCACAAAGAATCCCTGTAACGGACGACAGGCATCCGTAACGGCGCGCCACTCATGTCCGGCAATCAGCACGCTTCGCGATCCGCAGATGCTTTCTGCGAGTCGCACTGCGCGTGTCACGAGCTGCGTGCCGTCGTAGTGCGCCAGTTGCTTCGCAGAGCCGAAGCGACTGCTGGATCCCGCGGCCAGTACGATGGCGAAAAGCCGTTTATCGGCCATGACCTGAACTTGCAGGTTGCATTGCAGTGCCGCCTGTGCGGAAAAGTGAGCGGTAGTCAACGCACCCGATCATAGGCTCTCGCGGACGCTGTCAGAAGTACTTTTCCACGGTAGCGCGTCGTCCGGTGGCAATGTGGGCAAAAGCTGCTCGTCGTGAGCCTGCCGACTGACAGATAACTGCACTATGCACAGCAAATTGCGGCAGAATACTTGCTCCTTCACCGTGTTCTGTGTATTTCTTGTTCGGAATTCACGCCGCGGCGAAACCGGGAAACAAACTTGTACGTCATAAAATCAATCGGTGATGCAAAAGCCCTCGAGGGGAAAGAGGTGGGTCTCTCTGAGTGGATTCTTATCGACCAGAAAAGAATCGACCAGTTCGCCGAGGCAACCGGCGACTTTCAGTGGATTCATGTCGATACCGCACGCGCAGGCCGCGAACTGCCCGGCGGAAAAACCATCGCTCACGGCTATCTGACGCTCGCACTGATTCCGGCGCTGACGGGCCAGTTCGTGACGGTCGAGAACCTCGCCCGTGCGTTGAACTTCGGCTGCAACAAGGTGCGCTTCTACACCATGGTTCCGGTCGGTAGTCGCGTGCGCGGCCGGGCGACGGTGAAGCAGGCGCGAAAGCGGGCCGGGGCGCTGCATCTGTTGTCTGAAGTGAGAATCGAGGTCGAGGGCGAGCGGAAACCCGCCTGTGTCGCCGAAACGCTCGGGATGTATTTTTTCGATGGTGAGAGCTCGACGCATACCTGACCGATCTGCCTGGCACGCAACCAAGAGGAGACGAGTATGGAAGTAAAGGGCTTGTTTGGCGTTCTGGTCCTCATCGCCGATGTATATGCAATATTGCAGATCGCGCAAAGTGCCGCTAGCACCGGCAGGAAAACCTTATGGATCGTGCTCGTCATTCTGTTGCCGGTGCTGGGCGTCATTCTCTGGTACCTGATCGGACCGAAGCCGTCCTGAGTATCGAACTCGCGGCGCCGGGGGCGTTTTGCGCATCGCCCGGACTGCGGGCTTGCTTGCAGTAAGCACCATTAGTTCTGTTTAATTGCCCGTTGGCCAATTGGTCCGAATGCACGGGGGATGATCATGCGCGGCCTGATGATGAATACGCCACTGCTCATTTCCGCAATTGCGCAGCATGCAGAGCGCAACTTCGCGGATCGCGAGATTGTTTCGGTCACGCATGATCAGCCGATTCACAGGTACCGCTACCGGGATTGCCTGCGGCGCAGCCGTCAGCTGGCGAACGCACTGGGCAAGTTGAACCTGTCCCGCGGAGATCGCATCGCGACACTGGCGTGGAACGACTACCGCCACCTGGAGTGCTACTACGGCATCGGCGGCGCGGGTTATGTCTGTCATACGATCAATCCGCGTCTTTTCCCCGAGCAGATAATTTTCATCATCAATCATGCCGAGGATAAATGGCTGCTCACCGATCCCCTGTTTCTCCCGCTGCTGGAGAAGATTGCGCCGAAGACAGCTGCCGTCGAAGGGTACGTTGTCCTGACGGACGACGAGCATATGCCGCAGACGACGTTGCGGCGGGCGATATCCTATGAGTCGCTCATCGCTGGCGAGAGCGAAGAGTATGACTGGCCGGAACTCGATGAAAACGACGCTGTCGCGCTGTGTTATACCTCCGGCACGACCGGCGATCCGAAAGGCGTTCTTTACAGCCATCGCTCGACCCTTCTGCATGCCTACGCGGCCGTTGCTCCGGATGTCCTGAATTTGTCGAATCGCGATTGCGTTCTGCCGGTGGTTCCGCTCTTTCACGTTAACGCCTGGGGCGTACCGTATTCGTCCCTGATGGTCGGCGCGAAGCTCGTGTTGCCCGGAGCGAAGATGGGTGATGGCCAGGCACTGTACGAATTGCTCGAATCGGAAAGCGTGACGACCGCGCTCGGAGTACCGACGATCTGGTCGACTCTGTTGCAGTATTGTGCCAGGTCCGGCAAACGCCTCAACAAGCTGCAGCGCACCTGCATCGGTGGCGCGGCCGTACCCGAGTCGATGATCCGTGAATTTCGCGACAAGCACGATGTCGTCGTGCATCAGGGCTGGGGCATGACGGAGACAAGTCCGCTCGGCGTCTGCAACTCGGCGAAGGCTGGCATGGAGTCGTTGCCGGCGGACGATCAGATCAGGATCCAGACGAAAGCCGGTCGTGGAATCTTCGGCGTGGAGATGAGAATCATCGATGACGACGAGCAGGTACTGCCCTGGGACGGAGAATCATTCGGTGCGCTGCAAGTGCGCGGTCCGTGGGTTTGCAGCGATTACTTTCGCCTCGAGGGGCAAAGTGAAACCCATAAGAATGGATGGTTCGATACCGGCGACGTCGGCACTATCGATCCCGACGGCTACCTGCAGATCACCGACCGGACAAAGGACGTTATCAAGTCCGGCGGAGAATGGATCAGCTCCATCCAGGTTGAGAACGTGGCCGTCGGACACCCGGCTGTCGCGCAGGCGGCCGTCATCGGGGTCGCACATGAGAAATGGCTGGAAAGGCCGCTCCTGATCGTGATCAAGGCGGAAGGCAAGGACGTCAGCAAGGATGAGATGCTCGCCTGGTTTGACGGTAAGATTGCCAAATGGTGGTTGCCGGACGACGTCGTCTTTGTCGACGAGATTCCACATACTGCGACCGGTAAAATCAAAAAGACCGACCTTCGGAAACAGTTCGCCGACTACCGCTTGCCCAGGCAATCGTAGTGGCGCCGAAGTTCAAAAGCAGGAGAGATCATGTCTGACACATTGCGCCTGTACGCCCTCAAGGGAGCCGTGACCGGCGCGGCGGACGGCATCGGCGAAGCGATCGCGAGAACCTTCGCGAAGCACGGCGCAGACGTACTGGCGGTGGATTCGTCGCAAAGCCGCGTTGAGTCGGCGTTCGGCCGCGTGCGCGGCATCAAGGTGCTCGCCATGGACGAGGACCTGCAGACGATGTCCGCTACGTTTGGCAAAGTGGTTCGTGAACGGCTGGACGGACTCGATATTCTCGTCAACAATTTCCCCGGCCTTGTAGATTCGCCGTCCGCGAACGGCGAAACCGAAAGTGACCGCCAACTTGAGCCATGGCTGGAACGCATCGCCGCGACCACCAGGGCGGTATTGCCGCTGCTCAAGACAAGCCCTGCCGGCCGTATCATCAACATCGGCGCGTTGCGCAGTACTTTCGGCAGGAACGGCAGTGAGCACTATGCAGCGTCGGAAAAAGCGCTCGCAGAATTCACTGCCTTGCAGGCGGCGGAGTATGGCGCATTCGGTATTACCGCCAACTACATTCAGCCTGGCGCCATCATGACGCCGGCCAGCCGGGTTGTCTTTGACGCGGACAAATCGTTTCGCGATTTTTGCATCGCGCGCTCCGCCGCAAGACGTCTTGGCGAACCGGTCGACGTCGCGAAGATTGCGCTGTTCCTCGCCTCGGACGACTCGGTCTTTGTCAGCGGCACCGGCATCGTCGCCGACGGCGGCGCGTTACCGGGTCCTGACTGATTCAATCGAAGGATTTACCGCCGCGATGAGTCCGGTTCTCGACGATCTGCTGCAACTGCTGCGCCTCGAGCGTATTGAGGACAATATTTTTCGCGGCGAGAGCCGTGACATCGGCAGCGCACAGGTATTCGGCGGGCAAGTGCTCGGCCAGGCGCTTTCCGCCGCACATCACACCGTGGACGCCCGCATTGCACATTCGCTGCACGCGTACTTTCTGCGACGCGGCGACGTCAAGGCGCCGATCATCTATGAAGTCGATCGAGCTCGCGACGGTGGAAGTTTCTCCGTACGCCGTGTGGTCGCCATTCAGCACGGGCGCCCGATATTCAACCTCGCCGCGTCCTTTCAGGAGCCCGAGAGAGGCCTGGAGCATCAGACGCCGATGCCGGAGGTCAAGGGTCCGGATGGCCTGCCCGACGTCACCGATGTCGCTTCGGAAATCCTGCAGCGCCTGCCCGAGAAAATGCGGCGTTACCTGATCACCGGGCGGCCGTTCGAGTTTCGGCCGGTTCGCCCGGTGAACTTCACCAAAGTCGAGAAGCTGCCGCCGGTCAAGCACATATGGATTCGCACGGTCGGCCGATTGCCTGACGACAACAGCCTGCACCAGAACCTCCTGGCCTATGTATCGGACTACGAACTGCTCGGCACGAGTACGCTGCCGCATGGACTGTCATTCGGCGACAGCAGCGTGCAGATGGCAAGCCTGGACCACGCGCTCTGGTTTCATCGCCGCTTTCGCATCGATGACTGGCTCCTGTATTCCATGGACAGCCCGAATGCCTCGGGCGCGAGGGGACTCGCGCGGGGTCAGTTCTTTACGCGCGATGGCACACTCGTTGCGTCCGCCGCCCAGGAAGGGCTCGTCCGCATCGTCGAGGAAGGACGCCAGAAGCCCCGTCCGTCCGATCCGCGGCTGCAGGCGTAGGGCCGAGGCGCTTCCGCGTTCCGTCCACGTAGCATTATTCACGAACGGCACAGCGCCGAAGCGGAGCCTCGCTTGGGGGGAGGGCTTTTCAGGATCGTCACAAACAGGGATGTTTGTGCGAAGCCCCCATGGATGGGTTCACGGCGTTCCTGAAAAGCCCTCCCCCCAAGCGAGGCTTCGCCTGCCACTCACCTCGAACGTTCGTGAATAATGCGGACGCGCGGCGGCGTTCTTGAATAATGCTGCCGTTCCGGGACTCGGAGACCGCCTGCTCAACCGCCCGACGCCTGGCTTGCGACGGCAGCCGCGGCGGCCTTTACCGCCTCCGCGTCGCCGAGAAACTCCCGGCTGACGGGTTTCAGGGCATCGTCCAGTTCGTACGCCAGTGGAATGCCGGTCGGGATGTTGAAACCGACGATGTCGTCGTCGGATACCCGGTCCAGCATCTTGACCAGCGCGCGCAGGCTGTTGCCGTGGGCCGCGACCAGCACGTTCTTGCCTGCCTTGAGCTGCGGCACGATGAGTTCGTTCCAGCACGGCCGGACCCGATCGAGGGTGGTGGCGAGCGATTCAGTGGAGGGCAGGTTAGCGGTGCCGGCATAACGCTTGTCGTGCCTGGGATGGCGCTCGTCGTTCGGCTCCAGCGGCGGCGGTGCCGTTGCATAACTGCGCCGCCATATGAGGACCTGTTCGTCGCCGTATCTGGCCGCCGTTTCGGCCTTGTTCAGGCCCTGCAACGCGCCGTAGTGCCGTTCGTTGAGGCGCCAGTCACGAACCACAGGTATCCACATGACATCGAGTTCGTCCTGCATAAGCCACAGCGTGCGGATTGCGCGCTTTAAAACGGAGGTAAAGGCGATGTCGAATTCGTAGCCCAGCTCGCGCAGGTTGTGGCCCGCAGCGACGGCTTCCTGACGGCCGAGGTCGGTGAGATCGACATCGGTCCATCCGGTGAAAAGATTCCGTAAGTTCCAGTCGCTCTGGCCATGGCGACACAAGACGAGTTTTCCTGTCATGAGGAACTCCATAACGCAGGTTGAACGATCATTTTGCGTCGGCCGATACCAGGTCAATTGGCAATGAGCTTTCTCAGCTCCTGCGCGGCAACCGACAAAGTCGCAAATTCGATCTCCTGGCGCAGTTTCATTTCGGCGAGGATCGCATCGAGCTTGCGGATGCCGGTGGCGTTCTTGCGCGTCCAGTTCTCGAACAAGGTTTCCGGCGCGGCCTTGCCGCGGGTGCGCAACAGGGTGGCAGAAAGCTCCCGCCTTATGCGATAGAATTCATCGCGCAGATTGCTGCGAGCAAGCGCCTGCCAGCGCCCCTCGACCGCCAGGCCTTCGACTGAACGGTGCAGCGATACGAGGCCGAGCCGGTCACTCAATGCGGAATACATTCTCGCCGTTTCGACAACATCCCTATTGCAGGCCTTCGCAAGATCGGCAATGTCGAGGCCGCCGCGGGTCAGGAGCAGCGCCGCCATTTTACGTGCCAGCTTCTCGGGCACTCCCAGGCGGACGTTCTCGGCAGTGACGAGTCGCTGGCGATCCTTCGACGGGCCGATAACGATGCCGAAGACGCGCGCATAGATCGTAGCCATGCCCGGCTTCAGCTGTTCGACGGCGGCGACTATGTCGAGGTTCTGGCCGAACCGGTCGATGAGCCAGTAGCAGGCGTGACGCAGGATACGGCTGACTTCGAACATCATCGATTGTTGCACGGTCGCCGGGACTGCGTTATCGAGCGCCTCGATAGCGCGCCAGATCTCACTCGCCTGGGTTATTTCACGTGCAACGACGTAAGCCCTCGCTATGGTTACGTCGTCGGCGCCGGTATCTTGCTGTACGCGTTGCACGAAGGCGGGACCCATGCGGTTGACGATGTTGTTTGCGATGAGCGTGGCGAGGATTTCGCGGCTCAGGCGATGACCCGGAATGAGATCCTGGTAGCGTCGCCTCAATACCGGCGGAAAATAGCGTTGCGGGTCCGTTGTGAGAAAGTCTTCCAGTGTCTGGCCGGAATTCGCAAGGCCGTTGTACAAGTCGATTTTCGCGTAACTCAGGATCACCGCGATTTCCGGTCGCGTCAGGCCCTCTTTTCTTTGCCGGCGCTCCTCGATTTCCGCTTCATCCGGCAGGTATTCGAGATCCCGATCGAGCAGGCCGGTCTTTTCGAGATCGGTGATCAGGCGCGCGGATTCGTCCAGCCGTTCCCGGGCGCTCACCTCCATCATGCTGATCGACTGCGTTTGCAGATAGTTGCTGCGGAGCACGAACGCAGCGACTTCGTCGGTCATTTCCACCAGCAGTTTATTTCGACGTGCCCGCGTCAGGCCCTTTTCCTTCTCGGCGGCGCGGAGCAGGATCTTGATATTGACCTCACGATCCGAACTGTCGACACCGGCGGAGTTATCGATAAAGTCGGCATTGAGTCGACCGCCGCGCTGGCTGTACTCGATGCGGCCGCGCTGCGTCAACCCCAGGTTGCCGCCTTCGCCGACCACCTTGCAGCGCAGGTCGCTTGCATTCACGCGCACGCTGTCGTTGCTCTTGTCGCCGACGTCGGCGTGACTCTCGGTGCTGGCCTTGATGTACGTGCCGATGCCGCCGTTCCATAACAGATCGACCGGCATTTTCAGGATGCTGCGGATCAGCTCGAGCGGCTGCATCGTTGCCTTTTCCGTACCGAGGAGGCGGCGCGCTTCCTTGCTCAGCTTGATTTGCTTGGCCTGTCTCGAATAGACACCGCCACCTTTGGAGATCAATTCGTCTCTGTAATCGGCCCAGCTGGAGCGTGGAAGCTTGAAAAGACGCTGCCGCTCGGCGAAGCTCGCGTCCATATCCGGGTCCGGGTCGAGAAAAATATGCTGGTGGTTGAAAGCCGCGACCAGTTTTATTTTCGGCGACAACAGCATGCCGTTGCCGAAGACGTCACCGCTCATATCTCCGATTCCCGCAACCGTGAACGGGTCTGTCTGTATGTTGACGCCCTGCTCCCGGAAATGCCGTTTCACCGCTTCCCATGCGCCGCGGGCGGTAATACCCATTTTTTTATGGTCGTAGCCCGCGGAGCCTCCGGAGGCAAACGCGTCGTCCAGCCAGAAACCATACTCCGCGGAGATACTGTTCGCGATGTCGGAAAAAGACGCAGTTCCCTTGTCGGCTGCGACGACGAGGTAGGGGTCTTCGCCATCGCGGCGAACGACCTTCGGTGGCGGAACGACCTTGCCGTCGACGACGTTGTCGGTGAGATCGAGGAGTCCGGAAATGAAGGTCTTGTAACAGGCGATGGCCGCCTGGAATACGACTTCCCGGTCGCCGTCGGGCAATCTTTTCGGAACGAAGCCGCCCTTGGCGCCGGTCGGTACGATGACCGTATTCTTGACGATCTGTGCTTTCATGAGACCGAGCACTTCGGTGCGGAAGTCTTCACGGCGGTCGGACCAGCGAATGCCGCCGCGCGCAATGGCGCCGCCACGCAGATGCACACCCTCGACGTCCGGCGAATACACGAAGATCTCGAACTTCGGTTTCGGTAGCGGCACTTCGGGCAGCTTGCCGGGGTCCAGTTTGATGGAAAGGTAGCTTTTTGGCTCACCCTCCGAGTCAAGTTGAAAGTAATTGGTGCGAAGCGTCGCGCCGACGGCGCCGGCAAACGCGGAAAGAATTCTGTCCTCGTCGAGGCTGCGGGCCCGCGCGACTGCGCGTTCAATCCCTGCGGCGCGGCTCTTCACATTGTCGTCGCGTTCCTGCCGCCCGAGGCCGGGTCGGAATTGCCACTCGAATTGCTCGACCAGGCTCCTGGCAAGGCTGGCGTGTAGTACCAGTACGTCTTCCATGTAATTCTGGCTGAAGGGGATGCCGAGTTGCGAAAGGTATTTCGCATAGCAGCGCAACAGTACGGTTTGGCGCCAGTCCAGGCCGGCAGCCAGGATGAGCCGGTTGAAGCCGTCGTTTTCGACCTTACCGTCCAGCACCTGACGGAACGTATCCTGGAATCGTTCGGCCGCAGAATCCATGTCGAGTTCGGCCGTGTCGGGAAACCGCAGTTCGAAATCCTGGATCCAGAATTTGTCACCGTCTTTCAATTCGATGCGATAAGGGCGTTCGCTGTACACCTCGGTCCCCATGTCCTCGAGAATGGGCATGACGTGCGACAGCAGTAACGGTTCGTCTTTGCGAAAAGTACGAAAATTGAGCTGGTCCGGCGCGGCGTCGGCCGACTGGTACAGAAACAGATATCGCTCGTGTTCGCCCTTGACCAGGCGGTCCAGTCGTTTTACGTCGAGGCATGCGATGGCGGGAGGCACATCGCCTTCGTATGCGGGCGGAAAGCTCTCGGAGAACTCCCGATACAACGAGTGTCCTTCGTCCTGGCCGAACCGCTCCGCGAGTTCAAGTCGCAACTTGTCACGCCAGGTTACGACTGCGGCCCCGATTTCTTCCTCTATGCGCCGGATGCTGATGTGCGGGCGATCCCCGGTGCTCGTGCGCACGATGATGTGCACGCGCGCGAGCGGTGAATCGGTGATCTGGACGCTGGAATCGATCGTTGTGCCTTCGAAGGCCTGCAGCAGGATTTCCTCAACCCTGCGTCGAATGTCCGTCGTGTACTTTTCGCGCGGAATGTAGACAAGACAGGAAAAGAAGCGGCGGAACGCGTCGCGGCGAACGAAAAATTTGACGCGTCTTCGGTCCTGGAGATTCAGAATCCCGTTGGTTGTGCGCACGAGATCGCGCACGGAACTTTGAAACAGCTCGTCACGTGGGTAGGAATCCAGTATGTGCAACAGCGCCTTGCCGCGGTGCCCGGAAGGATCGAGTTGTGAACGTTCGAGCACGCGCTGTACTTTCAATCGCAGCAGCGGAATATTTCGGGGGTTCTCGCTGTACGCGATCGACGTGAACAAGCCGATAAAACGCCGTTCTCCGATGGCATTGCCGCTGTCGTCGTAAATTTTGACGCCGACGTAATCAAGGTAGCTGCGCCGATGCACGGTCGAACGCGAGTTGGCTTTGGTAATAATGAGCCAGTCCTTGCGCCGCGTAAGCCGCTGCAATTCCTTGGTGAACTCCACGTCACGACCGCCGCGTTCTTCGCGGGTCAAAAGCCCGAGGCCCGTCCCCTTGACGGTTCTCAGATATTGTTTGCCATTCCGCGGCTCGACCCTGTATTCACGATAGCCGAGAAACGTGAAATGTTCGTCCGCCATCCACTTGAGCAACGCTTTGCTTTCACGGCGCAGTTCTTCGTCAGCGCCCTGCGGGCCGTCGTCTATCGAGGCCCGGGCATCAAGCATCCTTTTGCGCATTTTGCGCCAGTCACGTACCCCGACACGAACGTCCGCAAGCACCTTGGTGATTTCGTGTTCGAGAAGAACGAGGTGTTGCTGATTCGGTTCTCTGTCGAGGGCAAAACGTACATAAGACTCGAACTGACCGTCGCTGTCGGAACGGGGCAGGATTTCCTGCAGTCTTCCCTTCGCATCGCGCTTTACCCTGAGGACAGGGTGGATGGTCGTGTGGATCGTCAGGTTCTGGCGGTCGATTGCTGCGGACACCGAGTCGACGAGAAACGGCATATTGTCGTTGACCATCTCGATGATCGTGTGGGAAGAATTGTACCCATGCTCCTTCTCGGACGGATTGAGAATGCGGACCAGTGGCTGCCCCGGCTTACGGCTTGCGGCGAAATCCAGGTGCGACATGGCTGCCTGGGCCATGATTTCCGCCGACCGTCCCTGCATGTCTTCCACGGGGACGTTGTCGAAATACTGGCGCAAGAACAGGTTAATACGCTTCCTGTCGCCGAGCACTTTCGACTTGGCCCCGGACGCGATGATTTCGTCAATCAGGCGTTCGGAAATGTCGCTGGAGCGACGAAGCTGCTTTCGTGGCACTTAAAGACTCCGACCGGAGAGGCAGATGCGGAATGAGCGGGACTCTATACCGGTTTACTGCGGCTTTTCCAAGTCCTCGATCATGGCGGCCAGGAAACGGGCTGCTTCGCCACCGGTAACGCAGCGGTGGTCGAAGCTGAGCGACAGTGGAATTCTCCGGTGCACCTCGATGCCGCCCATGACCGCCACCACGTCATGTTGCAATTTGCCGCTACCGACAATCGCCACGGTCGGCGGGACCATTATCGGCGTCGCATAGCGTCCCGCCAGCATGCCGAAATTGGAAAGGGTGATCGTGTAGTTGACCATGTCCGCCGGGGCGACAGTGCGCCTCACAGTGGCTTCCTTGATGTCCGCCACTGCGGCGCGGATTTCGTCAAGGCCGAGGCGCTCGAGATTGCGTATGACCGGCACGATGAGTCCGTCGTCCGTATCGACCGCCATCGCGACGTCCACTCGGGATTCGAGTTGGCGGCTCATGCTGTCCGGATCGTAGAAGCCGTTGAGAGCGGGCTCGGCCACGCAGCCCGCGACTGTCGCCCGCAAGAGTCGCGGCGTGAAGTCGCGCTTGTTGAGCCACTCGTCAATGTCCGCGTCGTCGAAGAGTGTGCAAAGGGCGATCTCATCGCGCGACCGTGTCATGCTCTGCGCCATTGCCCGGCGCGGGCCCCGGAGCGGTTCGTTCTGACCGGGCAGCGCGGCCTGCGGTCTGGCCTTCGGCCGTGCAGCCGGCGCCGTCAGTTTCTGAAAACGCTCCAGGTCGGCCGGAGTTACCTGGCCGTTCTTGCCCGAGGGCGTTACTGCAGACAGATCGATACCGTGCCTCTTCGCTTCGGCACGCACCGCGGGGGCCGCCTTGACCCTGCCCTGGGCGCGCCGCCGCCGGCCGCCGGCAATGGCCTGTTCCTGCACCACGTCGTCGCCGCTCATCACGCTGCCCACGACGGAGCCCGCATCGCTGCGCGGCGCTTCGTCGTCCGACTTGTTCGTCTTCGCCGGTTCGTCCGCCGGCGCCTTTTGATCGCTGAAATCGACCAGTGGCGCTCCGGTCGCAACGATGTCGCCCGCCTTGGCATGCAAACGGGCGATGACGCCCGTGTACGGCGATGGAACCTCTACCACCGCCTTTGCGGTCTCGACGGAGACCAAGAGGTCGTCAGTCTTGATCGATTCGCCTTCGGCAACATGCCAGGCGACGATCTCGGCTTCGGGCAGTCCTTCACCCAGGTCTGGAAGATTGAATGTCGTCATAAGCTATGTCCAGGGACCGCGCCAAGGGCAATACATACTTCCAACCGCTGAAAGTCCCGTTCAGTCATTGAGAGCTTCCCGGATCGTATCCGTTATCTTGGCGACGCTCGGCATGTAGTCCATTTCCCGGCGAAAGAGTGGCATGACGACGTCATACCCCGTGACTCGCCGTATCGGGCCGCGCAAATCGTATATTCCTTTCTCGGCAACGATAGCGGCGATTTCGGCGCCGACGCCCGCGGTTCTCGCGGCCTCGTGGATGATCACCAGGCGTCCGGTCTTTTCCACAGACTCGAGGATCGTGTCGTAATCGATCGGACTGATCGTCGCCAGGTCGATGACCTCGGAGCTCACGCCGCTCTTCGCCAGTTGATCCGCCGCTTTCAGCGTTTCATAAGTCATCGCGCCCCAGGTCACGAGTGTAACGTCGCTGCCTTCGCGCAATATATAGCAAACGTCCAGTGGCAGCGCCTTGCCGTTGTCTTCGACGCTCTGCTTGTTCAATCGATAAATTCTCTTCGGCTCCAGGAATACCACCGGATCCGGATTTCTGATGGCGGCAAGCAATAGCCCGTAAGCGCGCGCGGGGGAGGACGGAATGACCACACGAATGCCCGGCATATGAGCGAAAAATGCCTCGGTGCTTTCGGAGTGGTGCTCCGGCGCGTGAATGCCGCCACCGTACGGGCACCGCAAAACCATCGGGCAACTCAGGCGCCCGCGGGTTCGATTCCGCATCCGTCCGGCATGGCTGATCATCTGGTCGACCGTCGGATAGATGAAGCCCATGAACTGGATTTCGGCCACCGGCAACATACCCTGAACCGCCATGCCGATCGATATGCCCGCGATCATTCCTTCCGCGAGCGGCGTGTCCTGGACCCGGTCCGCGCCGAAGCGTTTTTGCAGGCCGGCGGTCGCCCGGAATACCCCGCCGTTCACACCGACGTCTTCGCCCAGGATCAGGACGCGGGAATCGTGTTCGAGTTCCCACGCCATCGCCATCGTCAATGCGTCGATCAGGGTTACGTCAGCCATGATGACTGCCGTCGGCGTCGCCGTATTGCATGGCGTGCTCGCGCTGCTCCTCCAGGGAATCCGGCAGCTCCGCGTACATGTAATCGAACATCGATTCGACCGGAGCTTTCGGGGTATTGAGATAGCGCTGGACGGCCTGGTCGACTTTCTCGGCAGCCTGTTCGAGCAGCGCTTTTTCCCTGTCGTCATCCCACAGGCCGAGGTCGGTGAGATACTTGCGCAGGCGAATGAGTGGTTCCAGTTTGCGCGCTGCTTCGACTTCTTCTTTCTTGCGATAGCGGCTGGCATCGTCGGCGGTGGTGTGGTCGCTCAATCGATAGGTGACCGCTTCGATCAGCGTTGCGCCGTCCCCCTTCCGGGCCCGCGCAAGGGCTCGCTCAACCCAGTGCCGTACGGCAATGACATCGTTGCCGTCCACCTGGATGCCGGGAATTCCCGCCGCGACGGCTTTTTGCGCCAAAGTCTTGGAAGCGGTTTGCAGTTCAATCGGAACTGAAATCGCCCACTTGTTGTTGACGACGATGAATACCACCGGCAATTTGCGTGCGCCGGCAATGTTCATCGCTTCATAAAACGCGCCTTCGGATGTTCCGCCGTCGCCGTTTACCGAAACGGCGCATCGCGCTTCGCCGCGAAGCTGAAAGGCCATCGCCGCGCCGGCCGCATGCAAACATTGCGTCGCAATCGGCACGCAGAATGGAAAATCCGTTCTTGGCCCTTCAAAATCGCTGCCGCGCTCGTCGCCGCCCCAGTAGAGAAGTACTTCGGACATTGTGACGCCGCGGCAGAACATCGCGCCGTATTCACGATAGCTCGGCGCAAGCACGTCGTCCTTGTTCATGGCCGCCGCAAGGCCGACGTGCGTTGCCTCGTGGCCGAGGCAGGAAGCATAGGTCCCGAGTTTGCCGGTACGCTGCAGATTAACCGCCTTGGTGTCGAACACGCGCGTTTCCGTCATTTGACGGTACATGTCCACGAGTGCATCGGTGTTGCGCGCGAGTTCGGGTATATCCGGGCTGGCATTGCCGTCCGGATCCAGGAACTGACTGTACTGGATCTCGAAATCCGCGATGGTTTCCAAGTATTGCTCCAACTTCAGAACTTGCAGAAAGTTGTGATTCTTAGGGGTGCATCCGACCGGACTGGACTCCGTTCGCGTCGGTCTGCATGCCTTGCGGCGGCGGAATTATACATGAAGGCTCCGGGCTGTCCGAGCCGGCTCATACTTATATTGTGGTAGGCATTGCCTCGAATCTTTTCCGAGCCTGCAGAGGTCCGTGCCGGGATCGGCGCGATTCGAGTTGTCGAACCTCAGTGCTGTGGTGAACCGATCAGGCGCGCGCGCGCAAGCAGGCGTTCCATGATGACGTTCAGGGAGCGGATTTCCTCGTCGTTAAGACCGTGCAGCAGGTCTTCTTCAAACTTCAGGGCCATCGGCGCGATCTGGTCATGTACTTTTCGGCCCTCATCCGACAGGTTAAGAATCGAACGGCGCCTGTCGGCGTCAGCGAACTCACGGTCGATTCGACCGCTTTTGATCAATTTTGAGACGGCCCGGCTGACTGCAACCTTGTCCATCAGCGTCCGTTCGGCAACTTCAACCGCGGACAATCCCGGAAAACGGCCCAGGATGGCGATGACGCGCCACTCCGGTATGGTGAGGTCGAAGCGCTTGTCGTAGGTACTGGCGATCGTACTGCTGACCGTATTCGACAGAATCGACAGGCGGTACGGCAGAAAATCTTCAAGCACCAGTTCTCTTATCGGGTCTTTGCTCATATTCAAGTCCGTGAAGGCTACGATAGTACAGTACCGAAACTCGCCGGGTCAGGAAAGGTGCTCGGAGTGCAGATATTCCTCCGTCTGCATCTCGGTCAGGCGGCTTGCGGTGCGCAAGAACTCGAACCTGAGCCGCGTGCCGTGATACAGGGACGGAATCGCCGCCGCCGCCGACACAATCACTTTAACGCGGCGGTCATAGAATTCGTCCACCAGGGCTATGAATCGCCGCGCTGCATTGTCGCGCTCCGCGGTGAGGGCCGGTATATCCGAGACAATGACCGTCGGGTACCAGCGTGCGATCTCGATGTAGTCCCGCGGGCTGCGGGGGCCGTCGCAGAGCACTTGAAAGTCAAACCAGACGATGCCTTTGGCTGACTTTCTTGCAGGAATACCGCGCCCATTCACCTCGACCGTAGCACCTTCCCTGATATCGGCTGAGGCGATTTCCTGAAAATACCGCTCGAGTTTCGTGTTTGCGGCCGTGCCCGCTGGACAGAGGAAAGTACCGGCCTTTTGCAGCGACCGCAAACGGTAGTCGGTCGCGCCTGCAATGCGGAGAACTTTGGTTTTTTGTTCGAGGATCCCGATTGCCGGCAGAAACCGCTCGCGCTGCAGCCCGCCGGCATACAGGTTGTGTGGCGCCGAGTTTGACGTTGCAACGACAATGACGCCTCGCCGAAAGAGGCCCTGCATGAGTCGTCCCAGGATCATTGCATCGCCGATATCGGTTACAAAGAACTCGTCGAAGCAGAGGACGTCCGTTTCTGCGGCGATATCGCCCGCTGCTTTATCCAGCGGGTCTTCGACGTTCCGCAATTCCCTGAGCCGTGCGTGCACCTCGCTCATCATGCGATGAAAATGTACCCGGCGTTTTCTCGCGATCGGAAGCGTGCTGAAGAACAGATCCATCAGGAACGTCTTGCCACGCCCGACGCCGCCCCACAGGTACATGCCGCATGGACCGCCTGGCTCTGCGCGCAGTCGAAGACCGCGCAACAAACGCCGGTACGGGACGGCATCCGCCACAATCCGGTCCTGTAGTTCCTGCATCGCATCGACAACCCGTTCCTGATCCGGATCCTTCGACAGGCCAAGTCGCTCGACCCTTTCCCTGTAAGCGTGTTTGATAAGCATCGATCAGTGTGGGCGAAAGATTTGCCAAATATTAGGTCAGCGCACATCGCGTGTCAGCCACAACGTTCAGTGGCTCATTGCTCTGTTAGTGCACCCCGTCGCAAATAATCGACCATTTTCGCGGCGCCTTTTCGCGTCTGGCGGTGTTGCGACTCCTCGCAATAGCGGTGCTATTACTCGTCGCCGCGCCTTGCCGGCCACCCTTGCCAGTCACCAGGGTCGCTCGCGGGAAGGGTCGATTATTTACGACGGGGTACACTAGAATGAACGGCTGGGCAGGGAAGTAAAGAATAGTGGCTGAAGCAATCGCCGAAATAATCGAGCGTGAGTCGATGGAATTCGATGTCGTCATCGTCGGCGGCGGGCCCGCCGGTCTCGCGGCAGCATGTCGATTGGCGCAGCTTGCATCCGGGAGTGGCGAAGAACTGAACGTCGCTGTTGTCGAAAAAGGCTCCGAGATCGGCGCGCACATTCTGTCCGGAAACGTGTTTGAAACTCGTGCGCTCGACGAGCTGTTTCCCGACTGGCGCGAGCGGGGCGCGCCGGTCTCGACCGCAGTCACGGGAGACCAGGTCTACTACCTGACCGGTGACAAGAGGTCCACTAAGATCCCCGGCATATTCGTGCCTCGCCCAATGCACAATCGCGGCAATTTCATCATCAGTCTCGGCCGGCTGTGCCAGTGGCTTGCGGAGCAGGCAGAGGCGCTTGGCGTCAACGTGTTTCCCGGGTTCGCCGCGTCCGACGTGCTCTATGACGACGACGGGAGAGTGCGCGGCATCCTGACCAGGGACATGGGCATCAGCCGCCATGGCGAGCGCAAGCCGGGCTTTCAGCCTGGCTATGAGTTGCTCGGCAAGTACACGGTTTTTGCCGAAGGGTGTCATGGAAACCTGGGCAAAAGAGTGATGGAGAAGTTCAACCTGCGCAAAAACTCCGATCCGCAACACTACGGACTCGGCCTGAAAGAAATCTGGGAGATCGATCCTGCACGGCACGAGAAGGGACTGGTCGTGCACACCCTGGGCTGGCCACTCGACAATCACACGGAAGGCGGCGGCTTTGCCTATCACGCGTCGAACAACCAGGTTTACCTGGGCCTCATCGTCGCTCTCAACTACGGCAATCCGCACCTGTCGCCCTTTCATGAGTTTCAGCGCTGGAAGCTGCATCCGCGTATTCGGCACTGCATAGACGGCGGCAAGCGAATTGCGTACGGCGCCCGTGCAGTCAACAAAGGCGGATTGCAGTCACTGCCAGCCCTGTCGTTCCCCGGCGGCTTGCTGGTGGGATGCGACGCCGGTTTCCTCAACGGCGCCAAGATCAAGGGATCGCACACCGCGATAAAAACGGGAATGCTCGCGGCCGAGTGCATCTACGAGGCGTTCAAGGCCGGTGACGAAGGCTATTCCGAACTCACTTCCTTCGATAGAGCTGTCGGTGCGTCCTGGGTGCATGACGAGCTGTATCGCAGTCGAAACTTCGGCCCGGCATTGGCAAAGCTTGGCACGTTCGCGGGTGCGGCCTTTACTTTCGTCGACCAGAATATTTTTCGCGGCAAGCTGCCGTTCACCCTGCACAATCGTCACGCCGACCACGACACTCTGGCCGATGCAAACGTGTCTGCGAAGATCGACTATCCGAAGCCGGATGGCGTCGTTACCTTCGATAGGCTGTCGTCCGTGTTCCTCTCGGGCACCAATCACGAAGAGGACCAGCCGAGCCACCTGGTGCTGAAAGATCCCGCCATCCCGGTCGAGTACAACCTGCCGAAGTATGACGAACCTGCGCAACGCTATTGTCCGGCGGCCGTATACGAAATTGTGGTGGAAGACGGCCGCCCCAGATTTCAGATCAATGCGCAGAACTGCGTGCATTGCAAGACCTGCGACATCAAGGATCCGCGGCAGAATATCGCCTGGGAAGTTCCGGAAGGGGGGGGCGGCCCGAACTACTCGGGGATGTAGCGTCGTTTACGTCGACTGTTACCTGGGTTGCATGCGGATCGCGCCGTCCAGGCGAATCGTCTCACCGTTGATCATTGCGTTGCCGTAGATACTCGCTACCAGTTCGGCGTATTCGTCCGGACGACCCAGGCGTGGCGGGAACGGCACCTGACGACCCAGCGATTCCTGAACGTCCTGGGGAAGGCCGGCCATCATCGGTGTCAGAAAGATGCCCGGAGCGATGGTGTTGACCCGGATGCCGAAGCGCGCCAGCTCACGGGCAGCCGGCAAGGTCATGCCGACGATACCGCCTTTGGATGCGGAATATCCTGCCTGGCCGATCTGGCCTTCGAACGCTGCGACCGAAGCGGTGTTGATGATGACTCCGCGTTCGCCGTCGGCGTTCGGCTCGTTCCGCTGCATCAGCATCGCCGCCTCCTTGAGCAGGATAAATGAACCGAGAAGGTTGATCTTGAGCGATCGCAGAAAGGATTCGGCAGGCATCGGCCCCTCTCGCCCGAGAATCCGTGCCGGCAGCAGAATTCCCGCGCAGTTTACGGCGAGGGTAACGCCGCCCATGAAATCGACGGCTTTCAGCACCGCGTCGCGAACCTGTTCTTCCGACGAAATATCCGTGGCCACGAAACGTGCGCGAGGGCCGAGTTCCGCAGCGCTTCGTGCGCCTTGTTCTGTGTTGATGTCGGCAAGTACCGCGCGGCCGCCTGCATCGATGATCTTCCTGGCCGTGGCATGGCCAAGACCGGACGCACCGCCGGAGACCACCGCGGTCGCTGTATCGAGATTCATAGTGAGGTCCTGAATGTCGGATTTGCGCAGCAGGTGTATCTACCGTAGATCTCCAAGCTGCAAACGAAAACGCTCAAACTTCAATTCCGAACGCTGTGGCTTCTCCACCGCCGATGCACAACGACGCGACGCCGCGTCCACCGCCTTTTGCTCGCAGAGCATGAAGGAGCGTCACGATGATTCTTGCTCCGGACGCGCCGATCGGGTGACCGAGCGCGCAGGCGCCGCCGTTGACGTTGACTTTCCCGTGGTCGATGCTGACATCGCGCATCGCCGCCATGGTGACGACGGCAAACGCTTCGTTGATCTCATAGAGGTCGACTGTCTGCGTCTTCCAGCCGAGCATGTCGTGCAATGCCCGGATCGCGAAAACAGGCGAGGTCGTAAACCACTCCGGTGCCTGCGCGAAACCCGCGTGGCCACAGATTCGAGCCAGCACCGGCAGCCCGCGCCGGCCGGCTTCACTCGCCCTCATCAGGACCAGCGAGGCCGCGCCGTCCGAAATGGATGATGAACTCGCCGCGGTAACGGTGCCGTCCTTTTTGAACGCCGGCTGGAGTTGCCGGATTTTGTCGATATCCTCGCGCGCCGGGCCTTCGTCTTCGCTCACGGTTACTTCGCCCTTCCGCGTTTTCACCGTAACGCTGGCTATCTCCTCGCGAAACCGTCCTTCCGCGATCGCTGTTCGCGCGCGGCTCAGCGATTCAATCGCGAAAGCATCCTGCTGTTGCCGTGTGAAACCGTACTTTTCCGCGGTTACCTCGGCGAAGTGCCCCATCATGTTGCCGTCCGCCGGGTTCTGCAGGCCGTCCAGGAACATATGGTCCAGTACTTCGTGATGGCCCATGCGGTAGCCCGCACGCGCTTTCGGCAACAGATACGGCGCATTGCTCATCGATTCCATGCCGCCGCACACGACGATCGACGCAGTGCCGGCGACGATCGAGTCGTGCGCAAGCGTTGCGGCCTTCATGCCGGACCCACAGACCTTGTTCACCGTTGTGCAGGGCGTGGCGGCCGACAGTCCGGCACCCAGTGCGGCCTGGCGTGCCGGCGCCTGCCCCAGACCTGCAGGCAGAACGCAGCCGAGCAGCACCTCGTCGATCGCGGACGCCTCGAGCCCGCTATCGGCCAGACAGGCAGACGTCGCTGCAGCGGACAATTCAGGGGCGGTCGCAGCACTCAACGCGCCCTGAAACGCGCCCAGCGGCGTGCGGCGCGCAGCGACAATGACAACAGGATCTTCTTTCATGGCATTTATTGTGTCAGCAATTCGCACGGCAGCGCCAGTGTCCTGTGTCACCGCGCATTCAAGCGATGGCGAGTCGTACTCTGAAAAGTCGAGAAAATTATTGAGACCTTCCCTGCTACGACCAACGCAGGGCCGTTATCCCAGGGTATTCCAGTCGCTCAGACACGGGAAGCTCGCTTGGTGGAACACCCGGGGACAACAGCCCTGCTCCGTGCCAGAGTTCTGGTCGACGCGTTGATCGCGGATTTCATGATCGCTTCAGCGGGCCGCAAGGTCCGGCTCATCGAGGACCGTGAGAATCCTCTGGCGCGCTGCTTCGGCGAGCAAGCGACTGTTCTGGAATGCCGGATCGCCCGGCCGCAAAGCGTCGAGTATGTCAATGCGAAGATTGCCGTGGCGCGGCAGGATCCGACGTGCCGGCAGGATTTGCCGGGATCCGCGTATCGCCACCGGTACGATCGGAAGATCGGCTTTGATCGCTGCGGCGAACGCACCCAACCGAAACCCGTGCAGACCCGCCTCAGGGTGAAACGTGCCTTCCGGAAATACGGCCAGCGATTCGCCGGCTGCCGCGGCTTTAAGCAGGTTGCGGGCGTCCCTCGAGCTTGCCGACGCAACGAAGCGGTCTACGAATTTCGAACCGATGCGCCGCAACAGAAAATGCGCAAACGGCACTTTCTGCATCTCGCCCTTGATGACGAAGGAGAAGCGCGGCGGCAGGAAGGCTTGCAGGACAAGCCCGTCAAAGTAGCTCGCGTGATTGGCGACGACAATGCAATGCCCGACCGGAATATTGGTGATGCCGGTCAGACGGCCTCGCATGCCGGCCACGAAAAGCCAGCCGCGTGCCGCCGCGGAAACCCAGCGCCGACGACGCTCCAGTCCCGGAATAGCGAGCGCGAAAAGCATCGCCGCGGAGACGCATACGGAGAGCGTTGTCCATGCATAAATGCCGAACAAGACCTCGGCAATTCGGCTGCCATAGCGAGCCTGCTCCTGAAATTCCTGTGCATTGACGTCTTTCATCTGGCGTTTTGTAACATTCCGGCCTCGAGTCAGGCGCCCGTGGTCGTGCTGCGGGATAGACGTCGACACCCGTCAGCGCAGGGGGTCTCAGCGCAGGCTGTGACGCACGTCACTTTATGTAATGCCGTAAAGAATATGTGACAGCGGTCACGCCGATTCACGCACTGCATCATCATACTCAAAATCTTGAAAAATCCGTTGCTTGGCATTCCGTTTGTCAAGTCATGCGAGGACGAAAGGCGCTTCTGACGCTATAGTGTCCTGAGTCAGAACTCCAGGTCGGCGAGCGTATGCTAACAGTCAGGAAGCGTCGTATATGACTGAAGTTGGCGCGAGGCAAGGATGGCCTTACGGTCAGATGGAAACTATGGCAAGCACCCGGCAGAACAAATCCAGATCGAATGCCCCGACCAGTTCGGAACAGCTGGTAGACCGGTTTCTCGATGCGATCTGGATGGAACGCGGCCTTTCCGCAAACACGCTCGGCGCCTATCGTGCCGATCTCATGACGCTATGGCGCGGGCTTGCCGAGCAGAACATCGCCATCGAAGCGGCTGAGAAGGCGGACCTGCTGGATTTCATAGCGATGCGGGTCAAGAGCGGCGCCAAGCCACGCTCGACGGCGCGACAGTTGTCCAGCTTCAGGCGTTTCTTTCGCTACATCATGCGCGAGGGCTTGCGTCCGAATGATCCGACTGCCGACATCGACATGCCGCGCATCGGCCGGTCGTTGCCCAAAACCTTGACGGAAGACGAAGTTGACGCATTGCTGCGGGCGCCACAAACCGAAGAACCCCTTGGTCACCGCGACCGCGCCATGCTGGAGCTCCTGTACGCGACCGGCCTCAGGGTCTCGGAGCTGATCAGCCTCAAGCAGTCCCAGGTGAACTTCAACCAGGGCGTCCTGCGCATCGTCGGCAAGGGCGACCGCGAACGGCTCATCCCGCTCGGCGACGAAGCACAACGATGGTTGAAAAACTTCATCGATGGGCCGCGCATGGAAATTCTGCTCGAACGCCAGACGGACTATCTGTTCCCGACGCGGCGCGGCGATCGCATGACACGTCAGGCGTTCTGGCACATCATCAAACGTTACGCACAAAAAGCCGGCATAGGCAAGAAACTCTCTCCCCACAGTCTGCGTCATGCGTTTGCCACGCATTTGTTGAATCGCGGCGCCGACTTGCGCGTGGTGCAGCTCCTTCTCGGTCACAGCGACCTCTCGACCACCCAGATTTACACGCACGTTGCACGAGAGCGCCTGAAAGACCTGCACGGCCAGCACCACCCCAGAGGCTGACTGCGCGCACCCGGCCTGCGGCCGGGCACCACCGTTCTGTCCATGGCAGCCAGGCCGGGCTTGGCCTATACTCGCGAGCCATTATCCGAGAAGGAACCGGCTTTCACATTGAGAGTCGAAACAAACTCAAACCGGATGCCAGACGGTCGGATTCCCTGGCCAAAATTGGAAACAACTGCATGAACAGGATGGCGAGGCAGCTGGCTTCATCCATGGGACTATTGCTGTTGGCGATGCCGATCGCCTTCGCTGCCGACGACGCTGCCGAACTCGAAAAAGTCCGGGCTAAAGTTTCCGGAATCTTCAAAGAGATCAAACCGGAGCACATCGAGCCAAGCCCGGTGTCCGGCTGGTACACGATTCGCAAAGGCGCCATCATTGCCTATATTTCGGGCGATGGCCGTTACCTGCTGCAAGGCGACCTGATCGATCTCGATGAGGAAGTCAACCTGTCCGAACAAACTCGCAACGTATCCCGGCTGGAAATGCTTGCGGGGATACCGGAAGAGAACATGATCGTGTTCTCGCCCGAGGTCACAAAATTCTCGGTCACGGTATTCACCGACATCGACTGTACCTATTGCCGCCGTTTTCACAGCCAGATCGACGAATACCTGGCGCAGGGCATCGAGGTCCGCTATCTGCTCTATCCGCGCAACGGGCCGTCGGACGAGTCCTGGGTCAAGGCGGAGCAGGTGTGGTGCGCGGACGACCGGAACGAGGCACTGACCCTTGCAAAACTCGACCAGAAGTTCGAGACCCACAACTGCGACACATCAGTGGTGCACAAGCACTACGCCATTGGTCAGGACGTGGGATTGCGGGGCACGCCTGCGATCGTGCTGGAGGATGGGACGCTGGTGAGCGGCTATCTGCCGCCTCTCGAACTGACCGAGGCATTGGCGTCGGTCCAGCAGTAGGCGAGTAGCCCGCTGCATCATTCATGAACGGTTGAGGTTGGTGGTTAGCGGAGCCTCGCTTGGGGGGAGGGCTTTCCGGCTCTGGCATCCTGCTTCGCTCTAACTCCTGCATCCCTGCAGTCGTCAGGAACGCCGTGAACCCATCCATGGGGGCTTCGCACAAACATCCCTGTTTGTGACGATCCTGAAAAGCCCTCCCCCCCATGCGAGACTCCGCCGACACGTTGTGCCGTTCATGAATGATGCAGCGGGCTACTCGCCGTGTCGCACGCGGTGCAGGTGGACGCCATTGTTACGGCCTGCATCCTCCAGGAACTTCTGTAATGCAAAGGTGCCGCTCAGGAATGCAATTTCCTGCCAGGGGATGTCTTCCTTGCGGAACAGGGCCGTTTCCAGGGTTTCTTCGCCAACGCCGTAGCCACCAACCAGGGTTGCCGAAAAGAAAAGGTGTACCTGTCCGGCCTCGATCACGTCCACCGAGGCAAAAAGGTGCCCTATTTGCACTTCGGCGCAGGCTTCTTCACGGGTTTCGCGGGCCGCGCCTTCGGCAATCGACTCGCCGAGTTCCATGAATCCGGCAGGTACGGTCCAGTACCCCCGGCGCGGCTCGATCGCGCGTCGGCACAGCAGAATTCTGCCGTCCTGTTCAGGCACGCAGCCGACGACGATTTTGGGATTCTGATAATGAATCTCGCTGCAGCTGTCGCAGATCCAGCGAGTTCGGGTGTCGCCCTGAGGTACCCTGCCGGTGACCTTGCTGCCGCATTTCGTGCAATATTTCATGTGTCCGGAGTCAGCGCTGCGATTGCGGCTTGTCGACGAATCAATCTGATTTCAAGGTGATTTCAGAGTTGCGTGGTGCCGGGAGCGAGAATCGAACTCGCACTCTGTTTCCAGAACCGGATTTTGAGTCCGGCGCGTCTACCAGTTCCGCCATCCCGGCCGAAAGGCGCCAAGTATAGGGCCTGCCCGGAATATTGCACCACCGCGAAAGGGTGGCCGGCCGTTCGAGCTCACGTCCGCGAGGTGGTTGGCGGCTGCGACCCTTTTTCGGCCGGACGCATCTAAACTTCCATGTTATGAGCAAGTTCGCCGACATCCAGATTGACCCCGGAATTGTGCGCCGTGCGGCACGTGGCGATGTTCGCGCCCACGAAATCATTTACAGGGCATACGGCGCCCCCGTCTACTCGATTTGCTTGCGATTCACGCGGGTGCCTGCACACGCGGAGGATCTGGCTCAAGAGACGTTCGTCGAAGTCATGCGAAGTATCCGCGGGTTCCGTGGCGATGCGCCGATCGGTATCTGGATCCGTCGTATTGCTGTCAGCAAGGCGCTGATGTTTTTGCGCTCCGCCTGGCACAGCCGGGGCCAGAGCCTCGACGACGACTGGTACGAGGGGACGCAGGGCCGCACCGACGGCGATGCCCTTTCCTCTCATCCGGACCAGGCCATCGATCTCGACGCGGCACTGGGCGCGTTGCCGCCGGTCAGCCGGGCGGTGGTATGGCTGCACGACGTCGAGGGATTCACGCACAAGGAAATTGCGGCGCTGATGGGCAAGACGGAGAGCTTTTCGAAATCGCAGTTGTCGCGCGCGTATCAGCGCCTCCGGCCGATGCTGGAGGAGGAAATGGCGGCATCACCGCGCTCATCGGGCTTGAGCGACACGGTACTCGGGCGTTGTTGAGGTCCTGAATGGCATGACGCCTGGTTTGAACAGTTTGGGTTAGAACACGGGAAAGGTTTGCCATACCATGCCGGACACAAAAGATGAGCAGGATGAGACGATGAATTGCGGACTTGGCATTCAGGAGCGCGAGTTGTTGCATGAACGGTTGCGGGAGCTGCCGGACACGATGCCGCCGCGCGCTGTATGGCAGCGAATAGAAGCGCAGGCCCGTGCCGAAGGGTTGCTGGCGTACAGCCTGCCGCCCCGATTCCAATGGATATTCGGCACGGGGATGGCCGCCGCGGTCGTACTTGCGGTCTTGCGTGTGGCAGGACCCATTGATGGCGCCGACAACGAGGTCTTTCCCACGGAACCGGCTTACAGCGAGCAAAGCAGCGCGGTGAATCTGACGACGCTGAATGCATTGATGGTCGAGTCGCGGGAACTGGAACAGGACCTGCGATCGTTGCCGAACCAGCCGCAGCTCGTGCGAGCCGGTACGGCCGGGACGATTGCCGGCCTGGAGGACCAGATCGCGGCTATCGACTATCGACTTAACGAGGCGTCCATCCGCATGACACACGAGCAGATGGAGTTGTACTGGCGGGAGCGTGTCCGGTTAATGAATCTCCTTGTTCAGTTGCGTACCGCCCAGGCGCATCGCAGCGCCTTTTAACAGGAACCGGGGTAATAGTCAGGAGAATCGAGATGTCAGGCTGGAAAAGAGGGATTGCGGTCGGGTTTGTGCTGTTGATTGCGGCCGCGGCCGTTGCACAGGAGGATGTTCAGGAAGCGCAGGCAGGGACGCAGGCCGTTGAGGAAAGGGCGAGGACAATGGCAACGAGGGACGAGCAACGCGATCAGCAGGTAGAAGCAATTGAAATACAGATGCGGGAAGCGGAAGAGCGTCTCGCCGAGGCTGCTGCGCGCGTCGCGGAGCTCAGCAGCTTCAGGCTGCCGTTGGTAATGCATGCAGGACGTCTGCAGGGCAGTATGCACCCGGTCATGGGCATCACCATAGGCGGGGAGGGCCAGGACGGCCCGGTGGAAGGCGTCAGCATCAGCGGCGTGACGCCCGGTAGTGCGGCCTCCGATGCGGGCCTGCGCGCCGGAGACGTCATTACGGCGGTCAACAGCGAAACCCTTGGCGCGCAGGATGAAGACGACGCCAACCAGAAGCTGCTCGATTTCATGGAGGGCGTCGTAGAGGGCGATATGCTGGACGTCGAATACCTGAGGGACGGTCGCACAGCGACGGTTCAAGTCCGGCCCCGGACGATGGCCGGCCAGAGTTTTGCCTTTCGCTCCGGCAATCGCGCTTTCGGCTTTCCGTCCGCGGCTACGGTGCCGGGTGCGCACGTCGCCCCGACTGCGCCGGGTTTTTTCGGTTTCTTCGCTGGAGGTGGAAGCTGGGGCGACATGGAGATGGTTTCGCTGACCGAGGATCTCGGTCGCTATTTCGGCACCGACAAGGGCCTCCTTATTGTAAGAGCGCCTGAAGACGACGACCTCAAGCTGCGCGATGGCGATGTAATTCAGCACATTGACGGGCGCGAACCGACGTCGGTGTCGCACGCGATGCGCATCCTCGGTTCGTACCAGAGTGGTGAGACCCTCGAGATCGAAATCATGCGCGACAAGAAGCGTCAGACCGTTTCCGTCGAGATGCCGGACAACCGCCAGAGTTCCGCGGCTGAATTCCATTTCTCGTTGCCCGCGACGATGGAGTCGGACTCTATCGAGATTGTCGATCCTCGCAATTGAATCGAGGCACGCGCCTTCGCCTTATTCATGAACGGGTTGAGGCCGGTGGTTGGCGAAGTCTCGCCCTGGGGGGAGGGCCTTTCAGGAACGCCGTGAACCCATCCGTGGGGGCTTCGCACAAACATCCCTGTTTGGGCGACTGAGCCTCCGACGGGGAATGGGTGACGGCCCTCCGTGAGACAGCCCCATGCAGCGCTGCTACCATGCGCGCCCATGCGACTTGCGGATTTCGACTACGAACTTCCAGCCGGGCTCATCGCGAAACGTCCTGCGCAAGAGCGGCGTGGCAGCCGCCTCCTGATCGTCGACGGCAACGGCGAGCCGTTGCTCGACCGGCGCTTCGAGGACCTGCCGGAATATCTTCGGCACGGCGATCTGCTGGTGTTCAACGATACGCGGGTCATCAGGGCCCGCCTCGGCGGGCGCAAACCCAGCGGCGGACAGGTCGAGATTCTCATCGAACGTATCGTTTCGGTGAACACGGCAACCGCGCAGCTGCGTGCCAGTAAGACACCCGCAACGGATTCTGTGATTCACCTGCAGGACGGCCATTCAACCAGGGTCATCGGGCGCGATGGGGAATTCTTTCGGCTCGAATTTTCGCATCCCATCGAGCAGGTGCTGGAACAAATCGGTGAGGTGCCGCTGCCGCCGTATCTCGGACGCGATGCCGAACCTGCCGATCGCGAACGTTATCAGACAGTGTATGCGCGACGGGCGGGCGCGGTCGCGGCCCCGACCGCCGGTCTGCATTTCGACGAGCGGATGATGCAAGAGACCGCGGCGGCCGGCGTCGGTCACGCCTTTGTGACCTTGCATGTCGGCGCGGGAACGTTTCAGACCTTGCGGCAGGAAGCTATCCGCGATAACCGGCTGCATGCCGAACGCGTCCGGGTCGATGAAGCTGCCTGCAAAGCGGTCGAAGCCACCCGGCAACGCGGCGGGAGAGTCATTGCAGTCGGAACGACAGCCGTGCGCGCTCTGGAGTCGGCATCGGCCAGTGGCCGGTTACAACCGTTCGACGGAGAAACGGACCTGTTCATTCTCCCCCGACACCGCTTCAGGTCGGTCGACGCGCTGTTGACGAATTTTCATTTGCCGCGTTCGTCGCTGCTGATGCTCGTAGCGGCATTCGGCGGCAGCGGCCGTATACTTGCGGCATATCGTCACGCGGTGTCGGAGCGCTATCGCTTTTTCAGTTATGGCGATGCCATGCTGGTATTTCCGCAAAGTGTGCAGCCGGGACCTTCCGGGCCTTGAAATTCTTTATCAAAAAAACGTCCGGCGCCGCGCGCACAGGCACATTGCACTTTCGCCGTGGCGAGGTCAGGACTCCTGCCTTCATGCCAGTGGGGACCTACGGTACGGTCAAGAGCGTCACACCGGAAGAAGTTGCCGCAAGCGGTACCGACATTATTCTCGGCAATACCTTTCACCTGATGTTGCGCCCCGGCACGGAAATTATCAGGCGTCACGGCGGCCTGCACGAGTTCATGAACTGGTGCGGTCCGATTCTGACGGACTCGGGAGGGTTCCAGGTGTTCTCGCTGGCAGCAATCCGCGAGCTTTCCGCCGAGGGCGTTCGCTTCCGCTCGCCGGTCGACGGCGACGAAGTCTTCCTGACGCCCGAGCGCTCGATCGAAGTGCAGCACGACTTGAATGCAGACGTGGCGATGGTGCTCGATGAATGCACGCCATATCCTGCAAGCGAGATTGAAGCACGGGATTCGATGCAGCTTTCGCTGGGCTGGGCGTCTCGCTGCCGCCGCCGCTTCGAAGAACTGCGCGATGCGGACCCGGACCGCGGGGAGGCCCTGTTCGGCATCGTCCAGGGCGGCATTTACGACCGGCTGCGCAGCGAATCGCTGGCGGCTCTGGTCGCTGCAGGTTTCGACGGTTATGCGGTCGGCGGCCTGGCGGTCGGCGAATCCGTCGACGAGCGCATCGCGGTACTGGATCATCTGCTGCCGCTGATGCCGCCGGAGCATCCCCGTTACCTGATGGGCGTCGGCACGCCGGTCGATATTGCAGAGGCGGTCAGCCGCGGCGTCGACCTGTTCGATTGCGTGATGCCGACAAGGCACGCGCGTAACGGCCATCTTTTCACATCACAGGGCGTGGTCAGGATTCGCAACGCCTGCTATGCGGACGATACGGCTCCACTCGACCCGGACTGTGACTGCTACACCTGCACGCATTACAGCCTCGCCTACCTTCGGCACCTGGAGAAATGCAACGAGATGCTGGGTCCGAGGCTCGGCACGCTGCACAATCTTCATTATTACCAGAGGCTCATGATGCGGTTGCGAGCGGCGATCGATGCCGGCACGCTGGCGGGACTTCTCGCGGGGTTGAAGGATGCTTACGCAGACGCAGACGCGTAGCGCGCATTACTCATGAACGGTTGAGGTGGGTGGTTAGCGAAGCCTCGCCTGGGGGAGGCTCCGCCGATACGCTGTGCCGTTCATGAATAATGCGCCCAGGCGTTCGGGCACCGAACGACCTTGAAACCGGGGCTGTGGTCCCCACCTCCGTCGCTCTATGCCATAATAATGGGCCATACGTGACGCCGGCCGTTGCCAACCAAGACAGAGAAGCATGGATTTTTTCATTCGTACCGCACACGCACAGGGGACGCCGCAGGCCGACCCGTTTGGTTTCCTGCTGCCGATGCTGGTCATCTTCGGTGCGTTTTATTTCTTGCTGATACGTCCGCAACAGAAACGACAGAAGGCCCATACGCAGCTCGTCGCCGGGCTGGCGGTCGGCGATGAAGTCCTTACTGCAGGCGGTATCCTGGGCAAGGTGACGGCGGTGAGCGACCATTACGCTACCCTGAATATCGCCGACAACGTCGACATTAAAATCCAGAAGTCGACCGTATCCGCTGTCGTGCCGAAAGGCACGATGGATGCCGCGTAAGCCAGCAAGCCCGGCAAAGAACAGATTTTGTAATGAACCGTTATCCGACGTGGCTCAACGTCCTTGTACTCGTCCTTCTGCTGTGCGGCATTGTCCTGGCGATGCCGAACATCTACGGTAGCGTGCCGGCCGTCCAGATGGCAAGTGACGATGGAAACCCACTCGCCGAGGCCAAAGTCAACGAATTCGTCGAGGTGCTGGCGAATGCGGATCTCGTGCCGGAAGCGGCCTATCTGGAGGACGGGCGCGTCGTTCTGCGGTTTCATGACGAAAGTCACCAGGCCAAGGCCGGCGATTTGCTGCGCGAGCGTTACGCTGGAGAGGCGAACGCTGCCCTGACTCTGGCGCCACGGCTTCCGGCGTGGATCCGCAGCCTCGGGTTGAAACCGATGACGCTGGGCCTCGATCTTCGCGGCGGCATGTACTTCCTGCTCGAGGTCGACATGGAGACGGCGATCGCGAGCCGCCTTGGGCTTTATCAGCAGGATATCGGCAATCAATTGCGTGACGCGCGACTGCGCAGCCGGGTAGATCTCGACGGTGGGACCATCGCGGTGCGATTGACCAGTGCCGGGGATCTCGAACGAGCGCGCAATATCATCGAAAACGCGGACAGCGAGTTGTTGGTTGCCGACGGGCCGGACGGCCGGTCGCTCACGGTCCGCATGAGCGAAACGCAGATTACGGCCCGCGAGAGCGTTGCGATTGAGCAGAACATCACGACGCTGCGAAATCGCGTCGACCAGTTGGGGGTATCGGAACCCCTCGTGCAACGCCAGGGCGCCGATCGCATCGTGGTTCAATTGCCCGGGGTGCAGGATCCCAACCGCCTCAACGATATTCTCACTGCAACCGCGACGCTGGAATTTCGCCTCGTAGACACTGCGGGGAACAGCCCCGGCTCGAGACGTTATCCCGGGCGTGGTGCCGAGGCGGTGCAGATCCTGCAACGGGACGTCGTGGCGTCCGGCGACCAGATCGTCGACGCGGAATCAGGCTTCAGCGAGGGCCAGCCTGCGGTGTTCATCAACCTTGACGGAGCGGGCGGCGAGAGCATGCTCAGAACGACCCGGGCGAACGTCAATAAACCGATGTCGACCGTATTTATTGAAACGCGACGCGAAACGGTCATGCGGAACGGCGAGCCTCATTTCCGCACGATCAAGACGGAAGAAATCATCAACACGGCGACCATACGCGGCATCTTCAAGAACCGTTTTCAGATTACCGGCCTTACTCCCGTGGAAGCTCGCGACCTCGCGTTGCTGCTGCGGGCCGGCGCCCTGGCGGCTCCTGTCTACAAAGTGGAAGAACGGACGATCGGACCGAGTCTCGGTCAGGACAACATTGATCGCGGCCTGGAGGCGGTTACGCTCGGTTTTATCGGCGTCGTCATCTTCATGGTCGTTTACTACAAATGGTTCGGCATGATCGCCAACCTGGCGTTGTTTTCGAACCTGATCTTCATTGTTGCCCTGATGTCGCTGCTGAAGGCATCCCTGACCTTGCCGGGTATCGCCGGCATTGTGCTGACCGTCGGCATGGCGCTTGATGCCAATATCCTGATTTTCGAGCGTATTCGGGAAGAACTTGCAGCCGGAACGTCGCCTCAGGCGAGCATCACGGCCGGTTACGAGAAGGCCTTTTCATCCATCGCCGACGCGAACATAACGACGCTGATCGCCGGCATCGTGCTGTTTGCGTTCGGCACGGGGCCCGTCAAGGGTTTCGCGGTCACGCTGTCGCTCGGCATAGTGACCTCGATGTTCACCGCCGTTGTCGGCACGCGATCGGTTGTGAATCTCGTTTACGGCGGGCGTAAAGTGTCCGGCGTGTCAGTCGGATAACAACGCGGGCCCGGGAATTTAGCCGATGAAATGGATCAAGGAAAAAACGTCGATCGATTTCCTGAGCCGTACTCCACGCTGGGCGGCGATGGGTATAGCGATTGCATCGGTGGTCGTCTCGGTGATTCTGCTCGCCACTCGCGGCCTCGAGTTCGGCATCGACTTCACCGGCGGCATATTGATGGAGGTCGGATATCCGGAAGCAGCCGATATCGACCAAATTCGCGAATTGATGGACGGAGCCGGATTTACCGAAGTGCAGGTGCAACAATTCGGTGCAGATACCGACGTCCTGTTGCGCCTTCCTCCGCAGCCTGAGGCCGATGCCGACAGCGTCCGGCAGACGTTGAGCGAGACGCTCGCCGCCGATCAGCCCGAAGTCGAGATCAGACGCGTCGAATTTGTCGGTCCACAGGTTGGCGAAGACTTGCGCGAGCAGGGCGCAACGGCAATGATCTTCGCGACCGGCATGATATTCGTGTACGTCATGTTCCGATTTCAGTGGAAGTTTGCCATCGGGGCGGTCGCCTCGCTGGTACACGACGTTATCGTGGTGTTGGGATTTTTCTCGTTATTCGGCTGGCAGTTTGACCTGACTGTGCTCGCCGCCGTGCTGGCAGTCATCGGATACTCTCTGAACGACACGGTGGTTGTGTTCGATCGTGTGCGCGAGAACTTCGCCGCACTACGCGGCAAGTCACCCGAACAGGTGGTCAACCAGTCGCTCAACGACACCTTGTCGCGAACGATCATGACCGGCTTTACGACCCTCATGGTCTTGACGATCCTTTATTTCGTCGGCGGCCAGACGCTCCAACCGTTCTCGCTCGCCCTGATCATCGGGGTCCTGATCGGAACGTATTCGTCGATTTATGTCGCAAGCGCCACGTCCTTGTTCCTCGGCATTACCGCGCAGGATCTGCTGCCGCCCGAGAAGGATCCCAGGCTGGTGGACGATTTGCCCTGAGTCGCGGCTACGGGGGACAGTGACCTTGGAACGAAACCAGGGACGGCTACGGGGGACAGTGACCTTGGAACGAAACCAGGAGCCTTGTTGGAGCCCGTGGAAACGGGCGAATAAGCGACGCGGGAATCGCCCGCTCTCGCGGGCTTCAACGGCTTATCCCAAGGGATTTGACCCTGAGTAAGTCCCACTCGTCACTGTCCCTCTGACTGGAACAATTGCCGAATGTCCGGCGCGAACAGCTTCGCCACGGCGCTGTAGATTTTCAGCGTGCCGGTCAGCACGTGGCCGGTGTTCAGGAAGTCCTCGCTGCCGTCGAGGCCGCTGATGATGCCGCCGGCTTCGCGAATAATCAGTGCGCCGGCCGCAAGATCCCATTTGTGCAAGCCCGTTTCCCAGAACGCATCGAGGCGGCCGGCACCGACGTAACACAGATCGAGCGCCGCGGCGCCCGCGCGCCGAACCCCGGCCGTCTCCCGGATAGCTTTCGCCAGCATGCTCAAGTAAGGCTCGATGGCCATACCGGAATCGCGAAACGGAAATCCGGTGCCGAGGAGTGCCCTGTCGAGACTCTTGCACCCGCTTACCCGGATCTTGTGCCCGTCGAGTTCTGCACCTTGCCCGCGGGAGGCCGTGAACAGTTCCTGCCGCAACGGATCGTAAACGCAGCCATGTTCGAGGCGGCCGTTCTGCATCACGCCGACCGACACGGCGAATACCGGGAAGCCGTGCAGGTAGTTGGTCGTGCCGTCCAGGGGGTCGATCACCCACAGGAAATCGGATTCGCCCTGCGCACCGCTTTCCTCCGCAAGAATGGCATGATCGGGGTAGTGCTTGAGGATGGTGTCGATGACCGCGCGTTCGGCGGCGCGGTCCACCTCGCTGACGAAATCGTTGCGGCCTTTCATCTCGACCTTGATCTTGTCGAGCTTGTTGAGATTCCTGATAAGGGTGTCGCCGCCGCGGCGTGCGGCCATGACGGCAACATTCAGTAATGCATGCATCGATCGATTCCGGCAGTGATAAAGAACCGGTCCCCGTCGCGGCTACTTTCTGCGGCGGGGACGAGAGGGGCGGTAGAATACCAGACCTTTGCAAGGGGTCCGCGGCTTACCGTCAGCGCGGGCGCACGCGGTTCTAACGGACGACAGCCAGGTGACAGTCAGAATAGTCCTTGTCGGCACGACCCATCCGGGGAATATCGGAGCGGCTGCGCGCGCTATGAAAAACATGGGCCTGTCCGAACTGATGCTCGTGAATCCGCGGCATTTTCCTCATGCCGACGCAACAGCGCGTGCGTCCGGCGCAGAAGATGTCCTGCAGGCGGCGAGGGTGGTCGGAAGCCTCACGGAAGCGATCTCGGATTGCCATTACGTAGCCGGAGCCAGCGCGCGACCGCGCACCATCGGCTGGCCGACCATGACGCCGCGCGAATGCGCTGAACGGCTCCGAAAGGAAAGCAGGGGGGGTATGGTTGCGGCCGTGTTCGGTCCCGAGAAAGCCGGATTGACGAACGAGGACCTCGACCGCTGTCATACGCTGATGACCATTCCGGCGTCCCCGGAATTCAGTTCCCTGAATCTCGCCATGGCGGTCCAGCTGCTGAGCTACGAACTGCGTGTCGCGGAGATCGACGCAGCGGCCATCGATAATTCGCGCGACACGCCGCTCGCAAGCGTCGCCGAACTGGAGCAATTCTATGTGCATCTGGAACAGGTGCTGATCGCGAGCGGATTTCTCGATCCGGACAATCCGCGCTACCTGATGCGACGTCTCCGGCGGCTCGTTGCGCGCGCGGAACCGGACCGGAATGAGATCAATATCCTGCGCGGCATCCTGGCATCGCTCGATCCGAAAGCGAGAACGGAGCGGCAATGATTGACATGAAAGCCGGCGAGCCGGTGTATCTCGATTACGCCGCCACCACACCCACGGATCCGGCGGTCGCAGAAGCGATCTGCCGTTCAATGTCCGAAACCGGCTCTTTCGCGAATCCGGCCTCGAATCACTTTGCAGGCCGGGCATCCCATGAACTGGTCGAACGCGCGCGCCGGCAGCTGGCCGACCTGTTGCGAACCGACCCGCGCACATTGATCTTTACGTCCGGCGCAACCGAATCCGACAACCTCGCTATTGCCGGCGCCGCGCACTTTCGAGCGCACCGCGGACGTCACCTGATTACGATGCCGACGGAACACAAAGCCGTAACCGATACTTTCGCCGCGCTCGAGCGGCAGGGATACGAGGTGACGTGGCTTTCGCCCGATAGAGACGGACTGCTGGCGGTCGGCGACCTCGAGGCCGCAATCCGCGAAGACACACAGCTTGTTTCGGTCATGCACGTCAACAACGAAACGGGCGTAATTCAGGACATCCATGAAATCGGCGAGTGCTGCCGGCGCCGCGGCGTGCTGTTTCACTGTGATGCCGCGCAGTCGGCCGGCAAGCTGCCGGTCGACCTGTCGGTGTTACCGGTCGATCTATTGTCACTGACCGCGCACAAGTTCTGCGGTCCAAAGGGCATCGGCGCGCTGTACCTGGCCGACCGCGCCGATTGCCACCTCCAGCCGCTCATGCACGGAGGGGGGCAGGAGCGCCGCTTACGCCCGGGCACTCTCGCGGTACACCAGATCGTCGGTTTCGGCGTAGCGGCGGCAATCGCGTCGGCACGTCACGCGGAGGACTTCGTGCGCCTGAAGACGCTCAATGAACGCCTCTGGCGCGGGCTTCGCGAGATACCTGGAATCCTGCGAAACGGCAGCACGACTAAATCCTTTCCGGGAATCCTCAACGTGTCCATCGAGGACATCGAGGGCGAAAGCCTGATGCTTGCGCTCGAACCCGTCTGCGTTGCCAGCGGCTCGGCCTGCAACGCGCAAAGCGGCGAATCGTCGTACGTGTTGCGCGCCCTTGGGCTCGATGACCGCCTGGCGCAAAGCGCAATCCGCTTCAGTTTCGGGCGCTTCACGCGCGAATCGGATATCGATACGGCAATCGAGCGATACTCAGCCGCCGTCCATCATTTACGCGCCATTGTGCCGGCGAAATCCGCAAAACGGGTTGGCGCTTGAGCGCCAATCCCTACAACGACGCGGTGCGGCGGCATTTTGCGAACCCGCTCCATGCAGGCGATTTGCGGGCGAGTTATGCTGATACGGTGAGCGCGGAGGCTTCCGGCTCGGATACGGGTTTTCGGGTGGTTCTGGCGGCCGAACTCGACGGCGGCATCTTACGCCGCCTGCGCTACCGGGTTTTCGGCTGTCCGCATCTCATTGCGGCAACCGAGGTAAGCTGCAGCCGCCTCGAAGGCCGCACGGCGGAAGCCTTGCAGGAATTCTCCGTGGCCCCATTAATGGAGCTGCTGGACGTGCCGGTGACCAAGGCCGGCCGACTCCTCATGCTCGAAGATGCAGTGCGCGCGCTGGCGCAGGCAATCCCGACTGCGAATCGGGGCGGCGAACCATCGGGTGCTGCAATGGATCGAAGGGACTGACGGAATACTATGGCAATATCACTGACAGGACCCGCGGCCGACAGGGTTCGCAACTATCTTGACGCGCGCGGCAAAGGCCTGGGGCTTCGGCTCGCCATCAAGAAAACAGGCTGCAACGGTTTTGCGTACGTCATCAACTACGCGGATCGCATCGAAGATACGGACGTCGTGTTCGAACAGCGGGGCATCAAAGTCATCGTCGATCCGAAAAGCCTGGAACTGATCGACGGCACGGAAGTGGACTTCGTCAAGGAAGGGTTGAACGAGGCATTTCGTTTTCGCAATCCCAATGTGACCGGGGAGTGCGGTTGCGGGGAGAGCTTCAGCGTCTGAGGAGAGCACGAACGCCGGTTCAGTAACCGGCAGCGTTGCTTGGGACTTCGTTGCCTGACCCTCGTTTCCCACGTAAAATCGAGGGTTTACGCGCGGCCTGCAAACCTCCGACGGGCTGAAACCCTCCACGCAACTAAAGGATTGACCGTATGTCCGTTGAGCAGACGCTCTCTATTATCAAACCCGATGGCGTGCAAAAGAACCTCATCGGCGAAATTTCTGGCCGCTTCGAAAAAGCGGGCCTCAACATCGTTGCGGCCCGCATGATGCATTGGTCGAAAGCCGAGGCGGAGGAGTTTTACGCCGTGCATCGACAACGCCCGTTCTTCAACGATCTCGTCAGTTACATGACTTCGGGACCGGTCATGGTCCAGGTGCTGCAGGGTGAGGCGGCGATCGATACCCATCGCAGAATCATGGGCGCGACAAACCCGGCGGACGCCGAACCGGGCACGATCCGCGCGGATTTTGCCGACAGCATCGAAGAAAATATCGTGCACGGCTCCGACGGCGCCGACACTGCGCGGCAGGAAATCGCTTTTTTCTTCGGCGACGGCGGTGTCTGTCCGAGAACGCGCTAGACACCAGGGGCCGGGAGTAGATCGATGACAACCGTGGGCAAAACGCACAATCTGCTCGGGCTGCCGCAAGGCCGCCTGGAAGCGTTCTTTGCCGAACTCGGTGAGAAGCCGTTCCGCGCGCGCCAGGTGATGCAATGGATTCACCAGCGCGGCGCGGGGGAATTCGAGGTCATGACCGACCTGTCGCGGGAGTTGCGGGGCCGGCTGGGTCTCGTTGCGGACATCAAACTGCCGAGTGTCATCACTGAACGAACGTCAGCGGACGGCACGGTCAAATGGCTGTTCGAGTCGGGCGCCGGTCAGGCTGTCGAATCCGTTTTTATCCCGGAACCCGGCCGGGGCACGCTGTGCATCTCATCCCAGGTTGGCTGCGCACTCGATTGTGCGTTTTGCGCGACCGGGGCACAGGGCTTCAACCGCAATCTGACAACGGCTGAGATTATCGGGCAGGTCAGCCACGCAAACCGGACCTTGCCGCGCCGTCCCGGTGGCGAGGCTGCCGTCACGAACGTGGTGTTCATGGGCATGGGTGAGCCACTGGCGAACTACAGGAATCTGCTACCGGCGCTTGAGTTGCTGGTTTCCGACCTGGCGTACGGCCTGTCGCGCCGCCGTGTCACCGTCAGTACCTCGGGAATCGTGCCGCATATCGAACGACTCGGCGATGATTGCAACGTGTCGCTGGCGGTTTCGCTGCATGCACCCGACAATGAGCTGCGCGACCGGCTTGTGCCGATCAATCGCGTGCACCCGATCGATGAGTTACTCGACGCGTGCTGGCGCTATGCGGCAAAAAGAGCCAACCGATTCATAACCTTCGAATACGTCATGCTGAAGGATGTGAATGACTCGCAGACTTCTGCCGAACGACTCGCGAAACTCCTGCGGAACCGTCCGGCCAAGGTGAACCTGATACCCTTCAACCCGTTTCCCGGCAGCGATTTTCGCCGCTCTTCAGAGGACGCAATCGAACGTTTTCAGGCAACGCTCCGGAACCGCCATGTGATCGCAACCACACGCAGAACCCGCGGTGGCGATATAGATGCGGCTTGCGGACAGTTGGCTGGTAAAGTAAGCGACAGAGTGCGCGTCAGACTGAGTGAGAAAAATAAGAGGATAGTTACGGCATGACTACATTCGTGAAGCGCCCTTCGGGACCGGCGCCCGGAATCGGCCCGGGTATCGCCTCCGCTATTGCAGTATTCGTCGTCCTTGCAGGCTGCGTGTCGACAACGACCGGCGTGCCGCCGGAAGCGGACGACGAAAACGCCGCACAGCAGTACTTTCAGCTCGGCGCGCGCTATTTTCGTAACGGAAACTATGAGCTTGCGCGGGAACGGTTGCATCGGGCAATCGAACTTGACCCGCGCATGGCGATTGCCCATTCGACGCTCGCGCTGACGTACGAACAGCTCGACAACATCCGGCTCGCGACCGAGTACCACGACAAGGCGGTGCGTTACGGGCCGGACAATTTCAACGTGCGTAACGCCTATGCCGTTTTCCTGTGCGGTCAACAGCGTTATGACGAGGCCAGGGTGCAGTTTGAAAAGGCCGTCGACGTGCCGGAAAACGACGATGCCGAGATCATGTTGACGAACGCGGGGGTCTGCATGTCGCAGAAACCTGACTACGAGCAGGCGGAGGTGTTCCTGCGGCAGGCATTGGAGACCAAGCCCGGCTACGGCGAAGCGCTGCTGCAGCTGTCCCTGTTGAAGTACAGGACCACGGAATTTCTGCAGGCGCGCGCGTTCCTGCAACGCTTCCTGGGCTCGAACAAGACGACCCCCGAGGTACTCTATCTTGGCGTGCAGATCGAGAAGGCGCTCGGCGACAATCGCGCCAGCACCGACTACGCCAATCAACTGCTGCGCGAATTCCCGAATTCGGACCAGGCCAGAAGGGTGTTACAGGCGGGCTGAGGCTCCGGCGGCAACATGACTGATGAATCGACAACGCCGCCTGACGGTGGAGACTCCGGCCCGCTGGCCGGCGAGCGCCTGGCCGAAGCACGTCTCAAACGTGAGATTTCGATTCATGACATTGCCAAGGAGTTGCATCTCGACGAATACAAGGTTCGCTTGCTGGAGGAGAACGCCTTCGAGATGCTCGGTGCGCCCGTTTTCTCCAAGGGCTATTTGCGTAAGTACGCTGAACTGGTCGGCATACCGGCCGACGACATACTGGCGGATTATTACCGTTTGAACCGTTCCGCGGCCCCGCCGCCGATCGTCGGACAGCGCGCCAAACCGCCTCGCGATATACGAGCGGGCCCCTGGATTGCCGGCCTTCTGGCCATTGCAGTTGTCGCCGGCGCAGCGTGGTGGTGGCTGTCGAGCGGTTCGGAGTGGTTCGCCAACAGGTCGGAACCGGCGACGTTGACGCCGTTTGCCGGCGACAGCGTGGAACAGGGGGCAGAAGACAATAGCGCCGCTGGCAGATTCGACGACACGGATGCCGAGCGCCCCGGCAATGAGCCGTTGCAAGGCACGCCCGCTGAAGGCCCGCTTGCTGAAGCGGAAACGGCTGGCAGCGACAGTTCGCGCGACGACGCTGCCGCGGCGACCGGAGCCCTTGCGAGCGGCAATGCGGCCGGGGTGCAGACAGATTCCGCGCAGACGCCTGCACGGGCGAGCGTCGAGCTCAGCCTGGCCTTCAGCGGCGATTGCTGGACCGAGGTCACGGACGCTGCGGGGGAGCGCCTGTTCTTCGGGCTGGGTTCCGCCGGACGTGCGGTAACGGTCGAAGGGCAACCGCCGCTGCAGGTATTGCTCGGCGACAGCGCGAATGCACGCCTTGCGGTCAACGGCTCGGACTTTCCCATCCCGCGGTCGGCGCGGCGCGGCGCGACGGCCCGCCTGACGATTGCCGACCGCTGACCGTTGACCGAACGTTGACTATCTCCGATAAATCCGTGAAGCCCAAAGCAATCAGGGGCATGAACGACGTGCTGCCGGATGCGTCCGGCACCTGGCGCCACGTCGAAGACGTCGTGCGAGAGGTGGTGGAATCCTTCGGCTACGCCGAGATCCGGCTGCCGGTTCTCGAGTACACGGAGCTGTTCCGGCGATCGATCGGCGAAGTGACGGATATCGTCGAAAAGGAAATGTATACGTTCGAGGATCGCAATGGCGAAAGCCTGACCTTGCGACCCGAGGCAACCGCCGGAGTGGTGCGCGCCGGGATCACAAACGGCCTGCTGTACAACCAGCGGCAGAAGCTGTGGACCGGCGGGCCCATGTTTCGTTACGAAAAACCGCAGCAAGGGCGTTATCGACAGTTTCACCAGATCGACGTTGAAGCGTTGGGCTACGACGGCCCCGACGTCGACGCGGAACTGATACTCCTGTGCGCGAGGATGTGGCGCGCGCTGCATGTGCCGCGCGTGTGGCTCGAGATCAATTCGCTCGGCGATCCGGAAAGCCGCCGCGTCTACCGGGACAAGCTGGTCAGCTATTTTTCGGCGGCGAAGGAGCAGCTCGACGGCGACAGTCTCCGGCGGCTCGAACAGAACCCCTTGAGAATTCTCGACAGCAAGAATCCGGAAATGCGTGAGCTTGTTGCGGGCGCGCCCGCAATGGTCGACTATCTCGATACCGCGGCGCTTGATCATTTCGAGGGCCTGAAAGCCCTGCTCGATGCGGCGGGTGTGCCGTACAAGGTCAATCCACGCCTCGTGCGCGGTCTCGACTACTACAACCGGACGGTCTTCGAGTGGGTCACCGACGCGCTTGGCTCCCAGGGCGCGGTCTGTTCCGGCGGCCGTTACGACGGCCTGGTGGGAAAACTGGGGGGACGGCCAGTCCCGGCGGTCGGCTGGGCGATGGGCGTGGAACGCCTGGTCGCGTTGTTCGACGCATGCGGTAACGAGGCACCGCGGCGAACGACCGATGTCTATATCGTCGCGGTGGGCGCGGCTGCGGTCGCCTGCGGTCTCGAGCTCGCCGAACGGCTGCGCGACGAATTGCCGGCCCTCAGGTACGAGATGAACCTGGGCGATGGCTCGTTCAAGGCGCAGTTGAAGCGCGCCGACAAGAGCGGCGCCAGCTACGCGCTGATACTCGGAGACCAGGAAGTACGCGATAATCGCGCCGGGCTGAAACCGTTGCGCAGCAGCGAAGACCAGGTCAGCGTGCCGTTCGACCGCTTGAAGGCGGCGCTTGGCGAGCGCCAGAACAGGACCGGGCACAACGCGGGCACGGGCAATGTGCGGGAATTTGCAGAAAAAGGGCAGTAACCGGTGGACGAATTACTCTCCGAAAAAGAACAGATTGAAGCGATCCGCGGCTGGTGGAAGGAGAATGGCAGCTTCATCGTCAGCGGCGTCGTCATTGGTGTCGGCCTGCTTCTCGGCTGGAACTACTGGAACAACCAGCGTGCTCAATCCGCGCTGCAGGCGTCGGCAGTGTACGAATCACTGGTGACCGAAGTCGCGGACGGGGATATCGAGGCGGCCCGGACATTGGCCGCCGATCTGTATGAGAACTACGCATCGACCGTGTATGCAGGCCAGGCACGCCTCGCGATGGCGAAGCTTTACATGGATCAGGGACGCGACCAGGACGCGGCCAACGAATTGACTCTGCTGCTTGCGGAAGGCGAAGACTCGGAGGCGCAGATGCTTGCGAGACTCAGGCTCGCAAAGATTCTGTTGTACCAGGACAAGCCGCAGCAAGCCGTCGATCTTGTGCTGGGCTACGGCTATCGGGATACGGCGTTCGCGGCGAGGTACAGCGAAGCCCTGGGCGATGCCTACCTGGCGCTCGAGCAGATCGATGCCGCCCGGGAGGCCTACACGCTGGCACTGGCGGACGATCCGAATGCGCCGACGGTCAACAGAACTCTGGTGCAGATGAAAATCAACGACCTGCCGCAACCGCCCGCGAATGCGGCGACGGAAGACCCGCTAGGAGCGCCGGGGGAAGGCGCTGCCGAAGGCGAGTCCGCCGGCGACGAACCGCCGGCGGAACCAGGGGCCGAAGAATGACGACGAAGCGTCTCACGGCAACCCTTGCCCTGGCGGCGCTGCTTTCGGGTTGCGGCATCCTGGGTGGCGACAAGGACGACGAACTGCAACCGCAAGAGTTGGTGGACTTCAAGCAGACGCTTCCGGTCGACAGAGTCTGGACCGCGAAGCTCGGCGGCGATTCCGAGTTGCTGCGAATCGCGCTGTCGCCCGCAGGCGATGGCGAACGCATTTACGCCGGAAGCCGGGACGGTAACGTCATTGCGTTCGACCCGGAAACCGGCAAGCGGCTTTGGCGAACGGAGCTCGAGGTGCTGCTGGCGGCGGGCCCGGGCGCCGCCGAAAACCGGGTGGTTGTCGCCAGCAGCGACGGCCATCTGATCTGCCTGCGCGCGGATGACGGCCGCGAAAACTGGCGTGTCGACATGGCAGGAGAATCCCTGGCAAAGCCGTTGATCAGGGACGACTCCGTAGTGGCGTACACCATCGACGGCAGGTTGCGGGTATTTTCCCTGTTCGACGGCGGCGAACGGTGGACGCTGGAGCAGACGCTGCCGCCGCTGACGCTCAGGGGCGCAGCACCGCCAATCATTGTCGGCACTATGGTCATCGCGGGCTTCGACAACGGGCGGCTCATTGCATCCGGCCTCACTGATGGAACGACCCGCTGGGAGGTCATGCTGTCGCCGCCGACCGGCCGTTCCGATCTCGAGCGCCTTGCAGACATCGACGGTACTCTCGCAGCCGTTGGACAGGACGTCTACGCAACCGCCTACCAGGGAAGACTGGCCGCTCTTGCAGCGGAGTCCGGGCAGATTCTGTGGACCCGGGAAATCTCGACTCATGTCGGTCTGACCGCGGACATTGAAAACCTCTACATCGTGTCCGAAACAGGTGAGCTAATTGCCTTGGGCCGGCGCGACGGTTCCGAGCTGTGGCGCCACGACCTGCTGTTGCGCCGCGAGCCTACTGCGCCCGTCACCTACATGAGCACGGTGGTCGTCGGGGACTTCGAAGGCTACGTGCACTTCTTCAACAGCGTCGACGGCAGCCCCGTCGCCCGCGTTCGCGTCGGCAAAGGAATGCTGTCCGGGCCGCCGGTCGTGATCGGCGGCCGCCTTTACGTGCAGAGCGAGTCGGGCCATCTTGCCGTGTTCGAAGTCCGGACGCCGGAAGTCGAGGCCACACCCGATGAGGACGTGGACGCGGACACGTAAGCGGCCACCCGATGATCCCAGGCGATCCCAATGCTTCCAGTCATTGCTCTCATCGGCCGGCCGAATGTCGGTAAGTCGACTCTATTCAATCGCCTGACACGGTCGCGCGACGCTCTCGTCGCCGACTTCCCCGGCCTGACGCGCGATCGCCAGTACGGCTTCGGCAAACTCGGACCCGTTCCTTACCTCGTTATCGACACCGGCGGCGTCGCCGGCGGCGAGACAGGCTTGAGCGAACTGATGGTGCAGCAGACGATTCGTGCGCTGAAAGAGACGGATATCGCGATCGTTATCGTCGACGGGCGGAGCGGCCTGACCGCCGCCGACCTGCGCGTTGCCGAGCTTGCACGGCAACACGCGCCACGTTCATGGCTGGTCGCGAACAAGGCGGAGGGCATGGATCCGACCATGGCCGAGCTGGAATTTCACGGCCTCGGGTTGGGCGAGCCGGTCGCAATCTCCGCAGCGCACGGCGACCGTGTCGCCGCACTGATGGACGAGGTGCTGGCACCCTTCGTTGAGCAGGACGTCCACCTGGACGCCGAAACGCCGGGCGAGGAGGCGGCAGAATCGAGGCCCGACCGGCCGCTGCGTATTGCCGTCATCGGCCGGCCGAACGTCGGCAAGTCGACGCTCATCAATCGTCTTCTCGGCGAAGACCGGCTGGTCGTCTATGACCAGCCCGGCACCACCCGGGACAGCATCGCCGTGCCGTTCGAGCGCGACGGACAGAGCTTTGTGCTGGTCGATACGGCGGGTGTCAGGAGAAAGGGGAAGGTCTACGACACCGTCGAGAAGTTCAGCGTCATCAAGGCGCTGCAGGCGATGGAACGGGCCGAAGTGGTACTCATGGTGCTCGACGCAGCGGAGGGCGTAACGGAACAGGATGTGAGCCTGACCGGCCTGATCCTCGAGAGAGGTCGCGCCCTGGTCGTCGTAGCGAACAAATGGGACGGCCTCGACGCCGAGCACAAGCGGGCGGTCAAAGAGCAACTGGAACGGCGCCTGCCATTCCTGGATTTCGCCGAACGGTTGACGATTTCCGCGCTCCACGGTACCGGCGTCGGCGATCTGCTGCCCGCCGCCCGCCGCGCTTACGGCGCGGCCATGCGCGACCTGGCAACGGCGGAGCTGACCCGGGAGCTGCAGAACGCGGTCCGGGCGCACGAACCGCCGATGGTGCGGGGACGGCGCATTCGCCTGCGTTATGCGCACCAGGGCGGACGAAACCCGCCCGTCATCGTCATTCACGGCAACCAGACCGAACGGGTGCCGGAGGTTTACCGGCGCTACCTGATCAATCGCTTTCGCAAGACATTCAAGCTCCTCGGCACGCCGGTGCGCCTGGTCTTCAAGACCAGCGACAATCCCTACAAGGGCCGGCGTAACAAACTCACGCCAAGGCAGGAACGAAAACGAAAAAGGCTGATGAAACACACCAAGCGGTAGGGGTCACAACATCACTCATCGCGCGCAGTTCATGAACGGCTGAACCCGGTGGCGGCCCCTAATCCCTAAACAATGCGTGACAGGTGTGCGGGGGATTTGCAGGCCGATGCGCTAGAATCCGCACATGAGCAATGGCAGCGAAACCGTAAAGGTCAAGGGCAGGTTTGCGATGCATCGCGGCGGCTTTCTCGAGTCGCCGACGATTGCTTATGAGACCTGGGGCACGCTGCAGGGAACGGGCGACAATGCGATCCTGGTCTTCACCGGACTCTCGCCGTCGGCGCATGCCGCGTCGTCGACCGCCAATCCGGCCGCCGGCTGGTGGGAGGACATGATCGGCTCGGGGTTGCCGCTCGACACGAATCATTATTTCATCATCTGTGTCAATTCACTCGGCAGTTGCTTCGGCTCCACCGGGCCTGCGTCGATCAATCCCGGGACGGGCGAGAGATACAGGCTGAGCTTTCCGGTCCTGACCCTCGAAGATGTTGCCAACGGCGGCTACGAAGTCCTGAAACATCTGGGAGTTGACCACCTGCATACGACTATCGGCTGTTCCATGGGCGGCATGAGCGCGCTGGCGTTCTGCGTCCGGCACCCGGAAGTGAGCGCTGGTTTCATCTCCATTTCGTCGGCCACCCGCGCGCTGCCGTTTTCCATCGCGGTGCGGTCATTGCAGCGGGAGATGATCAGGCAGGATCCCAAGTGGGCGAACGGCAACTACGACCCGAACGACCCGCCGGCCATGGGCCAGCGACTCGCGAGGAAGCTGGGCATGATTACGTACCGCTCGGCACAGGAATGGGATCAGCGCTTCGGGCGCGAGCGTATCAGTACCGAGGAACACGGCGGCGACCCGTTTCGTATCGATTTCGCGGTCGAGTCGTATCTCGAGTCGCATGCGCGGAAGTTCAGCGGTCAGTTCGATCCCAATTGCTATCTTTATCTTTCGCGCGCATCCGATCTGTTCGATCTCGCCGAGCATGGCGGTTCACTGAAGTCCGGATTCAGCAAGTTGAAACTCAAGCGGGCTCTCGTGATCGGCGTGCAGTCGGACATCCTGTTTCCGCTGCACCAGCAACAGGAACTTGCGAAAGGTATGTCCGCGGTCGTCGACGAAGTGAAGTTCACACCTCTCGACTCGACGAAAGGTCACGATTCGTTTCTGGTCGACATGGACGCCTTTCGTCCGGTGATCTGCGATTACTTCGAAACCTGCCCGCTCGTGGCGCAACGTGTGACGCGGTCAGCTGTCTGACGGCGCCGTCGAATGCTAGAATGGATGCCTGTTTCTTGCGACTGACGCGGAGCACAAGGCATGGCCGTCTCTGGCCTCGGCGAACTGATCGGTCTCATCGACGCAGCGGTCGAAAAGGAGAGCGTTACGGAAACGGTCGAGACGATCAAAGCGGAGCTATGCCGCCTGATCCGCTCGGGCCAGATCGATTTGCCGCCCGAACTGACACGGCAGGTAGAAGGACACTACGCGCGCCGTCTGGTGCATCGGGACGACCAGCGAGGCTATTCGATCGTGGTGATGACCTGGGGCCCGGGGCAGCGCACACCCATTCATGATCACTCCGGTATGTGGTGTGTCGAGGGCGTCTGGGGCGGCAGCATCGATGTGCAGCAATACGAGCTGACGCAGTCGGGCGACGACGGTTTTGGCTTCGAGCCGCGTAATTCCTATGAAGCCGGCGTCGGCAGTGCCGGCTGTCTCATTCCGCCGTACGAATACCACAGTATCAGCAATCCCAGCGACCGCATGACGGCGATCTCGCTGCACATTTACGGCGGCGAGATGGCATGTTGCAACGTGTTTGAACGCCAGAGCGACGGAACCTACCTGCGTCGCGAACGACCTCTTGGTTACGACAGGTAGCCATCTCGTTCAGGGCGCCGCGGGTGCCAGCAGCAGCGACGGGTCCACAGCCGTGCCGTTCAGGTACACGCCGAAGTGCAGATGCGGGCCGGTCACGCGCCCGGTTGCGCCAACTTTTCCGACGGCAGTACCCCGGGGCAGGCTGTCGCCCTGGCGGACGTCTATGGCGTCAAGATGACAGTACATCGTCAACAGGCCCTGGCCGTGGTCGATGATCACAGTATTGCCGTTGAAGAAAAAATCGCCGGCGACACTGATGATGCCGTCGGCCGAAGCCAGAACCGGCGTGCCGCGATCCGCGGCGATATCCATGCCCTTGTGCGGAGCCCTCGGCTGATCGTTGAAAAAACGGCGAAAGCCAAAGCTCGGGCTCTGCCTGCCGGAAATCGGCGCGAGCAATTCGACGTCAAGTAGCGGTGACTCGCGCCATGCGGCCAGGGCGGCGTCGATCAGCGCACGTTCGGACGTAATCCGCTCGAGTTGCTGTGGATCCGGATCGACGTAGCTTTGATTTTCGACGGTCAGGCGCTGCTCGCGGTAGGTGTGCGGCATGACCTCGAAAAGAACCGCAAGCGCCGGCCGTCCTGGCTGCGTGACCGACAAGCGCGCCGGCCCGCTTTCGTGATCGAGCGGTATGCCGACCAGCGCAATCCATTCGTCGTCACGGCGCACCACGAGCGCGCGGTTCTTGCCGAACATTACGACAGGTGCCGCGTTCTCTGCCTGGCCCCCCGCCGTCACGGCGCGGCCAACCGGTATGACGGCGACACCGCCCGGGCGCGGTGCATTTTCCGGGAGCGCCATCGCCGACGTTGACGCAATGAGCAGCAGCAGGGCCACCCCGATTCGCGATTCAATCATCGGTGGCGGACTCCCTGACCGTTGCCGTTACGATCGCACGCAGGCTGCCGTGGGCAAGCCTTGCTTGCACAACCGATCCGGACGGGACGCTCGCGGCATCCATCAGTACGCGCCCGGTAGCGTCCGTGACGATGGCATAGCCGCGCGTAAGCGTTGCAAGCGGACTGACGGAATTCAGGGCGCGCTCGGCGAAACGCAGCCGCGTATTCAGCCGCTCGACCGCTGCAATCCCCAGCTGAAGCAGCCGCGCATGCATTGCAGCGACGCGTTGCGAGGTTCGTTCCAGTTGACGCCCCGGAGCACGGGCCAGAACCCGCGAGCAGATCTGGTCCAGAAGCCGTCCGCGGCGCGTGAAATCGTGCCGCATCGCGCCCGTCAGTGCCTTGCCGAGATCCCGCAGGCGTTCCGACTGCTGCCGCACGCGAGCCGCGGGACTGCACTGGTTCAGCCGGCGACACCGCCAGTCGAGCGCCTGGGAGGTATTCTCGAGGCGGCGTCTTATCTGCAGTGCGAGACGTGCCGACAGCGCGTCGAAGACACGCCGCCACTCGAGCTGGTCGGGGGTCACCCGTTCAGCAGCTCCCGAGGGTGTCGGCGCCCGCACGTCTGCTACGTAATCCGCAATGGTGACGTCGATCTCGTGACCCACGCCGCTGACAATCGGGATCGGACAAACACTGATGGCGCGTGCCAGCGCTTCATCGTTGAATGCCCACAGGTCCTCGAGCGAGCCGCCGCCGCGCCCGATGATCAGCACATCGCATTCGTTGCGCCGTGCAGCCAGGTCGAGCGCCGAGACCAGACCAGGCACGGCCGCGTCTCCCTGCACCGGGGAGGGGTAGATGACAACGGGGATTGCCGGAAAGCGGCGCCGCAAAACCGTCAGGATGTCGCGGATGGCAGCACCGGTCGGGGAAGTGATGACCCCGATGCGGCACGGCAACACCGGCAACGGGCGTTTTCGCTCCGCGTCGAACAGTCCTTCGGCGGCGAGTTTCTTCTTCAGCGCTTCGAAGCGCCGCTGCAACTCGCCTTGACCTGCGGGTTCGACCTGTTCGACGATAAACTGGTAATCGCCGCGGGCTTCATAGAGACTGACGCGCCCCAGCACGAGCATCCGCTCGCCGTCTTTGATCCGGGGGATGGGCGCGCGCTGTCGTTGCCGGAACCAGGCGCAACGGATCTGGGCCGTCTCGTCCTTCAGGCTGAAGTAGAAGTGGCCCGACGCCGGCCGCGCAAGGTTGGAGATCTCGCCCTGCACCCACAACCTGGCAATGCCGGCTTCCAGCAGCAAGCGCGCCTGCCGATTCAACTCGGTCACCGTAATCGCGGTATCTGCCATGATTTGTCGAGGGATTTCCTGCACAACGGCAGTATAAGGGACGGACGCCCGCGAAGTGGGCCGACAATTGAGGTTTACCGGCATTTTGTCGCCGCGTACAATTGACCGTTTAACCGGGCGAGCTGCCTCAAACGAGCAGCTGCTCCGGGTAACCGACAATCGACCCATCCCGTATGCGTATTGCCAATGCGAATTGCTAAGGAAGCACTGACATTCGACGATGTTCTTCTGCAACCCGACTATTCGGATGTGCTCCCACGCGAAGTCGATCTGTCTACCAGACTCACGCCTGCAATCACCCTGAACATTCCGCTCATGTCGGCGGCGATGGATACGGTCACCGAGTCGCGCCTGGCCATCTCCCTGGCGCAACAGGGCGGGATCGGCATCATCCACAAGAACATGAGCGCCGCGGAACAGACGCTACAGGTTTTAAAGGTCAAGAAATTCGAAAGCGGCATTGTGCGCGATCCGATCACGGTCGCCCCGAGCGCGACCATTCGCGAGGTCATCCAGCTGACCCGCTCGTTGAATATTTCCGGCGTTCCCGTTGTCGAAGGCAAGGAAACGCTCGGCATCGTGACGCATCGCGACCTTCGTTTCGAGACCAGGCTCGATGCGCCGGTATCCACTGTGATGACGCCGAAAGAGCGCCTCGTGACGGTTCGCGAAGGGGCCGATGACGACGAAGTATTGTCGCTGTTGCATCGCCACCGCATCGAAAAGGTCCTGGTCGTCTCCGAAAATTTCGAATTGCGCGGCATGATTACCGCCAAGGATTTTCAGAAGGCATCCGACTATCCGCGCGCATGCAAGGACAATAACGGCGCGCTCCGCGTCGGCGCAGCCGTCGGAACCGGATTCGACGCAGACGATCGCGTCGCGTCACTGGTGCAGGCCGGCGTTGATGTGATCGTCGTCGACACCTCGCATGGATTTTCCAAAGGAGTCGTCGAACGCGTGCGGAGAATCCGGAGTCAATTTCCGGATGTGCAACTAATTGCCGGCAATGTGGTGACCGCGGACGCGGCGCTTGCGCTGGCCGACGCCGGTGCGGATGCAATCAAGGTTGGAATCGGACCGGGCTCGATCTGCACCACGCGGGTCATCGCGGGAGTGGGTGTGCCGCAGGTTTCCGCGGTTGCCGAAGTTGCAGCTGCTCTGAAAGATCGCGGCATCCCGTTGATCTCCGACGGCGGCATCCGCTATTCGGGTGACATCGCAAAAGCACTCGTTGCCGGCGCCTATGCGGTCATGATCGGCGGCCTGTTCGCCGGCACGGAAGAATCGCCGGGCGAGGTAGAGTTGTACCAGGGACGTTCCTACAAGACCTATCGCGGCATGGGATCGGTCGGGGCCATGGGCCAGACGCACGGCTCCTCGGACCGGTATTTCCAGGACGCCACCGAGGAGCTCGAAAAGCTGGTACCCGAGGGCATCGAAGGCCGCGTGCCTTACAAAGGAAGCGTGGTTGCGATCGTGCACCAGTTGATGGGGGGCGTACGTGCGGCGATGGGTTATACCGGCAGCCACAACATCGACGAGATGCGCACGCGTCCGAAGTTCGTGAAGATCACCAGCGCCGGCATGCGCGAGAGTCACGTGCACGACGTAACGATCACGAAAGAAGCGCCGAACTATCGCAGCAACAGTTGACACCAGCTTCCGGACAAATGAACCAGGCAGCTAAACCGGCATCCGCCGAACAGGCCGATATCCACGCAGAGCGTGTCCTGATACTCGACTTCGGCAGCCAGTACACGCAACTGATCGCCCGCCGCGTACGAGAGTGCGGCGCGTATTCCGAGATTCATCCGTGGGATATGGACGACGAGGCATTGCGCGCATGGCAACCCAAGGGAATCGTACTTTCCGGCGGGCCGGAATCCGTCACCGTCGAAAAGCCGCCGCGCGTCTCACCGGCCGTATTCGAACTCGACGTGCCGGTGTTGGGAATCTGCTACGGGATGCAGGCGCTTGCCGCGCAACTGGGCGGAAAAGTCGAGACGCACGCACATCGCGAGTTCGGTTACGCAGAAATCCGTGCCTCCGGCTCCACGCTGCTCGAAGGACTGAGCGACGACGTGCACGATGCCGGGACCGGCTCCGCCGCGCCGTTATTGAAAGTCTGGATGAGTCACGGCGATCGTGTCGAGGTGGCGCCTCGAGGTTTTCGGGTTACCGCAAGCAGCGCGAATTCGCCGCTTGCTGCGATTGAAGATCCCGAACGTCACTATTACGGCCTCCAGTTTCACCCGGAAGTTACCCATACCCCGCAAGGCCAGGAAATCATCCGGCGTTTTGTACGTGACATCTGCGGCTGTTCGGGCGACTGGACCCCGGACAACATCGTCGAGAACGCGATTGACGAGGTGCGCCGCAAAGTCGGCCACGGCAAGGTGCTGCTCGGACTATCCGGCGGAGTGGACTCGTCGGTGGTCGCAGCGCTTCTGCATAAGGCCATCGGCGGCCGGCTCGTGTGTGTGTTCGTCGATCACGGCTTATTGCGCCTTGGGGAAGGCGATCAGGTCATGGAGACCTTCGCGGAGCATCTGGGCGTCAATGTGATTCGGGTCGACGCCGCCGACCGGTTTTTCGCGGCCCTGGCCGGCGTGACCGACCCGGAAGAAAAACGCAAGGTCATCGGCAGGCTGTTCGTCGAAGTGTTCGAAGAGCAAGCGCTGAAGCTCGAGGATATCGACTGGCTTGCGCAGGGCACGATCTATCCGGACGTAATCGAATCTGCCGGGGCGTCAACCGGCAAGGCGCACGTCATCAAGTCGCATCACAATGTCGGCGGCCTGCCGGATGGGATGCGCATGAAGCTCGTCGAGCCGCTGCGCGAACTGTTCAAGGACGAAGTGAGAAAAGTCGGGCTGGAGCTCGGGCTCCCGGAAGAAATCGTGCAGCGCCATCCGTTTCCCGGACCGGGACTCGGCGTTCGTGTGCTGGGCGAAGTTCGTCCGGAGTTTGTGCAGCTGCTGCAACGCGCCGATCGCATTTTTATTGACGAGCTGCGGAAGAACGACCTGTACGACAAGACCAGCCAGGCTTTTGCCGTATTCCTGCCGGTTCGTTCCGTCGGTGTCATGGGCGACGGCCGGCGCTACGATTATGTCGTCGCGTTGCGCGCGGTCGAGACGGTCGACTTCATGACCGCGCGCTGGGCGCGGCTGCCGTACGAATTTCTCGAACTTGTGTCGCTCAGGATCATCAACGAGGTCGACGGCATTTCGCGCGTAACCTACGACATTTCAGGGAAGCCTCCCGCGACAATCGAATGGGAATGACGAAGGGATGGTCCGAGTCGGACCTGCGCTTCATGCGCGCGGCGATCGAGAAGGCGGCCGAGGCGTTGCCCGCGGGCGAAGTGCCGGTCGGCGCGGTCGTTGTGATTGCCGACCGGATCGCCGGCAGCGGACACAACCGAAGCATCAGGGACTGCGACCCGACAGCTCATGCGGAAATCATCGCATTGCGGCAGGCGGCTCAGTCGATCGGCAACTACCGCATCATCGATGCGACCGCTTACGTCACCCTCGAACCCTGTCCGATGTGCATCGGCGCCATGCTGCACGCGCGCATCGGACGCCTCGTGTTCGGTGCATACGACCCGAAGGCGGGCGCGGCGGGCAGTGTTGTCGATTTGTGCAACGATCGACGGCTCAATCATCGCATCGAAGTAAACGGCGGCCTGCTCGCCGCCGAGTGCCGTAATTTGCTGACGGGTTTTTTCTCTGCAAAGCGCCGTTGATCGCGACAGAAGCCGTTCGTGGACGGAAAGGGGAGACCGGTGATTTTTGGCGCGGATCGCCCGCTCTCGCGGGCTCCAACAACGGTGATCGAAACGCCGGCGGGTGATCGAAACGCCGTTGCCTAATCGTTGCTGGCGATCTCGATCGGACCGGGGTTTTCGATCTCACCTTCAAATTCGCGGCCCGTATCCTCGCGTTCCTCGTTGGTCGTTATCCAGCGCAGGATGTTGTAGTAATTGCGAATGTTGTTGACGTAAAGGACCGGTTCCCAGCCGCGCGCGTAGCCGTGTTTGACGCGCGAATACCAGCGCTCTTTCGCCAGCAGCGGCAAAGTCTTGCTGACGTCTACCCAGGCGTCCGGGTCGCCGCCCTGCCATTCGACAATCTGGCGCGCATCGAGCAGGTGATGGAAGCCGACGTTGTATGCGGCGAGCGCCATCCAGGTGCGGTCCGGCTCATCGACGGTATCGGGAATGCGCTCCGTCTGGCGTGCATAAAACTCGGCGCCGCCGAAGATGCTGCTTTCGGGGTCCAGGCGGTCTTCGATCTCGAGATAGTCGGCCGTTGCCTGCGTCAGCATCATGATGCCGCGTACGCCGGTCGGCGAGATCGCCTGCGAGCGCCAGTGTGATTCCTGGTAGCCGATGGCCGCAAGCAAGCGCCAATCCACGCCGTGCGCATTGCCGGCCTCCTCGAACACCTGCCGAAAGCGTGGCAGCCGGCTATCGAAATGCCGTACGAACGCGCGCGTGCCGACATAGTCGAACTGCTCGGTGTGGCCGTAGTAACGGTCGTGCACCTGTGCGAGCAGGCCTTCGCGGCCCGCGTCGATCAGGTATTCATCGGCGCGCCGCAACAGGCTGTCGCCGTCGTCCTTGCGGAACGCCCAGGCAATCGGGCCTGCGGTCTCGAGGTCGAGGGCGACCCGGAGTTCGGGATAAAAATGCCGCTGAATATTGAAATCGGTGCTGTCGGCGACCGTGTAATCGAGTTCGCCGGAGGCAACCTTCTCGAGCAGATCGACGACCTCGACGTCGGCGTTCTCCGACCACTCGAGTCCGGGGTAAATATCGCTGAGCGACGCCAGCATGTCGGCATGGCTGCTGCCGGCGACCACCTCGATCAAGCGCCCTGCCGCCTGTTCGATCGATCTGGGCCTGCCCTTGCCAAGCTTGTAGATGAGATGCATGTCGACCGAGTTGTACGGGTGACCGAAGCTCGCAAAATCGCGTCGCGAGTTCGTCAAAGACAGGCCGGCCGCCGCAATATGGGCTTCGCCCGATGTCAGGCGCGGCATAATCTCCGACACGCTGTCGACCGTTTCGATGACCAGCGTTACTCCGAGTTCATCGGTGAATCCCTTGATCAGATCGAATTCCGGTCCTGTGGGGCCGTCCGAGCCGACGAAATACGTGGTCGGCGAGTTGCGCGTCACGACACGGAGCTGACCCAGTTCCAGAACCTGGTCGAGTAACGGTGGCGTTGACGAACAGGTGCCGAGGAGCGCGGCCAACAACGTGTAGATGAACAGTCGCAAATCACGTCTCCGCAGTGTGATGCCAGCGCACTGGCACGGGATCACTCTTTCCGGCCGGCCTCTCGGTCCCCGTAGTCAGAATGAAGCTGTCTGCGGACGGCAGGTCCCGAGTCCTTTGCGCAGTCCCCCTGGTTCTGAACCAGGGGCGGGGACCCGTCCGCGAGACCTATAGGCTACCTCAGACCGGTGCCTAAAACAGCGCCTTTGGACGTAACGCGTGTCCATTTTGTGACCCGCGTTCACCTGGAATTCTTCCATAATCAGCGGCGCCGGCCCGGGATCTGGACGCGAACTCACGGGAAATCGCTCAACAAAAAGCCGTCCGAGCGGTATTTCGCCTAAAATTATTATGAATAACAGAGAGTTAAGATCGCCGGGGAATGGCCGCCGGCATTATGTTCGGGCAGGGCGCGTCCGCGGACTGCATGGGGTGCTCGTTGGGCACCTTTTGAACCTCGAAGGGTGCAGGTCATGCGCAATGGCGGGGAGCTGATCGACCCCGGCATTTCGCTCAGCGGCAGCGCGACGTCGCCGGGAGAAATCGAAGTAGCACAGGTTCAGTAGTAGACTCCGCCACGCGTGAGTTCGTAGCTACAGCGACGCGAATGAAATCCGATACATGTTGGAGAGGTGCCAGAGTGGTCGAATGGGCTTGACTCGAAATCAAGAGTGCGGGTAACCGTACCGTGGGTTCGAATCCCACCCTCTCCGCCAGACCATCAATAGAATCAGGAATTTACATGAGGTTTAAGGTTTTCCCCACATAGGTACCGCCATTGCCCTTGCCGTTTCCGCAAGAGGGCGCCCGAGCTTCATCAGAGCCCGGACGCCCGCCCATCAGCGAACTGCAAGGAGTCCGACAATGGACAGCAAAGACGATAGCACGACCCCGGCAGAAAGCCGGTCATTCCTGATCGAAGACAGCCGCCGCGACACCGCGGAGAATTGCCAGAGCATCCTTTCCCTCTTGCGGTATGTCGACGATGAGATATCAGCCGAAGCCGAAGTAGGCCGCGACCTTCTCATGCGTGAGGCGATTGCGGTCATCGGCTACCTGGGCCAAGTGAAGGTCGAGAAACTGAACGAGACGGACGAAGCGCGCGTCCTGCGCGAACAGATCGCTGACAGTATCCTCGACCGCGCCCGCCGACACGGCTTCACGGTCACGACAAGCGACGGAGAATTTCCGTTTCAGTTGGTCGGCCCGAAAGTGACCGTCGAAGGATTGGCGGAACAGGTCGCAGAACTCCACGGTGCGGTACCGCCTCGCCCGGACCGGCCTCAGACGACGCACGAAATGATTCGCGATCTGTGCCGCGGCATTCGCCGGTCCGCGAAACAAGCCGACAAGGCAATCGCCGATGACGACTTGAGCGTGCGGATGGTCAGCGTTGGAAAGGCGACCGAGGTAATCGAGCACCTAATCTGCAATCTCGTGGACCCGCAGACCACAACGGCAACGGCCAATCCCGAGGCGCTGGCGATTCTCGAACGCTTCGAGCGTGCCTGTTCGCAGAAAACCGCGAAGGCATGCGCTGACAGGCTTCGCGCCTTCAACTGGGACGCGTCAGAGAACATAGGCGTACCGGATGATGCGCCGCTCGAGGATCGGTTCACGGTCACCAGGACGTGGACGCTCAAGGGTCTGCGGGATCACCTTGCACGTGAGATGTTCCTCGAAAGCCTGTTGCCGGACGAGTCGGCAGGCGGTGCAGCGTGAGACTCTCATCACGTGAATGGCTGCCCCACCTCGCGGGCCTCGGGCCGGACGACTTGCGACGCATCAGCCGCCTCGTTGACTTACTGGTCGTCGCAGACCCCGCCACCAAGGAAACGGCGTTGACGATGCTCGACGCGCGACCGGAAGCGGAAACTGCGCAGGAAGCCAGGGATCGGGCGGACGGCGTCATCGAATACCTTCAAGCAGGCGGCGCGGCATGACGACGTTCATTGTGCTGATGGCGCTGAACAGCATGATCTTCTCGGCGCTGGTGTTCCGCTTCGCCTGGGTCACGAACGGCCAGAGCTGGCGGAATTGCCGCGCAGCCCTGCGCCGTGACTGGCCAACCGCGCTCATAATGGCGGTGTTCGGCTTCGCTTGCCTCCTGCTGATTCCAGCGGTCCTCGGGTTTTTCTGGATCAAGGATTCGGCCTTCGATCTGAAAGAGAAAGGCGTCCCGGCATGAGGCTGTTCAAACCCGGCGGCATCCCCGAGCTGAACGACATCAGCGCCGAGCTGATAGCGGAAATCTGCCGTGTTACGTCCAGAACAGCCCGCAGATGGAAACGCGGCGAGTATCCGCCATTCACCGCTTTGAAGGTCATACAACTGTACAAGGAAGGAGAACTCGGCGAGATCGACCTCAAGTGGGCGCATTGGCGACTTAAGGGAGGGCTGCTTGTCTCACCGGACGGGCAGCAGTTCACGCCCGGCGACGTGATGTCGATTCAGTGGCTTCGAATGCAGATTCAAAGCTATCAACGTGATCAGAGATTCATTCTGCAATCGGATTGGATCGACCAAAAATGGAGACCAGCGCCAGAGCAGGAGGAAAGCCGCGCGAGCGCCTGAACTCGCCCGCAATCCCGGACTCAGAGCCCTGCCTCAGCGCGGGGCTTTTTTTGTGGCAGACTTGTCCGCATGCCGCCACATATCCGACACCGAATCAAGGCATGGTACGAGGGCACTGACGTTGAGCCCGAGAACGACCCGCGGTCGATGTACGTGATCATGCATACGGGGAAAAAACGTCGGCACTGGACGGCCCGCGGCGCTCGCGTAATTATCACCCTCGCGCGCAGCCATCCGGTCGCGTCGATTGTATCCGGCGTAGTTGCGTCTCTAATTGTTGCTGCGATCGTGGGTGTCTGACTACGACCGCGCGGAGACGCGGCGGCGCACGTGATCATCTTGAGCGCCTTGACGAGTGCGCACCTTCCGATGCCCTTTGAGGTATAGATATTCTTGCACCGGACCAACCCCCGTTGCAGTCTCCCCGCATGGACAGCGACGAATCGATCGAGGAATACGTTGACCGCATCATCCGCGATGCCGACTTGCGCGAGTGCATGCGAGATGACGAGATTCGCGAGCTGCGGCGGTTCATGGTCGCGGGGCTTCGGCGGCGACCCGAGATTGCGGGAACGGCAGAACAGTAGCCGCCTTCCGGCTCTGCATTCGCACGAGTTCCGCCGCCAGCGCCAGCCCTGCTCCTGGGCGATCTGTTTCTGATTCGTTGTAGAGCATGTCGGCAAGTGTGGCACGGCGTTCGGACGGATGCTGAGCCCCGCTCCCTGGCGGGGCCTGGGCCTTCGACGTGGCCCTTTTTTGTAAGTTTTACAAGGCCCGGCCGACCCGTTCAAATTGTGAAGCACCTCACACAGTAGCGTTGCTATTCTTGCCCAACGTATATACAGTGGCTATACGCTCTTTGTCCCTCCAAGAATACGTGATTAATTATGGCGATGAAGATAAGCGTTAAAGTAAGAGCGAAATTGGCCAGTAAGAAGCCGCCCGTCACAGACGATGAAATTTCACAATGTTTCGCCAATGCTACCGGATGCTACCTGATCGACACCCGAGAAGAGCATAAGTCGGACCCCCCGACACATTGGTTCATCGCAGAAACTGACAGAGGCAGACAACTCAAGGTCGTGTTCGTTGAGAGAGACGAAGATATGCACATTCGTACTGCATACGATCCGAACGAGGTCGAACTACATCTATATCGCAAGCTTTGCTAAGGCAAACCCAAGGAAACGGAACTTAGAGGCATAGACAATGGCACAGGCAAGGAAAATTGAGTCTACAGAAGAGGCATGGGACAGCGGAAAACTTGGACGGGATGCCGACTTTGCCAAAGTCTCGGAAGCTATCAAGCAGTCGAGGGTTGAGAAGGCGTTAGGGCTGAAGCCTATCTCGATTCGCCTGCATCAGGCGATGATCGATGATTTGAAAGTGATTGCCGAAATTCACAGGGTCGGTTACCAGCCGCTAATGAGGCAAATCTTGCAGCGATTCATTGACTGTGAGAAGAAGCAAATCATTCGCGACTATCTAGCACAGCAGCAAAAGGACATTGAGGAAGAACAGGACGCGTCAGATAGCTCTAAGGTAGCTTGAGATTCAGAGGCGCGAAGACGTTCTTGTTCTTCGCGCCTTTCTTTATCTGGTAACGCTTCCAGATGCCGGGAATCGCGTCCTGATATCGACCACGCGGGCCACTCTGGTAGCCTCTGTCAAGCCTGAACGCCATTGCATTTGCCTGTGTATGATGTGCCATCATGTTGGTTTTCATCGACGAAAGTGGCTGCCCCGGTTTCAAGCTTGATCGCGGATCCTCTCCGTATTTTGTTTTTGCAATGGTTGTGTTTGAAAGCCCTCCGGAAGCTGAGATAGTCGACCGGCAGATCGATCAGATCAGATCGATCGCCAAGCACCGGGGAGAATTTAAGTTCAGCAAGTGCTGCGCCTCGGTAAGAGATGAGTTCTGCCAATCGGTAGCATCATTCGACTTTGTCGTTCGGGCGATCGTAGTTGATAAGAAACAGATCAACAGCTCCGTACTTCGTTCACGCACCGAGTCCTTCTACAACTATTTCGTAAAGATGATGATGGAACATGATGGAAAATTGTTACGTAATGCGATAGTCAAGATCGACGAAAGCGGTGATCGGAAGTTCAAGAGCGAGTTGGCTAGGTATTTGCAAAATCATGTTGGACGCGACCGAATCAAGAAAGTCAGATTCGTGAATTCCAGGAATAATAATCTGATTCAGCTAGCAGACATGGCAGCGGGAGCGATTCACAGAGCGTGTCGAAATGACAGCAGACAGAATGACCGCTGGCGCAAACAATTGAGGCGCAGAATCGCGGATGTTTGGACATTTCCGAACCCCGGACATTAAGAAGCCCCAGCAAAGTGGGGCCCCTTAAGTTTGCGGTCCCGCGTCCTATCCATGAGATTTCATGGAAAGTACCCCATACGGGGCCGGTTCGGTACGCAGGAGCGACTTGTACGGGCTGAATAGTAGGGGCTCAAGGCATGCGAAACAAGTCGTTACGTCACGAAGTCCCTCAAGTGTTGGAAAAGTAAAGCAAAAAATCTAGCTTCGGCTCATCGTGCAAGCTTTCCCTGCTTCGGGTCCCCGATAAACTGGCCCAGTTCCGCTCGGCCAATCTGCCGCCGCTTCGCACAGGACGCGCTCGCAGCCGACCGCCGGCTCTACCCGTCCGCTTTACCACGCTGCCATAAAAAAATTCTCTGTGTCAAAAACAAAAAAAGTGGACATTTAGCGGAGATCGACCCCGCTCCGCTCCCCAATTCGTTTTTCCAAACTCAAGGGGGGGTGCCCCGGTCGCCTATCTCAGCCAGCACCGCTTCCGTTGTCCCTTCGGCGAGCATCTTGCGCACCAGAGAGAACATCTTCGAATGCGCGTGCGACAGCTCAGCCTGTTGTTCAGTGACCTCGACTCGATTGACACAGCGCGGGTCTTCGGGACGCGTGATGCCTCGCTTTCGCAGGTACGCATACAGTCGCTCTTGCGCCTTGAGCACGGCCGGATGCTGGCGCGCCTTCCGGGTTGCTTCCCGCTGATCCATTGGACCGACCCGCTTACTTGATTGCGTAGAGCTTTGCCGTTTCAGCCTTGCCAATTGGTTTCTCCATGTTCAAATCTTTGACCAGTTGTTGAAAGCGCCCCATTGCGGTCAGCCGCTCGGTAGGCTTCGCGAACTCATCGCGCGCAATCTCGAGCGCCCTTCGTGCCAGGTCGAGCGTCACGCGCTCGGTATTGGAAAGCTCGTACAGGCTTTCGATTTGTTCGGCCCATTGGTCGGGGTTGAGCATCTGAGCGGCGGCCGTCGCACCTTTCGCCGCGTCCTGTCTGTCGCGGATCGGCTCTTTCAAGGCCGGGTCCGCTTCCATCCAGCGATGCAGCGTCGAGCGGTCAACGCCAAGCGTGCGCGCTGCCTCGCTCAAGGTCGCCGACGTGCGCACTACCTCGCGGATGCGATCAGGGCCGAGATTTCGCTTTTTCCAGGTTCGTTTCATAGCTCAACGTTGCAAGAGGAAATTTCCGCCCCCCCTTGGCGGTCCCCGCCTGTTTTTTTCACCTTTGAGGGGGTGGTGCCCCCGGGGTCCTTTCTCTGCCTGGAAGGTGGGTCAATTGGCTTGGTGGGTGTGTCGCTGCTCTGTCGCTTCCGCTTCCGCGACTGCGCCAAGCCCGTCATCGCTTGGCTTTCCGTATCTCGTTGACGACTGCCATCACGTCAGTAATCCAACAACAGCAGCGAGCCGTCGTCGGCATTCAATGCACCGGTCTCGTAGTTATCCCAAAGGGGCACGGCGTCGGTGCCGAGCGCAGTGACGAGACCGGCCGATGTCTCGCTTGCAAAAACGGAGACGGAGTTCTCCGTCTCCAGCAACGTCCAGCCGCCGGCGCCGTCATCCTCGTAACAACGAACGTTCGTGCCCTCGGCCTCGATGCGCAAGGCATCCGGATTGGTGGCGCCGCCGGCCGTGAAATACGTCGTGTCGCTATTGGCCACACGTTGACCGCACTCCACCACGCCGGTATTGCTGACGCCTATCCACAGATAGTCCTGATCGCCCTGCGCCCGGACGACGATGCTCGCGACCCTGGGATTGCCGCGACCGGTGAAGCCGGCCACGTCCGCATGCGCGTACATATTCGCGCTGCCCTGATCGGGCGCCGTATACAAGCGCCTCGCCGACTCCACCCCGTCCGACTCGACCTGGTTGTTATCGACTGCGAGTAGCGCGGAGGCGCCGCCGGTGGCCTTGGTCCACGAGGTTGCATTGAGCAACTCGTCGGCGCGGTTGAAGTCGTCGGCAAATTGCGCGTGCGCAGTGCTCGTGAACAGCAGCGCCAGCAGCGTGACCATGTGTTTCATCGCATCGCCTTCCGCATTTCATTGACTGCCGCCATTACCTCGGGGCTGCCGCCTTTGTCGGGATGATGCTTCGTCGCCAGCCGCCGGAATACCTGTTCCGGTGTTTCCTTCGGCTTCTCCGGTTCCCCGCTGAGATAGCGGCACAGCTCGCCGTCGATCGCCAATCCGTGCGCAAACAAGGTCGGATCGGTGACCGGGATAGGGTTCGCTTTCGCCCGTTCGATAAGATGCGTCCATGCCGTGCGCGTATGCTCCGGCATTGCCTGCAAGGTGCTTTCCTCCACGTCTTCCGCGCGCTGCACAAACGTCGTATGCAGGCTCTGCGTTGCGCCGACTTGTCGCATGGACGTTCGCATGAACTCGGCCAAATAGAGTTGCGTCCACCCGCGTTCCTGCGGGTGCTCTTCCAGCAGTTCCGCCAGTGCGCCGAGTCGTGGAGCGCCGTACTCGCGCACGGTTGCCGACAGGGGTATGAAAAGGTCGAGCGGGACGGCTTCTGCGTCTCTCGACAATGTCGGGCGAATGTCGTTCATGGGGTTACCGCCGACTCTCGGCAGCCAATAGCCGCTGCCGCTCAAAGGCTTCGGCCCGTTTCCGCTCCCTGATCGCGTCCGCCCGCTGCTTGCTTTGCCATCCTTCCGCGATTTCGTTTGCCTGGCGTTGCAGCTCTGCATGCTTCTCACGCATCGACACTTCGGACGGTGACGGGCCAATGACGGTCATGCGCTCTCGGATCGGCTCGAGGCCACGATCGCCGGTGGAGATGTTCAGAAGGCTGTACCAGTGCGGACCCAGCCGAATGCAAAGCTGGTACTGCCCTAAGACGTGCTTATAAAGGCAGGCGTCCAGACTCAGGTTGGCGCCCTCGATGCTGTTAACCGGGTTACCCGGTTCACGGCCGGTCAGGAGATCGCAAGCATCCGGATTTGTCATTCTCGGCACGTTGCAGGTTGTCGGCGTGATGTCGTCGGACGTGATTTCGTCAGCCTTGACGCGCCTTGATTTTGATTTTCCGAAGGCCATCAGCGTGCCCCCTGTTTCTTGGCTTGGAGTAGTGCATAGGCGTCGTCAATCGAGCCGCTCTGTTTCAACCTTCGAGAAAGGTCCGCGACGTTCTGCGGTTGTGCCTCGCGTTTCGGCTGTCGCAGAATGGTTGACGCATTTTCGCGCAACGTGCCACCGTCAATCGGAGCTCGATACTCGGGATCGGCCTTCCGCTGTTTGTTCGACTTCTTCGTCATGGGGATTTTTCCTTTCGGCTTTTTGGCCTGCATTCGGTAGCGCCTGGCGTCGTCCACGATCGCCGCAAGACGGGCATCGGTAACGCAACTGATCTCGGCATTCGTGAAGCCTTCGGCCTGCAGGAATCGCCGCGTCGCTGCCACGTCGAAGTCCGGGCGCTCCTTCGTCAGCTTGCGCATTTCGCCCTGCAGGTACTTAACGGCCTTAGTTTCCTCTCGGGCTTGCGCTTTCGTCTGCAAGGCTTGGGCCGCCTGCGCGATGGCGGTGTAACGATTGCGCAGTTCCGTTTCGGTAACCTCGAGCTGCACACGGATCGCCTGCGCCTTGCCCTTGTCGCCTTTTGCCAGTGCATTGATGTCCGAGTTCTTGACCGCAACCCACTGGTTCAGATCCTCCTGGAACTGCGCGGCCTCGTAACCCATCCGGCTCATGAGTTCGACATCGCCGGCACTCCAGACCGCATCCGGTTCTGGCTGCTCGGTGGGCTCTGTAGTTGTGGCGGCTGGTCGCTGATCCTCGTCACGAGCCGTTGCTGGCTTTTCGGGTTGTTCGGTGCGCGGGTCGGGATGGTAATTGGCGCCGAAGGTCTCGACAGCCAGCTCCGCCAATGGTGTCGGCAGTTCTGCCGACGTTTCCGATACAGCGATTTCTGTACTCATGAGTTTGCTTATTCTCCGTGAAGTCGTCGCGACAGCTCGCCGTCCGTCAGCATCAGGCTGCGGGCGAGCATCGGCGGCAATGAAAAAACGGGTTCCGACTTGGCAAGGTCGATGAAAGCCTCAACATTCTCGCGCTGCGTTCTCGAATAGCCGTTCCGCGCTACCTGCGGCAGGCTATTCCATGTCTTTTCCAGCGCCTTGCCGTCGATAACCTGATCCCGCACCGCATCGCGCAGCATGACGTCCAGGCCCTTCTCGAGAATGTCCAGGCGTTGATGCTTTCCGGAATTGCGTAGCGCCTTGGAAATCGCCGCCTCGTCCTTGAAAACCGCGGAAATGAACTGGTGACTGCCCCGGGACGCGTCCATCTGAACATGCCGCTGCAATATCCCGGCAACGTCCCTTGAGCTTGCGAGGCGGGCTCCCTCGTTGTCTGCCGAAATGTCGCTGCGAATTGCGGCCTGCGCGGACGGTCGTTTCGGCTGCGAGTCGATCAGGTCCACAAGAGACGGATCGTCGGCAATCATGTCCTTGACGGTCGCCCCGAATTTCCGGTTATCGAGGCCGCTCGAAAAGCGATCAAGCTGTTCCTGGGTGAACGTGTCCGGGTTGATGGACAGGTGCTGCAAGACCTTTTCAACCGTGCCGGTATCGTCGTTGGTCGCGTCCTGGATGGTGCTGATTGCGATGCCGCGGTGAAGGGTGCTGATGGCGTCCGCGCTTTTCTCGAATCGGTCAGCCGCTCGCCCGCTGACACGGCCAGCACCGACCGTCCGGGCCGCGATTCCAAACGTGATCGCAAGCTTCAGATCATCGAAGGCTTTCTCCGTCGATTCGAGAATCCGGTCACGGCCTCCGGGTATGGCGGATTTCGTAAGTTGAATCATCGCCGTTAAGCCTGCCGCACGACCCGCGATGTTGAGTGCGCCGCCCCGGAGTGAGGTCGCGCTGATCGCAGCACTTCCCACCGCCTGACCGCCTGCCGCATATGCGGCCGTCTTGAGCGGATCGCCCTCGTTCAACAGGGCAAGCGTTGCGCCCTCGAAGCCCGCTTCCAGCGAACGGCCGGCGCCCCGGGCGAGCTTCTGCACTGGGGCCGATTGAATGAACCGATCCAGCTCGGTGCGGTTCGCAAACTTCGCGGCACTACCGAAAGCCATCTCCGCCGGCTGCCGGCCGCGAAGGAAACCCGCGATACCGGTACCTGCAAACGGTGCGCGCCCGGTTGCGATGGTCGCTGCATCGCCGAGCAATCCGCCGACTCCCGTCGCAATGGGCTGTTCCTGTGCAGCGAGTGCGGCCTGTGCTTGTTGTTGCTGAAATCGCTCCCCGATGTTCAACGGCTCGCCGGCAAGCAAAGCCCCGGGAATCTCGGTCGCCGTACCGATGCCGGCAATAACCTGCTCGCCACTCGGCAGGGGTAAGTTTTTCTCCTGGAATCGCGGTAACTGCTGCATGCCTCCCTGCGTCAACGCCATAACGTCACTGGCAAGCTCAGGCAGTGCCATTGCGTTGCCGGCAAATTGCGTTGCGGCCGCGCGTCCTATCTGGGGCAATGCCCTTGCGTCGTCGCTGCCGCCGATCGCCGACATATCGACACCGGGCATCAGCGACTGGCGCGTTATGTCGTGCGGCTGCCCGTTCGGGATGATCGCGCCTGCCTCGTACTGTCGCATCGCTTCGAGTTCTGCGCGGGAATCGCCCGCTTGACGGGCCGCGTCGATCGCGCGCAAAAGCTCGAGTTGTTCGCGTTCAGTTGGCACCGAAGATCCTCTGCCGCAGCGCCTGCAGTTCGGTGTTCTCCTGTTGCGTAAGAGGATTGGCCAGGCTCCGCTCTGTGCGTTGAGGTGTCGCTCCCGGCGTGAAGTCCGGGATCAGGTATTGCGGAATAACGTCCGAAACAGGGAACTGGTTTCGCTTCGCAAGCCCGGTGAAATCATCGATCAGGGTTTGCTGGCGCTCTACGTTTTTGCCGAACTGCTGTTCGGCCTGCGACAGGAAGTCCGTGCGCTGTTCTGTCGTCAGACGTTCGCCGCTGACGATCCGGTTGTAGACGCCGCGAATGCGTTCCGGGACACTTCCCGCGGCCTGCACGCTCGCGGCCTCGCCTTCCCGGACGGTTGATGTCGGGTCCAAAGTCTTCATGTAGCCGAAAATCAACGCGAGGTCTCCGGCGGGCGTTGCCGACTGTGCGCCCACCTGGACGCGCCCATATCCCTGCTGCGATCCTAAGTAGTCCTGCGAGTTTTTTATCACGTCGTTACGCGTGCTGCGGATGTCGTCAAAGTCAACGGTCGGACCCAGCCCGGTCTTGATTTTCGACTGGATCGCCTCGACTGCCGCGGTGTTGCCTTGCGATTCCGCAAGGTCGAGGTCCGCGAACAGCTTGCCCGTGTCCGTCTTGAATTCCTGCAGCTTGGGTCCGAGCAATCCGCCGAGCTGCGTCGCGGCTGCCCTCGGATCGAACTTCGCCAGAAATCCAAGTCCCTTCGCCATGTTCGGGTCGAGTCCCCCCGTCTGTCCCGGTTGTGCGACCTGGCTTACAATGAAGTCCTGCAGGCCGATCGACGCCTGACGTTGTGCCTCGCTTTGCTGCTTCTTTTGCAGCATATGTTCACGCATGAACTGGTTCATCCCGGCCTGCTGCTGACGTGCGGAGGCGTACTGCACTCCCTGCCCCAATACCTGCCCGAACGATGTGGGCTGAGTGGTCGGCCTGCTGGCGGCCAGAAGCCCGATGCCGAGATTGCCGAGTGTGTTTTCACCTGAAAGCAAGCCTTCCACGCGATTCATGAATGTTGGTTGGGCCATTAGTTAATCTGATCCTCTGCTGTCGGTCCGACTTCCAGTAAGCCCGCGAACATCAGCGCCGCGCTGTGTTGCGCCTCGATCGCCGTGAAAAAGTCGAAATCGAGATACCGGAGAATTTCGTCGATATTGGTAAGCGCCTTTCCTTCCGCCATGTCGCGCAATTCGATAAGCCGTGAGCGCACACAGCTGTACTGCCGAGCCCCGTATTCCAGTGCGCTGTCGTCGCCCCGCTCCACGCCTTCTGTCAGGAGGCGGAATAGTTTCTTTTCGACGTCCATACAGGCGCAATTGTCAGGCCGTTTAATGGCTACCTGTCACGTCGTAGCATGAGAACCCGGATCGCTTCGAGTGAATCGCGATCCAGCTCGGCGAGTTGGTCTATCAGTTCTGAAATAGCGTCCAGTGTGTCCAGGTCGCTTTCGGTTGTTCCGAAGTCGATCAGCCTCGCTTGCACCAGGCTTGACAGTGATTCGTCATCGATCGGAAGTCCGCCTTTCAGCACGCGATACCCGGCCGCTTTCAATTCTCTTGATCGCCGCTGCCGTGCGTTTGACTCGGTCGGCGAGTCCAGAATGTCGTGCGCGGCGCTCATGCTTCAGCCGAACGCCACCATGCCGGTCACTCGCTGGGCTCCGAACTGGTAACGTTTCCAGATGCGGAGAAAACGGTATCCGTTCCGTTACTGTTTTCCGCTTCGATTTCCTCGCGCGTCGATTCGAGCCAGGTCAGCACGTCCGAGACCTTCGTCATGCTGTTGGCTCGAAGGTTAAGTGTTGGAAAAGTGTCATTGGTAGTTATCCAACGCTTAAGTCCATCCACTCATCGACGGTCCCTTTCCATGGGCCGTACTGTTTGCAGAACGCTTCATACTGGCGACGCGCCTCAGTCTCAGCGATGCGCCTCAGCGTGAACTGCGTGTGCCACGTCTTCGTCCCGTCGGTGTAGTAAACGCGTTCCCGGCTTCGGTATCCGGGCATTTTGGCGACCAGTCTGCGAGCGATCAGCGAGTGAAGCGCGCGCCGGATTGATTCACGGTTCGCCGCCGTGGCGTCATCGTGAACGTTCCTCGCCAGCGTCAGGATGCTCGCCGACTCGACGTGCTCGAGTTCAGCAAGGATGCGTCGCTGCAATTGTCCGAGTCCGCGGCTCATGTACCGTGGCCTGTGGTTAGATCTAAGAGGTAGGTAATTTTTACTGTCATGGAAGCCGCATTCCTTTGTCCTTGACGGTATTTTTTACTGTCATGGAATGGGGTACCGGAGCCTTAACAGTATTTTTTACTGGCCTTAACGGTATTTTTTGGGGGTCAGAAAATTTCATGTGACTGCCCTCAGCCGAACTTTTCGGCGCCGCGGTTTCCGTCCTGGCGCCTTCCATTCGCGATAGGCGTGAGACGGTAGCCGGGTCGCTCTGGAATACGACGTGTCGTCGATCGCAATCCATGTCAGCGCATACATCGTCGGCCGCGGCGGAACTCTGCTTGCGTGAAACGTACGCTCGATCAGCCCGCGCGCCTCAAGTTCGCGTAACGCACGATAGAAAGTTTTGTCGGATCGAATACCGCTCTCTGCCGCTTGACTCGCGGTCAGGCCCAGAGACCCGTTGTTGTAGCCGGTGAACTGCGCGGCGAATAGAACCAGGATCCGGAAATCGGCGTGGCCCAGGGTTTTCACAGCGGCCTGATTGAGTACCGTTAGCGGCAGCCGGGCGAATCTGCCGCCCTTTGAGCTGCGCTTAGGGTTCCGGCGGCTCATCTGGAATCGTTACCAGATGAAAGAAAACCCCGATCCGCGTTCTTTTTGCTTACGGCCTTCGCGTAGGGACAGTCAGGACACGGACAGCGGACCTCGCTCGAGTACTGAACGGTCCTCCCGCTGGCAATGACGGTCACCGTGCTGCCGTTGGTCGCGGTACAAGTGACGGAATAGATCGTCGGCGAATTCAGGCGGCGCCACAATTTCCGAAAACTCACGTCCGCGACTCCCTGCGCTCCGCCAGAATTTGCCGCACGGCTTCGATTGACAACCCGGTTGCGGATGCGCAGGTGTACTCGCCGAACCCGAGCGCCATCATGTCGGCGACAGCCTCGGCAACCTCGGCGCGCGTCAGCGAATCGAAGTGTTCGCGCGCCCGTCGCGTCGTCTCGGCGTTCATGTCGCATCGTCCGGCATCTGGCAACGCTTCCACGTGCCGGCTGCTTGGCGTCGGGCTCTCAAAGTCTGCCGGACTTGCTCGGCCGTGCGCTCTCGATAGTCGTAGAATTTCCGTTCACCGCGAGCGATCGCGATGCGCGTCCCTAGATCGGGCTTCCAGCCCCAGCCGGCGTTCATGCTCGGCCCCCGTCGATCACGCCATATGCACGACTCCAGTAGCCTTTCGCATTAAGCGATAACCCCGCGTCCCGCATGCCGGATTGGCTCAAACAGCGACGTTCTCGCTTTTCGTGGCTACCGGTTCGATGAAGGTCGAAAGCGCGCTCGCCGCCGAAGTATTCGCCGCAGCCGGCGCACCGGCAAAGATTGGTGCCAACGGGTAATTTCGGGTCGCTTCCGACGCGTGAAGACTGCGACGTACAGCGGGATGTATTGTCAGTTGGCGCGGAGCGCGCCGTATGGTGTAAACTTTTCATGTCGCAGCCTCTCAAGCTCAATGCGATGAATTACACGACGCCCGGGTTGGTCTCCTGGGCGTTGTGCTTTGTGGGATAGGAAATTCACGCGGCCTCGCGCTCGGCGTCGCGGTGCTCGATCAGGTCGAGACGCCAGCGCGTGCATTGCTCGGACAGGCGAACCGGTTTTGGGATGATGCCGCGTTGCTGCCAGCGCCAGATCGTTGAACGATTAACACCGTAGCGTTCGGCGAGGTCGTCGGCGGATACGTACTTAATCATCGGTTGCACCTCAAGCAAGAAGATTGCGACGCGCGCTATCTCGTCGCGCCTAGGTGCAGATGATGGTGATGCGCTGCGGGGCGGGGTAGAGGACACACGTGCGTATGTCCGCTTTTCCTTCGATCTAAAGCAGCTTTTTCCGGAGGCGTCTCAGGTGCCTCACACTGATTCCGAGCGCCTTCGCTTGGTGCTTCCTGCCCTTGTGGAGCGCGTCCACTCGAAGCAGATCGGCTGCCGTGATTGTTTCCGTCTTCCGGATGGCATCGACGCGACGGATATGCGCGTCTACGATGCGATTTGATAGAGCGTGCTCAGTCGCAGCCTCAATGGTGACGGCGTACACAATAGCCCATTCGACAGCAGCACGAGACTCGGCGTCTGCTCGATCTAGATAAGCCCGCACGGCTCGCGTGTATTCCAGCAGCCTCCGAGCCTTATCATCAGCCCTGTGCGCGAGGACTTCCTCGACGTGCTCGAGGTACCGTTGAACAAGTAGTGGTACGTCAGCCACGCCGGTCTCTGATCGGTGTCACGTCTGCCTTGCGCGGAACCGTGTTGAGAAACTTCGCCCAATCGCGCATCAGCCGGGTACGCTTCGGCAGCAGTTCATCCCGCGCGTATGCCGCCCGCGTTTCGTCGCTGCTTACGTGCGCCAGCGCCAATTCCGACACTTCGTCGGCATACGATGTTGACGACCGCGCCCAATCCTTGAATGAACTGCGGAAACCGTGCGGCACGGCAGCCACTTCCATGCGGCGGGTTACTGCTGAGACGGACATATCCGACAGTGAACCGCCCCGCGGAGCGCCGAACACGTAAGGCGAAAAGTGGGGCAGGGCCTTCAATAGCCTGATGGCGGGCTCGGATAACGGTACCCGGTGCGGCAATCCGGCTTTCATGCGTTCTCCGGGAACGGTCCAGAGTTTCGCGTCCAGATCGATCTCATCCCACGTTGCCAGTCGGACCTCGCCGGAGCGTGCCGCTGTGAGAATCAGAAACTCCAAGGCGCGGGCAGCCATGCCGCCGCGTTCCCCGAGTTCACGCATGAATGCCGGGACTTCGTGCCACGGCAGGGCAGGGTAGTGCTTGACCTTTCGTACCTTCGTCGGCTTCGGCAGCACATGGTCAAGGTGCCCTTTCCATCTGGCGGGATTGTCGCCGCTGCGATACCCGCTCACCTTCGCCCAAGCGAGTACGGATTCAATCCGCCCGCGCAGTCTGCTTGCCGTTTCCGTCTTCGTCGTCCAGATCGGTTCAAGCACCGCGACAATGTGCGCGAGTTCTACCTGATCGACGGGCAGGGGACCTATGATCGGGCTCGCGTAGGTGTCGAGCGTCGATTTCCACTGCGCCGCGTGTTTCTTGTTTTTGAATTCCCGCGATTTCGATTTCCAGCACTTCAGCGCCGCCTGGTCGAACGTGAGTCGCTTCGCCTCGGCGGTTCGCAGTGAGTCCTGTGCGGCCCGTCTCGCTGCAACGGGATCGATCCCTTCGCGAATCTGTAACCTGGCCTCACGCGCCAACGTCCGGGCCTGTTCGAGCGTTACTGCGGGATAGCCGCCGAGTCCGATGTCCCGGCGCCGGTCACCGATGACGACGCGGAGTATCCAATTGCGCGAAGTTTCGCCCTTGATCTTGAGATGCAGCCCGGACACTCCGCCAACAGCGTGCATGCCCGGTCGCTTTAATCGCTTGATCTGAAAGGCCGATAGCTCTTTCGCTTGTTTCGGCACGTGCTCGCGTCTCCGCCTAACAGGTCAAAATCGCTTGACCCCACATAGACGCCAACATAGCATGTGCACTTGGATGCGACAAGGTGCGACTGGACGATACAGGGGATTCCCGTAAGTTACTGAGAATAGGACGGATAATGCGGCGGGATGCGACAGGTTGCAGTTTGGCAGCAGCGGTCACCCTCTCCGCCAGTACGCTTTTGTAGTCGGTAACATATTTTTTGTTTGGTTGTAACCCTGCAACCCGCCAGACAAAACTGTCGGTCCCGAGGCTTCGCCTGCCCGGGAGAGCCGATAGCGCGTTCGCATCCGAACCAGGTTCGCGGACGCCTCGGCAGCAATCAATAACCCGTCGCCGCGTTCCGGGCGTTTTTGTCTTCAGCCGTTACCAGTGCGGCGTTGGCAAGCCTTTTTGTGCCTCCAGGTCTTCCGCACTTCTCGAATTGCCGCCCGCAGTCGGCCCTATGGCATATAAATTGCAGTAATGCCTTCGAGTCGGTATTCAGCGGAGAAAGACGATGATCAATAACGAACAGCTTCAGGAGCTGATTCTGCAGTCTCTTGAGCATGAGCGAGGCGGCGTGCAGGTGTACGAGACTGCCTTGACCTGTGCAACGGATGAGGACCTTCGGGAAGAGTGGCGAAAATACCTCGACCAGACGCGAAACCACGTGCAGATTTTGCAGAAAATCTGCCGGGTATTACAAATTGATGCCGAAGCGGAGTCGCCCGGCAAACAGGTCGTCCGCCATCTGGGCGAAGCGCTGGTTCAGGCGATGAGACTGGCAAAGGAGAGCGGCAATCCTGTCGCCGCACAGCTCGTTGCTTGCGAGTGCGTCGTGCTTGCCGAGACCAAGGACCATGCCGATTGGGAGCTTCTCGGGAAATGTGCCGAGAAACTGAAAGGCAAAGAGAAGGAAGCGCTGATGGCGGCCTGCGAAGAGGTGGAGGAAGAGGAAGACGAACACCTCTATCACACCAAGGGCTGGTGCCGTGAGCTTTGGCTCGACTCTCTGGGCCTTGTGGCCGTGCTTCCGCCCCCCGAGGAAGACAAGAACGTGAAGACCGCGATCGGGGCGGCTCGCGCGCAGCAAGCGAGCGAGAGGGCGCGGTAAGACGCGTTTCGGCGGGTACCCATTCCCAGCTTAACGGATAGCCGATACCCATACCAAACGGATCGCTCGATCGAGCGTGCATGTGATCGGCCACGATCCCGGCTTGCTCGTACGGTCCAAAGGTCAATCGTTAGAGGAGATACTGATGCTGAAATTTCTCGGTAGCACCGTTGGGGTGATATTCCTGATCGGATTGATTGTAGTGGTTCTTCTTTTAATGCTGATCTTTTAGCATCGACGCGCGGGATACGCGGCACCGGCATCTACAAACGATGGGAGCACGGCGAGCTCTTTTCGTTGTGTGAAGCCGGGGCTGTTGTGCTGCTATTGCGAAGCACAATCACACACGTCACATCCCTTATCGAAAACGACCCGCCATGCGCCCGATGGCTCGCGGCGCCAGATGGACGAGAATTGGGCGATCGTATTTCCGTTCGAATCGCGGACCGGCCCCGAACTGAGCGCCAGCGCGCCGGATTCGAGAACCTCTACTGCGGCCGGTTCCCACGAGAACGGTGCATCCGGACCTGCGAAAAATCCCGCCCATCCGTCAACAACCTGTTGCTTTCCGCGCAGCGGATCCGGTCCGCCGAAGAAGATTGCGTCGTCTGCGATGAACGATGCAAATGCCTGGTGATCCCTGTCGGCCATCGTCCCGGCGAAGGCGCGCTCGGCTTCCATGACTTCCTGCTGCGCGCTTTCGGCAGTCGGCAGGGGCGGGGAAGCCGCGCATGCGAACAAGGTGACGACGGAAACCAGGACTGCGAAAATGTTTTTTACCATTGTTGTGACCCCCGTGTGATTTCTATCGTCAGCACCGCACGTCATGGCGCTCTAGCCGGCGCCTTTGGTCCGCGTCTTCCCCACCTTCCAGTGTTTCTCGATATAGGCAACGATGAGGCCGGCGATGTCCTTCCCGGTTGCGGCCTCGATCCCTTCCAGGCCCGGTGACGAATTGACCTCGATTACGACGGGCCCGTGATTGGAACGCAGAATGTCCACGCCTGCGACATTAAGGCCCATGATCCTGGCCGATCGGACCGCCGTGGAACGCTCTTCCGGCGTGATCTTGATCAGTTTCGAGGTACCGCCGCGATGTAGGTTGGAACGAAACTCTCCCTCCTGTGCCTGCCTGATCATCGATGCAACCACCTTGTCCCCGATGACGAAGCAGCGGATATCCGCGCCACCCGCTTCCTTGATGAATTCCTGCACCAGGAAGTTGGCGTTCAGCCCGCGGAAGGCTTCGACCACGCTTTCCGCGGCTTTGCGCGTTTCCGCAAGCACGACGCCCTTGCCCTGGGTTCCTTCCAGCAGTTTCACGACAACCGGCGCGCCGCCGACCAGCTGCAGCAGGTCATAAGTATCGTCCGGAGAGTTGGCAAAACCGGTAACGGGCAGTCCGATTCCTTTCCTCGACAGGAGCTGCATCGATCTGAGCTTGTCGCGCGAGCGGGAGATCGCGACTGATTCGTTCATGGAAAACGTCCCCATCATTTCAAACTGGCGCACGACTGCCGAACCATAAAACGTTACCGACGCCCCGATGCGCGGAATGATCGCGTCGAATTTCGGCAACAACTCACCGTTGTAATGAATGCTTGGCTTGAAACTCGCGATATTCATGTAACAGCGCAGGTGATTGATGACGCGGACGTCGTGGCCACGTGCAAGCGCCGCCTCGACGAGGCGTTTCGTCGAATAGAGCCTCCTGTTCCGGGAAAGAATGCCGATCTTCATCTCACGTTTCCTTTCCGTTTTGATTTGCGGCGACTGGTCAGGTAGGAACGGGACGGATCGACAATCATGCGCTTCATGAGTGCCGTCCTGCCCAGCAACATGCGGAATCGCATGTCGTCTCTCGAGGTGAGGGTGATTTCCACCGGCCATGATAACCCAGGCAGGTTGAGTGGTGTTTCGATGACGAAGCGGCTTTCCTTGTGCCCGCCGGAGTCGGAGACGATCCGCTGGTCGCGGATCGGCGCTTCGCAGACTATTTCAGTGTCGGTGCGATACTGCCTCGGGTGGATCTTGAAACGCACCCAGGCTCGGCCGCCCTTGTCGAATTGCTCGACATGAAATGCGTGCAAAGCCGAGGTCCTTGCGCCCGTGTCCACCTTGGCCTTGATGCGTGCTATGCCGAGCTCCGGCAGGCCGACCCACTCCCGCCAGCCGACAATGATCGGCTTGTCCATCAGTTGCGTCATTGCGCTGAGCCGACCGTCCTAACCCCAGTTATGCGCGACGGCGTTGGCTTCCTGGAACTCATCCACGGTGGCCTTGGCTTCCCGGGCGTCGTCGAACCTTGCGAGATTGAACAGGGCGTCGCCCTCGTGGGTGAGAGGCGAAGTGCTCCTGCCGATTACGATGCCGCCGGCCGGAGCGGTGACGTCCACTTCCACTTCGCCGAACGGATCGCTGATCTTTGCCAGCACCTGCTGCGATTTGACTCGCTCCCCGAGACCGCATCGCATGTTGATGATGCCGCTCATCGGTGCGCGAACCCAGGTAGTGTCGTTGGCGTAGGTAGGCTCGACGACTTTTGCCGGTTTCGAACGGGGAGGGAGCATCCTGAGTTCCCGTAGGACCCTGACGACTCCGCTAACGCCGGCCTGGATGGACAGTTCATCGAGCCTTAGCGCCTCGCCGCTTTCATAGAGGAGAGTCGGCACGCCCTGGGCCACGGCATACTGCCGCAAGGTGCCGTCCCGCACATTCGCGTCGATAACGACCGGCGCGCCGAACGCGTTCGCCATTCGGCGCGCATCGGGGTCTGACAGGTCGGCGCGAATCTGCGGAAAATTCGTGCGGTAGACGGCGCCGGTGTGCAGGTCGATGCCAAAATCCGAATTGGCGACAATTTCGGTTGCGACAAGGTTCGCCAGCCGCGCCGCCAGCGATCCGGACACCCGCCCGGGGAAAGAGCGATTGAGGTCGCGCCGATCGGGCAGGTATCTCGACTGGTCGATAAAGCCGAATATGTTCACCACCGGCACCGCAAGTATGCAGCCGCGCAAACTCTTGAGTACCGGGCGCTTGAGCAATCGCTTGATAATTTCCACGCCATTCAGTTCATCCCCGTGAATGGCCGCAGTCAGAAAAAGGGTCGGCCCTTCGGTACGGCCGTTGACGACGTGCACCGGCATGGTCAGGTGGGCATGTGTATAGAGATTCGCGACGTCGAGTTCGACGGTTTTGCGGGTTCCGGGCTGAATTTCCTGCTGTCCCACGACGACGGTCTGTCCTTTCATTCCGGTTTCTGCCCCTTTGGTTGCCAGCGCCGCATAGCATATACGCCGGTCCACGCCGAAAGCAGCATTTTTGACGAGCTCAATGGCTTGCTACGTTTTTCTTGGCCCGCTGCTGGCTTATGATGCAAGACTTCAGTGACAGCGGGTTGGTCTATGCCGGGTTTATATTTCGAGGAATTCACCGTCGGACAGATGTTCAGGCATGCACTCCGCCGCACCATCACGGAAACCGACAATGTCTGGTTCAGCGCGCTGACACACAATCCCGCGCCGTTGCACCTCGATGCGGAATACTGCAAGCGCACCGAGTTTGGCAGACAGCTGGTCAACAGTTGCCTGACTCTCGGCTTCATGGTGGGAATCTCGGTCGGCGATACGACGGTTGGCACGACCGTGGCTAACCTCGGCTGGGACGAGGTGCGCTTCCCGAAACCGTTGTTCCATGGGGATACCATTCACGTCGAAACGGAGGTTCTGGAACTGAGGGACAGCAAATCCAGACCGGAGAACGGCGTCGTCGTATTCGCGCATCGCGCGTTCAATCAACACGACGAGCTTGTCGGTCACTGCAAACGATCGGCACTCATGCTGCGCAAGCCCAAGTGACAAGCAAGTGACGTGCAAGTGATCCGGAGCTTCCTGTTTGTACCCGGCGACAGCGGCAAAAAGTTGTTGAAGGCCGCGGAGTCGACTGCCGATGCGCTCATTGTCGACCTGGAGGATTCCGTGGCGCCTGGGCAGAAGCCTCGCGCCCGCTCGATTGCTCGCGAATTCCTGAGCGACCCTGGCGAACGGCAATTCTGGATACGCATCAATCCGCTGGATACGGAGGATGCGCTTGCCGATCTGCGCGCGCTCATGCCGACGTCGCCCGCCGGAATCGTGTTACCCAAGCCGCGCGGCGCGAAGGATGCGATACAACTCGGCAAACTCCTGGACGTCCTCGAGCAGGAACACGACTTGCCGGCAGGAAAGACCTCGATACTGCCGATTGCCACGGAGCGGCCGGCTGCGCTTTTTCATCTGCACGAATACGCTGGCTCGACGGCGCGGCTTGCAGGTCTGACCTGGGGCGCCGAAGACCTGAGCGCGGCCGCCGGCGCATCCGCAATCCGCGATGACGACGGCAGATGGCTGCCGCCCTATGAACTGGCAAGATCGCTTTGCCTGTTCGCCGCGGCGGCGGCCGGCGTGCCGGCGATCGACACCGTTTTTACCGATTACCGGAACGTCCACGGACTGCGTGCCTTCACTGCAAATGGCAGGCGCGACGGCTTCAGCGGCATGCTGGCGATTCATCCGGACCAGGTCGCTATCATTAACGAAGCATTCTCCCCGAGCAGCGCGGAGATCGATCGCGCGAGGCGGATCGTCGAGCTGTTCGCGGCCAGCCCGGATGTCGGCACAGTCGGCCTCGACGGTCAGATGCTCGACCGGCCGCATTTGCTGCAGGCCAGAGGAATTCTTGAACTGGCAAAGCGGCTGAAGTCGGGATGAACCAGTAGACAGCGTAGCAGGGCAGGGCAATGACGAAGATTTACAAGGTGAGCGGCAAAGAGGCGAATCAGGCCGGTATCGACAAAGCCGGGTACGAAGAGACGTATCGGCGTTCCCTCGCGGACAATGAAGGTTTCTGGGCGGAGCAGGCGGGTCGCATCGACTGGATCCGGCGCTTCAGCAAGGTCAAGGACGTTTCCTGGGCGAAAGACGACCTGCATATCCGCTGGTACTACGACGGCACGCTGAACGCCTGCTACAACTGCGTCGATCGCCATCTGCAATCGAAGGGGAATGACGTTGCGATCATCTGGGAAAGTGACGACCCGTCCCGCGACCTGAAGATTACTTACAAGGAACTGCACGAGCGTGTGTGCCGTTTCGCCAACGCGTTGAAGAGCCTCGGCGCCACCAAAGGCGATCGCATCACGATTTACATGCCGATGATCCCGGAAGCTGCGGTGGCGATGCTTGCCTGCGCGCGGATCGGCGCCGTGCATTCCGTCGTGTTCGGGGGATTCTCGCCTGACGCTCTCGCGGGCCGTATCCACGACTGCGAGTCGAACATCGTCATTACCGCGGACCAGGGTGTGCGCGGCGGGAAGCCGATTCCGATGAAGGCGAACGTCGACGAGGCAGCCCGCCGTGCCGACGTGACGACACTCGAGAAAGTCCTGGTAGTCCGCCATACCGGCGTCGACGTCGATTGGGTGGACGGCCGCGATGTCTGGCTGCACGAACTCGAAGCCGAAGTCGATGCGGAATGTCCCTGCGAGGAAATGAACGCGGAGGATCCTCTGTTTATTCTTTACACCTCGGGCTCGACCGGCAAGCCCAAGGGTGTCTTGCATACGACCGGCGGCTATCTCGTGTACGTCGCGATGACTCACGAGCAGGTGTTCGATTACCGTCCCGGCGAGGTCTACTGGTGCACGGCAGACGTCGGCTGGGTCACCGGCCATAGTTACATCGTCTACGGACCGCTGGCGAACGGCGCGATTACCGTGATGTTCGAGGGCGTACCAAACCATCCGACGCCGTCGAGGTTCTGGCAAGTCTGCGACAAGCACCACGTCAATATCTGTTACACAGCGCCAACCGCGATCCGGGCGCTGATGCGTTCGGGCGACGGGCCGGTCAGGCAGACTTCGCGCAAAAGCCTGCGCTTGCTCGGCACGGTCGGAGAACCGATCAATCCTGAAGCGTGGGAGTGGTATTACCGTGTCGTCGGCGAAGAGCGCTGTCCGGTCGTCGACACGTGGTGGCAGACGGAAACCGGCGGCATTCTGATCAGTCCGTTACCCGGCGCAACCGATCTGAAGCCCGGATCCGCGACCAGACCGCTGTTCGGCATCCAGCCGGCGCTGGTCAATAACGAGGGCGCCATTCTCGAAGGTGCGACGCAGGGGAACCTGGTGCTGCTCGATAGCTGGCCCGGGCAGATGCGGACCGTTTACGGCGACCACCAGCGTTTCTTCGATACCTATTTTTCGACGTACCCGGGCCGCTACATGACCGGCGACGGCGCGCGCCGCGACGAAGACGGCTACTTCTGGATTACCGGGCGCGTCGACGACGTACTCAACGTGTCCGGACACCGCATGGGCACGGCCGAGGTCGAGAGTGCCCTGGTCGCCCACAAATTCGTTGCCGAGGCCGCTGTCGTAGGCTGCCCGCACGAGGTCAAGGGACAGGGGATTTACGCGTACGTCACGCTGATGGAAGGCATCGAACAGACGGACGCACTGCTGGCGGAACTGCGCCTCTGGGTCAGAAAGGAAATCGGGCCGATCGCGACGCCTGATTTCATTCAGTGGGCGCCAGGCCTGCCGAAAACACGCTCGGGGAAAATCATGCGTCGCATACTGCGCAAAGTCGCTGAGAACGATTACGAAAACCTGGGCGACACGTCGACGCTGGCCGATCCCGCGGTTGTCGAGGATCTGATCGAGAATCGCAAGAACCGGTGATCGATGGGGACAATTCAAGCTCGTTGGAGCCCGCGACAGCGGGCGATCAAACCGATGCCAGGATTCGCCCGTGTTCACGGGCTCCAACGCGCTTCTACCCTTCGCGGAGCCCGCGCCGGGTGATTCTCGTGTTATGCCGCTTCGCTGTCTTTGCGCACTCCGCGCTTACAGTCGGCAAGGCGCTTCTCGTAGGCGCGCACGAACTCCTCGCCGAAAAGTTGCGGTAGCCCGGCTGCACCCGGCTCCGTCATGGTGGGATAAAAGTCGCAATAAAGCTGCCAGTACTTGATTTTGCTGAGCACTTCGATCAGCGGCTTTCGATTGATGGTGCGATCGAAGTTTTCCTGCAGCTCCGCAGGGTCGAATCGGTCCATGACTTCGAGAAACGCGCTGCTCATGCCCTCGGCCAGCGCGTCGTGGTGAAATTTCAGGTCGCGGCAGACTTCGCGGACGCTGTCCAGCGGTCCGAGATACTCGCCTTCCCGGCCGATCAGCAGTTGCTTCAGTGTCGCTTCGGCATTTTCCGACAGCTTGAGCGGATTATTGTGACGCGGCAACACCGTGGTCTGGTCGAGCTTGAACATGCTTTTCAGATTGGCGCGGCTGATCAGCAAATCAACCACGCCGCTGACGAACTCGCGCAGCACCTGTCCCGCGTTAAGCATGATTTCGCCGGGGTCTGCGGAAGGGTGAAGCTCGCCTCGTTCGATTCCCAGCCCGTTCAGAAACTCTTCAAAAAGCTGTTCGGCGCTCAGCGCGCCCGTGTCGGCATGACGCCGGACCGGCACCGGACGCGGTTTGACCGCCGCGGGGGGCCTTGCAATTTTCGCCGGAGCGGCGGGCTTTCGCTGCATTTTCTGGGTGCGCTTGCCGCCGAATAACGTCGACTGAAACTCCTCGTCGCCGGTAATTTCTTCCTCGTCCAGCAGCTGTATGCCCGTCTTGATCGGTTCTTCCGGTACCATCAACTCAAGATGATTCGGCGCCCCGGGCTGCGCGGGCTCGGCCGGAACCTCGAGATCCTCGCCCTCGTCGACGCTGACGGAGATGAGAAAATCGCCCATGCGAAGGCGGTCGCCGTCGAACAATCGTCGCGGGTGGCGCCGGCCCAGCGGTTCTTCCTCATCGTTGACGTAAACGCCGTTCGTGCTGGTGTCCGCGAGATAGTAGGCGCCGCTGCGGAAATCGATCGTCGCGTGCCTGCCGGAGATAAAGCGGTCACGGTCCGGCAGGATCCAGTCATTCTCCAGCGCACGGCCGATAGTGCCGCCGCTCGCAAGGAACTCGCGGCTATAGTCCTCACCCATCAGGTCCTTGTGTGCGCTCGTTATTTTCAACTTCAGCGGCATTGTGTTCCCCACAAATATGAGAGGCCGGTGTCCCTGGCGGGATCCCGGTGCTGGCCAGCAAATTTTGCAGGGAAGCGACGAATTGAACTGCCAAACAGGTCACAATAATGGGCGAGTCCCGGCCGCGAAAAGAGACCGGATCGAAAAGATTGTCGCTTCCGGGCGGCGCGAAGGGGTTTTGCCGGGGTATTTTGGGTAGACTTCCCCGCATGTCAGTAAAGCGCCTGTACAAAATCGTCTTCATGAGCCAGGGCCAGGTCTACGAAATCTATGCCCGGGAAGTCGGCCATGGCTCCCTGTTCGGTTTCATCGAAGTTGAAAAGCTCGTCTTCGGCGAGCGCAGTTCGGTGGTCGTGGATCCCTCCGAAGAAAAAATCCAGTCCGAGTTTGCCGGCGTCAAGCGCACCTATTTGCCGATGCACTCGATCATTCGCATCGACGAAGTGGACAAGCAGGGCACCAGCAAGATATCCAAACTCGAAGGCGGCAACGTCGCGCAGTTTCCTGTGCCCGTATATACGCCCGGCGGCAGCAACAAGACCTGACCGCGGGACGCCTCTGCGCAATCTCGGGCGCAGGTTTCTTTTGACGACGCAGGAGCACCGTCCGGGGGTATTCCAGTCGCTCAAACACCGCTTCGCGAACTCGCTTTGTGGAACACCCCCGGACGGCACTCCTGCTGGTGCCAGAGACGAACGAATTCGAGGCTCCCTAGCCGCTGCCGGCGCGCTTCGGTATTATCGCGGCTGCCCAATTCCTGCATGCGAATTCCGGGGGACCTCCGCGCTTGTCCAGCCCTGCGACCGACATTCTTAACGTACCCGGCGCAAGTAAGGACATGCATTCGAACGGGACAATGCTGGTGTTGCCGGGACAACGGGCGTTGTCCGGTTTCAGGCTGGCAAGACGACTCGCGGAGTTGCAGGTCCACGATGCCGTCACCGCCGGAATAACCGCACTTCACGCCCGCTACAGCTACTTCGTTCACAGCTCGAGCTCGCTCACCGCGGAAGAGCACTCGCGGCTGCTCGCATTGCTGTTATCGGACGAAGCCGTGCCTGAATTTCCGGCCGATGCGCAGCGATTTTTCGCATTACCACGTGCCGGCACGATTTCACCGTGGTCGAGCAAGGCAACGGACATCGCGCACGCGTGCGGCTTCAGCAAAATCATTCGGCTCGAGCGCGGTATCTGCTACGACGTGGAATTTCCGGAGCCGTTGGCGCCGGAGCAATTGCACAGTGTGGGCCGCGTGCTGATCGACCGCATGACGGAGATGCTGATCGCACGCAGCGAGCAGGCACAACAACTTTTCGAAACGCATCGATCCCGTTCCTTCGAGCTGGTGCCGTTACTGCGGGACGGCAGGGCGGCTCTGGTCGAGGCGAATCGCGCGTTGGGACTGGCGCTGTCCCGCGACGAGATCGACTACCTGCACGAAAACTACGCGCGACTCGGCCGCGATCCAACCGATGCCGAGTTGATGATGTTCGCGCAAGCAAACTCCGAGCACTGCCGGCATAAGATTTTTCGCGCGGACTGGATCATCGACGGCGTGCCGCAGACGGCGACGCTCATGGACATGATTCGCGGCACCACGGAGGCGAGTCCGAGCGGTGTGATTTCAGCTTATTCGGATAACGCTGCGGTCATCGAGGGATGGAGCGGCCGGCGCCTGATGCCGCGCATGGACGACCGGAGCTACGCGTACCGTGACGAACCGATTCACATCCTGATGAAAGTCGAAACGCACAACCATCCGACGGCGATTTCACCGTTTCCCGGTGCCGCGACGGGCTCCGGAGGCGAGATACGCGATGAAGGCGCGACCGGGCTCGGGGCACGCCCGAAGGCCGGCCTCACCGGCTTCACGGTGTCGCATCTGCGCATTCCGTCGTTTGCACAACCGTGGGAGCGCCCGCGTTCGCATACGCAACGCATGGCGACGCCGCTCGACATCATGCTGGACGGGCCGGTCGGGGCGGCGTCCTTCAACAACGAATTCGGCCGGCCGAACCTTTGTGGTTACTTCCGCACGTTCGAGGCGGATGTCCCGGGGTTACCCGGCGGCGAATTCCGCGGTTACGTAAAGCCCATCATGATTGCGGGCGGCGTCGGCAACGTCCGCGCCGAACATGCACGGAAAGTTGACGTGCCCGCTGGCGCGCGGATCGTCGTCATCGGCGGCCCGGCGATGCTCATCGGTCTCGGTGGCGGCGCCGCATCGAGCCTCGCGAGCGGCAGCAGCACGGAAGATCTGGACTTCGCATCGGTGCAACGCGGCAATCCCGAAATGCAGCGCCGCGCGCAGGAAGTCATCGATCGATGCGTCGCCCTGGGTGAACGCAACCCGATTGTCCTGATTCACGACGTCGGCGCGGGTGGACTTTCGAACGCGGTTCCGGAGGCCGTCGACCACAGCAAACTCGGTGCCCGGATCGATCTTCGCTCGGTGCCGAACGCCGAGCCCGGCATGTCGCCGCTCGGCATCTGGTGCAACGAAGCGCAGGAGCGTTACGTGCTGATCGTAGCCAACGAGCGTCTCGCGGAGTTTTCAGCGCTGTGCGAGCGGGAACGCTGCCCGTTTGCCGTTATCGGCACGCTCACGAACGACAGGCGGCTCATCGTCAGGGACAGCGAGTTCGAGAACGATGTGGTCGACATGCCGATGCAGATGCTGCTCGGCAAGCCACCGAAAATGACGCGCGATGTGGCGAGAGTCGTGCGGCCAAAGATCGAACTTGATCTTGGCGACGTCGACCTTCGCGACGCGATCATGCGTGTGCTGCGCTTTCCCGCCGTCGCGGACAAGTCCTTCCTGATCCATATCGGCGATCGCACGGTCGGCGGCTTGAGCGTTCGCGACCAGATGGTCGGTCCCTGGCAGGTGCCGGTCAGCGATGTTGCAATCACCGCAAGCGGCTTCGAAAGCACGACGGGCGAAGCAATGGCGATGGGCGAGCGCACGCCGCTTGCGGTACTCAATGCAGCGGCGTCCGCGCGCATGGCCGTCGGCGAGGCGATCACGAATATTGCGGCGGCGGCAATCGGAGGTTTGCAGGACATCCGCCTGTCCGCCAACTGGATGGCAGCCGCCGGGCACCCCGGCGAAGATGCCGATCTTTTCGATGCGGTCAGGGCGGTCAGCCGCGACCTTTGCCGCGAGCTTGGGATTGCGATTCCGGTCGGCAAGGATTCGCTGTCAATGCGCGCACGGTGGGCCGACGAGTCGGGCGAGCAGCTTGCGGTAGCGCCGGTGTCGCTGATCGTGTCGGCGTTCGCCCCGGTGACCGACGTGCGGCGTCATCTGACGCCGCAGTTGCGTCGCATCGACGAGGCCTCTTCCCTGGTGTTGCTCGAGCTGGGCCACGGTGCAAACCGGCTGGGCGGTTCCTGTCTTGCACAGGCGTTCGATCGTTACGGAGGAACTCCGCCGGATCTGGATTTCGCCCAGGGCCTCGCGGGATTCTTTGCCGCAGTGCAGGAATTGAGCCGGCGAAACCTGATCCTTGCGTATCACGACCGTTCCGACGGAGGCCTGCTCGCGACCGTGGCGGAAATGATGTTTGCCGGCCGGCTGGGCGCATCGCTGAAACTCGCCGGTTCGGACAGCGACATCCTCGGGCAGTTGTTCGCGGAGGAACTCGGCGCCGTTCTGCAGGTTGCGATCAGCCGGCTTGCCGAGGTCTACCACGTGCTCGACCGCTTCGATCTCGGCTGGGTCGACGTCGGCCGGGTTGAGCCCGACGATCACCTCACCGTTTACAACGATGACGAAGTGATGATCAGCTGCAGCCGCACGGACCTGCAGCGTGACTGGTCCGAAACGAGCTATCGTCTGCAGGCGCTGCGTGACAATCCGGAGACCGCGCGACAGGAGTTCGAACGCATTCTCGATGCCGGCGATCCGGGGCTGAACGTCCATCTTTCCTTCGATCCGGCAGAGGACGTGGCTGCGCCATTCATCGGCGGGGCGAAACCCCGCGTCGCGATACTGCGCGAACAGGGAGTCAACAGCCAGCTCGAAATGGCGGCGGCGTTCATGCGCGCGGGATTCGACGCCTTCGACCTGCACATGAGTGACATTCTCGAAGGCCGGGACGATCTCGAGAGCTTTGATGGCCTCGTTGCCTGCGGAGGCTTTTCCTTTGGCGACGTGCTGGGCGCCGGTGGCGGATGGGCGAAGTCGATCCTTTATCACTCCCAGGCACGCGACTGCTTCGCGCGCTTTTTCTCGCGCGGCGACACTTTCGCATTGGGCGTCTGCAACGGTTGCCAGATGATGTCGCGCCTCACCGAACTGATCCCCGGCAGCCAGCACTGGCCGCGTTTCCTGCGAAATACGTCCGAGCAGTTCGAAGCGAGACTGAGCCTCCTGGAAGTTGCGGACAGTCCCTCAATCTTTTTTTCCGGAATGGCCGGTTCGCGCATCCCGATCGCAACGTCGCACGGGGAAGGGCGCGCCGTGTTCACGAGCGACGCTGCGAAGGCCGCCGCCGAACGACTCGTAACATTGCGCTACGTAGACAACTACGGCGCCGTGACGGAAAGCTATCCTGCAAATCCGAACGGATCGGGCGGCGGTATTTGCGGCCTGACGTCCGAGGATGGCCGCGTGGCCATCGTCATGCCGCACCCGGAACGCGTGGCGAGGACCGCGCAGAATTCCTGGCACCCGGACGAATGGGGCGACGACGGGCCGTGGATGCGCCTCTTCCGGAATGCGCGTGTTGCGGTGAATTAGGTGCGTTAGGTGCCGGACTTGGATTTTTGGACATTTTACAGTGGGTCGATTCAGATCGCGTACTGGGAAGTGAAATGTCCAAAAATCCAAGTCCGGCACCTAACGGCAGGCTCCTAACGGCACCAACACCGCTTCGCGAACTCGCTTTGTGGAACACCCCCGGACGGCGTTCCTGCTTGTGCCATGGACGAACGCTTCGACCCCCTCCTCGCCCGCTAGGCGCTTGGCCTCAGACCGCCGTTGCCTTCCTGGACGAAGAAGCGCCGGACCTTGATGGCGCGGCTCAGTTTGCCGCGGCGCACGAAGCATTGATAGAACATGTCTTTCATGACTTCCAGCAGCACGCCGGCCTGGGCGCGGTTCAGTAGCGGCAAATCTTCTTCAATCTGCGTTTCGAACAGAACCCGCTTGATCGGCGCGAAGCTGTCGTCGTCAATTTCGGCGATGTCCTGCGCCATCATGACTTCATCGAATGCCCGCAGCTTGCCGCCGTTGCCCATGGCTTCGAAGGAACTGGCCGCCGCGCGGCGGCACATCGAGGCGAATGCGTTGAAGAGATTGTTCGAATAGCAGACCAGCGCCTCACGGAACAATACCTCGGTGTGTCTGGGCAGGTAGGAGAACGGAAAGCGTTCCTTCGGCCGCTCGAGTTCGAGGAAATTCCGATTGAGCTCGATAGCATCCTGGCCGAATGCCTTCACGCCGAAGCGGAGGAAAATCGGCGCCCGGCAGGCGTCGCATTGATAGACGAGGCCGACATGTTTCGGCCGCCCGTCCAGCACGGTCTGCACATCCGGAATCGATTGCGGCGTCATGCGTGAAAACACGCCGCAATAAGGACATTCGAGGCCGAACTGCTCGCCGCTGCCATGATGGACGGATTTGTCGCGCTTTACGATTATGCTCATCGCAGGCCTGTTGTTATTGTTGGACTGCCGCTGCCCGTTATTCTTTTTCAAGCGCGCTGCATTGTTTTTAGCGTAGTTTGAACAGCGCGTTAGCAGTATATCCTTAAGCTTGACCTTAGCATCGGCCGGTTCTACATAATCGTGAAACTGGTACGCATCGTGCTGATTTCGCCGTGGGGTCACGTTCTTCATGAACGATTGAAGTTGGTGGTTGGCGAAGCCTCGCGTGGGGGGAGGGCTTTTCAGGACCGCCGTGAACCCATCCATGGGGGCTTCGCAAAAACATCCCTGTTTTTGACGATCCTGAAAAGCCCTCCCCCCACGCGAGACTCCGCTGAATCGTTGTGCCGTTCATGAAGAACGTGACCCCACGGCGAAATCGGCGCTAACGCGCATCCGCACGCCACTTGCCCACCGCCGTGCGTGCCGCGGCGTTGACCGGGCGGGCGATCAGCGCGTTACGGCTCAAGGTCACCTCGAAGCGCGCGCCGTCCGCCATCGGCACGTAAGTCGCCGAGCCGTAGTAGGCGTCGATGCCGGGCGTCAGTGCGGGGAAACGCCGCGCGACCTGCCAGACGTCGATCAACTGTGGCGGGGACAGTTCGTGCACGGTGCGGTTTTCGCTTTTTTCGCGGCCGATATCGGTAAACCGCCCACTGAGCCTTTCAAGCCGGTAGATCGGGTCGAGTCCGAGAATCGTCGCGGGAGGTTTCCAGGTTACGAGCCGTGCGTCGATTTGCCATTCGTCGCCGCGCAGCGCAAACAGGCGGTCGGTTTCGCCGTCGATCATCAGGCGCGCCTGATATTCGTTCGGCCCCGTCCGACGGAACTCGATTTTCGAAACCGCCTGCTCGGCGGTCAGCCGGTCGTAGCCGTAGTAACTGACGGCGAGCAGTATTCCCGCGGTTGCAAGCACCGCGCAGACCGCGAAGCTGATGCCGGAACCGCCTGCGCGCAGTATGCGTCCGCGGCGCGTGCAGCGAACCGTACGCCCGAGAAAGAACATCGTAAGGAGGGCAAATACGGCGCTGAGGGCGATCAGGATTGTCATACGGTGTCCCGTCTACTTCCGGAGTCAACCGGCCGCGAGCCGTTTGTAGCGGATGCGATGCGGGGTATTCGCGTCGCTGCCGATTCTCCGCCGCCGGTCTTCTTCGTACTCCGTGTAATTGCCCGCGAACCAGACGGCAACACTCTCGCCCTCGAAGGCCAGGATGTGCGTTGCAATGCGGTCGAGAAACCATCGATCGTGCGAAATCACGACTGCGGAACCCGGAAACTCCAGCAATGCCTGCTCGAGGGCGCGCAATGTTTCGACGTCGAGATCGTTCGTCGGCTCATCGAGCAACAACAGGTTGCCTCCGGCTTTGAGCATCTTGGCCAGATGGACACGGTTGCGTTCGCCTCCCGACAGCAGGCCTATTTTTTTCTGCTGGTCGGTGCCGCGAAAGTTGAAGCGGCCCACATAGGCGCGGGACGGCGTCTCGAAGCTGCCGACCTGGATGACGTCCTGCGCGTCCGAAATCTCCTCCCAGACAGTCTTGTTGTCGTTCAGGCTTTCGCGCGACTGATCGACGCTTGCGAGTTTGACGCTGTCACCGAGTCGTATCATGCCGCTGTCCGGTTTCTCACCGCCGGTGATCATGCGAAACAGCGTTGTCTTGCCCGCGCCGTTCGGTCCGATGATGCCGGCAATCCCGCCGGCCGGCAGCGTGAAGCTCAGATTCTCCATCAGCAGCTTGTCGCCGAAGGCCTTCCTGACATTCTCTACTTCGATCACCACGTCACCCAGCCGCGGACCGGGCGGGATGTAGATTTCATTCGTTTCGTTACGCTTCTGGTACGCCTGCGACGAGATCTCCTCGAACTGCTTCAAGCGTGCCTTGGACTTCGCCTGGCGACCCTTCGGATTCGACCGAACCCACTCGAGTTCCGCCTGCATGGCTTTTTGCCTTGCTTTCTCCGTTTGCTCTTCGTGCGCCAGGCGCTGCTGTTTTTGCTCGAGCCACGATGAGTAGTTGCCTTCCCACGGAATGCCGTGCCCACGGTCGAGTTCGAGGATCCAGCCGGCGACGTTGTCGAGAAAATAGCGGTCGTGCGTAACCGCAATGACGGTGCCCGGATATTCTTCGAGGAATCGCTCGAGCCAGGCCACGGACGCGGCATCCAGATGGTTGGTCGGCTCGTCGAGCAGCAGCATGTTCGGTTCGGCGATCAGCAGCCGGCAGAGCGCAACACGCCGTCGTTCGCCGCCTGAGAGCTTGCCGACGTCCGCGTCCCAGGGCGGCAGCCGCAAGGCATCGGCCGCCACGTCGAGTTTGCGGTCCAGTTCCCAACCGCCGGCCGCGTCGATCGCGTCCTGCAACTTGCCCTGTTCGTCGAGCAGGGCGCTCATGCGCTCATCGTCCATCGGCTCCGCAAATTGCATGCTGATGTCGTTGAAACGATCCAGCAATCCCTTGGTTTCCGCGACGCCTTCCTCGACGTTCTGGCGAACGTTTTTGCTTGCGTCGAGTTCCGGTTCCTGCGGCAGAAAGCCGATATTGATACCCGGCTGCGGGCGGGCTTCGCCGTCGAATTCCTTGTCGATACCGGCCATGATTCGCAGTAAAGTGGACTTGCCCGAGCCATTCAGGCCGAGAACGCCGATTTTGGCGCCGGGAAAGAAACTCAAGGAAATGTCCCTCAGGATGAATCGTTTCGGCGGGACGATTTTCGCCACGCGGTTCATTGTGTAGATGTATTGCGCCATGCTTTACCTTAAGGCCTGATATGAAAGCGCGCATTATTGCGCATTATGGGTATTGGAACAGCAATGGAACCGGGACGAGCGCAAGATGGCAGATGACATGGACAACGGTTCGAGGGTATTCGTCTACCGGGGCACGGCGCTCGCCAGTTACGGATTCGGTAACGACCACCCGTTCGGTCCGGATCGTCATGACGTATTTCAGGCGGAGCTGGCCGGTGCCGGACTGGGCGCGGCGATTCACTACGCGGAGCCGCGCCGCGCCAGCGTCGACGACCTTTCCCTGTTTCATACCGCGGAATACATCGACCGGGTGTCACGCCTGTCACGCGACGGCCGGGGCTTCCTCGACGCCGGCGATACGCCGGCATTTCCCGGTGTGTTCGACGCGGCTTCCGATGTCGTGGGTACCACGCTCGCGGCGGTCGATGCCGTGATGGGAGGCGAGGCGGCGCGCGCCTTCGTGCCGATAGCCGGCCTGCATCACGCGGCACGCGGGAACGCGGCAGGATTTTGCGTGTTCAACGATTGTGGCGTCGCGGTTGAATACCTGCGCAAGCGCTACGGACTGGAGCGGGTCGCATACGTGGATATCGATGCGCATCATGGCGACGGCGTCTTTTACGGCTTCGAGGACGACCCGGATCTGCTCTTCGCCGACATGCACGAGGACGGCCGCTTCCTGTACCCGGGGACCGGCTCCGCGGACGAGACCGGCACCGGGCCCGCGAAAGGCACCAAACTCAACATACCGATGGCGCCGGGGGCGGATGATCGGGACTTTGATGTGGCCTGGGCAAGAATCGTCGACTACATCGACAAGGCGTCCCCCGACTTCATCATTTTCCAGTGCGGCGCCGACAGTCTGGCGGGCGACCCGTTGACCCATCTCCGCTATTCCGAAGAAGCGCATGCGGCCGCGGCCCGGAACCTCTGCGAACTGGCGGACCGCCATTGCAAAGGACGCATCGTAGGCACCGGCGGCGGTGGCTACAACCGGCGCAACCTGGCGCGCGCCTGGACGCGGGTCGTACAGTCCTTTGCGGCAGGCGGTTGACCGCTGCGTTACAATTGCCCACCTTACCTGCCCGACTTTTCAGCTAGTTATTCTGACGGAGATTCTGCCGCATGTATGTCGAGACACCGACGATCGAAGAATTCGATAGCGAGTTGTTCCAGGCCATCGTCGATGAAGCGCGGCGGCAGGAGGAGCACATCGAGCTGATTGCGTCGGAAAACTACGTCAGTCCGAGGGTCCTGGAAGCACAGGGCTCGGTGCTGACCAACAAATACGCGGAAGGATATCCCGGCAAGCGCTACTACGGCGGCTGCGAGTTCGTCGATGTTGCCGAAACGCTGGCGATCGAGCGCGCACGGCAGTTGTTCGGTGCGGATTACGCAAACGTGCAGCCGCATTCGGGATCGCAGGCCAACGCCGCGGCCTGCCTTGCGCTGCTCGATCCCGGTGACACGATCCTCGGCATGAGCCTTTTCGACGGCGGCCACCTGACGCACGGCGCGAAAGTGAACTTCTCCGGCAAGCTGTTCAATGCAATCCAGTATGGCGTTGACGCCGAAACCGGGCTGCTCGATTACGAGCAGGTGGAGGCGCTGGCGGACGAGCACAAGCCGCGCATGATCATCGCCGGCTTCTCCGCGTACTCACGAGTTCTCGACTGGCAGCGCTTCCGCGACATCGCGGACAAGGTCGGCGCGTACCTGATGGTAGACATGGCCCACGTCGCCGGCCTGGTCGCCACGGGCCACTACCCGAATCCCGTGCCGCTTGCGGACGTGGTCACCACGACGACGCACAAGACGCTGCGCGGCCCGCGCGGCGGTCTCATCCTGGCGCGCAAGAACGATGAGTTGACGCGAAAGTTCAATTCGCTGGTGTTCCCCGGCACGCAGGGTGGACCGCTGATGCACGTGATCGCCGCGAAAGCCGTCGCCCTGCTCGAAGCCATGCAGCCGGAGTTCAGGCAGTATCAGGGCCGCGTGGTGGAAAACGCGCGAGCGATGGCGAAGGTATTCATGGACCGCGGGTACTCGATCGTCTCCGGCGGCACCGACAATCACCTCGTACTGCTGAGCCTTATCGACAAAGACATCACCGGCAAGGACGCCGATGCGGCCCTGGGCCGCGCGAACATCACGGTGAACAAGAATACCGTGCCCCGCGATCCGCGTTCGCCGTTTGTCACCAGCGGCTTGAGACTTGGCACACCCGCATGCACGACGCGCGGCTTCGGCGTCGAAGAGACCAGGAAAATCACCGGCTGGATTTGCGACATCCTTGAAGACCTCGACAACGAGGTGCTGCTGAAGCGCGTGCGGGGGCAGGTGCTCGACCTGTGCAAGCGGTTTCCGGTCTATGTCTGATGTGCTGTCCAGTTCTTAGGCGCCGCGTCTTAGGTGCCGGACTTGGATCTTTGGACATTTCGTTTGGAGGCGCAGTCTGAATGGACCCACTGCGAAATGTCCAAAGATCCAAGTCCGGCACCTGAACGCGGGCACCTGAACGCGGCACCTGAACGGGCACCTGAACGTTAATGAATAACCCGGGCTAACGACGGCAGCGCCCTATGTACTGTCCATTTTGCAGTCACGAAGAAACGAAGGTTATCGACTCGCGCCTGGCGGCCGACGGCCGGCAGATACGCAGACGGCGCCAGTGCCTGGATTGCAATGAGCGCTTCACCACTTTCGAAACCGCCGAACTGGTGATGCCGCGGCTGATCAAGAGCGACAGCAGCCGCCAGCCGTTCGATGAGAACAAATTGCGCAACAGCATGATCAGGGCGCTGGAAAAGCGCCCGGTACCCGCCGATGAATTCGAACAGGCGATCGGGCGACTGGTGCACAAGCTGCGCACGATGGGCGAGCGCGAGGTTCCGGCGCGGCTCGTCGGAGAACTGGTGATGGAGGAACTTCGCAGCCTGGATGAAGTCGCGTACGTACGCTTCGCATCCGTTTACCGGAGCTTTCAGGACGTCACGGAGTTTCAGGACGAGATCAAGCGCCTGCAGGAGATCTCCAGCGCTGCGGCCAGCCGCGAACAAATGTCCCTGCTGCCGGATCTGCTCGACAAGAAGCGCTGAACCGAACCTCAAGCAATGAGCGATTTCTCCGCCGCAGATTGCCGTCACATGGCTCGCGCCCTGCAGCTTGCGAGAAAAGGGCTGACGACGGCACATCCGAATCCAAGGGTCGGGTGCGTGCTGGTACGTGACGATGTCGTTGTCGGTGAGGGTTGGCACCGGAAGACCGGGGAAGCCCACGCCGAGGTCAATGCGATCGAAGCGGCAGGGGCCAGGGCGGCCGGCGCGACGGCGTTTGTGACGCTCGAGCCATGCGGCCACACGGGTAAGACAGGGCCGTGTACGGAGGCGCTGATCCGCGCGCGCATCGCCAAAGTGGTGTTCGCGATCGAGGATCCGTCGGTGCGTGCGGGCGGCCGTGCCCGGACTACTCTCGAAAATGCAGGCATCGAAGTCGGGAGCGGGCTCATGCAGGGCGAAGCGCTCAAGCTCAATGAAGGATTCGTGATGCGCGTCCGCGATCGCCGACCCTTCGTCAGGCTCAAGGTGGCTGCAAGCATGGATGGCGCCACCGCCATGCGCAGCGGGCAAAGTCGGTGGATTAGCGGAGAGGCCGCGCGGCGGGACGTACAGAGGCTTCGTGCCATGTCCGGCGCACTGCTGACCGGCGTCGGCACGGTCCTCGCGGACGATCCGCGGTTGACCGTTCGGGAGTCGTCGCTGGTACTGCAACCGCCGCTACGCGTGGTCGTCGACTCTCGCCTGCGGACGCCACCGGCGGCGCGGCTGCTCGCAGAGTCCGGCAAGACGTTGATCTTTTGCGCGGACGACAGCAATCGCGAGCCGCTCGAGAAGGCCGGGGCAACAGTCCATCGCGTTGCTTCGGATCGCGGTCGGGTCGCCCTTCCGGAAGTCATGCGAGAGTTGGCCGATCTCGAGGTCAACGACGTCCTGATCGAAGCCGGTCCGGGTCTTGCGGGCAGCCTGCTCGCCGCGAGCCTCATTGACGAACTTGTCATTTATCAGGCGCCGCATATCATGGGTAGCGAAACCTCGGGAATGTTTGCGACACCCGGGTGGACGCAACTGGCGCATCGCAGGCAACTTCATGTCGTGGATGTGCGCCGCGTGGGACAGGATCTGAAGATCACGATGCGGCCTGTATATTTGCCGGACTCACCGGGGCACTGAGGGCCAATGTTTACCGGAATCATCAAAGCGCTCGGCACTGTAGAGCGAATCCAGCCGCAACGAGGCGACATCCGGCTTTCGATTCGTTCGGCGCAGCTGCGCTGGCGGGAATACGAAGTGGGCGAAAGCATTTCGGTCAACGGTGCCTGCCTGACCGTCGTCGCATTGCGAGACGATGGGTTCGACAGCGACGTGTCGTCGGAGACGCTTGGCGTCACCGCCCTGTGCAACCTGAAGGCCGGCAGCAGCGTGAATCTCGAACCGGCCATGAGTCTCGGCGACCGCCTCGGCGGACACCTGGTGAGCGGACACGTCGATTGTGTCGGTACCGTGCTCGAACGTAACAACGAGGCGCGCTCGGTACGATTGCGGATCGGTCTGGCCACTCCCTGGCTTCGCTACATCGTGAAGAAGGGCTCCGTATGCGTGGATGGCGTCAGCCTTACCATCAACGAGGTATCAGTGGATTCGTTTTCTGTGAATATCATTCCCCATACGGCCGGTGCCACGATCGCGGGCGCTTACAAGGCAGGCTCGAGGGTCAATATCGAAGTTGACCTTGTTGCCCGCTACCTGGAAGGGCTGCTGAACGCCCGCGCCGCGAACGGTGCGACAATGGACCAGTCCGGGCATGTTTCGATGGATTTCCTGAGAGCTCATGGCTATGCATAACAAGACAACCGTCCACCCGTCTGCGGCCGGCTCCACCTTCAGCAGCATCGAGGAGATCATCGCCGACGTTCGCGACGGCAAAATGGTCATCATGGTCGACGACGAGAATCGCGAGAACGAAGGCGACCTGCTGATGGCCGCGGAGAAGGTCCGCGCGCAGGACATCAATTATATGGCGCGATACGGTCGCGGCCTCATCTGCCTGACCATGACACCCGAGCGCTGCTCGCAGCTGCGCTTGCCGTTGATGGTCGACGACACTGACCGCCGCCACGCGACCAACTTTACGATCTCGATCGAGGCGGCCGAGGGCATAACGACCGGCATTTCCGCACACGATCGCGCGAAAACCGTGCAGGTCGCCGTCGCGCCCGGTGCGCGTCCGGAGCATCTCAGTCAGCCGGGCCATATTTTCCCGGTTATGGCACAGCCGGGCGGGGTCTTGACCCGCGCCGGGCATACCGAAGCGGGTTGCGATCTTGCGAGACTCGGGGGTTTCGAGCCCGCCGCCGCCATTGTCGAGATCCTCAACGAAGACGGCAGTATGGCGCGCCGGCCCGATCTCGAAGCGTTCTCGCGGGAACACGGTGTCAGGATCGGCACCATTGCAGATTTGATCCGGTACCGGCTGGAGAAGGAACGCTACGTCGAGAGGATTGCCGAGACGACGGTTCAGACGGCGCATGGGGAGTTCCGCTTGTACTGCTATGACGATCGCGTCAATCGAACGGTGCATGTCGCTCTGGCGAAAGGCGATATGCAAAAGGCATCGTCGCCGCTGGTCCGCGTCCACATACAGGACACGCTCGGCGATATACTCGGCGTACAAAGTCCCGCGCTTGGCTGGCCGCTCGACAGCGCGATCGAGCGCATTGCCAGGGAGGAGGCCGGCATCGTCGTCGTTCTGAGGGAACAGGAATCGTCGCGCGAGCTTATGGAGGCGGTCGAATCGCTGTCGGATACGCGGGACGATCTTACGGAACGGCGGCGGGGTGAGGCCGTGGTCAAAACCTATGGTGTTGGCGCACAGATTTTGCGCGATCTCGGTGTGCAACGCATGCGGGTGTTGTCCGCGCCGAAGCAAATGCACGGTATTTCGGGGTTCGATCTGGAGATTACGGAGTACGTCGAACGATAGGTGAGGGACGTTCCATTGACGGCGGCCGGGGGCGCTGCGCGAATTCTTCTTCAGTCGCTCGACGATATTTGCCGGGTGAAAAAGGGATACCGGCGGCACCCCGGCGCGCAGATTTCAACGCGCTGGCTCCGAGCTACGGAGACCCCCGGCGGGTGGCTTTGAGGTTGCGGTGCCTGTGAAGCGAAGCCCCGCACCAAACGGAGAATTGGACAGACCAAAGGGAACCATGGAAAAAATAAAAACGATCGAAGGTGAGTTAAATGCTCGCGATGCGCGGTTCACCATCGTCGCGTCGCGGTTCAACGATTTTATTGTGGAGTCGCTGATCAAGGGGGCTGTATCCTGTCTTCGCCGTCATGGCGCGGCGGATGCGGCTATCGAACTCGTTCGCGTTCCCGGCGCTTACGAAATGCCGCTTGCAGTGGAGAAAGTCGCGTCGTCTCGGCGATGCGACGGTATCATTGCGCTGGGCGCCGTCATTCGCGGGGCGACGCCGCATTTCGAGTACGTGGCCGGTGAATGCATCCGCGGCGTGTCCGCGGCGGGTCGTGCCCATGGTATTCCGATCGGTTTCGGCGTCCTGACGGTCGATACGATCGAACAGGCGATCGAGCGCGCCGGCACCAAAGCAGGCAACAAGGGTGAGGAAGCGGCTTTGGCTGCCATTGAAATGATCAACCTGTTGCGCCGCCTCGCGTGACCCGGCCATTTGGGGACAGTGACCTTTTCTCGCCATTTGGGGACAGTGACCTTTTCTCGGGGATAGGGTCACTGTCCCCAAATGGCGGAATTAAGGTCACTGTCCCCAAATGACCCGTCCTCAGATCACCGCGCGCGGCCGTGCTCGAGAACTGCTCGTGCAGGCGCTTTATCAGATGCAGATCGCGGATCACGACAAGTCCGAACTGTTCGCGCAGTTCCGTGAGCGACCGGATTACCAGAGGGTCGACCGGCAGTTTTTCGATGAGGTCCTGAGCGGCATTATTGACGCCCGGCCGTCCCTCGAGCAGCAGGCCGGAGAATTTCTCGACCGGCCCATATCGCACCTCGATCCCGTCGAGCGGGGCATTCTTTTGCTGGGCCTTTATGAACTGCAGGCACGCGCGGAAATCCCGTATCGCGTCGTCATCAACGAGGCAGTCAATCTGACCAAGCGATTCGGTGCCGTTGACGGCCACAAATACGTCAACGCTGTTCTTGACCGGGCTTCGGGACAGATGCGCCGCGGCGAGAGCGGCAGTTCAACTCGCTGACATCGGACGACCGCCGTGGACGAGTTCGAACTGATCCGTCGTTTTTTCCTGCAGCGGGAACGCGGCGACGGTGTACTGATCGGCATCGGAGATGACGGCGCCGTCGTTGACCCGGCACCGAATCGCAAGCTCGTGGCCGTCGTCGATACGCTCATTGCGGGGGTACATTATCCACTCGATTTCCCTGCGGCGGATGTGGGGTACCGCGCTTTGGCTGTCAACCTCTCGGACGTTGCCGCGATGGGCGGCAAGCCGAGATGGATGACTCTCGCATTGACGCTGCCTGAGGCCGACGAGGCGTGGTTGACCGGTTTTGCCAAGGGGCTTTTCGAAGCCGCCGCTGAATACGACGTCGCTTTGATCGGCGGCGATACGACCCGAGGCGCACAAACGGTGATCAGCGTGCAGCTTTTAGGCGACGTGCAGGCGAGTGCGATTCTGACCCGCAGCGGTGCGAAGGCCGGCGACGGGATTTACGTGACCGGTACAGTCGGCGACGCGGCGCGAGGGCTCGTAATCCTCAAGAGTCCGGGCGGCGCCCATAACGATGCCGATGCCGCGTACCTCATCGCGCGTTTCGCACGACCCGTGGCCCGGGTCGCCTTTGGTGCATCGATTGCCGGGCTCGCGACGGCCGCGATCGATTTGTCCGACGGCCTGGCCGGCGACCTGGAAAAATTGCTGCATGCCAGTGGTGCTGCAGGAACTATTGAGCCAGGGCTGTTGCCCGTTTCTCCGCCGCTGCGGCGCGCAGTCGGTGGCGATGAGTCGCTCAATCTGGCGCTCGGAGGCGGCGACGACTACGAGTTGTGTTTTACTGCGCGAAGTACGGACCAGGCGCGGATAGTCGAATTGGCTTCCGCGCACGGCGTACCGATCACGCGCATCGGCGAAATATCCCGAGGCGCGGGGCTGACGTGCACGAAAGAGGGGAAACGCGTTCCGAACCAGAATCACGGTTATCGTCATTTCTGAGGGCATTTCTGAAATTGCAGCAGCGCAGACCCTCAAGAACCGCTGAATCTGGCGCAGACCTTCGACGAAAGGTACTGCGCGACCCGATCATGTTGCTCGCATTCGGTTTCGGCGCCGGCCTGTCGCCGAAAGCGCCGGGCACCGCCGGTTCGTTGCTCGGCGTGCTGCTCGCCTGGGCCTTGCTGCCTTTGCCGATGAACGCGAAGCTGTTACTGGGAATTCTCCTGTTCGCCGCCGGCATCTGGCTGTGCGGGGAGGCCGGCCGGCGCTCCGGCGTGGACGATCACCCGGGGATCGTGTGGGACGAGATCGTGGCTATGTATCTGGTTTTGCTGGCACTTCCGACTTCGATCGGCTCCTGGATTGCGGCTTTCGCGCTCTTCAGGCTGTTCGACATCTGGAAACCCTGGCCGATACGGGACCTGGATCACAGACTCACCAGTGGCCTCGGAACTATGCTCGATGATCTCTTGGCCGCTCTGTATACCGCATCGCTCCTCGGTCTCGGCAGGTGGCTCATGTTCTGATCAGGCTGCCACAAAATGGTCCGTAACGTTAGCGAAATGAAGCGACTTGCCGACGTGCCGAAGAAGATCGGCAAGTACGTGATCATCAACAAGGTCGGCAAAGGCAGCACCGGCACCGTTTACCTCTCGCACGACCCCTATTATCGCCGCGACGTCGCCATCAAGGTCTACAACATCGAAGAAGACACGGACCAGGAGCGCGCCCGGGTCTCGCGAAAGATGTTTTTCAATGAAGCGCATATGGTCGGCATGCTGCAGCACCCGAACATCATGCCGATCTACGACGCCGGCGAAGAAGCCGGCAAGTACTACGTCGTCACTGAACACATCCAGGGTGCGCGTACATTGGCCGCGTATTGCCGCCCGGATAATGTGCTGCGCGTCGACGACGTCGTGGAAATCATCTACAAGTGCTCCAAGGCATTGCATTACGCTCACGGCCGCGGTGTGATCCATCGTGACATCAAGCCGAGCAACATCATGCTGACGATCGATAACGACGTCAGGATCATCGACTTCGGTATCGCCATCTGCACCGACTCCGAAGTGTCGCGTATCGAAGGCATCGCCGGTTCGCCGAGTTACATGTCACCGGAACAGGTGCAGTCCGAGGAGCTCACGTCGCGCTCGGATATCTATTCGCTGGGCGCCGTGCTGTACGAATTGTTGACGGGTTTCAGGCCGTTCCGCGCCGATAACCTGTCGAAACTGCTGCATCAGATCGTTTACGCAACCCCGCCGCCCATCCACACCTATCGCGACGACCTGCCGGAGGAACTGGAGAACGTCGTGGCGATGTGCATGCAAAAGGACCCGGGCAAGCGTTGCGCGAGCGGCGCGGCGATGGCGGCCGATCTGACGCGGGTGCACAAGGACCTGCGCGCGAAGTACGACAGCCTCGACAACCAGGAACACTTCGATCTGTTGCGCACCCTGACGTTCTTCCACGAGTTTTCGCATGCGGAGATCTGGGAAGTGCTTCGCGCCAGCGACTGGCATGAATACAAGGGCGGCGAAGACATCGTTCGAGAAGGCGAAATGGACGATCGCTTTTACATCATCGTGGCGGGACAGGCGGACGTTGAGGCCAACAGCAAAAAGCTCGGCGTTCTGTCGAACGGCGATTGTTTCGGCGAGACGAGTTATGTTCGAGGGGCGAAACGAACCGCCTCTATCCGGGCCAGCGGCAACGTTACGATACTGCGCGTCAGCTCGACGCTGATGGAGCAGGTTTCATCGGCCTGCCAGTTGCGATTCAACAAGGTGTTCCTGCGTTCCCTGATCACGCGCCTGCAGGGCGACGGCAACACTCAAACCTGAGGGTCGCCCGCGTGGTGGGCTTTCGCGATTACAGGAGCCCGCCCTTCGGTGTCCTGGTCAAACAGCCGCCAGCAACTCGGTCAGGCGTTTTCTCTCACGGCTCCACACGCCGATTGAACGGGGCAAAGATACCGTTGTAATACTCCGAATAACCGCGCGCCCGACCGGCTTCGACGTCGAACACGAAGCGATCCATCGGCCAGTCGGCTCGTCCGAAGCTGTGATTGCCTTTGTAGACAAGTTTAAGTGCCGGCCGCTCATCGCCGTTCAGCACGATTCGCTCGAGATGACCGCTTTTCTCGACGATAGCGAATCGTTCTCGTGCATCCGGAACGTTGCCGCCGCGAATCGCCTGAACGTCGTAATAACGATCGCCGATATACTCACCCGCGTACATCATCGATGCCTCGCGGGAAAGCTTCGGCGTATCGGCTGCCGATTCCGGCAATCCCAGCACTTCTCGGGCCACCAGACCTTCAATGACGAGCGCGTCCGCCGCCGTGTTCGCTGTGTTCACCAGAACCGCAATCGTCACGTCGTCGTCCGGATAGTGGGCAAGAACGGCCCCGTACGTCAGCAGAAAGCTTCCGGTGTGGCCCCAGATCGAATGCCCGTCGAGGCGACCGCGGCGGACGCCCAGGCCGTAGTCGACGGCAACCCGGTCCGCCAGGATCGACGGCTGCTGCATCTCGACGATGCGGGCCTCGGGGATAAACCGTGCCCTGCCAGCGCGGCGGGCAGACGACCCAGATCGAGCGCGGTGCTGCACAACCCGCCGTCCCCCTGCACGCCTGCCTCGGCGTACAGAGAGTTCCGGTTGAAAACCGGGATCGGCATCCAGGGCGCGCCCGTCAAGGTAATCGAGCACAAACGAGGCTGGCAAGGCCGCGACGGGTTTCTCCGAGTGCAGCAAGCGCACGAAGTCGGCTGCCGGGTAATCGTTGAGGCCGGAGGTATGGTTGAGCAACTGTCGAAGGGATATTCGGCGGCCCTGTTCGAAATTCGGAAAAGCCGGCAGCAGTGTCGTCAGATCGTCATCGAGCCTGAGTTCGCCTTCTTCGACGAGCCTCATGACAGCGAGCGCAGTGAACAACTTCGATACGGAGGCGATGTCGTATTTCGAGCTGTCGGATAGCGAACGCGAATGTTTGCTCGACGAAACCTGCGACCGCGACACGAATCTGCGAAGTGCTGTCGAACGCATGTTGCAGGACTGCGAAAGCGACGACGGGCCGCTCTTGCAGCCGGGCGGCGGCGCGTAACGCGCAAGACGAGGCAGCGGCGGAAACCCTTGAGCAAGTGCTGCCGATCTGGCGCAGCTCGTACGGTGCTACGCATCCGAAGGTTCTTGCGGCGCTCAACAACCTGGGCGCGTCCAGGCGCGAAGCGGGCAATTTCGAGGGCGCCGAGGAAGTGTTGCGGGAACTCTCGCGCTTAGCCGCGAAGCATTCGGAGAGTCGCATCAGCAGATCGCCCAAAGCTCCTTTCGTCCAACACCCGGTAGGGCGATTTCCTCAGCTCTCGTCGACGTTGAACTCCTCGAGAGCTTCGTCGCCGCCGGCGCTTTTCAATAAAATTTCGACGCGCTGCTCGGCGTCCTTGAGCGCCGCCTGGCAATTACGCGTCAGCTTGATTCCTTCTTCGAACTTTTTCATCGCTTTTTCCAGCGGCAGGTCGCCGCTTTCCAGTTCGTCGATGAGCGATTCCAGTTCTTCCAGGGATTTTTCGAGATTGAGAGGTGTCTTGCCGGACATGAGCCTGCTTTTGCGGTCGACGGAAAATTGGCGGCTACGCTACAGGGCGGCTGCCGACGGGTCAACGGCAGGGCTCGTTCGTCGGCTGCGTGCGGGAAATCGCCCGCTTTCGCGCGGGCTCCAACAAGGTTTCGACGGCCCTTGTCGGAGCCCGTGAAAACGGCCGATTCTCGCCGAGGCGGCGCGTTGACATTGGCCGGACGCGGGCTTAGAGTGACCGTTGATTAGACTTAGTCTAAATAGTTTAACCCGACGCTTTTAGAGAGGAGCCATCATGTCATTGAAGGGCAGCAAGACCGAGACCAATCTGAAGGATGCATTTGCCGGCGAATCCCAGGCGAATCGTCGCTATCTGTACTTTGCTGCGAAAGCGGATGTCGAAGGTTACAACGACGTAGCCGCGGTCTTCCGCTCGACGGCAGAGGGCGAAACCGGCCATGCGCACGGCCATCTCGAATATCTCGAGGAAGTCGGCGATCCGGCGACCGGACTGCCGATCGGCGCCACCTCGGCGAATCTCGCCGCCGCAATCGCCGGCGAAACGCACGAGTACACGGACATGTACCCGGGCATGGCGAAGACGGCGCGTGACGAGAGCTTCGACGAAATCGCCGACTGGTTCGAGACGCTGGCGAAGGCCGAGCGCTCGCACGCCAATCGTTTCCAGAAAGCACTGGACACGCTGGACGGCTGAATCCGCAATGGGAACGGCAGCCGTTCGATGAACCGGCTGCCGTCTCCGTCGCTCTGCCATGAGCAAGCCCATAGACCTTCGCGAGGGCAGTCTCGAGGCCCCGACCCGGCATCCGATTGCCTGGCAAACCGAGGAGTTTTACAACGAACCTGCGCTGGTGACAGAACTCGAGCGCGTGTTCGACATCTGTCACGGCTGTCGCCGCTGCTTCAATCTGTGCAATGCGTTCCCGACCCTGTTCGATGCCATCGATGAATCGGAAACGATGGAACTCGATTCGGTGCCGAAGGAGGTGTACTGGGACGTCGTCGACAATTGCTACCAGTGCGACATGTGTTACATGACCAAGTGTCCGTACGTGCCGCCGCATCCGTGGAACGTCGATTTCCCTCACCTGATGCTGCGTGCCAGTGCGGTGAAGTTCAGGAAGAGGCCGCCGAAATGGCGCGACCGGATACTGACTTCGACGGACACCGTGGGACGTCTCGCCGGAATTCCGGTTGTCGTTCAGGCGGTCAACGCCGGCAACCGCAACAAAACCGGCCGCAAGGTCCTGGAAAAGACTCTTGGGGTTCATCGTGACGCCCCGCTGCCTGTTTACCATTCGAACACGGCGCGAAAGAGGCTCAGGAAGCATCGCGGCGAGACGGGCGCGCGTGCGGAGGCCACCGCCGCGACGCGCGGCAAGGTCGTTCTGTTCGCTACCTGCTACGGCAACCGCAATATGCCGTCGCTGGCCGAGGATCTTGCCGCCGTCTTCGAACACAACCGGATCCCCGTGGCTCTCGCGGAAAAAGAAATCTGTTGCGGCATGCCCAAGCTCGAACTCGGCGATCTCGATGCCATTGTGCGCACGAAGGAAACGAACATCCCTGTGCTTGCATCATGGGTCGACCGGGGCTGGGATATCGTGACGCCGATACCTTCCTGCACGCTGATGTTCAAACGGGAACTGCCGCTCATGTTTCCGGACGATGCGGACGTCGCCAAAGTTCGCAAGGCAACGTTCGATCCATTCGAATACCTGATGCTGCGCCACAAAGACGGAAAACTTCGAACGGACTTCACGGAGCGTCTCGGCAAGGTCGCGTACCAGGTACCCTGTCACCTGCGGGTTCAGAACATCGGCCTTAAGACGCGCGATACCCTGATGCTGGTCCCGGGCACCGAGGTAGAAGCCATTGAACGATGTTCAGGACACGATGGGAGCTACGCCGTGAAAGAGGAGTTTTACGAAATCTCCAAAAAGATCGCACGGCCGGTAGTACAGAAAATCAACAAGAGCAACGCACAGCATTTCATAAGCGACTGTCCGATGGCCGCCGCGCAGATCGGCCAGGGTCTCGATAAACTGACGCCGCAGCATCCGATGGGACTGCTGCGTCGCGCCTACGGCATTTGAATCGCAGCGTGACTGGGAACGCCATGGAAAAGCTGACTCGCGAAACACTCTTCAGTCTGGAGAAATACGCGGAAGTGCGTAACGATTTTCGCGCCGAGGTCATGGCACACAAGCGCGATCGCCGCCTGGCGCTGGGCATGAATGCCACCTTGTATTTCGAAGATCGCCTGACGATGCAGTATCAGGTACAGGAGATGCTGCGTATCGAGCGCATTTTCGAAGCGGCGGGAATTGCCGAGGAACTGAACGCCTACAACCCGCTGATCCCGGACGGGAACAACTGGAAAGCGACCTTCATGATTGAGTTCCCGGATGCGACCGAACGCAAAACCATGTTGCAGAAGCTGATCGGCATCGAGAATCAGGTCTGGCTGCAGATCGGCGAGTGCGACCGGATCAGGCCGATCGCCGACCAGGATCTGCAGCGCGACACCGAAGAAAAAACTTCGGCGGTGCATTTTCTGTTGTTCGAACTCCCGCCGGAACAGATCCGGTCCTTGAAGGAAGGCGCCTCACTTGCCGCCGGCATCGATCACGTGAACTATCACGTCGAAGTCCGCCCGGTGGCCGATAACATTCGCCGCGCGCTGCTGCACGACCTCAACTGAAGCGCCGCTCGCGCGGGCTCCAACAGTCAACCGGTGCCTGAACCGGTGCCGGACTTGGATCATTGGACATTTTGCACAGCCGGTGCCGGACTTGGATCATTGGACATTTTGCGACTCTGTTCGCTCTGCCCGCGGTTAAGCGTCAGCGAAATGTCCAATGATCCAAGTCCGGCACCGTTTCCCCCGGCACCGTTTCCGGCACTGTTTCCCAAACGCGTGCGTACATCCTGCTAGAATCCTCGCGTGTACCCCGCTTGTGGCATTAAAAACAGATGAGCAAACGATACGACGCGGCCGACATCGAGGTCCTGAGCGGTCTTGAGCCCGTGCGCCGGCGGCCCGGCATGTATACCGACACCACGCGACCGAATCACCTTGCCCACGAAGTCGTCGATAACAGCGTCGATGAAGCGCTCGCGGGCCACTGCAGGAAAATCGAAGTCACACTGCTTGACGACGGTTCCGTCGAGGTCAGCGACGACGGCCGCGGTATGCCGGTCGATATCCATCCGAAAGAGAAAATTCCCGGCGTCGAACTGATCCTGACGCGCCTGCATGCAGGGGGCAAATTCAATAACGAGAATTATCAGTTCGCCGGCGGACTGCACGGCGTCGGCGTATCCGTCGTCAATGCGCTGTCAAAGAACCTGGAAGTATGGATACGCCGCGGCGGCAAGGAATACAACATGAGCTTCGCCGGCGGCAACAAGCGCGGCAAACTCGAGGTCGTCGGTACTGTCGGCAAGCAGAATACCGGTACCACGATTCGATTCTGGCCGGATCCGAAGTACTTCGATTCACCGAAAATTTCCGTGTCGCGCCTGAAACACGCGCTGCGCGCCAAAGCCGTCCTTTGCCCGGGCCTGACCGTCAAGCTGAAAGTGGTCAAGCCGAAGGAAGAGGTGGAGTGGCTGTATGCGGGCGGGCTGGAAGAATACCTGCTCGAGGCCGTCGGCAACGTCGAGCACCTGCCCGTCGAGCCGTTTTCGGGCAACCTTGCGGGCAAGAATGAGGGAGTCGAATGGGCGCTCGTGTGGACCGCCGAGCCGGGCCAGGTGGGCGAGAGCTACGTCAATCTGATCCCCACGCCGCAGGACGGGACCCACGTCAACGGCATGCGCACCGGACTGACGAACGCTTTGCGGGAATTCTGCGAGTTTCGCAGTCTCCTGCCGCGCGGCGTACAGATTTCTCCGGAAGACGTCTGGGACGGTCTCAATTTCGTGCTTAGCGCGAAGCTCGAGAACCCCCAGTTTTCCGGCCAGACAAAAGAAAGATTGTCGTCGCGCGAGTCCGCGGCATTCATCGGAGGCGTCATCAAGGACAGCTTCTCGCTTTGGCTCAATCAGCACCCGGAAACAGGCGGTCAGATTGCAGAACTCGCGATTTCCAAAGCGCAGTCGCGGCTCAAAGCCGCGAAAACAGTGGTGCGCAAGAAAATCGTGTCCGGTCCGGCGTTGCCTGGGAAGCTCGCCGATTGCAGGTCCCAGGAACCCGAACTGAGCGAGATATTCCTGGTGGAGGGCGATTCCGCCGGGGGCTCGGCGAAGCAGGCGCGCGATCGCAATACACAGGCAATCCTGCCGCTCCGGGGCAAGATCCTGAATACCTGGGAAGTCGAGACGAACGAGATTCTCGCTTCGCAGGAAGTGCACGACATCAGCGTGGCGCTCGGTGTAGATCCGGGTGGCAGCAACATCGACGGCCTGCGCTATCACAAAATCTGCATCCTCGCGGACGCGGATTCCGACGGCGCGCACATCGCCACGCTCCTTTGCGCGCTGTTTCTCAGGCATTTTCGCAACCTGGTGTTGGCCGGACACGTCTACGTTGCGATGCCGCCCCTTTTTCGCATCGACGTAGGCAAAGAGGTCTATTACGCGCTGGATCAGGCCGAACGGCAGGGAATTCTCGACCGTATTGACGCGGAAAATATGCGCGGCAAGATCATCGTTACCCGCTTTAAAGGCCTGGGCGAAATGAGCCCCCAGCAGCTGCGCGAGACCACGATGCATCGCGACACGCGTCGCCTCGTTCGACTCACCGTCGATGCGAAGGACAACACCGATCAGCTCATGGACATGCTGCTGGCAAAGAAACGCGCCAGCGATCGCCGCAGCTGGCTGGAAACGAAAGGCAATCTCGCGGAGGTGTAGAAATACACGCCGCCGGAGGGGCACTATTCATGAAGGAACGGCACTTGGTTGGGCCTTCCCGCCCGCGGGACGCTCGGCAGGGCAAGAGGGCTGATCGCGTAAGGGCTGCCCTTGTTGGAGCCCGTGAAAACGGGCGAATAAACGACACGGAGATCGCCCGCTCTCGCGGGCTCCAACAATGCAGAACCAACTGAATCTCGAAGGCATCGAGCAGCTCGCGCTCAAGGCGTATACCGAGAAGGCGTACCTCGACTATTCGATGTATGTCATTCTCGATCGCGCGCTGCCGCAGATCGGCGACGGCCTGAAGCCGGTACAGCGCCGCATCGTTTACGCGATGAGCGAGCTCGGTCTTTCGGCCGGCGCAAAGCCGAAGAAATCCGCGCGCACGATCGGCGACGTCATCGGCAAGTACCATCCCCACGGCGACTCCGCCTGCTACGAGGCGATGGTGCTGATGGCTCAGCCGTTTTCCTATCGCTACGCGATCGTCGACGGCCAGGGAAATTTCGGCTCGACCGACGACCCGAAGTCGTTCGCCGCGATGCGCTATACCGAATCGCGGCTGATGCCCTATGCAAAGAGCCTGCTGGCCGAGCTGGGACAGGGCACGGTCGACTGGGCACCGAACTTCGACGGCACGCTGGACGAGCCGGTCGTCTTGCCGGCGCGCCTGCCCAACCTGCTGCTGAACGGTACGACGGGCATCGCCGTCGGCCTGTCGACGGACGTGCCTCCACACAACCTGCGCGAGGTGGCGAGCGCACTGGTTCACCTGATCGACAATCCGGACGCGACTGTCGCGCAGTTGATGAAACACATCAAAGGCCCGGATTTTCCGACAGGCGGCGAGCTGATTTCACCCAGGGCCGACATCAAACAGATCTACGAGACGGGAAACGGCACGCTGCGCCTGCGTGCATCCTACAAAGTGGAGAACGGCGATATCGTGATCAATTCGCTGCCGTACCAGATTTCCGGCAGCAAGATTCTGGAGCAGATCGCGATACAGATGCGCAACAAGAAGTTGCCGATCGTCGAGGATCTGCGGGATGAATCGGATCATGAAGATCCCATACGCCTGGTCATTACGCCGAAATCGAAGAAAATTGATGTCGACGAACTGATGTCGCATCTTTTTTCGACCACGTCGCTGGAGCGAACCGTCCGGGTCAACATGAACATCGTGGCACTCGACGGCCGGCCGCGAACCTTCAACCTGACCGGGCTCATGACCGAGTGGATTCAGTTCCGCAAGGACACCGTCAAACGCCGCCTGAAGCACAGATTGCAGATCGTTTCGGACCGCCTGCATATTCTCGACGGGCTTCTGATCGCCTATCTCAATATCGACGAAGTTATTGCCATCATTCGCAAGGAGGACGAGCCGAAACCGGTGTTGATGAAACGGTTCAGGCTTTCCGACCCGCAGGCCGAGGCGATCCTGAATCTGCGCCTGCGTAACCTGGCGAAACTGGAGGAGATGAAGATTCGCGGCGAACAGGATGGGCTCAATGAGGAAAGGAACATCATTGAGAAAACCCTCAAGAGCACGGCCCGCCTGAAAACGCTCATCAAGAAAGAGCTTCTGGACGATGCGGACGCCTATGGCGACGCGCGAAGGACCAGGCTGGTGGAGCGGGAAGCTGCGCAGGCGCTGGACGAAACGCAACTCGTCGCAAGCGAACCAGTCACGCTCGTGTTGTCGAAGCGCGGCTGGGCGCGAGCCGCGAAGGGACACGACGTCGATCCGTATGCCCTGAGCTATAAGTCAGGTGATGAGTTCCTCGCCGCGGCGCGCGGTCGCAGCAACCAGCTTGCGATGTTCAACGACAGTACCGGCCGCGTCTACAGCGTCCTTGCGCACACGTTACCCTCGGCGCGCGGGCAGGGCGAACCGCTGTCCGGGCGATTCAACCCTCCGGACGGCGCCGAGTTCTGCGGCGCGATGATCGGCGATCCGGAATCGCAATGGTTACTCGCGAGCGATGCGGGTTACGGCTTCATCGCGAAGCTTTCCGACCTCGCGTCGCGTAACAAAGCGGGGAAGCTGGTTCTGCGGGTACCCGCAGGCGGCCGTGCAGTGGTCCCTGCGCCGGTGCCGCCGGCGGCCAGATCCCTGATTGCCGCAGTGAGTTCCATCGGGCGTTTGCTGCTGTTCGAAATGGGCGAACTGCCCGAACTCGCAAAAGGCAAGGGCAATAAAATCATCAATATTCCGGGCAAGAAATACCAGTCCGGCGAGGAAAAAATGGTCGCGCTGGCGGTCGTGCCCGAGGGCGGCAATCTGCAGGTGCAGACGGCCACCCGCGGGATGACCGTCAAGTGGGACGATCTCGACGACTATTACGGCGAACGCGGCCTCCGCGGTGCCCTGTTGCCCAAAGGTTGGCGCAAGGTCGAGCGGTTGACTGCCGAGTAGGGTAGCCGCTCGCATTATCCATGAACGGTTGGGGGCGCTGGTGTGCCGTTATGCCGTTAGGTGCCGTTCATGAATAATGCGAGCGTGCCGCGCCGTTCGCAGACTGTGTCAGCCGATCGACCTTATTTTTGTACGGAGATGCCGACAGCGCTTCAGGAAGCGCGCATTTTCCTCGTGTCGATGGTAGCCGATTCGATATCGACCTCGACGGTCGAGTCGTTTTCCGCCGCCGGCACGCTGATCGTGATCTCTTCGTTGGCAGTGTCGTCCAGTTTGCTCGTCGCGGCCGTGACGGGCATTTGAGCCGTGTCATCGGCGCCAGGCAGTTCGGCGCCGGATGCCGGCAAGAGGATGGTCTCATCGTCGCCTGACGCGAAAACGTCATCGGGCACCAATGGCGGACCCTCTTCGTTAACCGTGTCTGTGAGCGTATCGCCCATCTCGTCTTTGCCCATTTGCCTCGACAGCGCGCGCGCAGCTTTGGAGATTTCCGCGTTAAGCGCCTGTGTGGCAGTGAGTTCGTCCTCGTAATCCTGCTCCAGGACTTTATAGTCGACTTCCTTGCTCAGCGTGTATTCCTCCGACACGGTGTCGTCGTCCGCAGCATTAACCTGAATAGCTCTAAGGTCTTTGGTCGTGGCGTCTGAATTGTCCAACGACTGCCTTGTCGCATCGACGATCATCGACAGATCGTATTCGCCGGTGTCGTCGTGGCTGGGCGGTGTTTCACTTACGAGGATGGTTGGTTCCGCTGTGCGGCGCGGTACGATGATGTCCGTCGTGCGGCCGTTCGTGTCGTCGTCTGCTGCAGACGAAAAATCCATGTCCAGACCGTTCTTGAATTTGCCGGAGTCGGAAAAGCCGAAGTCCTGGGCAATGTCGATGTCGCCGCCGTATTGAAAGCCCGACCCGTCGTCGAGGTCCGCATCGAGACTTACCCTCCGGGCGACCGGAACCGCGCCCTGAGAGGGGAGACCCAGTACCGGCGCTACGTCCGTATCGTCGTTTTCGACAGGGTCGGTGCGGCGGCGCCCGAATGTATCGGCGGCGTCCGATTCGGGTCCGAGGCGTTCCTTCAGTCGGCGGCCGAATAACAACAGTCCGAGTATCAGCGCGATGCCGCTGCCGCCGAGCCAGGCAAGCCAGGACCACGAGTCGCGGGTTGCACCCTCGGTGCTCCGGACGCCTGGCATGCTTCGTGGGGAGACGGCATTTTCGATGTCCGTCGCGGGTATCGTTTCCGTGGGTACAGCGAAAGGCCGTGACGCAACGACTTCGCCGCCGGCATCGATGGGGGACACGAACGGGCTGTCCGAACCCAGCGATACATCGCCCGGTTGAGGTGCCGCGGTTCTTGCTTGCGACGGCGCGGAGGCGTCGGGCCGAACCTCTGCCGGGACCGTGCCGTGGTTCGCTTCCTGTGCGGCAGTTACGGGCGCCGGTGAGGTCGTATTGGAGCCGGGGATATAAGCGGAATACGCCCGTGCCACCGGCTCGGCCATGTTTGCCATATTGGCAACCGCCGGTTCGGCGGCAGGCGAAACCACATTGCCGGCGCTTTGCCCCGCCAGGATTGCGTCCGGGATAGCCAGCAAGGCGCCCGATCGCAGCAGATTCCTGTCGCCATCGATGAAAGCATCCGCGTTGGCGGCGAACAGGGCGTCGACTGCCTGCCAGATTCCGACGGTCCGGCCCGAAATTCTTGCGGCGATGCCGGAAAGCGTATCCCCCGGTTGTACCCGATACGAAGCCGACGCCGCGATCGGCACCCGTGTAACCGCTCGTATTGCGGCAGGTCTGTCGCGGCTTTCAGTTCGCGCAGGCAGAGCGGAGCGGCTTGCGGCAACCGGCTCGTCAGCCTGCTGCGACGGCGAAGCCGGGTCGACGAATAACCAATACTCGCGTCGGAGGTGTGCGGTGTAAGGACAATCCACTGTCAGCTGCAAGGTCACTAACGGCTCTTTGATCGCCGTATGTCCCGTAAGCCGTATCGCGCCATCGCTGACAGAGACCGCGGCATTGCCGATTGACGGCAGGCCGTTTGCAGCAATCCCGGGCTTGAGATAAATACAATAATCGTGGATCTGTTCATTGGCATGCAGCGCGATCGCTACGCTCGCGCGCAACGGCTGGCCGAGCGTGGAGTGGACCTGGATATCGCCGAGTTCGAGGGCAAATGCGGGACCTGCGAAGATGGCGCCGCCGCCGAGCGCCATCAGCGCCGGCAGCAGAGTCTTCGCGCCGGGCCGGTTTTCACCACGGCTGCGGTTGCTGTCGAATTTCTTCCTCGTGTCCTTGGCGATCTTGTTACATCGTGATGATGCGTTCACAGGTACGTTCTCCGCTTCGTCTGCCCCCGACCCGATGATTTATCTTTGCGCTGTCAGAAGCAGGGCTTCGAAGCCAGACAGATAAAAACGGTGTTCGCACGAGGTTAGAAGCGCTTGCACGTTCTGTAAACGGACCCATTCGAAGTTTCGGAATTTTGTCGCCGAGGACGAGCTTCAGAGCAGCGAATTTGTGACCCACGTCACAGGCCGTACGGCGGCTCCGATTGCGAACGCCGTAGCCAGCGCTATTCACGCACATTCAAGGTTGGTGGTTGGCGAAGCCTCGCTCGGGGGGAGGGCTTTCCAGGAACGCCGTGTCGTTAGGTGCCTGCGCTAGGTGCCGGACTTGGATTTTTGGACATTTCGCAGTGGGTCGATTCAGATCGCGTGTCCAAATGAAATGTCCAAAAATCCAAGTCCGGCACCTAACGACGTGGGGGCTTCGCAAAAACATCCCTGTTTTTGACGATCCTGAAAAGCCCTCCCCCCAAGCAAGACTGCGCCGTTACCCGGTGCCGTTCATGAACGATGCGCGTCAGTGACAGGTGGCTACGACCCGATCGCGTCCAGTGTCGTCCGGGAGACGCCGGGTGATTCCTGCAGCACGACTTCCGGTTCGTGAACGTAATGGCCTTGCATGTAGTTCACGCCAAGCTGGAACAGGACGGCCATGGCGTTTGCATTCTCGACTCGCTCGGCGATTGTTTCGATGTCGCGATGCTCGGCGGCTTCTGCGACCTGCCGGATGCTTTCCTGCATGCCGGTATCGGTGGTCAGCGTATGCATCAGTTCGCCGTCGATCTTGACGTAGTCAGGGTGCAGGATGTCGAGGATCTGAAAGCGGTTTTTGTCGACGCCGTAGTGTTCCAGCGCGAAGCCAACGCCGAGGATCCGGAATTGCTCCACGACGTGTTTGGTCGGCTTGATGAATTTTGCCGCTTCCTGCTCGGGGATCTGGATGCAGATTTTTGCGGGTTCGACCTTTCTCTTGCCGAATTCCTTCTTCATCCACTCGATGAGTGAGGAGTCCTCCAGCGACTGGCGTGACAAGCGCACAAACACGCGGTTCGCGTTGCTCTCGACACAAAAATCCATTGCCGCGGTGACGATCCAGCGATCGATGGTCTTCATGAGATTGTTACGCTCGGCGGCTGGCAGAAAATCGGACGGCAGAAGCGCATTGCCCTGTTCGTCGATCATGCGTACCAACAGGTCGTACATGCCGTCCGCATCGCTTCTCAAGCCCGCGATAGGGAGCTGCGCGAGCCTGAAGCGGTTCTCCATGAGCGCGGCCTTGATCATGCGGACCCAGATTGCATCGTATTTGCGCAGTCGCGTGTCGGCATCCGTCGATTCATTCAGGAAGACGCAATTGCCGCCGTTCTTCTTGCCCTGTCGCCGCGCTTCGGCGACGGCCACGATCAGTTCTTCGAGGCTCGAATAGACGCCGCTTACCGCGCAAATGCCGACCGTACAGGTCAGGTTCACGTTCCGGTCAGCCACCCTGAAATCGAATTCCTGAATGTGATCGACGAGCTGTTGTGCCCAGGCCTCGGCGTCGCGTTCGCTGCCGCGCTCGAGCAACGCCATGATAACCGTGCCCTCGAAGCGCCCCGCGACGTCACGCGGATTCATTTTCTTGCGAATCTCCTCCGCCAGTTGCGACAGAACCTCTTCGGTCGGCAGTATGCCGATTACTTTGCAGAGTTCCGAAAAGTGATCCGGCTTGATATAGGCAAGGACGTGCAGTCCGGACTTTGGCTTTTTTTCAATGCGCTTTGTCAGTCGCTCGAGAAACTCGGAGCGGTGAAAGAAAAGCGTGGTCGGGTCCCGCTTAAGGGCCTCGTGCACGAGCTTGGTCGGTTCCTCGGCTTTTGCTTCCGGCGGGGAAATCCTGATCTGGACGTGCGGGCTGCCGTCGAAATCAGTGGGATGGAACTCCAGTTCCAGCGTGATGGACTCCTGCTGGCCGAGCCGGGCTTTGGCAATCAGTTTTTGTTCGGCGTCCCATTTGCCTTTTGTGGTTGCAACAATCGCTCCTTTGATGGCCGCCTGGCTCTCGGCGTCGAAATTATCCATCAATGGCAGGCCGGCAACTTCGTTCTTGTCGCGGACACGGAACAGCGTGAGCCATGCGACGTTGACGTCGGTGATGATGCCTTCCTGCACGTAGGCGATGGCCGTCGCCGAATCCTGCATGTAGTCGTTGAGCTGCCGCCGGTACTCGGTGGCCGAACTGATGGTTGAATTCAGCGCGCGCTCGACCCGATAGGCCCGCAATTCCCGCGTGACAACGGCCTGTAACCGGGACTTCCTGTTGATCGATACGAGGTCACAGGCACCGTGCTTCATGGCGTCCTGGATTTTTGCCTCGTCGACAGTTGCACTGACTGCGATTACCGGAATCTCCGGCATGTACGCATCCTTTTGTTCGATAACCTGACGAATCGTGTCCGCGTAACTGTCCTTGTTGACGATGATCAGTTCGACCAGGCGGGATTCGAGCGTACTGTCGAGCGTGCTCGGGCTTTGCACCCAATGGCAGTGAGCCGCGTGTCCTGCGTCCCGGAGGGTTCGGTTGACGAGCTCGACGTCGTCCTGATTGGCGGTCAGGACGGCGATGGAAATGCTCTGTCGGTCGGTCAAATCGCTCTTCCCTGGAATAAATGACGAACGGCCGCGAGCGGCAAATCCGCCGCCGAGCGAACGAGATTGGATACTTTAGCAGTCTATACATCCGCTGCAGGCGAGTCGCGGCCCGGCGGGCAAAACCGTGACGAATATCAAATTATGCCGGCAGTCGGTGTCCTCATTTTCCTCCGCACAACCGCGGTCCGCTATGGGCGCCCGCGCGCAGGAAAAACAGGAATGTCGCCATTGCCGCGGGTATCATAGCGCCTTCACGCACCTGCGGTGTCAGGCAGACCGCCGGAAATCTATATAAAACAAGGAGTTCCGGCAGTCTGCCGGCATGCGATCAGAGATGGCCAGCTATAACACAAGCGAGTTTCGTGCGGGACTCAAGATTCTTATGGACGGCGATCCCTGCGTCATCGTCGAAAACGAATTCGTCAAACCCGGCAAGGGCCAGGCCTTCAGCCGCGTGCGTATCAGGAACCTGAAAACGGGCCGCACGGTAGAGAAAACCTTCAAGTCGGGCGACAGCGTAACGGCCGCCGACGTGGTCGACACGGACATGCAGTATCTCTATAAAGACGGCGAATTCTGGTATTTCATGGTGCCGGACACGTTCGAGCAGTATGCGGCGGATGAAAACGCGGTTGCCGATGCGAAGAGCTGGTTGAAAGAGCAGGATCTGTGTCAGATCACGCTGTGGAACAACGTCCCGTTGGTGGTTGCGCCGCCGAACTTCGTCGAGTTGCAGATCGTCGAGACCGATCCCGGCATACGCGGCGATACCGCGAGCGGCGGAGTAAAGCCGGCGAAGCTGTCGACAGGCGCTGTGGTTCGCGTGCCGTTATTTGTCGAGCAGGGCGAGATAGTCCGGGTCGACACGCGTTCTGGAGATTACGTCTCGCGGGTCAAATAAATGCCGTTCTGTCCACGGCTGCGTCTTTCTTCGACAACTCATCCGTAAACGTCCTGCACAGCATCTCCAGGCCTCGCTGATCGCGCTCCGTGAATCTCGCCCGCCGCGGGCTGTCGATATCGAGCACACCGGCGAGTTTTCCGCCGAGCATCAGCGGCACGACAATTTCGGAATTCGATGCCGGATCGCAGGCGATATGGCCCGGGAACTCGTTCACGTCGGCTACCCGAATTGTTTTCAATGTGCGGGCAGCAGTACCGCAGACGCCCTGGCCGACGGGCAGGCGCACGCACGCGGGCTTGCCCTGAAACGGGCCCAGTACCAGGTCCTCGCCGCGCAGGACGTAGATGCCGAGCCAGTTGATCGAAGGGATCGAATGGTGCAGCAATCCCACGAAATTGGCGGTGTTCGCCAGCGGATCGGCTTCGTCAGCGACCAGCGCGACCAGCTGTTTGTCGAGCAAAGTGAAATCCACCTCGGCGGCGCCCGTCATTCGTCGTCCTCGTCTACAGCAAACGTTTGTACGCGCCGGATATCATCCGACATCTCGTTGATCATTAACAACCGTTCGAATCCGACGGCGACGCCCGCGCAGGCTGGCAGTCCGGATCGCAGGGCAACGATAAACCGGCGATCGAGCGGCCGAAGCGGCTGCGCGCGCTGCCGTCGCAGCGCCTGATTCGCTGCGAAGCGGCTCAGTTGCTCGCCCGCGTCCTGAAGCTCGACGAAGCCGTTTGCCAGTTCGAGGTCGCCGAAAAAGACTTCGAAGCGGTCGGCGACCGAGGCATTCGCGGGACAAAGTCTCGCGAGGGCGGACTGACTGGCCGGGTAGTGATAGAGGACCGTGAGGCGGCCGCTATCGAACCGCGGAACAACGCATATCGACAGCACGAGATCCAGCCAGGCATCGCGATGCCCGCCGAGCGACGCGATCATCCGCTCATCGGCGGCGGCGGCGTGCGCCAGCGCGGCGATTGTTGATTGCTCCGGATCGACGCCCGCCAGTTCCTGCAAAGCACTGCGGTGTTCGACAAACTTCGGGAGCACTTCGATAAACCGGGGTTCGATGAGCGCGGTCACGAGATCCACGGTTTCCTGCATGATCTGTTGCAGGCTGAAGCCCCGACGGTACCATTCGATGAGCGTGAACTCAGGGCTATGCCGGCGTCCGGCTTCGCCGTCGCGAAACGCCTTGCAGATCTGGAATATGTCCGGGTATCCCGCGCACAACAGGCGTTTCATGAAATATTCCGGCGAGGTCTGCAGGTAGTACGGTTTATCCGGCTGGTGCTTGAGTTCCGCACGGATACTTTCAATGTACGGGTCGCTGACGGTGGTCCGTGACAAGAGCGGCGTATCGACTTCGAGCACCGCGCGCCCGGCAAAAAATCCGCGTGCGGCTTCGAGCATCCGCGCGCGCCGCGTTGCCGTCGCGGCCGTCGATGACGGGCGCCAGCTATCCGGTTTCATTGACGGCCAGCTTGCCGATGGCTTCGCCCACCCTGAGGCGCGCTCCGCTCGCGAGTCCCTCCCGCCATGCACAAGTGCCGGGCGGCAACAGTACGATCACGGTCGATCCCATGTTGAACCAGCCGAGCAGCTGTCCCTTGTCGACGTCGACGGAGGTTACGGCGGTGTCCAGATCGAGATCGTCGACGCCGCCCGCTTTGCGGACATGAATCCTGCCGGTCCACGGCGTGCTTACGCTGCCGACGTTCAGCGCGCCGACGAAAATGAGCGCCATGGGACCCACGACAGTGCGGAAATGACAGATGAGCCGCTCGTTCTTCGTAAACAAATGCGGCAGCAACCCGACCGTCGTCCGATTGACGCTGAACAGGCGTCCGTGAACATAGCGCGCCGCCGTCAATTCACCGCCAAGCGGACTGTGCACGCGATGATAGTTGTACGGCGCCAGGTACATCGTGGCGAAGCTGCCGTTCTCGAACAGTGCCGCGTCGGCAAGATCGGTGGCCAGTAGATCCTCGAGGGTGTAATGAATTCCTTTGGCCTGCAACAGGCTGTCGCCTTCAATGCGGCCGGCGGCGCTCATGATGCCGTCGACCGGCGACACGATCGATGTCGCAAAGGCATCGATCGGCCGCGCGCCGTCGGCAAGTTCTCGCGTGAAAAAATCGTTGAAGTCCACGAAACCACCGGGCACCGTCCGGCTCACATCGCCGAGGTCGACATCGTAGAACCTGACGAACGCGCGAATCAGGAAATCCTTGACGATGCGAATCCTGATTCCCGCGAGCCAGCCGGCCAGCGCCGTCAATCGATGCTGCGGCACCAGCCGCTGCAGCAGCAAAAACGACTTCGCCGTGAGATTTGCGATAAGACTTCGATTCATAGGTTGTGCCAACGGCTTCGGCGCCTCGGTGCTAGCCCGCATTAGTCATGAACGTTCCAGGTTAGTGGTAAGCGAAGCCTCGCTTGGGGGGAGGGCTTTTCAGGAACGCCGTGAACCCATCCATGGGGGCTTCGCAAAAACATCCCTGTTTTTGACGATCCTGAAAAGCCCTCCCCCCAAGCGAGACTCCGCTGAGACGTTGTGCCGTTCATGAATAATGCTACTGCCTAGCGAGACTTTACCGGTGCGCGTAACGACAGGGACCTCTCGTCGTCGTAATAGAACTCCAAAGTGACCTCATCGCCGGGTTCGAGGTTTGTGACGGGCCGCATGAGCATCAGATGATGTCCCCCCGGCGAGAACTCGACGTCTGATTGTTCCGCGATCGTAAGGAATTCGAGCGCCTGCATATGCGCAACGCCGTCGTCGATGTAGGTTGTGTGCATTTCGACGGCTGCGAAGTCCGGGCTGGAAACCCGGCGCAATGTGACTGCCGCCGGGGTAGGGTTGTGCATGGAAAAATAAGCGACGGCGGCCGGCTGCCCGGGCAGCGGCGCGAACACCGAGATCTCCGAGATCGTCAACGGAGGCGCCTCGTCATGCCCGCAGCCTGCCAGCAAGACCAGAAGCGGCAGAACTGCGATGACTGCCCGGGTCACCGCGACGCCATGAGCCGTGGAAGGTCGTGCACAAACGATTCGGTCTTGTGCGGCGCGCTGAACAATGCTTTGAGCGACGCGTTTTCGTCGATAACGAGAACCGCGGTGGAATGACTCACGCTGTAGTTGCCCTGGGCTTCGACTTCGGCATTCGGCTGTTTCTCGAAATAGATGCCGAGTGGCGAGGTGAGTTCCCTGATGGCCTCCATGCTGCCGGTGGCCGCGGCCACCCCGTCGCCGAAGTAGGTGACGTACTGGTCCAGTTTCCCGGGCGTGTCGCGCTCCGGATCGACACTTATTAATATGATCTCCGGCAGCGCCCCGGTCCCCGGCGACGCCTCGGCGAGTTGCTTGCGCGCTGCGGCCAATTGTTGCAACGTCGCCGGACAGATATCGGGGCAATGGGTGAATCCGAAAAACATCAGGCTGGTCTGCCCGCGCAGGCTGTCGCGCGTAAAAGGCGCGTTGTGCTGGTCGACGAGTGAGAATTCAGGCAGCGGCACAGGTTCGGGCAGCAGCGTTGCATATTGCGGCGCGCCTGCGGAACCGTCGAGCGCCCTCGCGAAGATTGCAATGGCTATGGCGACTATTGTCGCAATGGCAGCGATAAAAACATATCTTGATGCGGGCATGGAGCCGACATTTTAACCCGCTTTCAAAGCCGTGCGAGACACTGAGTTGGCCATGTCCACCGTTGCCGAGTTCATACGACGTACCGCGGATAGGCTGGACGCGGCGGGGCTCGTCTACGGCCACGGTACGGCCAATGCAGTGGACGACGCCGCGTACCTGGTCTTTTCGCGCCTCGGCCTGGACCACGACGATGCCGCAAGCCACTACGAAAAGCGGCTCACTCCGGGCGAACTCGACGATCTCGAACGGCTGGTCGAGAGGCGCATCAATGAGCGCATCCCGGTGGCGTACCTCGTGAACGAGGCCTGGTTCGCGGGGCTCGCGTTCTACGTCGATGAACGCGTACTGATACCGCGCTCGCCGCTCGCCGAACTCATACGGAGACGGTTCCGGCCGTGGATTCGCAAGGTGCGCCGGGCCCTCGACCTCGGCACGGGCAGCGGCTGTATTGCCATTGCGCTGGCGCAGGCGTTTCCTGAAGCGCGTGTCGATGCGGTCGATATCTCCGAGGATGCGCTCGCCGTCGCGGCCATCAACGTGGACGGTCATGGCATGCGCGAGCGCATCCGCCTCATTGAATCGGACTTTTTTGACGGCCTGGACGATCTCGGGGGACCGCCGGCCTACGATCTCATTGTAAGTAACCCCCCTTACGTCGATGCAATGGAGCTGGCCGCCCTCGCTCCGGAGTACGCGCATGAACCGGCGCTCGGTCTTGCCGCCGGCGACGACGGTCTGGATTCAGTACGGTCGATCCTGCATGATGCATGCCGTTTTCTCTCGGATGAGGGAATACTTGTGGTCGAAGTCGGCATGAGCGAGCAGGCGCTGCAGACGCGATTTCCGGAGGTACCCTTCCTCTGGCTCGAGTTCGAGAGCGGTGGCGGCGGCGTTTTCCTGCTGACGAAAGCCGAGCTATTGCGCCACCAGGAGGAGTTTCGCTCTGCCGCGAATGCAACGACAGGTCCGTCAGGACAGGCCTGATGTCAGGTAACAGCTTCGGCCTGCTGTTCACGGTAACCACCTTCGGCGAAAGCCACGGCCCGGCAATGGGCTGTGTCGTCGATGGGTGCCCGCCCGGCATGGCGCTTGGCGAAGCCGATATTCAGGCGGACCTCGAGCGGCGGCGGCCCGGACGGTCGCGTCATACCACGCAGCGCAGCGAAGCCGACAGGGTGCGGATACTGTCCGGTGTCTTCGAAGGTCAGACGACCGGAACGCCGATCGGCCTCCTGATCGAGAACACCGACCAGCGTTCACACGACTACGGTGCCATCAAGGACAAATTTCGTCCAGGACACGCGGATTACACCTACCAGCAGAAATACGGCATCCGCGACTACCGCGGCGGCGGCCGCTCGTCGGCCAGGGAAACTACGATGCGCGTGGCGGCAGGCGCGATCGCGAGGAAGTATCTTCGCGAGCGACTGGGCGTCGAGATCAGGGGATATCTGGCCCAGTTGGGCCCGATTGCCCTCAAAGCCGAAAATCTGGACTTCGTCGACGAGAATCCGTTTTTTTGCGCCGACCCGGACAGAATCGCCGAACTGGAACGATTCATGGATGAACTGCGAGCGACGGGCGACTCAATAGGCGCCAAGCTGAGTATTCTGGCGAGCAACGTGCCGCCGGGACTCGGCGAGCCGGTATTCGACAAGCTGGAGGCCGACCTTGCCAAGGCGTTGATGAGCATCAACGCCGTCAAAGGCGTGGAACTCGGCGCGGGTTTTGCGGCGGTCACCCAGAAGGGCAGCGAACACCGGGATGAAATCACGCCGGACGGGTTTAACAAGAATGATGCCGGTGGCACACTGGGCGGCATATCGTCCGGCCAGGACATTCTCGCAAGCATTGCGCTCAAACCGACGTCGAGCATCGCCATTCCGGGCAAGACCGTAGACAGCAAGGGAAAAAGCTCTGAGATCGTCACCACCGGCCGGCACGATCCCTGTGTCGGCCTGCGTGCGGTTCCCATTGCGGAGGCGATGGTCGCCCTGGTGTTGATGGACCACTTCATGCGACATCGCGGTCAGAACGCCGATGTCGTCAGTGACACGCCCGTAATCACCGGAAACCTCGACTGATCACTGTTTTTGTGCCTGCGAGCTGCGGACAATGACGCTGTAGGAGCCCGCCATTGCGGGCGACAATGTGCCCCCTTTGGTCGCCCGCAATGGCGGGCTCCTACAGTGCTTCTGACGAGGCTTCCGAAAAATAGCAGAGGACGGAGGAGCGATAGACCCTGATGACAGAGCGATTCGATGTTGCCGTGGTCGGAGCGACCGGAGCGGTCGGCCAGGCAATGCTGGAAATTCTGGCGGAGCGCAAGTTTCCGGTGGGCAAGGTGTACGCACTGGCGAGCGAGCGCTCGGTGGGCAAGGAAGTCGAGTTTGGTTCGCGCAAACTCACGGTATCGAGTCTTGCCGAGTTCGATTTTTCGCAGGTGAGGATCGGCCTGTTCTCGGCGGGCGGCGCGATTTCGGGCGAGTATGCGCCGAAGGCCGCCAGTGCCGGGTGCGTCGTCATCGACAATACCTCGAAGTTTCGCCTCGAGGCGGACGTGCCGCTGGTGGTGCCCGAGGTCAATCCCGAAAAGGTCGGGGAATACAAAGCCACCGGCATCATTGCGAATCCGAACTGTTCGACCATCCAGATGGTGGTGGCACTGAAGCCGATCTACGACGCCGTCGGCATCAAGCGCGTCAATGTCGCTACCTATCAGGCCGTGTCCGGCGCGGGCCGCAGGGCCGTCGAGGAACTCGTTCGCCAGACATCGCTGATGCTGAACGGGCGGCCGCTGGATCTGAAGGGCGCTGCCCGCCAGATCGCGTTCAACGCGGTGCCGCACATCGACGAATTTCAGGATAATCGCTATACGCGCGAAGAAATGAAAATGGTCTGGGAGACGCGCAAGATCCTGGGCGACGAAACAATCGTCGTGAATCCGACCGCGGTACGAATTCCCGTGTTTTTCGGTCACTCGGAAGTGCTGCATATCGAAACTGAAAAAAAGATTTCAGCGGCCGAAGTGTGTGATTTAATGCGACATGCAAAGGGGGTCGAACTGATCGACGGCACGGAGACGGGAGAATACCCGACCGCGGTCACCGACGCTTCCGGCAAGGACGCCGTGTTCGTCGGCAGGGTGCGCGAAGACATCAGTCATCCGCGCGGCATCAATCTGTGGGTCGTGTCCGACAACATACGTAAGGGCGCCGCTCTAAATAGTGTCCAAATAGCTGAAATATTGGCCAAAAACTATTTATGAGCTATAGTTCAGGGGCAAACCGGATGGCGTCTGCAATTAAAAAACTGGCTGAAAAATTATTTGCAGGGTCCGGGCGATTCGCCAGGCAATTGGGGAGCTGGAGAAAATCATTATGTCGCTAGGACACAATCGGGCGTGGCTTGTGCTCGGGCTACTCCTCGCCAGCGATGTCTGGGCGTTGGGCCTCGGGGACATTCGGCTGAGTTCCGCGCTTAACGAGCCGCTGCGAGCCGAGATCCAGTTACTGTCCGCAACCGCTGAAGAGCTGTCGAACCTCAAGGTTCAGCTCGCGCCGCCGGCAACGTTCGAACGCTACGGCATCGACCGGCCGTTCTATCTGACCCGATTGCAATTTTCCGTCGTGCGCGCGGGCCAGGGCGGTGCGGGCATCGTGAGGATAACCTCCGCGGACCCGATCACCGAGCCGTTTATCACGTTTCTCGTGGAAGCCACGTGGTCGAGCGGCCGCTTGCTGCGCGAATATACCGTGCTGCTCGATCCGCCGACCTTCGCGCCGCCGCCTTCGTCTCCGTCGTCCCAGGCGGTAACGGCACCGGGCCGCGCTTCGCAGGCGGACAGCGGCCGCATCGAACGCCCCGCGGCGGCGCCCCAACCGGCACCGGACGATGCCGGGACCGCCGGGACACCCGGGTCGGATTCGTTCGACACGGCCGCGCCGGGTGACGTTTATGTCCAGCGGGGCGATACGCTGTGGGAAATTGCCTCACGCGTGCGGCCGGACAGCCGCCTCAACATGAACCAGATGATGGTTGCGATCTATGAGGCGAATCCGCAGGCCTTTGACGGGAATATCAACCGGCTGAACGCGGGCGCGACGCTGCGGATCCCGAGCGCCGACGATATCTTCAGTATCAGCCGCGGCGACGCGATGAGCCAGGTGCAACAGCAGAACGCTGCCTGGGGCGGCGGAGCCGAGGCGACCGGCACGGAACCTAGCCTGACGCTGGTTCCGCCTGACGGCGACCAGGCCGATTACGAGGGCGCGGCCTCCCGTCCGGGTGCAGACGGCACCGCCGGCGCCGCAACTGCAGAGCGAATTCGCGAACTCGAGGACACGATTGCCGAGCAGAATTCCCTGATCGAGATCCGCGACAACGAACTCGCACAACTCCGCGACGAACTCGCGCGTCTGCGCGCCGAGGGCGCCGTTGCCGCAGATACCGAGGCAGTACCGTCCGAGGAGGCGCCTGCGACCGACGCCACAGTCGATGAGACCGACGATGCGGCAGCGGACGATACCGACGAGCTGTTCGTCGACGATGACGACATTGCAGCGGAAGACGATGCTGTCGCCGAAGACGAGGCGGAACCTGCACCTGCAGCAACGACGCCGGAGCGAACGTCGCCGCAGATCGCTGCCTCACGGGACGAGCCGGGCATTGTCGACCGGATCATCGCTCTGCTGACCGGTTTCTGGGGAATCCTTGGCGTTGTTCTGCTGCTGGTGCTGGCAATCCTGGTCTGGCTTGCGAAACGCGCTGCCGGACGCGGCGAGGATGAGTCGACCGGCGTCTGGGAGGCCCTCGACTCTGACGACGATATTGACAGTGAATCGCGCGCGTCCACTGAACGCCTGCGCGCGCTCGCGCGTGACGACGACAGCTCGATCGTGGTGATCGAGCAGGAAACGGACCGTCGACGGTCGCGCAGGGATCCCGCTGCCACCGGCGATTTCCATTTCGACGAGGATGCGCTCTCCCTGACCAGCGCCCAACCGACGCTCGAGGACACCTTCAGCAGCGAAACCGCAATCAACCTGGATCAATCGGATCCGGTTGCCGAGGCCGATTTCCACATGGCCTATGGCCTTTACGACCAGGCGGCGGATCTCATCAACAGCGCGCTGGCCGTCGAGCCGGAACGCCAGGACCTGATGGCGAAGCTGTGCGAGATTTATTTCGTCTGGGGAAATCAGGACGCATTCGTCGCAGCAGCAACGCGCCTGCACGACCAGCTTGGCGGTGAAGCAACCCCCGATTGGGACAAGATCGTCATCATGGGCCAGCAGATCGCCGGCGATCACAAACTGTTTTCGGGCGCCAGCGCGGCCGGCGCCGCTACGCGCATCGTCGACCTGTCCCTGGACGACGGAGTCGGTGCCCTGGATATGGATTTCGCCGGCGGACCCGACGGCGAAGTCAGCGACGTCATCGACCTTGGCGGCGAGGAAGAGTCGGGCGCAAGCGACGACGGTCTCGATTTCATGTTCGACGATGAACCCGAACGCGACACCGGCGCGACCACGACCCGCGAGATGCCGAATCGGAAAGCTTCCGATGAGTCGACGGTGGAGACCCCGACCATAGAATCCAGATTGCACGACCGGACGGTGGAGTCGCCGACGATAGAGCAACCGATCGAGGACGGTGATGGCACGTCCGAATTGCCGTCGATATCGGAGTCCGACGAGGATGCTGCGCGTTGGGCCGGCGACGCAACAGCGGAAATCGACCTCGACGATCTCGGCCTGGATCTTGATGCGCTCGCCAAAGCCGGTCTCGGCGCGGACCTGGACGACGAAGACGAAGAAGCGGCAAACACCGATTTCTCCCACTTCGAGGACACCGGCGAAAACCGTGCGCTGCAAGCCGAGCTCGATAGCGACGACACCGGCCGGAATACCAGCCTGGACGACGACAATGAAACGTCGACGGGGCGGCACGAACGCTTTGATATTGAAGCTGCCTTTGAAGACGGCCTCGGCGCCACCAGCGAAATGCCCGTTCTCGACGAAGAGACCGGAAAGAATCCGGCGCTGCGCGATCTCGACGAGATGGGCAGCACCGACCTGGACGTTGACATTGACACGAGCCTGCTCGATGCCACGGGACAGACGCAGATCCTGAGCGGCGACTTTTCCGTGCGGTCCCGCAAAAGATCCCTGCGGGACGATGAGAAAACGCTGCTGTCGCCCGCCTACGACGACGATGCGGAAACCTTGCTGGCGTCCGTCGATGACCTGGGCGACGAAGGATACGAAGCGACGACCGCACTCTCGGGAAAGGATATCGACTTCGACTTCGCCAAGACCGAGGCTTTGCCGAAAGATGCGTTCAAGCGGGGAGCTTCCGCGGATGAGACGGGCGAACTGCCGGTCGGCGGTATGGACGTGGACCTTGATCTCGACGATCTGACCAGCGCGCTGCGTTTCAGCGAGGGCGATACGGTGGATCAGCCGCGAGACGACGGAACGGTTGAGCAGCGGATGCCGAAAGGCAGGGGAAGAGGCCACGACTTCATCGACCTGGATGTCGGCGATCCGGACGACATAGAGGACGATGCTCCTACCGAGGCGCTGTCGCCCGATGAGTTGTCGGACGACCTGCACGATGCCCGGACGATGACTGAAGTCGGCACGAAGCTCGACCTCGCACGGGCATACGTCGATATGGGCGATCCGGACGGCGCGCGCAGCATCCTCGAGGAGGTGCTCGATGAAGGCGACGAAGGTCAGCGGCAGCAGGCGCAGAAGCTGATCGATTCGCTGCCCGCCTGAGCCCCTACCACGTGCCTTCGTGATGCCGCTCTGCGCCGGCTCGCGCCCCTGATACGACCGGTCCGCGCATGCGTATCGCGCTCGGCATCGAGTACGACGGTACAGCCTATAACGGCTGGCAACGCCAGCGAAGCGGCACCGGCGTGCAGGCCCTGCTCGAACAGGCGCTCACGAACGTCGCCGACGCGCCGGTCGAGGCCGTCTGTGCCGGCCGGACCGATGCGGGCGTGCACGCCGAAGCGCAGGTCGTGCATTTCGAGAGCGAAGCCCCGCGCACGAAACGAAACTGGGTGCTGGGCGTCAACAGCCAGCTCCCGCCGGACATCAATGCGTTGTGGGCCGAGTTCGTCGCCGCCGACTTTCATGCGCGTTATTCGGCAAGGTCGAGAACGTACCGTTACCTGATCCTGAACCGTCCGGCGCGTTCTTCGCTCTATCGCGACCGTGCCTGGTGGATACATCGTCCGCTCGACGCGAACCGGATGCATGAAGCCGCGCGCTACCTGCACGGCGCGCACGATTTCTCGGCCTTCAGGGCCGCGGGGTGCCAGGCGTTGACGCCGCATCGTGAAGTGTATGCGCTTACGATCGAGCGGCACGGCGAGTGGCTCGTCGTCACGGTCCGGGCGAATGCCTTCCTGCAACGCATGGTACGCAACATGGTCGGCGTGCTGGTTGCGATCGGCGCCGGCGATGAAGCACCGGGCTGGGCGGGCGCCGTCCTCGAGAGCCGCGACCGCACTCGCGGCGGCATTGCAGCGCCTGCGCAGGGACTCACATTGATCGATGTCGAGTATCCGGCAAGCACCGGCATTCCGCCGTCAGGGTCGTCCGTCCTGCTGCCGCTCCGTCCGGAACCGGGTTTTCGTTTATGATGCGGTGCTATGAGCTGGTTTGAAAAACTGATGCCGTCGCGCATCAGCACCGAAAAGCGCACGCGTTCAGTGCCGCAGGGCATATGGATCAAGTGCCCGAAATGCGACGCGCAGCTTTACCGCACTGAACTGGAACGTAACCTGAACGTGTGCCCCAAGTGCGAACACCACATGCGAATCGGTGCGCGGACGCGCATCGAGTTTTTTCTCGATCCGGACTCGCAGGAGGAAATCGCGGCGAACCTCGAACCGCAGGATCCGCTCCGTTTTCGCGACAGCAAACGCTATCGCGACCGGCTCTCCCAGGCGCAAAAGGCAACAGGCGAGAAGGATGCGCTGGTGGCCGTCAGCGGCAAGCTGTTCGGCGAGCCGGTGGTCGTCTGCGCGTTCGAATTCAAGTTTATGGGCGGCTCGATGGGCTCCGTCGTCGGAGAAAGATTCAGCCGTGCCGCGCGTCACAGCGCGGAGAACAGGATTCCATTGATTTCGTTTTCCGCGAGCGGCGGCGCGCGCATGCAGGAAGCGCTGTTCTCGCTATTGCAGATGGCGAAAACCTCGGCGGCGCTGGCCGTACTCGGGCAGCTCAAGGTTCCCTATATTTCGGTCATGACCGACCCGACCACGGGCGGGGTGTCAGCGAGCCTCGCGATGCTGGGCGACGTCAATATCGCGGAGCCCAAGGCGTTGATCGGCTTCGCCGGGCCGCGAGTCATCGAGCAGACGGTCCGGCAAACGCTGCCGGAAGGTTTTCAACGCAGCGAGTTTCTGCTCGACCACGGCGCCATCGACATGATCGTCGACCGCCGCCGCATGCGCGAAGAGATCGCCGACCTGCTGGCGAAATTCGGCAACCGCCGCAAACCGACCGCCGAACCGGCCTGATGCGCCTGAAAGGGCAGGCCGCATTCGCCCGCGAAGCGAGCTCCAGCTGCGTTTCTATCGCCGCTGGAATCGCCCGTTTCACGGGCTCCAACAACGTTTCTCTTACCCCTGTTGGAGCCCGCGAAGCGGGCGATTCCGCGCGATGACCTATCCATCCGCGTTCACCTCCCTCACCGACTGGCTCAGCTGGCTCGAGACACTGTCGCCCCGTGAAATCGACCTGGGGCTGGAGCGGGTGCTCGCCGTGCTGGAGCGCCTGCAACTCGGCAAAGCCGCTTGCGTCGTCCACGTCGCCGGCACCAACGGCAAAGGCTCCTCTGCCGCGACGCTCGAGGCGTTGCTTCTTGACGCGGGTTACCGCGTCGGCTGCTATACCTCGCCGCATTTGCTGCGCTACAACGAACGCATCCGCGTGGACGGCGTGCCTGCCGACGATCGCGAAATCATTGCGGCCTTTGAGCAGGTCGAAGCGGTCAGGGAGGACGTGCCGCTGACGTACTTCGAATACGGCACGCTCGCAGCACTGATCGTGTTCGAGCGTAACGGGATGGATACGCTGGTGCTCGAAATCGGCATGGGCGGCCGGCTGGATGCGGTAAATGCAATCGAGCCTGACGCCGGCATCATTACGAACGTCGCGCTCGATCATTGTGACTGGCTCGGCAGCGACGTTGAGACGATTGCACGAGAGAAAGCGGGAATCATGCGTTGCGGCAAGCCTGTGATCTTCGGCTCGCATGAGGTGCCGGCGGCGATCGAGTCCATTGCGGCCGAGCTCGGCGCGGATCTGCGCATCCTCGGCAGGGATTTCACGTTCGCGGAAGATCCAATGGCTCCCGGCGCATGGGCATGGCACGGCCGCGAGATCGCGCTCGAAGGATTGACCATGCCGTCCCTGACCGGCCGGTTTCAGTTGCAGAATGCATCCGCCGTGCTCGCATTACTCGAGTCCCTGGGGCTCACCGAACTGCTGACCCGCGAGGGCGTCAGCGAAGCCCTCGGCGGCGTGGCGATTCCGGGCCGGTTCCAGTGGTTCGGTACGGACCGGCGCTGGCTGTTCGACGTCGCCCACAATCCCCACGCTGCGAGCGGTCTCGCGGAATCGCTTGCCGCGCTAAGGCCGCGCCGCGCCGTCACTGCGATCGCAGGCGTACTCGCCGACAAGGATCTGCAAGGCATCGTCGCGCCGCTTGCGCCTTACGTCGATCGCTGGATCGCGGTCAACGCCCGCAGTCCGCGAGCGCTGGAGGCACGCAAGCTGGCGCAATCGATTGCGCATTTCAGCAACAAGCCATGTCTCATTATCGGGAATCTGCCGGAAGCGATGCACTATGCGGACAACAGCTCGGACGACGATGCCCTGATACTCGTCACCGGCTCGTTCTACACCGTCGGCCCGGCGCTCGAGGAAATCGGTGCCGGACTTGGATTATTGGACATTTCTTGCCGTCAACGGGCGCCGCGAAACAGAAGTTAGCGAAATGTCCAATAATCCAAGTCCGGCACCGAACCCTGCGATATACTTCCGGCGCTCACCCGGCGGACTTTTTTGCAGCGACAAATGGATCGAGCATTGAAAGAACGTGTCATTGGTGCGGTTGCATTGGTGGCGATTGCCGTACTGGTGGTGCCCGTTTTTCTCGATGGGCCGGCGACAGATGCGGAAATCGTCAGCGAACCGGTAACATTGCCGGGTCAGAACGAGCAGGCCCGGAAACGGCAAACGATCGTGCTGGAGCGCGATCGCGACCAGCCTGTGCCGGCGACCCGGAATTCTAAAGCCACGACGGCGGCCGAGAAACTCGCAGCCGATGCTGCAGCAAGAAAGGCGGCAAGCAGCGAATCGGCTGCGCAAGCAGAAGCGAAACCGCCGCCGCAGGCAACGAAGCCTGAGCCGTCACGCGAGGAGTCGGATCAGCCGGCAGCCAGCAACGTCGCGAAGGCGGATGTTAAAGCCGAAGGAGCGTCAACGTCCGCTACCGAGTCGGCCACCGGCATGTGGGCAGTGCAGCTCGGCAGCTTTTCCGACCAGGCCAACGCCGAGCGGCTGGCCGCCGAATTGCGCAAGAACGGTTATGCCGCATTCCTGAGCCAGTTGAAGACATCGTCCGGTTCCCTGAATCGCGTTCGGGTGGGCCCGCAGAAAGATCGCGAAAGCGCAGAGGCGGTCGCGAGCAAACTGGGCGGCGATGGGCACAAGGGACAGGTTGTCCCGCATCCCTGAAAGGTTCTGGTAGAATCCCGCCAGCTGTCCAATCCCCCCGGACCCGTTAACACCGATGCCGATTGCAGACATTGTCATTGCCGTTGCCATCGTGATTTCCATCGGCGTGGGGACCTTTCGAGGCTTCGTCAAGGAGGCAATTTCGATCGTCACGCTTCTGGTCGCCGTATGGGCGGCGATGAATTTCGGTACTTATGCGGGTCAGTGGAGCGAAAGCTGGGTAAGCTCCGAAGGATTGCAGCTCTGGTTCGGGCGGATTCTCGTTTTCGTCGTTATTCTCACGGTTGGGGGACTCATTGGTTGGGGCGTTTCCAGGCTGGTGCAACTCTCGGCATTGAACGGCACCAACAGGGCGCTCGGCGCGATGTTCGGTTTCTGCCGCGGTGTGATCCTGCTCGGTGTGCTCATCATTGGCGGCCAGTTGGCGAGTTTCGACCAGGATAACTGGTGGCGAAGCTCGAAACTGATCCCGTTCGGCACGGCGGTCGCGGACTGGATTCGCGTGATGGCGCCCAAAGGTGTCGATCTGCTGCAGCAGGAAGCGCCGGGTGAACCTGAGGTTGAAGCGGCCGGGCTGAACCCGGTCTGACGGCGGTATACCTTATATATGTGCGGCGTTGTTGGAATAGTCGGTCACGGCCCTGTCAATCAGGCAATCTACGATGCCCTGACCGTGTTGCAGCATCGCGGACAGGACGCGGCCGGTATCGTTACCTGGGGCGATGACGGGCTGCAGGTCCGAAAGGGCAACGGCCTCGTTCGGGACGTATTTCACCAGCGGCACATGCTGCGCCTCACGGGCAACGTCGGCCTCGGGCATGTTCGTTACCCGACTGCCGGCGGTTCACGAGCCGCCGAGGCGCAACCGTTCTATGTCAATTCGCCCTTCGGCATCTGCCTCGCGCACAACGGCAATCTGACCAATTTTGACGAACTGGCGGAACTGCTGACGCGCGAAGATCGCCGCCATCTCAACACCGGCTCGGATTCCGAGGTCTTGCTCAACGTTTTCGCTCACGAGTTGCAGAGCCGGAGCAAGGGACGGCCGACACCGGGCCAGATATTTGACGCGGTCGAAGCGGTGCACCGACGCTGCTCCGGCGGTTATGCCGTGGTCGCGATGATAATCGGTCACGGCATCGTCGCGTTTCGTGACCCGAACGGCATCCGGCCGCTGGTGGCGGGCGAGCGTAAAACGGACCGCGGCAACGAATACATGGTCGCGTCCGAAAGCGTTGCTCTCGACATTCTGCAATTCGGCAAATTGCGCGACGTGCGTCCCGGCGAAGCGATCTTCATCGGGAATGATGGCGTGCTGCATAGCCGCGAGCATGCGGGCGTCGTGCGGCACGCGCCCTGTATCTTCGAGTTTGTCTATTTTGCGCGGCCGGACTCCATTATCGACAACCTGTCCGTTTACAAGGCGCGGCTGCGCATGGGCGAACAACTGGCCGGGCAGATCGTTCGCGAATGGCCGGATCACGACATCGACGTCGTGATTCCCATTCCGGATACCAGCCGGACCTCGGCGGTGCAGGTTGCGTACCACCTGGGCGTCAAGTATCGGGAAGGTTTTATCAAGAACCGCTATATCGGCAGAACGTTTATCATGCCGGGCCAGGCCGAGCGTGCGCAGTCGGTGCGCCGTAAGCTGAATGCAATCGATCTCGAGTTTCGCGGTAAGAACGTCTTGCTCGTGGACGACTCGATCGTACGGGGCACGACCTCGAGGCAGATCATCCGGATGGCCCGTGACGCGGGCGCCCGCAGGGTCTATTTTGCGTCGGCGGCACCACCGGTGCGCTATCCGAACGTGTACGGCATCGACATGCCGGCCGCCTCGGAACTCATTGCCAACGGCCGCTCCGTGGACGAAGTGCAGGAGATCATCGGCGCCGACCGGCTGATCTATCTCGATCTGCATGGCCTTGTCCGCTCGGTGCGGCACGACAATTCGGCCATCACCGAATTCGACACGTCCTGTTTTTCCGGCGAATACATTACCGGAGACGTGACTCCGGAATACCTGCGCAAGCTCGAAAGTGTGCGCAGCGACGGTGCGAAAATGCAGAACGGGCATAAACCTGGTCACCGCGCGTCGCCGGTGATAACGGAAGACGCACCGTCGAATGACGTACCTGAAAGAAAAGACAGGGCCGCATGGATGTAGCGATTCGCTATACCCATACGCTACGGCAACACAGCGAGACGCAACAGCGATTCGCCTGGCATGAACATTAAGGTCATGATCATCGACGGGCAGGCCGATTTCCGGGCGCTGCTGATGCACCACGTGACCACCTGCTGGCCCGATGCACTCATCTCCGATTACGACCCGACGTCAGCCGGCCATCTTCCCGAGGAATTCAGCGGCGCCGGCAACGACATCGTGTTGCTCGGCGACAATCAGGGCAATCGGAGCGGCATCAAGACCCTCAGGCAATACGCGCGCAAGCCGGAGTTTCCGCCGATCGCGTATTTCTGCAGCAACAACGAAATGAAACGGGAGGCGGTTGCTGCCGGCGCGCAAGCCGTGTTTATGCGCAACCGCATCAAGCACGATGAACTGGTTGTGAGGATCGGCCATATTCTGCGGGCGCGGCGCCGCCTTGCATCCACTGGATCGCTCTTCATCGGCGACGCGAAAACGGGCATTCATCCGCTGGTCAAGGGGTATCGGTTTCTGCACAAACTGGCGGCGAGCGAGCATTCCGCGGTATATCTGGCGGAAAAGGAATCGTCGGGAGTCAAAATGGTGCTCAAGGTGTTGCGCCAGGTTCCCGATTTTTCAGACGGAATCGGCGCTTTCGATCGCTTCCTGCAGGAATACGAAATGATCGCGGATCTCGTGCATCCGAACATCGTCAAGATCCACGATCTGGGCGTCAGTGACGATCATGCCCACATTGCCATGGAATACCTGTCGGGGGGCGACCTGAAGCAGCGGATCCGGGCGGGGATATCGGAGACTGACGCGATTCAGTACGCGCGCCAGATTGCGAGCGCTTTAGCGACGGTACATTCCGTCGGCATCCTGCACCGCGACCTCAAGCCCGGTAACGTGATGTTGCGCGATGACGGTAGCATAGCGCTGATCGATTTCGGGCTGGCAAAGCGCATGCGCCTGGATCAGGAAATGACCGGCAGCGGCGAGATTTTCGGCACGCCGTATTACATGAGCCCGGAGCAGGGGCATGCGGAGGACGTGGACGCGCGCAGCGACGTCTACAGCCTTGGAGTCATCTTCTACGAGATGCTGACCGGCGACAAACCGTATAAAGCTTCAAACGCAATGGGCATCATTTACAAGCATAGCCACGCTGCGATACCGCAATTGCCGCGCCATCTGGAGAAGCACCAACTGCTGCTCGACCTGCTGCTGGCCAAGGCGCCTGCCGATCGGATGCAGGGTGCGGACGATGTTGTCAAATGGCTGCAGCGGATCTGACTCCTGAGCCCATTGCGGCATTCTGCGAAATACGGACACCGCAATCCTGGGTCGACGAAGCCTGCATGCGCATCCCGGAACTGCTGCTGGACCACGCGAACTGCGAACTGAAGGCGGCGTCGACGGCAATCGGTTTCATTTATCGTTATCCCGAGCGCAGCCTGCTCGCGCAACGCATGTCGCGCCTGGCGCGCGAAGAGCTGAGGCACTTCGAGCAGGCGAAGAAATTGCTGCTGGCTATGGCGATTCCCTACGAACGGCTCACTGCATCGCGATACGCAACCGCACTCCGGCAGGCGGTGCGGCAGGCAGAACCGGAGCGATTGCTCGATTTACTGATCGCCGGCGCATTGATCGAGGCGCGCTCCTGCGAGCGCTTCGCCGCATTGATCCCGCGGCTGCCGCCGCAGCTTGCCGGCTTTTATGCGGGACTGTTGTCTTCCGAGGCGCGGCATTTCGAGGAGTATCTGACCTTCGCGAAGAGCGAGACGAACGTCGGCGACGATACGATTGCCAGCCGCATTGCGGAACTGAAGACTATTGAATCGGCCCTGGTCACGGATCCGGATCCGCAGTTTCGCTTCCACAGCGGCGCGCCGATTGGCGCAACCGTGAATCGCACCCTGTAGGAGCCCGCCATTGCGGGCGACCGGCAGAAGGGGACAGTGACCTTTTCTTGATACGTCAAGAGGGACAGTGACCTTATTCGGAGGAAAAGGTCACTGTCCCCTTCTGCCGGTCGCCCGCAATGGCGGGCTCCTACATGCGTTCCAACACACTCAACTCGGGTCCGTTCGCATCCCAGCGCACGACGCTGCCCTGCTCGTACCAGTCTCCCAGCACAATTCGCGTCGCCGGCAGGCCGTCCAGCAGAAACCGGTGCACCGCGGGCCGATGCGTATGGCCGTGCAATAGCGTCAGGACCTCATGCTTCTTCATCAGCTGTTCGACAGCGCCCTGATTGACGTCGGAAATATCGAGATCGATCGATGCGCCGTGCGCCATGCTGTCTGCGCGCGCCTGGCGCGCAATCGCCTGACGGTCGGCGAGCGGCTTTTGCAGCATCATGGACTGCCATGCAGGGCTGCGGGTGATTGAGCGAACTTCCTGGTATTTGAGGTCGTCGATGCACAGTGCGTCGCCATGACTCAGTAATACGTCCTGTCCATAAAGATTCACCTTGCAGGGGTCCGGCAGCACCTCGACGCCGGTTTCATCGGCAAACCTGTCGCCGATCAGGAAATCCCGGTTGCCGTGCATGAAAAAAACCGGCACGTCCAGGTCGGCGATGCCGCGAATCGCGCGTTTCATCGCGGCATAGTAAGGGTTCGGGTCGTCGTCGCCGATCCACGACTCGAACAGATCGCCGAGGATATAAAGCGCCTCCGCTTCAGTCGCTTCGCGCTGCAGAAAAGACCGGAATTGCTCGCCGATCCCGGGGCGTTCAGCCTCGAGGTGCAAGTCGGATATGAAGAGAGTCGTCAACCTGACGTGACCGGGCGAATCGTCAACTCGACTGGCCGTATTCGACGCGTGATGCTTTTTCGATGACGATCGGCGCGACAGGCACGTCCTTGTCAAATTCGCCGGCGGGTCCCGTTGGCGCCGAGACGATTTTGTCGACGACGTCCATGCCCTCGACGACATAGCCGAAGACCGTGTAACCCCAGCGGTCCGGCCGCGGATTGAGCGAACCGTTGTCGACCACGTTGATGAAAAACTGCGCATTGGCCGTATGCGGCTCCGCCAGCCGCGCCATGGCAATCGTGCCGCGCCGGTTCTCCAGGCCGTTGCCGGATTCGTTGGGAATCGTGTCGCCCGGTTCCCTCGTTTTCAGGTCGCGGGTGTAGCCGCCGCCCTGGATCATGAATCCCGGAATCACGCGGTGAAAAACGGTGCCGTCGTAGTGGCCCTTGTCGACCAGCTCCAGCACGTGCCGGACAGTCAGAGGCGCCCGACGGCCGTCCAGCGCGATAAGAATGTCCCCTTTTGTCGTTTCGAACTTGATGTGCGGATGTGGCGACACTTCGTCGCCGGCCGCTCCCGCCACGGTGCAACAGAATGCCAGCAAAGCGAGCAATATGGTTTTCATAGCTTCCTTTGTCGGTGCCCGCTTGTGGGTGCCGGACTTGGATTATCGGACATTTGCTTGTGGGTGCCGGACTTGGATTATCGGACATTTGATCGGGACGTAGTGGCTGGCGTTACTGCCGAATGTCAAAGCCTTCAGCCAAATGTCCAATGATCCAAGTCCGGCACCGTAGACGCCGCAGCGTAGACGTATTATCAAAGCCTTCAGCCAAATGTCCAATGATCCAAGTCCGGCACCGTACACAGGCACCGTACAATTGCTTCAATTGACTGACCTTTTCGGCAGCCGTATCATCGTGCCCCCGCCACGCTGGCACCGGTGTGTCAGTTTGCGCGGAGTGGAATCCGGCGGCGGGGCATGGCGCAGTCTGGTAGCGCATCTGCTTTGGGAGCAGAGGGTCGGCGGTTCGAATCCGTCTGCCCCGACCATTTGCTTGATTGTATGATTTTGAACTCAGGAGTTTTGATACCCGGAGATAGCGCCCGTAGCTCAAGCGGATAGAGCATCGGCCTTTGAATGAGGAGCCTGCAGCGGGAAACAGAACTGCTGCAGTGGACTGCACCGTAACGGGGAACCCTTAACAGGTAACGCTGATGGCAATCCCGTGGAAACCTGCGGTCGCCCCGTCCGTTGTTGTAGACTGCGGCATGCAGAATGCATGAACCAGGGGCGACCTGGGTGTCGTGAAGGCTCAGATTGATTTGTTCGAGCAACGCTGGCTCGAATGCGACGCTGAGGGTAAAGACACCCAAGAATGGTCAAGCGAAGCGAGCGTCATTCGCGGCCGATGATCGCAGGGTTCCGTAGAGACTAAACGTGCAGCGCCTGAGACGGCGAAGTGATAGTCCAGACCACAAACCCCAGTGCAGGGGGCCGCGAAAGCGGTAGCTGGTATGCTAAGCCGAGGGTTGCAGGTTCGAGTCCTGCCGGGCGCGCCAATTGAGGAAACCCGGTTCCTGGCAGCATCGTTGTGCTGCAGGAACCGGCATGCGGGCGATCCGCTGTCGGCACCGGAACCTGAACTGGCATGAGTAAATATCCGAACATGGAAGTTGCATGACAACCTAAAAATGGTGGGCGTAGCTCAGTTGGTAGAGCCCCGGGTTGTGATCCCGGTCGTCGTGGGTTCGAATCCCATCGCTCACCCCATTTTTTTTGACGAATAGAAGCCTCCCTTGTCTCAAGGATGGCGAACAAAAAGACCTTGTCGGGCCTCTAGCTCAGTTGGTAGAGCAGGTGACTCTTAATCACTTGGTCCGGGGTTCGAATCCCCGGGGGCCCACCATCAAGTCGCTGCCGCCGGAAACGCCGGCGAGCGGGCTTGCCCACCGCCGGGCCGCGACGGGCACAATCCGAAATGGCGGTTATCAAAAGACTCCAATGCTGGGATAATCCGCATTCGCCCCCATATATTTCGCGTTATACTCGCCGCGAACCCGAGGTTTGGACCTGTGGCGAGGGCAGGTCGGCCCGGTAATAGCCGGCCAAAAGTCGACAAAACAACGGGTTAATAAAGGAAGCGCCGAAACGAATTTCGGGCTGCGATGCGAAAGTGGCGGAATTGGTAGACGCGCTGGATTTAGGATCCTGTGGGGCAACCCGTGAGAGTTCGAGTCTCTCCTTTCGCACCAATATCCTTTTTGCTTAGCATATCTACTTGAATAATCTAAGAATTTTGGCGACTACGCCGTCCGGTGGCAGCCGGCACCGGACATGAGAACAGGGTCAGGGACATGATGGTCACTGTCGAGGCGACAGGTACGCTCGAGCGGCGCATGCGCGTCGAGCTTCCGGCCGAGCGTATTGAAAAAGAGATCGAGACGCGACTCAGGAAAGTCGGGCGCACCGCGCGGATCAAGGGATTCCGCCCGGGCAAGATTCCGCCCAAGGTCGTGCGTCAGCGCTTTGGCGGACAGATCCGCCAGGAAGTGCTGTCGGAACTGATGCAAAAGAGCTACAGCGACGCCGTCATCCAGGAGAACCTGAATCCCGCGGCGAGGCCGAGGATCGAGCCGGAAGTGACCGGTAACGGCAAGGACTTCGCCTACGTCGCGACCTTCGAGGTGCTGCCGGAAGTCAAACTGAAGGATCTCGACAAGATCGAGGTCGAGAAGCCGGAGGTAGAGATCAGCGACAACGATCGGGATGACATGATTCTGAGTCTGCGCAAGCAAAAAGCAACCTGGGAAACGGTTGAACGGGCCGCCCGGGAAGGCGACCGCGTCATCGTCGATTTCGAGGGCACTTTGAAAGGCGAACCGGTCAAGGGCGGCAGGGGAACGCAAGTCCCCGTGACACTCGGGCACGGTCAGATGCTGCCGGATTTCGAGAAGGCCCTTTATGGCGTTCGGGCCGTCGAGGAAAAGACGTTCAAGGTCAAATTTCCGAAGGACTATCACGCCGGGGACCTGGCGTCGAAAAAGGTCGAATTCGCGATCACGGTACATCGGGTCGAGGAAGAAAAACTGCCGCCGCTGGACGACAGCCTGGCTGAGCTATACGCCGTCGAGGAAGGAGGGCTCGCGCAGTTGCGCGCCGACGTGGTGAGCAACATGCAGCGTGAGGCCGATGAAAAAGTGAAGGCGGACGTCAAGGAGCAGGTCATGAACGCTCTCCTCGAACTGAATCCGATCGATATTCCGAATTCGCTGACGCACCAGGAAATGCATTCACGCCAACACGACGCAATGCGCCGTCTGGGTATCGAGGATCACGACAAGGCGCCGCCGATCGAAAACTTCAGGCTGGGCGCCGAGCGGAGCGTTCGCCTTGGGCTTTTGATGCGTCAGCTCATCGAGGACAAGGCCATCACCGTCGACCCAGAGCGGCTCAAACTAAAAGTGGAAGAGATTTGCAGCGGCTACGAACATGCGGACGAGATGGTGGCGAGTTATCTTGGCAACCCGCAGGTGATGACGCAAGTCGAGCCCATTGTGCTCGAAGAACAAGCGATCGACTGGCTGGTCGAACAGGGAACGCTCAAGACGCGCAAGGTGAGTTTCAAGGAATACATGAAACCCTGACCGCGATTTGTATGCCGTCAAGGCAACGAGTTTGATAACGACAGGAATCCGAATGAACACCAGAGCATTGAACCTTGTACCAATGGTCGTCGAACAGACGGCCCGTGGCGAGCGTGCCTATGACATTTATTCCAGGCTGCTCAAGGAACGTGTCGTGTTTATCGTCGGTCCTGTCGAAGATTACATGGCTAACCTCGTAGTCGCACAACTCCTGTACCTTGAATCCGAAAACGCCGACAAGGATATACATCTGTATATCAATTCACCGGGCGGCTCGGTAACCGCAGGGCTGTCGATCTACGACACCATGCAGTTCATCAATTGCGACGTGAGCACGATATGTGTCGGACAGGCTGCCAGCATGGGTGCGCTGTTGCTCGGCGGTGGCGCTAAAACCAAGCGTTTTGCGCTGCCGCATTCTCGCATCATGGTGCATCAGCCGAGCGCAGGCTTCCAGGGCCAGGCCACGGACATCGACATTCATGCACGCGAAGTGCTGGCGCTGAAGCAGCGGCTGAACGAAATAATGGCGAAGCACACCGGGCAGCCAATTGAAAAAATCGACAGGGACCTCGATCGCGATAACTTCATGAGTGGCGAGGCGGCGGTCCAGTACGGACTCATCGACACCGTGCTCGAGCAACGCGGCGAAATGGCTCGTAAAATGAAGGAAAAAAGCGATTAAGTTCATTCGTTTAGGGCGTCATTTGGCCTAATGAGACATGGCGCTTTGCACGCCAAAGGTGTGCGTGTTATATACACTGTCAGTCGTAACAGACTGCATGTCAGCGAAAGAGGTTGCTTGTTATGAGCGAGGATTCCCGCGGTAAGAACGAGGACGGCAAGCTCCTCTATTGTTCTTTTTGCGGCAAGAGCCAGCACGAGGTGCGTAAACTGATCGCCGGTCCGTCGGTGTTCATTTGCGACGAGTGCGTCGAGCTCTGTAACGACATCATCCGTGAGGAACTCGAGGACTCCGGCGAGACCAGCCGCGACAAGCTGCCGAAGCCGCACGAGATCAAGGCCGTACTGGACGAATACGTTATCGGCCAGCAACGCGCCAAAAAGGTGTTGTCGGTCGCCGTTTACAACCATTACAAGCGCCTTGACGATCGTGCCAGCGATCGCAGCAAAGACGATACCGAACTTGCGAAGAGCAACATTCTGCTGATCGGGCCGACCGGATGCGGCAAGACGCTGCTCGCGGAAACGCTGGCTCGCCTGCTGAACGTTCCATTCACGATTGCCGATGCGACCACGCTGACAGAGGCCGGCTACGTCGGCGAAGATGTCGAGAACATCATCCAGAAGCTGCTGCAGAAGTGTGATTACGACGTCGAGAAAGCGCAGACCGGCATCGTGTATATCGACGAGATCGACAAGATTTCGCGTAAATCGGATAACCCTTCGATTACGCGCGACGTATCCGGAGAGGGCGTGCAACAGGCACTGTTGAAGCTGATCGAAGGTACGATTGCGTCGGTGCCGCCGCAGGGTGGGCGCAAGCATCCGCAGCAGGAGTTCCTGCAGGTCGACACGGGAAATATCCTGTTCATCTGCGGCGGCGCATTCGCGGGTCTTGAGAAAATTATCCTGAACCGTTCGTCGAAGAGCGGCATTGGTTTCGTCGCCGAAGTCAAATCCAAAGACATGGAAAAAAGTATCGGCGAGCTTCTGAACGACGTCGAACCGGAAGACCTGATCCGTTTCGGCCTCATCCCGGAGTTTGTCGGCCGTCTGCCGGTGGTCGCAACGCTCGAGGAACTGGACGAGGAGGCGCTGCTGAGCATCCTGCTCGAACCGAAGAACGCGCTGACCAAGCAGTATCGCAAGCTCTTTGACATGGAAGGCGTCGATCTGGAGTTCCGTGACGATGCCTTGCGAGCCGTCGCAAAACGGGCGATGAAACGCAAGACCGGGGCACGCGGACTGCGCACGATTCTGGAGAGCGTGCTTCTGGACACCATGTACGATCTGCCGTCCAGCACCAATGCAAAGAAAGTGGTGCTCGACGAGGCAGTTGTCACAGGCGAGACCAAGCCGTACGTGATTTACGAATCGGAAGAACCGCCGACCGTCAACCTGGAACAGCCGCGGCGGTCGACGGGATCGGACCGGTAGCGCCGGCAGGAATCGCCCGCTGTGAAAACGGGCGATTGTGGAGCCCGCGACAGCGGGCGATGAGCCGCCTTGATATCGGGCGAAAAGGACGCATCTTTGCCTGAACGTACCGAACGGCACGAGAATTCACTGAGCTGAGGGCAAGCACCTGTGTCTGACGACGACCCGACAACGATCACTGAAGTAGACCTCAAGGACGAAGGCGACTCCGCCGGGACGGGCGAGGACATGGGCAAGGGCACCCCCGTATTGCCGCTTCGCGATGTGGTTGTGTATCCACATATGGTGATTCCGTTGTTCGTCGGGCGTGACAAATCGATCGTCGCTCTCGACCGGGCGATGGCGTCCGGCAAAAAGATTCTGCTGATCGCGCAGCAAAAAGCGGATCTCGACGATCCGGCGGCCGAGGACCTGTACGGGGTCGGAACGCTCGCGACCATCCTGCAATTGCTGAAACTGCCCGACGGCACAGTGAAAGTGCTGGTCGAAGGCGTCGAGCGTGCGCGCGTCGACGAACTTTATCTCGACGATCACTTCTCGGCCGAGATTTCGATCCTGCGCGAGGACGAGGAACACGACGAACGCGAAATCGACGTGCTCGCCCGGTCAATCATTGCGCAGTTCGAGCAATACGTAAAACTGAACAAGAAAGTCCCGCCGGAGATTCTCACGTCGCTGTCCGGCATCGATCAGCCGGGCCGTCTCGCAGATACCGTTGCCGCACACATGGCGCTGAAACTCGCCGAAAAGCAGAGGATCCTCGAAATCCAGGACGTCAAAGTGCGCCTGGAGCAGATCCTCGGCATCATCGAAGGCGAGATCGACGTGCTGCAGATCGAGAAGCGAATACGCGGTCGCGTCAAGCAGCAAATGGAGAAGAGCCAGCGCGAGTACTATCTGAACGAGCAGATGAAAGCCATTCAGAAAGAACTCGGCGAAATGGAGGACGCACCGAACGAGCTGGCGGATATCGAAGCGAAAATCGAACAGGCCGGCATGACAAAGGAGGCCAGGGACAAGGCCACATCGGAACTCAACAAGCTGAAACTGATGTCGCCGATGTCTGCCGAGGCAACGGTCGTTCGCAATTACATCGACTGGCTGCTCAAGGCGCCGTGGAAAAAACGCAGCAAGGTGTTGCGCGATCTTGCCCGCGCCGAGCAGGTCCTGGAAGAAGATCACTACGGCCTTGAAAAGGTCAAGGAACGCATCCTCGAGTACCTTGCGGTGCAGCAGCGCGTAAAACGCCTGAAGGGCCCGATTCTGTGCCTGGTCGGACCGCCCGGCGTGGGCAAGACCTCGCTCGGACAGAGCATCGCAAGAGCCACCAACCGTAATTTCGTGCGCATGTCTCTGGGTGGCGTGCGCGACGAAGCGGAGATACGGGGCCACCGCCGCACGTATATCGGCTCGATGCCCGGCAAGATCATTCAGAACCTGGCGAAGACGAAAGTGAGGAACCCGCTGTTTCTCCTGGACGAAGTTGACAAGATGGCGATGGATTTCCGCGGCGATCCCTCATCCGCTTTGCTCGAGGTTCTCGATCCCGAACAGAACTCCACGTTCAACGATCATTATCTCGAAGTCGATTTCGACCTGTCGGACGTGATGTTCGTCTGCACGGCGAACAGCCTCAATATTCCGCCGCCGCTTCTCGATCGCATGGAAGTCATTCGCCTTCCTGGTTACACGGAAGACGAGAAGCTCAACATTGCGCTCAAGTATCTGGTGCCGAAGCAGTTGAAAGAGAACGGGCTCGAAGGAAAGGATCTGACGATCACGAGAACGGCAGTGCTCGACATGATTCAGCACTACACGCGTGAGGCGGGCGTGCGAAACCTGGAGCGCGAAATCTCGAAGATCTGCAGGAAAGTCGTCAAGTCCCTGTTGTTGAAGCCGCGCACGTCGGCACTGAACATCACGCCGCGAAATATGGAAAAGTATCTCGGCGTGCGGCGCTTCCGCTACGGCAAAGCAGAAGAAAGGGATCAGGTCGGCCAGGTAACCGGACTCGCATGGACGGAAGTGGGCGGCGAATTGCTGACCATCGAAGCCGCTGTGGTGCCGGGTAAGGGAAAACTGACCCATACCGGGCAGCTTGGCGATGTGATGACGGAGTCGATTCAGGCAGCGATGACCGTCGTCCGAAGCCGCGCGAAGATACTCGGCGTCGACGAAGACTTTCATCAGAAGTTCGATGTGCACGTGCACGTGCCGGAAGGTGCGACACCCAAGGACGGCCCCAGTGCGGGAGTGGGCATGTGCACCGCGCTGGTATCTGCACTGACGAACGTGCCGGTCAAGAGCGACGTTGCGATGACCGGCGAGATTACCCTGCGCGGCGAAGTACTGCCGATCGGCGGCCTCAAAGAGAAGCTTCTGGCGGCGCACCGCGGCGGCATCAGCACGGTTCTGATTCCCCAGGAAAACGAAAAGGATCTGGCCGAAATACCGAAGAACATCAAGGACAAGCTGGCTATAGTTCCGGTGAAGTGGATCGATCAGGTTCTGGAGATCGCGCTGCAGCATATGCCGATTCCGGAATCCGAAACGGAGCAGAAAGAGTCCGAGTCGGCCTCCCCCAAGAAGGAACAAAAGCCCGTAGATGTTGTGAGAGCGCATTAATTTACGCGAGCTGCGGCGACAGTCGGTTGTTGACGCTCATTTGGGCGCTTGGTATAAGCTACGCGTGTTTTGTCCCGGTCATATCAGTCTTTAAGTGACTCAACGTCGGCGAATTCAGCGGGCGCGTCGGCATTTCTGAGGTAAACACGCGTTCGACCGTTTCAACTGTCCCGATGAACATTGTGCGGTCGGATATGCATGGGGTGCGGATACAGCCGCATTGTGAATTCCAACATAAATCTTGGCTTGAGGGTGAGTGCATGAACAAGGGAGAACTTATTGAGTCGGTTGCAGATGCAGCCGATGTGTCGCGTGCTGAAGCAACCCGTGCGGTCGACGCAGTGCTTGATAGCGTGACCCGCACTTTGGCAGGGGGCGGATCCGTTTCGTTGGTAGGCTTCGGAACTTTTTCGGTCAAGAAGCGCGCTGCACGCACCGGACGCAATCCGAGAACCGGCGAAGCAATTCAAATTAAGGCGAGCAATGTGCCGGGTTTCAAGGCTGGCAAAGCCCTGAAGGATGCCGTAAACTAACGCGCCCTGATTCCTGCCTCCAATTACCCGAGCGGGTGCTTAGCTCAGCTGGGAGAGCATCGCCCTTACAAGGCGAGGGTCGGGGGTTCGATCCCCTCAGCACCCACCAGGTTACGGAGTGGTAGTTCAGCTGGTTAGAATACCGGCCTGTCACGCCGGGGGTCGCGGGTTCGAGTCCCGTCCACTCCGCCAGTAAAAAAAGGGCCCCTTCCGGGGCCTTTTTTTTACTGGCTTGGACTTGCCGGTCGGCTCCGCTATCATCCTTCGCCAATATCCGCTTCACGGACCTATTCACCGCTGGCACATTCGCCTGGGCGTAACGCGGCGCTCAAGCGAATCTCCGGCGAACGATCTGGCGCGACCTTTACAATGCTGCAGAGAATTCGAGACCGAATCACCGGCGGATACGCTATCGCCTTTCTTGCCCTGATGACCGTCCCGTTCGTATTTTTCGGCATCAACTACAACTTTGTCGGTGGCGGATTTGCCGCAAAGGTCGAAGGGATCGAAATTTCCACGGCACAACTCGAGAATGAGTACCAGGCGGAACTTTCGCGCTACGCCGAACTGGGCAGCGATCTGCCGGCCGAGCTTCGTACCCTCCTGAAAGAAGGCGTGCTCAAAAATCTGATTCGTGAAACGCTGGTCAGCTTGCACGTGAGCGAAGAAGGCTATCGAATCAGCAACCAGATGGTCACGGATTTCATCCAGCGAGTTCCGGAGTTCCAGGTCGACGGGCGCTTTTCGAAAGACCGCTACTACGCGTGGCTCGGAGAGCGAGCGTTGACGCCGACGAGATTCGAGGAAAGTCAGCGAAGCTCGCTGCAGCTGCAACAGTTCCAGCGCGGCCTCGCAGCAACCGCTTTCGTGACGCCGGCGGAGTATCGCCGTTATCTGAACCTGTACGGCGAACAGCGCCGCGCGGCCATTGCGACCTTCGACGTCAACACTGTTGCCAACGAAGTCGAGATAAGCGACGACGAGATCGCCGCCTACTACAACGGCAATGCGGCGGAGTTTCAGACTCCGGAGTCGGCCGATATCGAATACCTCGAGATCGACAGAAGTGCGTTGAGCCGGCAGGTCGAGATCAGCGACGCGGACATCCAGGAATACTACGCCCAGGCGGGGGATCGATATCGGCAGGACGAGCGTCGCCAGGCGCGCCATATCCTGATTCCGTTCGACGAAGACAAGCAAGCCGCAAAGGATCAGGCCACTGCGCTCGCCGAGCGAGCCAAGGCCGGTGAACCGTTCGAAGACCTGGCCCGACAGTATTCGGCCGACGGCGGAACGGCGGAGAATGGCGGCGATCTCGGCATGGTGCTGAAGTCGCAAATGCCGGGCACCCTCGGCAACGCAATCTTTTCGATGAACGACGGCGACATCATCGGGCCGGTAGAAAGCGAGTTCGGCTTTCACGTCATTCGGCTTGACGATATCGAGGCCGGCGGTCCGCTGCCGCTGGCCCAGGTACGCGCCGAACTCGAAACCGAACTCCGCGGCATGGAAGCGGAGGAAGCGTTCCAGAACGTCGAACGAACACTGTCCGATGCGTTGTTCGATGCAAAGGGCCTCGAGGAAATGGCGGAAGCCTCCGGGCTCGAGGTGCAATCGGCAAGCGGCTTTACTCGCGCCGGGGGCGAGCCCTTCGGCGCCAACCAGGCGGCTATCGATGCGGTCTTCGATCCACGCCTGCTGCAGGATGGCGCAGTCAGCGATATCGTCGAACTCGATGCGAATCGCTCCGCAGTATTCAGGGTCAGCGAATTCCACGAAGCGGCACGGCAGCCGCTGGATGAGGTGCGTGAGCAGATTGTCGCGACGCTGCGCATGGAACGCGCGCGGGAAACCGTTCGCGGGCGCGCGCTCGAACTGCAGGCGACCCTCGGCGACGGCGCGGACTTTGCCGCGGCTGCGGCCGCAGCGGGGGCCGAGGTGACCCCGCTCACCGTTCTGGGACGCCAGGACGACGATGCGGACCCACGCGTTCTCGAAGCGATATTTCGCGCCAGAAAGCCTGCCGAAGGAAGCGCCGCCATCGGCAATACCGTCTCGCAGGATGGCGACTACGCGGTATTCAGCATTGCGGCGGTAATACCCGGGCGTCCGGAGTCGATTCCCCTCGAGGAGCGCGATGCCGGTAAACTGCGGCTCACGTCGGAATCCGGCGCAGCCGATTACACGGCACTCGTGCTCGAACTCGAACGCCGCGCCGACATTGTAATAACTGATAATGCACTGGCTGCTCCGGAGTTTTAGCCGAGTCGAAAATGGCCGCATAGAATCGCCCGCTTTCGCGGGCTCCAACAGGCTTTCTATGACCGGGTACTGACCGCTGCACGGGGGCAAAAAATGAAAAAACTCGCACTGCACTGGCAAATCCTGATTGCGATTTTGCTTGCCATTGCTGCCGGTTATGCCGTGAACCGCGTCGGCCAGGGCGACCCCTCATCTCCCGGCATACTCGGCGTGAGCTTCCTCGGCGCGTTTCAATACCTCGGCGCCCTGTTCCTCAACGCACTGAAGATGATCATCGTGCCGCTGATCCTGTCCTCGATCATCGTCGGCATGGCCGGCATCGGATCGAGCGGTAATCTCGGCGCGCTGGGCGGCCGAACCATTCTGTTTTACATCACCACCACGGTCTCGGCGATCCTCCTTGCCCTGCTCCTGGTCAACGTCGTGGGTCCGGGTTACGTCGATGGCGAACCAGCCGGCGATCTGCTTGCGCTCGACGTACCCACGGAGGACATTGCCGCTCGTGTCGAAGGCAAGGGTGCGGGCGATGTCGCGGATCTCTTTCTGCGCATGATTCCGGAAAACGTCGTGCGGGCCGCCGCCGAAGGCGAGATGCTCGGCATCATCTTTTTCGCGTTGTTGTTCGGTTATTTCATGACCCGACTCAGTCACGATCTGGCGGAGCCGATGTACAAGTTCTGGGACGGCGTATTCCACGTCATGATGCGCATGACCGAATGGATTATGCTGTTTGCGCCAATCGGCGTATTCGGACTGGTCGCCGCCGTCGTCGCGGAAACCGGTTTCGGCGCGGCCGGTCCCCTTGCAATTTTCGCAATTACCGTACTCGTCGGGCTCGTGATTCACACGGTCGTCACGCTGCCGCTGTTCCTCAGAGTGTTCGGCCGTGTGCGTCCGTACAAAATATTCCCGGCAATGGCGCCCGCGATGCTGACTGCGTTCTCGACTGCATCGTCGTCCGCGACCTTGCCAGTCACGATGGAATGCGTCGAGAATAACGCCGGCGTCTCGAACAAGATTTCGAGCTTCGTGCTGCCGCTCGGTGCGACAGTCAATATGAATGGTACTGCGCTGTACGAATGCGCCGCGGCAATGTTCCTCGCCCAGGCTTACGGTCTCGATCTCACGCTCGGGGTGCAGTTTACGATCGTCGTGATCGCTTTGCTCACGTCGATAGGTGTGGCAGGGGTGCCGGCGGCGTCGCTCGTCGCCATTGCGATCATTTTGACGGCGATCGGTCTGCCGGTCGAAGCCATCGGCGTTCTGATGGTGTTTGACCGCGTCCTCGACATGGTGCGCACCAGCGTCAACATCTTCGGTGACGCCTGCTGCGCCGTGATCGTGGCAAGGATGGACGGCGAGAAGACCAGCCTCGCGCCGCCGGAACCGGCGAGCTGATTTCCTGGCAACCACGCGGCTATCGCTTCCTGCGGGAAATCGTCCTCGCTCGCGGGCTCCGACAGCGTTTCGATTACTGCGGGATTCGCCCGCTCTCGCGGGCTACAACAGGGTTTAAA
>JBBDXW010000002.1:0-55560 GCA_040902105.1 Woeseia sp.
TCCACAAAGCGAGTTCGCGAAGCGGTGTTTGAGCGACTGGAATACCCCCGGACGGCATTCCTGCGTCGTCAAAGGCAACGTCCGCCCGAGCGGGTACGAGGCTCCCTGCCACTTCACCCTTTCACGGCCGAAACGTAACGGTCAAATTCAACGGCGAAGCGTTCCGGCGCGTCCGCGTGCATGCGCAAGTACATCGACGGCTCGATCAACTCGAGTTCCATCAACAGAAATCGGCCATCTCGACCGCGAACAAGATCGCAGCGGGCATATACCGGCCGCGGCTCGACGAGGCCCAGAATCCTGTCGGCGCAATCGATCAGGGATGACTCCGGCTCCACGGCAACGATGCTTGCTCCATGTTCCTCCTGGACGCGAAAATCGCGCGCTTTGGGCACCTTCTGAATTGCGTGACTGTACTTGCCTCCGAGGTAGAACAACGAATATTCGCCCTCCTCCTGGATGTTCTCGATGAACGGCTGCACGACGAACGCGCGCCCGGAAAAAACTTCGAGCAGCATCCGTTCCGTATCCGAGGCTTTATCCAGCGCGCTCTTCCGGTCCAGCAGGAAGGTGTCCGTTGCATTCGTGCTTACAACAGGTTTGATAACCAGGCGGTCGGTGGAGAACACATCAAAGAAAGACGGAAGCTCCCCGGCGCACAAATCCTCGCACCACAGGCTTGGCACGATGACGGCGCCGCGAGCTTCCAGATCCCGCAGATAAATCTTCGGGATGCCCCAGCGAACCAGCTCGAGGTCGTTGACCAGCACCGCCGTAGACCGATCGATGCGCTCCAGCACGCGTATAAAGCGCTCCACGTCTTGCGGATAATCCCAGGGCGCGCCGATGTAGACCGCGTCGAAGGAGTCCCAGTCGACGTCAGTGGAACGCCACGGCACCCAGTCGATTTGCCAGTCCCGCGCCTGCATCGGCGCGATCGCGAGGTCGGCATCGATGGACCAGCCTTCGGTGTTGTCCATGGTGAGAAACGCGCAGCGCTTTTTTGTCATTCGTCGATCGTGTCAGCTTGCGGCAGTCGAGTCGTTGGCGGGTCTTGCTAACTTGTTATCGGGCGAGGCTGCGCCGCATTCCGACGCGATTGGCAACCCTGATCCCCGCCTCGGCTTCTTCCTCGAGGATTCGGGACATCGCCGGTCCCAGTTCGTGTTCCTCGAGCGGTATAAATCCGAATTTCTCGTAGAAGCGCGCGTTCCAGGGCAAATGCCGGAAGGTAATGAGAGACAGGCTGGAATGCTCCCGGCTCTCGGCCCACGCAATGACCGTATTGACCAGGCGCGTACCGATGCCGCGCCGCGCGTGCCGCGGATGGACGTCGACTTCGTCGAGGTAGGCCTCGCCGTCCAGTATCTCCGCCAATGCAAAACCGACTGCACGTTGCGACCGGTCGAGCGCCATCCAGATGCGACCGTCTTTTTGCGCTTCCGTGAGGGTGTCGCTGTCGGTAACGAGATACCTGAGCTCCACCGGCAAATCCGCTTCCGGAAAAACGCTCGCGGCGGCTTGCTCCAGCTTCGGTATTTCCCCCAGGTGTTGCCTGGTCGCGGGGACGATGATGTAAGTCTCAGGCACGAATTCGTCCGGCAACGACCCTGGAAACCGTCTCAATTTACGTACTGTGCGCCGCAATGCCCGGCCAGGTCCCGCAACTGGCGGTCGTGCAGCCGACCGAGCAGGAGCAGCGCCAGTATCGCGCCGAGCATTGCCCAGGCCATGTCGGACTGCGTGTCCCAGACGTAGCCTTGCGTGCCGAGAAAGGATTCCGAGGCCTCGGACGACAGCAGTGCGGCCGCCCATTCGATCAGTTCATAGGACGCGCTGATACCAAGACACATGCTGACAATGAAAAAATTGCGCCATGCGGCCGTCGAGAAAACGGCATTCCTGATTGTAATTTCGCGCGCGATAATGGCCGGGACAAACCCCTGCACGAAATGACCGACCTTGTCATAGTTGTTGCGTTCGTGACCGAGGGTATCGCGGATCCAGTCGAACAACGGCACTTCCGCGTAGGTGTAATGACCTCCGACGATGAGAATTATGCAGTGGAACAGAATAAGCCCGTAGGTCAATCGTGTGAGCGGAAAACGGTGGCGGGTGAACCAGAGGATGCCGGCGCCGATAACGGCGGGCGTTACTTCGAGAAACCAGGTCGGATAGTCCTTGGGACCCATCGCGGACCAGATGAAAATGGCGGCAAATATCACGATCCACGCAAGCCGCATGAAGCGCGAGGTTTCCGCTACCGGAGGATTCGTTTCGACAGTCACGGGATTCTTCTTGATGTCGTGTGTGCCGGCAGCCGGCGATGCTCAATAGTGTGGCGGCTTTTCTTCATCGCGACGTTCCGCTGTCGACGACTCGGAAATTGCGCGCAGTCTCTCAACCAGCGACTGGCAGACCTGCTCGAGGTGGGTCAATTGCGCCTGCTGGTCGGTCAGCACCTGATTAACCTCGTCAAGCGCATGTTCGTGGTGGGCAAGCTTCACCTCGATGTCGACCAATCGATTCTCGTCCACGATCCGTGCCCCCGTCGGGCCAGTCCTTGCGTCTTTACGTTTCAGTACATTACGTGCGCCCGCGTAAATCTGCAATAAATCCGATCCGCCGTCCGCGCCGCTCCCTACGAGCGCGTGTATGCTTCCGGCTCCGGTTAGCGGCGCGGCCAGCCACCATTCGACTATGACCCTCATCCGTTTCGACCATGTGTCGCTCGACTTCGGCGACCAGAAAATCCTGTCACAGGCGCAATTCGCCATCGAATCGGGCGAGCGCGTATGCCTCATCGGCCGCAACGGCGCGGGCAAGTCGACGACTCTCAAGCTCATTACGGGCGAGGTGCAGCCGGATCATGGTGAAATTGTGCGGCAAAGCGGCGTGATCGTCAGTCAACTCGCACAGTCGCTTCCGGACACGATGAATCGGACCGTGCGCGAGGCGGTGTCGTCCGGCCTGTCCGGCATCAAGGCACTTCTCGATGACTACGAGGCCCGCTCGAAAAAAGCGCTGGACGCTGAAGGATTGCATGATCTCGAAGCACTGCACCAGCTGATCGACGCGCACGGTGGCTGGAATATCGACCTGCGGGTGGACACCATCCTCACCGACCTGAGTCTTCCCGCGGACAAGAGGATGAACGACTTATCAGGCGGCTGGCGCCGGCGTGTCGCCCTCGCGACGGCGCTGGTGCAGAAACCGGACCTGCTGCTGCTGGACGAGCCCACCAATCATCTCGACCTCGTGACCATCAAATGGCTGGAAACCGTGGTGTATGGCTACCAGGGCGCGGTACTTTTCATCACCCACGATCGCGCCTTTTTACAGCGACTGGCAACCCGTATCGTCGAGATCGACCGCGGCCGGCTGACGAGCTGGCCGGGCGACTTCGCGAATTTTGTTCAGCGCAAGGAAAAAGCGCTGGAAGACGAGGCCCGGGAAGACGCACGCTTCGACAGGAAACTGCAACAGGAAGAAATCTGGATACGACAGGGTATCAAGGCACGCCGGACGCGAAACGAAGGCCGGGCAAGGGCCTTGCAGAAAATGCGCGAGGAACGTGCGCGGCGGGTAAGCCGCGAGAATACCGCCCGCATACAGATCGACGAGGCCGATCGAACGGGGCGAAAGGTAATCCGCGCGAAGAACGTCAGTTACCGTTTCAACCACGCGGTCGAGAATGCGCCGTTGATCGAAAACTTCTCGATCAGGATCATGCGCGGAGATCGCATCGGCATTCTCGGCAACAACGGCGTCGGCAAGACGACGCTGTTGAGACTGTTGCTGGGCGAGATCGAGCCGCAATCCGGCACGGTCAAGCACGGAACAAACCTGGAGATTGGTTATTTCGACCAGCTCCGCGAGTCTCTGGACCCTCAGAAATCGGTTGCCGACAATGTTGCAGGGGGCCGGACCCACATCGACGTCGGCGGCGGCGAGCGGCATATCATCGGTTATCTGAAAGGATTCCTGTTCACGCCGAAGCGGGCGATGATGCCGGTCAAGGCTTTGTCGGGCGGCGAGCGCAATCGCGTCATCCTGGCGAAACTGTTTACGAAAGCGGCGAACCTCCTGGTGCTGGACGAACCGACCAACGACCTCGACATGGAGACACTCGAGGTTCTTGAAGATCGGCTGACCAGTTTCAGCGGCACAATGATCGTCGTGTCCCACGACCGGCAGTTTCTCGACAATGTCGTCACCAGTACCCTCGTATTCGAGGATAACGGACACATTCGGGAATACGTCGGCGGGTACAGCGACTGGCTGCGGCAAGGGAAGGCGCTCGCCGAAGTGGACAAACCGGATGTCTATGTGAAATCAATTTATAAAAGCCAGACGCAAGCTCCCTTGCATCAGCCGACGAAACTGAGCTATCGCGAACAACGCGAACTCGACCGCCTCCCGCAACAGATCGGGGAACTTGAACGTGAAATAAGCGATCTGGAACAAGCGGTATCCGCGCCCGACTTCTACAATCGCCCGCACGGCGATATTCAGGCCGTTTTGCAGCAGCTGACCGGGAAACAGTCATTTCTCGATCGGGCGATCGAACGCTGGACCGAGCTGGAAGACAAGCAACTTGAGCTTCGCCGCCGTCCCTGAGCTACCGCCCGACAGAGCGTATAAGTGCGCACACCGCAGGCTAAAGGCGCCAGAGCCTGAGCGGCGGCAGCTCCAGCCGATCAGGACCATCATCCACTGCCGTGCGCCGACGACGGCCAGGGATTACTTCAGGGCCATTCGTAGGCCTTGTTTTCGAAATCGGCGCTCTCGGCGGGAACGATGCAGAAGCGTTGGCCGGTTGGCGCTTCCATGACGCACCAGTCTTCGACGCGCGCAATTTCCTTTGCGCCAAGCGCCACCAGGCGTTGTACTTCTGCCTGGATATCGTCGGACTCGATATCGAGATGAACGCGAGACGGATGCTCTACCCTCTGTACTTCGACATGCGGTTCGCCCAGCGGCATGTCCAGAGAAACGTAACGGCCATTCGACGGACCGCCTTTCGGTTTGGAGGGGACGCCGAGTGCCTTGCTCCAGAATTCCGCGGCAGCATCCAGATCGTCGGTATTGCAGTCGATGATGAAGCCCGCAAGTCTGCTCTTGTGCATGGGTTACGATTCGCGCAAATAAAAAAGCCCGAAGGAGGCATTTTGCCTCACGTCGGGCCTGTACGCACTTCGGATTCGGCGGACCGTCGGATTAGAAGACTGTCCGCACGAACTTAAAATTCCGAATCAGCACCAATCAAAGCGGGGTGACATTCTCCGCTTGCGGTCCTTTCTGTCCCTGCGTGACCTTCATCGTTACCTTTTGGCCTTCATGCAAGGTCTTGCGACCGCTGCCATTGATAGCGCTATGGTGAACAAAAACGTCTTTACCGCCTTCACGCTCAATGAAACCGAATCCTTTTTCATCATTGAACCACTTAACGGTGCCTTCTACATCTTCTGACATAACTTTCTCTTACTTTACTTTCAAAGCCATACTACTGGCGTTAATAAAACCGGCCGGAATGGCCGGTCACATCGCCGCAACGGTCGGGTCTCCGGCAGAAGCCTTTGCGCCCGCCCCGTCGCATTGCGAGGGCGGTATGGTACTCGTGTCCCCGGATTGTGCAAATAAAATATGGCGGCCCGCTGGGGTGCCGGCCATGGCCGCGCGCCCGGCACAGCGAAAGGTATTGAAATATACGTCTATTTTCCCTCCCCTCGCCACCCTACCGTGACTGCAGGTAGGTGAGCCACGGAGCGAAATAGCGCGAGTCCCAACCGCCGGAAATGCCCTGAAAGTCGCTGGCCGGGACGTGCAGATGCACCAGATCGATGCGCCCGTCGTCGTCCTCCGGGGTGAACGAAATAATCAGGGTGGAGTCGGGATCCGTCTTTTTGAAGTTGACCGATCGCCACGACTGCACGATCAGGCGATGCTTGATGACCTGTATCGTCGTGCCGGTCAGCAGCCCGCCGAAGGCCTCAAAGTGAGAACCGGCTTCTTCGCTGATTTTGGCCGGAGCGCCGGTAATCTCGCCATGCACCTCGGAATCCATGTACATCGCATAGAGCTCGTCGGCGGTAGCAGGCAAGACTACAGTCTTACAAATCGTGTTGCGCATTCATCTGGCCCGTCGATTCGTTGTCGATCACAGCTACCTGCCGAGGTCTGGCGATGATATCAAGTCCTGATTCGGCTGCCCAATCGCAGGGGCTGCCAAAGATCCATTGGTCAGAAGTGGCGCCGTAGGAGCCCGCCATTGCGGGCGACCACCAGAAGGGGACAGTGACCTTTTCCTCCGAATAAGGTCACTGTCCCCCTTGACGTATCAAGGAAAAGGTCACTGTCCCCTTCTGGTGGTCGCCCGCAATGGCGGGCTCCTACTGCTGCTTGAATCCGGCCTTGTGCAGAGCTTCTCTAGCTTGTCCCGAACAGCCGATCCCCTGCGTCACCCAGGCCCGGCACGATGTATTTTCGTTCGTCGAGGTGATCGTCGATGCTGGCGGTATAGATCTTGACGTCCGGATGCGCTTCTTCGACCTTCCGCAGGCCTTCCGGGCAGGTCACGATGCAGACCACGACAATGTGAGTTGCGCCGTTTTGCTTGATGAGGTCGATCGCCGCGGCGGTCGACCCTCCCGTCGCAATCATCGGGTCGATTACAATATACAGCGCGTTTTTCGATTCCGACGGCAGTCTCTGATAGTAAGCGACCGGTTTCTTCGTTGTCTTGTCGCGGTACATGCCGATGAAGCCGACCCGGGCGGTCGGCACGAGCCCGAGGATGCCATCGAGCATCCCGATGCCGGCGCGCAGGATCGGGACCACTACGAGATCTTCCGCGATCTTGTGGCACTTTGCCTCGGCGAGCGGCGTCTGGACGGAAACCTGCCGGACGTTTACGCCCTTCAGAGCTTCGTAGCCGACGAACATCGTGATTTCCTTGGCAAGGTCACGAAATTCCTGGTGACCGGTATCCTTGTCGCGCAGCAACGCAAGCTTGTGCCGGACACAGGGGTGTTTTATCTCTTCGTGCATACCCATTCGCTCCCGCTACTTGTCCGGCCCAATTGCGGGCTGCTTCCATCAGAGCCGTGGAACGGAAGCGCCGCCGTGCACCAATCCAGGCTGTCAGACGCTCGTGCGCACGATAACCTCCGACCTGACCGAGTTCGCGATAAAGCAAAGGTCGTGCGACTTCTCGTGCATCGCCTGCATTTGTTCGAGGGTCGGTATGTTTTCGCCGACGAAACTGACCTTGGGTTCCAGGATGACTTTCGTGACGGCCAGCTTCCCATCGTCGTTTTTGCCGGTGTAACCAATGGCTGCGTCCGTATAGCTGTCGATGACGTATCCGCGCTTAGCCGCGATCGACAGAAAAAAGAGCATGTGGCAGCTCGCGAGCGAGGCAACGAATGCTTCCTCGGGATCGACGTTTTCCGCAACCGACATCGGCAGGGGAACGATGTCCGGCGACGCGGAAGCTGCCACCTTTGCACCTCCGTCGAATTTCCATTCGTGTCCGCGACTGTAAGCATTGTCGGTGAACGGCTGATCGCCGCGCTGCCAAACGACCGTCGCAGTGTGCCCGGACATGCTCGCCTTCCAGTACTCCACCAAGGTGGAGTACTATCCCAGAGGCGAGCCATTCTCCGCAAATTTGTCCGGCACCGCCAGTATCACGCGTCCGTCGTCCTGGACAAGGCCGGTCACGAGGCACTCCGACATGAAAGGGCCGATCTGTTTTCGCGGAAAGTTCACGACACCGATGACCTGCTTGCCGACCAGTTCTTCCGGCGAATAAAGGTCCGTGATCTGTGCGGATGACCTACGAATACCGATCTTCGCTCCGAAGTCGATGGTCAGTATGTAAGCAGGTTTCCTTGCCTCCGGAAATATCCTGGCTTCGAGAATCGTGCCTGCCCTCAAGTCGACTTTCTCGAAATCCTGCCATGCGATCTCCGCCATCCTGTTTCGTCCTTGTTCTGAATGAAAACTCTGTAAGAAAAATCATTGTCAGGCGAAGGCGTTCTGCACCCACGCACCAATGAAATGCGCGAGTATGACGACGACAATTGCGATGGCGAGGTGTTCCCCAACTACCGGCAATACCGCGGTTTTCTGGGTACGGGCGAGATAATAGCTCAGCAAGACAATGACAATCAGCCCCCAGCCGATGGACACGAGTACGGCGAGCCCGAGCGGCAGGAACGTCAGTGGCAGCGCAAACGTCAGCGCGACGGACAACTTGGTCAGGAACGTGGAGATCGTTGCCGCCCAGATGTGCGCGCCGCTCGAATCCGGGTCTGCCTCCTGCGCAAGGTGGATGCCCAGCGCATCAGACATTGCGTCGGAAACCGCTACCACCAGGATGCCGCCGAGCACCGCAACAAGGGAGTCGGTGCCGGCATACAGGCCGGTAATCAAACCCATGGTCGTTATCACACCGGAGGTTGCGCCAAAGAAAATCCCGGTGCGGGTTCCTTTGTTGTCCATCAGTCGTTTCATGGCTTCCTTTTGCGATGGAACAGTATCCACCCATAGATCGCACCATTCAGCCCGAGCACCATCGCGGCCAGCCAGAACTGCGCTGTCCGCGTCAGCCCCGGCGGATACAGAACCGGATAAATGTAGTGCTCGATGAAACCCGATTCGTAGCCGGCGTCGCCGGCGTTGTGCCGCAAGCGATTCTCCACACCGGTGAGAGGACAGGATCCGCCGCTGATTTCGATGTACGCGCCCCAGACAAACGCAGGCACATGCAGAAATGCCAGCCGGCTGTATCGTACGACGAGCAGGCCGCCGAAGACGACAAACAAGACGAAGGCAAGATGCAACAGCATCACGGCGTCGGCAAAAATGCCGTCGATCATGGCCGCGCCGACCTGCCCGCTCCCTGCGCCATGAATGCCCGTAGTGCGCGCCCGTACTCCGGCGACGCTCCGATGGAATTATGCGCTGTGTCATCGATGACCTTCACCGCGACCAGCGCCGGATCGATCGCCGCCGAGAGTCTCTCCGAATTCGCGTATGGAATTATCTCGTCGTGCTCCGCAACGAGCATAAGAACCGGAACTTTGATGCGGTCTGCGCGACTACTGGAGTCATGCTTGTCTTTCAACAGGAGCGACGTCGGAAATATCGGATAGAATTCACGTGCAAGGCTCGCAAGGCTGTCAAACGGCGTGATCAGTACGAGCCTGTCGATACTCCTCATCGCCGCGAGATGAGTGGCGACAGAACAACCAAGGCTCCGGCCAATGAGCGAAATCCTGCGGTGACTGACTTTCACGAAGTCAAAGACCGCTTCCGCGTCGCGGTACAATCCGGCCTCGGTCGGCACGCCACTACTGCCGCCGTAGCCGCGATAGTTCACCAGGTAGACGGCCCGTGCCGAAAAATAATCCGAGAACTGCGGAATATTCAATGCCACATCCTCCGCGTTGCCGCCGAAATAGACAATTGCATCCGGCCGCTCCGCATGCAGGCGCCAGATTCGAAGCCGGGCGTTACCGGTGTCGAACCACAATTCTTCGGCAGGCGCGCCAGCTGTTGCGGGCGTTGGAAAGTAAATGAACGACCGTTGGAACAAGTACAGATAAACGCAGAAGCACAGATAGACGAATACTGCCAACGCCAGCAATGAGAAGAACGTCGACCTCATGTTGGCTCGAAGCCTCTATTGCCGGGATGTTTCAAGGGGTGCTCCGGTCTGCACGACGGCTTGCGGCACTGTAGCACCCCGCGCCACAAAGTCTAACCCGACCAGGCCGACTGCTTGTACGTAAGATATTGATAGTATTTAGGATACTGATCAAGCCGCACGTGCAGCCAGGATACGCCCAGACCCGAGGTGCTGAGCCAGAACGGCGTTTGCCTCACGTGCTCGCGCACAAGGCGACCGGTATGGTGCCAGAGTTTCTCACGTTGCTGCGCCGGCGCGAAGCGTACGAATCGCGCGAGATGCGTATAGGAATCCAGTGACCCAACGGGGCACGGCGCCAGCAGCGTTGCGTCACCGCCAAGATTCGTAAAGATCGCCACGTCCGTTCGCGCGCTTTCGAATTGTGAGCGGAACGCCGATGGATCCGGGGACAATCCGACAAGGTGCGAACCGTCAATGAGCACAAATTCGGCAGCGCGATCGTACGTTTGCGCGCTTAACGCGGGATGTTCCCAGAAATAGGCCGCGAGGGGAGATTTCCCGAGCAAGTCTGCATACCAGGATGAGAAACGGGCATTCGATTCGAGATTACCGAACAACTCGCGAAACGACATGGCCGCATTGCCTTGTGAAATCCGGTAGTGAAAGCCGCCGGCGATTTTCTCGATATGGGCAGTCCAGTCGTTGCCCGCACTCATTTCCACGTTCGCGCCCCGCAGCCACCAGCGTCGTACCGCGCCTCAGTTCGACTTCGCAGAACTGATGTATCGGCCGCCCTCGAAGCGATCGAAGCGAGAGTCCAGCAGTGGATGCATGACGGGCTCGCCGCTGTCGTCCAGTTCGAGGTTGCGCTCCGCGACATAGGTATTCTGCGTCGTGCGATCGACCAGCACGTGGTACCACGGCTCATCTTTCGGCGGGCGGGACTTCGCAACGGATTCGTACCACTCATCCGTCAACATGAACAAAGGGTCTACATCGATGACCACGCCGCGATAGTCGAACATTTTATGATGTACGACATCGCCTACGCTGAATCGTGAAGTGTTGCTCATCTCTCGCTCATCTCTCACTCATGTCTCGAGTTTCGCGTCCATTGTTACAGTTGCGTTCAGCACTTTGGAAACAGGGCAACCCTCCTTGGCGTTTTTTGCGGCCTTTTCGAAGGCATCCTGTTTTGCGCCGGGTATCTTCGCCGTTACGTCGAGATGCACCCTGGTAATGGCAAAACCATCGCCGGACTTGTCAAGTGTCACACTCGCCGTTGTGGCGATACGCTCTGCGGTCATACCTGCGTTGCCCAGTTGTCCCGAAAGCGCCATCGCGAAGCAGCCGGCATGTGCGGCCGCGATCAGCTCCTCGGGATTGGTGCCCTTGCCATCCTCGAAGCGAGTGCTGAATGAGTATGGCGTGTCCGCGAGGACACCGCTATCGGTCGAGAGTTTCCCTTTGCCGGCCTTGATGCCGCCATTCCAGACTGCTGTTGCTTTACGTTTCATGTTTGTACTCCATTCCTTCCATGATCGCTGTGCCGTGTTGTCGGCTGCAAGTGTAGCCGACGCACGTCGACCTCTGCATGCAAGCTGCGGCTCGTCGTTCAATGATTTCGCTTTTGTACGATTTACCGATTACAGGTCATTCACCTTTTCATCGATCGGTCTCGGCCAGGCCGGCGCGGTCAACCCTCCATTGTCAGTGAAACAGGCATCTGAAGAAAATTGCCATAGCGCTTCGCGGCGGCGGACAGCGTGCGCGTGGCGCCCGGGTGCGGGATAAAGGGGGCTGCCGTGACCACGACCGCGTTCTTTTTAAACGAGCGTTTCCATGTCCCGACCACCCTGGCGTCAACGACCGACACCGGACGCAGCATGCCGCCGCCGGCATTCAGGCGACTTGCAAACTGCGGGTCGAGTATGGCGCTACGATCTTTGTAGCCCACTGTGTATTCGTCGAATGCGGGTAACAGATGAGTGGCGGCTTTCGTTTTTTTCCCACTGTACGACGCATCGGAAAACCAATACGTCGTTCCGTCAATGACATGCTGCACGAGTTGCGATCTCGTAGAATCGATACCCGCCCTGGCATCCTGCGCGGTCAGCCCGGACCACCACGCAAAATCGCGCAGCGTAGCCGGGCCATGACTCGCGAAGTACCGCCTGGTGAGTTCGGCCAATGCTTCATCGCGAGGCATTGACCCGGCCGGCGGGAGCCACTCCTCGAGGAGTGTAAACGTGTGCTGCTTGCCCCGGCGAGGACCGAAACAGATCAGCCCTGACTGGGCGAGGTGGCCCAGAATATGGATGCCGCGTTGCCCGGTGGTCGCAATTTTGCCCAGCTCCAGTACCCGGTACATCTCAGGGCGAGTGAGCTGGTTGCCGCCCTGCAACGCCTGGACGAAAAGATCCCTGGCGCGCGAAAAATCGACCTCACTCAATTCCAGTTGGCGGTAACGACCGCTGCTTCCGGCAATCATTCGTGGAGTCAGCAGGGAGAGCATCCATCGAACGTCCCTGGACGCCACAAAGTGCAAAGTACCGCGCTGCGGCCAGGTGCGGACAATCGCTTTGGCGCGAATCGCCTGTTCGACGTCTGCCTCGGTCGCGTGCGGCAAGCGCAGTCCGATCGCCCAAAGCGCACCGAGATAATCCTGAGCCTGCACGGCGCCCAGCCAGTGCACCACATCGGCCGGACTTTCAAAGGGAGTGCCGGCAAGACACTGGTTCCGCAGCCGTAGAAGAGCGATGTCCAGACTGGAACCCTTCACGGCGGCTCGCTCGAGGTATCAGGCGTCCGCTGCCTTCCGGGCTGCCGACGATTCACTGGCCGCCGACCGCAGGAGCGCAATCGCCGCATAGACAACCACGATCACAACCAGCCATCGCAGGTAGCCGAGGGGCAGCGAACGGACGATGAAGGCCGCGATCAGGACCGCCGGAATCCCGCCGATGGCAAGGCCGATTGCAGCTCGCAGGTCGTACTTCTGCCTGCGGATGAACTGTATGCTGGCGGTGGGCATCAGGAAAGCGCAGGAGCCCATCATGATCGGGAATGCCGTCAGCGGGTTCATGCCGAGCAGGCTGATCAGGATCAGGCACGGAGCGTAGAGGCCGATGCCAAGCGTCATCAGTGCACCGAGTACGAAATTGAAGCCGCAGCCGAAAAGAAGCCTACCGCCTTCCAGGCCAAGTGCAGTGCCGCCCGGCGGCAGGATCTGCAGCGACGGGATGAAAGCCTGGATGGCGGTGATGCCCATCAGGACGGCTGCAATGAGCAGCGCGGTACCCATGCCGATCTGGATCTTCCGCCGTGGCAGGCCGGACACGATGCCCGCCCCGAGCCACGATCCGGCAACGGCCGCTGCGATCATCAGCACAAGGGTCTGGAAATCAACGGTCACGATGGCAATGAATATGAACGCCTGCGCGACGGTAGGCAGAGCGTGGCCGACGTTCAGCGTGCCGGGGATCTTCTCGTCACGAACGAGGTTCCAGAGCCGGTACAGCGACGTCGTCGTTGCGAAAGAGCCGATGCCGAGCGCATCAAAGAAGTTGGTGCCGAAACCGATGCCGAGTTCGACCGGGCCGGGGAGTGACCTTGCCTCGCGGCGATGACGTCGTGCCGACACGAACCATAACGCGATGTAGCCGGCTGTGACAGCGACGAGTGCGGCGAGCAGCGCGGTCTTCGGGCTCATGGGTGCAGCAGTCTACCTGACGACCTGAGCACCTGCTTCACGAAAAAACGTTCATCGGGACCCGCAGATCCGAAGCCGCAACTCTACACCGGATAAATAATTAAGTATGGCCAGGAAGCCTTGCTCAGGAGGCCCCCGCGTGCAGCGCTTCGACGGGCTGCGGTCGAGCCGCCGCGAAGCAGTCGCCCATACATTGATCGAAGCGACGATGAAGCGACGATAAGGACGACCGCCGGTTACTGTAATCAAGCGACCAAATAAACCCGTGCACGTTGCGATGAACGGTTTCTTGCGTCCTTCCTCAAGCTCTGGTGAGTGCCCGCAACAACTGCCGTGCCTTCCGGATGCCGTCTTCGAGTCGCAATTCTTTCTGCCAGCCGTTTGCTTCTGGTGTAAATTCAGCCGACTGCAGGCGCCCAATTCCAAAATACAATCAAACGCTTGACGTTTGACGGCACTGTCCGGGCGGAACATTTCGGCGGTAACTTGATTTCCAAATGCGCCTGCAAGACTATGGCCGCATGCCTGTTTCAATCCGTCCTTGCGGTCACCGGGTTCCCGCGGCAGCCACCTGCAGGTAGCGTTTGTCAGATTGAAAAAGTATGCTATATAACTCAACTGCCGGTGGGGAACCCACGATCCCGCTGGTCTAAAAACAGGTCGCGGGGGGGCATGACAAGGAAAGGCTTTCCTGTGCACCGGCCGCGGAAAACGAATGGGTTTCCAACACTTGTCGCGGGTACATTAGTTCTTGAGCGGCAGCGGCCAAACATAACGACCTGGCTGCGCGGAAATCAATATAACTTGGAGGCAAAAGTTGCCATGAGGCTGTTCCGTTCCGACACGAATATTGCGAGCGCGCTACAGGCGTCGCTTCGCGAGCCGGGCTCCCGGCGGCCCGCCATCATTGCGGCCCTGGTAACGATCGCGACTCTCGCGGCAGCGCCTGCCGGAGCACAGCTCAACCAGACACTGCAGGCGCAGGCCGAGGTGGATCGGGCCGCAGCTCAGGCACAGCAGGAGATCGATGCGATCAGAGACCGCACGCTGGATGCTGCTGCCCAATACGCGCAGGCAATGACCGAAGCGGAAAGTTTCGAGAAATACAACGAACAGTTGAGCGCCCAGGTGCAGTCGCAGTCCGAAGAAATCGCATCGATCCAGCAGCAGCTGGTCGACATCGAGACGACCAACCGGGAAGTGCAGCCGTTGATGGATAAAATGGTCCGGGCGCTGGATCAGTTCGTGACGCTCGACGTACCGTTCCTGATCGAGGAACGCACCGCTCGCGTGAACAACCTCAAGAACATCATGGCCCGCTCCGACGTCACAATCTCGGAAAAATATCGTCTCATTCTAGAGGCTTATCAGATAGAACTCGAATACGGACGAACGCTCGAAGCGTACGAGGGCGTGTTGAATGCGGGCGACAACAGGCGCACGGTCGAATTCGTGAGACTCGGCCGGATTTCGCTGATGTACCGGACCCTGGACGGTTCCGAGACGGGTTACTGGGATGCCGGCCAAAAGCAGTGGGTCGTCGACAACAGCTACGCCGAGGCCATTGAACAGGCCATCAGAGTCGCGAATCAGGACGGCGCGCCGGAACTCTTGACCGTACCGGTGCCGGCACCGCAGGAGGTTCAGTCGTGAGCAAGGTCGTGCGCAAATCATTCGGTGCCGTCGTCATTGCCGTGGCGCTGGCTTCGGTGCTGCCGCTGTCCGCCGTTGCACAGGAGGCGGAGTCAGCGAATTCGCTCGACGAACTGCTGAACAGCGTGCAGCGCGTGCGACAGGGCGAAAGCGAACTCTTCGAACGACGTGTGGCCGAGTACAACGCCGCAAACGAGAGTGGCAAGGCGACGATGACGCGACAGGCCCAGGCCCGGCGCGACCAGCTTGAAACCGCATCGACCCGGCTGTCCGATACCCATTCGGCCAACGAGCTGCGCCTCAACGAATTGAACCGGGAGCTGGTCCAGAAGGCGTCGACGCTGGGTCTCTCTGAAGTCTTCGGGCTCGCCCGGCAGGTTGCGAACGACTCGGCCGGTATCATGAGCCAGTCACTGATCTCGACCCAGTTTCCAGCGCCGGACAACGAGTTGACTCGGGTCGCGTTTCTGCGCGAATTCGCCGCAGCCCGGGCGACGCCGACCGCAGAAGAGCTGGAACGCCTGTGGTTCGAGATTCATCGCGAAATGACGGCGCAGGGAGACGTTCTGCGTTACCAGGCAGACGTCGTGCAGCCTACCGGCGAAGCCGTGCCCGCCGAGGTGATACGGATCGGACCGTTCACCGCCACGTCGGACAACAAATTTCTCGCCTATCTGCCGGAGTTGAACACGCTGACTGTGCTGCCGCGGCAACTGCCGGACGAGTTCCTGGGAATCGCCGCGGATTTTGCAGAGGCGACCGAGGGATATGCCACGGCCGTGGTCGATCACACCCGCGGCGTGCTCATCGCGCTGTACGTCGAACGGCCGAGCTGGATGGAGCGCATCGAGCTGGGTGAAGAGATCGGCTATATCATCATCATCGTCGGACTCGCGGGCGCCATTGCGTTTTTCTACCAGCTTTTTCACCTTCTCATTGTGCGGCGCGGGGTCTCCAGGCAGCTCGACAACCTGGACCATCCGACGAAAGACAATCCACTCGGCCGCGTTCTGCTGGCGTTCAAAGGCGATCCGAACCGCATAGAGGAAGACGCCGACGTGGCGGAACTCAGGATCTCGGAGGCCGCCTTGCGCGAAGTGCCAAGACTGGAACGCTTTCAGGCGTTTCTGCGCCTCGGCGTCGCTGCAGGTCCGTTGCTTGGCCTGATCGGCACCGTGGTCGGCATGATTATTACCTTCCAGAGCATTACCGAGTCCGGGTCCAGCGACCCGAAGCTGATGGCCACCGGCATCGGCCAGGCGATGATCGCGACCGTGCTTGGTCTCGGCATCGCGATCCCGTTGTTGTTCGCGAACGCGTTGCTGACCTCGTTGTCGCGAACCGTCGTGCAGATACTCGACGAGCAAAGTGCCGGCATGCTCGCCGAGAGCATCGAGAAACAGCGCCGTGCTTGAAGAAATACCCTTTGTCCGAGGTATCGTGGAACTCTCCCGCGATGGCGGGCCGTTCGTCGCGTGGATTTTCGCGGCAGGCGTGTTGATGTGGGGGCTGATCGTCGAACGTTACTGGTACTTCTCGCGCGTCCTGCCCAAGGAGGCAGCGGACATGAAGGAGCAGTGGCACGCACGCAGTGATCACACATCGTGGTGCGCACGGCAGATCCGCCAGGCGATGATCTCGCGGCTCAACGTTTCGATGACCGCGGGCTTTCCGGTCTTGCAGGTGCTGGTGCCGATGTCGCCGCTGCTGGGATTGATCGGCACCGTCAGCGGAATGCTCGAGGTATTCGATTCCATGGCCCTGCGCGGCAGTGCCGATGCGCGCAGTATGGCGAGCGGCGTGTCGGCGGCGATGATCTGTACGATGACCGGCCTCGCCGTCAGCATAACCGGTCTGTACCCCGTGCATTATTTCCGCTCGCGGGCGGTTCGCGAAACCGAACTGCTGGCGGATGAGTTCACGATCTAGCGATGCGTAAACGACGCCTTTCGGAATCCTACGGCGGCGAGGCCTCCCATGGCATCGACCTTGCGCCGATGCTGGACTTCGTCATTAATCTTTTGATTTTCTTCATTATTACGGCGGTATTCGTCAAGGAATCGGGACTTATCGTCAACCGGCCGACGGCCTTCGAACAGCAGCCGGAAAACGAACTGGAGAGTATCCAGATCCAGATTCTGAACAACGGGGAGATCTGGGTCGACAACCGGGTGGTGGACGCGCGCGCGGTGCGCGCCAACGTCGAGCGCCTGAGCGCCGTCAGCCCGGATTCCGGCGTGCTCATCATTTCACAGGAAGAGGCGCCGACCGGCGTGCTCGTGGAGGTGGTGGATCAGGTTCACCTGGGCGGCATCTATGACATTACCTTTACTACCACTCGATAAGCTCCTGACACGACGGAGCAGGGGCTGAGTTATGCAGGCACGGCACCACGGCGAGGAAAACGAAGATCACGGCATCGATCTCGCGCCGATGCTTGATTTCACTATTAACCTGCTGATTTTTTTCATTATTACGACGTCGTTTATCAAGGAAGCCGGGGTTACCGTATTCAAGCCCAATGCCACCACCGCGGAACATCGCGAGTCCGGTAACTTGCTGATTGCGATCAGGGAAAATGGTGACATCTGGATGGATCGCGAGCAGGTCGAATTGCGCGAATTGCGCACGCTGATCGAGCGCTTGCATATCGAGCGACCGGACGACACCGTCGTCATCATTGCCGACCGGAACTCCAAGGCCGGTGTGGTTGCCAAAGTCATGGACGAGGTACGGGCGGGCGGCATCACCGAAGTATCGATCGCCGCCGATCCGGACTCGGCCGGCTAATTGAGGTAGGAGGATGCTTCTGTGATTCTGCTGCGACTCCCGCTGACCGTCCTGCTCGGGGGCGCATTCAGCGTTTGGATGTTCTGGCTGCTGTGGACGCTCATCAGTCAGCCGATCAATGTGGGCGAAATGCTGGAGGCGACGCGCATCGAATTCAGCCGCATGCGCCGGGACACCGAAGCGGCGACCAAACGCGAGGACAGAGCCGAGCGCGAACCCCCGCCGCCGGCGCCGGAGATGCCGCGCATGTCGTTCACTTCATCCGGAGTCGACAATAACGTCGCTACGCTGAACCCGACCATCAACACGGCCGGCGCGATCTCCAGGATGGACCTGAGCGCGGGTTCGGACACCGACGTCATTCCGCTGGTACGCATCGCGCCGGAGTACCCGCCGCGCGCACTCAATCGCGGCATCGAGGGTTGGGTGCAGGTCCAGTTCACGATTACGGCGACCGGCGCGGTCAAGGATGCCGTGGTGGTCGCTGCCGAACCGCCGAGATTGTTTGACGAGGCCGCTCTCCGGTCCATCGCCCGTTGGCGCTACAACCCCAAGATCGAAGGCGGGGTGGCCGTTGAGCGCATCGGCGTGCAGACCGTCATTCGATTCATGTTGGAGGAATAGGCTATGTCTACAAACACCAGCGCATTCCTGATCACTATTGCAACGTTGCTGTTTGGCGTCCCGGTAATGGCGCCATCCGCCGTTCTCGCGCAGGAAGAAGAGGAAGGAAAACCCAAAACCGCTCCCGCTCCGACCATCAGCCAGCGGACCGGCGAGAAACTGAACGAAGCGATTGAGCTCCTGAACAGTGAGAACTATACCGGCGCCGTGGCCGTGCTGTCGGAAATCAACCTGGAAAAAACCAGCCCGTACGAGCGCAGCCGAATTGAGCAGATCTGGTCCGGAATCTCCTATGCGCAAGACGATCCCGACGGTGCGCGCCAGCACCTCGTGAAGGCAATCCAGGCAGGCGGTTTCAACGAACGCGAAATCTCGCAAGCGCGTTACCAGATTGCCCAGATGTACATGGCCGAGGAAAAGTGGAAAGAGGGTGCGGCGGCACTTGAGGAATGGTTCCGCACCGCCCCGGAGCCGAACTCGGCGGCTTATTATTTGCTAGCCGCCGCCTATTATCAGATGGAGGATCTGGATCGGGCACTCGAACCCGCCAAAAAAGCCGTCGAGCTGACGGATAAACCTCAGGCGAGCTGGATCGAATTGTTGCTCGGGCTTTATTTGCAACGCGAGAACTATGACGCGTCCGTGCCTTTACTCGAACGCCTCATCGCGATGGAGCCGGAGAAAAAATCGCACTGGTTGCGACTGTCGTCGCTCTACCAGACGCAGGAGAAATACACCCAGGCGCTGGCGGCAATGCAGGTGGCCTACAACGCCGGTTTCCTCGAAACGGAATCGGATTACGTCCGCCTGGCCGAAATGTTGCGGTTCAACGATATACCGTACCGGGCGGCGCGCGTGCTCGAGAAAGCGATCGCGGACGACAAGGTCAAGGGCAGTGCGGACATCTACGAAAAGCTCGCCAATGCGTGGATTCAGGCACGAGATTTCGATAAGGCGATTCCGCCGCTCGAGCGCGCCGCCGGCATATCGGACAACGGCGATTTGTACACCCGCCTCGGCCAGGTGCAGGTACAGCGCGAAGAGTGGGCAGAAGCTGTGGCGGCGCTGCAGAACGGTATCGATAAAGGGGGCCTGGACGATCCGGGCAACGCAAATTTGCTGATGGGTATCGCATTGTTCAACCAGAAGAAACTGCAGGACGCTCGCGAATGGTTTCAGCGTGCAAGCCGTTCGGAGCAACATCGGAAAATGGCGGCCAGCTATATCCAGCTGATCGATTCGCGGCGCAGCTGATCGGGTGCAACGTATCGCCTGTATTGAATGCGCCCGAATGCTTTGTTCCCGCGATGTATTGTGAGTGACAGGATTTCGAGATTATGACCCGCAAACGTTCCTACAGAATCGGCAGAAGCCTGGTGCCCTGGACGGCATGCGCGGCGCTGTTCGCTTATGCGGCCGGCGGCACCGCCGTCGCACAGGATGCGGCCACAGGATACGCCGAAGTGTTGGCCGACGTGGATCGTTACGGGCAATACAACACACAGCTCGAGCGGCTGGTCGAATCTCAGGAGGCAGACATCGCGTCGTTAACCGCACAGATTGCAGGCCTCGAGGGTACAGCTGCAGCAATGCAACCGTTGCTCGACAAAATGTTCGCCAGCCTGGATCAATTCGTCGCCGGCGACCTGCCGTTTTTGATGGAGGAGCGCAGCGCACGCATGGACACGCTCAGGCTGTTGATGGCCGAGGAAGGCGCACTGTCTGAAAAATTCCGTCGCTTGCTGGAGGCCTATCAGATCGAAATCGAGTATGGCCGGACCATGAATGCGTATCCGGGGAAGCTCGACGATGGCCGCGAAGTGTTCTTCGTTCACCTCGGTCGGGTGTCGCTCATGTACCGAACCACCGATGGCGAGGAAACCGCATACTGGGACGCCGATGCGGGCGGGTGGGTGGTGGACGGGGACTATACTCGCGCCGTCGAGGAGGCTCTGGAAATGGCCGAGGAAGCCGTTGCGCCGGACCTCGTCACCTTGCCGGTGCCTGCCGCCAGGGAGTCGAGCTCGTGATTCAAAGTCGTCGTCAGGATGGCACGGAGCGCCGCGGGTTGCCTTGCTTGCGGAACGTCCTCTTAACTTTGCTGGCAGCCGTAATTCTGGCTCCCTCCTCCGCGCTGTGGGCGCAGGACGAGGAGGAGCAGAACGCCCAGGCACAGGCGGAAGCCGAGGCCAGGGCCAAGGCGGCCGCCGAAGAGAGGGCCAAAGCGCAGGTATTTGCCAATCTTGCTGCGCAGATACGTGAACTCGCTGCCCAGGAAGCAACGTTGTTGCAGCAACAGGAGGCGGCAGCCCGCCGGGAACTGCAGGAACAGGAACGCCTGGCGAAGGAACAGGTCGACCGGCGAAACCGGGCTGAGGCCAACAGCCAGGCGCTCGACCGACGCTGGGAAGCCAACGAACAAACCATCGGCGAGACCTCGGCGTTGCTGCGACAGCACGAAGGTAATTTGGGCGAGCTCTTCGGTGTTACGCGGCAAATCGCGGGAGACGCGGCCGGCGTCATGCAGGAATCGCTGCTGAGCACTCAATTCCGCCCGGCTTCTGACGAGGAGGAACGAGCTGCTTTCATGCGCCGGCTGGCAGGTGCAACGGCATTGCCCTCGATCCGCGAGCTCGAACGGCTGTGGTTCGAATTGGTGCGGGAAATGACCGGGAGCGGCAAGACCGTGCGCTACCAGACCGAGGTAATGCAACTCGAGAACGGGGCGCCCACCGGAACGGCGGAACCGGAAGAAGTAGTGCGCGCCGGGCCGTTCACTGTCGTAAGAGGCAACGATTTCCTGGGCTATCTGTCGGGTGAAAAATCCCTGACCGAGCTGGATGGTGTCCTGGTTGGAAACTTCCGCAGTATCGCCCGCGACCTGTTCAACACCCCGCCCGATGCCGGTTATGCACGGGCGGTGATCGATCCGTCCGGCGGCGCTCTGCTGGGGCTGTACCTCAGGCGCCCGGACTGGCTGGAGCGGATCCACCTCGGTGAGGCTGTAGGCTACGTGATCATCTCGGTCGGCATCCTCGGCGTGTTATTGGCGCTGTTTCAATATGGCTATCTGTTGAAAACGCGTGTCGCGGTCAAAGCGCAATTGAAAGACCTCTCCCGGCCGAAGGATGACAATCCACTCGGGCGTCTGCTGCTGGCCTTTGGCGGCGGCAACGGCGAGGGCACCGGCACCGGCCAGAAGCCGGACAATGTCGAGGTCGCGGAGTTGCGGCTTTCGGAAGCCGTACTGCGCGAGATTCCAAAGCTGGAGCGCTTCCAGGCATTCCTGCGCCTGGCCGTGGCTGCAGGCCCGCTGCTCGGGCTCATCGGCACCGTAATCGGCATGATCATCACCTTCCATGCGATCGTGGCGTCGGGTTCGAGCGATCCGAAATTGATGGCGCACGGTATCGGCCAGGCGATGATTGCCACCGTGCTGGGCCTCGGCATCGCGATTCCGTTGTTGTTCATCAATGCAGGGCTTACGGCATTTTCTCGCGGTGTAACGCAGATACTGGACGAGCAAAGCGACGCCCTGCTCGCGGATACCATCCTCGCCCACAAGGCGCGCTACGGATATTGAGGCACCGACCGGCGACCTGACCTCATAGAAAATTCGAAGTCAGGCACGCATCGACAACCGTCTGAGACCGTGGAATCGCGGCCGGTCAAGTCAGGATAATTCCCGACGAGATCAATTCTTTGGTTGCGGCCGATCGGGATGCTGCAGGGGCTTGCTGCCCGCCGTAACGATGCGCAAGACGCTATAGCCGCATCATTGCCGCATGAACTTTACCAGCGAAATCGCCAGCTGCTGCTGTCGTCGCCCATCCGCCGGCGGCGATAGCGGCGCATGCGAGCGTGCAGCGCGGCGCGTTTTTCGGAGAGCCAGGCCTCACGGTCGACATGCGGGTCCTTACCTTCCCCGATGCGTTTTCTTTCCTCGTTGGAGCGGAAGAGGCAGAACTCTTCGTAGTGATCGATTTCGTTTTTCAGTTCCCGAATGATGAGTTCCACGTAAATCGCGTCGTCGAGGTATCCGAGTCCGGGAATATGGTCCGGAATGAGATCTTCCGGGTTTGTGAAATAGATCAGAGCACCGCGTATTCGATTTCGTTCTTCGTCGCTCAGACGCCACTCTTCGTCGGTCACCATGTTGATCACGGTTTCCAGTTTGAACAACCGCTTGGCAATGAAGTCCGGCAGTTGAGCGCCCTTGGCGTCTTCGATCATCTTCCTTGCCGCAGCCTCGACCTGTGGGTGCTCCTGACCCTCCCCTATTGCCAGCTTGGCCCGGTCGACAATCTCCTGGAAATGTTCGAGGTCTTCGTCGCTTAGTGTAAAAGTGATATCTAGAGGCATGACTGACCGTCCTTATACTTAACGTTCCAGAACAGCCCGAATTGTATACATAAACCGGCACATTCGGCCAACTGTGGCGCACGATGAGAGCTTGCGAGCGCATGCTAAGATCGCAAGCGATGCCGGCGCCTTTAACTTGCAGGAGTTATCCATGAGTTAGATGAGTTGGTAGGTGAGGTACGCCGGTTTCGCTCCGGGCTGCCTGTTGCGAGAAACCGAAGCCCCTCACTCCGATCAGGAGCGCGCATGACCGAGTCAGCCCGAACCGTATACGACGAACGACTCCCCCGCACGCTCGGCCCCTGGAGCGCCGCCTTCATTCTGATCGGAATCACCATCGGCAGCGGCATCTTCCGCGTGCCGGCCCAGATCGCCGACAGTCTCGGGTCACCCGGAGCGTTCCTCCTTGTGTGGGTGCTCGGTGGCCTGATCACCCTCACCGGTGCGCTCGCGATCGCCGAACTGGCGGCTATGTACCCACGCTCGGGCGGCATTCTGGCTTACATCGAGGAGGCATGGGGACCGGTCCCGGCATTCGTCTACGGCTGGGCCGAGCTTACGGTGATCCGTGCGTCGTCGGTCGGCGCCATCTCGACGATCTTCGCCGAGTATCTAGGTCACTTCGTGGCGCTGTCGGAAAGCGAAGTGCAGTTCGTGGCGGCCGCGACGATCATTGCGATCGCGCTGCTCAACTGGCTCGGCGTCGGCTATGCGTCGGCGCTGATGAACGTTGCGACGATCCTCAAGTACGGCGCGCTCGCAGGGCTGGCGCTGTTCGCCTTCGGGGCGGGCGACGGCAACGTTGCCAACGTGACCGCCGATCCGGTGGCCGTTGTCGGCGCGTCGGCGGTCCTGACGGCACTGATAGCGGTGACATGGACCTACGACGGCTGGAGCAACCTCGCGCAGGTCGGCGGTGAAGTAAAAGACCCCGGCCGAAATCTCCCCCGTGCCCTGATTCTCGGCTCTGCATCGATCGTTGCAATTTATCTCTGCATCAACGCAGCGTATCTGTACCTGGTGCCGCTAACGGAGATGGCGAAGGTGCCGCTGGTCGCCGCCGAAGCAGCCAAGCGCATTCCGCTATTCGGGGCCGCCGGTGCGAGCATCATCAGCGCGGTCGTAATGCTGTCCTGTTTTGGCGCCACGAACGGCTCGATGATGACGGGTCCGCGAGTATTCTTCGGGATGGCCGACCGCGGCCTGTTCTTCCCGGTACTCGCGCGCGTCTCGCCACGGTTCCGGACTCCATCGGTGTCGATCTGGGTCGCCGCCGGCCTCGGCGTCGCCTACGTCCTGCAGAACAGCTTCGCCGAGCTCGCCGGCCGGTACATACTGGGCGTATGGCCTTTCTACGTGCTCGCGGTGCTCGCCGTATACGTGTTACGCAAGCGGCTTCCCGATGCGCACCGCCCGTATCGCACCTGGGGATACCCCGTGACGCCGGCCATTTTCCTGCTCGCGTCAATCGCGATGATCGCCAACGCCGTCATCACCGATCCGGAGAATACTCTCTTCACCTTCGCCATCATCGGCGCGGGCATTCCGGGGTACTTCATCTGGCGGGCGTGGCAGAAGCGGTGAAAGCATCCTTGAGGAGGGTACGTGATGACAATTACAGAACTCGGCGCCGTGGGAGAGTTGCTTGGCGCAATCGGCGTAATCGCGTCATTAATCTATCTGTCTGTGCAGATCAAGCAGAATACGCGGTCAATGAACGAGAATAAGCGACTTGCACTGGCCCAGACCTATCAAATACGGGCAGACGCGCTGCAAAACATGCTGGTTCAGGCTGCAAGCTCACAGACAATAGGACCGTTGATCGTCAAGCTGACCCAATTGGGCTATCCCGCGAACGTTCAGGCGCTCGAAAAAATTACTGCGGAGGAACGCGGCATTTTCAAGCAATGGCAAATCGCCCAGCAAATACATTGGGACAATATGCATTATCAGTATCAACAGGGCTTCCTTGATCCTGAGTATTACGAAGACGAATTCAAAGTCCGGGTCAAGCGACTCGCTCCCACGTGGCAGGCGCTGGGGTTGCTGGGGGGCCGCAGCAGCTTCAGGAAAGAGCTGGATCGCCTGCTCAGCGACGCGGCGGCCGCGGGGCGGTAATTGCGACCGGTGCGCCCGAGCGTGTGCAGAGCGCTCTAGGGCGCTTTAGCCGGCAGGATCCGCGCGTTGTCGTCGACAGAACTGGCTGGTAATACCAACCGAAACACCAGATTGTGTTCGCCGATTCCGAGGCGGTCATTGTGTCGCAATCTGGCCGCACGCACTCGTCGGCCGTTGACAAACACACCGTTCATGCTTTTCATGTCCGACACGGTCCAACCGTCCCCCACGTGTTTGATCATCGCATGGTAACGACTGAGCGCCGGATGTTTGATGCGCACTGTACAATTCGGTGCGCGACCTATCACACAGATCACCTCGGTGATCGGATATTCCATACCGTTAACGACGTCCAACAGCACGGCGAGCCTTTCTTGTGCGGCAGTCTCCGCAACCGGCTCGGTAGCCTCGTTCAGCGAGCGGATGCCGGATTCCGTCCAGCCCAGCTCGGTTACCGCCTCACGGATATCGTCGGCCGACACGAACGGAGACTTATCGACAAAAGCAAAAATCAGCGCCGTATCGCATAACATGTTAATCAGCCTGGGGATTCCCCTGCTGTGCTGAAATATCGTGTGGACTAACTCCGGATCGAAAATTGTCGAGAAAGAACCGCCCGCGACGGCGAGTCGATGCTCGATGTACATCCGTGTCTCTTCCTCGGTAAGCCCTTTTAGATGGTAGCGGAGGCGGCAGCGCTGCTTGAGCTGCACAAGCGCAGGCGAATCGAGCATTCGGTTGAACTGCGGCTGCCCTACCAGCACGACATTGATGAGGCTATCTGTCCCGGGGGAAACGCAGGTCACCAGCCGAAGTTCCTCGAGCACGCCGGCGCTGAGGTTCTGCGCCTCGTCAACGACGATCACCACGCGCCTGCCTTCACGGTGTTGGCGCTCGATGAAGCGCTTCAACATTGTGATCAGTTCAACCTTGCCCTTGCCAAACGGATCTTCACCGAATTCGACCAGTATGGATTGCAGCAGCTCTATCGCCGAGAGTTTTGTCTGGGTGACATAGGCGACTGCGGCGTCGGCCAGCTCCTCGTTCAGAAATTTATGCAGCAGCGTCGTCTTGCCTGAGCCAATCTCGCCGGTGACGACAACGAAACTGTCCCGAATCGCCACGGCGAGCCCGATATTGGTCAAGGCCGCTTCATGTTTCTCGCTGAGGAACAGGAACTCCGGATCGGGCAGTTGCTCGAACGGCTTCCTGTCAAGTCCGAAATGCTTGAGGTACATTGAAAATCCTGCAGTTGCGCGACGGTGCAACGAAATTTCGGCTAATGATATCAACATCTTAGTCGATCGGCCGACTAAAATACCGATACTGTATGCGGTCACCGCCCTGTTACCGTCTCAGAGTACCCCGACAGCCACACGGGTGCACGGACCGCTCCACATCAGCGAAGCCGACCGGGACACCTCAGCCGCCATCGGTAAGTTTGTCGTCGTTTCATTGCGCGGAAGCAGCTGACGGCAATGTCGCCGGAATCCAGCGCCGATGTAATGGAGCTTCCAGGCCCCCGCCGTCAGTCCGGCGGGCTTTTGCGCTGCTTGCTCAGACTCTGCAGGGAATCCAGTGCCGCCGCGAGGCTTTGCCGGGTCCGCGCCGTTATGCTTCCGTTACGGTATTCGTCGACGAGAAACGATTCGACTCGCGATATCAGGTCGTCAAGGTCTTTCGCCGCAACCTTTCCCTCGCCCGTCTCGCGTTCTGGCCTTCGCCTGGCATCGCCGAACAGGTTGATCCATTGTTCACCGTGCCGACCCAGCCGGAGCAACTCGTAGAATTCAGGCCCCGGTTTTGGCCCACGTCCGAGCAGGCTGACAATTCCCACGATGAGTGACACGGGCAGCAGCACGAGATCCAGAATGCTGTCTGCAATGAGCTTCAGTTGAAAGACGAACATGTCGCGGGCAAGGATCCAGCGATCGCTTTCCCCTGCAACGGGTGCCGTTTCTGATTCCATGCTGCGCTCCGGATGGGGCACCAATATAGCACGCGCCGGTGTCACGCCGACTCTCACGCCGGGCGGGAACCGTGAAACATCGCAATCCGTCTGGCTACGCATCCAGCGGCACGAACGGTCCGGATCAACCGTGCCTGCTACTCCCATCACGGAAGTCCAGGGCGATGGCTGAGCGTTGGTCGACAGCGCAACAACAACGTGAGACAAAGAAATCTCTGGAGTTTCATTTCGTCCTTCACATGAACTATCAATTAAGAGCTGTATCGTCGAGCGCCGTCTGTCGTTCCGACGTCAGGCGTGTTCCGTGAGCCAACGACAGGCCAACGCTCCGCCGAGCATCGCCAGCACAAAAACCAGCACCGGCACGCTCCCCGTCGCGAGGGCTGACAGCGCGGGCCCCGGACAGAACCCGGCCAGGCCCCAGCCGACTCCGAATATCACTGCGCCACCGAGTAGCCGGGGATCCAGTCCAGTTCGAGTCGACAAGGAAAAACTTTCCTCCAGTACAGGGCTCGGCCGCTTGAGGATCGTGCGGAAGGCGGGTACTGCAACGGCCAGCGCACCCGTCATCACAAGGGCCAGGGTTGGGTCCCAGGCGCCTGCAATATCGAGGAAACCAATCACCTTCGCAGGGTTTACCATGCCGGATATCACCAGTCCAAGCCCGAACAGGATCCCGGCTGCGAGGGGCGTCAGAAGCCGGGCCGTTGAGGAACGGGACGGGTCAGCCAACCAAGCCTCCGAAGACGTGCCGGGTAAGCCATACGGTCACGATCGCACTGAACATAAAGACAAGCGTCGCCGCGATTGAACGCGGGGACAGGCGGGCGATTCCACACACGCCGTGACCGCTGGTACAGCCACCCCCCATGCGCGTGCCAAAACCTACGAGCAATCCGGCGACCGCCATGACCGGCAAGGGCGCCATAATCTCGACCGGAAAAGGCGCACCCCGTGCAGCGATGAGTGCCAACGGTCCCGCCAGCAGACCGATGACAAACATCACCCGCCAGCCTGTTTCGCCGCTTTTGGGCAGAACCAGACCACCGACGATGCCGCTGATACCGGCAATGCGCCCGTTCGCCAGCAGCAACAACGCAGCAGCAAATCCGATCAGGACGCCCCCGAGAAAACCGCTGACGGGAGTGAAATTTGCCATTGCCTCCCCCAGCCGCAAATATATCATCGCCAGATCACTTCCTCATCGAAGTCGAGCGCCGCGAAATCTTCCGTCCTTAACGCATGTTCTCTCTCGTGACCCATGAAGAACTCGTCAAGTTGAGGCGGGGCCACGCCGGTACCTGAGAGCATCGCGTGCACCTGGCCACGATGATGAATCTGGTGCTGGAAAAGATGCAAAAGCGTTCGGTCCTTGCGCTCGGTCTGTACCCAGTCGTCCCGGATGATATCGATTGATTCCGCAAGCTGCGCATCGTTCAGAGCATCGCAAAGTGCAAGCAACCTGCGGTCGACAGTACGTTGTTCTCGCTCGAGGTCCGCTATTGCCGGACACGGAATCTCTTCGATGTCGGCATACTTCACGCCACGACCTTCCAGCGCGCCCACGTATAACCAGTCGACGGTCAGTATGTGGTTCAGGGTGTGGATGATCGACGGGAAAAAGCCCGTGCGAGTCGCCGCCAGCTCATCCCCTGACAATTTCTTGCAGGGTGTGAGTAGCCGGTAGTTGGACCATGCGTTGTTATATGCCTGGGCGCGAAAATACGTTATTGCCGTCAAGGGATGTCCTGCCGATTGATCTACCTGATGACCGGTGCAACTTGATCTCACCTTCGCTTCAGGACCTGCCGATTCGAGCCATCGGCGTTCATAATGTAGATCTCGGATGGACCATCCCCATCGGAAGAAAAAACGATTCTCTTTCCGTCCGGTGACCAAACCGCGGCACGCTCGGTAGCAAGCGTGTTGGTCAGACGGCGCACATCCTTGCCATTTGCATCCATGACGTAGATATCGCTATTTCCGTCGCGATCAGACGTGAACGCTATTTTCGTATTGTCCGGCGACCAGGACGCTGCATTATCGTTAAACTCTGTATTGACGAGCCGCCGCGGATCTCTGCCATCCCGCTTCATCGTGAAAATCTGGTTGTTGCCCGTACGATCGGAATAAAAAATCAGATGCTTTCCATCCCGTGACCAATTGGGTACCTGATCGTTGGCCTCGCCCGTCGTGATAGTCCGAAAGTTGCTGCCGTCAGCATTCATCATGCAGATGCGCCATTTCTTATCGTCGTCAAAATTGTTCGTCGCGCGCCATTGAAACGCGATTAGCTTTTCGTCCGGCGAATACACCGGCACGCCCGCAAACCCTCGGAGGTTCGTGAGCCTTACGACGTTCGAGCCGTCGGAGCTCATGGAATATATGTTCGTGTCCTCGCCATTTTCACGAGGCGACTGGAATACAATCGTGCGTCCGTCCCGCGAGAAGAAAGGATGGGCATCTCTCCCCTGGACGAAAGAAAGTCGACGGACGCTTGAACCGTCCATATTCATCACATAAATCTCCGAATCATCGTCGCGATCCGAGGTGAATACGATCCGCTTCCCGTCGTGGGACCACTGTGGAAACCTGTTGTCAGGCGCGGATTGTGGCAGTTCCTGTGCATTTCCGGAGAGAACACAGACACTGACGCCAACGCCGATAATTGCGCGCAAGAAAGCGTCCGGCCGGGGCATGGCACTCATTGTCAGTTTCCTATTCGCCTATATCCTCATACCAGAGGGAACCGTTCTTCTGGATAAAGTCGCGCAGTAAACGAAAGCATTCTGCGCTGTCGAGCACGTCCAACCGGACCCCGCGTGACCGGAGATAGTCCTCGGGGCCCTGGAAGGTTCGATTCTCGCCAATAACGACGCGCGGAATCTTGTAAAGCAGGATCGCGCCGCTGCACATGTCGCACGGCGACAGCGTTGAATAGAGAACAGAGCGCCTGTAATCCGCAACGGTCAGCCGTCCGGCGTTCTCAAGGCAATCGATTTCTGCGTGCAGTACCGAACTCCCGCGTTGAACACGTCTGTTGTGTCCGCGACCGACGATTTCGTCATCAATGACGAGGACCGCGCCAATCGGAATTCCGCCGCTCTGTAAGCCTTGCCTGGCTTCCTGAATCGCCGCGTCGAGAAACGAGTTCAACAATCGCCTGCTCCTTCGACCGCAACACAAGCCGTACCCGGTCGGATGGGCCTTTTACTCCAGCTTCCTGATACCAATGGCATAACGAACTTCATCAATGAACGGCGACGAGATCTCGCGGGCCTTGACGGCTCCTTTCAGTAACTGCTGTTCGACCTCGGACGGATTCTCCATGAGACGTCGATATTCTTTTCGAGCTGGCTTGATGTGCTCGTTGACGTACTCAAACAGCACCCGCTTCATTTCACCCCAGGCGATACCTTCCGCATAGCGCGTTTCGACCTCACGGACCTCCGCCTCCGCCGCGAACGCCTTGTAGATATCGAACAGCGTCGAGTCACGGGTGTCTTTCGGTTCGCCCGGCTCGAGACTGTTTGTCCTGATCTTCATGATCAGTTTACGTAACTGCTTCTCGTCCGTGAATAACGGGATCGTGTTGTTGTAACTCTTGCTCATCTTGCGCCCATCGAGCCCGGCGAGTACCGCCGTGTTGTCGCTTATTTCGGGCTCCGGCAACACGAACAATTCGCCGTAGCGATGATTGAAGCGTTGTGCGATGTCGCGCGCCATCTCGACGTGCTGCTTCTGGTCGCGGCCGACCGGCACTTTGGTCGACTTGAACATCAGGATGTCCGCTGCCATCAGGATCGGATAACTGTAGAGGGCCATCGTAATGCCCTTGTCCGGGTCGCTGTTGCCGCCCTCCTCGTTCGCCTGCACCATCGCCTTGTAGGAGTGCGCCCGATTCATGAGACCCTTGGCCGTCACGCTGGTAAGTATCCACGTGAGTTCCGTGATCTCCGGGATGTCGGATTGCCGGTAGAACACCGCGTTGTCGGTGTCGAGTCCCAGCGCGAGCCAGGCCGCCGCAATCTCGAGCGTCGAGCGTTTGATCTTGTCCGGGTCCTCGGCTTTCGCCAGCGCGTGAAAATCCGCGAGAAAATAGTAGTTCTTCTTCGACCGGTCCTTGCTTGCGGCAATGCCGGGCCGTATGGCGCCGACGTAATTGCCGATGTGCGGCGTGCCGGTCGTTGTAATGCCGGTAAGGTAAATATCCTGGCTCATCAATCAGTATCCGGCTGCCTGCCCGTCCTTGCGTGATTCCGACGCACCGTAGTAAACGCCCTGTTCGTCATCCCGCCGAACAGCCTGGTAGCCGCCGTAGTCGGTGCGTTCGGTAGCGACGTAATGTCCCATTTTCCTGAGCTTATCGCGGACTTCGTCCGAATAGCCGCTTTCGAGATAAACGATTCCCCCATCGGCCATGACCTCATCCGTCGGCTGGGTCGATCCGGCGTGACGAATGCGTGAGGCATCGCCCGCTTCCTGCAGGTTCATGCCGAAGTCGATCATGTTGACGAGTATCTGGGCATGACCCTGCGGCTGCATCGAGCCGCCCATCACGCCAAAGGCCATATAAGCCCTCCCGTCTTTCATCACGAACGCCGGAATGATGGTGTGAAACGGGCGCTTGCCCGGCTCGAACCTGTTGGAATGGCCTTCCTGCAAGCTGAACAGCGCACCGCGATTCTGCAAGCCGAAGCCGAGTCCGCCCGGAGTCATCCCCGAGCCCATGCCCCCGTAGTTGCTTTGAATCAGCGACACCATGTTGCCGTCCTTGTCCGCGACGGCGAGATAAATCGTATCGCCGTTCTCGATACGCGCATCGCCAGCGGGGTAATGGCTTGCCGCTTGCTCCGCGCTCATCAATCGCCGCCGCTCGTCGGCGTACGATTTCGAAATCAGCGCCTTGATCGGCGCCTGGTAAAAATCCGGATCAGCGTAATACTTTGCGCGATCCTCATACACCAGCTTTTTCGCCTCGACAAACGTGTGGGCGTAGTCTGCGCTGCCAAAGCCCATGGCGCGCAAGTCGTAGCCTTCCAGGATGTTCAGCAGCTGAAGTGCGGCGATTCCCTGGCTGTTCGGCGGCAGCTCGTATACGTCGTAACCGCGGTAATTGGTGGATAACGGCTCAACCCATTCCGACCTGTGCGCGGCAAGATCGGCATAGCGCAGGAAGCCGCCGTGTTCTGTCATGTATGAATCGATTTTGCGGGCGATGTCACCGTTGTAAAACGCATCGCGGCCGCCGGCCGCGATCTGTTCGTAGGTGTCTGCCAGTCGCGGATTCCTGAAGACGTCGCCTTTGGAAGGCGCCGCCCCGCCGGGCATGAAGGTTTGCATAAAGCCCGGATAGTCATGGCGCGTCTTCGCGTTCAACTGCCAAACCCGGGCTATCACCTCCGACAGAGGAAATCCGCCCCGGGCATAGTCGATGGCCGGCGCCAGAATTTGCGCCATCGGAAGCCGGCCGTAACGCCGGTGCAATTCGAACCAGCCGTCCACCGCGCCCGGGACGCTGACCGACAGCGGGCCCAGGTAGGGGACCTGCCCCAGCCCCTGTTCGAAAAAATGCCCGATAGTCAACGACTTGGGTGACCGTCCGGACGCATTCAGGCCGGCAAGATGTTCCTTTTCGGCGTCCCAGACGATCGCGAACAGGTCGCCGCCTATGCCACAGCCGGTCGGTTCCATCAGGCCCAGCGTTGCGTTTGCTGCGATGGCCGCATCGACGGCGCCGCCGCCCGCCTTCAGGATATCCAGTGCAACCTGCGTCGCAAGCGGCTGGCTGGTGGCCGCCATACCGTGCGCGGCGATCACCTCCGATCGCGACGCAAAGGGCTTCCCGGTTATACGATCGTAGCCATGCACCGCCATACTAGTCAAAAGCACCAGCATGAACGAGGCAGTTCGATGCATGCATATCTGCGGCCACACCCTGGAAAACGCTAAATGATGCCTAGATTGGGTGCGGATTGAAACCGGCGTGAACGCCGACTCGCCCGGACGTTCACGTTGTAGTCGCCGATTTGAGACTCGCGAGCGTGCATCGCTACGGTTATCATGCGTATCATGAAAACCGGAAATTACGCCGACGTGGCAGAACTTGCCGCACTTTATCCGGCTCACATTCAAACCATCAAGTCCCGGCATGACCGAGCGCTTGAAAAAGCAGGCGCCGGACACGCGGTCATTTTTTCGGGCGCCCCCAAGCTGGTTTTCCTTGACGACTATTACTACCCGTTCAAGGCGAACCCGCATTTCATCGGCTGGTTGCCGCTTACGCACACGCCGTTCTGCTATATCGTTCATACTCCGGACGAGACGCCCGTTCTCGTGTACTACCAGGAGAAAGACTACTGGCATACACCGCCTGCCGATCCGACCGGGTTCTGGATCGACCAGTTCGACATCCGTGTCGTTCACGCGCTGGACGACGTCGCAAGGCATCTGCCGAAGAATCGCGACAACTGTATTTTAATCGGCGATGTCGAGGACGCTGCGCACGCGTTCGGCATCGACCGCATCAACCCGACCACCGTCATTAACATGCTGCATTACGCTCGCGGCATCAAGACGGCATACGAGCTGGAATGCATGCGCAGCGCTTCGCGCCGCGGCGTCGTCGGTCATCGCGCTGCCGAGCAAGGCTTCCGCGCCGGCCTGTCCGAGTATGATATCCACCTGGCCTACTGCCGCGCCGTATCGCACACCGAAAAAGAGCTGCCCTACGGGAATATCGTGGCGCTGAACGAAAACAGCGCTGTCATGCACTACCAGTATCAGTCGCGCGAGGCGCCCGGTGAGATCCGATCATTCCTCATCGACGCAGGTGCCGGCTTTAACGGCTATGCATCGGATATCACGCGCACGTATTCGTATACATCGAGCGAGTATCGCGACCTGATAAAACGGATGGACACGATGCAGCAGGAGCTGGTCGCCGAGGTCAAGGCTGGAGTCGATTTTCCTTCCTTGCACATGCTGGCGCACCGGAAAGTTGCCGAGGTTCTCCTCGAACTGGACTTTGTCTCGGGCAGCACCGAAGCCCTCATCGCAAACGATGTTACATCAGCCTTTTTCCCGACCGGCCTCGGGCACCTGCTCGGCATCCAGGTTCATGACGTCGGCGGATTCATGGCCGATGAGAACGGCAAGACCATCGATCGCCCGAGCGGTCATCCGTACCTGAGGCTCACGCGCAACCTGGAAGCGAACATGGTCCTGACCATCGAGCCCGGCCTTTACGTTATCGACATGTTGCTCGACAACCTGATCGGCGCCCCCGGTCATGGCATGGTCAAGCAGAGTCGGGTGGACTGGCTAAGACCGTTCGGCGGCGTTCGTATTGAAGATAATGTGCGGGTGCTGCAAGACGGTTGCGAAAATTTCACGCGAGCGGCGTTTGCCACCGGGTAACAGTTAACGGGCGATTTGCGCGTCGGTCATTCACCCGTTGCCACGGGTTCCAACGGGTTTCGATCGCCGTTGTCGGAGCCCGCGAGAGCGGGCGATTGGTACTAAGCCAGCGCGTCCATCTTCTTCGCCAGTTTGAAATCCAGCCCCGTGATGCCCCTGGCCTCGTGCGTGACCAGATGCACGGTCACCTTGTTATAGACGTTCGACCATTCCGGATGATGATTGAGTTTCTCGGCTTCCATGGCAGCGCTCGTCATGAAACCGAACGCGCGGACGAAATCGGCAAATTTGAAGACCCGTTTCAGCTTGCCCTCTTCGACTGACCATCCGTTCAAATCCGCGAGCCTTTCCTCTAATTCCCTGCTACTGAGCTTGTCGGCCATACTGTCGTCCTCCCTTCCTGTTTCAGGCGGTGCGATCCTCCGCCTCCGCGCGCAGCTTCGCTTTGATGCGCTCTTTCACCTTGCGGCCCTTGCGATTCAGCGCCGGCCGTAGCAGACGCCCGAGTCCCGGGAACACATAGGACATCGTCGTCAGGAATCCGCTCACAGGCGGCATCGAGCGCTCGCGTTTATCGTTAACAGCGAGTTCCATGATGACCCGGGCAACGTCATCTGCCGTGCTGAGTGGCTGTGAAAACGTTATGTCCGCAACAATGTCGACGTTGGCCATGATGAATGCCGTGTCGATCGGTCCCGGCGAGACGGCAGCGACCTTGATCCCGGAGCCGGCAAGTTCCTCGCCGAGCGCGAAAGTGAATGCGCGCAAGCCGAATTTGCTCGCGGAGTAGGTCGAGGCACCCGGCACCGGCGTGCGTCCGGCGAGCGATGCAACGTTGATGATCGCCCCGCCGCCCGCTTTACGCAGAAGCGGAATTGCCAGACGACACAGGATCACCGGAGCTTTGAGATTCACGTCGATCATCCGGCCGAGATCGGCCGCGCGTGTTTTTTCGACCAGGCCGCGCTCGTGATAACCGGCGTTGTTTACCAGGACATGGATACTGCCGAACTCGTATTCCGCGGCTCTGAAAAGGTTGACGCAGGCCTGGTAGTCGGCAATGTCCATTGCAAATATTCGCACCGGCGTTTTCGGGCGCAGTTCTTCCGCAATGCGCTCGAGGTTTCTCTTGCCGCGGGCCACCAGCAGCAGGTTCGCGCCGGCGGCTGCGAACCTCCGGGCCGCGGCCGCCCCGACGCCATCGGAACCGCCGGTGATGACGACCGTTTTTCCGTTGAAATCGCTGTCCATCGCGGGAGTCTAACAGCCGCGCAAGGGACTGGCAGCCCGTGCTGGAGCCCGTGAAAACGGGCGATTAAACGATGCGGGAATCGGCGGCTCCGGCGGCCCGGGTCAGAAACCCAGGTAGCCGCAAATCTTTCGCCAGAAGGAGGACTCCCAGCCGTACACTTCGAGCTGGTCGGGACCGAGCGTTGCCACCGGCATGGTCGTCGATGCGAGGATTGGGTCGTTGGCGGCGTCTTCCGGACGCATTTCGAGCTTGCCGCGCGAACGCCTGCCGATCCCCGTCAGTCCGTCGACGGCAAGGTTCAGGCGCGGCAAAACGTCGTCGTCGACGATGTCGTCAAGAAAGACCGCGTCGGGATCGAAGGTGTCCCTGTCGAGGACGACGCAGTCGTTGAATTCCCGTTCCTTGCTGATTGCTCTTCTCCGGTGATGAGCGACGACACTCTAAACCTATCCGCGGCGTAAGGCTGTGAGAGCCCTCACAACTCAGCCCGCGCAGAATCATCCTTTCACATCAGTGACTTGAAGGCAGACGTCCGCTTCAGGCCAGGCATCGTCGTTGCCGACTCTATCCCGAATATGGTCTGAACGAACCATACCAGCAGGCTCTGTGAAGAAGTGTCACGAGCCTGATAAACGTCACGGCAACTGTTTAGAATTGCCAGGATCCTGGCGTGCGCGCGCAGGGCAAGCTCAAGAATCAACAAATCTGGCAGGCAGCGTCGATCCAGCATGCTCTTACGGACAAAAATCCCGCTATCCGGCCTTGTCGCTGCCCTGGTTTTCCTTGCGGGCTGCGATCGCGATACCACCGCGGACAACACACAGACCGAACCGGCGGTCATCAAGGTTGTAACGCACGTCGCGGAGCCGCAGCGGCTCCTTGACGAGATCCAGGCCCTGGGCACGGCGCGCGCCAATGAATCCATCGAGATCAGGCCGAGAATTTCGAGCATCGTCACGCGGGTTGCATTCACGGAGGGTCAGCTGGTCCGGCAAGGCGATCTGCTGATCGAACTCGAAAACAGCGAAGTGCGTGCCGGCCTGGCGGTCGCCGAAGCGGCGCTGTCCGAAAGCCGCAGCACCTACAACCGCAGCGAGTCGCTCGCCAGTACGCAGGCCATATCGGCATCCAGCCTCGAGCAGTTGCGGGCCGCAATGCAGGTCAACGAGGCGCAGGTGGCGGCGGCCAGGGCCCGCCTGGCAAACACGGTCATCCACGCGCCATTCACCGGCCGTGTCGGACTGCGCCGCGTAAGCCCGGGCGGTTTCGTCGATAACTCGACGGTCATCACGACCCTCGACGATACGGACATCATCAAGCTGGATTTCTCGATACCGGAGGCATTCCTGACGGTTGTCGCCGACGGCATGAATATCGTCGCGGGGAGCCTTGTTTATCCGGCCCGGAGCTTTGCCGGTACGGTGGAAAGCGTCGATACGCGGCTCGATCCGGTGGCCCGCTCCGTGCAGGTTCGCGCGGTGCTGGCAAATCCGGACGGCGCGTTGAAGCCGGGCATGTTTCTCACCGTCGATCTGCAACGCGACCGCGGCGAAGTCCTGGTTGCCCCGGAGGAGGCGATCGTGCCGGAGCGGGATGAGCAATACGTCTTTCAGGTAGTCGACGGTAGGGCCGTAAAGCGGCAGGTTACGCTGGGCCGCCGCGTGCCAGGGCTGGTCGAGATTACCGGCGGCATATCCGCCGGCGATTTGCTCATCACGGAGGGCACGCATAAGGTCCGTGACGGCTCCGAAGTCGAGGTTGTCAACCGCCATGCCGCCGAAAGCAGCGGCGGGAGCGGCTCGGCCGCCAAACCCTAGTATGCTCATTTCCGACGTTTCCGTCCGCCGCCCGGTCTTCGCGGCGGTCATTTCGCTGATCATGGTCATCGTCGGCCTGATGTCGGTGCGAAGCCTCGCGACACGCGAATACCCGGACATAGAGCGGCCGATCGTATCGATCAGTACGAATTATCGCGGCGCCGCCTCTGAAGTCGTCGAGCGGCGCGTGACCCAGATTATCGAAGACCAGGTTGCGGGCATTTCCGGTATCGAGAAAATCTCCTCGACCAGTTACGACGAACGATCCACGATCACCCTCGATTTCTCCATTGACCGGGACGTCGACGGCGCCGCCAACGACGTCCGTGATCGCGTGTCACGCGTGCTCGGCAATCTCCCGGACGAAGCCGATCCGCCGGAAATATCGAAACAGGACAGTTCTTCCGCCACGACGATGTGGATCAATTTATCCAGCGATCGCCGCACCATTATGGAGCTGACCGATTACGCGCAGCGCTACCTGGTCGATGCGCTGTCGATCGTCGACGGCGTTGCATTCGTAAGACTGAGCGGCAGCCGGCAGCCGGCCATGCGGATCTGGATCGATCCGAAACTGCTGGCGGCACGTCAGTTGACCGCGACCGACATTGAAGACGCCTTGCGCCGTGAGAACGTGCAAATACCGTCCGGACGGCTCGAATCGAGTCAGCGGGAATTCACGCTGCGCACCGAAACCGGATTCGTAACGGAAGATGACTTCCGCAACCTGGTGCTGGCAAAAAGCGCGGATGGTTATCTCACGCGGCTCGGCGAGGTGGCCCAGGTACAGATGGCACCGGAAGACATTCGCGGATACTCGCGTACCGACGGCCTGCCCGGCATGAGTCTCGGAATCATTCCACAGGCGAAAGCCAACATCCTGCAGGTAAACCAGGACGTCAGGAAGCGCATCGCGGAGATGCAATCGACTCTGCCCGACGACATCAACCTCGAAGTGAATATCGACCTGTCGATCTTCATCAGCGAATCGTTGAAGGAAGTGGCCTACGCTCTTGGCGTCGCACTCGTGCTCGTCCTTATTGTGATCTACAGCTTCATCGGGACTCTCCGCGCCACCCTGATACCGGCGCTTACGATTCCGATCTCGATCATCGCGTCCTTTGCGGTCATGGCCTGGATGGGCTATTCGATCAACGTGCTGACGCTGCTCGGACTGGTACTCGCGATCGGCCTCGTCGTCGACGACGCAATCATTGTTCTGGAGAACATCGTTCGCCGTATTGAAAAAGGCGAGCCGGTGCTGCTGGCCGCCATCAACGGCAGCCGCGAGATCGGCTTTGCGGTGATCGCCACGACGCTGGTGCTGGTTGCGGTCTTTCTGCCTGTGTCGTTCATGCCTGGCAACATAGGACGCCTGTTCGCCGAATTCGGCATATCGCTAGCGGCGGCCGTGGTCTTTTCCGCGCTCGTTGCGCTGACGCTCGTGCCGATGCTGACGACCAAGCTGTTTGCGACCGGCCTGCATCGCGGCCGCGTAACGCGTGCCGTCGACGGCGGTTTTCAGTGGATGTCGAACAGGTACACGTCTCTGCTGCGACAGGTGGTTCGGCATCCCTGGATCGTCGTTGCTTCCGCGCTCGCGGTCTTCGCGGCGAGCCTTACGTTGCTCGGCCGCCTGCCGGTCGAATACATGCCGCGCGAGGACCGCGGCATGGCATTGACAATGGTCACCGCACCGGACGGTTCGAGCCTTGAATACACGGCGAAGTACGTGCGCGAAATCGAAGAGATCATGCTGGCTGATAAGGGCGATGTGCTGCGCATCGGCACGCGGTCCGGAAGCTTCCGCGCCGGCAGCGACGTCAACACAGCGATGATCTTTGCGCCGCTGGCGTTGTGGGACGACCGCGACCGCAGCGCAGGAGAGATCGTGCAGAAGTGGAATGACCAGTTTGCCGACCTGCCCGGTGTTTCGGCGTACGCATTCGTTCCGGGAAGCGGCAGCGCAGGGCAGAGTTCGCGGCCGCTGCAGGTGGTTCTCGGGGGCACCGATTACGAAGAGCTGGCGCGCTGGCGCGATATCGTCATCCAGGAAGCGGAGAAACTGCCGGGGCTGATGAACCTCGAATCGGATTACAAGGAACGCAAGCCGAAGATCGATGTAGCGATCGATCGTGACCGCGCCGCAGACCTCGGTGTCTCATTGGCCACGGTCGGGCGAACGCTTGAAACGATCCTCGGTTCCCGCATCGTAACGACCTTCATCGAGCGCGGCGAAGAATATGACGTCATCCTTCAGGGCAGCGATGAAAGACGACGAACGCCGAGCGATCTCGATTCCATCTATGTGCGCTCCGACCGCTCCGGAGAACTCATACCGCTATCGAACCTGGTGCAGTTGAAGGAGGTCGCCGGACCCGTCGATCTGCGACGTTTCGACCGGCTGCGCTCCATTACGATCAGCGCCAGCCTCGCAGAAGGTTATTCGCTGGGTATCGCTCTTGATGCCATCGAGGAAATTATTCGCGATAACCTGCCGGCCGCGGCGCAAATCAACTATGACGGCGAGTCACGCGACCTGAAGGCTTCGGGCAGCTCGCTTTACTTCACCTTCCTGCTTGCCCTGGTGATCGTCTACCTGGTGCTGGCCGCGCAGTTCGAGAGCTTCAAGCACCCGTTCATCATCATGACGACCGTGCCACTCGCAGTGTCAGGCGCGCTCATTGGCCTGACCGCGTTCGGCTCGTCGATCAACATCTTCAGCCAGATCGGGGCGGTCATCCTGATCGGGCTGGCGGCCAAGAACGGTATCCTGATCGTCGAGTTCGCCAATCAGCTCAGAGACCGCGGCTTCGAATTCAAGGAAGCCGTCATCGAGGCATCCCGCATCCGTCTGCGCCCCGTACTGATGACCGGATTGTGCACCGCGTTCGGCGCCGTCCCGCTGTTGCTCGCGACCGGCGCCGGCGCCGAATCGCGCCAATCGATCGGCGCAGTCGTGTTCTTCGGCGTGACCTTCGCCGTATTCCTCACTCTGCTGGTGGTGCCGGCGGTCTACACGCTGGTTGCGAAGAAATCCCATTCGCCCGAGTACATCAGCCAACTGATCGACAAACTGAAAAAGGCCACTCCGGGCGAAACACCGAGTCCCTCGGCGAACCCTCAGCCAGGCGAGGCGGGCTAACTGAAGGAACCTTTTTGCCTGTCGCTCCTCGCGGCATGGAACCGCCGGTTCGCGAACGATGGGCACTGCGACGGCGAAGTCGTTTTGCACAGAGCAGGGGTGTCGCGGGGGACTTCCTCTGGATCAGGAGAGCGTTACTAGTGTCGTGTCCCGTAAATAACTACGCTATTTCGGTCGCGGATTTTTGTGTCTGGCAAGGCGCGACGACGAGTAATAGCACCGCTATTGCGAGGAGTCGCAACGCAGCCAGACGCGAAAAGACGCAGCGAAATAGCTTAGTTATTTGCGGGACACGACACTAGCTCTTGGCGGTGTCCCCGGTAACAGCCGGTCCATCGACCAGCTGTACGATGGCCATGGGCGCGGAATCTCCCGGCCGTGGACCGAGTTTCAGGATACGCAGGTAACCACCCGGACGGTTGCGGAAACGCGGCCCCAGGTCCTGGAAGAGCTTCCCGACCACTTCCTTGTCCCGCAGTCGATCGAAAGCAAGCCGGCGCTTTGCAACGCCGTCTTCCCGGGCCAGGGTGATCAGCGGTTCGACCACGCGGCGCAGCTCCTTCGCCTTGGGTAAGGTTGTCTTGATCGTCTCGTGGCGCAACAGCGATGCGGCCATGTTGCGAAACATGGCTTTTCGATGCGGACTGTTGCGGCCGAGTCGGCGGCCGGCTTTCTTGTGACGCATGGCTAATGCCTTTCAGTATTCAGATGCTGTCTGTCGGGTTGAAGGCGCCGGGTTGATCCGGCGCCTTCATGGACTTACATTGCGAGTTCGTGTTCCGGGCGCAGGCTTGCCGGCGGCCAGTTGTCGAGGCGCATGCCCAAGCCCAGGCCGTGCTGCTCGAGCACTTCCTTGATTTCGGTAAGCGACTTCTTGCCGAGATTCGGCGTCCGCAGCAACTCGACCTCGGTACGTTGCACGAGATCGCCGATGTACATGATGTTTTCGGCTTTCAGGCAGTTCGCGGAACGAACCGTGAGTTCCAGCTCGTCGACCGGACGCATCAGGATCGGATCGATCTGACTCTCGGCACGTGCACCGGCGCCCTCGTCCTGACCCTGCAGATCGACGAAAACCGACAGCTGGTCTTTCAGGATGCTGCCTGCGCGGCGAATCGCCTCTTCGGGATCGATGGTGCCATTGGTCTCGATGTCGATGATCAGTTTGTCGAGGTCGGTACGCTGCTCGACACGGGCAGACTCGACGTCGTAGGTGACCCGGTTGACGGGGCTGAACGAGGCGTCGAGCTGCAGGCGGCCAATAGGCCCCGACTGCTCTTCGAATGCCGGCCGCTGCGTCGCCGGGCGATAGCCGCGGCCACGCTCGACCTTGAGCACCATGTTCAGTTCACCGGCCTTTGTCAGGTTGGCGATGACCATGTCCGGATTCATGATTTCGACGTCGTGATCGAGCTGGATGTCGGCACCGGTAACGGGTCCGGGTCCCTTTTTCGAGATCCGAAGCTCGGCGGTGTCCCGACCGTGCATGCGTACGGCAACCTGCTTCAGGTTCAGCAGGATGTCGACGACATCTTCCTGAACGCCCTCGATGCTGGTGTACTCGTGCAGAACGCCTTCGATTTCGGCTTCGACAATCGCAGCACCAGGCATGGACGAAAGCAGAATGCGACGCAGCGCATTGCCAAGCGTATGACCGTAGCCGCGTTCGAACGGCTCAATCGTGACTTTTGCATGTAATGCATCGACCGGTGAGACTTTAACTACACGCGGCTTCAGAAAATCGTGTACAGATTCCTGCATGGGTAAATACCCTCCTGACTATTTCGAGTACAGCTCGACGACAAGGTTTTCGTTAATGTCCGGCAGAATATCCTGACGGTCCGGCAACGACTTGAGTATACCTGCCATCTTTTTCGCATCCACTTCGACCCAGTCGGGCAGTCCGACCTGGCTCGCAATTTCCAAGGCACTTTGAATGCGGAGTTGTTTGCGGGCTTTTTCGCGAATGCCGATAGAATCGCCGGCATTCACCTGGGCGGACGGAATGTTGACGATCTGCCCGTTCACTTCGATGCCCTTGTGACTTACAAGCTGGCGCGCTTCCGCGCGTGTTGCGGCGAAGCCCATCCGATAGACGACGTTGTCCAGCCGTCCTTCGAGGAGCCGCAACAGATTTTCGCCGGTCGAGCCCTTGAGCTGCGCCGCCTTCTTGTAATAGTTGCTGAACTGCCGCTCCAGCACGCCGTACATGCGGCGCAGTTTCTGCTTTTCACGAAGCTGCATGCCGTAGTCGGACAGACGCGGGCGTCGCTGTGCGGCGCCTCCGGGCGGAACCTCCAGCTTGCATTTCGATTCCAGCGGTCGGACACCGCTCTTTAAAAACAGGTCCGTGCCTTCGCGGCGGGACAGTTTACATTTTGGTCCAAGATATCTTGCCATCAGTTGATCTCTATACGCGGCGTTTCTTCGGCGGACGACAGCCGTTGTGCGGGATCGGCGTGACGTCCTCGATGTTTTGAATACGAAAGCCCAACGCGTTAAGCGCACGAACGGCAGACTCCCTGCCGGGGCCCGGCCCACGAACACGGACGTCGACGTTCTTCACGCCAAACTCGAGTGCCAGGCGTCCAGCCTTTTCCGACGCAACCTGCGCGGCGAACGGCGTGGACTTGCGCGAGCCGCGGAAACCGCAGCCGCCCGCAGTCGCCCACGACAGCGCATTACCCTGCCTGTCCGTGATCGTGATAATCGTGTTGTTGAAGGAAGCATGTATGTGGGCAATCGCATCCACAACCTGCTTCTTTACCTTCTTGCGTTTTTGCGGTTCAACCATCTCTTTATCCTGTGAAAGCGCGTTTGTTGCCTGGCCTATCTCTTGATCGGCCGGCGCGGACCCTTGCGTGTGCGGGCGTTGGTGCGTGTACGCTGGCCGCGGACCGGAAGACCCCGTCTATGGCGAATTCCCCGGTAACAGCCAAGGTCCATCAAGCGCTTGATATTCATCGCATTTTCACGACGCAAATCGCCCTCCACAATGAATTTCGCCACCGCACTGCGGATGCCTGCGACTTCCGGTTCCGCCAGGTCCTTGACCTGCGTCTCCGGCAGGACGCCGGCCGCCTTGCAAATCTGCCGCGCCCTGGACCGACCAATACCGAAAATCGACGTCAGTGCAATACCGACGTGCTTGTTCAGCGGAATATTTATGCCTGCTATGCGTGCCACAATTCTTACCTTTCGTGTTAACCCTGACGCTGCTTATGACGCGCGTCGGTACAGATCACCCGAACGACGCCCTTGCGCCGGATAACCTTGCAGTTCCTGCACATTCTCTTGACCGATGCTCTGACTTTCATGAGCGTTCTCCGAAAACCGCCGAGTTCCCTCAGCGAAGCTGCCCGCTGCGTCCGTAATTGCGCAGATTGGCCTTTTGCATCATGCCCTCATACTGATGGCTCATTGCGTGAGCCTGCATCTGCGACATGAAATCCATTGTTACGACAACGAGGATCAACAGCGACGTACCGCCGAAGCTGAACGGAATGCTGGGGTTGAACATGATCAGCAACTCCGGCAGCAGGCATACACCCGCGACATAAAGCGCGCCCCAGAACGTAAGCCGCGTCAGCACCTTGTCGATGTAATCCGCGGTTTGCGCGCCCGGCCGGATGCCCGGCACAAATGCACCGGAGCGCTTGAGGTTATCCGCCGTTTCCTTCGAGTTGAAAACAAGTGCCGTATAAAAGAAACAGAAAAACACGATCATGGCCGCATACAGCAGCACGTATATCGGCTGCCCGGGGCCCAGGTTGGCGCCGACTGTCTGCAACGCCTGCTGCACTGCGTTCGGGTCGTTTACCTGACCGAAAAACTGCGCGATCGTTGCAGGAAACAGCAGGATACTGGAAGCAAAAATCGGCGGAATGACGCCGGACATGTTGATCTTGAACGGCAGATGCGTGCTCTGGGCAGCATACATTCGCCTGCCCTGCTGTCGCCTGGCGTAATTGACGGTTATCCGACGTTGCGCGCGTTCCATGTAAACGACGAAGGTCGTAGCACCGATGGCGCCGACCAGCATCAGGATGGCCATGGCCGAGGACATCTCGCCGTTGCGCACCAGTTCTGCGGTTCCGGCGACGGCCGCCGGCAGTCCGGCAACGATGCCGGCCAGAATGATCATGGATATGCCGTTGCCGATGCCGCGCTCGGTAATCTGTTCGCCGAGCCACATCAGAAACATGGTTCCGGTGACCAGCGTGATACAGGCCGTGATCAGAAACGCCGGTCCTGGATTGACGACGACGCCGGGCTGGGTCTGCAGCCAGGAAGCGGCCGCGACCGACTGGAACATCGACAGTCCAACCGTGCCGAAACGCGTGTATTGCGTGATTTTGCGTTTACCGGCTTCGCCTTCCTTCCTCAATTGCTGCATTGACGGCACGATCATGCTCGCCATCTGCATAATGATCGAAGCCGAAATGTAAGGCATGATGCCGAGCGCAAAAAGGCCGAAACGGGCCAGTGCGCCGCCGGAAAACATGTTGAAAAGCGCCAGCATGTTACCAGCCTGCTGATCGAAGAACGCGGCCAGCGCGGCCGGGTCCACGCCGGGAACGGGAATAAACGTGCCCACACGGAAGACGATCAGCGCGCCCACCAGAAACGCTATGCGCTTCTTCAGCTCGCCGAGTTTGCCCGCCGCTTTCACGACGTCCGCCGGATTGTTGGTTGGCCGTTTCGCCACTTCGTTTACCCGTTGTTTCCAGTGCTTTCTGTCAGTTACGCGTCGACGCTGCCGCCAGCCGATTCGATCGCCGCGACAGCGCCCTTTGTGACCTTGACGCCCTTTACCTTGACGGCCTTATCGAGCTTGCCTGAAAGGATGACCTTCACCTTTTCCGCCTGTGCAGAAATGAGGCCCGCCTTCCGCAGCGCCGCCATGTCGATCACATCCGCTTCCGGAATCGCCAGCTCGTGCAGGCGAACTTCGACCGATTTGCCCTTTTGCCGGGACGTAAAGCCAACCTTCGGCAAGCGACGCTGCAGCGGCATCTGGCCGCCTTCGAAGCCGACCTTGGTGTATCCGCCGGCGCGCGCGTGCTGACCCTTCTGGCCGCGCCCCGAAGTCTTGCCCTGGCCGGCCGAATGCCCGCGCCCGCGGCGCTTGGCGTTCTTTTTCGAGCCTTTTTGCGGCGTCAATGAATTGAGACGCATGTCAAACCTCCTCGACCGAAACGAGGTACGAAATCCTGTTGATCATGCCGCGAACCTCCGGCGTGTCGGCAACGATCACGCTGTGGCGAATCTTGCGCAGTCCGAGACCCGTAATGCACGCGCGGTGGTTCTTCAAGCGGCCGTGGCGGCTCTTTTCGAGCGTCACCTTCAACTGTTTTGGCTTAGCCATCGTCTCTGTCCGTAAACCTGCAAATCAATCCGGCCGGTCAGGCCAGAATCTCTTTTACTTTCTTGCCGCGCTTTGCAGCAATTGACTTGGGCGAATGAATCTCCGACAGCGCGCCGATGGTCGCGCGGACCACGTTAATCGGATTGCGCGACCCGTAGCTCTTGGCCAGGACGTTGCGCACACCGGCGCACTCGAACACCGCACGCATGGCGCCTCCGGCAATAATTCCCGTACCATCGGAGGCCGGCTGCATGTAAACGTAGGTAGCGCCGTGCCGGCCCTTCTTGGCGTATTGCAGTGTCTCGTTGGTCAGATTCACCTTTATCATGTTCTTGCGCGCGGCCTGCATCGCCTTCTGGATTGCGACCGGCACTTCACGCGCCTTGCCGTAACCAAAGCCGACCTTGCCGTTACGGTCGCCGACTACGGTCAGTGCAGTGAAACCGAATTGACGTCCGCCCTTAACGACCTTCGCGACGCGATTGACGGTGACCAGTTTTTCGAGAAAGTCATCGCCGCTCTGTGATTGATCCATTCGTGCCATTTGTTTAATCCTGACTTGTCGCTTTCGCGCTTTACCTTAAGGTTCAGCCCGCATTTCTCACAGGACTGACGAGCCCTCGCTTGATCTTTGAATCCACAAAGGATTTTTTTCGGTCGGAAATACGGTCTGTATTCCGCTCCCGCAAAAAATCCTTTGTGAATCCAAATCTCTGCGCGATCATCTCGCCATCCTGTGAGAAATACGGGCTAAAATTTCAAGCCCGCTTCGCGGGCCGCGTCGGCCAGCGCTTTCACGCGGCCGTGATAACGAAACCCCGAGCGATCAAATGCGACTGTATCGATCCCTGCAGCCTTCGCTTTTTCCGCGATGCGCGCTCCCACGATCGCTGCCGCTGCGGTATTGCCCGTGCCCTGCATGCCCTTTCGCACGTCCTTTTCGAGCGTCGAAGCGGCAGCCAGTACAGTGCCACCGTCAGGCGCAATGATCTGGGCGTAAATATGCCGGGGCGTGCGGTGAACGCTCAGGCGATTCACTGCCAATTGCTCGATCTTGGCCCGGCTTTTCCGGGCGCGGCGCAAGCGGTTCTGTTTTTTGTCCAGTTTCATGACTGTCTCGTAAAATTCATTCAGCGGGGAAGCAAAGGGGTAATCCTGCTACTTCTTCTTCGCTTCCTTGATGATCACGCGCTCGTCTGCATAGCGCACACCTTTGCCTTTATAGGGCTCGGGCCGGCGGAAACCACGGATTTCGGCGGCGACGTGCCCGACCTGCTGCTTGTCGGCGCCCCTGATGATCACTTCGGTCTGACTGGGCGTTTCGATCGATATGCCGTCCGGAACGTTGAAAACCACCGGGTGCGAAAAACCGAGCGTCAGATTCAGCTTCTTGCCCTGGGCTTGTGCGCGATAGCCGACGCCGACCAACTCCAGTTTCTTCTCGAAGCCATGGGACACGCCGCGTACCATGTTGGCGAGCAGTGCTCGCGTGGTACCGGAGATTGCCGATGCAAAGCGCGAATTCGATCGCCTCTTGACGGTCAGCTCGTTACCGTCCTGTGCGACCTGGACCTCGGAATTCAGGTCCAGCGACAACGCACCCTTTTTGCCTTTGAGGGTCACCGTCGTGCCGTTCTGGCTGAATTCAATACCGTCCGGCAACACTACCGGGTTTTTCGCAACTCTGGACATAACCGTCTCTCGTAGCTTCGTCGAATGCTTCAGTGCATCAGGAAATGACGCACAGAACCTCGCCGCCAATACCCTTTTCGCGGGCCTGCCGATCGCTCATGACGCCCGCCGACGTCGACACGATGGCCACACCCAGTCCGCCCAGTACCTTGGGCAGATCTTCCTTGCGGCGGTAGATCCGCAATCCCGGCTTGCTGACGCGCTGAATACGCTCGATCACCGGCTTACCCTCGAAGTACTTCAGTTCTACCGTCAGACCTTCCTTCTTGCCGTCGGTCATCGTCGAGTAGTCGGTGATATAGCCTTCGTCCTTCAGGACCCTGGCAACTGCGGCTTTCGCTTTGGATGCCGGCATCGTGACGCTCACTTTGCGGGCTTTCTGACCATTACGAATACGGGTCAGCATGTCGGAAATGGGATCGGTCATACTCATCGCTTGTCTCCGCCTACCAGCTCGCCTTGGTCAGCCCGGGGATTTCGCCCCTCATGGCTACTTCTCTCAGCTTGTTTCTGCCCAGGCCGAATTTTCGATAAACGCCGCGCGGCCGGCCGGTGATGGAACAACGATTTCGCATGCGTGACGGGCTCGCATCGCGCGGCATGGCATTCAGTTTTTCCTGCGCTGCCACTCGTTCTTCGTCCGAGATCGTCAGATCCCGAATGGTTTCCTTGAGCGCTGAACGCTTCTTCGCGTAACGCTTAACCATTTTGGCGCGTTTCAGTTCGCGCTCCTTCATCGACCTTTTGGCCATAGTCTTTTCTCTGCCTATTTCTTGAAAGGAAAGTTAAACGCCTCGAGCAGCGCCCGACCTTCTTCGGCATTACGAGCCGTGGTGGAAATCGTGATATCCATACCGCGGATTGCATCCACCTGATCGTAGTTAACTTCCGGAAAAATGATCTGTTCCTGAACGCCCAGGCTGTAATTGCCCTGGCCGTCGAACGAGCGTCCGTTCAAGCCGCGGAAGTCCCGAATTCGGGGAATCGCGATGCTTACCAGCCGATCCAGGAACTCGTACATGCGCTCACGCCGCAAAGTCACTTTGCAGCCAATCGGGTAGCCGTCGCGAATCTTGAACCCGGCAACGGATTTGCGCGCCAGTGTTTTCACCGGTTTCTGCCCCGAAATTCGTTCCATGTCACTCATTGCGTGGTCTAGCACCTTGCGGTCGGCCACGGCCTCACCGACGCCCATGTTCAGCGTGATCTTGGTGACACGCGGCACTTCCATGGCGTTCGTCAACTCGAGTTTCTGCTGGATCTGGTCGTGCAGCTCTTTGCGATACTGTTCGTACAATCTGGCCATTTTCAAACCTTGCTTCAGATGTCCACAACTTCGTTGCTGGACTTGAAAATTCGCACTTTTTCGCCGTCACCCGAAATGCGTATACCGACACGATCGCCTTTCTTTATCTGGGGGTTGAACACCAGTACATTCGAAATTGCGACCGGCATCTCCTTGTCCACGATGCCGCCCTGTACGGGAGGCATTGCGTTCGGGTTCGCCTTCTGGTGTTTCCTGGCGATGTTTATGCCTTCCACCAGCACGCGGTCGTCGTGCAGCACCTGCAATACGGTACCGCGGCGTCCCTTGTCCTTTCCGCTGATAACGACGACTTCGTCACCTTTCCTGATCTTGTTCATCTGATCCGTCCTCGCCGCACCTTACAGAACTTCCGGCGCCAGCGAAATAATTTTCATGAACTGGTTGGTCCGGAGTTCGCGCGTCACGGGCCCGAAGATACGAGTGCCAATCGGCTCCAGCCTTGCATTGAGCAATACCGCCGCGTTGCCGTCGAAGCGGATTAACGACCCGTCTTTGCGGCGTACGCCCTTGCGCGTGCGTACAACCACCGCGTTGTAAACTTCACCCTTCTTGACTTTGCCGCGCGGAATCGCGTCCTTGACGCTTACCTTGATTACATCGCCTACGCCCGCATACCGCCGTTTCGACCCGCCGAGCACCTTGATGCACTGTATGCGTCGCGCGCCCGAGTTATCGGCCGCGTCAAGTACTGTCTGCATCTGAATCATGGCTGCTTTCCGTCAATCACTATTGTCAATTCATCGATTGGTCGTTTACGAATGCGCCGATCATTCCTCGACGGCGCGCTCGATGATATCCACGACCTTCCAGGCCTTGTTTTTCGACACCGGACGGCACTCGCGGATTGCGACGCGATCACCCGTCTTGCACTCGTTTGTCTCGTCGTGCGCCATCACCTTGCTGGTACGGCGCACGTACTTACCGTACACCGGGTGCTTGATCACGCGTTCGATGGAGACCGACACTGACTTGTTCATCTTGTCACTGACCACCCGGCCGACGACCGTGCGCTGAGTTTTCTTCTCCTCAGTACCTTTCACCTGTTCGTTCATTTGTTGTCATCCCGCCGATTCAGTTCAGTGATAACCGTCTTCACCCGAGCGATTTCCTTGCGCACGCGGCCGTGTTCGTGCGGACGCGACAGCTGACCGGTGGACTGTTGCATGCGCAGATTGAACTGCTCACGACGGAGCTTGAGCAATTCCTTGCCTAATTGATCCTTCGACAACGCTCTCAGTTCGCTTGCGTTCATCACATCACCTGCCGGGTCACGAAGCTTGTCGGGAACGGCAGCTTGGCGGCGGCAAGGCGAAACGCCTCGCGCGCGATCTCCTCGGTGACGCCTTCCATTTCATACAGCACACGGCCTGGCTGTATCTGGCAAACCCAGTATTCAACGTTGCCCTTGCCCTTACCCTGCCTGACTTCGAGCGGTTTCTTCGTGATCGGCTTGTCCGGAAACACGCGGATCCAGATCTTGCCGCCGCGCTTGATATGACGCGTCATTGCACGGCGCGCCGCTTCAATCTGGCGCGCCGTCAGCCGGCCGCGCTCGGTCGCCTTCAATCCGTACTCGCCGAAAGACACGTCGCTGCCGCGATGCGCGAGGCCGCGATTGCGCGACTTCATCTGCTTACGAAATTTTGTTCGCTTTGGCTGTAACATTGCTCTTTCCTGATTCGCGAGCCTTTATCTCGCGGCGCCTGCCGTGTCCTGCGATTCCGCTACCGCCACCTCGGGCTTGTCGAACACTTCGCCCTTGAAGATCCAGACCTTGACGCCAATGACGCCGTAAGTCGTGAACGCTTCGGCGAAGCCGTAATCGATGTCTGCTCGAAAGGTATGAAGCGGAACCCGGCCTTCCCGATACCATTCAGACCGTGCGATTTCCGCGCCGTTCAAGCGGCCGCCGACCTTGACCTTGATGCCTTCGGCGCCGACACGCATTGTGTTGGTAACGGCTCGCTTCATTGCCCGGCGAAACATCACCCGGCGTTCCAGCTGCTGCGCAATTCCTTCCGCGACAAGCTGAGCGTCGAGCTCGGGTTTGCGTACTTCGCTGATGTTGATCCGCACGTCGTGGATGCCCATGCCAAGCAGCGCCGCAACCTCAGACCGCAGTTTCTCGATGTCTTCGCCCTTCTTGCCGATGACGATTCCCGGCCGTGCCGTGAAAATCGTGATGTTGGCCTTCTTCGCCGGGCGCTCAATATGGATACGGCTCACGGACGCATCCTTGAGTTTTTTCTTCACGAACGTTCTGAGTTCATAGTCCGTGCGAACGTAGTCCCGGAACGTGGGCGAATCGGCATACCACCTGGACGACCAGTCCTTGACGATGCCTAAGCGAATACCTGTCGGATGTACTTTTTGACCCATGCAATTCTCTCGTTGTCGATTTCCGCGAGCCGTTACCCGGTTACCCGCAGCACACTCGTCCCGACTACTCGTCGCCTACCGAAATCGTAATGTGGCTGTTACGCTTTATGATCCGGGCACCGCGGCCTTTTGCCCGTGCCCGATAACGCCTGAACGTCGGCGCCTCGTTCACTTCAATCGTCGACACTTTGAGCTCATCGATGTCCGCTCCATGATTGTGCTCGGCGTTCGCAATGGCGGACTCGAGCACTTTCTTGACGATGCGCGCACTCTTTTTCGGAGTGAAAGTCAGTGTTCGCAACGCCTCTTCGACGTTTTTACCGCGGATAGCATCAGCCATCAGCCGGCACTTCTGAGGAGAAACCCGCGCATACCGAAGTGTTGCTGCTACCTGCATCACTGACTCCTTCAAACCTTGGTTTTCCGGTCGCCCGAATGGCCCTTATAGGTCCGGGTGACGGCAAACTCGCCAAGCTTGTGACCCACCATGTTTTCGGAGATGAGCACAGGCACATGTTGCCGCCCGTTATGGACGGCAATGGTCAGTCCGACCATGTCGGGCAATACCATCGAGCGTCGCGACCAGGTCTTGATGGGTCGACGATCGTTCGCTTTCGACGCCGTCGCAACCTTCTTCGCCAGGTGCGTATCGACAAACGGCCCTTTTCTAACGGAACGTGGCACTTTTCAAATTCCTCAATTGCGCGGCTTTTGCCGGTGCGAAACGACTCTGCCTGAAAATCTCATACCATCCACCTGCATCGCGTACTTCAATTGCTTATTTCTTTTTGCGCCGGCGAACAATCATGTGATCGGTTCGCTTGTTCGCCCGCGTCTTGTATCCCTTGGTCGGCGTGCCCCACGGACTGACCGGATGCCGGCCGCCCGAGGTCTTGCCCTCGCCGCCGCCGTGCGGATGATCGACCGGGTTCATGGCGACGCCGCGCACGGTCGGGCGAATGCCTCTCCAGCGCTTAACTCCGGCCTTGCCGAGCTTGCGCAGGTTGTGCTCACCGTGGCCAACCTCTCCGATGGTCGCGCGACATTCAATATGAATGCGGCGTGCCTCACCGGAGCGCAGTCGAACCGTGGCGAAGGCGCCTTCGCGAGCCGCGATCTGCGCCGTCGCTCCTGCGGAGCGAACGAGCTGGCCGCCTTTGCCGGGCTTCATTTCCACGCAGTGCACCATCGTGCCGACGGGAATGTTCCGGATCGGCAGCGCATTGCCCGGCTTGATCGGCGCCTCGTCTCCGCTGACGATCCGCGTGCCCTGTTCGACGCCTTTGGGCGCCAGGATGTATCGCCGTTCGCCATCCGCATACTTGATCAGCGCCAGGTGCGCGCTGCGGTTAGGATCGTACTCGAGACGCTCAACCACGCCCGGTACACCATCCTTGTCACGCTTGAAGTCAACCAGGCGGTAGCGCTGCTTGTGCCCGCCGCCCTGGTGGCGCACGGTGATGCGGCCGCTGTGGTTACGACCGCCGGTCCTGGCCTTCGCGGTAACCAGCGCGCTGTACGGCTTGCCCTTGTGCAAGCCGGGCGTTTTAACCTCGACCGTAAATCTGCGGCCCGGTGAAGTCGGTTTTACTTTATGCAGTGACATGATCTTTCCCGTTTTCCTTATGCGTCACGCTTCAGTCGGCGCCGAGGAAGTCTATCTGGCTGCCGGGAGCCAGCTTCACATACGCTTTTTTCCACGCGATGCGGCGACCGGAAGTCGTTCCGTGACGCTTGATCTTGCCGCGGCAATTGATCACCGTGACGTCGTCGACTTTGACCTCGAACAACAGCTCGACGGCCTGGAGAATTTCGGATTTCGTTGCGTCCGTCCTCACCTTGAAAACGATCTGGTTGCTTTGCTCGGCCACGATCGTGCTTTTTTCCGACAGGTGCGGCGCGTAAATCACGCTCATCAACCGTTCCTGACGCTCGCTGACACTCATGACAGGCGCTCCTCGATCAGTTTCAGCGCCGGCAACGTGACCAGGACTTTTTCAAACCGCATCAGGACCACGGGATCAATCGAAGACACATCGCAAATGCCGACGTCCGGCAGGTTGCGAGCCGATAGAAATAATTTTTCATCGAATGCTTCGTTGACGATCAATACGTTACCGAGGCCGAGCTGTTTCAGCTTACCGGCCAGCTCCCTGGTCTTTGGCGCCTCCATCGCAAGCGATTCGGTGACGACCAGACGATCCTGGCGCACGAGCTCCGAAAACACGGAGCGGAGCGCGCCGCGATACATTTTCCGGTTCACCTTCTGGCTGTGATCCCGCGGCCGAGCAGCAAACGTCTTGCCGCCGCCGACCCATATCGGGCTGCGAATCGAGCCGGCGCGCGCACGGCCGGTGCCCTTCTGGTTCCACGGCTTTACGCCGCCGCCCCGTACATCGGAACGATTTTTCTGCGCCTTGGTCCCGGCCCGGCCGCCTGCCAGAAAGGCCGTCACAACCTGGTGCACCAATGGCTCGTTAAATTCCACCGCGAACGCGCTGTCGGCTACATCGACGCTGCTGCCGCTGTCCTGCATTTTGATCTGCATCGCTCAAGCCTCTTTCTGGCGGGCCTTGATGGCCGGCCGAACGAGGACCTGACTGCCACTGTGACCCGGCACAGCGCCCTTTATCAGAATAAGGTTGCGTTCCGCATCCACGCGGATGACTTCAAGGTTCTGCACCGTGCGGCGCACGTTGCCCATATGGCCGGACATCTTCTTGCCCGGGAACACCCGACCGGGCGACTGGTTCTGACCGATCGAACCGGGCGCACGATGCGACAGCGAGTTACCGTGTGTCGCATCCTGCATGCTGAAGTGGTGCCGCTTGACCGTGCCGGCAAAGCCCTTGCCGATGGTCGTGCCGATCACATCGACCTTCTGTCCGACCTGAAAGAGATCGACCCTGATCTCGCTCCCTGCCTCGAGCTCGCTGTCATCGCCGTCCGCCAGGCGGAATTCCGTCATCAGATCGCCGGCTTCAACCTTTGCCGCCGCAAAGTGGCCCGCCTCGGGCTTCGTCACACGCGACGCCTTGCGCGCGCCCGCGGAAACCTGCAGCGCACGGTAGCCGTCATGCTCGACGGACTTCCGCTGTGTAACGCGGTTCGGCTGAGCCTCGATCACCGTCACCGGGATCGAATCGCCGTCATCCGTGAATATTCGTGTCATGCCGCATTTGCGGCCAACAAGGCCCATCGTCATGTCAATTCAACCTCGCGCCGACTTCGGTTGGTCAGCGCCAATTGCCCGGTTTGCCAATTCAGTTTCGTTGCACCGTACCGACTGCGATTGGCCGGTACTGAATCTCTCAAACACGCGAAAGGGCCAGCGCCATTGCGGGAACATTGACGTTCCTTTGCTGCGGAGCTGACCCCACTCCGGTCGAATGACCGGTTCCCGGGATTTGCCGAGTACGCCTTCTTGTTTGCAGGCGACCTAACATCCGGCGCCCCAGAGCGGTGAGCTGTGTGGCGCCTTTTTTCGAACTTGGCCGACTCCCGGCCCGGCCTAGTCCTGTCGAGCCGGTTATTATAGCCGGATTCGGGCGGGTCGCAAGCCGAAATGACCTGTGCGCGCACGTTTTTTGCCCGATCGAGGTGGCCTGATTCGAGCAGGCCGGTCGAGCGCCGCGGGGGTGTCGCAGTCGCTCAAGCACCGCCTCGCGAACTCGCTTTGTGCGACGCGCCCCGACAACTCGACCGGCCTTACTTTTGACCTCGGGGTAGATCGAATCCTGCGTCGTCACCCCCGGTAGCGGGGACAGTACTCGTCAGTTCAGCTTGATCTGGACGTCCACGCCCGCGGGAAGTTCCAGTTTCATCAGGGCATCGACGGTCTTGTCGGTCGGGTTCACGATGTCCATAAGCCGCTTGTGCGTGCGGATTTCGTACTGGTCGCGGGCGTCCTTGTCGACGTGCGGCGAAATCAGGATCGTGAAGCGTTCCATTTTCATGGGCAGCGGGATCGGTCCCCTGACGGTCGCGCCCGTCCGTTTGGCGGTATCCACGATCTCGCGGGCGGAGTTGTCGATCAGGCGGTGGTCGAACGCCTTGAGTCGTATGCGTATGTTCTGGTTTGTTGCCACGATAGGTACCGCGTTCCTTTATCCACGTCTGGAAATAAATTCAGTGACTCGTCTTGCCATCAACGACAGGTAGTGTCGAGGTCGTGTTGTCCGTTCGGGGACAATCCCCATGCGGCGACAGCCCGCTACGCGATAATCTTTGCCACCACGCCGGCGCCGACCGTGCGGCCGCCTTCGCGGATCGCAA
>JBBDXW010000003.1:0-53524 GCA_040902105.1 Woeseia sp.
CGTCCGGGGGTGTTCCACGAGCGAGTTTCCCGTGTCTGAGCACGTGGAACACCCCGGACGGTGCCCCTGCGTCGCCAAACGTAATCCCCGGCCTGCGCGTTGACCTCAGCTGGCACCGCCAGACGCAACGCCGGTCCCCACTGCGTAAGGGAGTGCGACCGGCGAGGCGAGGGTACCGTGCACCTGCAGCGTTTGTCCGTGCAACTCCACCGGCACGACGGCAAGGAGCTGCCCCCCGATTACGTTGATCACGTCGCCGACGTCCCGGCCCTCGAGCTGCAGCTTGTCGCCGACGGCGGCGCTTGCGCTGTTCGTCTGGAAGTGCATGAGCCGCCTCTTGCTGCTCCCGAGGTGCTGGGTGCGTGCGACCACCTCCTGCCCGGTATAGCAGCCCTTGCTGAAACTGATCGCGCCGAGACAATCGAGGTTGAGCATATGCGGCGTGTACTTTTCCGACGTCGCGGCCCGGATCAATGGAATGCCCGCGCCGATCAGCGCCAGCTGCCACTCGACATCCGTCAAGCGTCGTGCGGAAATCAGACCGGATTCCTGAACGGCGGAAACGGGGCCGTAGACCTCGATGCAACGCGGCACGGCGCCCGTATCGACGGCGACCAGGTTGCGGGTGTGGCCGGCCGCGTTGCGCCCCTCCCGCGGCAACAGCCCGAGCGCTGCAAGCACCGCTATGTCGTCTTCCCGCGAGAGCGCCAACGCGCCCCATTCGTCGCCGGCAATCGCGAAATCGACGCTCGCGCGAAATTTGTACCTGAGGAGCCTCTGGAGCAGGGATTCGGCGAGCGCGGCGGGCACCACGAGACCGATCCCGTCACCGCCGCTTGCGACGATCATCCGCATTACGGCGATGACGCGTCCTTTTGCATTGCACCATGCTGCGAGGGCCGCCGGCGTATGGGCAAGCCGGGCGACGTCCTGCGTCAACTGGCCCTGCAGAAACGAGCGGGCGTCGCTGCCGGAGACTTTAAGGACCTTGAATAACTGACCCATGATCGGTTTGGCTTCTGAGCGTTCGTCGGCACCGCGGAAGCGCACCGGTGTCGGGCGCCGGACTGCATGATGGCACACAGTCTGGCATACTCGCCGGGTGTCTGACGAACAGGACAGATCCCCCACCCGGAGCAATGACGGAGCCGCCGCCAGAGGCGACAGTCGAATTCATATCTTGGTGCCGGACGGGAAACCACCCGTCGAGTCAGACCGGGAAAAAAGTGACGAACGGGCGGGCGCAAGCCCGGGTATGACCCCGGGCATCAACAATAAAAAGACGCTAAAGGAAATCCCGGGCAGGGGCGTGCCGGACCCGACGCGGTACGGCGATTGGGAGATCAGAGGGCGATGCATCGATTTTTGACACCGCCTGCGGCCTGGCAGGCGTGCCCCCGGAGACGATTCAAAGGCAGGGCAGGACATGAGCCGGGTGGTGAGCGGTGGCAATGAATAGCCAGGGTAATAGTCCAGGGAAAAGGCAGGCGCGGCCGTTATCGCCGCATCTGTCGATCTATCGCTGGCCGATAACAATGACACTCTCGATACTGCACCGGGTAACCGGTGTGGCCTTGTCGTTGGGCTTTCTCGTGCTGGTCGCCTGGTTCGTCGCCGCGGCGAACGGCGCCGACGCGCACGCCCGGTTCGCGGACCTGATGCAGTCGTTCGGCGGCCGCACCGTACTCGCGATCCTGAGTTTTGCGTTCTTCTTTCACCTGTCGAACGGCATTCGCCATCTGGCCTGGGATCTGGGCTACGGTTTCGAGATACCCCAGGCCAATGCCTCGTCCTGGGTCGTTATCGTCAGCACGATTGCGCTGACACTTCTCTATTGGCTGGTCTTATGAAGTGCAGGAACCCGCGATGACGGACCGGCGCACGCCGCTCGCCCGTGTGCTCGGAAGTGGGTCTGCGAAAGAGGGCACCGACCACTGGTGGAGGCAGCGGGTGTCTGCCGTGGCGCTGCTCGGTCTCGGCATCTGGTTCCTGATATCGCTGGCGCAGTTGCCCGGTTTCGGCCACGACGATGTTCTGCAGTGGATCAGCCGTCCATGGAGCGCCGTGCTGCTGTTGCTTCTGATCGTGAGCCTCGCGTATCACTCGGACCTCGGCATTCAGGTCGTGATCGAGGACTACGTGCACCAGCCGTTTCTGAAAATCGCTGCGCTTATTGTCGTCAGGTTCCTGCACCTGTTGCTCGCCGCGGTATCGGGCTTCGCAATTCTGAGCATCGCTTTCCGATGAACGACTACGATTTTATCGATCACAGCGTTGACGTCGTGGTGGTCGGAGCCGGCGGCGCCGGATTGCGCGCGACCTTTGGCCTGGCCGAGGCAGGATTCAGTACGGCCTGCATCACCAAGGTGTTTCCGACCCGCAGCCACACGGTCGCGGCGCAGGGCGGCATCAGCGCCGCGCTCGGCAACATGGGACCGGATGACTGGCGCTGGCACATGTACGACACGGTCAAGGGTTCCGACTGGCTGGGAGATCAGGACGCGATCGAGTTCATGTGCAAGGAAGCGCCCGATGCGGTCATCGAACTCGAACACTACGGACTGCCGTTTTCGCGTACGGAAGACGGGCGAATTTATCAGCGGCCGTTCGGCGGCATGACCACGAACTACGGGGAAGGCACGGCGCAGCGCACCTGCGCCGCGGCGGACCGGACCGGCCATGCGATGCTGCATACCCTGTATCAGCAATCGCTGAAGCACGACGCGCAGTTTTACGTCGAATATTTCGCGATCGATCTCATGATGGAGAACGGCGCCTGCCGCGGTGTCGTTGCAATCGACCTTGCCGACGGCCGCCTGCACCGGTTTCGTTCGCATCAGGTGATCCTGGCGACGGGAGGCTACGGGCGCGCCTATTTCTCCTGCACCTCCGCGCACACCTGCACCGGCGACGGCAACGCGATGGTTCTTCGCGCCGGCCTGCCGTTACAGGACATGGAATTCGTGCAGTTTCATCCCACCGGCATCTACGGTCCCGGCATGCTCATCACCGAAGGTGTACGCGGGGAGGGCGGCTACCTGACGAATTCGGACGGCGAACGCTTCATGGAACGCTACGCCCCGAACGCGAAAGACCTTGCCTCGCGCGACGTCGTGAGCCGGTCCATGACCATTGAGGTTCGCGAGGGCCGCGGTGTCGGGCCCGACAAGGACCACCTGTATCTCCACCTCGAGCACCTGGGGCCGGAGGTGATCGAGGAACGCCTGCCCGGCATCGCCGAAACCACGCGGATATTTGCCGGCGTGGACGTCAACAGGGCGCCGATACCGGTGCTGCCGACCGTGCATTACAACATGGGCGGCATCCCGGCGAATCGCGACGGGCAGGTCGTGACCCTGAAAGACGGCAACGCCGAGACGCCGGTGGCGGGGCTGATGGCCGTGGGTGAAGCCGCCTGTGTTTCGGTGCACGGCGCCAACCGTCTCGGATCGAATTCGCTTCTGGACCTGGTCGTGTTCGGCCGCGCCGCGGCGAAACACTGCGCCGCGACGATGACGCCCGGCGCGAAACATCGGAACCTGCCGAAGAACGCCGGCGACGCGAGCGTCGCCCGCCTCGATGCCGCGCGGCATGCAAAAGGCTCACGGCCGACGGCCGAAATCCGCCTCGAAATGCAGAAGAACATGCAGGGGCACGCCACCGTCTTTCGCACCGGAGAGGTGCTGGCCGAGGGCATCGAACGCCTGCGAAAGACCTTCGCAAGCCTGGCCGACATCCGCATCTCGGATCGCTCGCTGATCTGGAACACCGACCTGATCGAGACCCTGGAACTGCAGAACCTGATGCTGAACGCCATCGCAACCATCGAGTCGGCGGCCAACCGGCTGGAAAGCCGCGGCGCCCACGCGCGCGAAGACTACCCCGACCGCGACGACGCCAACTGGATGAAACACACGCTGGCGTGGGTGGACGAGGCGGGCAAAGTATCCTTCGACTATCGCCCGGTGCATCTGACAACAATGACCGACGAAGTAAAGGCGATACCGCCAAAGGCACGTACGTACTAGCGCGCCTCGTTTATGAACGGCACAGCCTTTGGGCACAGTCTTGACCGGGAGGAAGGGCTTTCAGGATCGTCAAAAACAGGGATGTTTTTGCGAAGCCCCCATGGATGGGTTCACGGCGCTCCTGAAAGCCCTTCCTCCCGGTCAAGACTGTGCTTGCCCCTGACGTTGAACGTTCATAAACGAGGCGCGCGGCAGGGGCTGTCCGAGACAGGGCAGTTTTCGAAACCGACAGGCTGATAAAATGAAAGGCGGGTAAGGAGAGCATTTTTCGTGGCAGACTTTCGACTACCGGCGAATTCGCGGATCAAGAAGGGCAGGCACTTTCCGGCCGCCGACGGCGCGGGCAATGTGCGGCGTTTCGCTGTCTATCGATACGACCCGGAAAGCGCCGCGAATCCGCGCCTCGACACCTACGACGTGGATATGGACCGCTGCGGTCCGATGGTTCTCGATGCCCTGATCAAGATCAAGAACGAGATTGACCCGACCCTGACATTCCGCCGTTCCTGTCGCGAAGGCATTTGCGGGTCCTGTGCAATGTCCGTGGACGGTAAGAACACGCTCGCCTGCACCGTGACAACGGGCAGCATTGACGGGGCGGTCAAGATCTATCCGCTGCCGCATATGCCGGTGGTCAAGGATCTCGTTCCCGACCTGACGAATTTTTACGCGCAATACGCGGCGATCAAACCGTGGCTGCAGACACGCACGCCGGCGCCCCCGGACCGTGAGCGACTGCAAAGCAAGCCGGAACAGGAGCGCATCGACTCGCCATCGGCCTGCATACTGTGCGCATGCTGTTCGACCGGATGCCCGAGCTATTGGTGGAACAGCACGCGCTTCCTCGGCCCGGCCACACTGCTCGCCGCTTACCGCTGGCTTGCCGACAGCCGCGACGAGGCGACCGGTGAGCGGCTCGATGCGCTGGAGGATCCGTTCCGCCTTTATCGCTGTCATACCATCATGAATTGCACCCAGACCTGCCCGAAGGGGTTGAACCCCGCACGCGCGATTGCCGAAACCAAGAAGATGCTGGCGGAACGGCGGCAGTGACCGGGCAGACGCCCGGATGCGAGGTAAAGGATTCGCAGCTGAAATGGCAATGCAGGCGTGGAATACTCGAGCTGGACGAGCTGCTGGCCGGCTACCTCGAGCAGTGCTATCGCGAGGCCAGCGACGCGGAAAAAGCGGTATTTCGCGAACTTTTGACACTCCCGAACCCCGAGCTGGCGGGTTATCTCATAGCCGGGCGGGAAGTTGCCGATGGGGTGTCAGCACGTGTCATCAGCCGGATTCGAAACCGAACTGGCGCCGAGGAGGCCGCTACGTAGGTTCGTTGTCGCGCTTTCCGCCGGGGCCACACTGGCGGGCGCCTTTCTGATCCTTGACCTGCCGTTGCTGCCGGGACCGAAGGCGGCGTTCGCTGCCCTGTGGCTCTGCGCAGGGCTGCTGGAATTCCGGGCGCAATGCCGCGGCATGTGCCGGATATCACGAATTCGTGTCGATTCCGAGGGCCGCCTGCGGGGGCAAACGCCCGAGGGCGAAGTCGAACCGTTGCAGCTGCTGACGGGCAGTGTGGTTCTGAGGCGTGTCGCGTGGCTCCGCCTGCGTTTTGCGGACGGTGCGGAATACGGTGAATTATTGACCGGAAATGCGCGCCTGGATGAGCAGTGGCGCCGTCTGCAGCTGATCTGGCGGCAACGCGCGTCGGTCTTTGGAGGGCCGCGGGGAAGCTGATACCATTCGCCGCATCGCGAAGACCCCTCGACCGCCCGTTCGACGACAGGGCCCCCATTGCCGGGAAAGCTCTCCCAAGTCACATTTTCGTGAAAAAGTGCGCATGATTGACGCTGAAATCAGAGAACTTTCCATTGGGCTGCCGGTCTATCCCGGGGTCGGCAGGATGTGCCACTCGCCGAGTGGGGCCTGCCCGTATGGCGACTGAATCGACCGATGCCCAGCTGGTTCGCCGTGTCCAGAAGGGTGACAAAGGTGCGTTCGATCTACTTGTCCTGAAGTATCAGCACAAGATCGTAAACCTGGTGATGCGTTATGTGCGGGACCCGGATCAGGCTTTGGACATCACGCAGGAAGCCTTCCTCAAGGCTTACAGGGCCATGCCGCGTTTTCGCGGCGAGAGTGCGTTTTATACGTGGTTGTACAGAATCGCTGTGAATACCGCGAAGAACTATCTTGCCGCTCAGCGAAGACGACCGATGGACGTCGAACTGGACCTGCAGGACCCGGAGCAGTTCGACCTGCACGCGAAACTCAAGGAAACGGATACGCCGGAAGGCGTCACCCTGAGCCGCGAGCTGCATGAAACGGTTGAGCGCGCTATCGAGGCATTGCCGGAGGACCTGCGAACAGCGATTATCCTCCGCGAGCTGGATGGCATGAGCTACGAGGAAATTGCTCAAACCATGGATTGCCCGGTCGGTACGGTCCGATCGAGGATTTTTCGTGCCCGTGACGCAATCGGCAAGAAAATTGGCAATCTCGTGGATTAACTTACACATAGAGCTCGGGCGTGGAATAAGATAATGGACGCGTACCAGTAGAATCTTCCGTTGGCAGGAACACCGGGGCATTGCGGGAATCAGAATAACCTGTGGGCGTGGAACTTAAGACTTGGTGACCTATGAATGATGCATTGAAGATGCAGATATCTGCTTTTGTGGATGGCGAACTGCCGGAAAACGAAAGCGAATTGCTGTTGCGCCGTTTGAGCCAGGATACTGTGTTGCGCCACCAGGCGGCCGAATATCTGCAGGTCGGGCGGCTCATCCGCCGCGAGCGCGAAGTTCGCGGAATGGGAGAGTTGCGCGCACGGATTGCGTCGGCCCTCGGAGAGCAGCCTGTCGAAACACAGGCAAAAGTGGAACAGCCGAGGAACCGCCTGCTGAAGCCCGCCGCCGGATTTGCAATTGCGGCCACCGTCGCGGTTGTGGCCCTGGTCGGATTGCGCCAGGTCGACGTCCCGGGCGGCGCCGAACTGGCCAAGCAGAATCCTTCGAGCCTCGCGCCGTCGACGGAACAGGTCGCCGGCTATACCGAACCGCTGCCGGAAGAGGCGGTGACCAGCCGTCCCGGTGAAATGCTCACGCAATACTATTTGAGTCACGGTGCGACGTCTGCGCAGCTCGGTGCAAACGGCATCCTGGCGCGACTGGTCACATTGGAATTGCGGGAAGGGAAACTGGTCGAGGTCGAAGACGAGCGGTCCCGGGCGGCTATCGCGATCGATACGCCGGACGACCCGGCCGTTGAGGACGACCGGATCCGCGCCGATCAGCCGTAATCATTCGCCACAAAAGCAACGCGGCGGGCATTCAATGAACTGTGAAAAGTACGAGTCCGAATCGCAGTGGTTGCTGGCATTCTTTTTGTTGCTGGCGGGAACGTCGGCAACAGCGAGAGACCGCATCAGCCCCGATGAGTGGCTGGACCGGATGTCTGCCGCAGTAGCCACAATCGACTATGAAGGCACCGTGATCCGGCGACAGAACGGCGAGGCGCAGGCGCTGAAAGTCGTACACAAGGTCGTCGACGGAGTCGTCAACGAGAAGGTCATCACGCAGGAAGGCAACGGACTCGAAATAATTCGTATCGGCAACGAAGTGCATTGCATCCTGCCGGATAAAAAATCGGTACTGATCGAACAGTGGAACGACCGCAGCACACTGTTCTCTACCTTACCCAGCAGCGAGATGGCCTTCGGCAGCGAATACGATTTGTCGCTGGTCCGCGAAGAACGGGTTGCCGGACGCGCCGCGGTGCTGTTGGCGATACGTCCCCACGACTCATTTCGCTTCGGCCACCGGGTCTGGCTCGACCGCGAAACCGCATTCCCGCTAAGGACCGAACTGGTCGGCAGCGATGGTGAGCTGATCGAACAATTCAAGTTTGCGGACATCAATCTCGCCTCTGCAATTTCTCAGAAGTCGTTGGCACCGTCTGTGAACCTCGACAATTTCACGTGGTACACGGAGCCCGTGCGCGTCGAGGCTGCCGACATCGAGACCGATTGGGTCTGCGACGACCTGCCGGCCGGATTTCGCGTGATTTCGACCAAGCACGAACGGCTGCCGGGCGCGGTCGCACCGGTCACGCATATCGTCTACGGCGATGGCCTCGCGACCGTGTCGGTTTTCATTGCCGGGAAAGAAGAGCAGGAAATCGCCCGCCGCTCGAGCGTAGGCGCATCCAGTTCGTTCAGCACGCAGATCGATGATCACCAGATCACCGCCGTCGGCGAAGTCCCGGCGGAGACGGTGCAGCGCATAGCGAGTTCGATGCGCCGGCCATAATCTCGCGGAAGTGCCGCTATCGGCGGGCACGTTATCTTCCAGTCACCTCGCGAGCGGCAGGCCTGCTGGCGCGAACTCTCAGAGAACTGTTATAACGCGGGTCATGAATACACCCGAAGCGACAGTCATTGCGGTAACTGCGGATTCCGCCACGGTGTCGGTCGAGCCGGCCTCGGCCTGCGCGCGCTGCGCCGCCGGTCGCGGCTGCGGCGCTGGCCTGACACTGAAAGGGCGCACCAGGCTCCTGGACGTCAAGGTCGCCCACGGACTGGCACTGGAACGCGGCGACCGGGTCCGGCTCGAACTGGCGCCGGACCATTTGCTGCGGGCGGCCTGGCTCGCGTACGGACTGCCCCTCGTGGCGATGGTGGTTGCGACCGGTGCGGCGAACAGAATCGTCGGTCCGGGCAATGACCTGGTGGCCGTGGTCTTCGGTGCACTGGGTCTTGTCATCGGTGTATTGACCGGCCGGAGCATCCTGGCGAAGGATGACTGCCTGCGGCACATTGCGCCGACCGCGATCGAAAGAATCGATGCACGGACAACGGAACCGGTTGACGTTCCAGCCAATGCGTCGCCGCGCTGACACCCGCAGACAACGCATTGCAACGTGCCGATCTTTCATGTCTACAGCCGGCCCGGCTGTCACCTGTGCGAAACGCTGATTCATGAACTTGTGCCGCTTGTGCGCCGTCGCGGCGGGGTCGAAGTTCTGAATATCGACCTGGATGAGGGTCTGCGGGCCCGGTACGGTGCGCGCATACCCGTGGTCGAACTCGACGGGCGAGTACTCTGCGAATTCCACCTCGACCGTCGAGCGATCGAAGATGCCTTGCGGAACGAACGACCAGGTCCGCATTGTGAGACGCCTGCAGCGGGCGCGGGATGTGCTCGCCACTACCGCGAAACGTATATACTTCGCCGTTTGCGCGCCGGGGCCTGCCTCCTGCGCCTGGCAAATTGCCGGCGTTGTCAATGAACCGTAGTCGATGAAGCACATTCGCAACTTTTCCATAATCGCGCATATCGACCACGGCAAGTCGACGCTCGCCGACAGGTTTATCCAGCTTTGCGGGGGGCTGCAGGACCGGGAGATGCTCGAGCAGGTCCTCGATTCGATGGACCTGGAGCGCGAACGCGGGATCACGATAAAAGCGCACAGCGTGTCTCTCGAGTACCCTGCCGCGGACGGCAATGTCTATCAACTCAATTTTATCGACACGCCCGGTCACGTGGACTTCTCCTACGAAGTGTCCCGGTCGCTCGCGGCTTGTGAAGGCGCGCTTCTGGTTGTCGATGCAGCACAGGGCGTCGAGGCACAGAGCGTCGCCAATTGCATTACCGCAATCGACCAGGGACTCGAGGTCCTGCCGGTGCTGAACAAAATTGACTTGCCGGCGGCGGAACCGGACAAGGTAATTCACGAAATCGAAGACATCATCGGCATCAGTGCCCAGCAAGCCGTGCGCGTCAGCGCGAAAACGGGACAGGGCGTGGCGGAATTGCTGGAGCGCATCGTCAAGGATATCCCGCCGCCTGCCGGAGACCCCGACGCTCCATTGCAGGCGCTGATCATCGATTCCTGGTTCGACAACTACGTCGGCGTCGTATCCCTGGTACGAGTCATGAACGGGAGCATGACGACGGGCAGCAAGATCACGATCATGTCGACCCAACGCTCCTATAATGCGGACCGGGTCGGCAGCTTTACGCCGAAAATGCAGGACCGCGCAGCGCTCAGAACGGGCGAGGTGGGCTTTGTCATAGCTGCGATCAAGGATATCTACGGGGCGCCCGTAGGCGATACCATCACGTCGACGGCAAGGCCCTGCAGCACTCCGCTGCCGGGATTCAAGCAGGTTCAGCCGCGCGTATTTGCAGGTCTCTTTCCGCTCAGCTCGGACGATTATGAAAGCTTTCGCGATGCGCTCGAGAAACTGCGACTGAACGACGCCGCGCTGCATTTCGAGCCGGAGACTTCCGCAGCGCTGGGCTTCGGTTTTCGTTGCGGCTTTCTCGGAATGCTGCATATGGAGATCGTGCAGGAGAGGCTCGAGAGGGAGTACAAGCTGGATTTGATCACAACTGCCCCGACGGTGATATTCGAAGTCCTGATGCGCGACGGCAAGCTGCTCTATGTGGATAATCCGTCCAAACTTCCTCCTGTCAACGAGGTCGTCGAGCTCCGGGAACCCGTCATTACGGCCAATGTATTCGTTCCGGAAAAACATGTCGGTGCCGTGATGAAATTGTGCATCGAGAAGCGTGGCGTGCAGAAACACATGAAGTACCTCGGGAGCCAGGTTTCCCTGACCTATGAGATGCCTCTCGCGGAAGTGGTGCTCGATTTCTTCGACCGCCTGAAGTCGGTCAGTCGGGGTTTTGCGTCGTTCGACTATAGTTTCGCGCGGTTTGAAGAAGCGTCGCTCGTGCGACTGGATATCCTGATTAACAAGGATCGCGTTGATGCCTTGTCGATGATCGTGCACCGTTCGACCGCCGACGCCCGCGGCCGCGAACTGGTCGAGCGAATGCGCGAACTCATCCCGCGACAGATGTTCGACGTCGCCATACAGGCCGCGATCGGCAGTCAGATCATCGCCCGCAGCACGGTCAAGGCGCTCAGAAAGAACGTGACCGCCAAGTGCTACGGCGGCGACGTGACCCGCAAGCGGAAATTGCTGGAAAAGCAAAAGGCCGGCAAGCGACGCATGAAACAGATCGGATCGGTCGAGATACCGCAGGAAGCTTTTCTTGCGGTCTTGAGAACAGACAAGTGAGAAGGAACCTTGGACGTTAATCTGGCATTGATACTGACCCTGCTTACGGCATTTAGCGGCGCGATCGTGGCGCTGGACAGATTCTACCTGCAGACAAGGAAATCAGGGGAAGGCGGTTCGAGCCGCGCGATGGCATCGATTGTTGATTACGCCCGGTCTTTTTTTCCGGTGCTGCTGTTCGTTCTCGTTATTCGCTCATTCATTTTCGAGCCGTTCAGAATCCCGTCGGGCTCCATGATGCCGACGTTGTTACAGGGCGATTACATATTCGTCACGAAGTATTCGTACGGACTGCGCCTGCCCGTGCTCGAAACCAGGATCGTCGAAACGGGGGAGCCGCAACGCGGCGAGGTGGTCGTGTTCCGGCTTCCTTCGGAGCCCAACGTCAACTACATCAAGCGTGTCGTCGGGCTTCCGGGGGACCGGATCGAATACAGGAATCATCGACTGACGATCAACGGGGAACCGGTGCCGCTGTCACGCGATGCCGATGCTCCCGTCGAAGATGCCACGGCGGGATTTATCGAAGATCTTGGTGATCACAGCCACGCAATTCTGCTTGCGAGCCCGGGGAACACCATGCGCGACGGCGTCTACGAAGTTCCCGAAGGCAGCTATTTCATGCTCGGCGACAACAGGGACAACAGCAGGGACAGCCGTTTTATCGGCATGATCCCCGAGTCACATCTGGTCGGCAAGGCGGTGCGCGTCTGGATGCACATGGACGGGCTGGAGGTGCCGGACTGGGAGCGGATTGGCATGAAGATTCAATAATGTGGTGCGAGTCACTGATTTGCCGGGTAAAATCACGCTAGCCTTGTTCCCCGGGCTGGCCCATTGCGTTGCCGACAAAGTGCGGGGACAAGTGGCGAAATGGATCGTGGAGAATCAACTATGAACCGCGTGAAATATGCCGACGGCAGGCGTCTGCCGGCAGCGGGACGGACGGCGGCCGGACAAGCCGGTATGACTACCCTTGGTTTTCTGATTCTCGCGGTGTTCATCGGTCTGTTCGCGTTTGCATTCATACGCCTGACGCCCGTCTACCTCAACTATATGAAAGTTGCGGGCGTGCTGGATGGAGTGCACAACGAATTCGATGCGCAGAACGCTTCACGGAATGCGATCCGGACGTCGATCTCGAGACGATTCGATGTTGAAAGCGTGAGCCAGATTGAAGCGAAAGACATCAAAGTGACGACGGACGACAGCGGCTTTCTGGTGCAGGCTGTGTACGACCATACGGCGCCGTTTATCGGCAACGTGTCGTTTACGGTGCATTTCGACAAGCAAGTTGTGGTGCGCCGATAAAATACCTGTTTAAAACGTGAGCGACCGTTGGAGAACGCTGCCTTCTGGTTGACAACGGCTGCCGCGCGACCCCGTCATTTGAGCGAGTACCTTGGAAAAAGCCGCTACCTGGCTGAAAGAGTCGCTGAACTACGAATTTCGCGATGAAGAGCTGCTGCGTCAGGCATTGACGCACCGCAGCGCTCCGGGGTCGAATAACGAACGCCTGGAGTATCTCGGCGATGCGGTGCTCGACGTCGTGGTTTCGGAAGCGACCTTCAAGCTCCGCCCCGACGCGAGCGAAGGCGTCTTGAGCCGCATCCGCTCGTCGCTGGTCAAGGACACGATGCTCTCGGAACTTGCGATGGAGCTCGATCTCGCGTCGCACCTCATCCTCGGCTCGGGGGTAAGAAAAGGCGGCGGCTATCGTCGCTCATCCATTCTCGGCGATGCACTGGAAGCTATTTTCGGCGCGGTCTATCTCGACTCGGGTTTCGAAGAGGCGCGCCGGGTCATTCAGACGGTATATGGCGACCGGTTACGCGAGTTGCCGGAGTCCGCCTCCCGCCGCGACCCAAAAACGCGCTTGCAGGAGCTTGTGCAAGGGAGAAAACTGGATCTGCCCGCCTACCGGGTTGAAACGATTACGGGCAAGGCGCACCGGCAATCCTTCGAAGTGAAGTGCAGCATCGAAGCACTCGATGCCAGCACCATCGGTTGCGGAACATCACGACGCCAGGCGGAGCAGGACGCCGCAATGAAGATGCTGGCGCTGATCGACGAGACAGGACACTAGGGAAACTCTGCACAGGTCATGATCGAAGCGACTGTAGGAGCCCGCCATGCGGGCGAGTTCGCCAACGTTCATCGCGCTCGCCCGCATGGCGGGCTCCTACAGGGCTCTAATCATGACTTGTGCAGAGTTTCCCTGGTGCACCACGTTTGCGACGAGGTGCACTAGTGGCCGGGGAGCGGCCATTTCGGGCCGGGTATGTCGCCGTCTCCGGCCGCCCCAACGTCGGCAAGTCGACACTGGTCAACGCGCTGATCGGCCGAAAAATCAGTATCGTTACGCCCAAACCGCAGACAACCCGGCACCGGATTCTCGGGGTGCATACGACGGCCGATTTTCAGATCGTTTTTGTGGATACGCCGGGCCTGCACAGCAACGCCGCAAAGGCGATGAACCGGCTGATGAACCGCGCTGCGGTAAACGCACTCCAGGACGCAGACCTTATCCTGTTCATGTGCGAAGCAAACCGCTGGACGGCCGAAGATCACAACGCTCTCGTTCGCGCGACCGCTCATTCGGCTCCTGTAATCGCAGTCCTGAACAAGGTCGACAAAGTTCATCCCAAGGAGGAGTTGTTGCGAGCGATCGCGGAGATGTCGAAAAGATTCGAATTCGCCGAAGTGATTCCGGTCTCGGCCCTCGAACACGACAATCTCGAGAGACTGGTTGCGGTAATTCCGCAGTTTCTACCCGAGTCCCCGGCGTTCTTCCCCGAAGAAATGTTTACCGATCGGAGCGAATCGTTTCGGATCGCCGAATTGATTCGTGAAAAGCTGACGCTCAGCCTGAGGCAGGAGATTCCTTATGGCCTGACGGTGCAGATCGAGCAGTACGAAAAGCAGCTAGACGGCATCGATGTCCGAGCTGTCATCTGGGTCGAGAGAGACAGCCAGAAGGGCATCGTGGTCGGTAAAGGCGGTAACGTCCTGAAAAAAGTCGGGCGCGCTGTGCGGCTCGAACTGAAGGAAGAATTTGCGAGACCGGTCCATATCGAGTTGTGGGTCAAAGTCAAAGAGAACTGGGCCGACAACGAGGAGCTGCTGCTTCGGCTCGGTTACGACTCCAGCTGATGAATCGTCGCGTACAAAACGAGCCGGCGTGGCTGTTGCATCACCGGCCGTATCAGGACTCCAGCCGGATTCTGGAGATTCTGAGCCGCGATCACGGCCGCCTGTCGCTGGTGGCGCGCGGCAGCCGCTCGGGAAAGTCGAGGCTCAAAGGCATTCTGCGGCCGTTTCTGCCCTTGCACTTGTCCTGGGTGAGCCGCAGTGAGCTGGGAACGCTGACAGGTGCGGAGTTGCGCGGCGCGCCGATCGCGCTCCACGGCGACGCCCTGCTGTCGGGTTACTATGCGAACGAGCTGCTCATGCTTCTGCTGCACCGCCACGATCCGCAACCGGATATCTTCACAGCGTACGGAACAACCATCGAGAGTCTGTCGGGCGGCAGGGACGTGCCGGTGAAACTGCGCACATTCGAGATGGATCTCTTGCGCCTGCTTGGCTACGCCCTCAATCTCGATCATGATACGGAGACCCAGGTCCCGTTGACGGCCGAAGGGCAGTATCTCTATCGCCCGGAGCAGGGGCCCGTGGCGGCACACGATCGGCCCGGCCTGATGATCTTTTCAGGCCGCGAGCTCATGGCCATCCGCGACCGTGATTTTTCGCGCCCGGAGACCGTTCTTTCGGCCGCGAGGCTCATGCGTGAGGTGATTGCATTCCATCTGGGCGGCAGGGAACTCAAAAGCCGCAAAGTGTTTCGCGAAATGCGGCGTCGCAGCGAGGCCGGCCCGGAGAACGACAGGCTATAGCAACCCGGCCCGGCGTCGGGCTGCGGCACACTGAGGTACTCTTGAGTGACTTGAGACAACAGCGCCTGGGCGTCAACGTCGATCACGTCGCAACGTTGCGGCAGGCGCGCGGCACGATGTATCCCGACCCGGTTGCGGTGGCGTTGCTTGCGGAGCAGTCCGGGGCCGACAGCATCACGCTGCATTTGCGGGAAGACCGGCGCCATATCCAGGACAAGGACGTTGCTGCTCTGAAAGCTGCAATGACCACGCACATGAACCTCGAGATGGCAGTCACCGAGGAGATGCTGTGCATTGCTTGCGAGATAAAGCCTTCGGACTGTTGCCTTGTTCCGGAGCGCCGGGCGGAGCTGACCACCGAGGGCGGACTCGACGTTGCCGGGCAGCAGGACGGCATCGGTGCAGCCTGTGCTCGTCTCGCGGCCCACGGTATCCGCGTGTCGTTGTTTGTCGACCCCGATCGCCGCCAGCTCGAGGCTGCGCAAAAAGCGGGTGCGCCGGTCGTGGAACTCCATACAGGCGCTTACGCGGATGCGCCGGACGAGCGGCGCGGCGATCAACTCAGACGCGTGGCAGAAGCGGCCGCTTATGCACACCGCCTCGGGCTCACGGTGCATGCCGGTCACGGATTGCACTATCGGAACGTCCAGCCGATCGCCGCCGTCGCCGAAATCGTTGAGTTGAACATCGGGCATGCGATCATCGCCCAATCCGTATGCGATGGAATCAGGTCCGCCGTGAGCGAAATGAAGCGACTTATGCAGGAAGCGAGAGGCCGGTGATTTTCGGCGTAGGGACGGACATCGTCGAACTCAGCAGAATCCAGGCGACCTACGATCGTTTCGGCGATCGCTTTGTCGAACGGCTGCTGATGCCGGAAGAGCGGACGCTGTTCGAGAAAGCCAAATGGCCGGTGCGGTTTCTCGCGATGCGTTTTGCCGGCAAAGAGGCAACCGTAAAAGCGATGGGAACCGGCTTCGGTCACGGCGTGTGGATACGCGACGTTGGCATCCTCAATAATCCCTGGGGTCGGCCGCTGATCACTTTCTCGGCGCGCGGCCAGGGCGTGTGTCGACAACTCGGCATTGGGGAGGGACACGTCAGTCTGACGGACGACGCCGGCCTGGTGATTGCGTTTGCGGTCGTCATGAAGGCCTGATCGCAGCGGACCCACCTATTTATAAGTAACATCAGAAAGATATCCTAATGCTTTGTTTTTCTTTTGATATTGAGACCGTACCGGACGTCGAATTCGGTCGCCGGGTATGGCAACTGGAGGGGCTCGACGACGCCGACGTCGGCCGCGCCATGACCTTCATGCGCCAACAGGCGACCGGCACCGGGTTCCTGCCGCTGCATCTCCACCGCGTGGTCGCCATCTCGGTAGCGCTGAGGACCCAGGATACGTTTCGCGTGTGGAGCCTTGGCGACCGAGACGCCGGCGAAGCCGAACTGATCGGGCGTTTTTTCGACGGGCTCGAGCGCTATTCTCCGGACCTCGTTTCATGGAACGGCAGCGGCTTCGACCTGCCCGTGTTGCACTACCGCGCGCTCAGGAACGGCATCCAGGCGCCGCGGTACTGGGAAACCGGCGACGGCGACCGTGAATTCCGCTTCAACAATTACCTGAGCCGATACCACTGGCGTCACACCGATCTTATGGACGTGCTGTCGGGATTCCAGCCGCGCGGCGGCGCAAAGCTCGATCAGATCGCAGCGCTGCTCGGATTTCCCGGCAAACTCGGCATGAGCGGCGACAAGGTCTGGCAATGCTGGCTGGACGGCGGGATCGACGAGATTCGCAATTACTGCGAGACGGATGTGCTCAACACCTGGCTCATCTACCTGCGCTTCGAATACATGCGCGGAAAGCTCGACGCGAACGACCTCAGTCGCGAATTCGCACTGGTTCGCTCGACGCTTGCCACAATGGACCTGCCGCACCTGAACGAATTTTCCGCCGCATGGACGGGCGAGCTGCCGGTTTCACCCGGCAAGCTCTGATCTCCTGGCTGTGCGCCATTATCGATGAACGGTCAAGGTCTGTGGCTGGCGGCGCCCCGGTTGGGGGAAGGATACCGCGAGACGCCCGGCATGGCGTTGTTGGAGCCCCTGAAAACGGGCGAATAAACGACGCGGGGATCGCCCGTTTTCACGGGCTCCAACAGGTAACTAAGTGCCATACGTTCATGAATAATGCGGGTTAGCTATCGTGGCCACGCGACGTCAACCGGAGACCGCAACCATCGATGCCGTCACGCACGACGGCAGGGGCATTGCGGCAATCGACGGCAAGAAGGTGTTCGTGCCGGGCGCGCTGCCGGGTGAGCGTGTGCGAATCCTGCGACGCAAGTTCCGGCGCGGTTACGATGAGGCCGATTTGCTGGAGATCGAGTCGCCGTCGGCGGAACGCATAACGCCGCGATGCGCAGCGTTCGGCGTGTGCGGTGGCTGCTCGTTACAGCACGTCGCCGACGTGGACCAGCGCAGCATGAAACAGAAATCCCTCGAGGACAGCCTGGAGCGCATCGGCGGAGTATCGCCTGAGCGTTGGCTTCCACCCATCTTCGATCCCGATCCGGAAGGCAGCTGGCGATATCGTCGCCGTGCGCGCCTGGCCGTCAGGGATGTCGCCGGCAAGGGCCGCGTCCTGGTGGGTTTTCGCGAACGGCGCGCCGGGCTCGTGACCGATATGCACCGTTGCGAAGTACTGGCGCCGCCGCTCGACGGCCTGATTGACCCGCTGAGTGAACTCATTGCGAGACTCAGCATACGCAACCGGCTGCCGCAGATTGAAGTGGCGGTCGCCGCCAATGCGGTCGAACTCGTGTTCCGCGTGCTGGATGCGCCGACCGTCGACGACAGGGCAGAGCTCTCCCGGTTCGCGCGCGAACACCGGTTACGCATTTCGCTGCAACCGGGCGGCATCGGATCGGTCGAGCCGCTGGATCTGGAGGCGGCGGGTGCCGCCCTTTATTATGAGTTGCCGGAGTTCGACGTTCGTATCCGTTTCGAGGCGACCGATTTCATACAGGTCAACACCGGCGTTAATCGGCTGATGGTTACGGCCGCCGTCGACCTGTTGCAGTTGCAGTCGACAGACCGGGTGCTCGATCTCTTTTGCGGTATCGGCAACTTTTCACTGCCGCTCGCGCGCGGCTCGGCCGAGGTGCTGGGGATCGAGGGAGACTCCGCACAGGTGTCGCGGGCGAGGCAGAATGCCGAGCTGAACGGGATCGGCAACTGCGAATTCCGCTGCGGCGACCTGGCCGCCATCGACGGCAAGGAACGCTGGATCCGACAGTGCTGGGACAAGGTCTTGCTGGACCCGCCGCGATGCGGCGCCGAGGAGGTCGTCCGTCACCTGGCAAAGATTGGCGCCGCGCGGCTGGTCTGTGTTTCCTGCCACCCGGCGACGCTGGCCCGCGATGCGGCCATTCTGACGAAAACGCAAGGGTATCGGCTGGAAGCGGCCGGCATCGTCGACATGTTTCCACACACCGCCCACGCGGAAGCCATTGCGTTGTTCTCGAAGGCAGGACGTGCCCGGCAGAAACCGGGTCCGTAGGGCCGGGCAGGCCCCGGCTTGGATGAGCATAAGCACAAATGAACAGTATTAATAAGCAGTTACACTATATTCGGAGAATAAAGTTTAATAGACTTGGGCGCTGCCGCGCGTAAGAGGTTCCGGAACGATGGCGCTTGGACCCGTAATGCTCGACCTCGAGGGACTGCTGCTGACGCCGGCGGACCGCGATTTGCTGGCCGAACCCGCTGTCGGCGGGGTCATCCTGTTCAGCCGCAATTTTGCGTCTCCATCGCAACTGGCGGACCTCGTCGGGTCGATACGCGCGCTGCGCAGCCCCCCGCTTCTGCTTGCGGTGGACCAGGAAGGAGGGCGGGTACAGCGCTTCCGCGAGGGCTTCACCGCGATTCCGCCGATGCGCCGCATCGGGCATGAATACGATCGCGATCCGGACGAAGCCCTTCAGCTTGCCCGGACCGCGGGCTGGCTCATCGCCTCGGAACTGCGTGCGGCCGACATCGACCTGTCGTTTGCGCCGTGCGTCGACCTGGACCGCGGGATCAGTGAGGTGATCGGTGAGCGTGCGTTTCATTCGGATCCGGACGTTGTCGCGGCCCTGGCCGGCGCTTTCTGCCGCGGCGTGCGCAAGGCGGGCATGGTTGCGATTGCGAAACATTTTCCCGGACACGGCGCCGTCGTTGCCGATTCGCACGAGAGACTCCCGGTGGACCGGCGCGAATACGGAGACCTTCTGGACGATCTGCGCCCGTATGAAACGTTGAACGGTCAGCGCCTGCTGGCCGGGATCATGCTGGCGCACGTGGTGTACGTCGCAACCGATCCGCTTCCGGCGGGCTTTTCACGCTACTGGATTGAGGATCAGCTGCGCTCGCAGCTGGGCTTCGACGGTGCCGTGTTCTGCGACGATCTCAGCATGAAAGCGACGCTCGAGTTCGGCTCCATGCCAAAGCGCGCGGCGCTCGCGCTCGAGGCGGGCTGCGACATGGTTCTGGTCTGCAACGATCGTCCGGCGGCACGAGCGACTGCGGCCGCGCTCAGGGATTACTCGAACCCGCTGTCGCTGGTGCGGCTTGCGCGGCTGCACGGCACGGGCCAGATGCTCCGCGAAACACTGCTCGCGAGCGACGAATGGCAGGCAGCGTCCGAACGCCTCGGCCGCTGGTCCGAACGTCCGGAACTTGAACTGAATGCCTGATATCTGCGTTGACAGAGCGCCACGCTGCAGCTCATGAGCGGACCTGCCGCTCATTCAGCCGGGCAATTTGCAATCATTGCCGGCTCAGGCTTCAGCGATTTCGCCGGCGAGCTACCGGGACGCGAGCTGACCACTGCGTACGGCTCGCCCTCGGCGCCCGTCCGGGCGCTGACGTTCGGCAGCCGCAGCGTCTACTTCCTGGCCCGCCACGGTGACGGGCACGCCATCCCGCCGCACCGCATCAACTACCGTGCCAACCTCGCGGCCCTGAAGCTGTTGAGCGTGGAGCACGTGGTCGCACTCAACACGGTCGGCGTCATTACCCCGGGCCTGGCCCCCGGGCAGCTTGCGGTCCCGCATCAGCTGATCGACTACACGTATGGACGGGATCACAGTATTCATGACGGCAATTCCGCTAATCTCGCCCATATTGACTTCACCGGGCCGTTTTCCGAGGTGCTTCGGGGGCAGCTTCTGCGCGCCGCCAGGGCCGCGGCAGTGCCCTGCCAGGACGGCGGGATCTACGCCGTAACCCAGGGGCCGCGCCTCGAAACGGCGGCGGAAGTCGACCGGCTGGAGCGGGACGGGGCCGACTTCATCGGGATGACGGCAATGCCGGAAGCGTCCATCGCCCGGGAATTGCACATGAATTACGCCTGCCTGTCGCTGATCGTGAACTTCGCGGCCGGCCGGGGCGAGGGTGCGATACATGAAGACATTGAAGCAAGTCTGCTTACTGCGAAAGCGCAAGCGCTGCGTCTCATGCAGCAATTGTTCAGGGCGGATCGATAGTCCGCGACTTACGACATCGGCCGCATCCCGATCCGGTAATGAACGATGAAAACGTTGCAGCGTGAAATTCTCGAGCAGCTGATCGACGCATCCACGGAACCCGTGCTCGTCGCCAGCACCGTCCGTCCGGACTGGCCGGTCGTGCTGGGTAACCGCGCGTTCGGGCGCCTCTACGGGGCCGACGCGGCGCTGGAACGTCCGCTTGCGGATGTGGTCGAGCGATTGCTCGGACGAGACATGGCGCTCGAAGTGAGCGAGACCGTGCGATCCCGCCAGGAAACCAGTATTCCGGTCATGCTGAACAAGCGCGAATACCTGCTGGTACTTACGCCGCTGTCCGTGCCGTCTTCCGATTCGTCCGGGCAATATTACGCCCTGTACTGGCGGAGTGGCCCCGGCGCCGAACCGGGCGTGGCCAACGATGAAATACATCATGCGCTTCTCAAGGCGCGGCGCCGCATCCGTGACCTGTCGCGCGACGATCCGGTGACCGGGTTGCTGAATGAGGGCGCGTTCCGCGAGGTGCTTGTGCACGATTGGGCGGTGGCGGCGAGGGAGAAGAGCGGCCTCGCGCTGATCTCGTTTACGCTGGACCATTTTGACGCGTATCTCGAGGTCTTCGGGCGACATGCGACGGACTCCTGCCTGCGCCGGGTCGCACAGGCAGTACGACGTTGCATGCGTCGCGCGAGCGACGTTGCGTCGCGCATCGTCGCGGAGGACGGGGAAATTATCGTCGTGCTGTCGCATGCCTCGGAGGAATCCGGGGTCATCGAGTTTGCCCAGCGAATAGGCGCCGCGGTGCGCGAACTGGGGCTGCACCATCCACGTTCGAAATGCGGACGCTTTGTGACAGTCTCGGAGCGAACGTCGGTGGTACAGGTCGACCGGAGCAATCTGCAGCCGGGCGAATTCCTCGACCGTGTGTTGCGCGAGGGATGAGCTACTGATTGACAATTGATCAAAGCTGATCGGTAAAGTCTAATTCGCGCCGACGCCAGGTTCCGTGATGCCGTCGCTGCCGCTCCTTGCGTTATCTTTCGCTCTGGTAATCTTGGCGACAACCCCGAAGCGCGGATGATCGTAATACCGGATGTCGCCGGTCTTCATGATGCGGTCTTCGACGATGCGATAGCGCACGGGCAGCTGCAGCATGCCGTCGAGTTCGTCGCCGTCCTCGTTCCGTACCCGTTCATCGCCGTAGGCAACCAGCCGGTCCGTCGCCGTCATCGTGTTCCGCTCGGTGCCGGCGTCCAGGGCCAGATCGACGGCGAGATGCAGGAAGCGGCCGAGATAAAGCGTCACGCTGCCGTCAAGTCCCGGCGGTGGATTGCCCAGCGCACGCAGGTGCACGGCAGGGGAGACCTCTTTAGCGGGCGTGGTCTGTGTCCACGCTGTGCGCATGATCGGTTCGTAGGCGTCAAGCCGGTCGAGGTGCCGATAAATCTCGTCCATCGTGTAATCGTCGGGCTCGAGCAGGTACAGCTCGATTTGCTCACGCCCCTGGACCTCTCGCAGCGCACCTTCCGCGTCCGTCGCGTCCGGACCTGCCAGGTCCGGCGTCTCGCCGCGCAGGTCAGCCGACGCGTCCGGTTGCAAATTCGCGTTCGGATAGTCATCCGGCCCCGGAACCTGTCTCGGCTTGTCCGGGACAAAGATTTCGCTGCCGGAGGAGCCGTCAGCCGTGTAGGTGAAAACGATGAGCTCGACGGTATAGCGCGGCATGTCGGCCGCAAGCGGAGCGATATTCTGCTGCGCGCGCGCAGGGGGGGCGAGGCTTGAAATTGCCGCCATTACAGCAATCGTCACAAGCGCAAATACACGTCGCAGCGGATCGGTCGCGTTCCATCGGCCGGTCTCATCGCGCTCCGTCAACAACTGCATCTTTCCATGCCCAAAATTCGATCCTGAATAGTCCGCACGATTGCTATCCTGCCAACCTGCGCGCGCTTGCCGCGTCGGCAGTGAGGGATTGCAATAATGTTTCGATGAACGTGAATCTATCCTGATCGTTCGGCATTTCCAAGCGAAACTGCAGCCGTGCGGCACCCTGCATGCGAAATTTCGGGCTTTCTTGCTGCACCAGGCGAACCAGTGCAACGGGGTCGACCCGGGTCTGCTTGCCGAACACCAGGTAACCTCCAGAATGCGATGCGTCGATTTTTTCGATGCACAGGCTTGCGGCATCGAGTTTGATCGCGGCGATACGCATGAAGTTTTTCGCAGCTATGGGCAACAGTCCGAACCGGTCGATCAATTCGACCTGCAATTCGCGGAGCTCGTCGTGAGATGCGGCGCTTGCGATTCTCTTGTAAAGCATCAACCGCAAATGCACGTCGGGGACGTAGTCTTCGGGCAGCAGCGCGGGCAAATGCATATTGATTTCTACGCCTGCATGCAGCGGTCCAAGCAGGTCCGGCTCCTTGCCGGATTTGAGCGAGCTTACTGCGCGGCTCAGCAGTTCTGTATAGAGCGAGAAGCCGATTTCCTGAATCTGGCCGCTCTGCGTATCGCCCAGGAGTTCGCCGGCACCGCGGATTTCCAGGTCGTGCGTCGCAAGGATGAAGCCCGAGCCAAGATCTTCGAGCGAGTCGATTGCTTCGAGCCGCTTGATCGCGTCGGCGGTCATTGCGGCCCGTGGCGGCGCTACGAGATAAGCGTAAGCGCGATGATGCGAACGGCCGACGCGGCCGCGCAACTGATGAAGCTGAGCGAGCCCGAAACGGTCGGCCCGGTCGATGATGATCGTATTCGCCGTCGGTACGTCAATGCCGCTTTCGACAATGGTCGTGCATAACAACACATTGAAGCGGCGATGATAGAAATCCAGCATGACCTGCTCGAGTTCTCGTTCCGGCATCTGGCCGTGGCCGATTCGGATGTTGGCTTCGGGAACGAGTTTGCGGATGTGTTCTCCGATCTTCTCGATGTCTTCCACGCGGTTGTGAATGAAATAGACCTGGCCGCCCCGTTTGACCTCGCGCAAAATCGCCTCGCGGATCACAACGTCGTTCCATTCGCTGACAAACGTCTTGACGGATAATCGATGCGCCGGCGGCGTGGTTATCAGCGACATTTCGCGCAGCCCGCCCAGAGCCATGTTCAACGTACGCGGAATGGGTGTGGCCGTCAGCGTCAACACATCGACTTCGCTGCGCAGTGACTTGATCGCTTCCTTGTGGCGCACGCCGAAACGATGCTCCTCATCGACGATCACGAGACCGATATCGCGAAAGTCCTTCGTGTGCTGCAACAGCCGGTGTGTGCCGATGACTACATCGACTGACCCGGAACGCATACCTTCGACGACGTTTTGCGCATCCTTGCGGGAGCGAAACCGGGAAAGTATCTCGATCCGCACCGGCCAGTCCGCGAACCGGTCCTTGAAAGTCTGGCCATGTTGCTGCGCCAGCAGCGTGGTCGGTACGAGTATCGCAACCTGTTTGCCGCCGTGCACCGCGGCAAAAGTCGCGCGCAAGGCAACTTCCGTCTTGCCGAATCCGACGTCGCCGCAAACGACCCGGTCCATCGGATTGCCCGATGCGAGATCGGCGAGCACTTCGTCGATGGTCCTGGTCTGATCCTCGGTCGGTTCGAACGGAAAGCCGCTTTCGAACGCGCGATAGTCCGCTTCCGGCCAGCGAAAGCGATGCCCCGACCGCGCCGCGCGGCGCGCATAGACGTCGAGCAGTTCGGCTGCCACGTCGCGAATTTTCCGGATGGCGCGCTGCTTCGCCCTGGCCCACTGATCGCTGCCGAGTTTGTGCAATGGCGCGTTCTCGGGCGATGCGCCCGTGTAACGGGAAATGAGGTCGAGCGAGGCAACGGGAACGTACAACTTGTCACCGTCCGCATACTCGAGGCTCAGGAACTCGCCGGTGACGCCGCCGGTCTGAAGCGTCGTCAACCCGAGATACCGGCCGACGCCGTATTCTGCGTGTACGACCGCGGCGCCGGGGGCAAGATCGTTGAGTTCGCGAATGATGGTTTCGGGATCGCGCTCGGCACGGCGCCGCCGTGAACGTTGGCGAGGCTTTTCGCCGATAAGCTGATGCTCGGTAATGATCGCAATCCCGTCGGCCGGCAGCAGCACGCCACTTTCCACGGGCGCAATGGTCACACCTGTGTGTTCACTGCCATCCAGGAACGACTGCCAGTCGTCGAATCTTGCAATGTCGCGCCCACGCCCACGCAGCAGGTCGATGATGCTCTCGCGACGCCCGGCAGATTCGGCCGTGATGAGCACGCGCCCGTCGAATTCGTCGAGAAAACTCATCAGCGAAGCGGCGGCATCCTCATACCGGGCCTCAATGCGTACCGCGGGCGGCAATTTCGTCGACAGGTTTGCGACACGCCCGGATTCCTGCAGCGACTGAGCCGAATACGTGACCGTATGAAACCCCGACATGAGCCCGGAGATTTTGTCCGGAGCATGAAAGCTTTCTTCGGGCGCGAGAATCGGGCGTTCCGGATCGAGCCTGCACAAGTTGTAACGCTCAGCGATCTCCGTCCACGCGCTGTCGAGAGTCTCCTCGAGGCCGGCGGGTGCGAGTATGACGGAGTCGTCCGGCAGGTAATCCAGAAGACTCGCCGTGGATTCGAAGAACAGCGGCAAGTAGTACTCGACGCCGCCGTGCGCAATGCCGTCGGAAATTTCACGGTAGACACGTGACTTTGAAGGTTGACCCTCGAAGCGCGCGCGATACTTGCGGCGAAAGCGGGTGACGTCGTCAGCATCGAGCGGGATTTCCTTCGCCGGCAGAATGCGGATCTCCACAGCCGTCTCCGCTGTGAGCTGCGTCTCCGGATCGAAGTATCGGAGCGACTCCACGTCGTCATCGAAAAAATCGACGCGTATCGGCGCCTCGGAGCCCATCGGAAAGATGTCGAGCAGCGACCCGCGTACGGCAATCTCGCCGTGCTCCGTTACCTGTGGCACCCGCAGGTACCCGGATGCCGTCAACTGCTCAATGAATTCCCGGCGGTCGATCTGCTGGCCCTGGCGGAGATGCAGCGAGCGGGCGGCGATGTAGTCGGTGGGCGGCAGTCGCTGCAGCAGGCTCGGAGCCGACGCAATGACGATGCCGCGATCCTGCTGCGGCAGGGATGCCAGCACGGACAGCCGATCCGACACGATGTCCTGGTGCGGCGAAAAGCTGTCGTACGGCAGGGTTTCCCACTCCACGAAGTGCCTGACAGGAAGGTCCGCGTGCGCGAAAAAACGGATCTCGGCTTCCAGTTGATCGGCTTGCCTCGGGTCGGCCGCCAGAACGAGCAGCGTCCGGCCCGTGCCGGTTGCGAGTTCGACCGCCGCCAGCGCCGTACTCGGGCCAATGGCCCGGCCGATAGAGGAGATTTGCTCGGCGAACAAAGCGGACGAAGGGAAAAGCAATGAACGACGAACCACGATTTAATTGGGGGTGACCGGGCCCGCAATTATCGCACAACCAGCAAAGGCATGCGGCAACTGCGACGGCCCGGTGTTGCCGTCCCTGCCGCTGTCGTCCATTCCGCCGTCTGCTGACGGCCGCGCGAGTGTTTCTAGCGCTTGGTGACGGCGTGAATCACCATGTCGTATTCGAAGAACACGACGAAGTCGTTGTATTCCCAGCGAGTGATCGGCGGATCGCCAACCGCGTTTTGACGCGATTGCGGCGTGCCGAAATTTGCCTCGACACGAGCCTGCGTCATGCCACGCGTCGGCTTGCCGGCCGATTCAAAACGGGAGACGGAATCGGTGCCTTTCATATCCAGCGTATCGGCATTGACGCCGCCAACAAATCCGCCAACGAGAGCCACGAGGGCAAATGCGCCAAGTCTTGACATTGAAAGCCTCCCCAAACAGGCAACGCGGCGACTATAGCACCGGCCACCAGGCCAAAAAAACAAATGATTCAGCGGGTTTTCTGCCCGAAGCCCACTGCTTGCGATCCTTACTCTCACTGTGCGAGCCGCGGCGCCGCTCAACCTGCTGCCATCGGTCCTCATTGTGGCAAGCAAGGCCGAACCGACAATGTGAGGCCGGTCACAGTTCTCGCCCGATGCGTCCACACTGGCGTCGGACGGGGGCGTCCGAACCATGCGGCATTATTCATGAACGGCACGGCGTTTCAGCGAAGGCTTGGCTGGGGGGAGGGCTTTCCAGGATCGTGCGAAACAGGGATGTTTCGCCCGAAGCCCCCATGGACGGGTTCACGGCGTTCCTGGAAAGCCCTCCCCCCAGCCGAGCCTTCGCCAACCACTGACTACAACCGTTCATGAATAATGCAAACGCGGGGTTCGAGCTGTCCCGCCGCCGTCACCCACCTAATGTGGTTTAATGCGCCCGATGATCAGCGCCGTGGAACTCTTTATCGGATTTCGCTACCTCCGGGCCAAGCGGCGCACGAAATTCGTCTCCTTCATCACACTCATATCACTCGCCGGAATCGCCCTGGGCGTTGCCGCACTGATCGTCATTTTGTCGGTGATGAACGGTTTCGAAGCAGAGCTCAGGACCCGGCTGTTAAGCATGACGGCGCACGGCTACGTGACGGGCAGTGACGGCCGTGTCGATGACTGGCCGTCGTTGCGCGACGAGGTTCTCGATACGCCGGGCGTTCGCGCGGCCGCGCCCGTGATCGAAATGGAAGGCATGATTCGCACCGGCCGGTTGTTGACGGCCGTAATGGTCAACGGCGTGCTGCCGGAATACGAGGATGACGTGGCCGGCGACACCGTGAATTTCATCGAAGGCGGCCTGGACGAGCTTCGCACGGATGCGGGAAATATAGTGCTCGGCCGCATCCTGGCCTTTGACCTTGGCGTGTCGATCGGCGACGGCCTGGTGCTGTTGATGCCTCGTCCGGTCGGCGACGGGACGATGGAACCGGTGCTCGAGCGCTTCATTGTGCGCGGCGTGTTCGAAGCAGGCGTACAGGAGCACGATGCCACGCTGGCTCTCATTCATGCCAGTGACGCGGCGCGCATGATGTCCTATGGCACTGAAGTGACGTCGATTCGCTTTCGTGCGCTCGACGTCATGAACGCGCCCGCGATCTCCAATGCACTGCAGCAGCGACTGGGAAGCGGCTACCGCAGTAGCGACTGGACCATCGAGAACGCGAGCTACTTCCGCGCCATTCGCCTCGAGAAGATGATGATGTCGCTCATCCTGTCGCTCATCATCGGCGTCGCGGCCTTCAATATCGTCGCCAGCCTGGTCATGGTGGTCACCGACAAGACCAGCGATATTGCGATCCTGCGCACGCTCGGCATGGGTCCGAATGACGTGATACGCGTATTTTTCATTCAGGGCGCGGCAATCGGCTGGTTCGGTGTATTCCTTGGGGTGCTGAGCGGCATCGTACTGGCGCTCAACGTGCCGGAACTGGTGCCGGCACTGGAGCAGCTGTTCGGGTTCCAGGTGATGCCGGGCGACGTGTACTACGTCACCAGGATACCGTCGCTGCTGGAATTCGAAGACGTTGCCATCATAGCGGTCGCCGCATTCGTCCTGACGTCGCTTGCGACACTTTATCCGGCGCGAAGGGCGGCCAGAATAAATCCAGCCATCGCGCTGCGGTACGAATGACATTATGGCGGCAGGTTACGAGTACTGGGTAGGCACCCGATACGTGCGTTCGCGCAGCAGCAATCGCTTCGTTTCGCTGATCTCGGCGATCTCGATGCTTGGTATTGCGATTGCGGTTGCCGTGCTGATCGTGGTGCTCTCCGTGGTGAACGGGTTCGAGCGCGAGTTGAGGGAGCGCCTGCTCGCGATGTCCGCGCACGCCACCATCGAGGATCCTGCCGGCCGGATTGCAGACTGGCCGTCCAGGGTAGAGGAGGCGACGGAGAACCCCCGCGTCGTCGCCGCGGCGCCCTACGTCGAGGGCCAGGGCCTGCTCGTGCTCGGCAAGCGATTGAGCGGCGCCGAACTCAGAGGGATCGATCCCGAACTGGAAGACAAGGTATCGGGTATTGCGAGCCTGATGACGGACGGCGAGTTGTCGAGCCTTGAGCCGGGCAGCTTCGGCATCGTGCTGGGCATCGAACTGGCCGGGGAGCTCCAGGCAAAGATCGGTGACAAGGTCACCGTGACACTGGCGGAAGGCATCGTGACACCTGCCGGCGTCATGCCGAGATACAAGCGGTTTACCGTTACCGGCACGTACCGGGTCGGCATGTATGAATTCGATCGCCGTCTTGCGTTCATCAATCTCGTGGACGCCGGGCGGCTTTATCGCCTGGACGGAAACGTCACGGGCATTCGCCTTGCAGTGACGGATATCTATCGTGCTCCGGAGATCGTGCGCGACGTCGCGCTGGATGCGGGCGGCGGCGTCCTTGTCAGCGACTGGACGCGCCGTCATGTCAATTTTTTCCGCTCGATTCAGATCACCAAATCGATATTGTTCGTGATCCTTCTGATGGTAGTGGCCGTTGCTGCGTTCAATATTGTTTCGACACTGGTCATGGTGGTCAAAGACAAGCAGTCGGACATCGCGATACTGAAAACCGTTGGCGCGCGGCCATCGAGCATACTGAAAATATTCATGACGCAGGGGACCATTATCGGAATTGTCGGCACCGTGGCCGGAATGGTCCTGGGTATTCTGCTGACCTTGAACCTGGAGACTATCGTGGGTTTCATGGAAGCGGCGTTCGGCATCAAGTTTCTGGCGGCGGACGTTTATTTCATCAGTGACCTGCCCGCCGAACTGCGCGCCGGGGACGTCGTCAGGATTTGCGTGATTGCACTGATTCTGGCGCTGCTGTCAACGGTGTACCCGGCGTGGCGTGGCGCACGCACGTTGCCTGCAGAGGCGCTCAGGTATGAATGAGCCGCAGAAGAAGGATAGCTCCCGGGTCCTCGAATGCCGCGCCGTAGTGCGTCGCTTTCGCGAGGGCAGCGCGACCCTGGAGGTCCTCTCCGGCGTGGACCTTGCAATCGGCACGGCGGAGCGCCTGGCCATCATCGGCGCGTCGGGTTCGGGTAAAACGACGCTGCTGCAGATCATGGGCGGCCTCGACGATCCCACCTCCGGCACGGTCAGCGTCGGCGGCCACTCGATGGCCAACGTCAGCGAAACGGTCAAGGGCGAGCTGCGGAACCGGTATATCGGCTTTGTCTATCAGTTTCACCATTTGCTGCCGGAGTTCTCCGCCGAAGAAAACGTCGCGATGCCGCTTCTCATCCGCCACGTCGGAAAAGCGAAGGCCCTGAGGCAGGCGCAAGAGCTGCTCGACAGAGTCGGCCTCGCCGAACGTCTGACCCACAAACCCGGCGAGCTATCGGGCGGAGAGCGGCAGAGAGCCGCTGTTGCCCGCGCGTTGATCACTCGTCCGATGCTGGTGCTCGCGGACGAGCCCACGGGTAATCTCGACGCAGGCAACGGCGAACATGTGCTGGGGCTCATGCTCGAATTGAACCGCGAACTGAGCACGAGTCTGGTGATCGTTACACACGATCATTCCATCGCGAAACGCATGGATCGCGTCATGGTCCTGGAAAACGGCCGGCTCGATGCCGTGCCGGCCGACTAAGGAGCCTCTGGAGAAGTCGAATTCGTTCGGCTCTGGCACCAGCAGGAGTGCCGTCCGGGGGTGTTCCACGAGCGAGTTTCCCGTGTCTGAGCACGTGGAATACCCCCGGGCGGCGCTCCTGCGTCGTCAAAAGAACTGCTCCCGAGCTTTCGCAGAGACCTAATCCGACTCGTCATCGCCCTCCTTACGCCGCCTTTTCGCAGCCAGATAGTCCGCAAGGGATGCCCGCCATAACAGGTCGAGGGCGATATAGCCGACCAGAGCCGACAACGCGCCCAGCAGGATGCAACCGAGCAACAGAGGCTGCCAGATCGTAACGAATTTATCGCTCAGCCAGGCGAGGGACAACTCGAATTCGAACCGCTGCGGCCGCAGCCCCAGGAGTTTGAGGCCCACGCGGTAAGCAAGAAAATACATCGGCCCGATGGTGAGCGGGTTGCTGGCAAACGTCGCAAGCGCCGCGATGGGAATATTGACGCGGAGTGCAAGCGCCGCAAGTGCCGCAATGAGCACGTGTCCGGGCACGGGCATGAAAGCGACGAAGAGTCCAAGGGAAAATGCAGGCACGACATTGCGCCGGCGGATACCCCACAGTTGCGTGTCATGCAACAGATGATCGAAGGGCGCCAGGAACCAGCGGCCCTGGAATCGATCACGTTTCAGCGCGAACTTGCGAAAAAAGCGTCTTGGCATCGGTAACGCGTTTCGCTTTTATAGGGAGAGAGTTGACGAAGTCATCGGCGGCATCTTAACGACAAACCGCAGGGAAGCGGACCAGGGAAGCGGAAAATGCTTCGAATCTGCCTGTGCATGCTCGCAGGAGCGTACGCACTGGGCTTTTGCCGTCGTCTGCCCGCGGATTTTGCGCTGATTGTAACGATCGTCGTTGCAGCCGCATGCTTTTGCAGCGGCAGACTGCGCGATATCGGTTTCGCATTGCTGGGCCTTATCCTCATCTGGACTGCATCGCGCGCGATGCTTTCCGATCGGCTGTCGCCGGAATTGCAGGGGCAGGATCTGGCTGTCACCGTGCGGCTTTCGGACTTCCCGCAAGCACAGCCCGGGTCCGTCCGTTTCGTCGCCGACACGGTCAATGACCCCTCGCTGCCCGCCAGAATCCGGCTGAGCTGGTACGACGCGCCGGAGATTCCGCGGATCGGCGAGACCTGGCGTTTGCTGGTGCGGCTCAGACGGCCTCGAGGCTTTGCGAACCCCGGCGGATTCGATTACGAGCTCTGGCTCGCCCGGCAGCGCATCGGTGCGACGGGCTACGTCGTCCAGAGTCCCTTGAACGGGAGACTCGACGGCTTCGCCGTTGGCCGAAGGTCGGCTCTGCGGCAGCGGGCTGTCGATCGAATCGTTGACCTGACAGGAGACAACGACGCGTCGGCCGTACTCGCGGCGGTCACCGTCGGCGCAGACCACCGCATCAGCCGTGAGCGGTGGGATGACTACGCGGTGAGCGGCACGACCCACCTGATCGCCATTTCCGGCCTGCATATCGCCCTCGCAGCGGGCGGTGTATGGCTGTTGAGCCGCGCTCTGTTCTCGCCATTCTGTCGTTCGGCAAACGTCCGCGACCTTGCCGCATCGGCTGCGGTCGTCGCAGCATGCGCCTACACGGAGATCTCGGGTTCCGCTGTGCCGGCGGTGCGCGCAATGCTGATGGCGATTCTTGTAGCAACTGCATTCCTCCTGCGGCGGCAGCTGTTTTCGGACACCGTCATTGCCGTCAGTTGTATTGCGATTCTCGCAACGGATCCGTTGGCGGTCCACGCACCGGGCTTCAAGCTGTCTTTCGCTGCCGTGGCGATACTGCTGTGGTGCGCGCGGCAGCGATATTACGAAACCGGCGGGGTGGACGGTTCCTGTTGGCGCAAGGCCCTGGAGGGGACGAAACGCCTGTCGGCCCTGCAGTTCACGCTGCTCTTCGGCTTGTTCTCGATGACCGCGTTGATGTTCGGCCGCGTTTCGTGGCTTGCGCCGGTGATCAACCTGCTGGTATTGCCGCTCTTCAATCTCCTGACCGTGCCCACGGCGCTCCTGGGCCTGGTACTGGATGGCCCGTTCGCATACCTGGGCGACGGCCTTTTGCGGCTTGCCTGGCAAAGCGTGAGATTGATGCTGTGGCTGGTCGGCAGCGCCGCCGACTGGCCTCCGGCAAGTACCTACACGGCGACGGCAACGGGTGCGAGGGCGCTGGTGGTCCTGCTGACCGCGCTGTGGGCCGCGGTCCCACCGGGCTTTCCGGGCCGAAAGCTCGCCTGGGTGGCTGCCGTGTCGGCATTGCTTTACAAACCATCCCAGCTACCGCCCGGCTGCATCGACCTCGTCGCGCTCGAAGTCGGCCAGGGGCTGTCTGTCGTGCTTCGCTCGGAGCGGCGCACGCTGGTGTTCGACACAGGGCCGTCGTTTCGCAGCGGCAGCGACGCAGGTCAGCTCGTGCTCGTGCCGTACCTGAGGGCCACGGGCACGGAGCGTGTGGACCTGCTCGTCGCCAGCCATGCCGATGACGATCATGCCGGCGGTACAGCGTCATTGCTTGCGTCCATCGAGGTCGCGCAAATCATCGCCGGGGAATATCTCGCGTCGATCGGGCGGCCGCAACTCCGCTGCCGCAGCGGCCAGGCATGGGCCTGGGACGGCGTACGGTTTGCGATCATGCATCCGGGCCTGTATCCGCTGCAGAACGACAACAACGCTTCCTGTGTCATGGAGGTGTCGGTAGGACCCCACAAAATATTGTTTACCGGGGACATCGAGTCGCCGGTGGAAAACCACCTCGTGCGGAACTCGTCATTGACGCCCGTGGACATTGTGATCGTGCCGCATCACGGCAGCCGCACGTCCTCGGGCAGCGCGTTCGTCAAGGCATTACGTCCTTCCGTCGCCGTCGTTTCCACAGGATATGCAAACCGCTGGGGCTTTCCCAGGGAGGACGTGGTGGAGCGCTGGCGCGAAGCCGGCGCACGAGTTATGAATACCGCAACCTCCGGGGCGATCCACTATCGCGTGTGTGCGGACAGCGGACTCCGTCTTGTCAGCGAGCAACGCATTCGGCAGCAGCGGTACTGGCACGACCGGGCGCCGGAATAGCCGTATGTGCGCCCATTGCGCAAGAATTTTTAAGCGGGTCGCTGTATATTCCGCTTTTCACCGGGTACGGCAATATGGTCGAGATCGTTAAATCCGGCGGCTGGTTGATGGCCCCCATTATCCTGTGCGCCATTCTCACGATGGGGATCATTCTCGAACGATTCTGGACCTTGCAGCAAAAGCGGGTCATCCCGGAGGACCTGACCAGCAAGGTCTGGGGCTGGGTCAAGAACAACGCGCTCGACCAGCGCCAGATCCAGACGCTGCATCAAGGTTCGCCGCTCGGCCAGATTCTCGCGGCGGGGCTGATCAACCGCGACCGGGAACGGTCTGTCATGAAGGACAGCATCGAAGACACCGGCCGACACGTCGTGCACGAACTCGAGCGCTATCTCGACACGCTCGGTACGGTCGCCGAAGTGTCTCCTTTGCTGGGACTGCTCGGCACCGTGTTCGGCATGATCCAGGTGTTCGCGGCCATTACCACTCAGGGTATCGGCAATCCGACCGTGCTGGCAGGCGGTATCGCTCAGGCGCTGATCACGACCGCGGCCGGCTTGACCGTCGCGATTCCAGCGCTTGTAGCGCACCGCTACTATCGCAATCGTGTCAATGCGCTGGTGGTGAATATGGAGAAGGAAGCCATCAAACTGGTCGAAGCCCTGCACCGGCGGCAGGCCAGAAGCGGTGCCGAGTCGTGAAACTCTCCACGCGGTCCAGGCCGGAGCCCGGTGTCAATCTTACTCCGCTGATCGATTGCGTTTTCCTGCTGTTGATTTTTTTCATGGTCTCCACGAGTTTCGTCAGGCAATCGCAGATTACGATCCGCCTGCCGGAAGCGGAAAATACGGCGATGGTCGACCAGCCGCCCGAGCAGATCGACGTCATGATCACGGACCAGGGCACCTATTTCGTCAACGGACGCGAACTGATCAACAATCGCCCGGAAACGATCCGCAATGCGCTGCAAAAGGTATCGGCCGGCAATACGAAGTTGCCGCTCACGATAAGCGCGGACGCAAACGCCCGACATCAGCACGTGGTCACTGCGATGGACGTTGCCGGGAGGCTCGGATTTGTCCGAATCAGCATCGCAACCGTGGACGATCCGGCGAACGAAGAAACGCCCTAGTGTACGAGGTACACTAGTGGCCGGTGCCAGCGGAATCGATCCGCGCGTCGCAAGCGTATACCGGCGTCTCTGGCAATACGTCATTCCCTACCGTTCCATCGGGCTGATAGCCGTTATCGGCATGGCCGCGACTGCCGCCGTCGAGGCTGGCATGGTGTCGCTGCTGAAGCCACTTACCGACGATGCGCTGGTTGCGCGCAATCTCGAAACCGTGAAGTGGATGCCGATCGCCTTTATCGCCATATTTATTTGTCGCGGCGTGGCAGGTTTCGCGACGGAAATGTCGCTCGGATGGATCGGCCGTGGAGTGATCAGTTCCCTGCGCCGCGACGTGTTCCGGAAATTCCTGACCCTGCCGTCGCAGTTTTTCGAGAACCATGCGACCGGGCCGCTATTGTCGAGAATGACCTACAACGTCGAAATGGTCGCCGAGTCCGTCACCAGCGTCGTCACGATCCTGATACGCGATCTGTTGACCATCGTCGCGGCCGTGGGCGTGATGCTTTATCAAAGCGTGCGACTGACGGTATTCGTCGCATTTCTGCTGCCGATTATCAGTATCCTGATCCAGATTCTCAGCAAGGCGTTCAGGCGGTACAGCAGGCGCATTCAGGACTCCATCGGCGAAGTCACCCAGGTGTCGGAGGAAGTGCTGACGGGTAACCGGGTGGTAAAAATTTTCGGCGGCTACGACTACGAAAAAGAGCGTTTGATCGAGGTTGACGAACGCAACCGCAGGCAAAACCTGAAGCTGGTCCGTTCAAGGGCGCTGGGCGTTGCCATCACGCAGGTTATCTTCGGCTTCGGCGTCGCCGGGGTCGTTTATGTCGCCAGCATCGAATCGATCGAGGGCAAGCTTACGCCCGGTAATTTCATCGCGTTTTTCGGCGCAATGATGCTGATGTTGCAGCCGTTGCGTCGCCTTACAAGCGTTAGCGCAACATTGCAGCGAGGCATTGCGGCCGGCGATAGCCTGTTCAAAATCATCGACGAGCCCGACGAGGTCGATTCAGGTGACTTCCGCAGCGATACTGTGAAGGGAACAGTCGAGTTTCGCAACGTGCGCTTTTCCTACGGGGATGACAAGGCTCCCGTTCTGGAGGATCTTTCTCTCAAGGTCGAAGCCGGCAGATCGCTTGCAATCGTGGGTCATTCGGGAAGCGGCAAATCCACGCTCGTAAGTCTCCTGCCGCGCTTTTACGACGTGGAACGGGGAGAAATTTTGCTTGACGGAACGCCGGTGCGGGACTACGCGTTGGATAACTTGCGCTCGCATATCAGTCTCGTCAGCCAGGACGTCGTGTTATTCAACGATACGATCGCCAACAATCTGGCATATGGGCAGCTGCGGCACAGTTCGCGGGACGAAGTATTGCGGGCGGTCGAGGCGGCGCATCTGTCGGATTTTATCGCGGAACTCCCGGACGGCCTCGAAACGATGGTTGGGGACCGCGGCGTGCTGCTCTCCGGTGGACAGCGGCAGCGCATCGCGATCGGGCGTGCGTTGCTCAAGAACGCGCCGGTACTTATTCTCGACGAAGCGACGTCGTCGCTCGATTCGCAATCCGAGCGTCGCATACAGGAAGCGCTGAATGCGCTGATGCGCGACCGGACGACGCTGGTCATAGCCCATCGCCTGTCCACTGTCGAAAGCGCGGATCGGATCATCGTGCTTGATCGTGGCCGGATCGTCGAGTCGGGCACACACAGGGAATTGCTCGCCCACGATGGCCATTACGCTGGTCTATATCGCATGCAGTTCAACGACGAGGCGCAGCCTTCCTCAATGCGATGAGCCGTAAGTCTCCCGAGAGTACTTTCGCTAACCGGATCTGGTACGAGCGTTCGTCGTGGTATTTGCCGCTGTTGCCCTTGAGCTGGTTTTTCGCACTCGTAACGGCAATCAGGCGCTTCCTTTATCGATCGGGCATGCGTCGCCCCATCGACGTCGGCAAGCCGGTCATCGTCGTCGGCAATATCGTGAGTGGCGGCACGGGCAAGACGCCGGTGACGATGTGGCTCGCTGCATACCTCAAGCAAGAGGGCTTTCAGCCAGGAATCGTCAGTCGCGGCTATGGTGGCGCGGCCGGCGACGGGCCGCTGCAGGTATCCGACGACAGCGATGCGGGTATTGTCGGCGATGAGCCCCTGCTCATGGCGACGCGAAGCATTTGTCCCGTCGTGGTACACCCGGACCGGGTCGCCGCCGCAAGGAGCGTCGCCGGCCTGGGCTGCGACATAATCATCGCGGACGACGGGTTGCAGCATTACCGCCTGAAAAGAGCGTTCGAGATTGCCGTGGTGGACGGCGAACGTGGCTTCGGCAACGGGCGGCTGCTGCCTGCCGGGCCTTTGCGGGAACCGCTGTCGCGGCTTCGGTCGGTCGATCGAATCATGCTGCAGGGCTTCCGCAATGCCGGCGCCGTCCACCGCGGGCTGGCGGACCTCGGCTATACGCGTTTCGAGCTGGCGGTGACGGGGGTCCACGCTCTGCAGGGCTCGAAGGCGGTTGCACTCGATGCATTCCGGGACAAGACCGTTCACGCTATCGCCGCCATCGGCAATCCGCAACGCTTTTTCCGGTTGCTGGAATCGCAAGGCATCAGGGTGATACCGCACGCATTTGCGGACCACGCGGTGCTGTCCCGTTCGGAGCTGGAATTCGGTGACGACCTGGATGTACTTATGACCGAAAAAGATGCCATGAAAATCGGCAAGCCCGCACCCCTTCATTGGTGGTACGTTGCTGTTGACCTTACACTCGGGACGGCGGCAATGCCGAACTGGGTTACCGCGCTGGCGGCTGACCTGAAGCGACCATCTTGAAAGAATCAATGGATAGTTTCGTGGTAGTGATTCCGGCCCGTTACGCCTCTGAAAGGCTGCCGGGCAAACCGCTCAGGGTTATCGCCGGTAAACCCCTGCTGCAACATGTTTTCGAACGAGCCAGCGAAAGCGAAGCAAGCGAGGTGATCGTCGCCACGGATGACGCGAGGATTGCACAAGCGGCAGAACGGTTCGGTGCAAACGTCTGTATGACCGGCAGCCATCACCAGTCCGGCACGGAACGGCTGGCCGAGGTCAGCCGGCTGCGAGGCTGGCCGCATGACCGGGTGATCGTGAACTTGCAGGGCGACGAGCCATTGATGCCGGCTGCGCTGATCAGGCAGTGCGCGAAGCTGCTGAGCTCACCCGACGTCGACATGGCTACCCTGGCATCGCCCATCGAGTCGGTGAAGGATTTCAAGGATCCGAACGTCGTGAAGGTCATCCTTGACAGCAAGGACAATGCGATTTACTTCAGCCGTGCAGCGATCCCGCACTCGAGACGTGCGTGCACGGACAAGCTGGCCATGAACACGGCACTGCATCACCACGGTATTTACGCTTATCGTGCGGAGGTGCTGCAACGAATCGTCGCCGCCCTGCGCTCGCCGCTCGAAGAAAGTGAGCAACTGGAACAACTCCGCGCAATCGAAATGGGAATCAGGATTCGCGTAGGGAAACCCGCGAGTCGCCCCGGACCAGGCGTGGATACGGAGGCGGATCTGTCGCGGGTTGCACAGCTAATCGCCGCGAACGCTTGAAGGCTTTTCCCAAAAGAGGGAAAGTCCCTGCCCGGGGCGGCGTGCCCTGAAACCGGACCCTGCGCGTGCAAAAAACCGCATCGGACGCCATCGTGATCTTCGGCATCACCGGCGATCTCGCTTATAAGAAGATCATCCCCGCATTGCTGAACCTGCAGCGTCGCGAACGGCTGGATATGCCGTTTCTCGGGGTCGCTCGCGAGGGGTGGACGGTGGAGCGCCTGCGTGAGCGCATTTGCGCCAGCCTGCGCGAGCACGGGGGCGTTACCGACGAAGCCGCCGGCATGGCGCTCAGCAAGCGCCTGCAGTATGTCGCCGGCGACTACCGCGATGCAAACACCTTTGAAAAGCTGCGTGACGCGTTGGGCGAATCGCGATCGCCACTTCATTATCTGGCGATTCCGCCCAGCCTGTTCGACGATGTCATCGAAAAACTCGATATCTCGGGCTGCAGCCGTGACGCGCGGGTGGTCGTCGAGAAGCCGCTGGGGCGCGATCTGGAATCGGCGCGCGAGCTGAACCGGATTCTTGCGAAGTCTTTCGACGAGTCACGGATTTTCCGCATCGACCATTATCTCGGCAAGGAACCGGTGCAGAATCTGCTGTACTTTCGTTTTGCCAACAGCTTCCTCGAGCCGTTGTGGAATCGCGTGCATGTCGCGAGCGTGCAGCTCACTATGGCGGAATCCTTCGGCATTGAAGGCCGAGGCCGCTTGTACGAAGAACTGGGAGCTATCCGCGACGTGGTGCAGAATCACCTGTTGCAGGTGGTCAGCCTGCTTGCGATGGAAGCGCCGGTGCGCTACGAGAGCGATGCGCTGCGCGATGAAAAGGTAAAGGTGCTGCAGGCCACGCGGACCCTCGAGGCCCGCAACGTGGTGCGTGGCCAGTACAGGGGTTATCGGGACGAGCCGGATGTTGCCGCCGATTCGCAGGTCGAAACGTACGCCGCGTTGCGCCTCGACATCGATTCGCCGCGCTGGGCCGGCGTGCCGTTTTTTATTCGCGCAGGCAAACGAATGGCCGTAACGGCGACGGAAGTCACGGTACGGCTGCGCGCTCCGGCGCATCTCCTGTTCGGGGCCATGCCGGCACCCAACCACGTGCGCTTCCGTCTGGGTCCGGACCGCGTTTCGATCGGCCTTGGCGTTCGTACCAAGGAACCCGGCGAAGAAATGCGCGGCCGCGCCAGCGAGCTGCTGATGTGCGACGACGAGTCGGGCAGGATGGACGCGTACGAGCGGCTGATCGGCGATGCGTTGCGCGGGGATCCCAGTTTGTTCGCGCGGCAGGATGCAATCGAGGAAGCATGGCGAATCGTCGATAAGGTCATCCATCGTGCCGGCGACGACGAGGGCGAGCCGCGGCCGTACGCTGCCGGCGGCTTTGGGCCTGCCGAAGCCCAGGGGCTCGCCGAAGAGGCCGGCGGCTGGCACAATCCTGGTGTGGAATGCCAGGACTAGCTGCCCTGTGAAGTGGCAGGCGAGTGCGGATGCCGCAGGGGCAGCGCAGGCCGCGGCGGAGTTCATCGCGCGGCGGCTGACGCTGGCTATCGAAGCGCGCGCCCGGGCAACGCTCGCGATCAGCGGCGGTCGCTCGCCCTGGAAAATGTTCGAGTGCCTGGCGGGGCACGGCGTGGAATGGAGCGCAGTGCACGTCTTCCAGGTCGATGAACGAATCGTCCCGGTCGACCATGCAGAGCGAAACTGGAAGCGGTTTCTCGAGAGCCCGCTCTCGCGCCGCATCCGCGACGCCAACCGGCATCCAATGCCGGTTGCGATGGTCGAGAAAGAGGACGCAGAGCTCGCCATCGGCGATTACAGCCGAACGCTGAATGATTTTGCCGGCGCGCCGCCTGTGCTGGATGTCGTGCATCTCGGCATCGGCGCGGACGGGCACACGGCGTCGCTGTTTGCTGACGATGCACCGTTGCACGACACACGGCACTGGGTTGGCGTAAGTCGCCGCCATGAAGGTCACCGGCGCCTGACTTTGACCTTGCCGGTGCTCAACCGGGCACAGTCCGTTGTCTGGTTTGCGGTCGGGGCCTCGCGCCGCGCGGTCCTGGCCCGCCTGCACGCGGGAGATCCGGAAATCCCCGCAAGTCACGTCCAACGGGAGCGCGCTGTATGCTTTACGGATCTCGCCGCGGCACCCGCGATTTAGTCAAGTCCGCGGCAGTTCGTGTCCGCCGAAAGAATTGCGCAACTTCGCAAGTAATCGCGCGGCGAAGTCGCCGGCGCCCTGTGACGAGAAACGAGTCATCAGCGCCGCGCTGATGACAGGGGTGGGAACACCAAGCTCGATCGCTTCCTGCGCCGTCCAGCGGCCTTCACCGGAATCGGCAACTTCGGCGGCGATGCTGCGGAGCGATGCCCTGTCTTTCAGAACGTCGGCGGTCAGCTCCAGCAACCAGGAACGGATTACGGTGCCGTGGCACCAGGCTTCGGCAATTTCGGCCAATGGCAATTCGAGGTCCTGCCTGGCGGCGAGCAGGGAAAAGCCTTCGGCATAGGCTTGCATCAGCCCGTACTCGATGCCGTTGTGCACCATCTTCGCAAAATGGCCGGCGCCGACCGGTCCGCAATGCACCCAGCCCCGATCCGGTGCGGGCGCAAGAATTCGAGCCAGAGGCGCCATGCGCTCGATCGCTGCGGGGCTGCCACCCAGCATCAACCCGTATCCGTTTTCAAGGCCCCAGATTCCGCCGGACACTCCGGCATCGACGAACTCGACGCCGCTTTGCGCGAGCCGGCTCGCGTTCTGCTGCGAATTCCGGTAGTGAGCGTTCGCTCCGTCGACGACGAGATCGCCGGATTCGAGCAGCGAGGCCAGTTCCACGATCGATTGTTGTGTCGGTGCGCCTGCCGGCAGCATCAGCCACAGCAGGCGCGGTGCCGGGAGCGCGGCGACAAGTTCCGCAAGACTCTCGAACGGTCGTATTCCCGCGATTCCGGCAAGGCTTTTACGCGCTTCGGCGGAGCGATCGAAGACGAAGACTTCGGCGCCGCCGCGTCGCCAGCGTTGCGCCATGTTACCGCCCATTTTGCCGGCTCCGACCACGCCAATTCTCATCAGACTGCCTCCTTCGCGAGAACAGGATAGCGCCATCGCGCCGGCGAAGCACAGGGCATTACCCAAGGCGTCCGGTTTTTCTCCATCTCGCCGACATGGTATATCTAGTGCACCCCGTCGCAAATAATCGACCCTTCTCGCGGTGCCTTTTTCGCGTCTGGCGGCGTTGCGGCTACTCGCAATGGCGATGCTATTACTCGTCGCCGCGCCTTGCCAGCGACGAAAAGTCGCTCGCGAGAAGAGTCGATCATTTACGACGGGGTACACTAGGCAGGGCATCCTGACCGGTTGCGCGGCCGGAGGATGTCCTATTCCTCGATTCGAATCCGTGCAGGGCTGCCTGAGGAGACAATGACCGAATATAAAGAAAAACTGTCCGTCCTGTTCGTCTGCATGGGCATCATATTTTGATTCCTGTAATAACAATCTCTTAGATGATTCGGGCACAATCCTGGCTGCAGGTTTCCAAGCGTAGTCTGGCTCGCCGGACGGTGGGCGTTTACGGACCGATACGGAACTCTTCGGTAGTTTGGCAGTAGGGAGCCGAACGTAACGTACGCGCAGAGCGAGCCCACGTATTCTTGTCCGCAGCCGTCGACAGGCGTCGCAGCCAGGTAGCGAGTATCAGGAGCCCGGCAATCGGCAGGAACGCTTTGGCCGTGGGTCAACCGATCGCCGCCAGCGACTTGACCTCGCGGTCAATCTTTCTGGCTTCGGCCCGGGTTGTGACTTCGAGGTCATAGTGAACTTGCAGGTTCAGCCAGAACTCGGCAGTGGTGCCGAAAAAGCGCGACAGGCGCAGCGCGGTATCCGCCGTGATCGCGCGTTCACCGTTCAGGATGGCGGTCACGCGGTTTGCCGGCACCGCCAGCGCTTTTGCCAGCGCATAGGCGGACAGCTCGAACTCGTCCAGAAACTCCATCTTCAGAATTTCGCCCGGATGGATGGGCGCCCGCTTTGCCATGATTCATCCTCCTCAGTGGTAATCGACGATCTCGACCTGGTAGGCGTCGCCGGCCCGCCAAACGAAACACACCCGATACTGTCTGTTGATCCGGATGCTGTGCTGCCCAGCACGGTTGCCCCGGAGCTTCTCAAGTCGGTTTGCCGGTGGCACCGTCAGGTCCCGGATTTCCGTGGCCGCATGCAGCATCAGCAGCTTCGCATGCGCCCGCTTGAGCAAATTCCGCGGCACGATGTTGGGGCTTTCGCCTTCGAAAATCGCCTGCGTTTGTTCACAGGCCCAGGTCTTGATCGCCACCACTCAACTCATCATCAGCTTGCAGGCATTATGCGACGCGTAACTATGTACGTCAAGCGTAACTATGTCACGGAGATGAGCGGCGCGCGCGTACTTCTGCAAGTCGAGAGCTAACTCATTGATTTTCCGTGCCGTGAATCGGGCGACTTCGGGTTTCCCGTCGGGCATCCGGACGGCCCTCCTTAGCGTACTGCGTCGTAAACAGTGGCCGATCCGCGAACGCCCAGCTTTGCAGGGAAATCGGAGCGCGGATCTGACCCCGCCGTAAAATTGCCGGAATTGTGCGACCATGAATTTCGACGTTGCGACTCCCAAGCACTGACTCACTGCTACGAAAGAATTGCCTCGCCTTTCGGAAATACCATTCCCCGCTGCCGTATTGTTTGTATTTGCTGCTAACATCTGTCGCAGCCCGTCCGGCTACAGTTCTGGCTACAACTCATGCCAGGCATCCCCGGATTTAGTCGGACGTACTCGGACGTAAAATGTATTGAAAATATCTGGTTATGGATTCAGACAAGAAGATCAGCGTACTTTTTATTTGCATGGGCAACATATGCCGTTCGCCAACAGCCGAAGGTTTTTTCCGCAAGGTTGTCGCCGATGCCGGCCTTGCTGAGACCATTCGCGTCGAATCGGCCGGCACGCATGCCTATCACTCCGGTGCGCCGCCTGATCGACGCGCACAGGCGGCGGCAGAACGGCGTGGCGTGACGCTTTCCAATATTCGTGCCCGCAGAATAACGGACGAGGACTTTGAATCGTTCGATTACATCCTCGTCATGGACAAGGACAATCTCGGCGAACTCCTGGAGCGCGCGCCGGAGGAGCATCGCAGCAAGGTCAGGTTGTTTCTCGAGTTTGCCGGAACGGGGCGCGCCGCCGAGGTGCCGGATCCGTACTACGGCGGAGCCTCCGGATTCGAACTGGTGCTGGACCTTGTGGAACAGGCGTCGGGGAGATTGCTGCAGCGAATCCGGTCGGGACGACACTGAACTCCTGCGTCGTCAAACGTAATCTTCGCCCGCACTTGTGCAGGGGCTCCCTGGGACCGACGAGTGCCGGACACTTGCTTTTCCTAGTTGCCGTCGGGCTCTGCTCGATCGTCTTTATCAGTGCTTTTTTCGACCGCGGCAGGTTCCGGCGCTGCGGATTTTGCCGATTGTTCCCAGGGCAACAGCCTTCCGGCCGGCCTGGCCGATTCCTGCGGCGCGCCGTTGCTTTTCGGTTGCGGCCGGTCGCTGGCTGCGCTCGAGCCAGGGACCTCCGAACCGGCGCTCCGCCGGTTCCAGTCCGCAGTGTCCGGCCCGGCCGGACCGGGCGTCGGTTGCGCGTCGGCCATTGTGCCTTGTTGCGCGTCGCGCGGTTTCTGCGGCGCTGCCGCTGCCGGCGTTTCCGCTTTTCGCGGTTCGCTGCCCGTCGATTTGCCGGCCTCTCTGTCGGGCGATGCAATGGGTGATCCAGGGGGTGATCCAAGGGGTGATCCAAGGGGCGGCGTTCTGGTGATGGGCAGGTCGGGCTGCGTATCCTCGTAGGACGGCCACGTTACAGGGCGGGATTGACCGGCGTCCTGGCCACCGCGGTGGTCGTCTGCGCGAAGTGACTGTTCGCGTTGAACGTCGCGTTTCGCAGGTGCAGGCGCTGCCGGAACCACCGGCGTGGTTCGTTCAGCAACAGGTCCGGCGCCATGGGTGTCGGCACCGGTATTGTTTGCCGTGAGCATAACCGCTGCCGGAAGTTCGGCCGAAATTCCCGGCTCCCTGGCCTGTCCGGTATCCGCTTTGGACTCGGCCGGTCGTTCCGACCTGTTCCGGTTGCTTCGCCGCCGGCTTGAAGAGCCGTCCCTTGCCGGCCGCTCACCCGGCGACAGCTGAGCGGTGCCTTCATTGCGTTGCACGTTCGTTTGAGCCTCGGACGTCTCTCCGTTCTCGGCACGCTTCCGCCTGCGGCCGCCGCGGCTGCGGCGCTTGCCGGGGGTCCTGCGAGTTTCGTCGCGGCTGTCCTGGCGTGTGTCGTCGTTACGTGCGTCGTCCTTGCGGGTCTCCACCCGGCCGTTCGGCTCCGGCACATTGCCGGTTGCCGCGCTGCGCTCCGCGCCGCTTTTGACATTGCGCGTGGCATCGTCCGCAGATCCCTTGCCGCTTCGTTTCCTGCCTGATTTGGACGAGCGCGCGCTGCTGCTTCTCTTATCGCTGCGTTGCGGCTCGCTGCGCCGCCGTGTGCGCTGCCCGCCGCGACTGTCCCGCTTCTGCCCGGGACTGGCCGAACGGTCGGTCTTTCGTTCCTGGTCTGACGTCGCGCCGCCGCCGAACAGGCTGAATAGCCGCGCCAGTATTCCCGGACCCTGGCGTTCAGGCGTTTGCCGAACCGGAGCCGGGGTGCTGGGGGCGATCGTCGCGACCGCTGCAGGTTCGGCGACCTTTCGTTCCTGAATGCCGGCAAGGAGGCCTTCGGGTTCGTCGTCGATCCCGGCCAGCGTATAACTCGTCCCGGTGTTCTCCGGCAGTTCGACCTGGTCGTCGCGCACGCGTCGTATCTGGTAGTGCGGCGTTTCCAAAGCGGAGTTGGCCACGAGGATGACCTGCGTGTCGTTGCGGTTTTCGAGGCTCTGCACCCAGTTTCGCTTTTCGTTCAGCAGATACGTGGCGACTTCGACCGGTAGCTGCGCGATAACCTTTGCGGTGCGTTCCTTGCGCGCCTCCTCGCCGATAATGCGCAGGATCGCGAGCGCGAGCGATTCCACGCTTCGAATATTGCCGATACCGGAGCAGCGCGGGCACGTCATGTAGCTCGATTCGCCGAGCGACGGGCGTAACCGTTGCCGCGACATTTCAAGCAGGCCGAAGCGGGTAATCTTGCCGATCTGCACCCTGGCGCGGTCCTGTCGGACCGCATCGCGCAGGCGGTTCTCGACCTCGCGCTGGTTCTTCTGCGGGCCCATATCGATGAAATCGATGACCACCAGCCCGCCCAGGTCGCGCAGCCGCAATTGCCGGCCGATCTCGTCCGCGGCCTCGAGGTTGGTATTGAGAGCCGTCGCTTCGATATCGCCGCCCTTGGTCGCACGTGCGGAGTTGATGTCGATCGAAACCAGCGCCTCCGTGTGATCGATTACCAGGCTGCCGCCCGATGGCAGCGTCACCGAGTGCGCAAAGGCCGATTCGATCTGGGTCTCGATCTGGTAGCGCGTGAACAGCGGCACGGCGTCCGTGTACAGCTTCAGCTTGCGCAGATTCTGCGGCATGACCTGTTCCACAAATTCTCGCGCTTCCGCGTAGGTCGCTTCGTTGTCGATCAGGATTTCGCCAATATCGTTGGACAGATAGTCGCGCAGTGCCCGGATGACGGCGTTGCTTTCGCGATAGATGAGAAACGGCGACGGCCTTTCGACCACCACTTTCTTGATTGCTTCCCAGACGGACAGCAGATTATCGAGATCCCATTGCAGTTCTTCGGCGTTGCGATCGATCCCCGCGGTGCGCAGGATAACGCTCATCCCGTCGGGTATCGCAACGTCGTGAAGAGCCTCGCGGGCGACATCGCGGTCTTCGCCGACGATGCGGCGGGAAACGCCGCCGGAGCGTGACTTGTTCGGCTTCAGGACAATGAAGCGACCTGCAAGGCTGACAAAAGTGGTGAGCGCCGCGCCCTTGTTGCCGCGTTCCTCCTTGTCGATCTGCACGACGATGTCCTGGCCTTCTTTGAGGACACTCTTGATCTCCGGCTTGGCGCCCGGAGCAACGTCATTGATGAAGTATTCGCTCGAGATGTCCTTGAGCGGCAGGAAGCCGTGCCGGTCAGCACCATAGTTGACAAAGGCCGCTTCGAGGCTTGGCTCGATGCGCGTAATCCTGCCTTTGTAGATGTTAGCTTTTTTGCGTTCGCCGGACGGGAGTTCGATGTTGAGGTCGTACAGGCGCTGGCCATCGACCATCGCCATGCGCAACTCTTCTTCCTGAGTTGCGTTGATAAGCATTCTTTTCATGTTGCCCTACTTGTATGTAATGGGGCAGCGAGCGGATTCGGCAAGAAAAAGGCGAAGGGGCGGTGCAGGGAGCCTCAATGAGAGCATGTCGCAATGCGCCAGCGATGAGGTTGCTAAACTTGAACCAGGCAGGATGACAAATCATCCCGCGTAACAGAAAACTGATCATTATTACCCTGCGGCACAGCCGCCCTGATTATCCTGCGGCATAGCCGCTCTGGCGCTTGCCGGTCTGTCGTGCTTGCTGCCAACCGGGAGTCCGGTCTCTCTAAAGTACGAGGCCGGGAATGAATTTGATTTTCGCTCGACATTCACTGGACAGTTTGAAGAGGACAGTCCGAAGGGGACAGGCCGCGGAAGACAGTCAGACGAAAGTCGGCGTCGTCAATTGTCCATAGCTCGGGTTATTGGTCGATCTGTCGGTCGATCAAGGGGTCGAACCATGGGTCGATCCATGGGTCGGGGAAAAGGACTCCCCGGCTACCACAGCGCGCTAATATAACACACAGGGTCAAGCTGGCAATGCCGCACAAGTCGCTGTCTATGCAAGAAAACTCAGGTAAATCGGCACCCGGACCGCGGTCCGGCGTGCGGAAAGTCCGTGTCGACGCCGAAGGTGCAGGGCAACGCATCGACAACTTTCTGCGAAAGGAATTGCCGGGCGTCCCGAAAAGCCGGCTTTACAGGCTCCTCCGGCGCGGTGAGGTACGCATCAACGGGGGCCGGGTACGGGCCGAATATCGGCTGCAGGATGGGGACGAGGTGCGCATTCCTCCAGCGCGGATCCGCGAGGCCGGCGCTCAGCCCTCTGCCGCCAATGCCGCAAGAATTGCAGATCGGGTGCTGTTCGAAGACAAGCGGCTGCTGGTGATCGACAAGCCGGGCGGCGTAGCGGTTCACGGAGGCAGCGGCGTGAGTCACGGCATCATAGAACTGCTGCGGTTCGCGCGTCCGGATCTGCACGACCTGTCACTGGTGCACCGTCTCGATCGTGAAACATCCGGTTGCCTGGTGCTGGCGAAACGGCGCTCCGCGCTGCGTGCGCTGCACGAGCAATTCCGCGCAGGCGTCGTGGAAAAAAACTACCTTGCGCTGGTCTCGGGCGACTGGCAGTTCGGCGAAGTGCTGGTCGATGCGCCGCTTTATGTGCAGAACCGCAAGGGAGGCGAGCGGCACGTCATCGTGAGCGATGAGGGGAAGCAGGCACAAACCCGGTTCCGGCCGTCGCGTCGCATCAGTGGAAAATTCGGCAGTTACAGCCTGATGCAATGCCAGCCGCTGACCGGGCGGACCCATCAGATCCGCGTGCACGCGCAGTGTCGCGGACACCCGGTGGTGATCGACGAGCGATACGGTGATCAGCAGGCAAACCAGGAAGCCAAAGCAGCAGGCCTGAAGCGCCTGTTCCTGCACGCACAGTCGATTTCATTCCCGGACGATCACGGCAACGAGCTGCTCTTTACCGCGCCGCTCGCGGACGACTTGCAGCAGTTCCTCCTCTCGCTTGCACCAGGTCCGGGCAAACGACGCTCCGGATGATTGAATGCGGGGCATGGCGATGGCGCCGGCCTGTTGCATCAAGTCATCTGGCTGCAGAAATTCAGCAGTTTCAATGTCACCGAAGTGCCACACGACCTTGGCATGCTTCCTGCACATCCGGTAGTTCGCGACGCCGCTCTGGTGGCTCGCTCGTCGTTGCAGACTCGCTGGCGCGGCTTGTCGAAATTTCAGGGGACCCATGTCGATTGCTGGCAAGCGACTGTCATTACGCAGCCTGCGAACGTTCTGCGTCGCGGGCCGGCATCGCAGCTTCCGTATCGCGGCGGAAGAACTGTTCGTGTCCGCATCGGCGATCAGTCATCAGATCAGGAGCCTCGAACAGGAACTGCAGACCACTTTGTTTCTGCGGAAAGCGCAGTCACTGGACCTGACCGAAGCCGGCGCCAGGCTCTATGCGGAAATCGATCCGTTGATTCGCCAGATTGATGCGGTGATACAACGCATGTCGTCGCGGTACCGGCAGCAGTTCCTGCGCATTTCGGTTCAACCGTTTTTCGCCAGTGAAATGTTCGTTCCGCGGCTGCCGGAGTTCACAAGTCAACATCCGAACATCGATATCCACATCGATACCAGCGATGAATCGTCCGAAAAGTACGCTGCGGATTTTGATGCGTCCATTCGTCTCTTTCGCACCGCGCCGCCGAACCTCCTGTCCGACCGATTGTTTTCGCTGCGGCTCGTCCCGGCCGCATCCCCGGAGTTCAGCGAGAAGTGGCAGTCATTGTCGCCACATGCAGGGCAGACGTACCCGCTTATCGTGCACGCGACCCGGCCGGACGCCTGGGACAAATGGGCTGAGTCCGCGGGACGCAGTCCGCCGCGGCCTTCCAGCATCCTCAAACTGAATTCCATGATCGCCGTGGCCCGTGCGGCAGAGCGTGGGCTGGGTGCAGCTCTCGTACCCCTGCCGCTCAGCGACGCCTGGTTTCAATCCGGCAGCCTGGTCAGGCTTTTCGATCATGAACTGGTGTCACGCGACGGTTACTACTTCGTCCAACGAAAGGAGGACGAGCATCGGGCCGACATTCAATCGCTGCGCCGATGGATGTTACAGACGTTCGCGTCTGGCACGTGAATTTTTTTCAAGCGCTGACCAAGTTTTATTCGTTTGCCGCAAGGAGGAAGGCGCCTTAGCTTAGGTACCGACGAACCGCGACCTGCAAATCGTCAATGGCGAAGGTTAATTTGCGGAATCGACGAGGAGAAAACGTCATGATCGAATCGAAAAACGAACTGTTCGACAATCTTATGCTCGGTGTGTGTCTGTTGGGGACGCTGTCAGCCTTCGGCCCCGTCGCGCAGGCCGGTGAATCTCAACCGGCTTATACGATGACCGTGATCGCCGATCGGGCACAGGGCGATCGGGTGGTAGCAGGAGACTATGGCCAGGCAATCGCGCAGATTGCGGCAGAAACGGGAAAGCGCAGCGACCAGTTCGCGGTAAGCAACAATCTGTGCGTTGCTTACACGAAGTTAAACGACCTTCCCAAAGCTGAGGTTGCGTGCAGCGAGGCGCTGCGCATCAGCAAAGAAATGTACGGATCCTGGTACGACAGCGATAGAAAGCGAAACTACCATGCGCTCGCCTTGTCGAATCGCGGCGTCATCCGGGCAGTGTCCGGCGATGCGCAACTGGCCAGAGAGGATTTTCTGCGCGCCAGGAGGTTGAGCGACACGCTCGCGGCCCCGTCGGAAAACCTGGCCCGCCTGGAGGCAGAGATGACGCAGACGGTTTCGTCCCGGGTTTCGTCCCGCTAGGGGCAATACTTGCAGGGCATCTCTGCCTTATGTAGAGATTCCCAGGTGCATCAGTCGTTCGCTTGCTGTCAAAAGAGGCAGCAATTGTCGCCGGTTCACGAATCCCCCTTTGTGGGCCGGCGACATCCTTCTCCCGAACGCATCTCATACGTTCAGGCCGGGGAGCAGGAGCGTCCTTCAGGAAAGGAGGTAGCCGAGTTCCTGCAGCTTTCCGGCCAGCCATATCATCGGCAATCCGATCAATGCGGTAGGGTCGTCCGTCGATACAGACTCGAACAGGACGAAGCCGGCGCCCTCGATCCTGAAGCTGCCGGCGCAGTCATATGGTTTGTCGTGCCGCAGGTAATTTTCGGCAAGTCGCCGGTCGAACTGGCGAAATCTGACGACGGTTTCGTCAATGTGCTCGTGGCGTCGCCGTGCTACCGGATCCAGTACGCAAACCGCAGTCAGGAATTGCAACGACTTTCCGGAGGCAGCAAGCAACTGGTCGATGGCGTTCTGATGATCGCCCGGTTTGCCGAGCACTCGCTGGTCGAGCACCGCGAACTGATCCGCACCTATGACCAGATGCCCCGGATGATTGGCCGCGACAGCTTCGGCCTTATGCCGGGCAAGGCGAGCGGCATGCTCGCGCGGGCTTTCGCCGTCATCGCGCGATTCATCGATACCGGGGGACACCGTGTGATATTCGGTCAGGAACCGGTCGAGGAGTCCGCGGCGGTAGTGGGACGATGAAGCCAGAATAATGGGCGGGGCCGACGGATTCTGCATGGGCAACGTAAAACCCGGTGATTGGGATGGTCTGCTACGCTCGCAGTGTATCCTTCTATGCCATGTCGGCCACTGCCAGTCAAAGTCGAAATCCCATCGTATCGACAGCGGCGCGAACTGTGCCGCACGCTCGCCCTGCCACGATGCCAAGCGTGGGTCCGACCTTTGACAGCCGCCGGTGAGGTCCTTATGATGCGCCCGCCATGCACAGTCCACTGCTAGATCGCAGCTCCCCAGCGGACCTGGCGGAGCTGGGTCAAGTCATTGAAAAAGAAGAAGAATTACAAACGTTTGAGAGACTGACGGAGTTGCTGGCGACGGACCTTTCGACGCTGGCGCCCGAAGAGATGCCGCAGAAATGGCGGCAGGCGCCGGTTGCGATTAGACTCGTGTTCGGCTGGGGGGACAGCCGGCAGCAGTTACCCGTTGCAACGGGCCGTGTCCGGGCTCGAATCCCGGCGGTCTGTCAGCGATGTCTGAGGCCGCTCGAACTGACCCTGGATGTGGACCTGAAGTTGCTGCTCAGTGGGCAGGACCATGCCACTGCAGCGGCGGACGACTACGAGGTCTGGCAGATCGACGAGGACAGGATAAGGCCGCTGGATATTCTTGAAGAAGCGTTGATCATGGCGATGCCGCTGTCTGCTTTGCACGACCGGGGCGAGGGTTGTGCGCTACCGGCAGAAACGGATGTCGTCGACAGCGCCGATACGGCTTGGCCATTTGCAGATCTCCGATCGCAGATGCAGCAAAAAGACTGACAGTCCGAAGCAGGATTCGGCGTCGGGGAATTGAAACGCCGACGACGGGCGACAGATCAATGATGACGCGACAGCGTCGTCGTTCAATGGAGAGAGAAATGGCTGTACAAAAAAGTCGCAAGACACCCGCGCGACGCGGTATGCGTCGATCGCACGACAAGCTCCGGGCACCGTCGCTGTCGGTCGATCCAACCACCGGTGAAACGCACTTGCGTCACCGTGTAACGCCCGACGGTTTTTACCGCGGCAATCAGGTGATTCAACAAGTCGAACAAGACGACGAAGAGTAGCCTTTCAGGATCTCAGCGTCTGGCCGGCGCGAATATACCAACGGCATGACGTGCCATCGCGCGGTCAATACTCGGGCGGGCCAGTAGCTTCCGTGCGAACCAACTCCGTAATTGCGCTTGATGCGATGAGCGGCGACCTCGGCGCCGAGGTTGTCGTGCGCGCCGCCATCGCTTCACTGGAAAAACACCCGAACCTTAACCTCGTGCTGGTCGGTAACGACGACGAACTGCGCGGTCTCGTGACTCGCCTCACCGCAACGGCTGAGAGGCTGACCATCCGCCGCGCGTCGCAAGTCGTCGGTATGTCGGAGTTGGCTGCCGACGCACTGAGAAAGAAGAAGGACTCGTCAATGCGGGTCGCCATCAATATGGTCAAGGAGGGTACGGCGCAGGCCTGCGTCAGCGCGGGGAACACCGGTGCGCTCATGGCGACGGCCCGATTCGTCCTGAAAATGCTCCCGGGCATCGAACGGCCGGCGATCATTGCGGAACTGCCGGCGATCGGCGGCACCGTGCATATGCTGGATCTCGGAGCCAACACCGGCGGCGACGCCGAGCTTCTGTTTCAGTTCGCTTTGATGGGTTCGATCGTCACGAGTGACATCCGGCGGATCGAACGCCCACGCGTCGCGCTTCTGAACATCGGCGTCGAGGCGTCGAAAGGTCACGACGCGATCAGGGACGCTGCCGCACTTCTCAGCGCGAGCGGCCTGAATTACGTCGGCTTTATCGAAGGCAACGAAATCTTCTCCGGCAAGGCAGACGTCGTGGTCACGGACGGTTTCACGGGTAACGTTGCCTTGAAGACGATGGAGGGGACAGTCGGGCTGGCGTCGCACTACCTTCGCCGCGCGTTTACGCGCTCGCTCTTTACCAGGCTGCAGGCAATGCTGGCGGCGCCGGTGCTGAAAAGCCTCTCCATCGAGATGGATTCCCGCAACTACAACGGCGCTTCTCTCGTCGGCCTTAATGGTATTGTAATCAAAAGTCACGGCAGCGCAGATTCCTATGCCTTTCAACATGCGATCGACACGGCTCTTGTCGAAGTGAAGAACCAGGTACCGATGCAGATCGGCAACCTGCTGCAACAGGAAGCCGCATGATCTATTCGCGCATCGCGGGGACCGGCCGTTATCTGCCGGAGCGCATTCTGACCAATGCCGACCTGGAAAAGATGGTCGATACGACCGACGAATGGATACGCACGCGGACCGGCGTCGAACGGCGTCACGTTGCCGCCGAAAATCAAACGACGTCGGACCTGTGTGTCGAGGCTGCCCGAATCGCGATGGAGACCGCGGGCGTCACGGCGGAGGATGTCGACCTGATCGTCGTGGGCACAACCAGTCCCGACCTGATTTTCCCGAACATCGGCACGCTGGTGCAGCATCGCCTCGGCATTCACGGCTGTGCGGCGTTCAGTATCGAGGCGGCGTGCACGGGATTTATTTACGCGCTGACGACCGCCGACAAGTTCGTGCGAGCCGGAGAAGCCAGATGCGCCCTGGTCATTGGCGCAGAAATCATCACCAAGCTGGTCGACTGGAAAGATCGCAATACCTGCGTGTTATTCGGCGACGGGGCCGGCGCGGTAATCGTCAAGCCTTCCGACGAGGCCGGCATTATTTCCTGCCATCTCGGCGCTGACGGGCAGTACAAGGACCTGCTGTACTACCCTGTCGGCGCGTCAAAGGATCTGCACAAGGCGGGCCTCGACGACGCCAGAATCATCATGAGCGGCAACGAGGTCTTCAAGGTCGCGGTCAAGACGCTCGGCAACGTCGCCGAGCAAGCGCTTGCCGCCAATAACATTGACAAGGACGCGATAGACTGGCTCATCCCGCACCAGGCGAATCTGCGCATCATCCAGGCGACCGCGAAACGGCTGGGGGTGCCGATGGAAAAAGTGATCCTGACCGTGCAGGACCACGGTAACACCTCGGCGGCGTCGGTACCGATGGCGCTCGACGTCGGGATCCGCGACGGCCGGGTGAAACGCGGTCAGCTGATCCTGATGGAAGCGTTCGGTGGCGGCTTCACCTGGGGCTCCATCCTGATGCGGTACTAGGGAGCCTCTGCACAAGTCGAATCTTTTTGTCGCTGGCACGAGCAGGCGTGCCGTCCGGGGGTGTTCCACGAGCGAGTTTCCCGTGTCTGAGCACGTGGAACACC
>JBBDXW010000004.1:0-9308 GCA_040902105.1 Woeseia sp.
TGTGGGCTTCGCAAAAACATCCCTGTTTTTGACGATCCTGAAAGGCCCTCCCCCCAACCGAAACTCCGCCGAAACGCTGCGCCGTTCATGAACGATGCGCGCCGGAAGCCTGCTAGCCCTGCCGCTCCTTGAGTGCGGTTGGCACCTGGGCGCGCAAATCGTTGTAAACGAGTTCATGAATACCGAGGGACACGATATCGCCGTCTTTCAGGCGATGTTTCTTGATGCGCTCTTCCCCGATGAACACGCCGTTGGTGCTGTTCAGATCCTCGATCGCGCAGCCGTACTGATCGCTTGATAACTGTGCGTGATGCCGGCTGACGAATTTGCTTTGAATGTAAATTTCGTTGTCGGGCGAACGGCCGATAATAATGCGCCCGGGGCCGAAAAAATGTTCGGCCACGGTTTCACCCTGGTTGCGCACTTCGATACGCATCAGGTGTTCGGCTTTGCGGCCTTCACGCACGGATGCCTGTTCCGGGTGCGTACCGGCGCTGAGTTCGTGTTCTTTCCAGTTCAGTTCCTCGACGGCAGCCTTGATTTCGCGTGAGGTGATTACCGTGACGTCTTCGGCAAAGGCGCACAACAACGTCGTGTCGCACAGCGTATTGATCAGGCGGGGCACGCCGCCGGTATAACGGTAGATCGTATCGAAGGCATCGTCCTTGATGAGATCTTTGGCTTTGCGCCCTGCGATCGCGAGTCGATGTTCTATGTATTCGCGCATTTCCCGCCTGTCCAGCGGGCCGACATGGAAACGCAGGCGAACGCGCTGCACGAGCTGCTTCAGTTCCGGGGAATCGAGCGTTTCCTTCAACTCCGGCTGGCCGGCAAGAATGATCCGCAGCACTTTTTCCTTGTGCGTCTCAATGCCGGAGATCATGCGCACTTCCTCGAGCACCTTTTTGCTCAGGTTCTGCGCCTCGTCCACGATCAGAACGACTTTCTTCCCCTTTGCATACTGGTCAATCAGGAACATATTCAGCGTATCGAGCAGCTCCACCTTGCGCTGCTTGAACGGTTTGAAACCGAACTCGGTAAGGACCGCCTGCAGGAACTGGCTGGGCGTGAGCTGCGTCTGCGAAACCATCGCGTACACGACGCTGTTGTCGAGTTCGCCCAGAAATGATTGCAACAGGGTGGTCTTGCCGGAACCGATCTCCCCGGTAATCACGACAAAGCCGTCGGCGAGCCAGATGGTCGATTCCATGTAGGCTTTCGCGCGGGCGTGCTGCTTGCTCCAGTAGACGAACTCCGGATCGGGGGTCAGCCGAAACGGCTGCTCTTTCAGTTTGAAATGCTCTAAATACGACATCTGAGAATTTATAAGCCGAAGTCAAATATCCCTGTTAGTTCAACACTCTGGCGTCGCCCGGGACTTAAGTTACCGCATTCTAGCGGTCCGAACTAGGTCGAACCGCGAGCTACGTCGAACATTTGTCAATTGCCCAGAACTTTCAGGGCTTTAGAGAGCATCTGATCGCGTGTCGCGGCGTCGGGCGCCACAATTGTAAGGTGTCCCAGCTTCCGGCCAGGCCTCGCTACCTTTCCGTACTCGTGCAGGTGAAAGCCTGCGGTTGTCAGGAGTTCGGGTTTGTGCGGCAGCGAACCGATCAGATTGATCATTCCAGCATGGCCAATGCTAGCAGGTTCGCCGAGCGGCAGATCGAGAATCGCCCGCAGATGATTCCCGAACTGGCTGGTTTTCGACCCTTCAATCGTCCAGTGGCCCGAGTTGTGCACCCTGGGCGCGAACTCGTTCGCCAGCACGCGGTCGCCAATCACAAACAATTCGAGCGCGAGTATGCCGACATAGTCGAGGTGTGTCAGCAGCTCCGTGAGGTGCCGCGTTGCGGCCCGTGCCACCTCCGATCCCTCGGCCGGCGCACTCGATACGCGCAGAATGCCGTCCCGATGTTCATTCTGCGTCATGGGATACACGACGATTTCGCCGCGCGGTGAACGGGCGCCGATGACGGATACCTCCCGGTCGAAGGCGATCCACTGCTCGGCGATCAGCGGGTTGCCTTTGGCGCCAACCCAGGCACGGTCCGCATCGTCGTCACTCCGGATGACTGCCTGACCCTTGCCGTCATAACCAAGGCGGCGCGTTTTCAGTACCAGCGGGAGGCCGATCGAACGCATCGCAGCGGCAAGCTCATGCCGCGACGAGACCGCCTGATAGGCGGGTACCGGAATGTCCAGGGCCTCGAAAAGTTTTTTTTCCCGCAGCCTGTCCTGCGCATGCTCGAGCGCGGCTGCAGGCGGAAATACCGGGACGCTCCGCGACAGCTTCACGAGTGTTGCGACCGGAACGTTCTCGAACTCATAGGTCACGACGTCGCAGCCTGCGAGGAGGGCGAGCCCTTCTTCGCTGTCGAATGGCTTCGACAATACCTGGCCCACGACCCGTGCAGGAGGATTATCCGCCGGATCGACAAACGCGAACTCGAGGTCCAGCGGTTTTCCGGCATGCCCCAGCATCCGGCCGAGCTGGCCGGCGCCTATGATCCCGACCCTCATCACGGTGTTACGTGCCGGCTCGCGGGTCGGGATTCGACAACACCGAGTCAGTCTGCCGGTTGCGATACGCGTCCAGAGCCGCACCGGCGCGATTGTCGCTGATCGCCAGAATCGCCGCGGCGAGCAGCGCGGCGTTGATCGCGCCGGCCTTGCCGATTGCCATGCTTCCGACCGGAATCCCGGCGGGCATTTGTGCGATCGACAACAGCGAGTCTACCCCGCGGAGGGCTTTCGACCGGATCGGCACGCCCAGCACCGGCAGCCGTGTTTTCGCGGCCGTCATGCCCGGCAGATGGGCGGCGCCTCCGGCGCCCGCGATGATGACTTTCAATCCGCGATCGATCGCAGTGGCCGCATATTCGAAGAGGAGATCGGGCGTGCGATGTGCCGACACGACCTGCACGTCGCAGGCTATGCCCAGTTCCTCCAGGGTCGTCACCGCGTGCCGCATCGTTTCCCAGTCCGACCGGGAGCCCATGATGATTCCAACCGCTGCATTCGTTGTTCCGCTGTTCATTGATCTCCCGGTGCCTGTGAGGCGGCCAGCTCTCCATACACTTCGCGAAAAATGCGGCGGCGCACGCTGCGTTGCGCGGGCTCGCTTTTCGCAGCATCCAGTTCCCGCAGCAGTTTTTCAAGGCTTGCACCGGAACGGCCGGTCCGCTCGGCAAACTCGACCGCGGCTGCGGGACCTTCGGCGGAAATCCGGTCACGCCATTGTTCCGCTTCGCGAAATCTGTCCGTGGCCAACCTGTCCTGCCGTCCCAATGCGTCCAGGGACGATTGAATGGAGTCGGCGTTCGCTTCGCGCATGAGTTTGCCGATGAGTTGCCGTTGACGCCGCAATGCGCTGCGCGATCGAATATTCTTGGCGCGAACAACCGCCTCGAAAAGCGGCTCATCCAGCGCCATTTTTTCGAGCTCACCGAGTTCAAGCGGAATCAGTTTTTCTCCCAGGGCCTGCAACGCCAGGTCGTCCCTCTTACGCGCGCTTTTGCTGGGCTTTGCGCCGTTCACCCGCTAAGCTACCTCAAGGTCGGTCGTGCGAGTAGTGCGGCATAGTATCACGGCGCACCGTGCCGAATCGCAGTGCGGCCGCATTCACACCCGTCACCCGGGAAAAATCGAAAGGTACAAATCGCAACATGAGCGTACAGGGACATCGTGCGGCGCTGGATCAACGCGCGCTCGAGAGTATTGTAGAACTGGTATTAAATGAAGCTCGCAAGTGCGGCGCCGATCAGGCGGAGGCGGCGGCGAGTCACGATATCGGGCTGAGCGCGACAGCGAGGCTCGGCGATGTCGAAAATCTGGAGTACACGAACGACCGCGGTGTCGGCGTAACGATTTACTCAGGATCACGCAAGGGCAGCGCGAGCACCTCTGACTTTAATTCCGAGGCGTTACGCGAGGCCGTGGCCAAAGCCTGCTCATTTGCGAAATACACCGCGCCGGACAAGTACGCAGGACTCGCCGACAGGGAGTTCATGGCGTCGAATCCGCCGGACCTCGACCTGGCGCATGCATGGGAGCTCGGCTCGGAGCAGGCGATCCGGCTTGCCATCGAATGCGAGGACGCCGCGCGCTCATTCGACAAGCGGATCAGCAACTCCGAAGGCGCGACTGTCGCTACGAATGCCGGCGTCCGGGCTTACGGCAACTCGCACGGGTTCATCGGCAGCTACCGGAAGACGAGTCACAGCATGAGTTGCGTTGTAGTCGGTGAGAGTAACGGCGACATGGAACGCGACCACTATTACAGCGCTGCGCGTGACCCTTCTGACCTGGAGTCCGCGCGAAATATCGGCCGCACGGCGGCGCGCCGTACCGTCGAAAGACTGGGTGCGCGCAAAATCAAGACGGTCAAATCGCCGGTTTTATTCGCCCCGGAAATTGCACGCGGCTTCATCGGGCACGCCATAGGTGCGATTGCAGGCGGCGCGCAATATCGGCGATCCTCATTTTTGCTGGACGCCGCGGGCGAGCAGATTTTTCCGGATTTTTTCCGCATAGAAGAACGTCCCCACATACCGAAAGGCCTTGCAAGCGCGCCATATGATGCGGAAGGCGTTGCGACCAGCGACAGGGACATCGTAGTCAACGGCATATTGCAGGGCTATGTTCTGAGCACTTACTCGGCGCGTCGACTCGGGCTCGTTACCACGGGGAACGCTGGCGGCTCGCACAATCTGATCGTGCCCGGCAACGCAGCAGACCTGCACGAATTGTTGAAAATGATGGGCAACGGGCTGCTCGTCTACGAACTGATCGGACAAGGCGTGAACGGCGTTACGGGAGATTACTCTCGAGGCGCGGTCGGCTTCTGGGTCGAGAATGGCGAGATCGCGTTTCCGGTGCACGAGGTCACCATCGCGGGCAACCTGAAAGAGTTGTACAAACGCATTCGCGCAGTCGGGCGCGACCAGGACCTGCGCGGCGGCATCCGTTGCGGGTCGTTGCTGGTCGACGGCATGACCATCGCGGGCGCCTGACGGAAGCGCAGTTCCCCGGGGAGTCCGGCAGGGCGAACGGTTCTTCCTTACTGCATTACTATTTATTTTTCTGCGCGCGGTCCAGAAGGTCGGACAGTGTGCGAGTGCCGGCAACATCGCCCACCGCCTTTTCGAGTTGCTCACCGATCGCCTCGACGTCGGCCGTCCAGGACGGGCCGCGATACGATCCGGTATCGCCGCGCTGCCGGACGACCTCGAGAATATCCGCAACCTGAATGCGAGAGACTTCGCGACCCGGCAGTAATTCTTCCTTCTCGGTCACGATCAACAGGCCGTCATTCTCCAGTCTGTTGGCGATCGGTGCCAATGCAATCGACGGCACCTTGAGTTCTGTACAGATACCATCGAGCGTGATTTTTCTGTCCTTGTCGCGAAAAGCCTGCCCGACGAGGTACATGATATTCAGGGCGAGACATTCACGCATCGAATTTGACAGGCTCGGTTCGCGGCGGCCGATGCGCAGGAATGCAGGGCGCTGATGATAAAACGCGAGCTGGGCGCCAATCAGCAGAACCAGCCAGCTGAGGTAAAGCCAGATAAGGGTTGTTATGGCGAGGGCGAACCCCGAATAGATCAGCTGTCGCTGCGTCGCATAGACGACGAAGGTCGTATAAATTACGCCCATGCCCGCCCACATGCAGCCGCCTACGACACCGCCGATCAGGGCGGATCTGAATTTCACTTTGGTATTCGGCACGAACATGTAGAGAAAGATAAAAACGCCGGTGATCAGCAAATAGGGAGTGAACTTGCCTGCCCCGACAAATACCGGCCCCAGGGCATCATTGGCGAGCACCATCTGCACAAAGGTGTTGCTGCGGATGGAAGCGATCATGCCGAGGGCGATCACGACGATCACGGGACCGACCAGCAACACGACGAGGTATTCGGAGAAGCGGCGCGCCAGGCTTCGCGGCTGCCCCACGTGCCACGCGTAGTTAAAGCTTTCCTCGACCTTCTGCACCATGGAAACCGCGGTGAAGATAAAAAACGCCAGGCTGACGCCGCCCAGCAGGCCCCCTTTGACATTGTCGACAAGGCTGATGACCTGATCGGTGATCTCCTGTCCCTGCTCACCCAGCGGCGCCAGTGCCTCGTACAGGAGCGGCCTCAGATTGTTGTGCACACCGAGGCCCTGCAACACGGAAAAGCTCATCGCGATCAGCGGTACCACCGAGAGCAGCGTCGTATAGACCAGGCTCATGGCCCGGAGCGTGAGCTGTCCGCCCAGAATGTCGCGGATCAGCGCGTACAGATATTGCAGCACCTTCGCGGCTGCCCGCCCCGGCGTGCCCTTTTTCTGAAGCACATTGCCCCAGACAAGCGTTTCGAATTTTGCGTGCAGTTCCGGGATCATTACCGTTGGTTCGGTTTGCTCAGGTCGCTGTGCCCGGGGATTGTACCTCAGTGCCCTGTCATCTATGCGTCGTGATAAGGTGATGAAGAACATCGGGCCCGATGCATTGAACCGATGACGGAAAGGCCATGACGCCACGATACGCAGAACGCATTGTCTGCATGACGGAGGAAACGACCGAGACTCTGTACGGCCTCGACGAGGATTGGCGCATAGTCGGAATTTCCGGATTTACGGTCCGGCCGCCCCGTGCCCGCAAGGAGAAACCCAGAGTCTCCGCGTTCACGAGCGCGAAAATCGACAGGATCCTCGCGCTCGAGCCGGACCTGGTTCTCGGTTTTTCAGACTTGCAGGCGGACATCGCGGCGGAATTGATCCGGCACGGTGTCCCCGTACACGTATTCAATCAACGATCGGTGGATGAGATCCTGACGATGATCCGGACTCTCGGCGGACTGATTGGACGACAAAGCAAAGCTGAAGCATATGCAGCGGATCTGGAAACGCGGCTGGCGGCCGTACGGCACGAAGCAGAACGACAGGAGCGACGGCCCAGGGTTTATTTCGAAGAATGGGATGAACCGAATATCAGCGGAATTCGTTGGGTTTCGGAACTCATTTCGATTGCCGGGGGCAACGACTGTTTTCCGGAACTCGCCGTGGAGCCATTGGGAAAGAACCGCATCATTGCGGATCCCGGCGAAATCGTGCGGCGGCAACCGGACATCATCATCGGTTCCTGGTGCGGAAAGAAATTTCGTGCCCCTGCAGTCGCAGCCCGGCCCGGCTGGCATGCGGTCCCCGCCGTTCTGAACGGGGAACTCCACGAAATCAAATCGTCGCTCATCCTGCAGCCCGGGCCCGCTGCTTTGACGGACGGGCTCGATGCGTTGCGAAAGATCATCGGCGCCTGGCCGGGAAAGGCAGCAAGACAGGCTTGAGCCCGGTCGCCCGCCGAATCCGTATGCCCGTCAACGGCGCTTCGTCATGAGCGTGAGGGCTTGCCGGTATTTTTCGGCGGTGCGGGCGATGACTTCCGGCGGCAACGATGGGCCGGGCGCTGTCCTGTCCCAGTCGAGGGTGTCGAGGTAATCGCGGACGAACTGCTTGTCGAAGCTTGGCGGGCTTATGCCGGTTCGATATTCGCTGCGCGGCCAGAAACGCGATGAGTCCGGCGTCAGGACTTCGTCGATGAGATACAGGCCCCCCTCGTCATCCAGTCCGAATTCGAACTTCGTGTCGGCGATGATGATGTCACGTTCGAGGGCATACGCCGCCGCACGCTGATAAATGCTGAGCGCAACGTTCCGGACACGCTCTGCGAGCCTTTCGCCGAGTAGACGGCCGGCCTCGTCAAACGAGATGTTCTGGTCGTGCTGGCCGCTTTCCGCTTTGGTCGCGGGCGTAAACAGTGTCTGCGGCAACTTTTCCGCCTCGTCCAGGCCGGCGGGAAGCGCGATGCCGCATACCTGGCCGGACGCTTGATAGTCCCGCCAGCCGGAGCCGATCAGGTAGCCGCGCACGACCGCCTCGATCGGCAGGGGCTTCAAGCGCTTCACGACAATGGCCCGCCCCGAGAGAACGCTCCGCAGACCCTCGTCGTCGACAACGGATTCGAGCGTGCGCCCGGTCAGATGATTGGGAATGATGTCGGCCATCATCTGGAACCAGAAGTTGGAAATTGCCGTGAGCACCAGGCCTTTGCCGGCGACCGGGTCCGGCATTACCACGTCGTAGGCTGACAAGCGGTCGGTCGTCACGATGAGAAGGTGGCGGTCGTCGACGCCGTATATATCGCGCACCTTGCCGCGAGCGAGCAGCGGCAGCGAGGGGATGAAGGATTCGAATAACGGGTCGGGATCGTTCATGTGGACGTTTCAGGATGAGGTCGGGCATCGAACTTCGTCGCCCGGATTGCCGCGGATCATCGCTTTTCGCTCCGCGGGCCGCAAGCCGCGATGACTGGCCGTGACTCGCATGACGGCCGCGTACGGCCATAGGAAATTGCCGCCAGTGACGTTAGCATTGGCGCATGCAGCAACCGAAAGAGCGGCGGATACCTTACTGGGGGAAAATCGCGGGCGTTGCCGCGGGCCTTGCGACAGGAAGGCTCTGGCTGGCGCTGATCGGCCTCATCCTGGGACACCAGTTCGATCGGGGGTACGCGCACCGGTTCGCGCGCCCGCGTGCGGAAACAAAGGAACGCACAGAACATCTGCCCGCGGACTTCGTCCGCAGCTTGTTCCGCACCATGGGTTTTCTCGCCAAGGCCGACGGCCGCGTCTCCGAGGCCGAGATCCGGGCAGCACGCGTGCTGATGCATCGACTCGGACTCGGTCCGTCGGAGATAAAGAAGTCGATCGACTGGTTCGAGGAGGGCAAGCAACCGTCCTTTCCCTTGCACGACACCTTGCGTCGGTTAAGGCGAGACACCACCCGGCACACGGAACTGCGGACTGCGTTCGTGCGGCTTCTGCTCGAAGTGGCGTTGTCGAAAAAGTCGCTGCACCGGCGCGAACGCGCGGCGATCTGGACGATCTGCAGTGAACTGGACATCGGCCGGGTCGAGCTCGCGCAGCTCGAAGCCATGCTTCGCGCACAGAGCGGATTTCGCCGGTCAGCCGCCGGAGGTGCGGATGCTGACCGCGTCACCAGCGCCTATGAGGTACTCGGAGTGCATCGATCCTCGACCAACGATGAGATCAAGAGGGCGTACCGGCGTCTGATGAACAAGAACCACCCGGACAAACTCGCGGCCGCCGCCGGAGACGCTGCCTTGGCAAGCGAAGCGTCGAAGCGTACCCGCGAAATCCGTGGCGCTTACGAGATGTTGAAAGCACGCCGCAGCATACGCTAGTGCACCCCGTCGCAAATAATCGACCCTTCTCGCGGCGCCTTGTCGCGTCTGGCGGCGT
>JBBDXW010000005.1:0-1211 GCA_040902105.1 Woeseia sp.
TGTGCGAAGCCCCCATGGATGGGTTCACGGCGTTCCTGAAAAGCCCTCCCCCCAACCGAGGCTCCGCTTGCCACTGACCTCAAACGTTCATGAACAATGCAAGCCGGCATTTTTGCGGCACCGCTAGTCTTCGAGCATGCCGATGACCATTTCCGGATTGATCACGGCGTTGATCGAGAGAACCTTGTCTTTCACTTCGACCTTTGTGTTCTGAATCAGGGACAGGATCTCCGGATCGAGATCCGGATTCAAGGTCTGCAGGCTGATCAGGCCGTTGATGATGCCGCCCAGCGACTGGGCCATCCTCGGCTCGTGGGAAACGAGCTGCGCCTCTACGGCGAGAAGGCCGTCGCGGTCGGAAACGAGCAGCGCCACCAGCTCCGTATTGCGCAGGATGTTCGAATCCCAGCCGCCGTCGTCGTCATCATCCATGAATGCTGCCGTACGTGCCCCCGCCTGCACATAACTCTTGTCGGCCGTCAGCACCAGCAGGGCGCCCGGATGACTCTGGTTGCCGGCAATCCGGCCGCCGCTCTCGAGCAGTGCCTGCATCTGGTTCTGGTCGGAGGCAACGATCACCTTGCCTTTCACGTCGAAGCTGAACCATGCCGACTCTTCGAGATCGTCGAATGAGCGGTTGTTGTGCGAGCGGGAACCCTTGCGGTCGGCGTGATAATAGGTCTTGCCGCCGTGTGTCCGCGTTTCGAGCCTGGCGTCCGTGGCGGCGAGCGCCAGCAGCTTGTCGCTCGTGGTCTTGCTGATCGCGCCGTCCACCACGATGACCGTGCCGAGGGCCTTGTCCGAGAACGCGGTGACCGAGTTTGCTTCCTTGCCGAGGTCTATACCTAAGTCTTCACGTATATCCGTGAATACCTCGTCCTCCAGCCATTGATAAATATGCTTGCCGGAGCTCGCGTCGCGCAGTTCCTGGAGATCGGCGTGCAGGTACCAGACCGTGTCCCCGGAAAGGCTGGCCGGCGTAACCTGGGCATTCGCGGCGCCGGCAAAGGCAAAGGCGAGAAGCGGTAAGGCAGAGCGTAACAATGGCATGTCCATTCCTTCCGGTGCGGTGGGTTGCGACGGGTTGTTACATGCTTATAGCGGCCCTTGTCGCAAAAGGTTACACGAAGCCGTATCAATCGTGCCCTGTAGGAGCCCGCCATTGCGGGCGACCTGCGCGGCATTCAGCGTTGGCGGTGGTCGCCCGCAAT
>JBBDXW010000005.1:1221-9128 GCA_040902105.1 Woeseia sp.
CCCGCCCGGGCTCCTACAGGGTATTTATCAGCCGCTGTTATTCCAGGCCGGAACCGTCTTCGGAGTAGATGACCCAGATTTTCGTGTAGCCGTCGGTATCCCACACGCCCGTCCATTCCTTCGGAATCGTAACGGCCTCGCCGGCTTCGATGACCTGGACCGACCCGTCCGCGGAGGTCAGCGTCACGCCGCCTTCGACGAAATACATGAACTCGTCGACGCCGTACGGTTCGGTCGCATCAAAGCGCACCTTGCCGGATTTGTACATGCCGGATGCAAACTTTTTGTCACTGCTCAACAGCGACGTTACATCCAGTATCGTGTTGTCACCGCGCATTTTCGTAACGGTGTCCGGACGCTCGAATATTTTGCCCGCCATGTCCTCCTTGCTGAGCTTCGCGGGCAGAACAACGTCATGTCCCGGCGCGTGATGATCGGCAAGAACAATGCCGAGGCCCATTCCGGTCGCCAGAATGCATCCTGACAACAGAAATTTCTTCATTCCTTTCTCCAATTGATTAAAGAAACGATCTCAAGCGTAGCCCAGACCTAGATATCCCACGATCGTAATGGCGGCGGCCAGCAACGCATATGGAATCTGCGTCAGGGCATGTTGCATGGCCGTGCAGCCCGTTGCCTGCGCGCTCAGCACGGTCGAGTCCGAATAAAAGCATGCGTGACTGCCGAAGGTGCTTGCCGACAACGTCGCGCCGATAACAAGCGTCATATCTGCGCCCAGATTGTTCGCGAGCGAAATGACGATTGGCAGAATGATGACAAAGACGCCCCAGTTCGAACCGGTAGCGAACGAAACGAGACCCATCGTCGCGAAGATAATTGCCGGGAGAGTCTCAGGCGTCAGTATGGGCTGCATTGTCGTCACGACGTAGACGGCCAGCCCGAGCACGTCGTTCACGTCTTTCAGGATGAACGCGGCCACCAGCACGCCGAGCGGTTCGATCATGGTCTTGAAGCCGTCGATGACCGTGTCGAAGGTATCGTGGAAATCGAGAATGCGGGCGCCCACGATGAACAGGACGGTTCCGCCGAGCGTGACGTACACACCCTTGAGAAAGTCGTTGTCGAAGTAGAGGGTAAAGGCCACCAGCGCAATCATCGACAACAGGAACACCGAAATTCGGGGTTTGACACCGTCTTTCGGCCGTATGGCTTTGTTCGCTTTTTCGATGTGCGCGGCGCCGGGGGGGATCATCTGGCCTGTCGTCTGTGCGCGGATTTCCGCCCTTTTCATGCTGCCGAGCAGCGGAACGACGCCCAGGATTACGAACGGCACCAGCAATATCGCGACCCAGGCATACAGCATGTAAGGAATTGCGCTGATGTAAACTGCAAGTCCCTGGCCTTCGGCCGCGACGCCGTTTGCCACCAGCAACCCGCCAAAGAATGCGCCCCAGGTCGAATACGGGATGATCACGCTGACCGGCGCCGCCGTCGAGTCGACAACGTAGGCCAGCATCTCGCGCGACACCCGGTACTTGTCCGTCAGTTCGCGCATTGCAGAACCGACAGCTAGCGAATTCAGGTAATCGTCGACAAATATCAGTATGCCGAGACCCCAGGTTGCGAACAGCGCGCTCTTCTGCGAGTGCACGAAGCGGGACAGTTTCTCGGTAAAAGCGCGCGTCGACCCGCTGCGGATAAAAAGGCCGATGAGGCTCCCCATGAAGCCGCATACGAGAATCACCCAGGCGACGTCTTCGTCCGTCATCACCCGAATGGAGGTATCGGCAAAACCGGTAATGAAACCCGAACCATGAATCATCGCCATGCCGACGATCGAACCGGTTACCAGTGACTCGATCGGCCGGCGGGTAAAGATCGCAAGGAAAAACACGACCAGGGTTGGTACAACCGAAATGAAGCCGGGGTTTTCCATTTTTTCAGGCGTTAGCGGTGGCGCAGACGGATGAACCAGTCGGTCGCATCAGGAATTCGCGAGCTGTTCGTTCACCGCACGGTGAGCGGCATCGATTGCACCGTTGACATACGCGTACGCCGCCGCGTCGGAGTTCGCGATCGAGATTCGGCCGATTTGCGCACGGCCTGCAATATGCGGGCCCTTGTCGCGGCCCCAGTCTGCCGGGTCGGAATAATCGTTGTACTCGTATGCGTAACCGTGCGGCCAGCGATTCACCGTGATCGCCGCAATATCGCGTTCTGCGTCGAAACCGCCGGCCGAGAGCGCGCCGCTCATCTGGCGAACGATACCGTGCTCGAAATCGTCGAAACTCATCTCGAACAGTTTGCGGCGCCCTGCAATATGCTGCTCTCGCGCGGACAAGCCCCGGTCCGGAACCGTCGGTACGAAGCTGCCGTGAATGACTGTCGCCCGGTCGGGATCCGCTGCGTACCTGTAATCTCCGATGCTGACGGGAAAGTCCATGCCAAAGGAGTGCATCAGCCCTGCTTTGGGCACGTAGATGCTGTGAAACCCAAGCTTGTCGAATGCACGCCAGTTTCGCACCGCGATGCTGATATACACGAGCGGTACCTTGGTCGCATAAGCGATGGCTTCCTGCTGTTCCTTCGGCACTTCGCCGCAAAGATGCGGAATCATGTTGTTGTAACAGGCCAGGATCGCGTGCTTCGCCCGCACCCGATACGCATCGCCGTGCTGCACGTACGACACGTCCACGGAGTTGCCGCCGTCGGCGTGCCTTACGTCGACTGCGGTACTGTTCAGACGAATCCGGGTCCTGGCCGACGACCGGTCGAGCAGGCTGTAATCCACCCGCGCTACGATCAGGTCTTCCATGGTTTTGCCCGGCACGGCGTCCGGAATCAACTGCCGCACGAGCGCGCGCGCGACGCCTGCGTTGCCGTCGGGGAAATGGAAGATATAGGGCTCGTCGCGTCCCGGCGGTTCATGGTCCAGTTCGCCGATGCCCAGATGCAGCGTGCCCGGCATGCCGCTGCGGTACCCTTCGAGCGCGGACAGCGCATCCCAGCCCACGCCCCAGAGGCCCTTGATCGCGTCGCGAAAAATCTCTGTGACCTCGTCCGGCATGCCCGCGTGCTTGCGCAGGAAATCGCAGTAGCTCGTGCGCCGCAGCAACTCTATTTTGGCGTCGCGGCTCAGGCCCGGCAGCAGATCGCTCTCGCCCTTCATGAGTGCGATGAATGCCTGCCGCGACGTTTCCGTCAACGGATAGGAATTGATGAGCGAGGCGACGTCGCCCGGATCGTCATCGTCGAAGCCACGCAGCACGCTCGGCAGCAGCCGATCTTGCCCATAGGCATCCTTGCTGAAATAGATCCCGCGGCCCAGTTTGCGATTTGTGAAGAAATCCTGGTCGAAATAATCGTAGAAACGCCCGGTCTGAATCGAGATGTCTTCGAGCAGTTTCTTCGCCTGCGCCGAGTAATGTCCGGGCGTGTCGATCGACTGGCTGCCGCCGTAACAAATCAGTTTCTGCCGGTCGACATCGAATTCGTTGCGCTTGGCATGTCCGCCGAAGTCGTCGTGATTGTCGAGCACGAGGATGCGCGCATCGAGGCCCATGCGCTGGCGATAAAAAAACGCCGCGGACAAACCCGAGATACCGCCGCCCACAACAACGAGATCGTAGGTCCGGTCGGTCTGGCGCTTCGGCACCGGCCATTTTGTGCCCGCCCAGGACAACGCGTGCGCCACTTCGAAAGAGCCTGCATGACTGCCCCGCATGCCGGTGAGCGCCGGCGGATAGACGTCGTCCGCGCCCGCAGCCATGGTCAGCGCCATGGTCAGCGAGCGGGCCATCGACTCGAGAGGCGCCAGCGTGCTACCGGCCACGAGCGCGATCCCGTTCAGGAAATCGCGCCGGGAGATTTTGAGTCTGTCCGACATGGTCCCTCGCCCACTGCACTCGATGATGCGTTTGAACTCTGCCTTTACAGGCAGCGCAGAATTTTTTCGGGATACTATAAGGGAACCCTTATACCCGACAACCGCGCGCCGGTCCGATTTCATATCATGATTTTACATGCGTTCAAAATCCCGTCGTACCGATCGGCGCCCCGGGCGGCGGCCGCAGCGGAACGATGCGCTGCACACTGGACGGATCGTCGCGCATGCGTTCGATCTGAAAACGCGCGTAGGCATAATGCGCACGCCAGGCTGCATCGTTTTCGTTGCTGACTCGTACCGCAAGCCAGCGATCGAGCTCGTTGATGCTCTCGAATGCCGCAGCCCGGACGTCATGGTCGACAACCTGGTCACTCTCACGGTTGCTGCAGAGAAGCATGAGCCGCTCGAGCACCTGGTTGTTTGTAGAACGCTGGATGGCGGCATCCGGGCCGGCTTGCCGTAACGCCAGCCAGCTCGCCTGCAGCAATTCATCGAGCAGCTCGTCGAATGCAGGCTGCTCCGGTTGGCGGGCGTGCAGGACGTTCATGCGCGCGGCGCGCGAAGGCTCCAGCAACACGTCGAGCGTCAGGGCGACTGCGCTGTCGGCCGGGGCCGAAGGGTCGAATATCCCGCCCGTGACCGACGGAAAAGTTTCCTTCGATGCCGGGAATCCGGGCGGACGCGCCGGAACCAGATCGAGCACCTGGGGCGGCAGGCGAAGCACGGACGGCGCCAGCGTATTCACGAGCGCCTCGATGGCAATGCGCTGCCGTTCGGGTTCGGCGGGATGGCCGGGAGTCTGCCCGTCGCCGCGCACGGCGTAATTGAAATACTGCCCGCCGATCAGCTTGCCGACCGCTTCGATCTGGTAGCGATGCAGCATGAACACCGGAACCAGCACTTCCTCGAGCGTCGCCAGCGGGCGCCCCATACGAATATTGCGTTCCGAAAAATGCTCGAGTGCATACGCGCGTACACGCAGCAGGTGCTTCAGTTCCTCGACCGCGTCCGTGCCGTTGTCCCACAGGTTGCCGTCGGGATGCGCGCTGCCGACAGGCCGTGAATCGCTGTCGCCCGTGTACTTCAGGCCGGCCGCAATCGTCTCGCTCAGTATTCTGTCGCGTGCCTCCGCAGCGTCGACTCCGTCGGCAAAATCCTGGTATGCGTATATCACGACGCGCTTGTCCCACGCGCCGACCTCCGCGGTGTACGCCTCGGACAGGTCGAGGCTGCCGTCCTCATTGAAGCGCACCAGTGGAAACGGATAGTCCATGACCGAAGCGCGATCCTGGGTGCTGGCGGCAAAATTGTGTTCGATGCCGATCGTGTGGCCGACTTCGTGCGCCGAAAGCTGGCGGATGCGCGCCATCGCCATCTCGAGCATCGGGTCCGGTACGCTTTGATCGTTTGCGCCCTCACCGACCGAACCGTTATCGGCCGTATCCTGGACATAGGGAGCAAGCAGTCCTTCCGCAATCATGTAATCCTGGCGTACTCGCTGCGAGCCGAGCGTTACGTGTCCTTTCATGATTTCGCCGGTGCGCGGGTCGACGACTGACGAGCCGTAGGACCAGCCGCGCGTGGAACGATGCACCCACTGGATGACGTTGTAGCGCACGTCCATCGGATCGGCGTCCTCCGGCATGAGTTCGACGCGAAACGCATCTTTGTATCCGGCTTCCTCGAATGCCGCATTCCACCAGCGCGCACCGTCCAGCAAGGCGGAGCGCACAGGTTCGGGCGCCCCGCGATCCACGTAATACACGATGGGTTCGACCGCCTCGCTCAGTTCCGCCGACGGGTCTTTTTTCTTCAACCGGTGACGTCGCGCATACGCGACCGTGAGCGGGTCGCCGATTTCCGAGGCGAAATCGAAAAAACCACTGCCGCTGTCGCGCAGGCCGATGAGCCCGGCGCGCGGGTCGTATGACAACGGTTCGTAGTTGTCGTCGGGCAAACGAATGAATGAATGGTGCAGATGGACCGTAATCAGCGTGGGGTCCGGAACCACGGTGCTTAGAATTTGCCCGGTTGGCTTGCCGCCGTAGGTGACGATAGCTTCGATTTCGGTATTGTCGGGAAATGCCTTCGTTCGCGGCAGGTGGATGGCGGAGCGCGACGCGTCGGGCTCGTAGTTGCCCTCGCCCGCCTCCGCGAGAGTCGCCGCAATACCGTGCGTGTCGCGGATGAAGAATTCGGTCGCGTCGACAATCACCGCGCCGTCCTGCTCGCCGAGAGATTCGAACCCCCACAGGACTGAGCGTGCAAACGATTCTTCCACCGCGCGGAGCTCGTCCTGATCGTCGCCGGACGCCCGGTAACGAAGATTGTTCGCAACGAGCAATATTTTGGGACCGGCGTGTTCGAACTCGACAATGCTGTCAGCCCCGAGCTGACCGCGATCAAGCCCGAGGTCGTTCGAACCGATACCGCGCGCCAGCGAAGACTGGTACAGGAACGGCTGGTCGAAATCCTCGATTCGAAGAAAGAGCCGACCCTTCATTTTCGTCCCAGTACAGGTCGATGAAGCCTTCCCGCCTGTCGAAGCTCTCGAGACTACCGATGACGTCGCCCGCATCCGCGCCCATCGGGTCCGGGCCTTCGCAGCCGGACACGGCGCACACAGTGACGCAGAGCTGGAAAATCGTCGACAGGCGAGTTCGCATTCGTGACTCCCATTGTTATCTCGCGAGCACGCGGCCGAGGATATCAAGAAACAGCTCTGCGTTTTCCCTCGACAGGACCATCGGCGGACGCAATTTCAGGATATTGTCGTCGCGACCGATCGTGTTCGTCAGCACGCCCTCATTTCGCAGTCCCTCGACGACCCGCGTTGCATAGCCTGTCGCCGGCTTCCTGCTTTCCTTGTCTTCGACGAGTTCCGCCGCAAGGAAAAGCCCTGTCCCGCGTACGTCGCCGATGCGTTCGTGGCGCTCGGCAAGGTGCTTCAAACCGGCGGTCAGGCGCCGTCCAACGTCCAGCGCGTTTCGCTGCAGCTGTTGCGTCTCGAGGACGTCCAGCACCGCAAGCCCCGCGGCGGCCGATACGGGGTTGCCGCCGAACGTATTGAAATACCGCGCATCCCGCGCAAATGCACTGGCGATGTCCGTACGCGTGACGGTTGCAGCGAGCGGATGCCCGTTGCCCATCGGCTTCCCCATGGTCACGATGTCCGGCACCACGTCTTCAATCTCGAAGCCCCAGAACGTTTCTCCGGTCCTGCCGAATCCCGGCTGTACTTCGTCCGCGACAAACAGGCCTCCGGCGGCACGGATATGGCCGGCCGCGCGCGACAGGTATCCCGGCGGCACCGAGACCACGCCATCGGATGAAATAATCGTGTCCAGGACCAGTGCGGCCGGTTTGATGCCGCGGCTTTGCAACAACTCCACCGCCTCTGCCACATGAAGGGCGTAGCGCTCTGCCGCGTCGTCGCCGCGGTAACGGCCGCGATAGACGTCCGGCGCCGGCACTGCCACAACGTGCGGCCGCCGCGTTTCCGGCGTGTCGTACTCGGTGCTTATTTCGGCGATCGCCTGCGAATTGCCGTGATAGGAGTAGTCGGTCACGATCACACCGACACCGCCCGTTACCGTCCTCGCAATTCGCAGTGCGAGTTCGTTTGCTTCCGTGCCCGTACAGCTGAACATTGCGACGTCGAGTGCGTCCGGCAATGTCGCCGTCAGGCGTTCGGCGTAGTCGAGCACGAGTTCATGCAGATAACGCGTGTGGGTGTTGAGTATCCGGCCCTGCCTGGCGATCGCATCGACAACCTGCGGGTGGCAATGACCGACGTGCGGCACGTTGTTGTACATGTCGAGATATTTTCGTCCGTCGGCGTCATAAAGCCAGACGCCTTCGCCGCGGACGATATGCAGCGGGTCCGCGTAAAACAGCCTCAACGCCGGACCCAGCAGTTTTTTCCGGCGGGCGAGAAGACTGTCAGCGTTCAGCGGCAAATTTCACTGGCCCTGCGCAAGTCGTATTCGCTCGTCTCTGGCACCGGCAGGAGTGCCGTCCGGGGGTGTTCCACGAGCGAGTTTCCCGTGTCTGAGCACGT
>JBBDXW010000006.1:0-9019 GCA_040902105.1 Woeseia sp.
CCACCGCCTTCGTTCAACACCTGCGCAGGTCGCCCGCAATGGCGGGCTCCTACAGAGCCGCAAAGAAAGCGGCGTAGCCTGTCACCTCGACGCGATTCCACTCGACCCGCGCCGGCGGAAAACCGTGCCCGGCCAGTTCCTCTGCGTGTGCAAGAAGCGGCAAGTCGTAGCAGATGGTGTCCTCGTTGAAATTGAAAAACGCCAGCAGGCTGTTCCCCCCGTATTCGCGGATGAATGCCAGCGTATTCTCCGGTGAATCGAGAAAACGGATATCGCCGAAACTCAGCGCCGGTTGACCGCGGCGCCAGCGCACGAAGCTGCGATAGGAGCGCAGGACCGAATCCGGGTCCTGCAGTTGCTTCTCGACTGCCTTGTCACGATGCTCGGCCGGCACCGGCAGCCACGGTTTGCCGCCGGTGAAGCCGAACGCGGCGTCAGAGTCGGTCCACGGCATCGGCGTGCGGCAGCCGTCCCGCCCCTGGAACAGCGGCCAGAAAGCCATACCGTACGGATCGCGAATGTCTTCCGGCGCGATTTCCGCCTGCGTCAGCCCGAGCTCGTCTCCCTGGTACGAGCACACCGATCCTTTCAACGACAGCAGCAGCGCATTGAGCAATTTCGATCTTGCCTGCGAACTGTCTTTGCCGCCCCAGCGAGTCGTAACGCGGGCCACGTCGTGATTTCCGATCGAGCGGCACGGCCAGCATCTGACCGCGGTGTTTTCGAGGCTCTCAACGGCATTTCGAATGTGCGCGAGTGAAAAATCGTCCGCGAGCAGTTCGAAATTGTATGCCATGTGCAACCGGGTACTGCCGCTCGTGTATTCGACCATGGTGTCGATCGGATTTTCCCCGGTAACCTCGCCGAGCAGGACGACCTCGGAATAGCCATCGCTCAATTCGCGCAGTTGCTGCAGAAAAACCAGGGTCTCCGGTTGTGTATTGTCGTACTTGTGATACTGCCAGGCATACGGGTTGTCCGTTCTGTAGCCGCGGCCGACGCGCTCGGATCTGGCCTTCGCCGGATTGTCACGCAACAGCGGATCGTGATAACAGAAATTGATTGCGTCGAGCCGCATGCCGTCGACGCCGCGTTGCAGCCAGAATTCGACCTCCTCGAGCATTTGCGCAACGACTGCGGGTTCGTGGTAGTTGAGATCGGGCTGACTGGCCAGAAAGTTGTGCAGATAGTATTGCTCCCGCCGTGGCTCCCATTGCCACGCGGAGCCGCCGAATATCGACAGCCAGTTGTTCGGCGGCGTGCCGTCTGCTTTCGGATCCGCCCACACGTACCAGTTCGCTCGCGGGTTATCGCGACTGGAGCGACTTTCCGTGAACCACGAATGTTGATCGGAACTGTGGCTCAGCACCTGATCGATCATGATCCTGAGTCCGAGATTGTGTGCGCCTTCGACCAGCCGGTCGAAATCGTCGAGGTCGCCGAATATCGGGTCGACTTTGCGGTAATCGCTGACGTCGTAGCCGAAATCCCTCATTGGCGACCTGAAAAAAGGCGATACCCAGACCGCGTCGACGCCCAGATCCGAAACGTAACCGAGCTTGTCGATAATTCCGCGCAGATCGCCGATGCCGTCGTTGTTGCTGTCCTTGAAGCTGCGCGGGTAGACCTGGTAGATCACCGCACCGCGCCACCACTCCTCATTTTCGGCTCCGCTGCCGGCTTCGTCGCCGCTGCCGGTGAGTTCTTCTGCGGCCGCAGGTTGTGGTGTGTGAAGGTCTGACGAATCCATAGTGATCAGAGGAAGGCGACGGCGGCCTTTAAGCTGCGGGACTGCCAGCAAACTAGCGAGTTGGCAGTTCCGGAGCAACACAATGTATACGAATTCATGGAAAGCATGCGTCTGCACCGGTTGATGAATACGTATGCAATCCGTTGTGAGCCCCCAACGCCCTGCCTATACTGAAATCCGGTTCTTATACCAACCGCAAACACTGCAGACCTGATGCGTCCGCTGTTCGCAAGACGGTCGTACTTTCGGATCGGTGCAGTACGTCAACTGTAAGGGGGATTCGACCATGGGCCTGCGGCTCAAACGCAACAAAGTTGCCACCGCTGTATCGCTTGCACTCGCTGTTTCCGCCGGAAGTGTTTACGCTCAGGACAACGACGACGAAGGGTCTCTCGACGAGGTCGTTGTCACCGGCAAGTTCCGTGCAAGTTTGATCGATTCGATCAACACGAAGCGTCACTCGACCTCAATCGTCGAGGCGATATCCGCGGAAGACATCGGCAAGCTGCCCGACTCGAGTATTGCGGAGGCCATCGCCCGCCTTCCGGGACTCGCCGGCCAGCGACTGGACGGTCGCACCAGTTCAATTTCGATTCGCGGCCTGGGTGAAGATTTCAGTACCGCCACGTTGAACGGCCGCGAGCAGGTCTCGATCAGCGACAACCGCGGCATCGAGTTCGACTTGTATCCCTCCGAGATCATGAGCGGTGTTACCGTTTACAAGACTCCGGAAGCCTCGCTGATGACGCAGGGCATCGGCGGCACGATCAACCTGCACACGATCAAGCCGCTGGATCATGAACAGACGATCGCGGTAAACGCAACCCTCGAGCAGAACGGCCACGATCAACTGAATCCGGACGGCGAAGACTCGGGCTGGCGCGGCACATTTTCCTACGTCGACCAGTTCGCCGACGACAAGGTCGGCATCGCCCTGGCTGTTGCCACGATGGAGTCGCCGAACCAGGAGGAACGCTGGAACTCCTGGGGCTTCCCCACTGCATTCGAAGATTGCGTTACCGGCGCCGTGGTCATCAACAACGCCACCTGTTCCGACGGTGCCGGAGCCAACGAGGAGCTCGGGCTGGTCAACGGCGGTGCGAAACCGTTCGTGCGTTCGTCGACGCTCGACCGCGACACTGTCATGGCCGTCGCACAGTTCGCGCCGACCGACGTGCTGCGAATCACGGCCGACGCGCTGTACATCGACTTTTCGGACGAAAAAATCCTGCGCGGCATCGAGATGCCGGGTGCCTGGGCTCAACCGACCGGCGTCGTCGCCACAGACGGCGGGCTCGTTACCGAGGGTGTCTGGCAGGATGTCAGAGGGCAGATTCGTAACGACTTCGAAAGACGCGACGCGACGCTCGAGTCGTTCGGGCTGAACTTCGAGCTCGATCTGAACGATGCGTGGACGCTCGCTCTGGACGCCAGCCAGGGAGACGTCGACCGGGACATCTGGAGCCTGGAAAGCTATTCCGGTTCCGGACGCTCGAGCGATCCGCTGGCGGCTACGGACGACATCGCCTTTAGCATGCTTGACGGCAACGAAGGCGCGAGCTTCAACCCTTCGCTGGACTACAGCGACGATACCATGTTCCAGCTCGGCGGCGCCCAGGCCTGGGGCAACAACATCAGCGTGAACGGCGACGCACAGGACGGCTTCATCAACCTGCCACACGTCGAGGATCAGCTCGATACTTACCGGCTGTCGGCCGACGCGGCGATCGAGTTCGGCTTTGTCAGCGGAATCGAGTTCGGCCTCTACTATTCCGACCGCGAAAAAGTAAAAGCCGACAGAGGTATTTATCTGACGCTGCCCGACTATCCGGGCGTCGCGTCCATTCCGGCCCAGTACCGCCTGCCGGCTACGTCTCTCGATTTCATCGGCATGGGGAGCATGATCAGCTACGACTCCTTCGGCTTCTGGGCGGACGGCAACTACACCGAAACTGAAGGAGGCCTGACCGACTCGGCGCGTGCACGTAATAGCTGGACGGTCGAAGAGAAGGTCACGATTGCGTATGCCATGGCGGACTTCGACACAGAACTCGGCAACATCGGACTTACCGGCAATTTCGGGTTGCAGGTTGTCGAGACCGACCAGAGTTCCGACGGAAATGCGGTCGACATAATTGACGGCTTTGTTCGGGTGCAGCCGGTATCCGGTGGAGACAGTTACACTGATGTGCTGCCGAGCGTGAACGCGATCTTCCACCTGACGGATGAGCACCAGATTCGGGCAGGCGCTGCACGTACCATGTCGCGCTCGCGGATGGACCGCATGAATGCGGGCTTCGGCTTCACTTTCGATCCGGCAGGTACTGCCACTACCGGAACGCCCTGGAGTGGTACCGGCGCCAATCCCGGTCTGCGCCCGCAGATGGCGGACCAGTTCGATCTCACTTATGAATATTACTTCGCCGACGATGGTTACGCTGCGGCGGCCGTGTTTCACAAGGAGCTGCGAGACTGGCAAGTCAATGTAACCGAGGTCGTCGATTTCTCCGGTATCGAGCCTCCCGGCGGACAGGTTACGGACGTCGACTTCGGCCTGGTCAGTCACTGGGAGAACAGCGAAGGCGGCAGCGTGAGCGGCTTCGAGCTGCAAGGCGCCATACCCGGCGGGGTGATCGCGGAGCCGCTGCGAGGTTTCGGTCTGGTAGCGAGCGCTACCTTCCTGGACAGCAGTCTTGAAGTCGACGGCAATGAAATCAAGGTGCCGGGCCTGTCGGACAGCATCCTGAATCTGACGCTGTATTACGAGTATTCCGGCTTCGAGGCCCGCGTCAGTGGCAACAAGCGCGACGACTTCCTGGGGGAGATCTACACGATCAGCTTCGCTCGCGAACTGGTCACCGTCAAGGACACCGAAATCTGGGATGCGCAGTTGAGCTACGACTTCTCGGACTCCGGAATCGACATGCTGCGGGGATTGACGCTCACATTTCAGGCACAGAATCTCACGAACGAACCGTTCGTAACCTATAACAATGACGACGAACGGCAGATACGCGACTTCCAGAACTATGGAAGAAACTATCTGCTCGGCGCACGCTTCCGCTTCGATTGATCCCCCCGATCGATGCTGGCGAGGCCCCTGTCGATGTTATATTCACAGGGGCCTTTCTTTTTGGCGCATAGATTTCCAGAGCATCGACGTTGACAGGAAAGGTTGAAACGGTCGTCATCGTCGGTGGCGGCACCGCCGGGTGGATTACCGCGGCGCTGCTCATCAAGATCCTCGGCAATGCGCTGAAAATCAGGCTCATCGAATCGGAGCAGATAGGCACCGTCGGTGTCGGAGAAGCGACGATTCCGCCGATACTCACGCTCAACAAAGCGCTCGGTCTTGACGAAGCCGAATTCCTGAGAGAGACGAAAGGAGCGATCAAGCTCGGTATCGAGTTCGTCAACTGGAAGCGCAGGGGCGACCGCTACATGCACGCCTTTGGCAGCATCGGCAAGGATTTTCCGTTTTGCAGCTTTCACCACTTCTGGACGCGCGGCGTCCTGGAGGGACGGCAAGATTCGTTGTGGGATTACTCACTGGGTTATCAGGCCGCAATACGGAACCGGTTCTCGAAGCTCGAGCGAATCGAAGCGGGTAATCTGCCGGGGCTTACGTACGCCTACCATTTTGATGCCAGCCTGTATGCCGCTTACCTGCGCAAGTTCAGCGAGCGCCTCGGCGTCGAGCGCATTGAAGGTGTCATCGAGAACACCACACTCAATGCCGGGAACGGCTCGATAGAATCTGTCAGCCTCGGCGACGGCACCACAATCGCCGGCGATCTTTTCGTCGATTGCTCGGGCTTTCGGGGATTACTGATCGAACAGCAGCTCAATACCGGATACGAGGACTGGACGCACTGGCTGCCCTGCGACCGCGCCATGGCGGTGCCGTGCGAATCGGTCAGCCCGCTGACGCCGTACACCCGTTCCACCGCGCACGATGCCGGCTGGCAGTGGCGCATCCCGCTGCAGCACCGGATCGGCAACGGCCTGGTTTACAGCAGCAGGTACCTGTCCGACGATGAGGCCGGCACAATGCTGCTGAACAGTCTCGACGGAGCGCCGCTGGCCGACCCGTTCGTGTTACGTTTCCACACCGGACGCCGCAACCGCCAGTGGAATCGCAACTGCGTATCGATCGGGCTCGCGAGCGGATTTATCGAGCCGCTGGAGTCGACCAGCATCCACATGATTCAGTCCGGCGTCATCCGGCTGATCAAGCACTTTCCGCACGCCGGCATCAACCCGTCCGAAATAGACGAATACAACCGCCAGTCGAAAATGGAATGGGAATACGTGCGGGACTTCATCGTACTGCACTATTACCTCAACCAGCGCGATGACAGCCAGTTCTGGCGCGAGTGCCAGCGCATGCAGATTCCGGACTCCCTGGCGCGTCGAATGGAACTGTTTCGAGCGACTGGCAAGATATTCCGTGAACAGGACGAGCTGTTTACGGAAATTGCATGGCAACAGGTAATGATCGGCCAGGGTCTCATGCCCGGGGATTATCATCCGCTGGTAAACGCGCTGTCGAAAGAGAAACTCGATGAATTTCTCGACAACGTCAGAAAGATCATCGACGAGACCGTGGCCGGCTTGCCGGACCACGAGCAGTATTTGCAACAATTCTGTCGCGCGCGCCCTTGACCCGAATGGCACTTGCTTAAGGTCCAGCGCTGTTGGAGCCCGCGACGCGGGCGATTCCAGCGTCGTTTATTCGCCCGTTTTCAGGGGCTCCAACAACGCCATGCCGCGTCTCGCGGGAGATCACGCCGCAACCCAGCGCTTGCTTCCGCTCTTTGTTCTCGGCATACAGGAAAACATATAGACATATCGCTGTATAAATGCTAACCTGCGGCAGCAACGGAGCCACATCGGGACGAATAGCGAGGAGATTCGACCGTGAACCGCCTGACCATCAATCTGCCGGCCGAATTGCATAAGGCACTAAAGGCCGCCGCCGCCCGGCGCGGCACGACCATAGGCCATCTCGTCCAGGAAAGCCTCGAAGCGTATGGGATCAAGCCGGAGCGCACCGTTCGTGAACTCGTGGCTGCTGCTCGCACGCGGTCAGGTCTGTCCGCCGGCGCCGCTGAAAAACTCGCATTAGAGGAATCCCGCAAGGCGCGTCGCGAGTGAGCGATACGGTCGTCCGCGCGAATGTTTGGATCGTGGATACGAACGTGCTGGTAGCAGGCCTGCTTAGCACCGATGCTGCATCGCCCCCGGTAAAGATGGTCGACGCGATGCTCTCAGGAGAAATCCGTTACTTGCTTTGCGTGGAACTGCTTGCCGAATACCGGACGGTTCTTTTACGCAAGCGAATTCAGCGACGTCATGGCATGGACGAGAACGAAGTTGATGCCCTGCTCGAGGCACTGGCAACCAGCGCTGTTGTTGCCGACATCGCTGGTCGCACGGAAACTGCGCTTGATGCGGGCGACAACTTTCTGTGGCGGTTGCTCGCGGTCCGGTCCGATGCCGCTCTTGTCACCGGCGATGCCCGGTTATTGGAAAACCCGCCGCCCGGCGAATGCGTCCTCTCACCACGGGCTTGGCTCGACGAGGGCACTTCGTAAGCGGCGCGGACCGCACCGGAACGACGAACCTGCCTTGCGCGCCAAGGCGCACTCGCTCCGGCCGCACGCCTCACGATACAAGCTCCTCGAGTTTTCCCACAACTTTGAGCGGTACTTGTTCGAAGTTCTGAAATGGCGCTTGCCGCATTACGCAAGCCGAATTCGATGCGTGTCTGGACAACCTCGACCTTACTCAGTCGGAAGTGGCCGTCCTGCTGCGCGTAAACGCCCGTACCGTGCGGCGCTGGGCCGAGAATCCCGAGGAAATGCCCGGCCCAGCCGAACACGCGATCTGGGCATGGTGTCGTTTGAAATTTTTCAAGCATTCATGGCGACCGGACAGCAAACCACTCGGCGACGAAGCCGGGTGGGCCGCGAAAATCGACAGCTACCGCAAGCAGGATTACGAGATCGTCGGCCCGGCGATCAAACGTGTCATGGACGATGGCGGGCCGAAGCTGCCATGGCGGATTGACCTCGACGCGGGCGAGGCAACATTGGGTCACATGACTGTGGAATTTTACGAAATTGGAAGCACTAAGTTCGCAGCGAACTCATACCGGCGCTCGGACGGGCGCGATCTCGACACAGAACGGGACTGCCAGCTACTGGACGACGCCTATGCGTGTATTGCTTTGGCGTTCCACGAGCGGGATCGGAAACGGAAATCGAAGTTCTGCAGCCCTTTTCGTAAAATCGACGACCAGCCTAAGTCTTCGTAACTGTTTGGCAAAACGGCCCTAAAAAAATTCAGGGGCTAGCGCCTGTATCCAGGCGCCGGGGATTGTCCACCCGAGCGGCCGCTTTCACCCGAATCCCGTCGGCCGGGGAATCAGAATAGAATGACGGCTACTGACCCGTAGGAGCCGTTCGCAACAAAGCTGATAGACTACGGGTCAGAGCAAACATCGAGATCTGCTTTCAATCCAAAGCAGACGTCAAGAAGCCGCTCGATCACGGAAAGTTCCTGTCACGGAGATCTGAATGATCAAGATGGTCTATTTGTTTCGCCGGCGCCCCGACTCAGATATGCACACAAATTATTGTTCTAAGCCTGGCGTCAGAATGGCACGCATCGCCTTGATGCTGACCGTACTTTGCATGGCGGATTTCGCTTTCGCCGATGATCCCGATAAGGCCAGTCCAGGATGGAAGGGAACTGACTTTTCAGGTGCCGACGTTGATTTTCCGGCTGTGCTGCATGGCAAGCCAACGGTCATGGTCTTCTGGGCTACGTGGTGCCCCTATTGTCGAGCCTTTATGCCCTACTTAGGCGAAATACAAAATGATTACGGCGAGGACCGGATCAATATCCTGACGATTAATGTTTTTGAAGATGGTGAGCTCGATCCTGCCGCTTATATCGATTCTCTGGGATATCCGATGATCGCCGTCGCAAGCGGTGACTTTATTGCTGAGATTTATTCGGTGCGCGGCACGCCAGGACTGATGATTCTCGACGGACAGGGAAATCCCGTATGGAAACGCGCATCAACCGAGCTTCCACCTGGCAAAACAGTCGCCGAATTCTGGTCCCGACAGGTTCGGGAGCAGCTCGACAATCTCCTCTGATTCAAGAGAATTGCGTCAGATTGGTTGCCGCCGACCGACCGCAAATGGCCGAGGCTGTGTGAAAAGATGCGTTTGGGCAGCGATATCGCCAGCTGATCGA
>JBBDXW010000007.1:0-8403 GCA_040902105.1 Woeseia sp.
ACACGGTGGCCAACGTGCGCATGCACGAGGCAACCCACCAACGCCCGATCGATCGTTTTGAAGACGAACGCGCTCATCTGAGGCGGCTCAACCCCGCGGGCTTTGACCTGGCGCGCGTGTGCACGGTGCGCGCCACCAATCGGTTTCGTGTCCCGCTCGATTCCAACCACTACTCGGTGCCTGCGCGCTACGCGGGTAGCCGCCTGACGCTCAAGGCCTATGCCGATCGCGTGTGCATCTATGACGCCGACCAACTCATCGCGCGTCATCCGCGCAGCATGGATCGGCACCAGGACATCGAAGACCCCGAGCATGCGCAGCAACTCCTGGTACAACGCAAAAGTGCACGTGAGCAACGCCTGTTGCTGCACTTCCTGGCGCTCTCGCCCCGTGCCCAGGCCTACCGCGAAGGACTCGAGGCCAACCGTGTTAACGCCCGCGTGCACCTGCGCAAGATCCTCGCCCTGGCCGAACTGCACGGCAAAGAGGCCGTCGCCCGCGCCCTCGACGATGGGTTGGAACTGCAGGCCTTCAGCGCCGAATACATCGCCAATATTCTGGCCGCGCGCCGGCGCATCGGCCCCGAACCGGCCGCTCTGCAGCTTACGCGGCGTGCCGACCTGCTTGAGCTGGAATTGCCCGAACCCGATCTGTCCATCTACGACCATGACGAAGAAGGAAGCGATAATGAAAACACGCCCTGACCAAGCCAATACTGATGCCGATGCGCTGCGCGCGCATCTCAGCGCGTTGCAACTGCCGTTCATGCTCGAGAACCATCAGGCATTGGCGCAGACCGCTGCCGACAAACACTGGTCGCATCTGAACTACCTCTCAGAGATGCTTGGCGGCGAGTTCGCCGCGCGCGAAGATCGTCGCGTAAAGCGGTGCATCAAGCTGGCTCGCTTCCCCGTGCTCAAGACGCTTGATCAGTTCGACTGGAACTGGCCCACCAAGATCAACCGGCTACTCATCCAGAACCTGTTTCACCTGGACTTCGTCAAACAGCGCGCCAACGTCGTGTTCATCTCCGGCACCGGGCTGGGAAAGAGCCATCTCATGACCGCGCTGGGTCATGCCGTGTGCTTGCGTGGCCAGTCTGTGCTGTTTACCGGCGCCATCGAAATCATCAATACATTGAGCGTCGCACACGCCAGCGGCAGCATCAAACGCGCCTTACACCAATACATCAAACCTGCGGTCCTCTGCATCGACGAACTGGGCTACCTGCCCATCGACAAGTTCGGCGCCGACTGCTTGTTCCAGATCATCAGCCACCGCTACGAGCGCGGTGCCACGGTGATCACTACCAATCGCGTATACAAGCAGTGGGCCAGCATCTTCAACAACGACGCCGTCCTCACCTCGGCCTTGCTGGACCGACTGCTGCACCACGCAGAGACCGTGCGCATCGAGGGCAAAAGCTATCGATCGAAGGATCAGATCGAGATCTGAAGCACCGCTCAGTTCACCGGCCCACTGTCTGCGCGAACCATGCGCCCGTCAAAATCCCTCAGCAATTCCAAACCGGCTAAGTTCCGGCATCTTCGCACCGGCGGCCGCAGAATTCGCAGTATGACGGAATCCGCCTATGCCGTGCAGTCTTGTACGCCATGGCGGTCGTGGTATCGTTCGCCTGTTCTCCGCAAAAACTAACGTTCCGCAGCATTCGGCGAATTTTCCGTCAAACCGTTAGGCGCACGCCGGCGTGACTGCGAGCAAATACTCGTGATGCAAGCCTCCCAGCACCGATTTGGCAAGCACGAGCACACCCGCCGCCAATCGATGTCGGGATTCGAATCTTGAGGGCATCGCCGATCCCTTCGGTGGATCCGGTACGCCCGGACGCAGGCGCTATGAGGACGCCCTTTGTTGTAATGAGTCGTCCATTCTTTCAGAATCGAACGAAGATGCGCCTCGGATAAGGGGATCATCCAATCCAGGCACCCCCGCCGGATCGTACCGATCACCCGTTCGCACATCGCATTTGCCTTCGGGCTCGCCACCGGTGATCGCTGTGCCTCGACGCCCAGTGCCCTGATTGAATCGTCCAGGTTCCTGGAGAAGATCCGGTCCCGATCATGGATCAGGTACCTGTGACGATCGCCGTCTCCGACAACGTTTCTCAGTTGCTGTAGCCTCTGTTCTCCGCAAATATTCATGTCGTATCGATTTCGAGTGATGTCACTTGCAATCAGGCGCCACTCGGCGCCAATAAGTACTCATGATGCAGTCCACCCAGCACCGCTTTCGAGAGCACGGTAACGCCCTCCCCCAGCCGATGGCGGGCTTCCGGTTTTCGGAGCGTGACCAGCAGATCCGGCGGATCTGGAACACCCGGGCCGAGGCTGCTGTGCGGTCGGCCGCGGTTGTAATGTTCTACCCAGGATTTCAGAATTGAGCGCAGATGCGCCTCAGATATCGGAATCACCCAGTCGAGGCATTCTCTCCGAATAGTCCCGATCACGCGCTCGCAGATCGCGTTTGCCCTCGGCGAACGCGCTGGCGATTTCAGCACCGCCAGGCCCAGTGCCCTGATCGAATCATCCAGATGCCTCGCGAAGATGCTGTCCCGGTCGTGAATCAGGTAACGGTGCGAGTGGTCGAACCCAATGACTTCGCGTAGTTGCTGCAAGGTCCACTCCGCACTCGGGTGCGCTGTTACGGCGACGCGCGCAAGCCGGCGGCTACCGTGCTCAATGACCACGAAAACATAGAGCAGTCGGAAAGTCGCCGTGATCGCGACGAAGAAGTCGCACGCCACGATCGCTTTCGCATGATTCTTCAGGAACGTTGACCACCGCTGGTCGCCCCGCTGCTGGCCCACCGGCGGTTTCGGCATGTACTTCCGGACCGTTCGGGGCGACACTCTGATGCCCAGTTTCACCAACAATTCGCTGGCGATTCTCTCCTCACCCCAGAGCGGATTGTCGCGCGCCATGCTGCGGATCAACATCCGCAGCTCGATGGGAATCCGCGGGCGGCCGGGTCGACACTTCCATTGCCAGAACAGGCGCCACCCGGCACGTTGCCAACGAATCAGTGTCTTCGGCTGGACTACAAGCAGTGCATCCCGCCAATCGAACAGTGTCGCCAGCAAGGCCAAGCTGATTCGGGTTGCCGCGTCAGGCCGGCAGGGTTGAGCGCCGCGCTCCTTGAATAGCCCCAGCTGTCGCCGAAGGAATAGATTCTCTGCCTGGACCGACGTGGTCGACCTGCATAGGAGAATCGCGAACGCAGCAACGTCGGCGAGGAGTTGGACAGCAATCTTGACGAGCCCGACCATGCACCAATCATGCCGTGAACCACGATCTGACGTTTATTGCCTCGGAATCGAATAAATGCGGAGTACAGCACCATCCGGTCGGCCAGGCCGATCACAAACAGGACATAGTGCGTTACCAGCCCTCTCGGCGTCCACACTTCCACGCTGAAAAAGTCACTGGCAGCAAAAACCTTCCAGTGCGCCTTCAGAAACGTCGACCACCGGGTGCGCCTTCCGCGCTCTGGCGACGGCTCAATGCCATTGCGGTTGAGCACGTTGGCGACCGTCCCGCGGCCCACCTTGTGGCTCAAATTCGCCAGTGCCCCTTGAATTCGGGTGTAACCCCAGCTCGGATTGTCCAGCGCCATGCGCACGATCAAATCCGAGATCTCGCGCATGATTCCCGGGCGACCTGGCCCGCGGCGTTTGCTGTAGTCCCATTTCTGCGCCACCAGCCGCCGGTGCCAGCGCATCAGAGTATCAGGAGTTACGATGGTTTCCAGCTTCAACAGGACCTTACGCCCTACCGCCTTGGCCTTGCGGGCAAGGAGCGCCCGTTCGGCATCACTGAATCGAATGCGCTTGCCGCGCAGGCGTTCCTTCAGCAACCGATTCTCGGCCTGCAGGTATTCGATGACGATCAGCTGCTGCCGATGGACCCAGCCGGACACGACCATCAACAGAAATGTGAGCAGCGGCGGCACGGAACCCATGCCGAAAGTCTACCGCACTTGTCGGCCGAGTAATTGGACAGCACGGGCACGACTCGCCCAGCTACGCCCGGCGCCGACTGAAGATCAGCCGCAGCAGTTTCGGCAGCGTGAAGACGTACTGGCGATGCGCTACGGCTGCGAGTACGTCGTGCTCGACCCGCTCACTGTAGAGCAGCACGCGCTTTTGGTGGCGGCCCGGGCAAAAATATCGGGTCTTGCACGAGAAGGCGAGCAGGTACTCGTGCCAGCAGGCATCGCAGTAAATTCACGCGAAGCCCTCGCGCGGGTCGCCACAGGCGACGAAGTGCTCGATGAAAATGAAACTGAAATACAGCGACAAACATGGGCGCATCAAGGAACGACTGCGCGGGCCGAATTATTGATAGGGACAAACAGGTTCCATGTCCGAAGCCTATCGTTGCCACTTAAACGTGGTTCGTTGGCATGACAATAACCCCCCCGCGGCATTGCTTACTTTGCTAGGGCCGGTCGCTATTCTCGATCAGGAAGTCAATAAGCACCTTGTTGAAGAGATTGGGTTTCTCTGCGTGAACGCCATGCGCGCAGTTCGGCAGTATGCAAAACTGAGAATTAGGGATGCCTTCCCAGAGCACAATGGAATCGGACGGCTTCGTCGAGCGGTCCTTGTCGCCGACGACGATAAGCGTCGGCCGGTTGATCTCGCCCAGCCGGTCCATCGAACTCCAAACCTGCATCGCCTTCATGACGGTAATGCAGGATTCTTTGTTGGCGCCCCGGCCGGCATCCCGACACATGGGGAAGTGCGGATGGGATGGTCCCTCCACAAACCACGTCGTGCATGTCTTTTCGTTTGTTCCCTCGACGCCTTCGCGTTCGATGCGGTCGATGGCAGCTTGCCACGGCTCGAATCGGTGCGGCAGGTCGCCGATCGCGGAAGAGCCGTACAAGATGAGGCTGCGGACCCGTTCGGGAGAATCGAGCACCAGTTGCTGGGCGATCATGCCGCCCATGGAAAAACCCAGGACATGCGCCTTTTCGACGCCGAGCTGATCCATCAGCTCGACCACGGACGCCGCGTATCCCGAAATGGTATCCGGCGCCGGAACGTCGGCGCTGCCTGCAAAGCCGGGTAAGTCGACGGCGATGATGTCAAAGCCGTGCTTAAGGCCCATGACCAACGGAAGCCAATAGCCAATCCCGCCGGCATAGCCGTGCAGCAACACTAATGGTTCGCCTTTGCCGTATCGCTTGTAATGTAACATGCTGGAACCACACCTCTTATCTTGTTATCTTGTTGTGCGCGGAGCGACACGCCCGGCATTAGGTCACCGAGCGGTCCTCCGTCGCCTTTTGGACTATCACCGAATAAGAACGAAACGGCAGCTAGCCCCCCATGACTTTCTTCAAAAGGTCTTGGCGCAAGATCTTGCTTGGATCCGGAACCGTATCCAGACGCCCGGCCTTGACCAGAGCCTTCGCCTGCTTGACGATATATTCCGGCAACTCGGGGATAAATTTCGGATTGACAATCAGACGCGACAAAGCGTTCCGGATAATTTTTTCGTCGATCCCGTAATTCCTTCCGGAATACACGGCGAGCATAATATCAGCCGCCGCTTTCGGATCGTCCTGGAAAACCTTAGCCGCCTGGAGCCATCCTCTGAGGAACGCCTCGCAGGTCTCCGGATGGTTGTCGAGGAACTTCTGATCGACCGTCAGCATGTTCGGAATCAAGTCGTATTTGTAGTAGTCCGTTAGCGGTGTGGCGATCCCTTGCGCTTCGGAAATAGAGCAAAACGGCTCCAGGCCGAGGAACGCGTCGACGGAACCAGATGCCAACGCCTGCACATGGTCCGCGAAACGGGCGTTGAGTATCTCGTAATCGCCTTTTTTGAGACCCGCCTTCGGTGCGATGCTCGTCTTGAAGACGCTGTCGAGGGTGGAGCCCACTTGCGAGGCGATCCGTTTGCCTTTCAGATCGGCGACGGTCTTGATGCCCGCGTTCGCCTTGGCCATCACGAGTCCTGTCTTTCCGGCGTAGCAGACGACCGCGATTGCCGCCATGGAACCGCGCGAGGCGCCCACAATAAATGGCGTGATGCCGACGGTGCCGATATCGACCGACCCGGCGACGATCGCGTCACGTGTATCCTTTCCCGAGGAAAATTTTTTCCCCTCGATCGTCAGTCCTTGTTTTTTGAATGTGCCCAGTTCGATGCCAACCACTGCCGGCGCACCCCAAAGGTGGAACTGATAGCCCAAGCGGACCGGCACCAATGTGGCGGCCGCGCTTTTTCTGGCATAAATGGACGGTAGGCCGAATGCTGCCGCGGTCGCCAACGCGCCAACGCCCTTCAGCGCCGTCCGCCGGCTAATCCCGCCCTGAACACCGTCGCCGATCAACGCTTTCTTAATCATTTTGTTCGTAGACATGTTATACCTCCTTGGTTGTGGTATCCGTTTTGCCTATTAAGCACCGACTTCGTTCAACATGCCCCACTTCACGACCGTGTATTTCTCAATAAGGCCGAATAGGACCGTAACTATGAGAAATCCGGTGAATCCGATCATCAGGACCATCACGAGCATGACGTCCGTGGCGAGAAATTCCCGTGCGTCGAATATCGCGAAACCCATGCCCCACGCGGTCGCCGCAAGCATTTCGCCGGCTACCAGCGCGCGCCAACTTTGCGACAGACCGATGCGTAGACCGGTGAAGATCATGGCAAGCGATCCAGGCAAGATGACTTTTGAGAACATCGTGCTGCCGCGGCACCCCATGGATTGCGCGGCGCGGATCCAGACAGGATTAGCGGTCTTGACGCCGGTCCAAGCGTTAAAAGCGGCCGGCAAGGATGCCGCGAAAATGATCACGGCGAGCGTGGCCGAATTGCCGAGGCCGAACCACAGAACGAAGAGCGGAATCCAGGCCAACGACGGAACCGGCATCAACGCGCTCAAGAGCGGTAGAAAGAACTTTTCCGCGCTGGAATAACGCCCCATCACCAGCCCGATCGCAACACCGATGGATGCACCGATCCCGAACCCGACCATCAACCTGGCAACGCTCGCACTGAGATGCTTGATAAGCGTGCCATCCATCAGCATTGCCCAAAAAGTGTGGGCGACTTTTACAAGCGAAGGCATTAGGACGGCTGGAAATACTTCCAGGCGAACGACCACTTCCCACGCGATGGCGAGAAGCAGGAACGGGAACAGGTTGCTCGCAACGCTCTTGAAGAACGATGCCGGGAACCCGTCGCTCTTGATCGATTGCGACTTGGTCGTTGCGCCGTTGTCGGTCGTTGCCGTCATGTCAGTTACCTCTGCTCGGTGATCGAGTTCGTGATGTAACGCAGATACTTGATGAATTCGTCGCTTAGGGAATCGCGAGGGCGTGGCAGATCAATATCGACGATGTCGTGGATGCGCCCCGGACCCGGTCGCATGATGACGACCTTCTCGCCGAGAAATACCGCCTCGCTGATGTTGTGGGTGACGTAGAAGATCGTCTTCTGGGTCGTTTGCCAGACTTCCTGTACCAACGACTGGAGCCGTTCGCGCGTTTGCGCGTCCAGAGCTCCGAACGGTTCGTCCATGAGGAGAAGCGCCGGCTCGTATGCCATGGCCCGGGCAACGGCGACCCGCTGTCGCATGCCGCCGGACAATTGGTGGGGATAGGCATGGGCAAAATCAGAAAGATGCACCAACTCCAGATACTCGCCGGATTTTTTTAGGGTCTGCTGTTTCTCCACGCCCGCCATCTCAAGCCCGAAGGCGATGTTCTCCAGCGCGGTGCGCCAGGGAAAGAGCGCATATTCCTGAAAGACCACGCCAATGCTTTGCGTGGAGTCATCTCGGACCGTGCCGTCGAAAAGAATGTGGCCCTCGGTTGGCTCAACGAACCCGGCGAGTATGTTCAGCAGCGTCGTCTTGCCGCAGCCGCTGTGGCCGACAACGCACACGAACTCGCCATCTTCCATCTGCAAAGACACATCCTTGAGTGCGTCGACGCTCCGCCCATCCGATTCGTACACCTTGGATATGTTCTTTACGGAGATTTGAGCCATACATTGAGCAGCTACGCTGCACGTCTATCAGTTGGATAATAACGATATCGTTTCTTCTTTTCCTATTCCTTTCCTGAATAGGAAGTTTGAGGGTACTTCGTGGATGGATAGGCATTTTAAACGCCCTCTTTTCCCAAACAGGACGGTATCACTGCGCTGGCGAGCGGTCAAACACTCAAGTCTTTGCTGAAAATTTCCTCGCCCACGCGATCCCGAGGACGTGATTTCGCGGCGTTTTGTCTGTTTGGGCAAGAGCAGGCCGAGCGCGGGCACCAACGCTGCCAGCGAACTGGTGTCAGATACTCAGGCCGCCTGGAAGAGAGCTGGCCCCAGGAAACTGGACAGGGCGATAAGTGGTAGAACTGCTCCGATT
>JBBDXW010000008.1:0-49109 GCA_040902105.1 Woeseia sp.
CGGCGCTTGCCTTGATTTCTTGCATACTGACGATGAAACTCGAATGCGAATTCGCGCAAGGATTCCAGTACCGCGCTCTCATCGAATCCGGCAAATGACAGGCCCGACAGGATTCCCACGTCAAGTCCTTCTGCGATCGTCTCGCTCTGCAGCAACCTGGCGCAGCCTGAAAAGACGTTGGTCTCGGCGGGACATGCAACATCGGGATGGCCATTCAGTATGCGGCGCAATAACGTTGTCCCTGAGCGCGGGGCGCCGATAATGATCGTTCCTTCGTAGCTGGAGTCACTCATCGGTTTGATCGGTCCATTCCGGCGTCGCGAGAAGACAGGGCACGGTCAATGCAATCTCTCGCTGATGTCTACGGCGTTCACGCGCCCGGCAACCCTTTCGACCATGATCTCTTTCGGGAGATCGTGGCTTATGAAGTGCACGGGACTGGCGGTGAGGCCGTAGGCGCCGCTGCTTTCGACGGCAATAACATCGCCGACGCGGATTGTCGGCAGTTTCACCTTGCGCCCGATGCGGTCGATCGAGGTACATAGCGGGCCGGCCAGCTCGTATGAGTGCAGTTCATCAGCTGCGGCGTCCGGCCCCACTCGGAACATCCCGTAGTTTCTGGGAATGACACTCCCCAGGTGACCGCTTGCCGCCAGGTGTTGGTGCATGCCTCCATCGCACAGGCATATCGTGGCGCCTCTGGATTCCTTTATGTTGACCACCCGTGTCAGGTAGTAACCGGCCTGACCGATCAGGTAACGACCTAATTCGAGCACCAGATCCGTATCTGCAAAGCGCTCCGTTTTCCGCAGTGCATCCAGCGACGGATTCGTGCGCCGTGCAACAGATGCAATGTCCAGGGGCTTTTCCCCCTCGTGATAAGGAATACCCAGGCCGCTCCCGAACACCAGTTTATCCGGCCGCAGGTCGTACTTCGCGCACAGTTCCGTGAATATCCGGATGCAATTCTCATAGTTTTCCGCAATTGCGTCCTCTTTCAGGCATTGCGTACCCGCATAAATGTGCAGACCACGAACGGGAATGTTTTCCAGTTGCAGAATGCGTTCGAGCGCCGATTCCATGTCCTCTTCATCGACGCCGAACGGAGTGGGGCGTCCTGACATGCTGACGCCGAATCCCGCGGGCAATTGCGCGGGTGAAATTCTTATGAGGACAGGCTGGATTGCGCCGGCCCGCACGGCAATGGCGGACAAGCGCTCTGCCTCGACGACCGACTCGACGATCACATAGCCGATTCGACCGGTCACTGCAGCCTGCAGCTCGACATCAGTTTTGGCCGGTCCGGTAAAGCTGATTGCCCCAGGATCCCATTGTGCCTTGATCGCCCGGACCAGCTCGCCGCCGGATGAGATATCGAGCAACTCGGCGGATTGCTTCATGCGCCGCAGCACAGCAAGGTTGGGGTTCGCTTTCGCGGCATAGCTGATCTTAAAGTGGCTTGCGAAGGACTCTTTGGTGTCGTCCGCGCGGCACTTCAGCATATCCATATCGTACACGTAACATGGCGTTCCGAACTCTTCCGCAATGTTTTCCAGAAAGTCCGTCACGTAGGGGCGCTTCCCTGTCTCGATTCCGCGAAGCGGATGATTCGCGAAACGGAGTCGAAATTTTCGATTCTTACATCGTCGGGATCGATGGGCGCACCCGTCTCCGATTCGACGAAAAGAATCAGGTCAACCAGGCTGAACGAGTCCAGCAGATTGGAGGTAAACAGTGCGGTATCGGGCGTAATTGCCCTGATATCCAGACCTACTTCGTCCTTCAGGTACTTCGATACTGAGTCGGATGTCAATGACATGAATCCCTCCCGGGTTCGTCTGGTTACAAGCCGTACTGATTGGTGGATTGAGCGATGGTCAACTGGCGATCAATTTTGCCACTGGCTGTTCTCGGGAAACCAGAGACAATGAAGATCTCCTTTGGGACAAGATAATACGGAGCTTGCTCCCTGCAATGATTGAGTATTTCGTTTACAGATGTGTCTTCAGAAAGCGACACCATGGCCCGGATCTTTTGCCCGAGTTCCGGATTGTCGAGGCCGAATGCGACAACCTCGGAGACTCCGGAGCATTCGATGATCAGGGTCTCCACCTCTGTCGGAGAAACGCGATAGCCGCTACTTTTTATCTGGTGATCCTTGCGGCCGACGTAATAGATAAAACCATCTTCGTCCTTCTTTGCGAGATCTCCGGAATAGACGACGGTATCGACGAACTGACAGCCCTCCGGCAGCAATGGATTGCTGCGATAGACCCGGGCCGTCAGGTCCGGACTGTTCCAGTAACCTCTGGCGATACCCGCACCGCGATGAATCAATTCGCCAATTTCGCCGGGCTTACAAATGTCGTTGCTTTCATTGATGATCTCGACCTGGACGTTCGGCAATGCCTTGCCGATTGATTCCGGTCTTCGATCCACTTCTGCGGGGTCGAGAAACGTTGACCTGAACGCTTCGGTAAACCCGTACATCAGATAGAGCTCCGCGTTCGGGAACGTTTCCCTGACTTTCCTGACCAGCGGCGTCGGCAGCTTCGCGCCGGTATTGGCGATATATCTCAGGCTCGAAAAGTCATATCTGTCTTTGTCGATCCGGGCCAGCTTCGGATTGAACACGGATGCCCAGATCGGCGGAAGCGCCGGCAATCCCGTGATTCTTTCTTCCTCAATTGTCGCCAGGAATGCGTTCGGCAGCAGATATTTATACAGGACCAGCGTGCATCCTTTGTAAAGCGTGCTGGTCAGTTGATTCAATCCATAGTCGAAATTCAGTGCGATGGCGCACAGAATTCTCTCATTCTCCGAGACCTTCAAGTGTTCGGTGCTGTTTTTCGCAGTGTCGATGAGGTTCCTGTGCGTGATGACCACTCCCTTGGGAACTCCTGTTGAGCCCGATGTATAAATGATGTTCGATACATCGTCCGTAATATTTTCGCTCCGCACATCGCCATCCGCGCCGATCCCGGCGAGGTTCTGGAAATCCTCGTGGCAAACGAGATTCCTGAGACGCAAATCGTCGAGGATCGGCGCCAGTACTGACGCCATGAGCGCGTTGGAAGTAATTAGCGTGGTGATTCCGCAGTCACTTACGATGTGCTTCACCTGCTTCTGGTGCAGCGCTGCATTGAGCAACACAAAAATCTTGTCCGCATATAACGTACCGAGCAGCGCGACCACCTGCTCGATCGATTTGTCGAGAAAAATGCCGACTCGTTCACCGGGCGGCTGGGCCAGTAGCCTGAGAGTCTCGCCAAGCCGCGTTGCTCGCCTGTGAAGCATCGAGTAAGTGATGCTGTCTGGTCCGTTCTGTATCGCGATTTTGTCGGGATTTTTCCCGGCCGAATTCTCCAGAAAATGCTGCAAGAGATAAGGTTTCATTCCATCGCGCGATGCGAGAAGCGTGCCAACTGGTGAAGGTGCCTGACGGTCATGGCACGGCGCCAGGCTGGCGATGCCCGTCGCAATGCGATTCAATACATTGACGAGGCATTCCTGCTGTATTTGCTGAAACTGAAGTTACAACCGAATCAGCGTTTCTTGCGCGGTTATTTTGTAATTTTTACACGCTGCTTCCCCGCGACGGACCTCCCATAGCAAGTGACAGGCGGCGGACGCCGCCGCGGCCCCGCCGGGCACCGGCGAGCGATAGAATGTGCACACGGTCGGCGGACGCAGTGCCACGGAACTGAAATGTCAGATCAGGACGACGTCGAGTTGGTGAACGACAGCCTTGAACGCTGTACGCGCCGGCACGAGTTCTTCGAAGCCTTCTATCGACGTTTCAGCGAGTCGTCGGACGAGGTCGCGGCCAAGTTCGCCGGCACGGACCTGAGGGGCCAGACGCGAGCGCTGCGGGAGTCATTCTATTTGCTGCTGAGGGCTCTCGGTGGCGAACCCGACGCCTGGCAGAGCCTCGAACTGCGCGCACTGCGGCACGACCGCAGGCATCTTGATATCCGGCCCGGGCTGTATGGGCTGTGGCTCGAATGCCTGCTGGAAACGATCCGGAGCTTCGATCCGAAAGTCGACGCCACGATAGAAGCAGCGTGGCGGCGAACCATGAAAAAAGGAATCGACTTCATGATCGAGCGATACTGACCCGTGCCGGGTTTCACCCAATGCGAGAATCCGGCAACGGCCCGGTGGCGCGGCCGCCTGGCGGTTATCACGGGCGTCCTCGTTGCCGGCCTGCTGCTGGCGCCGGAACCTGCCGTAAGTATCGACGAAAGAAGGCTTGCCTTCTACCACACGCACACGGCGAAGCGACTCGATGTGGTCTACGCGAGGGGCGGCGAGTACCTGGAGTCGGCGCTCGATGACGTGGAGCGGTTCCTGTCGGACTTTCGGACGGGTGAGCGCAAGACGATCGATCCCGAACTCCTGGACTTCCTTTACGAGGTCCGTGAATCGCTCGGTAGCAACGGCACGTTCGAAGTCATTTCCGCGTATCGCTCGCCGCAAACCAATGAAATGCTCCGCCAGCAGGGCGGCGGTGTCGCGAAAACCAGCCAGCATATGATCGGCAAGGCTATCGACGTGCGGCTTCGGGACGTCCCGGTGGAGCGGTTGCGCGATGCTGCAATCGCCATGCAGCGAGGCGGCGTCGGCTATTACGAAGCATCGAACTTCGTGCACCTGGATACCGGCCCGGTTCGCAGCTGGTAATGGAAACTGACCTTTGACTGCACCGCCCGCGTCGGCCTCGAACGCGCCTGATTCTCCGCCTGCGATTATCTGTTTATCCGCAATTCAGCGGAACCACATCACGTATTGCAAAGAGCGAGCGTGGACCGCGATGCAGTCCCTTGCGCCGGTTCATGATCCTTGGTAATTGAGTCCGCGTGCCGGTACTTCGTGCCGCTGCAGCCGCAAACCTGACAAAGAATGGGGACATCGACTTAAAATGGGTCATCCATCGGAAATCACGCCCAGATCGAAGCGCTTTGGCTCATGCGTATGCCTCGGCCTGCTGGTGTCGTACCTTGAAGGTGTTTCAGGCCTCGAAATCGCACAGACGGCGCTGCTGGCCAGCGTGCTTTTCCTGGGGTTCCTGCTGGGGGAAGCGGGGCTCGCGAAGTATCAGAGGTCGGTCATACGCAGGCGCTTCAGAGGTCGATAGCAAGACGTCGCCTGGCGCGTCGCTGCGAGCCTTGTCCCGGGAAAGATTGGCTTGAAAAAAAGCCGCGTTTTGGGGCTGCAGCCGCTTGCGCCCGGGCGTAAAAATATGTTAACTGGTCATCCGCGTAACGGAGCGTCGATTCCGCCGCGGCCACAACAACATAACGAACGGGGATAAGAGACCACAATGGCTACTCCGTCAGAAATTACAAACAGGTCCATCCTCTACGGCTCATGTGTGACGATCGGTCTGGTGATGTCGTACTTCGATGGCGTTCCGAATCTTGCAATCGCGCAGACGGCCCTGCTCGCCAGCGGGCTGTTTTTCGCGATCCTGCTGGGTGAAGTGGCGGTGCCCCGGTGCCGGGCGATAGCGAAGCGCCGTAAGAAGCGTTAGCACGGCGGTCCGTGCGTTCCGGCGCCAGGGACCGTCCCGCGCGTTAGGTCGCAGCGCGGCCTTTGCTGCCGGGATGGAAAGCGTGAGCACGCCAGTGAGACTGTGACGGCTCTGGACCGCAACCGGCCTGCGCAAGCGCCCGCTCGCTCGTAGCTGAAGCTTGCGCGGAAATCACCGAAGAACTCGATTTACCCGACAAGATGGCGGCGAGCGCGCTGCTCGCGGATGCATGACGGGTCCAGCGGGGACTGGGCGCTCGTGCGCCTCCCGGTCCGGCTTCTACGTTTTCAGAAGCAGGATCGACTTTCTGCTGCGGTATCGGTGGAGCCCGGACCACAACAAGCAGCTTGCTCCCGCAACGAGCAACCACAGGGTGCCGGGCTCTGGCACGGTCGTCGGTGGTTGCGGCGGCGTACCGACCGTGAATTCGCCGGCCCGGAAGCCGAAGAAGAAATCGCTGTCCGGACCAAAAGGCGGCGTGCCGTTATAAGAAGGGACGATGCCCGCTCCCGTTATGCTCTGGATGCCAACCGCGTAGGGGGCGTCTCCTGCCAATCCATAATTGAACTCGAGGTCGAAATCACCGCCGCCCAGCCCGAAGAGAATCGCCTGGAAGGCGTAAAGCTGCCCGGAAACATCGCCCGCCAGCGTGACGTCATTCCAGAGGAAGCGCAGGGCGTCCACTCCGTCGGCCAGCTCAAATGTCCCGTCCCCATCGAGATCCCTGTCGACAAAGCCGAGAGATACGGAAACAGCGCCAGGATTGGTAGAGGACTCAAAAACGTCGTAGGTCGATTCCCAATCGGCGTTCAACACGGACAACACGTCAAGCAGCGGATCGCTGCCAGGGTCCGCGCCGCAGGCGTCGGCACCGCCAGCACCGAACCAGATTTGCCCGTTCTCGGAAACGCAATACGCGTCGTAGGTCGCCAGGCCGATATTCAGGTCGAACGGCAGCGCGGCACCAAAGGTGCCGTCTCCGGTGAGATCCACCCCGTCCGCGAACGTGTCAGTCCAGTCTTCGCCGAGAGTATCGAAAAGGTCTTCGAAATTGATGCGTATCGGCCGAGCCGATGCGATGTCGCACACGGCGACCAGCAGCATTGCAGACACGGCACAGACCGAGGCCCGGATTCGCGTGGAAGTTCGGCGCCGCGTATCGGTGTTCGACATAGCGATATAACTTCCGAAGGAAAAAGTATGTTGTTCCTAAATAAAAAGCAATTTTCATGCCATTAATCGGGTAGGGCCGGCACTACAAGCGTTTAGCTACGAATCTGCGTGTGGTTACTAAGTGGGCAGCTCTGTTTCGCAAATTTCTTCGACGCTCTTCGCGATCTTCGGCGAGCTCTGCGAGAACCGCAAATGGCTCGCGCACGACCGGGCCTCAGCAGCGCGGGAGTCCGCACGGCGTACGGCGGTGACGAATATGTAAAGACCGGCGACAGTTCGTGTCATTCGCCGCGGGCGTCATGGAGCACCGCCACGCGACCTGCAGCGAGCCGTGTAAACAATCCCTGTTCTCCCCACCGTTCCGAGATGGTCGCATAACTCGAAAGCAGGAGACGCTCGGCTTCGACAAACTCTCCCTCGGCGACCCGCACAGCGCCCTCGATGCTCGCGAGGTTTGCTTCATACGTCTGCTCATCCGGCTGCACGGCGGCGAGCTCACGCCGCGCGGACGCGATCGCTTGCGAGGCATCCGCGCTGCGTCCAACGCGCCAGTACACATCGGCAAGGTTGGCCCACACTTCCCCCAACATGACGCGATGTTCATGAGCTTTGGCGATCTGCAGGGCTTCCTCGAATAACGGTATGGCAGCGTCTACCTGACCAAGCCCGAGCCGTACGAGGCCGAGGTTGTTGAGCGTATAAACGAAGTCATCGTGACCCGGGTCCTTCAGTTTCCGGTCCATCGCGAGCGCCTCGCTGAGCAGTTGATCTGCTTCCGCCAGTTCGCCGCGTTCGAGTAACAGCCGGCCAAGGTTGTTGAGGATACTGGACACGAAAGGATGCTCGCTCCCGAGGATATGCCGATAACGTTCAGCCGCCTCGCGGAAGAACGGTTCCGCCGCCTCCACCTGCCCGGCGAAATACAGCAGCGAGCCCAGATCGTTCAGTGTCTCGGCAACCAGAGGATGGTCGTCGCCCAGCGATTGCCGGCGCATCGCGAGCGCCTCGCGCCATGCAGCTTCGCTTTCCGCGAATCGCCGCTGGTACAGCAGTGATCTGGCAAGCCCGGCCAGACTGCGTGCGACATCAGCATGCCCGTTGCTGTGCAGTTGCCGATCGATCGCGAGCGCAGCCACATACTGTGCTTCGGCGGCAGCAAACTCGCCGCGTTGAATAAGCAGATCGGCAATGCCGTTCATAGCTTCCGTTACTTTGGAATCCCCATCGGGATACAGTCCGCGGCTTGCTGTCAGCGCCTCGCCATAGATGGTTTCCGCTGCCTCGTATTCTCCCTTGAGGTACAAGGCAGCCCCGAGGGCGTTTGCAGTCGCGACAGCTTCGGGCGTCGGCACGTGCGGCATTTGCTCACGGAGTTCCAGTGCACGCTGCAGCAGCTCGCCGGCAGGCTCGTAAAGACCCAGACCGGTATAGACCCGGCCGATCGTATGCATCAGATTGGCGCGCACCTCGGGCTGGGCCTCGAGACCGCGGTCGATCCGTGCAGCACCGCGATCCAGGATTTCACGGACCGCAATGCTGTTGCCGCGCGCCTCGCTCGGGTCGGCAAGCTGAAAAATCTCCACCAGGAACTCGCTGGTCTGATACGCCGTGGCTGCCTCGACCTCTGCCCGGGCCCGTTGCTCCTGCGCTTCATTGCGTGAGATCAACGCCAGGGCGGCGAGTACCGAAGCGACCGCCATGCCCGCCACGGCAGCGACGGTGATCGCCAGCATCCGGCGATGGCGGCTCTGCAAGTCGCGACGCACCAGCTCATCCAGGCCGACTCCGAGGAGTCCGGCGACCAGTTTGAGAAGTGCCGCAGCCGGACCATCCTTGCCCGCGCGCAAATCCGCGGCGATCGGCTCGACGGCTTCGCCGTGCGGCAGACCGACGAGTGACAGCGGCTGACGCAAGGCTTCAGGGAAGCATTGCAAACCAGCGACCCCGTCGGGATCTCCTTCGACAATCAGACAAAAGATATGCGCGCCTTTCCCGAGACGCTGGAACGTCCGGATCTCCTCGTTGACCCAGCGTGACTTGGCGGCCGCGGGAGAGCAGATGATAATCAGCGCGGCCGATTGTTCCAGCGCGGCATTGATAACGCGGCCGAGGTTGGTCGCGCTCGGCAGTTCCTCGCGATCGCGGAAGACCGGAGCGATCCCGGGGGGTACGGTGCCTGACGACGTGACGCTCCCGATCAGTCGTCGCGGCACTCGGTAACGTTCAAGGGACCTGTGCAGCCATGTCGCCCAGCGTTCATCGTGATGGCTGTAGCTGATGAACGCGCGATAACGAAACTCCGGAGTCTGCATGTCGCCATTCTTCGGCGAGCGTCACTCTGATCTCGCGCACGGCATAGTATGCCACGGCGGGCTGCGACGGCGAGAGCGACGATTGTAGACATGGCATGCGTATCCACCGACGCACAAGCACCTGTAAGTTCCGCGTCTGGAACGCCAGGTTTCTCATTCATTCCTCGACGAAGCACGCGTCGAAGCGACATCTCGTAGTGCATATGCAGGGGCGATCAAACCTTGCTTCGCCAAGCTGCCCGCCACGATCCACGCGGCGCCGCAGACGCCTACGCACACGAACAGGCTGGTCGACCTCCGACCAGGTCCGTTCGTGTCAGCACGCAAGACAGGCCTTGACATCGTCGTGCCGTCAACCGCACGCCCAAAGGTCAACTCGCTGTGTTCTACGGCGTGTACCGCGAGATCGCACCGCCCGAGCGCATGGTGTTCACCGAGATCTTCGAACAGTTTCCCGATGACGAGTCCGTCGTGACCATGGTACTGACGAACGAGAAAGGGAAGACGCGTTTCACGTTGACCGCGCTCTATCCGTCTCTCGAAGTCCGTGACATCGTCCTCAGCTCCGGAATGGCGAGAGGCGCGGCCATCAGCTACGACCGCCTGGAAGACCTGGTTGCCCGACTCCAGGCGCGGGGCCGGACCTTCGCAAGCAAGTGATCAGACGCTGTTGTCCGGGCGTGCTGCGCCCGGCTGCACGTTTGAGCGGCTATGCCCGCGAATAGGTGCCGACCAGGCGATTCATCGCGATCGTATGCGGTTCGATCTTCTCGAGCAGCTGCCACATCGTGAGGCCGGGCCCGTGATCGAGTTCCTGGTCGAGTGCCAGCAGCCAGAAATAGTAATGATGGGTGCCATGTCCGTTGGGCGGCATGGGACCGCCGTAGCCGCGGCGATCGAAGTTGTTCAAGCCGGGCGTATGGTCTTGAACGCCCTCGGGCAACCGGGTTACCGAGGCGGGGATGTCGTATAACACCCAGTGCACGAAACCGTAAGTTCCCGGGCCGACGAGCGGGGCGTCGGGGTCGTGACAGATCAGCGCGAAGGATCGCGTGCCGCCCGGTGCGTTCGACCAGGACAGCGGCGGCGACAGGTCTTCGCCCTCACCGGTATGTTTCGTCGGGATCCTTTTGTGGTGCTCGAAGGCCGAGCTCGCGAGTTTCAAATCTGAAAGTGCAAATCCCATGGTCAGGAACCCCTTGTTCGTGAGCGTGTAGCACGAGTTTCGCACAAACGACAGGCGGCCATACCGTTATCGCATTCGTCACAGGTCCCCCATTCTTTTATCAACCAGCTTGGGTCTATACTCCTGACGAACAGTTTTCCCGCAGCTCGACGCGACGATGTCATCCCGGCATCGAGCCTGCCTGGCGTTCCGTCCGTACTCCGAGTTCCGAGCAGGTCAGACAGCCGATCTACCGGAGCGGCGTGGACCAGTGGCGGCACTTCGAGCCTTACCTTGGCCCCCTCCGGGAGACCCTGGCCGACCTGTTAAGGGGGACAGTGACCTTTGTTAAGGGGGACAGTGACCTTAACTTCGAGATAAGGTCACTGTCCCCTAACTCGAGTGTCCCCTAACTCGAGTCCCCCTGACTCGAACCTCGAGGAGTGGCAATGAGTCAAGACAGTCTGGTTTTTTATACGAACCCTCGTTCGCGCGGACGAATTGCGCGGTGGATGCTTGAAGAGGTTGGCGTTCCGTATCGCACGGAGGTCGTGGAATTTGGGCCGTCGATGAAATCCGGGGAATACCTGTCGATAAATCCGATGGGGAAAGTTCCTGCTGTCGTGCATAACGGAACGGTCGTAACGGAGGCCGCCGCTATTTGTGCCTACCTCGCGGACGCCTTTCCCAAAGCAGGCCTGGCGCCTCCCGTTTCTGAACGAGGGGACTACTATCGGTGGTTGTTCTTTGTCGCCGGCCCTCTGGAAGCGGCAGCATCGAATAAGGCACTGAATTTCGTCGTTCCTGACGACAAGGAGGGACTGATTGGATACGGAAACCTTCAATCGGTCATCGATACCCTGGCAGCGGCGGTATCCAGGCACCGGTTTATCGCGGGCGATGCTTTCTCGGCAACCGATGTTTACGTAGGCTCGCACATTGACTGGGGTATGCAATTCGGAACGCTGCCAAAGCACCCCGACTTTTTGAGCTACTGGGAGAGAATCGGCGACCGCAAGGCCTATAAGCGAGCCAACGAACTCGATAATCAGTCAATGCTCTGAAACGACCAGGACAGAGGGCATAAGAATGAAAAAAATAATGGTCAGCATGTTCTTCCTCGCACTGGTCGCGTGCGGCAACGAGGAGGCGGACGTGCACCAGGAGGCGCGAGAGACGGCGTCGCGTGGACTGATTGATCCTGCAAGGATCGATTCGGCCCTCAGCGGCTTCGTCGAGCGTGGCGAACTGGTCGGCGTTTCGGCGCTGGTTTATGAAGGCGGCGCCGAAGCCTACTTCGGCGCGTTCGGCATGGCCGATCGCGAAGCCGAACGCCCGATGCGGCGGGATGCGCTGGTGCAGATTTACTCGATGACCAAGCCGGTCACCGGCGTCGTCCTGATGACGCTGTACGAGGAAAGACTGTTCAAACTCGACGACCCGCTGGAGAAATATCTGCCGGAATTTACCGGGATCAAGGTTTACGCCGGTGAGGACAACGGCGAACCGCGGTTCGAGGCGCCCGGGAGACCGCCGACGGTTCGGGACATTCTTCGCCACACCGCGGGGTTTGCGAGCGGCAGTACAGGTGACGAGGGCAACGACGCATGGGTCAATGACCGCTATCGCGAGGTCAATCCGACGAATGTCGAAAACACTCTGGAGCAGTTTTCAGTGAAACTTGCGAGCGTGCCGCTGCTGTTCGACCCCGGCACCCGTTGGCTTTACGGACCGTCGGTCGACGTGCAGGCGCGCCTCGCTGAAGTGCTGAGCGGCAAACCGTACGACGTTCTGCTGCAGGAGCGCGTGCTCGATCCACTCGGGATGACGGAGACGCAGTACACCCTGCGCCCGGAGCAGCGCGACCGTATCAGCGCGCTGTACGAGCGCCACCCGGACGGCAGCTTCATGCGCATGCCCGATGACGAGTCGCTTGCATTCAATTTTCGCGACTGGCCGATGACGCCAGGAAGCTGGGGTCTGACCTCGACGCTCGATGACTACATGAAATTCGCGCGCATGTTGCTTGACGGCGGAGAGTTCGACGGCGTGCGTATCCTGCAGCCGGAAACGATCAGGCTGATGGCCACAGACGCAATGCCGGCCGAGGTGACCGACAAGTCCTGGCTCCCCAACAAAGGGCAGGTCGGCTTCGGCATCGACTTCGCCGTACGCGTAGCACCGCCGGGGGATCAGGCCGAAGCATCCGGGGCCGTCGGCGAGTTTTTCTGGGACGGCGCCGCCAATACGCTGTTCTGGGTGGATCCGGAAAATGACGTCGCCGCGGTGTTGTTCAACTTCTATCGACCGTTCGGCAAAGTCGAAATACAGAAAGACTTTCGCGATGCCGTTTACTACCGCGATGCAACAGCGTCGGCCTTGAAAAAGGCCCTGCCGGGGCCCGATTCACGACGTCTGTCGGACTGAAAAAGGCGTCCACACCGACATCAGCGCAACTTCCACACCCACAGGAAGAGCGCAACGAGCGTGCTTGCGACCCAGCTGCCGACGAAAACGGTTACCGGCAGCGCAACCGCGGGGAAGCGGGCGGCACCGTCGACCGGCAACCCGTAGGAACGGATCTCGAACCAGCCGCCAACGGCCGCGACCACGAGAATCAGCGTCGTGAGCCCGTAGGCGACAAGCACGGGCGCGCGATACCCGGTCTCCGCGTGCTTGCGCCGTTGACGCTGCACATGAAGATACGCACCCGTAAGCGACATGGCCGACAGCGCCAGGCCGAAAACGAACCACACAGACTTGCTCCAGAGGCCGCCGAAATTGCCGAAGTGAACGGGGTCCGCGGTGTCGATCCAGCGCTGCAGCGCTGTGAGATCGGCGGTACGCTGCACGCGAACGACGGACGCGTCGCGCGGATCGATCCAGACCTTGCTCGCGCGGTCCCGCACCAGCAGCGCCCCGTCGTATCCATACACTTCCACAAGTCCGGAGTCCTCTTCGCCGAGCCAGACGCGCGACACGTGAAAATCGGGAATCGCTCCGCGCGCAGCCTCTACCATGTCCTCGAGCATTGGCGCGCGGCCCGTGCTTTCGGACGCATCGGGCGTAGCCGGTGGCCCGGGCGAACCGGGGACGAATTCTTCGACCAGGTACCAGACGCCGGTCACCGCGATCAGCGGCACGAACCAGAGACTCCACAGGCCGGTGAGCTTGTGCAGGTCGCTCCAGAAGATGCGCCTTCCCCTGCGCCTCTCGAGCTTGAAAAAGCGTTGCCACCAGCGCCGGTAAAAGACCAGGCTCGTCACCATCGAGGCGAGCAACGCGAAGCCGAAGGATTCGACCAGACGAAATCCCCAGTAACCCAGGTCGAAGTCCTCGCTGATGAAGAAGAGGTTCATGTGGAAGCTGCGGAAGAATCGCTGCACGTTGAAGTAGCTTGTGTCGTCGAGGATGCGTCCGCTCGCCGGGTCCGCATAGATACGCCACATGCGCTCGCCCGGTCGCAGCAGAATCACCTCCACAGGGAATCGCTCATAAAGCGGACGGCTGATCTGAAGCACGCGCGCGTGCGGAAAAGTTTTCACGGCTTCCTGCCTGATCCCGGTCCATGGCGGCTCGCTCAACGTCGCCGTCACGCGCATGCGGGGGTTGAGTAACCAGTCGATCTCGCTGGAGAAAACGGCGACGCTGCCGGACCAGCAGATGACGAAGAGCATGAGGCCGGCAGTCAGACCGATCCAGCCGTGCGCCACGAACCACTTCCGCCGGCTCATGCTTCGTCCGTCAACGCGTCAGCGGTGGACGCGATAACCGAGCGTGATGTCGCGGCCCTCGGCGCGATAGTAGAAGAGGCTGCCCTGGTTGGTGACGTTGACGTAGGTTTTGTCGAACAGGTTGGAGATGCTGAGCGTGATTTCGCCCGGCCCCAGCTCATAGCTCGACACCAGGTCGGCCAGGAATACGCTGTCGGTGTTGACGAAACCCAGATCCTCCTCGGCGGGGGTGTAGTAGTCCGCCTCGCCGAAGTAGGTCGCCTGCAGCCGGTTGCGCCACTCCGGCAAGGGTGCGTACTCCACGTAGCCCGTGATGCGCAACGGCGAAAGCACGTCGGTGCTGTACTCGACGAACCGGCCGAGATCCTCGTCGAAGATTTCGCCGCGCTGGTATGTCACGAGGCCGCCGAGCGTAAGGCGCTCGTTGGCGTTCCAGTCGGCCGTCGCCTCGATACCCCAGAACTCCTGCGCCGCCCGCAGGGGAATCAGCGGACAGAAGGGCTCTCCCGCGCAGCTCGGGTCGTTCTGCAATAACGAGGCCCGGTCCGACTCCGAGTAGAAAGCGGCCGCCGACCAATCGAGTGATGCGCTCCGGCCGCGCGTGCCGATTTCCAGCTGGTCCGAAGTCGCGGGCTCCGGGCTGATGCGCCCGGGATCGTTGATGCCGCGGGCCGCGCGGCCCAGCTCGGAAAGTTCCGCGCCCTGGCTGAAACCGCCGTATATCTGGACCTCCGGCGCCAGGTCGAATACCAGACCCACGTTGTAGAGCGTCAGGTCGCTGTCATCGATATCGCCCGGGACGGCCGCGCCAGGAAGCAGGGGATCGTAGTCCTCGCTGCCGACCTCGCCGCGGTAGGTCTCGAAGCGGGCGCCGCCGGTCAGGCGAACTCGCCCGAACGCGATGTTGCCCTGCGCGAAGGCACTGTAGGTGCCGAGCGAGATCTCCGGCGAAATAAATCCAATCACCTCACCGCCGGCGGACGGATCGACCTGCGGCCGGTAGAAGCGATTGCTGACAAAATCGAAGCCGTACTGAAAGTCGAGGACGCTCCGGTCGATGTCGAAGCCACGCGCCAGCGTCGAGCGGAAGCCGAATCGCTCGTTGTCGGTGTCGCTGTCGAAAAAATCGTTGCCGAACGAAGAATCGAAAAAGTTCGCGCGCTGGATATAGGTCTGACCCTGGTAATAGCCAGCAACATTCAGTCGGTGCCCGAGAAAGCGTTCGAGGTCGTAGGAAACGAGAATCGAATGGAGCTGATCGTAGCCTTCGGACTTGAACGGGTTGTCCTCGATGGGGACGACCGGTGAGTACCCGTCCGGATCGACCACGCCGAAATCGACGGCGTACTCGCGTCCGCGGTCTTCCCGATAGAAGGTGCCTGTCATCCTGAGCTGGCCGATGGCTCCGACCGCAAGCCCCGCAGACCCGTTGAACGCCCAGCTCGCGTATTCCTCGCGCGGCACGAATGTGCCTGCGGGCGATTGTGCGGCGCCGACGTCCTGGTAGGCCAGCCCGCCGTACCAGTCCCACGAGGCCAGCTTCTGCCCGACACCCGCGTAGAGGTCGTACTGCTTGGTGTCCGAGACCTGGTCCGGATTGAAGTTGAACTGCGCGACGGCATCCAGCTCGAGATCCGCGGACGACGCGCGGCGTGTGATCAGGTTGACGATGCCGCCGGGCGCGCCGGAACCGTATACAGCGGTTGCGCCGCGTACTACCTCGACCCGCTCGAGTGCGAACGGGCTCACCTGGAACATCGCGTTGCAGTTGCTCTCGCGCAAATCCTGGTTCACCGGAATGCCGTTGATCTGAAAGCTCGTCTGCCGCCCCCGGATGTGAGTGCTGCACGCGGTCCGGCCGCCGTTGCTGACGGTGAGTCCCGGCACCGTCACGTCCAGTGCACGCATCACGTCCGAATCGAGTGCGAATTGAATCGCAAGGGCCTCTTCGTCGACCAGCGATACCGATGCGGGCAACTCCTGAACGGCAGTGCCCAGTCGCGAGGCGGTTACCGTGATTTCATCGAGCGGCGCTGGCCTGTCGTCGGTGAGCGCAGGCGCCGGCAGCGCGGTCACGGCAAAAGCAAGCAATCCCCCGGCAAGGCTGCGAATGCGTGAGGTCGCGTGCGCCGCAGGCGCGCCGTACTTCCCTGAAAGCATTTGAAAAACCCCCTGTATGCCCGGCAACGGAAGGCCGGAATTCCTGGCGTCTGGACAAATGCAACTCTATATGAGAATGATTCGTATTTCTATCCGCAACCTGTCTCAACCCGGACAAACCGGGCGGTGGACTGCCTGCCGGCCGCGATTCTGCGCGCGGGCATGATGTGGATCGAAGCGCAAAATGATCGCGCCGTTGGGTACAGTGCGACGATCGAAGAATGAAGTGCTCCGCGCCTGTTTCCGGCCGGAGTCCCGGCAACGACGTTCAGTAAGATTAAGGACTGTCCATGGCGCGCGCGGCATTGTTGTTCCTCGTTCTGAAGGCGGGCTCGGCGTTCGCGCTCGAAGGGCCGGTCGATCCGTCACCGGACGTGTCCGAGGCGGGTTCGGCCGAGGCTATCGCTGAGTTCACGAGCGAACCGCGCTTCTTGAGTCCCTGGGTCGCTTATGTGCCGGCGTCGGACAGCGTCCCGTCTCCGACACGCTTCCTCGGTCATGTCGCAGGTGCGCCCGGAGAGCTGACCCATTCGGCGAAAATTGTCGATTACGTGCGGCAGCTCGCGGCAAACTCTCCACGGGCGCACGTCGAAACCATCGGGGTTTCTGAAGAAGGCCGGGACATCGTCCTGGTCGCGATTGCCGATGAGCAAGGTATCCGCGAGCTGGATCGGCTGAAGGCGGCCACCGCTGCACTTGCGGATCCTCGCCAGACCAGTCCCGCAGAGGCGGACGAGATTATCGCCTCGGCCCGTGCGGCCTATTATTTCAACTGCAACCTGCACGCCGACGAGACCGGCAGCGGCGAGATGTGCATGGAACTCGCGTATCGACTGGCCGTGTCCGAGCAGCCGATGATCAAGGCCATTCGCGAGAACGTGCTGGTCCTGATCAACCCGGTGTCGGAGCCCGACGGGCGCGACAAGGTAACCGACTGGTTCTACCAGTACCTGAAGGGCCGGACCGATTACGATGCGTTGCCGCGTCAAAGCCCGCCTTACTGGAGCCGCTACGTCTTCGTCGACATCAATCGCGACGCGCACCAGAAAGCATTCGCCGCGACGCGCGCGGTGCACAAGATGTTTTTCGATTACCACCCGACCGTCGTGCACGATCTGCACGAAGCCATTCCGTTGCTGCTGAGCTGGAACGGCACCGGACCCTACAATCCTCACATGGACCCCATCGTGACCTCGCGCTGGCTGGAAATGAGCTTCCATGAGATGACCACGATGAACTCGATGGGGATGCCGGGCGTCTGGACCTGGAATTTCGGCGAGGGCTTCGGCCACCACTATCTCGATTCGGTAGCCATCAATCACAACGCCATCGGGCGCGGCTACGAAACGTTCGGCAATGCGACGGCAGAAACGGTCGTTCGACAACTGGATCCGGACAGCCTGTCCCGCGAGTGGTACCGGCCCTGGCCGCCGGACGCAACGTTTCGCTGGTCGATGCGCGACAACGTGAACTACCAGCAGACAGCCGCTCTGGCGATACTCGACTGGTCGGCCAAACATGCAAAGGAGATGCTGCGGGATTTTTACCGCACCGGCTACAACTCATGGCGTAAGGGCGCCGAGGAAAAGCCTTATGCCTTCGTCATTCCCGCCCGGCAATCCGATCGCTTGCGGGTCGCGCAAATGGTGAATCGACTGCGCGACCAGCATATCGAGGTCGGAACTCTGTCCGCCGACGTATCGGTGGCAGAGGGAGAATTCGAGCGCGGTGACTACCTCGTCAGGATGGACCAGCCATATCGGAACTATGCGCTGGATGTGCTGGAGCCGCAGCACTTTCCCGACAACTACGAGCAACTTCCATACGACGACGTGTCGTGGGCCTATCCTGTCGGGTTCGATGTCACTGCCGTGCGGATCGAAGACCCGCGGATCCGGTCGGCGGCAAGCGAACCGCTCGGCACGGAGGACGTCGCTCCACACGGCAGCGTCGACGGTCGTGGCCCGATGTACCTGCTGAGCGACCACGGACAGGAGTCCCTGCTGGTGGCAAGGTTCAGGCTCGCCGACTTCACGGTGGAGATTGCGGAGCGCGAGTTCACGCAGGGGAGAATCGATTATCCGCGAGGCTCGTGGATCGTTTCGGCCGAAGGCGAGCAATCGTCGTCCGATTTGCGCGAAGCCGTTTCAGCCTCGAGTCACGACCTGGCTCTCGACTTCCGGTCCGTCGGCAAAGCGCCGGACGTGCCACGCCACGAAGCGCTGATTCCGCGACTTGGCCTGTGGGTGCCGTGGGCGGACACCGACATGATGGGCTGGATTCGCTATGTTCTCGATCGCCAGGGCGTGCCCTACACTTATTTAAGGGACGAGGACCTGCGCGCCGGCGGCCTGAAAGACAAGGTGGACGTCATCGTCTACGGTCCGTTCTCACGCCTCGATCTTGCGGGCCAGGTTCACGGCATTGCAGCGACCGATGGCCCCATGGCGTTTCGCCGTTCACCGGAATTTCCGAGCCTTGGGCTTCCGGTCGCGTCCGATGACATCACAGGCGGCCCCGGGTTTGCCGGGCTTGCTGAAATTCAGCAGTTCGTCGAGTCAGGCGGTGTGCTGCTGACGCTCGGCGCGGGCACGACGCTGGCACTGGAGGGCGGACTGGTCAGGGGCGTACCGCGCGCACGTGCAAGCGAAGTTTTCACGCCGGGCGCGGAATTGCGTGCGACGTTCGAACGGCCCGATCACCCCGTCGCCTACGGATACGGCCGGGAGACTGCGGTGTTTCGCACCAACCTCCCGGTGTACGACACGCCGCGACAGTGGTTGACCATGGCGTATTGCACGTCATGCCTCACGGGCTCGCTCGATGAGCGCCGTGTCGTTCTGAGCTGGGGTGGTGAAGGCGACATGGTTGTCAGCGGCGGCATGCATGGCGAGAGCGAGCTGGCCGGACACCCCGCCATCCTCGATACACCGATCGGCGAGGGACACGTCGTAAGCTATAACTTCAACGGCATACACCGCGACATGAACCGGGGCGACTTTCGCCTGGTGTGGAACGCGGTCATTAACTGGAATGCGTTGCCCGATTCCGCCGAGCCAGAAAAGTGAGCGACAATAAGACGCTGTGATCCGGACTTGCAAACATTTTCTGCGGAAACGTCGACTTCGCGTGTGTATTCCTCTTGCAATTGTGGCTTTCGAGACTGTACCCATCGTAGTACCGTGTCCGTATACTGCCCGCAACAGTTCACCCACAGGGGACGCTCGACTACATGGACACGGCTCACGACGACTCGCTCCAGATTCTTTATGCCGACGCGATATCGGGGCTGCGAACGTTAACGAATAGAACGATTCAGGTCGCACTGACGTCACCACCGTTTTATCTCCTTCGCCGCTATGGCACGTCTGCAACCTGGCCGGACGGTTGGACGGGAGAGTTGGGCCATGAACCACATCCCAACGATTTCGTCCGTCACCTCGTCCAAGTCTTTGATGAAGTCTGGCCGGTTCTGCGCGACGATGGTTGCCTATGGGTAAATCTCGCGGATACGTATAACAACAGGCAGGGGAAGAGGGGAACCACTAACGCCCCTGATGGTTCTGACGGCCGTTTCGCGGCAGGCGGCCGAGGTTACGCTGAATCTTTGCGGCAGCAACCGGAGTTCTTCAAGCACTACATCCCGGGTGTTGGGCACAAGTCGGAAATGGGAGTGCCATTCCGTTTTCATTTGGCGATGACTGACCCCGCCTTTCGGGCTTTCGTTGGCGCGGGAACAGGGCCGCAGTGGATTTGCCGTCGTACGGCGATCTGGGCTAAATCCCTGGTGAAGCTTGAAACACTCGAAGCGGAAGGGAATGCCATGCCCGAACCGACCCGGGATCGCCCTTCGCGCAACTACGAATTTCTGTTTCTCTTCTCGAAACAGCCCAATTACTACTTCGATAGAACCGCCATCGACGTCCCGGCTCGGTCAAGCCAACGCAGGGGAGATATGACCAACGCGGGCTCGGTATGGGAGACGGACGAAACGGATGAACCCGATAGTCTTTGGCGCATCAACTCTGAAGCATCACCGTATCGACACGTTGCGATGTGGCCACGTGCACTGGTGCGCCAGATGATCCTGCCGACTTCACGGCCTGGAGACACGATCCTCGATCCTTTTGCGGGAAGCGGCACCACCGGCGAAGTGGCTCTGGACCTCGGGCGCAAAGCAATCCTCATCGAATCGTCCGATCAGTGCAAAATGGCACTTGCAGATCGCCTTGGCGGACTCAACCGAAGTCTGGCGTTGTAGCGGGTTGGTGATTGAGTATGTCGGAAAGCGATCGCGGCGCGCCTGAGGCCAGTCGGGCGGCGGTAGCCAGGGCGTTCGGAGCAGAAAACCGTTCACGTTTACTCGCGCGCTACTTCGACGGCCACCAAAACATTACTCCAGTGGATGCGTGGCAGCACGTATACCGCTTGTTGCTATGGATCGACCGCACAACCTCGCTCGCGCATTGCTACGAATCCGACAAGGCTCAGCCTGGCCGTGCATGGTACGCACGATCTCTCGCATTTCATCAATGGGTTTCGAATGCACTCGAAGTGCGCCCAAGCGCGTTGGGCGAAAACATCGATTGGTTATTTCGGGAAGCTGTCAAGGACTTGGCCAATAGAGCTCTTGTGGCCCGTGCAGCGGCTTACGAGCAGCAACGGGCACCGTATGAGGGACTGGAGTTTCCTCAGCCGGGCGAGGACGCTGAGTTGGTTGCCATTATTAAGGACGCGCTAGGCAGATGGATGAGCGAGGAACCGCCAGAGGAAGAGTTTCGGAAACTCACGCGACGAATATCGACCTATATGACCCAGGAGAACAAGCGACGCAATCTCGTAGGAGAGGATTTTGAGGATGTTATCGCCGCCGTTGTCAGGAGACTGCCATCTTTCGGAGACATCGATCTTCTAATCCGGTCGCCCTTGCACGACCTTCCAGGTTTCCGCCCGCCACCGCAAAACGAGAAAGCGAAGAAGGTTGACCTCGCTCTGATTCGAGGAGGGGAACGAACTCTGATCAGCTCAAAGTGGAGCATTCGAGCCGACCGAGAGGAACAGTTCCACAGCGATTTTGAAGCTTATGCGCGTCTCGAATCAGGGGGACGAGATTTTGGATACACATTAATTACCAACGAATTCGACGCGGCACGTCTCAAGGCTGCTTGTGAGCGTCGCCGACAGAACGCCTTTCTCTTTACAGACGTTGTACATATGAACCCGGACGCTCTGCTGGCTACCTATGGTGACGCCAGGACGGATTCGGTTGAAGCGTTGCGCAGCCACATAGCCTCTGGCAGATTGATGAGTCTGCAAGCGTGGCTGGAGCAGCTTCAATAGAACGTGGCAACGGGCTGCGTGCGTGCCTGCGGACGGGGACGACTTTCTGGAGAGCCGGGGTGAGCACATCCGTCGTTAAGGCGATCCTCAGCTGCTTAGGTCCGGCCCCGCAAGCTTTTCCTCCGACTGCAATTCCTGCCAGATCGACTCGACCCAGCCGCGGATAGTGCCGGCTTCCTGCCAGCGGTCCGAAAGCTCTACGCCGCTCCTGTCCGTGATCGCGTAGCCGGGCGGGCCGAGTTCGCAGAGAAAGACAAGCGTGGCGTCATTGTCATTGCGCATGCGCCAGCGGCGCATACCGTCCTTCCACCAGCCTTTGAACAACTCGGCCCACATCTCATGCTGCGGAAAATCGATCGGCACCTGTATTTGTTCGCGGCTTGCGATTCTGCCCTGAAAACAGTCCGATCGGTCGAGGATCCGTTCGAAATACGCGCGATCGACCGCCCGCAACGGCAGGCGCAGTTCGCGGTCCACGACAAAGTGTGAAAGATCGGCGCACAAGCGCATTTCCGGGACGGCGTCGATCAGCTGCAACGTGTAGAAAAGATCGTTGAGCAACCCGTCACGATGGGTCTCGAACAGCACGGGCATCGCGAAATCGTCGGCATCGCGGAGCCAGCGCCGCACGACGGGTATCGCATCGGCGACGGCAACCGGCATCACGCCGCCGATGACGTTCACGAGACAGGCGTTCATTTCCTGCGCCAGCTCGAGCAACGGCCTGAGTTCGTCGAGCTTCGCCGGGAACACATTCATCATGCATTTCAGGCCGTGACGCCGGAACAACGGCTGCAACTTTGCGGTGTCTTCGATTTCGCCGATGGCCGGATCGAGACAGATCCCGGCGTAACCGGCATCGGCAACCATCGAGAAATTTTCTTCCGGCGAGCGTTCCGCTTTATGCGGATGACGCAGTTCCATTGCCCACAGCGACTGAAAGACCTCCAGGGTTTGCAAGCGGCCGGTGGAACGCCGCGCAGGAACGTGGTGGGTCACGTCCTGGCGGCCGCATCCGCAAGCTTCTGCAGGTACGCGGCAAACTCCGGGTCTTCTCCGTGCAACAGATCGGGCATGGCTTCCAGGAAGTCATCCCGCGCACACCATTCCTGCATGAAGTCCTCCCAGGAACGCCAGCGCCGCGCCTGTTTGCCCTTCAGGTCCCTTTCGTACAGCACCAGGTAGGCGCGTTCGAACAATGCAATCAGCAAGCCGAAAATCGCGCGCATGCGCTCCTGCTGTTCGGCAGACAGGTCCTCGGTGCGCGACTGGGACAGCAGGCGCAGGTCGGGATTTTCCAGGGCAATCTTCAGGAAGTCCTGGTAGCTGCCCGCCAGAAGCTCGTAAACCTCTTCCTCTTCGTTGCCCCGTTCCTGGCGTTTCTCGTAGAGAAAAACAACGATCGCCAGTGGCAGGCCAACCACGGTAACGATGTAACTCAGGAGTTCCCAGGTCTCGGTGGACATGCCGCGTATTATGCCAGCAGCGCCGTCGGGTGAATGAAACCCGGGCGCCCGGCAACTCAAACGGGTTACCGGTCCGGCAATGGCATGGTGCGCGCGTCCGAGGTATTCCAGCGGAAACGCTTGACGATGCTGAGCGACAGGAACTGCGCGTCTTCGGCGAAGTACTCGTACTCCAGTTGCAGGAACAAATGCCGGCGAATGGCAAAGCTGCCGGCGATGCCGAAGAACATCAGTGTGTCGTCTTCCTGGATCAACGGCACGTTGGCGCTGGCGTCGAGGCGTGCTATGCCGGCTTCGACGAAACCGGACAAGCGCGGTGCCCTGACGCTGCCGATACCGTAACTCACGCCCGCACCGAAGAGGCTGTAGTCGATCTTGCCGTTGCCGTTCAATGTTGCCTGGCCGAGATCGGCCCAGAAGGCCTCGACAGACAGATTGCGGCTGATCGTAGTCAGGTCGACGCCGCCGAAGATTTTAATGCCCAGGTCCTGATCGTCTTCGACCGAGAACGGCGTTGCCGCCGTATCCGGATCCAGAAGAGACATCCCGCCGCCGGCGCCGACGAACGCATCTGCGTGCGCGGTCGGCGGGACCGCCAGAAGGCAGTAACAGCCGAGTATCAGGCCGATCGCCGTCAAAGACATCGTGCCGCCGGAGGGTCTGCGTCGCCTTCGATGAGCGGCCGAAACTGCAAAAAGCCCCAGCATGATCAGCGCGACCGGACCGATGTTGCCGCCGCCCTGGCCTACGCTGACCTGGCCTTTCGGCGTGCCGACGCCGCCCGGGTCCTTGATGATACCGTTCGGCCCTTCCGCGGCATCCCCGTCATTCGGTCCGCCGTCTTCGATGCTGAGTTGCACGCAGAAGTGACCCGGCGTCAATCCGGGTTGAAAGGCGGCATCACCGGGTTCCGGGCACGCTGAACTGCTGCCGGGCGCCGATTCGATCAGGTTGTTTGCATCTACCACGAAATCTCTCCAACCGGGGCCAGGCAGATATTTTCGGTATTCCGGAAACTCGCCGATGGCCGTGGCTTGCGGAATCACGATTTGAACAAGAGCGCCGGCCTCAGGCAAGTTGGTGACTTCGAAATCGTAAATGCCGCTCAGGTAGTCGTACTCGTCCTCGCTGTTGCCGACGCTGCCTCCCTGGCCGTCGCCCGCAGCGGCGATATGGTCGCGGGTCACTCGTGCCGAGCCTGCCTGCGCCGTACGCGCGGTACTCCCGACTTGCAGCCGCACACCCGCGTTTGCCTGAATCGGCGCCGCCGACTGCGCCTGCAACGCGTTTGCGAATCCGAGGCGAGCGTCACTGTCGTCAACGGTATCCGGCACACCGTCGTTGTCGGCATCGGCAATATCGGCTGCCGGCGCATCGGCCAGAACGTTCAGCGTGAAATCGACAACAGAGGCGGGCGAAACGAAGTCGCCTATCGTTCGCTCGACACGCAGCACCACGTTATATGCGCCCGCCGGGAGCGTTGCGGGGGAGAACGCCAGTGCCTTGCTCGTTTGTGAACCCGACACGACCGCAAGCACGGCGTTATCGGTATCGCTCCAGTCGTAGACCAGCGTTCCGCTCTGATGCCCGCCGATGACGGCGGTTGCCGTGGCCGCACCACCCGCTGAACTCAGCGCATTGACCGGTCCAATACCGGCCTGCATCAGTTCGATCCACGGCACGGGTTGCTCGCCGTGAAACGGATCGGTACCGGCGCGAATTTCATCGGCGTCGCCGACGCTGTCACCGTCAGTGTCACTGTTCTCATCGGTGTCGGTCGTTGCGCCGAGGACTTGCAACGCATGTTCGATCGCATTGCTGACCCCGTCGCCGTCATCGTCCAGCGCGCCGTTCACCACCGGCGAATTGGCGTCCAGCGGATCCGCATTCAGAGCGATCTCACGTGCATCGGGAACACCGTCCGCGTCTGAATCGGTCGCAGCATTTATGTCGAGACCCGCCAGCAGTTCGATGACGTTCGGTACTCCGTCGCCGTCGCTATCGCTGGCGGTCGCGCTCAACGGGTTCAGCGCGAGCAGAACTTCCGCGGCATCCGGGTAACCGTCGCGATCGAAATCGCTGCTCGCCGTGACCGAAACGATTCCGAGACCGGCCAGGTATGCTTCCACCGCATTGGGAATGCCGTTGCCCGTGTCGTCGCCTGCGCCGTCGGCGGTTGGAGAGTCGCTCGAGGAGGGCTCGGAGCCGATCGAGATTTCCAGTCGATCCGGCAAACCGTCACCGTCGAAATCGCGCTGGTCGTCATTGTGATCGAGTGTATCGGTCGCCGTAATTCCGAAGTTCGCATAAGTGACGGTCTCGATGTGGTCGGCCGTGCCGCCGCCATCGCTGTCGACAAAGCTCGCCGGATTGTTCGGATCCGTGCCGTCGGCGACCTCGATCGCATCGGGTACCAGGTCGCCGTCCGCGTCCTCGAACGACAGGTTGTCCAGCGGGTCCGTGCCGGCTGCATCTTCATCGCCGTCGCCGACGCCGTCCCCGTCGGTATCGGGATTCTCCGGGTCGGTCCCGAGTTCGGCTTCGCGCTCGTTGGTCAGGCCGTCGCCGTCGAGGTCACCGGTTGGACCGCCCTGATCGTGCGGGTCCAGGTAGTCGGGAATGTTGTCGTCATCCAGGTCGGTCGGGTCCGTCGCCGGGTTGCCGTCACCGTCTGCGTCGGCATCCTCGTCGCGAGTCAATCGCCCGTCGCCATCGTCATTGTTGTCCAGATAATCGGGAAGGCTGTCGGAATTGGTATCCTGGTCCGGCGGGTTCTCACTCGCGGTGGGCACCCCATCGCCGTCATCGTCCGGATCCTGGTAGTCGGGTATCCCATCCTCGTCCGTGTCACGGCACTGAGTCTGGTCCGGACATTCATCGAGGTTGCTGAGCCCATCGTCATCGTCGTCGCCCGCAGCGTCGTCGTCTGTAATCGTTACGCTGGCAGTAGGCGGATCGCCGATGGGCGCGCGGGCATCGCTCGATGCCGTCAGCGTGACTTCGACGGTTTCGTCACCCTCGATAAGGTCGTCCGCAATCGGCGTCACGGCGATCGACGCATCGCTCGAGCCGACGGGAATGGATGCGACCCCATTGAGCGTTGCATAGTCCGTGCCCGGGCTCGCCGAGCCGTCAACGGTATAGTCCACAAGGACGGCACTTCCCGATTGGTTCTGCCCGCCCAGCGACACGAGTATCTGCCCAGGGGTAACCGGACCCTCGGTAGCATTCGAACCGGTCGTCGCTGTCACGGAATGCGCTGTATCGCGGATGTCGACGGTTGCAGTGTCGTTCGTTACTGTGACACTGCCGCTCTCGAGCAGCCGGATGGAGACGAATTCGTCACCTTCGAACAATCCGTCGCTTGCCGGAACGTTGACGGTAATGGTTGCATTTGGCGCGACGAAACCGAGCGTTACACTGCCACTCAGTGCAGCATAATCCGCGCCGGCCGTAGCGGTGCCGAAGACCTCATAAGTTACGGTAACCGGGAATGGACTCCCGCCTTCGCGAGTGACGGTAAACTGACCGTTGCCTGGCGGAGTTTCGCTCGCTTCCGCATCCGACGCGGCAACCGATACCGTGACCTGTGCGTTCGCCATCGGTGTCGCGGCGATCAATACGGAGAGGAGGCCGATCGCACAGGCGATCGACCGCACCTTGACCCATGTCCGCGTCCGCCGCGGCGCGTCCGCTGCGGCGTTCTGGCTGCGATTCACTGTCCTTGATTCTCCCGGCATTCGTTTGCTATTTCGAGGATTGACCGAATTACATTCTACAGTGTACTGACTGTCGGGCCGGAATCACTAATGGCTCCCGGCTCCATAAGCTCAACACAACAGTTTGTAATTTTTACCAATTGTCCAGCGTACGGCGGGTACTTTGCCGGTGCGGGCGCCGGGGTATCGCCCCGCCGCGACCGGGGCGGAGCCGGCACTTATGTTATATGGAACAAGCGTGTCACGCCGGTCACCCGCTACGGCGGGATGATCAGCGGCGGCTTGCGCTCGCGCTGGATCAGGTAAAGGCCGCTGCCCACGATCACCGCCGCGCCAACGAACACGATCGGCTCCGGCAGGTCGCCCCAGAATATCAGATCGAGCAGCACACCCCAGAACAACGTCGAATACTCGAACGGCGCGATCACGGAAACCGGCGCGCATTTGAACGCTTCGGTAATCAACACCTGGCCGAGCGCGCCGGTGACGCCCATCGTGATCAGCCAGCTGGTGTCCGCCAACCGGAGAGGCTGCCAATCCGGCAGCGCCAGCAACCCTGCGCCGATCGCGACCATCGTTACGAACCAGAAAGACATGGCTCCCGTGGAATCGGTGCGCCCGAGAATTCGAACGCTGATGGCGTTCAAGGCGTAGCAGATTGCGCCGACGAGCACGGCAATGGTCGTCAGGCTCACCGCAACAAATCCCGGCCGCAACACGATCAGGACGCCGCCGAAGCCGGCAAGGACCGCAAGCCAGCGTCGCCGGTCCACCGACTCTTTCAGGAGCAAAACGGACAACGCCGTGATCATGATCGGCGCTATGAAGAACAGCGTGTAGGCCTCTGACAACGGCATGTCGCTGATCGCGTATATGAAACTCGTCAGCATGAGCACGGCCAGCACGCCGCGCGCGAGATGCCAGCGCCAGCGCACGCGGAGCAGCGTCGCGAAGCTGCGTTCGCTCCAGTATACCCAGACGATTACGAACGGCAGCGACACCAGGCCGCGCAATGCGGCAACCTGAATCGACGAGTAATGGTCCGTAAGCTGCTTCATGGCCGCGTCCATGACGGACAGCGCGGCCATGGCAAGCAGCATCAGGCCTATACCTCGCAAATTTTCGCCGCGCACGCCGCCTCCTGGTCAATGGACGAGGCGGCGTATCTTATAGAAGTCGCGCGCGGGACGGAGCCCTTTCACAAGAACGCTGCGAGGCGATTCGGTAAAGCGGCGGTGTCAGCTGTATCTGGAAGGGTGCGAGGACTCACTCACAATCGCGTTCTCGCGTGAACGCGAGATCCTCGTAGTCGAAGCTGAAATCGGCTTGCGGATCGACGACCCGCTACCGTCAACGATAGCGGGCCGCCAAGGGTGTGCGTCAGAAGTCGACTGTCACCAGGAACTGCGCAAAGCGTGGCGCCTGGTAGGCCGTGCCCTGCAGGTACCCGGGATTGATGAACCCGATGTCCGACTCGAACTCGTCGTCGACTTGCAACGTGCGTTGCTGGTTCAGCACGTTGTAGACCGCGAACTTCGCCCGCAGGTCGACGTCATTGAACGACTTCAGATATGTCAGGCTGAGGCCCAGGTCGTAATGCCACGGCAGCCTGCCGCCCGATGCGCGCGGCCTGTGCTCGTACTCCCGTTCCGACAGGATCGGCGAGGTGCAATTGGTTACGCAAACGAAGTAGCTGTGATAATTCTCGCCATCGAACGGGTTGCCGACGCCGAAGGCATTGATGGGTCCGCCGGACTGCGCGCTGAGGCTGCCGCCGACCTCCCAGTTCTCGTTAATGCCATAGGCGCCGCGAAGCTTGATCTGGTGGCGGCGATCGTTGGGCAGGTAGCCGTCACCGCGATAGTTGACCCACGGATTGTCGAAGTTTTCGGTACGGCCGGTATCCGAGAAATTGGTGTCCGAATTGACCGGACCCTCGGCGTTGCCTTCGCTGTAGGCAAGGGTATAGGACGCATTGAACGCCCAGCTCTCGTCCCACTCGCGATCCAGCACGAACTCCAGCGCCTTGTACGTGCGCTCGGCCTCGGGATATCCCACCTCGCCGACGTAATTGCCGGCGTCGTCGTACATTCCCCAACCCGCTTGCGAGGTGTCGATGGTGATAAACGCGTCGGATACGCCGTCGCAGTCGGTGTCAGTGAAGACCGTGGTGGGCTCGCCAGGGTTTCCCATGACCCAGTTGACGTAACCCGTATCGTCGCCGCACACGATGCCGTTCGACGTAAGCTCCATGTCGTCGATGGCGTTATTGAGCTCGCGGTAAATGCCCCGGACGCCCCACGACCAGCGGTCCCCGAGCATGGACTGGTAACCGAGAATGATCTCGTCCTGGTACACAGGATCCATGTCTGCATCGACTTCGCCGCGAAGATCACCCACGCTGCCGTCGCCCTGCGAATCGTCGACGTCACCGATCTGCGCGCCGAGGATCGGACGCTGGTAGGTGGTGCCGTTGTACTCGAAGTCCTCGAGGCCCTCGAAGACGTAAAAGGTCCGCACATCCGCAAAGCCGCCTGCCTGCTTGATGTTGATGACGTTGGCAACCGGCAGGTAGTAACGGCCGACGTTGCCGAACACCTTGCTGCGCCCGTCGCCATTCATGTCCCACGAAAATCCCAGGCGCGGAGCGAGCATGTCATTGATCTTGATGTAGCTGTCGCCGTCAGAATTCTTGTTGTCGAACGAATCCATGCGCAGTCCCAGATCGAGGAGCAGCGTGTCCGTGATCTGCCAGCTGTCCTCGAGGTAATAGGCGCTGGCGGTGGTTTCGAACTCGCCGTCGACCTCATTGGTGCGAGTGCGAACGTACGCAGTCACCCCCGCAGGCACCACGCCGCCGTTTTCGATGGTCGCGCCGGGAGTGGTGTCGTTGATCTCGTATACCAGACGATCCGGACCCGGATAGAACTGCGAGTGCTCTGAAGTGTTGACCTCGTGGTCCACGCCGAAGCGCACACGGTGGTCGCCGAGCGTCCATTGGAAATCCAGTCTCGCCTGGTCGCGGTTGTCCACGCGCGCGATTACTGAAGAACTGGAGGTGCAGCCGATATCGCCGTCACCGACCGTGCGGAAGTCACGAATGCGATTGCAGTCGATGTCGTTGGGTGTGTACTGCGCCGATTCGCGTTCGGTTTGGCCGTACATTGCCCGCATCGACAGCGAATCGGTCAGATAGCCGGTGTAGGTCGTCGACCAGTTGAGGCCGCCGTCGTCGAGGAACTCCGTATTCTGGAAGTCGCCGCGGGCGCCGCTTGCAATATCGAACTGATAGACGTCGGTTGCAGCCGAGTTTTCGTCGGAGAAGGCCAGGAATTCCAGCAGATTGTTGTCGTTGACCTGCCAGTCGATCTTGGCGCCCCAGAATCCGTCATCGGATTGCTCTTCGTCCAGAAGACTGCCTTCGTTATTGGTGTTGGTCGGCTCGTTATTGCGGACCTCGTACATGGCGAAGAAGAACAGGCGATCACGCAGGATCGGACCTCCTGCGTAGAGATTCAGGGACTGATTGTCGAACTCGTCGTGGCTCGCGATGTACACCGGGTTGCCGTCGGCGTCGTAGTGATCGTCGCCATCGCCCTGCAGGAACGCGGGTTCCCAAACGGCTTCCACGCCATATTCGAATTCGTTGCTGCCGGAGCGGGTGACGGCATTGATCACGCCGCCGGTGGTGCGGCCGAATTCCACAGAATAGCCGCCGGTCTTGACCTGAAACTCCTCGTAAAACGCGTACGGCACCGACGAGAAGCCGATGCGCCTGTAAAAGTCAGTGACGTTCAGGCCGTTGATGTAGACGGCGTTCTCGGCCACGGAGGAGCCGCCGAACGAGACCCCTTCGAATTCCCCCCTGTTCACGCCGGACGCGAGTTGCGCCACCGACAGGAGGTCGCGATCGACCGGCAGGCGGGCCAGTTCCTGTTTAGTCAGGTTCGTTGCGGATTCGGTCGAGGTCACGTCGATCGCATTGATGGTGCGCGATGCAACGACCGTGATCTGGTCGATTGCGCCGGCATCGACCAGGGTCGTCTTGCCGAGATTGACCGTGAGCGGGATGTCCGAGGCTATGGCTTCACCATCCTTGTTTGCGTCGAGGCTGTAACTGCCTACCGGAAGAAACGGAAAGCGAAAACTGCCGTCATCGCCGGCGGTGACGGTGCGGCTGAAGCCGGTCCCCGGACTGCGCACGGTGACCTCTGCTCCGGGCTCGGTCTGTCCGGCCACCGCGCCGTCCTGCGACTGTGCCATGGCCAGCGGCGCCAGCGGCGCGAGGCAAAGCGTCACGGAAAACGCAATACCGATGGAAAGTGCGAGTCGTTGCAGTGTCTTGTTGTTCATGTCCCCCTCCGGGAAATGTCAGGTTTTTTTTGCGAAGGCCGACTGATGCGTGGTCGGCTGATGCGGGGTCGATTGGTCTGTGGTCATCGGCGATTCGGGTACAAGGTCCGCTTCGAACTCGTAGTCCCACTGGTCGAAATACAGATTGCCGCCTTTCCACTCGACCTCTCCTCGCTGCGAGTCGACGGTTTCGGAACGAAAATGTTGCTTCGCGGGATAGAACCGGGTGCCGAAATCGTCGTTGAACGCGATGCGGTAGGCATCCAGTCCGCCCAGGTAAAACCACTCCAGATCCTCCGTTTCTTCGAAGCGGCCGAAGGTCACGTCCATCGGCATCCATCCGTACGGTTCGATGTAAAGCCAGCCCCAGTCGTGCAGGTTCCAGTAGTCGCCGTACTCGCCGGCGGCATACACCATTCCCGACTGCCAGCGCGCCGGTATTCCGTTCATCCGCAGCAGGGTCATCAGGAGCAGCGTCTGCTGACCGCAATCGGCATGACCGGCGTGCAGCGCGTAATCGCTGATATTCGTGATGGTCGAGTATTCGCGTGCGCCGGCCCATGGAATCCTGTCGATGGCGGCATAAAGTTTTTGCGCGATGCGCCAAGGGTTCGTCTCGCTGCCCACGATCTGTTCCGACAGCAGCCGCATCGACTCGGTGAACAGGATGTGCGGCGGACGCTCGGCCACGAACGGCGCGAGTTCCGCGGTGATCTTTGCAGGCTTGACCTTCCCGGCATCGACCGCGTGGTATTGCCCGAAGATCGTCAGTTCGTAGTTGATCGAGAAAGCGGTCGGCCGCCCGGCCTCCGCCGGCTTTTCCAGGTAAACGGTGCGCTGCATGACCGACTCGGGCGCAATCTCATGTGCCGGCGGCTCACTGGCAATGAACCGGATATCCTCCTGTTGTCCCGGCAGGGCGCGCGGCAAGGGAATCCACGCTCGCACGGTTTCGCCCGCGGGCACGGCGTCCGCCGCGACCGTCAGCGACTGCGTTACCCGTACCCGTTGCGGCAGTACGCTGTAGTCCTCGCGACGCAGCGCGGCCTCCCGCACCGCCCGATGGTGGGCGTTCGGACTCTCCATCGGCCCGTCGACCAGCGGCGTCTGCACGCTGCGACGTGCGCGCGCTTCGGCACTCAGGCGAAAAAGGTTGGACGGCGAGCGGTTGAAGTACAGGATTCGGCCATCGATGAGCTGACGCTCGAACAGGCCCTGGGAATCCCAGCGGGCGAACTCTTCGGAGGTCAGGTCCGGAATCGCTTTCCGCAAACGTGCCTGCACGGCATCGGCGTCAAGCGGGAAGTCGATCAGGATGCGCCGCATGCGCTCGCGCTGAAACAGCAGTGCATCGCGTGCTTTGTTGTCGAGCCCCGGTTCCACCAGCGCTTTCGAGAGGGTGGTCCCGGCCGACTCGAACTGCCCTGCATCGATGCTTGCAATGACCCGGAGCAAGTCCGGCTCGGCAGCGCGCGCCTGTTGCGTGCAGGCGAGGCCGGCCAGCAGCAGCATTGCCACTTTGAGCGCGCCGTGCTGACATTGCCGAATACTGGCAGCACACAATGCCGGTGCCGAATCCACAGTGACCAGGTCCCCAAGCAAATCCGTGGCGCCTGTTTAGCACGGTTTGCAAGTGACCGTCAATAGTTTATGCTTCGACAGAGCGCGCTGAGAATCATATATTCTGCAAGAGCGGGCGGCGGCCGGAAACAGGCCGTCATCGGGGCCTGTCGGGGCATGGGGTCGGCCATACGGAGGCTGCCCGCCGAACCATCGGCGAGTCGAAAAAGGTCGGTGAATCAAAGGGGTATGAATGATCCAATCGGTGTGGCCTTACCTGGCGCTGATGCTGCTCAGCGCCGGGCTGTTTCCCGCCCTGGAGCGGCGCTTCGGCTGGCGCATGTTCGCCATCACGCCGCCGATCGTCCTCACCTACCTGCTGGTTACCGCCCTGGCGGTGGCCGGGCTGTGGGAGGTCAATTCGCCGATCCGCGAGGCGCAGTCGATGCTGATCGCACGCCTGGTGCCCGCGCTGGTGTTTCTGCTGATGATCAATTGCGATCTTCGCGCCATCTTCCGCCTCGGCCCTCGCGTGATGGCGGTGTTCTTCTGCACCACGGCGTGCCTGTTCGTGGCGTTTCTAACCGTCGGATTGATCTTTCGCGCGTGGCTCCCGGCCGATGCCTGGCAACCGCTGGGCGCCTTGAGCGCCAGTTGGGCCGGCGGCACCGCGAACATGATCGCGGTCAAGGAAGCCATCGGCATGTCGGATTCGCTGCTGGCGATGTCGCTGCTTACCGATGCGTTGTGCTATTCGGCCTGGGTCGCGATCCTGTTTTCGATCGCGAGGCTGGCGCCCGCCTTCAATCGCTGGACCGGCGCGCAATCGAGCGCCGAACTTATCGTCGCCGAAACAAAAGCGACCGGAGCAACGACGGCGGATGGCGTACTGATCTGGATCGGACTGGCGCTGCTGGCGGCCTCCGGCTCGGCCTGGCTGGCCGCACTCCTGCCGGTCTCGAGCATGATTTCTACGAACACATGGACCATTCTGCTGGCGACAGGATTCGGCCTGGTCGTGGCGCACACGCCCTTCTCGCGCTATCCGGGAGCCAGTTCGATCTCCAGCGCGCTGCTGATCGCCGTCGTCGCCGTGCTCGCCTCGCAGAGCAACTTCCACGGCATCGCCGACGCGCCGCTGTACGTGCTGGCCGGTGTTATCGTCATTACGATTCATGCCGTTTTGCTGGTGCTGGCTGCGCGCCTGTTTCACTTCGACCTGTACCTGTGCGGCATCGCCTCGCTGGCGCATATAGGCGGTGTCGCGGCGACGCCGCTGCTTGCCGCGAGTTACTCGCGCTCGCTGGTGCCGGTGGGCGTCCTGCTGGCGCTGCTCGGTTACGTCATCGGCACGGGCTACGGACTGCTGGTCGCTTCCCTCCTGTCGAAACTGTTCGCCGCGTAGAGGTATCGCAAATATGAGCTCCAGACGTTTGCACGTCCTCGCTGCCGCGAGCTTCGTGCTCGCCGGCGCGGCGCTGCACGCGAGCGAAGCGTACGTTGTGCCGGCGCACGGCGTGATTGGCGTCGAGAACACGCAACTCACTCCCGAGTTCTGGATTGCAAAGCTCGAACACCCGGACGAGGTCGTGCTCGAGCGCGCGGCGATCGAGACGCAAAACGCCAAACTCATGCAGCTCGATCCGTCCATGCACGATTTGCAAGCGCTGCCCGCGACATTGACGCACGAGCGCGTCGCGGCGTGGGTTGAAGAACTGGCGGAACGGCCCGCAAAGACACTGTACGACGTCACCGGCGAGCCGGTGTCGCACGCGGCATTGGATGCGGTGGTCGACAATCGCAACCTCGACGCGATTCCGGGGCAGCAATCGACGCGCTACGGCCTGGTTGTGCGTCGCGCCGACTTGCGAACCTTCCCGACAGCGCTGCGGGTTTTCAGATCCCCGGGCGATACGGACATCGACCGCTTCCAGGAAAGTGCGTTGTTCCCGGGCACTCCGATCGTCATTGCGCATGAAAGCCGCGATGAGCGCTGGTGGTTCGTGGTTTCTCCGCGCTACGCGGCATGGATCGAGAAGCAGTACGTTGCGGAAGGTGCGGCCGCGGAAGTCTTCGGCTACCGCGACAAGTCGCCGTACAGGATCGTCACCGGCGCGACCGTGGATACGGTATTCAGTCCGGAAGAACCCGCGTTGTCCGAACTGCAACTCGACATGGGCGTGCGGGTGCCGGTGCTCGCCGACCGGCCGGCCGGCGAGCCGGTCAACGGCCAACACCCTTACGCTTCGTACGTGATCGAGTTGCCGATGCGCGCGGAAGAAGGCGGGTTGCGCCTGGCGCCCGTGCTGCTGCAGAGGACCGCGGACACGGCCGGCGAGTACCTGCCGTTGACGCGCGCCAACATCATCCGTCAAGGCTTCAAATTTCTCGGGGAGCGTTACGGCTGGGGCCACTCCTACAACGGGCGCGACTGCAGCGGCTTCGTCTCCGAGGTGTACCGCAGCATGGGCGTGCAGATGCCGCGTAACACCTCCGCGCAGAGCGTGAGTCCGGCATTGCACAAGCGCCAGTTCGACGCGGCGGACGAACGCTCCGCGCGCATGGCCGCAATCGGATCGCTTGACGTCGGCGATCTCGTCTACATCCCTGGTCACGTGATGATGGTCGTGGGCCGGGTCGACGGCGAGCCGTGGGTGATTCACGACACTACCGGTATCAGCTACCGCACGCCGGAGGGTTCGATGGCCCGGGTTGATCTCAACGCCGTCTCGGTAACGCCGCTCATGCCGCTCAAGTTCAACGAAAACGAAAGCTACGTCGATCGGATGACCAGCATCGTGCGCATTCACTTCAACTCCGCCAGGGAAGCACCGCCGCCGCCATGAAAATCACCGACATCAAGTTTGGCACGTTGCGGGTGCCGCTGAAGACTCCGTTCAAGACCGCACTGCGTACGGTCGACAAGATCGAAGACATCGTCGTCATGATCAACACGGACAGCGGTCACGTCGGTTATGGCGAAGCGCCGGCGACCGCGGTAATCACGGGCGATACCCACGGTTCGATCGTCGAGGCTATCCGCCACTACATCTGGCCGCGCATCGTCGGGCAGAATGTGGCCAATCTCAATCAGATTACCCATTTGATCCAGGGCGCCATGGAGAAGAACTCCAGCGCCAAGGCGGCGGTCGAGATCGCGGTCTACGATCTGTGGGGACAGCTTTACGACGCGCCGTTGTATCGCCTGCTCGGCGGCGGCGACCCGCTCATCACGACCGACATCACCATCAGCGTCGACTACATCGACAAGATGGTCGCCGACTCGGTGGCGGCGGTCGAGCGCGGTTTCGAGTCGCTGAAGATCAAGGTAGGCAAGGATATCGGCGTCGACATCGAACGGGTGAAGGCGGTGTACGCCGCCGTCGAGGGCCGGGCGCTGCTGCGCCTCGATGCAAATCAGGGCTGGAGTGCAAAGCAGGCGGTATATGCACTGCAAAACCTGGAGGACGCCGGCGTGCGCCTGGAATTGGTCGAGCAGCCGGTCAAGGCGCAGGACCTGAACGGTATGAAATACGTCACGGAACGCGTGCACACGCCAATCATGGCTGACGAGAGTGTATTCGGCCCGACCGAGGTGATTGAACTCATTCGCATGCGCGCCGCCGACATCATCAACATCAAACTGATGAAGACCGGCGGCATCTCGAACGCCATCCGTATTGCCGACATCGCTGCGATGTACGATGTCGAATGCATGATCGGCTGTATGCTCGAGACCAGCATCAGCGTCGCGGCCGCGGTACACGTCGCGGTCGCCAAATCCGACGCTATCACGAAAATTGATCTGGACGGCCCGTCGCTGTGCGCGTTTAATCCGATCGATGGGGGAGTGATCTTCAACGACGCGGAGATCAGTGTAACCGACGCTCCCGGCCTGGGCATCCGTGAGATTCGCGGCCTGGAACCGATAGAGTGACAAGGACTTTACAAACCGGATGTCGCCGTTGTTGAAAATTCGCGCGGAACGCGACCAGATGTCGGCGATCGAACGCCGCATTGCCGACTTCATCCTCGAGGAGCCGCACCTGTTGCGGGATTACTCGTCGCAGCAGCTTGCCAACGCCCTCAAGATCAGCCAGTCCAGTGTCGTCAAGTTCAGCCAGAAACTGGGCTTCAAGGGGTACCCGGATCTCAAGTACTCGATTGGCGAATCGCTCGCCCGCGGCGATGGCGGCGATCGTGACAATCATGTCGAGCAGATACCCGACGATCCGCATTCCGCGCTGGCCGAAAGCCTGTGGCACAGCAAGGCCCAGGCCGAACAGGAAACCCGCCTGATCAATCCCCCGATCAGGGTCGATGCGATCGCCGACGCCATAGGCAAAGCCGGCAAGGTTTTTATCATCGGCCTGGGCGAGGACGGTATTCCGGCACGGGCATTCGCGATACGATTGTCGCTGCTCGACATCCTGACTGTGCATCACTTCGATCCGCTCCTGATGACCGCAAGCATTGCCACGGCCACCGCCGCCGACGTGCTGCTGGTGTTCTCCGAATACGGCCAGCAACCGGCGCTATGCCAGATCGGCCGTCAGTTCCGCGAACGCCACGGCAAGGTCATCTCCGTGACCCGCCACACCGCGAATCCGCTGCGTGCGCATTCCGATCAATCGCTGCTGGTATCCGCCCACGACGAGCGTGCGCACATCGAGCCGCTGCTCTATCAATCGGCGCTGCGCCACCTGCTCGACATGCTGTTCGTCATTCTGAGCGAGAACGGCGCGGGCCGTCTCGACCGCTACGCCGCGAACCTCGAGCGGATTCAGAACCTGCTCCAACCGTAAGGAAACTCCGTCCGCGGGCAAGAGCGAGCCCGAGTCTTGAAATCCGGAACTGTCTGTCTCGCACTGTCTCAAACGACCAGGGAAAGAGCCCTGGGGGGGGGGGGGGGGGGGGGGGGGGGGGACCTGCTTCGGCATTCGGCGACGGCGGTGTTCGCCCGCAATGGCGGGCTCCGACAGCGTCTTTTTCCGACTTGTGCAGGGGCTCCTTAGCTGCCCGACACGGCAATTCCTACTCACCCGACCAGGAGAAACACACCATGGCTAACGCTTCAAAGATCGCACCCTGCCTGTGGTTCGACGACCAGGCCGAAGAGGCCGCGAAGTTCTATACCGGTATCTTCGACAACTCCAGAATTGTAAATATTGCAAGATACGGCGAGGCCGGGCATGAATTCCACGGCAAGCCGGCGGGGTCGGTAATGACCGTGGGATTCGAGCTCGATGGACAGCCGTTCACAGCGCTTAACGGCGGTCCGGCATTCAAATTCAACGAGGCCGTGTCGTTACAGATCAGCTGCGATACCCAGGATGAAGTGGACTATTACTGGGCCAGGCTGTCCGCGGGCGGCGATGAAAGGGCGCAGCAGTGCGGCTGGCTCAAGGACAAATACGGCGTTTCATGGCAGGTAGTTCCGGCGGAATTGCCGGATATGGTCAGCGACCCGAACTCCGAAAAATCCCAGCGAGCCATGGAAGCACTGCTGCAGATGAAAACGCTCGATATTGGTAAACTGAAGCGCGCCTATTCCGCCCGGGAGTCTGCGCGGTAGAGTTTCCAGCCGTCGTTCGGGCTTTCGGCCGCGTAGGGACCCTCGCCGTCGAGCGGCTGATCCTGCGTGGCCTCAAGCGGAATCCAGGCAAGCAACGCCATCTCCAGCCGAAAGGCCGGACGGGACGACTTGGCCCGGATATTGCACTGATTAACAATACGCAAAGGAAAAAATGACTGATGGAGATCAAAACGTCATGAATCAGCGTGTGGACGCGCATGCCCGCGGGAAACGACGCACGTCTGCGATGGACAGGTTCTTCACAGCCGCCTTCATCGTTGCCGTCGCGACGCTCCTCTTCGTTGGAGGATCGCTCGCGACGGCAGTCGGCGTCACGCCCGGGCCGCAGATCGCACGCGCGTATGAAGGAGGCAAAGCATTCTACGCAAAGCTTTTCTATCACGACGACGTCTACCAGTCCGATCTGTGGTATTCCGCTCGAACGGACAAGCGTGGGGTCACCATCAACGATCCGGCGCGCACCAGTCCCGGCGTGACGCTCTTCACCTCGGGCCATGAACCCGCGGCCTACCTGATTTCCATGGAAGGCGAGGTCCTGCACGAATGGCAGCGCCCGTTCAGCCGTATCTGGAATGACAGCGCGGCCGTCAAGCGCCCCCAGCCGGACTCTCACGTGTACATGCGCAAGGCGATGGTCGACAGCAATGGAGATCTGCTTGCGATCTACGAGGGCGCCGGGGATACACCGTACGGTTATGGGCTGGTCAAGCTCGACAAGGACTCGAATGTGATCTGGAGCTATCTGCAGCCTGCCCATCACGATTTCGACGTCGCGCCGGATGGCAGAATTTTTGTACTGACGCAAGAGATCGTCGACAGCCCGTTGCCCCAACTGGAGCACCTGGCGTCGCCGCGGCTGGACGATTTCATCGTGATTCTCTCACCGGACGGAGAGGAACTGCGCAAGATCCCCCTGTTGCCGGTCGTAGACGAATCCGACTACCGGCAACTCCTGTTCGAGATATCGTCGTTTGCGCGGGCCGATGCGTTGCATACGAACAGCGTGCATGTCATCACCGAAAAGGAAGCCGAAACGTTCGGCTACGGCAAAGCCGGCCAGATTCTGGTTTCCTTCCGTGAACCGGGCGCGGTGGGCGTCGTGGACCTGGATGAGGAGAAGTTGATCTGGGCAGTGAAAGGCTACTGGTCGGGACAGCACGACCCTCACATAATGGACAACGGCAACATCCTGCTGTTCGACAACCGCGGCAACTTCCGCAAGCCGGAAGGCCGCTCTCGCGTGCTTGAATTCGATCCTGCGACAATGGCCATTATCTGGCAGTACACGGGCACTGACGACTCCCCGCTGCAGAGCGACATACGGTCTTACAGTCAACGCCTGCCCAACGGCAATACGCTGATTACCGAATCGAACGGCGGGCGCATCCTGGAGGTCACGCAGGCTCAGGAGATCGTATGGGAATACGTCAACCCCGTTCGTGGCGGCCCCAGGAAGCAGAAGATACCGATTCTTTGCAAGGCGCTGCGATTGGACGCGAGTATCGCTTCTGCCTTCCTTTCAAACTCACTGGAAAGCTGACGGTGCCGTATGGAGAGAACATTTATGACTATGCTTAAGGCAATCCTTGTTTCCTGCGGTTTTGCCCTGCTGCCGCTGACGGCGCATGCTTATGTGGGACCTGGAGCGGGCCTCAGCCTGCTCGGTGCGTTGTGGGCACTGATCGTGGCGGTGGGTGCTGCACTCGTATTCCTGGTTGCGTGGCCGATCCGAAGGATGCGTCGCCGCAAGCGCGAAGCAAGGGACCTCGAAGCAACGGAAGTCGAAGCAACGGAAGTCGAGGCAGCGGAAGTCGAACAACGGGAACACAGGGAAAACGCCGCTCGCAACGTGTCTCAGACCAGCAAGCGCGACCAGCGGCCAACGGCGGTGGTTCAACCGCGGGACGTTAACGAACCACGCCGGCCATGACATTGGGCCTGTTCGACCTGCCTGCGCCTCTGCTGCAATGGGTCGACGAGCGCGTTAACGGCATCGTCCCCCCTTTTGTGTCCGTAGCGATGTGGGCGGTGTTTGGCGGTATCGTCTGCGTGGAACTCTACCGGATCGTTTCACCACAGCGCCGAATTCGACAGATCAAGCGGGAAGCGAAAGCGGCTCAGCAACAGCTCTCCGGTTATGACGGCGAAATGGAAGGCGCATGGCCGATGATCAGGTCTATGCTGGGCTTGTCACTCAAGCGAGTCGGAATCGTCATTCCCGCGACGCTGTTGGCTGCGTATCCGATTGTGGTGCTGGTCGTCTGGCTAAGCAACGCTTACGGCCATGTCTTTCCGTCCGCGGGCGAACCGGTTGCTGTCGAGATAGCCCCGCCGCTGCAGGCGCGGTGGATCGAGGGCGACGAAGTGGCGCCGCCCCACATTCAGGCACGCCAGCCGGAAGGTGAGCTGGTTCTGGACGTTCCTTGGGCCGCGCGCGTGCCGGTATTGCATAAACGTGTCTGGTGGAATGTTCTGATCGCAAATCCGGCCGGCTACCTGCCGGCGGATGCTCCTGTCGATGAGATCAGGATCCAGTTGCCGAGGCGGGAGCTTCACGCCATTGGCCCCGCATGGATGCGCGGCTGGGAAGCGGTTTTTCTGCCGTTCCTGTTTGTCGCGGCCCTGGCTTATAAAACTGCCAGGCACATCGACTGAACCGGCGGGCCTTCGAAGATGAGTGCCTCCCGACAAGAGCCTGAATTGTCCGTCGCTCGCTGGACGGACCTGCTCAGCGGACTGCAAGCCCGATATCCCGGATTCTGGATTGGCCTCGGCAACCTGGAGAGCCGCATATTGGCCGACCGGCTGGCGGATACCGCCATCGAAAAGCCGATTTACATTGCTGGACTGGCGCGCTCGGGCACGACCATCCTGCTGGAACTGTTGTCCCGGCATCCGCAACTCGCCAGTCATCGCTACCGCGATTTCCCCCCGATATTGACGCCCTGGTTCTGGAACTGGTTTGTCGATCGTGCGGGAACGCGAGATGAAGGCGCGAGCGAGCGCGCGCACGGAGACGGCATCGAAGTGACGGCCGAAAGTCCTGAAGCCTTCGAAGAAGTGATCTGGATGGCATTTTTTCGCAACCTGCACGATCCGGATGCCAGTTCGGCGTTGTCCGCGGAAACCACGAACAAGGATTTTGAGAAATTCTATCGAGACCATATCCGAAAATTGCTATTGATACGCGGCGGACGGCGTTACCTCTGCAAGGCCAACTACAATCTCACCCGTCTCGCTTATCTTCTCAAGTTGTCCCCGGATGCCAGGTTCATAGTGTCGATTCGCGATCCTGTCTGGCACATTGCCTCGCTGATGAGGCAGCACCAGCGATTTTGCCGTGAGCACAGGCGCGACGTTCGTCTGCAACGGCATATGAGCCGCAGCGGCCACTTCGAATTCGGCCTCGATCGGCGCCCGATCAATAACGGCAATACGCCCGTTACCCGGGAAGTCAGGGAGCTCTGGTTACAGGAGCGCGAAGTCGAAGGATGGGCGCTTTACTGGAAAGACGTCTACGGACACGTTGCCGATGTCCTGAAAAGCGACGCAGCGTTGCGCCGTGCGACGCTCGTCGTCAACTATGAAACGTTGTGCGCTAAACCGGAACAGGTGATGGCTGCGGTGATCGCACACTGCGAACTGCCGTCGGACGGCCTGGACCTCGCCGCGGAGGCAGAGCGCAGGATCCGGCATCCGTCCTATTACCAGCCGGCATTCACCCAGGAACAGGTCGAGCTGATAGAAACCGTGACCGGTCCGGTAACGGGCCGCCTCGATACGTTAGCTGCCTGATCCGGGCGAAGGTTACTTTTGACGTCGCCGCAGTACCGTACCGATGCCGGCGCATCGGGCGAGGAGTGCGTCTTCGACAGTTACAGAATGGGTCGCGGGTGCCAGCCGTAGAACGACAGCAGCACGGCAAAGCCGATCACGTAGCCAACCGCGACGTGCCAGCCGCGCCTGATCCAGTTGGCCACGGAGCGCGCTTCCGGGAACATGTTCGACAGCGCCACGCCGGCAGACGAACCGAACCAGATGATCGAGCCGCCGAAGCCGACCGCGTAGGCGAGCATTCCCCAGTCGTAACCGTCCTGTTCCAGCGCCAGCTTGGTGAGCGGGATGTTGTCGAATACAGCCGATACCCAGCCCAGTCCGAACGCCGTTTGCCACGACGCAAGCGGCAGAGTTTCGACGGGCATCAACGAAGCACAGGTGACCAGCGCGAGCAGGAACAGGCTGCCCTTGAGAGATGCGGGCACGACTTTCCAGTCGGTCCGGGTGAATAATGCTGCAACAACGATCGCGAGCCACACGCCTGCGGCTGGAAAATCCAGCAGAATATTCGTGGCAATCGCCCCGACCAGAATCAGCACCACCGCAACAATGCGCTTCCAGTCCACCTTGTGCTCGCCGGCCTGGCCGCGCCGGATCGGATGGTAGGCATGCTGCTGCCGCGCGGCGACCACGCCGAAAAACAGGAGCGCCGGCACCGCTGCGATGTAGGCATGAAGCATGTCCAGGGCAGGCACGCCTTCGATCCACATCATGGTCGTGGTCGTGTCGCCGACGACGGAGCCCGAGCCGCCGGCATTGCTTGCGGCGACAATCGCGGCGAGGTAGCCGACATCGAGCCGCTTCTGGAATACGTGCAGGGCGACTGTGCCGCCGATCATCGCTGCCGCGATATTGTCCAGAACCGCCGACAGCACGAACACCATGACCAGCAGGGCGAAGCCGCCCTTCCAGTCGTCCGGCAGGTAGCGGGGCAGAATCTCCGGCACCTCGGATTGCTCGAAATGCCTCGCCAGCACGGCGAAACCCAGCAGCAACCCGAGCAGATTCACGAGGATCGACGCCTCATGCAGCAGATGCTGCGCCAGGCTGAAATCCGTCGCTGTCAGGTACTTGAGGATCACGATCGCCGTCAGTCCGCTCAACGCCGCGTCAAGTGTGCGGTCGTGAAAGAGCGCGACACCGAGCAGGGTCAGCGCAAACAGGATGAATTCAACGCGGATGCCGAGCAGCAGCGGGCCGAGCGGGCTGTCGATGAACGCCCCGGCCGCGACTGTGAGAGCCATGGCGGCAACGCCTGCGACAGCGTAGGTCTTTCGACTCAGCGACACGTCTGATCCACTCCGGGGGAACGCAACCGGTCCTGATTTACCGGAACCCTTCTCCCGTGTCCACCCGGAAGCCGCTCAAACCGAGGGCCGCAACTTCACGGCGGTGCGATACAGCAGCCAGGCGATGGTCGCCAGCAGGATCAGGCCGAACCAGCGCCCGAGTTGCATGCCGGACGGCAGGGCAAGCACATCGGCCCTGCCCGCGGCGACGATCGGGATGGCGATGAAGATGCCCATCAATGCCTCGCCGGTGATGAGGCCGGCGGCAAACAATGTTCCCATGCGCTGTGCCCGTTCCGCCGCCTCGGGATTGTTGTCATCCCTGAAGCTGCGCCCGACCAGGTGAGACAACAGGCCGCCCAGGAAGATCGGCACCATCAGCTCGATCGGCAGGTAGATGCCGATGGCGCAAGCCAGCACCGGCGCGCGGAAGTTGGACTCGCGCGACTTGAGAATGGAGTCGAGGATTATGATCGCGGCGCCGATGGCGACACCGATACCGATCACGTTCCACGGCAGGTCGCCGCCGAACACTCCCTTGGCGACGGCCGCCATCAAGGTGGCTTGCGGCGCCAGCAGAGGAGCGGGATGGGCTTCGCTCGGCACGCCGATGCCGTAGGCCTGTGCCAGCAGGTTCAGCACCGGCGCCATCACCAGCGCGCTGGAGACGGCGCCGATGGCCAGCATCACCTGTTGTTTCCACGGCGTGGCGCCCACGATGTAGCCGCACTTCAGGTCCTGCAGGTTGTCCCCGCCGACGCAGGCGGCGCAGCAGACCACGGCCCCGATCATGATCGCGGCAACCGGACCGATTTCGGCATCGGGTCCGAGCAACACTACCAGCACGCCGGCCGAAAACAGGATGGTCGCGATCGTGATGCCGGACACGGGGTTGTTCGAGGAACCCACGAGGCCGGCCATGTAGGCCGAGACCGAGACGAACAGGAATCCCGCGACGATCATGATGATGGTCATCGGCACGCTGACGTGCCACTGCCCGACGATCGCGTGGTACAACGCCAGCAAGGGCAGCGTGAACAGGACCAGGCCGATCAGTATGTATTTCATCGGCAGGTCGCGCTCGGTGTGGGCGACGGTGGCATTGCCGCCGGAGCGGGCGACCGCAAGCCCGGTCTTGATGCCCGAGAACAGCGATTTGCGCAGCGAAATCAGGGTCCATACTCCGCCGATCAGCATCGCGCCGACACCGAGATAGCGTATCTGTGCAGACCAGATCGAACCGGCCACGCACTCGGCGTTGAGGCCGGCGCCCTCGGCGCAGTTGGCAGCAACCGCCGCGCTCAGGACGGGATCGCTGTCGAGGAAGTAGCTCGAGTAAATCGGTATGCCGATATTCCAGGCAATAACGCTGCCTGCCAGCACCACGATGCCGATGTTCAGGCCGACGATGTAGCCGACGCCGAGCAGCGCCGGCGACAGGTTGGTGCCGACGTAAGCGATGCCTTTGCCCACCCAGGCAGCACCGGCCGCGGTGTCGGAAATCAGGCGCAGGCCGCTGCCGGCAGCGAGTTTCATCACGCCGCCCAGGGCCGCCGCGCCGCCCAGAATCTTTAATCCCTGGGCCGGGTTCTCGCCGGTTTTCAGTACTTCGGCGGCCGCTTTGCCTTCCGGGAAGGCAAGGCCCTGGTCCACGATGAGCGAGCGCCGCAGGGGCACGGAAAACAGCACCCCGAGCAGGCCGCCCAGGCCGGCGATGGCCAGAACCCAGGAGTACCGGAAGTCCTCCCAGTAGCCCAGGATGATGATGGCGGGGATGGTGAAGATGACGCCCGAGGCGATCGACGAGCCGGCCGAGGCGCCGGTCTGCACGATGTTGTTTTCGAGGATGCCGCCGCCGCCCAGGGCACGCAACACCGCCATGGAAACGACCGCGGCGGGGATCGCCGACGCGATGGTCATGCCGGCGAACAGACCGAGGTAGGTATTGGCTGCGGCCAGGATCACAGCCAGGATTATGGCCAGGATCACCGCGCGCGTGGTCAGTTGCGGCAGGGCGGAATCGTTCATTTATGCGCTCCCCATGACTTTCGATGCAGTCCTATTATTGTTCGCCCGGGGTTGTTTCCCCGGGCGCGCAGGGCTTAGTGCCCCGGAGTCCCGGTCGTGACCGTAGCGCAATTCGGCCATCTTGTCTCGCTGCGGTATTTCAAGCGTTCCCGGTACATTCCGGACCGACACGTGGCCCTTCCGCTAATATTCCGCGGTCAAAGGCACTTTCTTAAGCTCGATCGGCCGCGAGACGCGCGACATGGCGTTGTTGGAGCCCGTGAAAACGGGCGAATAAACGACGCGGGAATCGCCCGCTCTCGCGGGCTCCAACAGGCTTGACCTTAAGTAAGTGCCATTCATTCCGCGGTCGATCATACATGGGGGAATCTGCAATGCACCGCAGCCGCTTGTCACCGGCCCGGGCCGCAGTGTTGCCCGGCTCCCCGACCGTTATCCGGGCCGTTTTGCAGATCGTCTTCGTCGTCGTTTTCGTCGTCGTTTTCCCGATCGTTTTCCTGGCCGCCTGCAGCCAGCCGACACGGCCCGACGGCAGCAATGGCTTTGCGGAACTGAAAATCCTCGCGATCAACGATTTTCACGGCAATCTGGAAGCGCGCCGCGGTGACCTGGGCGGCGCATCGTACCTCGCCACGCACCTGAGGCGCGCGGAAGCCGCGGCTGCCCATACGGTCATCGTATCGGCCGGCGACCTGATCGGCGCGACCCCGCTTATTTCCGGCCTGTTCCATGACGAACCGACGATCGAAATCGCCAATCTCTGGGGCCTCGACTTCAATGCGGTCGGCAATCACGAGTTCGACGAGGGCAGTGACGAACTCCTGCGCATGCAGCACGGCGGCGCCCACCCCGTCGACGGTGAGTCGCCGTCCGGACCGTTCGCCGGCGCTGCATTCCAGTTTCTTGCGGCCAATGTCATCGACGATGACAGCGGCGACACCCTCCTGCCCCCTTATGCGATCGAATATTACGCAGGCATTCCGGTCGCCTTCATCGGACTCACTCTGGAAGGCACGCCGTCCGTCGCGACCGGCACGGCCGTAGCGGGACTGTCCTTCATGGACGAAGCCGATACCATCAACACACTCGTCGGCGAGATTCAAGAGCAGGGTGTCGAGGCGATCGTCGTGATCGTTCACGAGGGCGGTGTCCCGCGCGACGGCAGCGAAGACGATTGCAACGATTTCTCCGGTTCCATTGTCGATATCGTCGAAAGAACCGATCCGGCCGTGGATCTTTTCGTCACCGGTCACACGCACCGTCATTATTTATGCCGGTTGAACGGACGCCCGGTAACGAGCACGGGTACTGCGGGCCGCTTCTATACCGACATCAATACGCGCCTCGATCGCGAAAGCGGCGACATGACCGTGGTCAGTTTCGATAACGTGCCGGTGACCCAGGACGTGGAGCCTGCACCCGACGTCGAGGCATTGGTCACGAAATATCGCGCCTTCGTGGAAACGGTATCGAGCAGCATCGTCGGCACGATTACAGGCGACTTCACCAAAAGGCAGAACGAATCAGGCGAGTCTTCGCTCGGCGGCCTGATTGCCGATGCACAACTCGCCGCGACGGTGTCGCCGGAGCCTGGAGCCGCGGTCCTTGCGTTCATGAATTCAGGCGGTATCCGCAACGACCTTCTGTTCGAGGCATCAGGCGACGAGAAAAACGGCGAGATTACCTTCGCCGAAATCTTTTCCGTACACCCCTTCGGCAATAACCTGGTTACGATGACCCTGACCGGCGCCCGGATTCACAGCTTGCTCGAACAGCAGTGGTCGAACCGGTCGTCGCAGATGATTCTCATGCCATCCGAGGGCTTCAGCTACGCCTGGAGCCGAACCGCGCCAGTCGGTGCGCGGGTCGATCCTGCAAGCATTCACATCGGGGGTGTCGTTGTCGATCCATCGGCCGGCTACCGCGTCACGGTCAACAATTTTCTCGCCGGCGGCGGCGACGGGTTTACCGTCTTGCTCGAGGGCACGGAGCGGGTTGACGGTAGCGTCGACGTCGACGCCCTGAAAAACTACCTCGCCTCACGTTCCCCGCTTAGCCCGGTCGAGCTGGATCGAATCCGGGTACTGCCGTAAGGGAAACTCTGCGCAATGGCGGGCTCCTACAGTGCTTTCTGCAGGACGCTGCGTTTCGAGCCGTAGAACAGATAGATAAGTATGCCGATCACGATCCACGCGCTCATCCAGTGCCAGTTATCCGCGAAGGTCTGTGCAAACAGATAAAGGCAGGCAAGGGCCCCGAGCGGACAGACGACGATGGCTGCGGGGACGCGGAAGGAACGCTGCAGGTCGGGACGCGTGTAGCGGAGCACCAGCACGCCGACGCAGACGGTGGCGAATGCCAGCAAGGTCCCCATCGCGACCAGGTCGCCCAGCACGCCGATCGGCAACAGGCCCGCAAGTATCGTGGCCGTTACGCCGACCACGACCGTGCCGAAGGCGGGAGTGCGGTATTTCCGGTGCACGCGGCTGAACGCCGCGGGAATGAGTCCGTCGTTGGACATGGCGTAGAAGATGCGTGACTGACCCATGATCATCACGAGAATGACGGAGCTCAGGCCCGCTACGGCGCCGAGTTCCACCAGTGTCTTCAGCCACAACAGGCTTGGATAGAATTCCAGCGCCGTGGCCACCGGTTGCGCGGTGCCCAGTTCGGTGTAAGGCACCATGCCCGTCAGGACGGCGCAAACGGCAATGTAGAGCACGGTGCACACGGCCAGCGAGCCGAGGATGCCGATCGGCATATTGCGCTGCGGGTTTATCGTTTCCTGTGCGGCAGTCGAGACCGCGTCGAAGCCGATGTACGCGAAGAACACGATCGCGGCCGCGCGTGCGACGCCCTGAAAGCCGAACCGCCCGTCTTCCTCCGGCGGGATGAACGGCTCCCAGTTGGCCGGGTCGACGAATTGCAGCCCGAAGGCCAGGAACAACAGGATGACCACGAGCTTGATCGCGACGATGGCGGCGTTTGCCGTCGCAGATTGCCGGATGCCGCGGTAGCACAACGCGGCGACCGCGACCACGATCAGGATCGCCGGCAGATTGATGATGGCGCCGGTCGTCACGATGCGGCCGTTCGCCACGGTCAGCGGCGCGGAAGCAAGCGCGTCCGGCAGCGCGAACGACGTGCCGAACCAGGCACCGATCGAGCCGAGCAAGCTGTTCATGTAGCCCGACCAGCCGACGGCCACCGTCGAGGCTGCGAACAGGTATTCGAGGACCAGGTTCCAGCCGATGAACCAGGCTACACCCTCGCCGAGCGTGGCGTATGAATAAGAGTAGGCGCTGCCGGAGACGGGCATCATTGCGGCGAATTCCGCATAGCAAAGACCCGCCAGCGCGCAGGCAAAGCCCGCGATGACAAAGCTCAGCATGATGGCGGGACCGGCATGCATGGCTGCCGCCTGGCCGGTCAGTACGAAGATACCGGCGCCGATGACGGCGCCGATACCGAGCAGCACCAGGTGCCGCGCGGTCAGCACGCGCGCGAGGGTGGCTTCGCCTTCAAGGCTGCCTTCGACCGGTTCGCCGGCATCGACATGGGGAGACGGTGAGATGGGTTTTGTAATGAACGGGTTCACGTGGCTCATCCTTCGCATTCTTGCGAATGACTCTCAGGGACCCCTCAACCATTCGATCACGGCCGCTTCTTATGGGGTCGTTTCTTGTTGTCGGGCGTCTGGCGCGACTCTAGTGTACCCCGTCGCAAATAATCAACCATTCTCGCGGCACCTTTTCGCGTCTGGCGGCGTTGCGACTCCTCGCAATAGCTTGCTATTACTCGTCGCCGCGCCTTGCCAGCCACGAAAAGTCGCTCGCGAGAATGG
>JBBDXW010000009.1:0-8143 GCA_040902105.1 Woeseia sp.
AGACACGGGAAACTCGCTCGTGGAACACCCCCGGACGGTACTCCTGCTTGTGCAAGAGACGAACGAATTCGACTTGCGCAGAGGCTCCCTAGGGACTCTCTGATCTGATACGCAGGCCACGAGCGCTGCGATTTCTGCTCCCCGAGCCGAGGTATACAATGCGTCTGCTTCAACCGACTGCTCAACTGTATCTTTTCCTGTTCGCCTTATGTGTACCTGCCGTGCAGGCCGCGGACGCCTTCGTCCTGGGCTCCATTGAGGCGCCGCGCGGCAGCCTGCGTTCCGGGTATCTCGAGATTCCGCCCGGGGAGGATGGCGGGGAACGCGTTCCGGTCTCCGTGCTTCACGGCGCACGTCCCGGACCGGTGCTGGCGCTGGTGGCAGGTACGCACGGTTACGAATATCCGCCCATCACGGCGCTGCAACGGGTGCGCCGCGAGCTTGACCCGGCAATGCTCAGCGGTACGGTCATTCTCGTGCATATCGCCAACCCGCCGTCGTTTCTTGGCCGGACGATCTACTACAGCCCGGCCGACGGCAAGAACCTGAACCGCGTCTACCCCGGCCGAGCGGACGGCACGCTCAGCGAACGCATTGCCCATGTCATCACGCAGGAGGTCATCGAGCGCAGCGATTATCTCGTCGACCTGCACGGCGGTGACGGCAACGAAGCATTGCGACCGTATGTCTACATGCCGCTTACCGGCAACCGCGAACTGGACGCGGCGACAAAAGGCATGGCAATGGCTTTCGGCCTTGACCATATCGTGATCGATGCGGCCAGGCTGCGCGACCGCGACGATTCGCTGTACGTGGACCAGACCGCCCTGACTCGCGGCAAGCCCGCCATCACGACGGAAACCGGCCAGCTCGGATCAAATGATGAACGATGGGTACGGATGGCAGAGCACGGTGTCTACAACCTGCTGCGTCACCTCGAAATGCTGGACGGGGAAGTGCGCGAGAACAAAGGCATCGTATGGTTGACCGACTATCAGGTTATTGCGAGCCCGGAGACCGGTGTGTTCCGTGCGGAAGTCCGGGACGGCTACGCGATTGCCGAAGGCGGCCTGTTAGGCGTGCTGTTTGATTTTTTTGGCGACGAAGTTGCCGAAGTTCGCGCGCCGTTTGCCGGTGTCGTGAATTACGTGGTCGCAACCCCGCCGGTCAGCAAAGGCGAGCCGCTAGCTATGGTGAGTCGGGTGAAAGAGGGAGCAGATTCCGACTGAGGCGAGGGCGTGTCCGCCGTCAACAGCCAGATCACATGCGAGAATAGGCCATCGTTCCACGCCCTGACGAGGTGCGTCATGACTCCAGTAACAGCTCAGCTCAAACGTCATTCCGTGGCGCTCATCAGCCTGTTCGTTGCGTTGTCCAGTCTCGCCTACAACACGTGGCGCAATGAAAAAACCGAAACCAACCGAAACATCCGTACGGCAGGAGTCGAAATGCTGCTGCAGCTCGGCGAACTGGACCGGATCGTATTTTTCAGCCACTACGACATGGACGAAGTACGCGGCAGTCCGCGCAGCGGCTGGGCGTACGTATTGACGATTCGCGATCTTGGCCGGTTGACCGCTGCGCCCGCGATCGGGTCATCGGAGGCGGTCATGCAGGTCTGGCAATCGAACTGGTCCGCGCTTGGCGAGGACGATGCATCGGCCACGGCGATCTCGGACAGCATCGACCGCGCGCGACAGGACATCCTGCTGGTACTTGCATCGTTGGAGTGACGAGCACCGGCAGCGATCGGTGGAGCGCGCGGGCCGCAGTCGCGTCAGGCAAAGCGCGAATTCCGGCCAGACTTCCACGATAACCTGCCAAGTGGCGAATCTCCGCCCGCTGCGCCGGTCCCTGTCCGTTAGTCTCATGGATAACCTACGGGGGAACCGGCATGCAACACTTCAAGTCACTCATCGCAGGCGCCATCGCCTGCCTGCTTTTCGCCGGCTCGGCGGCCGATGACGGCCGGAACCGGGCGGTCGACATCGCGCGCTTCGACAGCGACGGCGCCCTGCTGGTGCCGGGAGACATGGACGAATGGGTTTTCCTCGGCAGCTCGCTCGGTATGGGTTACTCGCAGGAAAATTTCGATGCCGACAGTCCGGGCATGTTCCAGATTGCACGTATCGAACCGCAGGCCTACAAGGCTTTCCTCGAGACCGGGCGTTTTGTCGACGGCACGATGATCGCATTGCATTTCTTCGGCTCGCAGAACGAAATTTCGATCAACCGCGCCGGCTTCGTCATGGGCGACCTGCACTTTGCCGAGATACACTACAAGGACAGCAAGCGCTTTCCGGACGGCTTCAATTTCTATAACGTGGCGAACGGACAGAACGTTGCGGAGGAAATACCCTTGCCGAACGAATGTGTCGCATGCCACAAGCGGGACGGCGCCTACGACGGCGTCTTCGTGCAATTCTACCCGGTGATCCACAAGTACCTGCCGGACGAAGTGCGGGCCCGGCTGCAGAATGCGGGTACACCCAACGGCCACTGAGCGCGCCACGCCCGCCGCCGCAGAACCGCGACTCATCGCCGCGCTCGCCTATCCGGGCGTGCAGTTGCTCGACATCACCGGACCGCTCGAAGCGTTCAACCTCGCCGCGCAGCAGATGATCGACGACGGCGAGGCCCGCCGGAAGCTGTATCGCGTCCTGGTCATCGCCAAGGAGCGCGGTGAGGTGGAGTCCATGTCCGGCCTGTACATCCGCGCAGAGCGAACGCTCGACGATTCCCTGGGCGATGTCGACACCCTGCTGATCCCCGGCGCCCTCACCGGCGGCTCGCAGTTCTATGAAGATCCGCGGTACCAGGACTGGGTCAGGATTGCCGCGAAGCGCGTGCGACGCGTGTGTTCCGTCTGCTCGGGCGCGCTGCTGCTTGCCGCCGCCGGTCTTCTCGACGGCAAGCGTGCGACGACGCACTGGATGGATGCCGCCCTGCTGCGCGACTCATTCCCGAAAGTCCGGGTCGAAGCCAGCCGGATCTATGTCGAGGACGGCGGCATATTCACGTCCGGCGGCATCACTGCCGGCATCGATCTGGCGCTGGCGCTCATCGAGCGCGATTACTCACGAAAGCTGGCCTTGAAGACGGCCAAGCGCCTGCTCGTATTTCTGAAACGCCCCGGCGACCAGCTGCAGTTCAACAGTTTCCTTGCCGCACAGGTCCAGCCGACGCACTTCGATGCGCTTCTCGACTGGATCGTCGAGAACCTGCGCGGCGACCTCGAAACGACCGGACTGGCGCGGCGTGCGTGCATGAGCGAACGCACGTTTCGGCGCAGATTCGAGGCGGAGCTGGGTTTGACTCCTCAGCAATACATCGCGAACGCGCGCATCAACAAGGCGCAAAGCCTGATGGAATCTACCGCGCTGTCGCTCGGTGATATCGCGAGACGTTGCGGATACCCCTCCGCGAACGCGATGCGTTACGCCTTCACAAAAACCCTCGAGGTCACGCCGCGCGAATACCGGAAAACCTTCGGGAATTGCTAGGGAAGCTCTAGAGAGGTCGGAAAAAGACTGGTGGTCGCCCGCAATGGCGGGCTCCTACAGCGGTCGAATCCAGACCTTGTGCTGAGGCTCCCCGGGGTTCGTCAACCGTCCGGCGTCCCAACCCGCTACAATCCGCGCATGGGAAAACTCATTGCCGTTCTCGTTCTGCTTCTCGCCGCGGCTGGCGCCGCCTGGTATATCGCCGGTCGCGCCGACCCGCCGGCTATCGAGATCGTCAAGCCGGGACGGCTGATCGGGCAGTCCGGTGATCTCGAGCTGACGATCATGACGCCACGCGGCGAGCTCACGCGCCTCGAAGTCGCCCTGCAGCAGGGCCAGACGCGCGTGCCCGTGTTCGACCTGCCCGGAGCCGAGCCCGCGCGGCTCGTCAGGGAAGGCGAGCATCTTCTGCGCCTGACCCGGCAGATCGGCAAGCGCGAGGTGCCCGAGCTCGAGGCCGGGCCCTTGACGGTTCATGTCACCGCCGTGAGGCCGGTACTGTTCGGCCTGCGGGAGATCGAGTCCAGCGCGATGCACCAGGTCGAGGTGCGCCTGATGCCGCCGCAAGTCGGCATCGCTTCGCAGTTTCACTACATCAATCACGGCGGCTCGGAGATGGTCGTCTACCGCGTGAATCCGCCGGACGTCGACTCCGGCGTGTGGGTCGGCGACTACGAATATCCGGGTTATCCGGCGAGCGGTGCCGGCATCGAAGGCGCGAATCCCGGGCTGCGCGTGGCGTTCTTCGCGCTCCTGTGGGATCAGGACGTCGGGACGCCGATCAGCCTCTACGCCCGCGACGAGGTCGGCAACGAGGCCCGCGCGAGCTTCGACTACCGCGTTTTCCCGAAGAACTTCCGCAACAGCCGGATCACGTTGAACGACCGCTTCCTGCAGAAGGTCGTGCCGGAGATTCTCTACAACACGCCGGAGCTGAAGGTCGAAGACGCGTCCGACCTGCTGGCCTCGTACCTGCGCATCAACAACGACCTGCGGCGCCAGAACAACGCCCGGATCGCCGCGATGGCCGGGGAGACCGCGACGGAGACCCTGTGGCAGGAGGCGTTCAAGCAGCTCACCAATACCGCGGTCGAGGCGGGCTTCGCCGATCAGCGCAGCTACGTCTATGACGGCAAGGAGGTCGATCGGCAGGTGCACCTGGGATTCGATCTGGCCTCGACGACCAACGCGCCGGTGCTGGCGGCGAACAGCGGACGGGTCGTGCACGCCGGCTGGCTCGGCATCTACGGCAACTGCGTGGTGCTCGATCACGGCATGGGCCTGCAGTCGCTGTACGCGCACCTCTCGGCGATCGAGGTCGCGGCCGGCGATGCGGTCGGGAAGAACGGGCGGCTCGGACTGAGCGGCGAGACCGGCCTGGCCGGCGGCGATCACCTGCATTTCACGATGCTGCTTGGCGGCCATGCGGTCACGCCGATCGACTGGTGGAGCCAGCAGTGGATTGACGACAGGATCGTACGCAAGCTGCGCGAAGCCGGTCCGGCGGAAGAGAGCGAAGCGACGGCGGACGTGGCGCGCCAGGAGTCTGCGCGGTAGAAATATTCCTGCCCGGCTCTGGCGTCCTGCTTCGCCCTAACTCCTGCATCCATGCAGTCGTACGAATGCGCCACAGCGGTCCATTTTTCCATTCTTTTTCGTTGCGTAGAATGACTATGCGCCTCAAAAGAACGAAAAACTGTCCTCGCTGTGTCACATTCTCGCTACGGATATTTCTACCGCGCAGACTCCTGGCCCGGATCGTTTCGGCAGGCGGCGGGAACCCCGAGGTTCGATTAAAGCCTCCCGTCGCGAGCGCCGCAGCGCAACGCCGGGTCAGCATCACGGTGCGGCCTGCGGCGCTCGCGCGGGAGCGTCCTTACTTTACTGGTCGAGGATTGGCGCGAAGCCGCCGTAAATCATGCGCTTGCCGTCGAACGGCATGTTGGTCGCGTCCGGCTTCATCCGCTCGTCCTCCATGATCCTTGGCCAGGCGGCGTCGCGGCTCTCTTTCGACGGCCATTCGACCCAGGAATAAACGACGACCTCATCGCCGATCGCCTTCACCGCTCCCTTGTAATCGGTGACCTTGCCGTCGGGAACATCGTCGCCCCAGGCCTCGACGACGCGGATCGCGCCGTAGTCCCTGAACACCGCCGCAGCCCTTTCGGCCACTTTGCGATAGGCCTCCCTCTTCCCGGCCGGAACCGGCACGAGGTAACCGTCGGCATAACCCATGGTCCCTTCGGCGGCTTCGTCGACGATGGGCGCGAAACCACCGAAAATCATGCGTTTGCCGTCGAACGGCATCGACGCACCCATGTCCTTCATCCGTGGATCAGACATGATCTTTTCGTTGGCGGCGTCGCGGCTTTCCTTCGATGGATATTCGATCCATGAGAAGACCACGACCTCGTCGTCCTTGGCCTTCACCGCGCCCTTGAAGTCGGTGACCTTCCCGTCGGGTACGTCATCGCCCCAGGTCTCGACCACGCGGGTCGCCCCGAACTCCTTGAACAGCGGCGCGGCTCGAGCCGCGTGCTTGCGATATGCATCTTTGTTGGCCGCGGGCACTGCGGCGACAAATCCTTCAACATAGTTCATTGCTCATCTCCTATTTTGCCGAGGTCGGTTAGACTGCTGCGGCGGGTTCGGGTTTCGTGAATGCAGCGCGCCGGCTGTCGACTGCGCGCAGGGGCTCGCTTCCATGAGTTAGTCGATTGAGGTTCGACGGAATCGACACCCGGGCCTGCTGGCGGATCGCGCGCTGTCGCGGTTGCTGAAGGCCAACTGGCCGAGGAAGCTCGAGGACCTGGAAGGATAATCGACGACGCTCAGTCGCCCGGATGCCGACAGCCGCGCGGTAGCCGAGGAGATTCACAAGCCATAGTCGCCCTGCGCCAGGACGAAGTACGAGTTCCCGGTTGTGATCTGCTGCATCAATCGTCGCGGTCCTTTATAGAACTCCGGCCTCTTCAGCGCCCGCATCGCAGGCAATCCGAGCCTGTTGTAAGAAGCAGCTGTCTCACGGTTGAAATGCGGCAAAAACACGCGATCGCAGGAGTCACGCTCCGCGCATTGCCGCGCTCTTGCGACCAGCGCTCCCAGGACCTCGGCCCGACCTCCCGCGCGCTCAATCCACAAGTCAACACATTCATAAAATTTCATGCCGCGCATTTCGCTGGACATGCACACCATATAGCCGGCCAGCTTGTCGCCTTCGAAGTATCCGAGGAGCTTCTTCTGGATCCCTTTCGATGAAAAGCAGTACCAGTTGATCGCATCGGCCGTCCGAACGTTCGTGTTCGGATACTTCATCCTTGTTCTGTTCCACAGATCGTCAAATGCTTCGCCCGCACTTGTGAGTTCACGAACCTTGCCCTGTCCGTAATCCTCGAGGCGCCGTATGCGGAACGATTGAATCGCGCTGACGACGGGAGCCAGGCATTTCGCGAGCGCCTTTCCCGGAAATACGTTCTGCAATTTTATGCGCAGGACCTTTTCGAAGTTCACAATGATGGCGCTATGGCTTCCGTCGTCGGGATCCCTGCGGATTGGTTCATATCCGAGCACCTCGAGCATGCGTGCGACCTCTGCCCTGGGCGTCGTCGAAAAATGCAGCACATCCCTGTGCTCGTCCATTTCGCGACGTTTGAGAGCCATGCTCATTCCCCTGAACTCGGGAAGCACCCGCCATGTGGTGCCTGCAAAGACAGTCGTTTCGTTGCCACCTGACTGAAACTTCCACGGAATGGAACCGAAGAAACCGACGATCTTTCCCCCGTCACGAAGTACCCACCCCCTCGCGAAAGAATCCACGTAAGCCGGGTTCAAGTCCCACCAGGCCTGCATCCGGTCGAGCCACGATTCTGCGCTTCGCGATTCATCGTCCGGGAAGGCGGCCAGAAACACGGCCAGTTCCGCATAATCTTCCGGCGAAACATTCACGACTTCAGGCCTTCCTGTAGTCCGCGGGACCTGTCCATGCGTCCTCCCATCCGGGATCCGCTGAGCGTGTCTCATTTCTTTCCGAGGCCTCCGCGTATGCGCAGGCCGAGCTCGTAGCGATGCCGGGCTTCCTCCGGAGAGCGCTGCGGCCTGGTCGCGACCGGCGCATAGCCACACTCCTCCAGCACGGGATTGCAGATTCTTCCCATCATGCTGATCGTGTGTTTCGACAGATCGTGCCACCTGCCGACCCGGCCGGTATCGATCTTGTCCTTGCTGTAGGTCTTCCAGTCGCCCAGCCCCACGCTGTCGGAAGTTCGCAGACTTGCATCGAGCCAGTCAGGATTCCATTCCACGTCGATGAACTGTGCGATCTTCGCGGTAGTAGCGACGGGGTCGGCCGTGAGATCCTCGTACTTCACCCACATCGCATTGTCAGGATGACGTTCGATGAAGTCGTGCATCGCACGATTGAGGTCGACCCAGACGTGACAAAACGCTTCCATCGGGCGCGGATATTGCCTGATGTACTCGTGCAACTCTTTCAGGTAGATGCCGTTGGTATCGCACAGGTCTTTCAGGCTGCACGCGACGTCGAGCCCGTGCCTCTGCAGGCAGATGAACCGAGCATGATCCCCGCAGAGTTTTTCGATGGCGTCCAGGAAAAAGATATCGAATGCCGTCTTGGAGGCCCA
>JBBDXW010000010.1:0-8080 GCA_040902105.1 Woeseia sp.
TCGAGGATCCGGGCGAGACCGGCTTCATCCAGGGCGAGCAGGTGGAGCGCGCCGAGCTGCTCGAGGACAACGAGAAGGCGGAAAAGGAAGGCAAGAAGCCGGCGACGTTCTCCTACATGCTGCTCGGCATCACCAAGGCGTCGCTGTCGACCGATTCGTTCATCTCGGCGGCCTCGTTCCAGGAGACCACGCGCGTGCTGACCGAGGCCGCGATCATGGGCAAGCGCGACCCCTTGCGCGGCCTGAAGGAAAACGTGATCGTCGGGCGCCTGATCCCGGCGGGCACCGGCATGGCCTTCCACAAGATCCGCAGGGACCAGGCGGCCGAACCCCCGCTGATGGAAATGCCGGTGCTGGAAGAGGCGCCAGCCGTGACCGAGGTCACCGCCGCAAGCGGCGGCTGAGACTGGCAAGCCCGCGTTGAGGCAAAGGCCGCCGCAGGGCGGCCTTTTCTTTTCGGCCGGGTGAAACGGTTTGTCGTCGATACTGAACGGATACCGCGTTCCCCGGGCGCGCATTGTTACGCCGTGCCCCGTCGCGAAGCCGTGCGGCGTACGGCGCTGCGGTCACTTCATCGGCGCGAAGCAAGCGCTTGCGATGCTCGCGAGCCGCGGCGCAGCGGCGCTATGACCCATCAGTGGCGATATGTACGGTAGTGGACACGTATAGGCGCTTATGTGTGCGCTAGCGAACTGATCGAATGCGGGCGGTGGTGAAAACTGTGCGTGTGTGAACCGGTTGAAAAGTGAACCAGGCTTCCTGTAACGGACAAAGGAAAATCAGATGACCAGTTTCGAGAGCAAAATCAAGCGACCAATGTGGTTCCTTGCCATCGCGCTGACCGCGTTTGTGGTCGGCTGCGGGGGCGGGGGTGGAGGAGGTGGGGCACCGGCCGACCCGGTCGTAGACCCAGTAGGTGGCGTCTGCACGGATCCGGCGTGCGTGGACCTTGGAACGGCCGGCACTTTTGTGATTTTGGCCCGATCAGGAGTCACCAACATTCCTCAATCTTCCATTACAGGAAATGTCGGAGCTGATCCAATCGGCGGTGCGGCTATCGGTGTAACGTGCGCGGAAGTGACAGGGACAGGGCCAGGGAAAATATATGACAACGATGGAGCATATACTGGTGGAGGCGCTGCTGACGTTAGCTGCAGGGTAACTGACGCCACCTTACTGCAAACGGCCATAGCCGACACAGGAGACGCGTTCATCGCCGCCGACAATAAAATAATCAGCGTTGGCGATTTTGCCAATGTGTTTGCCGGGAATCTTACCGGGAGGACCCTCCCCCCTGGCGTCTACGAGTGGACCACCGGAGTTTCGGTAGATCCCGCAGGCGCCGTCACACTCACGGGCAGCGCAACGGATGTCTGGGTCTTCAAGATCGATGGAGATATCACGATGAACCCGGGTTCGACTGTGACTCTGGCAGGCGGCGCATTGCCCAGGAACATCTTCTGGCGGACCGCCGGCGTTGCAGCCCTTGACACGACTGCGCACATGGAGGGAATCGTGCTGTCTAATTCGTCGATCACCCTGAATAGTGGCGCAACGGTGAACGGCAGACTGTATGCGTCGACCGCTGTCACTCTTAATGCCAATACGGTTACACGGCCTGCCCCGTAAGGCAGAGCGGTATCCGGGGTAAAAGCACGACAACGGATAGCGGAGATAGAGGCGCAAAGCTCCGCGCAACAACGAAAAAGGACCCGACCTTCGGGTCCTTTTTCTTTTGCGCGCCGATTGTTACGCCGCGAGCAGCCTGCCGCCTTCGTCCTCCCAGTCCTGCTCGGCGGCATGGTCCGAGCGCCCGAAGCGGCGCGCGGCTTCCTGCCAGTTCGCGATTGACCACCAGCGATCCAGATACTCGGGCCGGCGGTTTTGATGCTTCAGGTAGTAGGCATGCTCCCAGATGTCATTGACCAGGATCGGAAAATGGCCTTGCACCAGGGGATTCTCGTGGCCGGGCGTGGCAAGCACCACGAGCTTGCCGCCTTCCTGCTGCGCGCGCGCAAGCCAGACCCAGCCTGACCCGAACAGCTTGGTCCCCGCCTCGGCGAAGCGGGCCTTGAATTTCTCGAGACTGCCAAAATCGCGCTTGATGGCATCGGCCAGCGAACCTTCAGGCGCGGCTGCGCCGGCCGGAGTCATTGCCCGCCAGAACAGGCTGTGATTGACATGCCCGCCCGCGTTGTTGCGAACGGTCGTGCGCACCGCCTCCGGCACCTTGTTCAGATTGAGCAGCAGCCAGGTCGCCGAACGCTCCTGCAGGTCAGGCAGCTTCTCGAGTGCGGCGTTCAAACTCGCCACGTAGCTCGCGTGGTGCTTGTCGTGATGCAGCTCCATGGTACGCGCATCGATGTGCGGCTCCAGCGCCGCGTAGTCATAGGGCAGTGGAGGAAGCAGATGTTTCATTGGCGCACCTCGTCGTATTGAAGGTGATTCAGGGGCGATGCTACTTCCTGACGCTCAGTGCACTGGCGACATCGCGCACGCCGTCGACGTTGCGAGCAACGTCGATCGCGCGGTCGACCTGCGCCTGATCGTCGAGAAAACCGCTCAGTTGCACCGCACCCTTGCTCGTCGCAACGGAGATTTCGACCCCCTTGACGCTCGCTTCGGCGAGCAAGGCGGCCTTCACTTTGGCGGTGATAATACTGTCGTCCTGGTTCTCGCCCACCGGCAGCTTTTCGGCATTGAGGGTCGTGTCGTTTTTCACGTCCTTGACTCCCCCGACAGTCGCGGCAGTGGCGCGTTGGGAGGGGATTGAGGCATTGGGGGAAGCCGTTTCCTCGCGATTGCAGCCGGTGACAAGAATGACCGTGCCGGCGCTGAGCGCCATGCCGAGGACCATCGGATAAAAGCGGATGTTCATTCGAGTTTTCTCCTGTTCGCGCACTATCTCGGCATCTGCGCAAACAATCCGTGCGCTCTCCCACATACACTGCTGCCGCCGCTGATCGCGCCCAACCGGAGCGAAGGACGCTGCGCGCTGCGGCTCGCCTGAAAACCGCGCCGGAACCCGGCGTCGGCCGTGGAGAATCGTTTGCCTTATGTGCGTCAGCGCACCGTAGGCCACGGTGGTGACGGCTATAAAGGTGAGGTCAATGAAAAACCTTACTGCCGGTTGGACCGTGAGCGCGATTTGCGGGGAGGCACCGCCCTGCATCGCGTGGCGCAAGGTAACGAAGCCGTCCGTCGAATGGACGCGGCGATGAGTGCCACGACCCTCGAATGGGGAGTGGCTTCCCGTGCGCATCCTCGCGAAATCGCGTTGGACGACAAATCCGCCAAACTGGCCGAGCGCTATTGGCAGACCCTCCAGGAGTACCTCGCTGACGGCAGCGAGGCGGCGCTGAGCCATGGATACGAGTTGGCGCGGCAGGCCCTGTTGGACGACTATGGCGTGCTCGAAATGGCCGAAATTCACGCTCTTTCGCTGCGACGCCTCTGGGCAACGGCGCGTCCGGAGGATCGGCTGTTGAGGGCGGCGGGCGATTTTTTTGCACAATGCCTTTCGCCATACGAGATGAGCCACCGCGGTGCCCAGGAAGGTGCGCGCGCGCTGCGGCACCTTAACGACGTGCTGGAAGGCGAACTGAGGCGCGTCGCGCATGTATTGCACGATGAAGCCGGCCAGTTACTCGCATTGGTGCATATCGCGGTTGCGGACGTCGCCACCGCGCTTCCGCCGAAGGCCCGCGTGCGTTGCGAAAAGGTGCAGGGACTGCTGGCGCAGGTCGAGACCGAGTTGCGCAATTTGTCCCACGAATGGCGTCCAACGGTGCTGGACAACCTGGGACTGTTGCCCGCTCTCAAATTTCTCGCCGAGAGGGTGGCAAAGCGAAGCAGGATCAATGTGTCCGTTATCGGGGAAACAGACACCCGACTGCCGCCTGCCGTGGAAACGGCGCTTTACAGGATCGTGCAGGAGGCGCTCAACAACGCCGTCAAGCACGCGGCGGCGCGCTCCATCCGGATCGAATTGCAATGCGGACCACACGACGTGACGTGCAGCGTCTGCGACGACGGCAAGGGCTTCGACACGATGCAGCAGCCGGAGGCCGAGGCGTTCGGCTTGATAGGAATGCGTGAGCGGGTCAATGCCCTCGGCGGATCATTGCGAATTATCACCGCGCCGTTGAATGGAACGACGATTCAAGCTGACATCCCTCTCGGAGACGGACATGCGGTTACTTTTGGCTGACGACCATACGATGTTCCGTCAGGGGTTGCGATTGCTCCTGGAACGCGCCGGCCACGAGGTCGCTGGCGAGGCCGCCGACGGCCACGAGGCGCGCAAACTGGCGCGGTCCCTGAATCCCGACATTGCGGTGCTCGACCTCTCCATGCCACTGCTGAACGGAATCGACGTCGCCCGCGAGCTGCGCAGCCTCGCGCCGGAAATCAAGACCATCATGCTGTCGATGTATCCAGACAAGGCCTACGTGCTGCAGGCTCTGAAGGTGGGCGCGAAGGGCTACGTCCTGAAAAACCAGGCGACCGAAGATCTGGATACCGCCATTCGCGAGGTGGCCCGTGGGGAGGTGTATCTCAGTCCGGGGGTCGCTGCGTCGGTCGTGGACGCCTATCTGGACAAGGATGACGAGGTCAAGGATCCGCTGACCCCGCGTGAGCGGCAGGTACTGCAACTTGTCGTCGAGGGCAATTCCACCAAGGAGACTGCGAAGCTCCTGGGTATCAGTTTCAAGACCGCCGAGTCACATCGCAACCGCATCATGAAAAAGCTGGATATCCACGATGTCGTCGCGCTCATGCGCTATGCCATTCAAACGGGGCTGGTGCGGATCTGAGTTAGCCCCGGTGTTCTGGACGCTCGACGCACGGCGGGTCGCAGGCCCGTGCCGGATATCTGCTAGTCGCCAAGCCACACCTCCAGCACCGACAGCATTTGCTCCACATTGATCGGCTTGGCGATATAGTCGGACGCTCCCGCTTTGATGCATTTCTGGCGGTCGCCTTTCATCGCCCTGGCGGTGACCGCGATGACCGGGACGGACCTGAACTGCTCCAGGTCTCGAATGAGGCCCATGGTTTGATACCCGTCCTGTCCCGGCATCATCATGTCCATGAGGATGATGCTGATATCGGGATGTTTGTTGAGCATCGCGATGCCATCGGGACCGTTTGCCGCGCTTAGCACCGTCATGTCCTGCCGTTCCAGTGCGCTGGCAAGCGCATACGAGCTGCGCACGTCGTCGTCCACGATCAGCACCGTCTTGCCCGCCAACGCCGGTACCGCGTGCCAGATGCCCGGGACCGGCCGGCGCTGCCCGGGTGGCATAGCGTGAATCGCCGCGTGCAGGCAGCGCGCTATTTCTTCCAGGACCGCCTCGGTGGACGCCAGGCGCTTGAGCACCAAAATCTCGGCAAACTCATTCAATTCGCCATGATCGATACCGCCATTGCTGTCGACGACCGTGTGCACGACGATGGAAACCTGGTCCATGCCCCCCGTCTTGAAAATGTCCCGGACAAGCGCGAGCGGCGCCATGTCGGTGAGGCCCTGGACAATCATCGTGCAATCGCCACCCTGCTTGCGCAGAACCTTGAGCGCGTTCTTGCCCGTGGCTGCGCTGATCGTGTGCCGTCCTAGAGCCGCTATGTCATCAATTATTCTTTTGCGCTGGGCCACGCCTTGGGCTGCGACAAGCAGGGTTTTGGCCTCATGTTTGTTGAAACTGGCCAGCTTGCGCAAGGCATCGGCCAGAGTCTGCGCCCTGGAAGGTTCGCTCACAAAGCCGAGCGAGCCCATGCAAATGGATGGCTGCTCCTGTTCGCCGATGCTAAACACGTTCACGGGAATTTGCCGGGTCGCCGGATCTTCCCGCAGCAGGTTGACGATGGCCCAGCCAACCATGTCCTGAGGATTGACGCCAACGGTGACGACGTTCGGCAGAAATTCGTTCGCGAGCACGAGCGCCGTGTGAACATTGGTGGCGATCAATCCCTTGAATCCCAGCGCCCGCACCTGGTTCAGGACCCCTGCGGAATACTTCGCGTCGTTTACGGCGATCAGGACTACCCGGTCTCCGGGCCGGATGCCCTGGCGATCGTCCTGCTGACCCGCTTCCCCGTTCCCGGCCAGCAGAGGCGCTGCCTGGCCCTCTGATCGCGCCCCTGCGGCGTCGCCGTCGCTGCTATCCGGCTCGCGGCCAAGGGGGAGATAGAGCGTAAAGGTGCTGCCTATGCCCAGGCTGCTTTCAACCCGGATCTCGCCGCCGAGCAGGCGCGCCAACTCTGCACTGATGGACAGTCCCAGTCCGGTGCCTTCAAACTTGCGCCTGGCGCTTCCGTCCGCCTGCTGGAACGCCTCGAAAATCATCTGCTGCTTGTCCTTCGCGACGCCGATACCGGTATCGACGACCGCGAACGCCACGACCTTTTCCGCATCGTCCAGTTTGCGGTTGCCCCGCGTCCAGCCGCTTGCAGCCAGCGAAACCTCGAGTGACACCGTGCCTTTGGCGGTGAACTTGAACGCATTGGACAGCAGGTTCTGAAGAATCTGCCGCAGGCGCTGCATATCGGTCTGGATTGCGGAAGGCAGCCCTTTGTCCACCGCTATTCTGAACTCGAGGCCCCTGTCCCGGGCAATTTCCAGGAACGTGCGTTGCAGGTAGACCTGCAGTTCAGAAATTTTCTCCTGGGTGATGTGCAGCCTGACCCTGCCCGATTCGACCTTGGACAGGTCAAGAATGTCATCGATCAAGGCCAGGAGATCGTTGCCCGACATACGGATGGTTTGGGCGTACTCGACCTGTTTCGGTGTGAGATTGCCGGTCGCGTTTTCGGTCAGCAGATGCGCCAGGATCAGCAGACTGTTCAACGGTGTCCTCAGTTCGTGGGACATGTTGGCAAGAAATTCCGACTTGTACTTCGAGTGCAGCGCCAACTGATCCAGTTTCCGTCCGAGCGCCACCGCGGCTGCCTTGCTTTGCTGGTACTTATACTCAATCGTCTTCATCTGCCCGGCGAGCGTCCCGATCTTCGCCTGAAGTTGTTCGGTCGACCGCTGCAGTTCTTCCTGCCGATCCCCGGACCAGGTCCCTGACGCTGGCCGAGCGAGTTCGCCGATCAGCTTGTCGATCGAGTCCACGCATTCCGCCCAGGATCCCGCAGTCCCCGATACCGCTGCTCCCGGGTGAATTTGCCCTTCCTTGTCTCCCCGGTAACGGATCCTCGCGAATTCCGCCGCCATGGCAGCATTCATTTCAACAATGTCGTTGAACACTGCCGCGATTTCGCCGTCCAGTCCTTCCAGGTCCGTCGACATGCGAACGGCAAAATCGCCCTCCTTGAGCGCGCGCAGCACTCGGAGAATTTCTCCGTAGCCGAATATCGGTTGCGGGATCTTCAAAACCGGCAAGGCCGTCTCCTCAATACGACGAACGCTTCACTCATCGGTGGGTGTCGGCGGCACAGGAGCAGGACATGGCGACAGTCAATGCTGCCGGCCGCGGGACTCCTGCATCAGTTCCTTGAGTACCGTCAGAACTTTTTCAATCTCGCTCGATTTGTCAAAAAAATAATCCGCACCCTGGCTGAGACATTTCTCCCGGTTCTCGGGTGTCGGAAAGTTCGTCAGCATGATGATCTTGGGGGGCTGGCGCGTCTTCTTGACGTCCTCGATCAGGTCCATCCCGCTGCGCCCGGGCATGCGCACATCGACGATCGCCACGTCGGGCTGCAATGCTATTACCAAATCGACCGCCTGGTCCGCGTTGTCCGCCTGCGCCACGATTTCAATGCCCTCGACGTCAGCGAGAAGCTCCGCGAGTCGTACCCGTATTAATGGCGAATCATCTACGATCAGGACCTTCATGGTGGAGATACAGGCTAGCCCTTTGCGCGGCAGCGCGCCGTCCGCAGGCATTGATATCGTGCCTTGGGAAACATTGATGCCGAAGTAGCAGAATCGCTACAGGGACGGGACGGAACGCAATGGCCGAACGGCAGTTACAGCGACAGATGAAGAGCCGCAGGGCAGGGTGCGCGAGCCCTGGCGGGGCTACTCTACCAGCCCGTGCTTGACGGCGTAACGAACGAGATCGGCGTT
>JBBDXW010000011.1:0-47324 GCA_040902105.1 Woeseia sp.
GGGTGTTCCACGAGCGAGTTTCCCGTGTCTGAGCGCGTGGAACACCCCCGGACGGTACTCCTGCGCCGTCAAAAGTAATCCCGAGCTCCCCTGGGCGCGATCACCCGTCTGCAAGCCGGACGCAGTCCGTTATTGCATGATCCGGTCCCGCAAAGCGATGACGAAGTCCCGTTCTTCGACAAAATCACCGTTGCTTGCGAACGGCGCTTTTTCGTCGAGTGCGAGGCGGTGCAGGCAGAGCCGATAGCTCTTGTAGGCGTCCTGCAAACGGTTGACGTCCGCCTCGCCAAGGCAACCGGCCGCGCCGAGCGTACCAAGCTGGCGAATGTTGTCCGGATAATGGACCACCGCGGGATGGCGTTCCGCGTTGCTCAGAACCAGGTACTGGACCAGAAACTCGATGTCGCCGATGCCTCCTGCACCTTGCTTCAGATCGAAGCGCTCTGCATCGCTCTTGTCGAGCTGGCTTCGCATCTTTGTGCGCATCTCCGTCACGTCATCGAGCAGTCGGTCGCGGCGCACGCGATGCCTGAGGGTGTCGACCCGGACGCGTTCGAATTCCCGCAGAACGGACGCGTTCCCGGCCACCGGGCGGCTTCGCAGCAGGGCCTGATGTTCCCACGTCCATGCGTTCTCTTCCTGGTACCGTTCGAACGCCTCGACGCTGGTCACCAGCAGGCCCGAACGGCCGCTCGGCCGCAGGCGCGTGTCGACCTGATAAAGCGCTCCCGAGCCTGTCTGCGCGGCCAGGAAGTGCACCAGGCGCCGGATGAGCCGCGCAAAAAACAGGCTGTTGTCGAGCGGCCTGGCGCCGTCGGTCTGTTGCTCCGAGCCGCCGCTGTCGTGCAAGAACACAAGGTCGAGGTCTGAGCGGTATGACAGTTCCATGCCGCCGAACTTCCCGTAGGCAATCACCCCGAACCCCGCGCTGCGACGGCCCTGTTCCGTCTGCATATGCGGCCGGCCATGCTGCCCTGTAAGGTCCCTCCACGCCAGTGCGAGCGCCCGGTTCAGCACGATCTCCGCAAGTTCGGTCAGCCGGTCGCTTACCTTCATGATCGGCAGGTTGCCCGTGACGTCGGCAACCGCAATGCGAAACAGCGTCGCCCGCTGAAATTGCGCCAGGCTTTCGATCTGTTGCTCGCTTTCGGTTTCTTCGCGGCCATCGAATCGACGGTCGAGATCTGCAAGCATATCGTCACGGGTCAATGGCGCCGTATACAGGCGCGGATCCAGAAGTTCATCGAGAAGCAACGGATACCGGCCGATCTCCTCTGCAAGCCACGCGCTCGTGTCACACAGATTGACCAGGCGATCCAGGACTTGAGGATTCTCGTTGAGCAGAGCGACGTAGGCGCTGCGACGCAGTATCTGTTCGACGATACCGAGCACCCTCTTCAAAACGGCCGCCGGTTGCCGTTTATCCTTCAGCATTGCAAGGAGCAGAGGTACGAACCGGTTCAGACGTTCGCTGCCGGCTTGACCCATCTGGCCGACGCTCGAGCTGCCTCTGAAAGCAACGATCACCTCCGCGAGCGGTGCGCCGTCGCGATAACCGAGACTTTCGAGAGCGGCCGACCATTCCTCCGCACCCGCACCTGACATCCAGAGCGCCGACACGGAGTCGCCGGGATCCGGCTGCAACAACGAGTCGCCGCCACGAAACGCGACAGCCGTAAATTGCGCGCTGACAATGCGCCGGTGACGTTCAAGCTCTGCCGCAAGGCCAGCCCAATCCGCATAACCCAGTGCCAGTGCCAGGCGAGTCCGGTCCAACGTGCTGTCCGGCAGGTCGTGCAGTTGTTGATCCCTGATCGCCTGTATGGAGTTTTCAAGGCGACGCAGGAACCGGTACGCTTCGGCCAGGCTCGTTGCCTCCCTGGCCTTCAGACTGCCGGTGCGTGCAAGTCGCTGCAGCGCGAGCTGCAGTTCGGGGGTCTTCAATTTGCGATCGCTGCCGCCGCGAACGAGTTGCAACGACTGCACGATGAACTCGATTTCGCGGATGCCTCCCGGCCCCAATTTGATGTTTGACGCAAGTTTCCGCTTCTGCGTCTCGGCCGAAATCAGCGCCTTCATGTCTCGCAACGATTCGAACACGCCGTAGTCGAGATATCGCCGGAAAACGAACGGCTCGATGACCTGCTGCATCAACTCGGCCGCGGCACCGCGCCCGCCGGTATTGGTGTCGATGACGCGTGCCTTAACATAGGCATAACGCTCCCAACCGCGGCCGTGTCGCAGCAGGTAGGACTCGAGCGCCCCGAAACTGACGACGGGAGGACCACTGTCGCCGAACGGACGCAACCGGGTGTCGACACGGTAGACAAAGCCGTCAGGCGTCACCTCATCGAGCAACGCGACGATTCTTCGCGACAGCCTCGTGAAGTATTCGTGCGCGGAGAGCGTGCGTTCCCCGTCCGTTTCGCCATCTCCTGGATAAAGAAATATCACGTCGATGTCGGATGAAAAGTTGAGCTCTCTTCCGCCCAGCTTGCCCATCGCCAACACGACGATTCCGATCTCCTGGCCAGAAGCGTCTCTCGGGCATCCGAATCGCCGCTGCAATTCCAGCCCCGCATGCCTCACGGCGGCTGCCACGAGCATGTCGGCGAGTTCCGTCAAGGAAGACAGGGTAGCTTCGAGGCTCGACGTGCCCGTCAGTTCGCGCCACAGAATATGCAGGAGCATGCGATTGCGAAACTGCCGGAGTCGCTGCTTTACGGCATCGGCGTCGTCATCATCGACCTCCGTCGCGCGCAAAGTCGTATCAGGACGCTCGGCGAGCCGGCCATCGAGCGCGGCGCTTGCAAACCACTCCCAGTTGCGAATAACCGTATTGCCGGCGAATTCGCTGCACGCGACCAGCCGCAGCAGATCGAAACGGATGCCCGGCTCGTCGAAAAGCCGTTCCAGCCCCGCGGGGTGATGGTCCAGAAATCGTTCGGTCCACAGCGTGACCGGCTCACGGAGCGGTCCGGGCATCGTCCGAATCGCGCTTTGCACATCCTTGCCGGCTGTTGAATTCACCCGCGAAGTTTAGCCCGGGCTTTGACGGATTTCAGGCAGTCGTTTTCCCGGACTGCCGGGACGATTCCCGGGACGAAAGGAGAAGTTCGTCGAGTACCGCATCGAGAGGCGCCGGTTTCCCGACGGCATGGCCCTGAGCGTAGTCAACGCCCAGTTTTGCAACAAATTTACGAATTTTCTCGCTTTCGACATACTCTGCAACGGTTTCAAGCTTCATGACCTTGGCCACCTGCGTAATGGCAGCGACCATCGATTCCGAGATTCGGTTTTCCGTAATGTCCTTGATGAAGCCCCCGTCGATTTTCAGGGTATCTACGCTGAAGGTCTTCAGGTAGGCGAATGAACTCAGCCCGGCGCCGAAATCATCGAGCGAGAATTTGCAACCGCGCTTGCGCAAGGCGTCGATGAAGGCCTGCGCCTTGGCGTGATTCGATACGGCAGCCGATTCTGTGACTTCGAAACACAGCAATTCCGCCGGCAGGCCGCTGGAGTCAATTTCTTCCGTAACGAAATTCAGGATCTTGTCATCGCCGAGAGACTGTCCTGACAGATTGATCGCGAACGTCGCGAGCGCGTCCCTCATCAATGAGGCTTGTCTCGCGAGTTTTCTCAAGGTCGTCGACACGACCCAGCGATCAATCTGCGGCATCAGCTGATAACGCTCGGCAGCGGAGAAAAAGGACTTCGATGAGATCCTGTTGCCTTCACTGTCTTTCATTCTCAACAGAATCTCATAGCGTGGGAGTTTATGACCCTTTCGCAACGATACAATGGGTTGGGCAAGTAACTCGAAACCGTCGCGATCGAGAGTCTTCTGTATTTCCGCAACGAGATGCATGTCGTCGTAGCGCCGCACGATGCTCTGATCGTCCTGATCGTAAACCTCGACCCGGTCGCGCCCGTGGTCCTTGGCGGAGTCGCAGGCGATCCTCGCCGCAGTGAGGGCACCGCCTTCCGCCGTCTTCAAGTCGAATGCGGCAATACCTATGCTGACGGTCACTTGCAGCGACTTGTCTCCCTCGAGATAACGAAGTTGCTGGCTGCCGTCGCGAATCGCAGCGGTGAGTTCCAGGGCGTCTTCAAGTTTGCTGTGAGTGAGCAGAATCGCGAAGTCGTCGCCGGTCAGGCGGGTCGCGACAGCATTCTTAGGCAAGCACTCCTCGAGTATCTGCGCAAAGCGGGTGATGACCTTGTCTCCGGCTTCATGACCGAAGGTATCGTTGATCAGCTGAATGTTGTCGAGATCGAAATAGATTATCTGGTGCGCATCGTCATCGCCGGATAACGCGCTCATCGATTCGCTGAGCTGTGCTTCGAAGCCGGCACGATTCGTGAGGCCTGTCATCGAGTCGAAGGACTGTTCGATGACGTACTCGGCCTTGCGCACGATGTGCGACATGAATCGCGCGTGCGACATCCGGAACGGTTCCCGGTTGACGCGTCCGAGCTGCGCGAGTATGCCTTCGAAGTTGCCCATGCGGTCTGTCAGCGGACAGACCATCGTCTGGTAGCCACGGTCCGCGACGCTGTTGGAACCCGGAACGGCGGGTACCTCGAAGATCACCGGGGACGTTTGCCCCTGTACCTTGGGAAACAGCGTGCCGATCAGGTACTTGTCGAGAACCTTTCGATTCACGTTCTTCCAGCTCGAATGCGTGGCACTGATACGTATTCTTTTCGACGGCAGCAGGAGGACGCTGTAGGCAATGCCGAGGAATCGCCCGCTCTGGCCAACCAGTTCCGCAAGGCTGGCGTGACTTCGTGACGTGCCGTGGATTTTCTCGTCGACCTGATAGACGAGTTTGAGTTCCTGTTCCGCTTCGTTCGCACGACCCTGCTCGTCGCGTACCTGTCGTTTCAGTCGCAGGCTGTCGCCCAGGATTTGTGCTGCCGGCAGCAGAATATTCTCGAGCTCGCCCGGGCCGAACGTCGTGTGCCCGCCCTGACCCGCGAATACAACAACGAGCACTCCGCTGCGCCGGCGCTCCTCGTCGCACACGAAAAGTAGCAAGGTGCCGCGCCCCGACGGCAAGGTACGCTGCAATGTTTCCGAGCTGCCGGCGGAACCCGAGAGAACGTCCCGCGGCAGGCCTGTAACGTCGTTGTCGACCTCGAAGTCGTCGGCGCCGGTACTGCTCCAGATGCAGACAGGTGTCAGGTCATAGTAGTAGAAATGCCGCGCGCGGGGCACAAGAGCATGCAGCAATCCGCCGGCAACGGCGAAGTTGTCCCCGGTGGATATGACGTTGTCCAGTTCCGCTGTCATCGACGACCATTTGCCTTGAGCCGCCCACGTTCGCCTCACGCGACGTAGGGAATGGTTGCAGATTGCCACGTCCGCACCGTGATGACCGTGATTTGCGTCTCAGGAGTTCGCTGCCGGCTGCGTTTTTTCCTTCGTGTTCAAGCTGTTATGCGAGGGTCTCCAGCCACTCGTCGTCAGAGCCTTCGTTGACGCCCTCGAACAGCGGAGTGCTGAGATAGCGCTCGCCGGTGTCGGGCAGCATTGCGAGGATGACCGAGCCCCTCGGCGCCTTCGCGGCGACCTCGAGCGCCGCGGCCAGGGTGGCGCCGGACGATATCCCGGCAAAGATCCCCTCTTCGCGGGCGAGCCGCCTGGAAATTTCGATGGCCCGCTCGTCCGTGACCGGGATCAGGTCGTCGTACACATCGCGATTCAGAACGGCCGGGATGAAATCCGGTGTCCAGCCCTGGATCTTGTGCGGTTTCCATTCCTTACCCGCAAGGAGCGATGCACCCGCAGGCTCCGTCGCCACGATGGTGACCTCCGGCCGGGCCACCTTGATCACCTCGCCCGCGCCGGTCATGGTGCCGCCCGTGCCGTACCCGGTGACCCAATAGTCGAGCCGGCGACCGGCGAAGTCCTGGAGGATTTCCGGACCGGTGGTGTGGCGGTGATACTCCGGATTGGCCGGATTTTCGAACTGCCGGGCGAGAAACCATCCGTATTTTTCCGCCAGTTCCTCGGCACGTCGCACCATGCCCGTGCCGCGTTCGGCGGCCGGCGTCAATATCACTTTGGCGCCGAGACCCCGCATGATCTTGCGACGCTCCACGGAGAACGACTCGGCCATCGTTGCAACGAAACCGTAACCCTTTGCCGCGCAAACCATGGCGAGCGCGATACCGGTATTGCCGGACGTCGCTTCGACCACCGTCTGACCGGGCTTCAGAAGTCCTTTTTGCTCCGCATCGTTGACGATGGCGAAGGCGAGGCGGTCTTTCACGGACGCCATCGGGTTGAAGGCCTCGACCTTCACGTACATCTCACTGTCGGCGGGGGCGAGTCGATTCAGCCGGATGACCGGCGTGCGACCGATCGTTTCAAGAATGCTGTCGTAGATCATTTCAGTTAACTCCAGTTCGTTGTTATTTCACCACAGAGATCCCGTCGCCGCAGCGACGGCCGTGCCGGCGGCGGGGCGGTTGTCGCCATTCGGGCCTGACAGGGGCAAAAATCATACCTCATTGCCGTCCACCGGATCACAGCGCCGTCAAACGTCTCGCGCATAGCCTAATAACATAAAGTTATAACGCAGCGGCCCAAATTGGGTGAAACGAACTGCGGAATCGCTGGTCTATTTTTTGTCGGCGGCATCAGTGGCGAGCGTAGATGAAATTACAACAACTCAAGTACTTTCTTGCGATCGTTGATAACGGCCTGAACATCACGGCCGCTGCGGACCGCCTTTATACCTCCCAGCCGGGCGTGAGCAAGCAGTTGAAGCTGCTGGAAGAAGAGCTTGGCCTGCAATTGTTTATACGTAAAGGCAAAAGCCTGGACGGCCTGACGTCGGGCGGGCACCAGCTCATCGACCGCGCCAGGATGATCATGCAGGAAGTGGACAATATCCGGCGGCTGGCATCGAGCTACTGCAAGGAAGAAAGTGCCGGTTTTCCGATGATGGCGAACCAGTCGCGGTAACTCCGGCTAGTAAATACGAAAGCCGCCGTGACGTTTGCGACTGCGATAGTCGATCCACCACAGGCCGCCCAGAAAACCCGCAAGCAGGCAAACGCTCGTTGCGCCGATGACCCAGGAGACGGGCAGGCTGTATCGGTATAGTTCCTGGCGGCTGATGTAATCCTCGTTTTGCTCTGAAAGCTCCGCAATGCGGCGATTGCCGTCATCGAGTGCGGCTTTTTGCTTTGCCATCTGTTGCTCAAGCGCGCCGATCGTGGCGGCAGGTCCCGCGAACTGCGACATCGTTTCGTCGAGTTCTTGTTGCAGTCTTTCGTTTTCAGCCTCGGTTTCGGCAACGATCAGTACCGCTGGTTTGTCGGTGACCAGGTAAGCGACCTTGACGTAGCCGACGGTGCCGTCCGGCAGGCGAACCCGGGCGTAATTCCTGGTTTGCGACAGAATATCGAGTTCCTGGCCGCTTTCGAGCGTACGGAACGAGCGGTCGCCGGTATCCTCGGCCCGGTGCAGTCCCAGTCGCAGCTGATCTGTAACGTAAGCCATCTCCGCGATCGCGGGCAGCGGCAATGCCGCAAGAATCAGCAGCCCGATTGTCACACGCATCGTGCAGTCTCCCGGTTCGATCTCCCCGTTCGATGTCTCTGATAATCAAAGACAATCGAAGCTGCGATCGAGTCTACTACAAGAGGCGAGTTTCGATTGTGTGACCCATGTCTCCGAACGGGGACGTGGCGGCAATTACTGCTCAAAAAGCCAGCGCAATACCGCGTCCTGCACTTCCTGGCCGGTGCCGCGATGCACGTCCTTGAAGTTCTGCAGAGCTACGACGATGTATCGTTCGCCCGATCGCGCCTGCAGGTAGCCTGCGATTGCGGTCACATCGTCGAGCGAGCCGGTCTTGATATGCGCCATGCCGGTCAGTGCATCGTCCCGATACCTGCTCGACATTGTTCCGTCGAGGCCGGGCAGCGACATCGACGACACGAACTCCGGCATATAGGCACTTCGCCAGGCGTAGCTCAACAGGATGCCCAGGTGCCGGGCAGTCATGCGGGTGTCCCGCGACAACCCCGCACCGTTTACGAGCTTCAGGTCCGCGAAATCGAAGTTCCGCTCCTGGAGCCATTCACTGATGACCAGGCGCCCGTTTTCTTCTGTTCCCGGAGCACCGAATTTTTCCACGGCGAGCGTGTACAGCAACTGGCGCGCCATCACGTTGTTGCTGTATTTGTTGACCTTGCTGATGACTTCGGCGAGCGAGAGCGACTCGAATGTCAGGAGCGGTTCGAGGCCCTCAGGCGTCATGACGTTCTTCCAGCCGCCCGTCAGTTCGCCGCCCATTTCACGCCACAGGGATTTGACCAGCCCGTACGCGAAGTCGTTGTGACCCAGCGCCGTACGATTCATCGCATAGGATGCACAGCCGCTCGGGAACGTTCCGCTGAAGATCATCTGGTCGACGTCCTCATTGGGCGTAATCGTGATACCGCGCTGATAGCCGCCGCAGCGCCCGTCTTTCACAGAGAGCCGGTTGACGACCTGCAGGTTCTCGAGCTCCGGGTGCAACCGGACATTGACCTTGCCGCCACCCGCATCCGGCTCGAACGCGTACTGGACGACCTTGAAGTTCATCAGCAGCGCGTTCGGCGCAACGTTGTATGCCCGCAGCGGGGAGTTGTCGAACGCGCCCGGGTCGTACTCGCCGGTCTCGAAGTAACTGTCGTCCAGCAGCAGGTCGCCGCTGATCCGACGGATTCCCGTGTCCCTCACCGCGTGCAGCATTGTCCACAAGCGCTCGGTGGTGAGGTACGGGTCGCCGTAACCCTTAAGCAGCAAGTCGCCGTCGAGCTCATCATCCCTGATCTCGCCTGCGAGGTAGACGTCCGTCTTCCAGGTATAGGAAGGGCCCAGCACGTCCAGCGAGACCAGCGTCGTCAGCAGCTTGGCGACCGAGGCCGGGTTCCGCGGTTCATCCTCGTTCCAGGCCAGCACCGGCTCCCCGGTCCGCAGGTTTTCGACGTAGAGGCTAAGACTTGTATCCGGAAGTTGCCGGTGGTTCAGAACGTTCCTGACTCCCGGCGGCAACGTGTTCTCCGCCAGCGCAGCGACGGGAAGGCACAGTGCGCATAGAAATAAACTCCATGACATGATGGTCCATGGATTTATGGTCGATGATCGAGGCACACCCCTCTCCTGATCAATTTCGGGTTATCGCTTTAGTATTCGATGATTGTTTGATCTCGCCCACTCCGCAAGTCTGCGATCCGGACACACAGCGGTCGGATATCCAACCTTGCTCAGCAGGGGTATATCAAAGCGGGAGTCAGCATAGGCACAAACGTCTCCTGCTGCAATGCGATGCGTCTCGCAAATTGACGATAACATCGCGGCTTTTTCGTCATAGAACGGATGCTGCACCGGCGGCGCCGCGGTGAACTGGCCCTGTTCGACGCTGCATTCGGTGCCGAAGGAGCCATTGGCGCCGAAGCGGCCGGCGAGCATCTCGACGATCGGTTGCAGGCTGCCCGACATCAAAACGACGACATGGCCGTCCTCCTTGTGCCGGCGCAGCTCGGCGAGTGCCGGCTGAATCCAGTCCGTTTCGGACAGCGCTTCGGCGAATTGACCTGCCTCTTCTGCGACGAGGGTCGCGGAAAGACCGCTAAGGTAGGCTTTGTTCTTGCGAAAAACGTGCCGGCCGTATTGCGGGAACCAGCGCACGACAAACCACGCGGCTGACAATACCTGCCGCGGACCGATGTGACCGCGGCGAAGTAACCAGGCAATGAACCTCTTTTCGGTGCTTTTCCCGGACACGAGAGTTCCATCGACATCGAAAATTGCTAGCCGCATTGATCATTCCGTTTTCACTCGTTTCGGAGCGAAGCTGTCCATTTCCTGGTAGGCGAACTCCCATATCACCGGAAATCCGCGAATCAAACATGTCAGCACCGAAGCATAGACAAGAACGGCGCCGATGCCGTGCAGGAGACCCATCCATCCGCTGAAGACGTCCGGCCATAAATGAGGCAGCGGCTGAATCAGCAGCAGCCAGCAGAAAGTCGTTGCCTTTAAGGTGGCATAAAAGGCCCGCATGAACTTGCCTGAAACGAGCCACTTGCCCACCGGCGTTTGCAGCATCGAGAACGGTACGTTCTTTTCGGTCGTTACCTGACTCGCCCGGATCGTATCAACAATCGTGCCGCGAATGATAAAAACCAACGGAACCCAGACTGCCACAATATCCAGGTCGACCAGCACGATCCACATGGTCAGCTCGGTCATGCGGTCGCTCGCGATGTCGAACATGGCGCCAAAGACGCTCGTTTCGTTGCGTTTTCGCGCTACGTAGCCGTCTATGCCGTCGCTGACGAAAACGAGGATCAGTAAGGCAACGTTGATGAAGTGCCAGTACGAGTACGGCTGATAGGCAATAAACACTACCACTATGAGCAACAGAAGCCGGGCCAGTGTTATCAGGTTCGCCATCGATGCAAGTATAGCCGCGGATGCCCTTGTGAAGCTCTGAAATCAGTGCGGCTTCTTGATGCCGAATGCCCGGATCCGGTCGTTCAGGGTTGTCGGCCGGATGCCGAGCAATTCGGCCGCGCCGGTTTTTCCGGAGACCCTCCAGTTCGTTTGTTTTAGCGCGGCGAGCAGGTTTTTCTTTTGCAGCGCTTTCAATTCCTTTTCCGTGAGTACGGTATCCCCGGGCTGCACGTTGCTCTCTCCGCTGTTTTCCATGCGCGGCGACGACTCAGGCAAGGACAGATCGAGCCGCAGCACGTTGCCCTTGGAAAGAATTACAGCCCGTTCGATGACGTTCTTCAGTTCCCGCACGTTGCCCGGCCAGTCGTAGTCCTGGATCGACTCGACCTGGCTGCGGTTCAGTTTCATCGGTTTCCTGCCAAAGTCCTTGCACGTTACGTCGAGGAAATGCTGCGCAAGCTGAACGACATCTTCGCGCCGCTGTCGAAGAGGCGGCACTTCAATGGGAAACACACTCAGGCGATAGAACAGGTCTTCGCGGAATTTCCCTTGCGCGACCTGTTGCTCGAGGTCGCGATTGGTTGCGGCAATGACGCGGACATCGACGGTCCTGGTGATATCGTCGCCGACCCTTTCGAATTCACTTTCCTGCAAAACGCGCAGCAGCTTGCCTTGCAGATCCTGGGGAATCTCCCCGACTTCATCGAGAAATATCGTGCCGCCATCGGCGAGCTGAAAACGTCCGACGCGGTCGCGATGGGCGCCGGTAAAAGCTCCTTTGACGTGCCCGAAGAATTCGCTCTCGAACAGTTCCTTCGGAATCGAGGCGCAGTTGACCTTGACCAGCGGACCCTCGGCCCGCGGACTTCTCGCATGAATTGCGCGGGCTACGAGCTCTTTGCCGACACCGGATTCGCCCAGGATCAGGACATTCGCCGGTGTCTGGGCAACGGCCTCTACCTGCGCCAGCATATGTTTCAGGGCGGGGCTCTTACCGACTATGCGGCCGAAGTTCATGGCGACATTCACTTCCTCACGCAGGTAATCGCGCTCGCGTTCAAGTTCTTCCCGCAGTCGCGCGTTCTCCGCAAGGGCGCTGCGAAGCGCGCGCTCAGCCCGGTTGCGTTCGGTTACGTCTTTCGATGCGACCAGCATCCGATACACGCGCCCGCTGGAATCTCTTTCCGATATTGCCGACTGCACGAGATCGATGACCTTGCCGCTGCGGGTAACAACCTGTCGCTCTTCGTTCGTGAATTCGCCTGCGCTGATGACCTGCTTCAGCCGGCCGCCGGAAAAACGCTTGCGCTCGGCCGTACTGAAAAAATCGCCGATGGAGCGGCCGACCACTTCCTCGCGGGCGTAACCCATTTTTTGCAACCAGTGATCGGTCACGGTCAGGATGCGGCCTTCCGCGTCCACGGTATGCAGCATCGCCGGCGTGGAGCGGTAAAGTTGACGATACTTCCAGTCCGCCCGAGCCTGGTCCGCGAGTTCGGTATACATGGCGATGGTCCGTACGAACGTATCCTCCGGATCGTGCTCGACCACCGAATTCGTCAGGCAGTCGATGACCTCGCCCGTCCTGGAGACGAACGCAATCGGCTTGAGCTCGAGTTTCCCGGTGCGCCGCAAGGTCGGCATGAGTTCCTTTTCAATGCGTTCCGCGCTTTCCTCGGTCACGAATTCCACCGGCCGCCGGCCGATCATTTCGTCCCGCGTGTAGCCGAGGCGATCGCAGAAGGCATCGTTCACGTCGAGATAGTGGCCGTCGCGGCCAATCGAGGAGGCCATCACAGGCGCTTTGCGGAAAAGCCATTGGTAATCGTTCGACGGCATCCGGCGAGTCTATACGAAATTCCGTAAAAAAGCTCCCGGTTTTCCGTAATTTACGGAATTTCGTGATACATTGAACATCCGTATCTGATTGTTTTTCTTATCTTTCAGACCTTGGCACGAGTCCTGCAATGCGATGTCTGTTCGAATTTACAACAAGTCACGGCTGCCACTGAGGGCAGCCTGAAATCGGAAGGATTCCAGCATGAAACTGAATACGCGCCGCCATCGGTTGGCGGCATTGGTAGTGGCGGCGATGGCTTTCTCGCCCGCGGCCGTTGTGGCCGAGACCACGGCTCTGGCGGCAAAAGCCCGCAGCGCAGACGCGGAACAGGCGCTTGAGAGTTCTGTCACGCTGCTGCAGAAGCTGCGCCGTGAATGGGCGGAGCGCGAACGGGTCGAAGCGGCTCGTGTTGCTGACGCGGTCCGGTCGGCCGCGAAGCTGGACCTTGATATCCGACTGGCTGGCCCTATATCGATCGTCGGCGGCCTTTAAGGCTTCGCCGGAAAAATTCGGGCTGTTCTCCGTGCAGGCGCCTCTCCCCCGAAACGCCTGCTCGCTGAAGCCCGGAACTGCCGGTAGGGATGCCGGCGTGAACGGACCCGGATGGTCCGGCGGCATACTCCCCCTTTTGCCGTTGATCCTGGGGAGCCGGGGCCCGCTCCGTGTCGGAACGGCCCGCTAGAGTAACATCGAATTTAGCTGCTCCGGCTCCTCTCTTTTTCCGCTTTATTGGCCCGATCGATCCCGGTAATTGCGCCTGCGCTGTTCCGCGCGGTCGCCCTGGTTCCTTGCGGTCTGGTTACTGATGGTCTGGCGTGCTTTCCTGAGCCAGTGCCTGGCCCAGGCGAACTCGAGCCCCAGGATCGCCAAGCCGCCGGGAATGAGAAGGAACGCAGGACCGGGCGTGACGATCATGATGACTCCGAGCAGCAACACGGTAAAGCCGACAATCCCGATGGCGATCCGCCTCGCGACCTTGTAAGTCATTCCAACCAATCGATTCACCGGATTCCACTCATGTTTTCGATCACTCTCCAAATCGGCTCGTTGCCTGTCACGTAATGCGTTTGTTCGCTTCCTGCCTGGCGCTTGTCGGGAATGCCTCCTATTTAAGCTTATCCCGTGCGTTCGTTCCCCTTGTTTTTTCACTCGCTTGCCGTAGCCTAATGCAAATGAAGCTGCGACCCGGATTGCTGCTGCTGCCTGCCTTGCACGCGTGCATCGCCAGCGCGGACAGCTCTGCATTGCATACGCTGACCGTCCGCGCAGAGGCGCCGCCGGTGGCGGTGGCGCCGCAGCCGCCGGACAGGCATTTCTTCGATCTGCCGACCCTCGACTTCCTGTTCCGGATCGAGGCCCGCTGTAACAAGGACTGGCAGCCGGAGTCGCTGTCACTCAGCGTCGCCGACAAGCTGGTGTCGCGGAACGGCTCGCAGCTCGTCGACAGTGCCGAACAGCAAATTCAACTGCAGATTCCTGCAAAACAACTGGCACCCATCGCCATACGCAGTTTCTGTGTGATCGATGTGACGGACGAAGGTTCCGGAATCGCCACGGAGCCGCCAGGCAGTCACCGCAGCGGAAGTCCGCTCCGGACGACCGTCAGCGCAGCACTTTCAGCGCACTTGTCGCTACGCTGCAGCCACGGCGACGAGCAAAAAATGACCTACGTAACGCAGCCGCTCGACATCACTTTATCCTGCGAAAAACCGGCTACGGCTGACGGCATTCGGGAGGATGTTCCGGGACATTGAGCCGCTGGACCGCGGGTCAGGTGTCCGCGCCGGGCGCCAGATGGCTGCGGAGAAAGGTTACGGTTCGATCCCAGGCCTGCCGTGCGACTTCCGCGTTATAGTTGTTGCCGCTGGGATTCGCAAAAGCGTGACCGACACCCGGGTAGATCTCGATTTCGTATTCCTTGCCGAGATTTTCCAGAGCCTGTTCAAAGCCTTTGACGGATTCGACCGGAATGCCGCGATCGTCTTCGGCAAACAGGCCGAGGATCGGGACATTCATTGGCGCCAGCCTTTCCTCATCATCCGACACCTGTCCGTAATAAATGACGGCAGCGTCGAGATCGTCCGGAAACATGAGCGCCGCATTGAGCGCCCAGGCTCCACCGAAACACCAGCCCAGTGAGCCGATTCTCGGGGCACCCCCGGTATCCCGGATGAATTCGTACGCCTGGCGAAGATTGTCCTCCGCGAATTCAGGTTTCTGTAAGGCAGCAAGCATCAACTCGCGTGCCTCAGGGGAGAAATCCGCCGTCTTGCCGCCGAAAAGATCGACCGCAAGCACGATGTAGCCCTCCGCGGCGAGCCGGTCCGCCATCGCCCGCACACCGTCATTGAGGCCCCACCATTCATGCACTACGATCAATCCCGGCAGTGGATCGACCATGTCGGATGGAAATACGAAATGGCCGTAGACCAGTTCTTCGTTGACCTCGGCATAAGGCAATGTCTCGGCAACGACGGCGCGTTCCGGCTTGATGGCGGCGCCGATACTCATCGTCCCTGAGTCGTCGGCATGTTCGCGAGACATGGCATCGACGTTCTGTTGCGCCGCAGGATCCGTATCCGCTTCATCGGAGCCGCGTTCGCAAGCCGCGATGCTGCCCAGTAAACCCATTACCGCGATGACTATTTTCGCGCGTCTGCCGGTCTCCGTGCTCATCGTCCGTCCCCGCCGCCCCGCCAAAACCGACGAGTGTAAAGCAAAACGTTCATAGCTGGCAGCCGGGAAGTCTCTGCGCAAGCCGAATTCGTTCGTCCCTGGCACGAGCAGGAGTGCCGTCCGGGAGAGTTCCACAGAGCGAGTTCGCGAAGCGGTGCAAGAGCTTCTGGAATACCCCCGGACGGTACTCCCGCGGCGTCAAAAGCAACCCGGGCTAGTGCAGAGACTCCTTACGAGGGACCAGCCTCGGCGGCGCGGCTTCGTCAACGCAACGGCCATCCCCGGCGCACGCGATTCGTTGACAACGGAACGCTTTCCGTTAGCATTGCCGCCTTACGGCGACAACAAAACAAGCAGCTTCAAACACGCACAACCGAGCCAGTCATGAAAGCCACCGATTGCAAAATGCACATCGCCTCCGTGGTAGGACTCGACTTTGTGCCGGGCATATCGCGCCCTGGCGTACCAAACGCCTCGCCGCAGCCTGACCCTCTCGCGTAGCCGAACCCGTTTTAAGTTTATTCGCGCATCCGGCCTCGCGTCCCCGGAACGCGCCGCCGTGTCCATCAATGATCGCTCCATGGTTCAGTCGGTGGCAAAAAAGAGAGCTCCAAAGTGAAATACGAATCGCCACATCAATCCGCATCACCGGGAAAGCGCCTGCGGAACTTCATTCGCGAGGCTGTGAGCGACAACGAAACCGATTTCACGACCGGGCCTATCGGCCGCGCACTCGGCCTGCTGGCAATCCCGATGATGCTGGAAATGTCGATGGAGGCCATGTTCGCCCTCGTCGACATCATTTTCGTCTCCCGACTCGGCACCAATGCGATTGCCGCGGTTGGCATCACGGAAGCGCTCGTGACCGTTCTGTACGCGGCAGCCATCGGATTCGGCATGGGCGTCACGGCGATGGTCTCCCGACGTATCGGGGCGAAGGACCACGATGGAGCGGCCCGCGTCACAGGACAGGCGTTCTGGATCGGCGCGCTGCTGGCCGTGATCATCGGCGTAGCGGGCGCAACCTGTGCGGCCGAACTTTTGCAGCTCATGGGCGCGAGCGAAGACGTCATCGAAGAGGGTCAGGGATACACGACGGTGCTTCTTGGCGGCTCGGCCAGTATCCTGTACCTGTTCCTGCTGAATGCGGCGTTTCGGGGCGCGGGCGACGCCCCGGTCGCGCTGCGTTCGCTGACGCTCGCCAATCTGATCAACATGGCGCTCGACCCCTGCCTGATCTTCGGCCTCGGTCCATTTCCCGAACTCGGGGTCACGGGCGCCGCGGTCGCAACAACCATCGGGCGCGGCGTCGGAGTCCTCTACCTTGTCTACTACCTGTTTGCGGCCAAGGGACGTCTTCGGTTCAGCCTGCGGCACGCAGCGCTCGAACCCGCCCTCATCCTGCGCCTTGTCAGCATATCGATCGGCGGAGTCGGCCAATTTCTCATCGCAACGGCAAGCTGGATTGCGATCATGCGAGTTGTCGCGCTTTACGGCAGCCCGCCGGTGGCCGCTTATACGATCGCATTGCGGCTGATCGAGTTTGCGCTGTTGCCCGCGTGGGGACTTGGCAATGCGGCGGCGACGCTGGTCGGCCAGAATCTCGGCGCCGGAAAGCCGGAGCGAGCAACGGAATCGGTGTGGCGTGCGGCACGCTACAACGCGACGTTCATGCTGGTACTCGGCATCCTGCTGATCATCCTGGCGCCGCTCATCGTCGGTCTGTTTTCCAGCGATCCCGAGATTGTTTACTACGGCACGAACTGCCTGCGCATTATGGGCCTCGGTTACCCGATGTACGCGGTCGGCATGATCATCATTCAGGCGCTGAACGGCGCGGGCGACACCCGCACGCCTTCGCTTCTCAACTTCATCTGCTTCTGGATGATCCAGATTCCACTCGCCTATACGCTCGCGACGGCGGCCGACTTCGGCCCGAACGGCGTGTTCTGGTCGATAGTGATTTCCGAATCGATCCTGACCGTCCTTGGGGTGCTTGTGTTTCGCCGGGGCCGCTGGAAACTGCAACAAGTCTGATGCGTTATCCGCCAGCAAAAATTCTGTGCGGTACAAACATTTCTGCTGCGCAGACTCCCGGTACGGTCCACTCGGGAGCGTCGGAGTAGTTCGTTCGTCTCTGGCACAAGCAGGGCTGCCGTCCGGGGGTGTTCCACGAGCGAGTTTCCCGTGTCTGAGCACGTGGAATACCCCCGGACGGTACTCCTGCGTCGTCAAAAGCAACCTGCGCTTGGGCTGGTGCGGAGGCTCGCCAGTACAATTCGTTGCATAATAAGAACGAGGAAAGCATTGTGATTGAATTAACTTTTACAGCGAACATGGCGGGGCTTTAGTGGTGGCGTCCGTGATTCGGCGAGACGAGCACGACGTCCCGCTGCTCGATATCCACAACGCGACGATATTTCGCGGCCGCACGCAGGTTTTCGACGGATTCAGTCTTAAGATCGGACAACACGAACAGGTGGCGATTCTCGGCCCGAACGGTTCCGGCAAGACCACGCTCCTCAAGGTGATCAATCGCGAAATCTACCCGGTGGCGTCCGACGACTCTTGGGTACGGATTCTCGGGCAAAGCAACTGGAACGTCTGGGACCTGCGCTCGCGCATCGGCATCGTCTCGCATGACCTGCAGTCGCGTTACCGGGACAGGACCTCCGCCTTGAACGTAGTGCTGTCCGGTTATCTCGCGAGTGTCGGCGTGCATGGAATGCTTGCTGACCGGATCACCGGCGAACAGAAGGAAGCCGCCCGGAACATCCTGGCCGACTTGGGCGTAGAGTCGCTCGCCGATACGCCGCTCCGGCACATGTCTACCGGACAGCAACGGCGCTGCCTGCTGGGGCGCGCCCTCGTCCACGAACCCGACACATTGATCCTGGACGAGCCCACCGCAGGGCTGGATCTGACCGCGAGCTTCGACTATCTCGCGAGGATCCGGCGACTGGTTGCAGCCGGGAAGAACATCGTCCTGGTGACACACCTGCTGAACGAAATCCCGCCCGAGATAGAACGGGTTATTCTGATTCGCGGCGGCGCGATTGTCGCCGACGGACCCAAAGCGGAGGTGCTGACCGTGGACAATCTGCAGAAGGCGTATGGGACACCTCTCAGGCTCACCAGGGTGGACGATTACTATCTAGCGTACCCTGCTACACCGTCCTGAGCGTCCGGATGAGGACGGTGGAATTTAAAAACGTGACGGACTAGGATGCGCCCCATGTCGAATGAACCTAGTCTCGTGCAATGATTCGTCGACTTTGCATGGGCTTCATTGTTTGCACCGCTGCGCTCACGGCTGCGTGCCCCGTAGCCGCTAGTGAGGCCATGGCGACCGCCCCGGGCACGACGGCAACCGCAACCGGTCTGTCAAACTTCGGGCTCTCGTCCGCCATCATAACCATCGCCTGCGTCCTGTTACTGGCCCTGCTGTTCCGTGGCTCCACATCGAAAGTTACAGCCTACGTGAGCGCGAAGAGAGGCAAGCTGCGGCTGCGAAGGACACTCCGACGCAGAAGCCGCGATGTACTGGAAGATGTCATTTTGCCCGGGGCGTACGGTGGCCTGACGCAAATAGACTTCGCGATCCTCACTTCCGGCGGCATCCTTTGCATTCGTGCCAAGCATTGCAACGGTACCGTGTTCGGCAGTGACGACGACCCGCAGTGGAAGAACGTCGACGGCGTTCATCAACAGAAGTTCCTGAATCCGGCGATCCAGAATGCAGGCCGCACCCGTGCATTGCAGAATGTCGTCCCGAATGTTCCTGTCGCGAATCTCGTTGTCTTTACAGGCTCCGTTCAGCTCGCGGCGCCCAAAGTCAGAAACGTCATCCACGTGCGCGACCTCGACAGCTACATCTCGAAATTCGTATTCGGTCCGTGCAAGATCAAGGACTGGGATGCCGTATGGCTGACCGTCCGGTCGGCACTCCTCACAGACGAAGGATCACTCAAAGATTTCCGCGCACAGCTCAGCTTTTCATAGCATCCGCGGGTTCGGCCGACAGTGAGGAAGGTGCGGCTATGGTTGCAGGTCATTGCGGGATCCCTGCTGATCATGGTCGTGGTCGCGGTCTCGTTCGTCGCCTGGCGCTGGCAGGAACGTCCCGACGTCTCGGAGCTCAACTGGCCCGTCGCGACATCGACGGGTGAATCCGCCGAGCAGGTTACTGTAACCTGGCTCGGTATTGCGACGCTGTTGTTCGACGACGGCGAGACGCAGATTCTCACCGACGGAACGTTTTCACGACCGGGCATTTTCGACATCCTGTCGCAGCGCCGCATCCATTCCGATGTCGGCACCATCAATTACGCAATCTCCGAATTCCGCATGGACCGGCTTGCTGCCATTATCCCGCTTCATTCGCATTTCGATCATGCGATGGATACAGGCCTGGTGGCCAACCGGACACCTGCGGTCATTCTCGGATCAGAGTCGACCGCGAATATTGCGCTCGGCGCGAAGGTGCCGGTCAGCCAGTATCAGATCCTGGCAAGCGGTGAAACGCGTCAGTTCGGGAACTTCACGATAACGCTGATCGAATCGCGGCATGCGCCGATCGGCATCGGCAACCAGCCGTGGTTTCCGGGCACGATTGATGAACCGCTCGAACAGCCGGCCCGCATCTCCGACTGGCGGGAAGGCGGGGCGTGGTCGCTACTGATCGGCCATCCGCAAGGTACTGCTCTCGTCCAGGGGAGCGGCGGTTTCGTCGAAGACGCTCTGCCGGAGGCCAGCGCCGATGTCGTAATGCTCGGAATCGGCGGCATAGCCGCATTGGGGCGCGAGTACGTCGAGCGGTACTGGGCGGAAACGGTGACCCGGACAGGCGCGACGCGCGTATTTCCGGTGCACTTCGAGGACTACACCCAGCCGTTCGGCGAAGTGCTGCTGTTCCCGGATATAGTCGACAAGGTCACCGTCACCGCCGGCTGGATCGATGAGCTTGCCGCAGACAATGAGCCTCCCGTCAGCGTCAGCATGCTGCCCTTCGGTGAGCCGGTGGCGATTTTTCCCTAGGAGTCTGCGCGGTAGAAATTTCCGTAGCGAGAATGTGCCACAGCGAGGACAGTTTTTCGTTCTTTTGAGGCGCATAGTCATTCTACGCAACGAAAAAGAATGGAAAAATGGACCGCTGTGGCGCATTCGTACGACTGCATGGATGCAGGAGTTAGGGCGAAGCAGGATGCCAGAGCCGAGCAGGAATATTTCTACCGCGCAGACTCCTGGCGTCGTTTTTTTCCGGCCGCCCGACGGATGACCGGGCGATGGTTTCATTCCGGGGCAACGCTCAGCTCGGCCAGCAGATCGCTGATACCGCCACGTGACACGATCAGATTTTCCTTGGCCTCTTTCGCCAGATGCTTGATCCTGAGTTCCACGCGGGTGGCGAGGCTTCGATCCCCGACTTCGGACTGTAATACGAGCTTGAGTGGTCCGCGGCCGCGCAGATACCTGGACCCCTTTGCACCGTGCCCGTGTTCTGCGACGCGGCGCGGCACGTCGGTGGCGATGCCCGTGTAAAGGGAGCCATCGGCGCAACGCAGCATGTATACGCTCCATCGGGTATTCGCGGCGGGCATCCGGGTCGCTGGCGCCTCAGGCGTTGCCACAGCAAAGCGTGTCGCCGAGCACCAGGAATGCACCCTTCTCGACGCTGGCCCTGTTTTCGGAAGTCTCGTCATACGTCAGGACAATTTCGTTCGCGCCGTCCAGAGCGGCAGCGGGCTCGTGGAGAGCAAGCGTCAGTACGTTTCCCGTAAGTCTCGCTTCGCGAATCAGATCATGCCCCGCCAACTGACGCTCATTGATCTCGAGGTACGTCGACTCCTCGTAGTCCTTCCCGGTTGCGCGCATCAACAGCAGGTAATCGTCGATGTCGCCGGTTGAGGTCGTGCGGGCAAAGAACAACATCGTTGCGTTTTCCCGGATGTCGAATGCGACGGTGTCGTAGTTTCGATTATTGGACATGATGCATGCCTTCAAACGAACCGGGATCAGTGCAGTTTACGCGAAATCAGCGTCGGCTGCTCGCCCTGCCTCGGCCCGGAGCCTGTCGATCGCCATGTCCTTTTCCGACCAGATCTCCGTAAGCCAGCGATGAAACGTGGTGCGATACTCACGATCCTGTGAATAGTCTCCGTTGAGCAACCAGTCTTCGACTGATCGTTTCTCGACGTCGATGACCACACGCCCCAGTTCGCCACAGCACATATCCCAGAACTTGACGACGCCGTCGGGATAAACAACGGTGACATCCAGTATGGCGTCGAACATATTACCCATCGATGACAACGCCAGCGCAATGCCGCCGGCACGCGGCGGCAGCAGGTTGTCGAACGGCGACGCACGCTTTTCCTTCTTTTCGACGCTGAACCGGGTGCCTTCGACAAAGTTGATGACCGAGGTCGGCGTCGTGCTGAATTTTTTGCAGGCTTCCTGCGTGGCTTTCAGATCCTGGCCCTTCTTTTCCGGGTGTTTGGCCAGGTACGACTTCGAGTAGCGCTTCATGAAGGGCATGTCCAGTGCCCACCAGGCGATGCCAAGAAGCGGGAACCAGATAAGTTCCTGCTTGATGAAGAACTTGAGGAACGGGATGCGCCGGTTGAAAACGGTCTGAAGGATCACGATGTCGGACCAGGTCTGGTGGTTCGCGATTACAAGATACCAGCCGTGACGGTTGAGGCCCTGGAGGCCACGGGCATCGAGCACGGCGCTCCTGCGCAAGCCAAGGATAATCGCATTTCCGCTGACCCAGTTTTCGCCGATCGCCATCAGCCAGCGAGTTATCCCCCGCCGAATTTCCTTCACAGGTACAAGCAGCTTCAGCATCGCGAGCGCAAAAAGAGGGACAACCCACAGAATGGTATTGACGGCGAGCGCGGCGAAGGCGAACAAGCCGCGCAGATTTTTTGTAATTGTTCCCGGCAACATATCGCCTCATTTCAGCGCGCACGGCCCGCGGAACATTCTAGTGTACGACAGCATTGGCCGCCCGCGCATTTTCCGGCCTGGGATGTCCGGACGCGATGCGGCATGTCGCACGCGCCGGTGCTGCCGGCCCCCCGGCTATAGGCTATGCGGAGCAATCTCGTTTATCCTTGGCCGGCCGGGCAATTCAGCCGAACGACCGGGGCAGCACATTTCGCACAGGATAGAATATTGAATTCGGATAAGAGAACAGGACAGCTTGCCGTGCTTATCGATGCCGATAATGCACAGCCGACCATTGTCGAGGGGTTGCTCGCCGAGATCGCACAGTACGGCACGGCCAGCGTCAAACGAATTTACGGAGACTGGACCCTGCCCTCCCTCAAAGGCTGGAAGGAAACGCTGCTGGAGCACTCCATTCAACCCATGCAGCAATTTGGCTATACCAAGGGCAAGAATGCGACGGACAGCGCGATGATCATCGACGCGATGGACTTGCTTTACAGCCACAACTTCACCGGCTTCTGTATCGTCTCGAGCGACAGTGACTTTACGCGCCTGGCGTCACGCATCCGTGAAGCCGGGCTCACCGTGTATGGCTTTGGCGAAAAGAAGACACCGTCAGCATTCGTATCCGCCTGCGACAAATTCGTTTACACCGAAGTGCTTCGCGCGAAAGGCGAGAGCAGCGCACCGTTGAAGCAGGATGAGAAGCTCATCATCCTGCTAACGAATGCAATCGAAGCTACGTCGGACGACGATGGCTGGGCGCAGCTTGGTCCCGTAGGCAGCAACATCGCCAAGCAATCGCCGGAATTTGACCCGCGCAACTACGGCTACCGGAAGCTCAGGGAACTCGTTGCAGCAACCAAATTGTTCGACATTCGCGAACAATCGCTCGGCGAGGGCCAGCCGAAGTCGATTTACGTGAAAGACAAGCGCAAAAAAGTAAGTCGTAGTCCCTGATAAATATTCAAGGAGTCCGATGCGGTGAACGTTCTCTATCCTGTATTTGCGATGTTTGCGTTAACCGCGTTTTGTCTTTTTCGTCTGGCATCGTTGCGATTTGCGGCGGTGCGGCGGGGCGAGATCGACCCCAGGTTCTTCAAGCTGTACCGGAATGCCGAGGAGCCCGACAAGCTTCGGGTTTATTCCCGTCACCTCTCGAATCTTTTCGAGGCTCCGGTACTGTTCTACGTGATCGCTATCCTTGCGTTTTCGACCCAGCAGACCGGCTTGCTGCCCTTGTGCCTTGCCTGGGCTTATGTTGTTCTGCGCTATGCACACAGCTACGTGCATTTAACCTCCAATCACATCCTGACGCGGTTCCGGCTTTTCGCTCTCAGCTGGCTTGTGCTGGCCGTGCTCTGGCTGGTGATTTTTGCCGGTATAGTAATGCGTTGAGGACTTGTGGCTGACAACCGGAAACGAATGACAGACGCTCGCTGTAGTGACCGCGACGACGACGGCGAATCTGTTTTCGTTTTCATCCCCGGCCAGTATGGCACACCTGCCGGCAAAACCGTGCGCCGCTCGAAGCGGATGAAATCAATAGCGTAAAATCGGGCTCGCTAATCGCGCTCCTGCGTGAGGGCATGAATCAACCGGGAAATACGATGTCAGTATCACGTTTGAAAAACATCAGCATGATCGGTGTCGAACAGATGGGCAGTCTCGCAGACGACCTGGCAGACCCCGCACTCCTGCGGCTGGAGAATCTCGACACTGACATGCGTCCGCCGGCTGCTGCGCTTGAATTCACCAAGCGAGCTGTCGACGACGACGGCGCGAACAGCTATCTGCCGTTTATCGGGCTCAATTCGATCAGGCAGGCTGTTGCGCGCCTCGTCTCGCGACAGTCGGGCCAGGATTACGACTGGAAAACCGAATGCGTCATCGCTGCGGGCGGTTTGTCCGGCATTCTTAACGTACTGCTCGCAACCCTCGAGCCCGGCGACGAAGTGCTGATGACGGACCCAACCTATGTCGGACTCATTAACCGCGTTTATCTCGCCGGCGGCGTACCCCGTTTCGTACCGCTCGTGCCGCTGGCCGAAGGCTGGCGACTCGACCTCGTCGCGCTCGGCAGCCTCGACCCTTCGCGCATCAAGGCCGCCTTGCTCATGAGCCCGTCGATGCCGACCGGCGCGGTGTTTGACAGCGGCGAATGGCAGGCATTGGTGGAATTCTGCCAGCGTGCGGACTGCTGGCTGATCAACGATTCGGCGATGGAGCGCATCCTGTTTGACGGCCGGTCAGTGGTGCATCCGGCTTCATTTACCGGTATGCGCGACCGGGTGATCACCGTCGGGTCCGCCTCCAAGGAGTACCGCATGATTGGCTGGCGCGTCGGCTGGGTCGTCGGACCGGCGAGCGTCGTCGCAGACGTTGCGCGCATCAGTATCAGCAATGTCGTTTGCCAAACCGGCATTGCAATGGGTGCCGTCGCGGCGGCGATTGACGCAACGGACGATGGAATTGCGGCGTGCACGCGGGAGCTGCAAGCACGGCGTGACCTGCTGATGGCGGAACTTGCAGACTTCAAGGTCATCCCGCCGCACGGCGGCTGGTCATTTCTGGTCGATGTGTCGACGCTCGGCCTCGATGGCGCCGCCGCGTCGCGGCGCCTGCTGGAAAAAGCCGCCATAGCCGCGACACCGATGGTCAACTGGGGCAACCGCGAGACGGCGAAGTACCTCCGCGTCGTTTTTTCCAATGAGCCGTTGCACCGGCTCAAGGGCACAGGGCAGCGCTTTCACGTTGCCCTGATGCAGGGAGCGGCTGCGCAGGATGGACATTGATCCGCGACCGTCTGCCGGTGACGCTTTGCAATGAGCAGGGAATCGCATTCATGACACGCGCAACGATCATAGACGGTAAAGTCAAGGCGGCCGAGCTTGCGACATTGATTACTGCCGGCGCCGCCGAACTGCTGCGAAACACGAATGTGAAACCGGGGCTGGCTGTCGTAATGGTCGGCGCCGACCCGTCCAGCCAGGTCTATGTCAGAAACAAGACGAGGACCGCCGAGTCCTGCGGCTTCCATTCTGTGCAACACACGCTTGCCGGGGACGCGCCGCAGGACAGTGTCCTGGCGCTCATCGACAGCCTGAACGGCGATCCGTCGATTCACGGCATCCTTGTGCAGTTACCGTTACCCGATCACCTGGACGAACAGCGCATAACCCAGGCCGTCGATCCGCTGAAAGATGTCGACGGCTTTCATTTTCAGAACATTGGCAAGCTCACTGCGGGCAACATCGAAGACGCGTTTGTGCCCTGCACGCCTGCCGGATGCATGCTGATCATCGAAGACCGGCACGGCAATGACCTGTCCGGGCTCCGAGCCGTCGTCATCGGCAGATCGAACATCGTCGGTAAACCGATGGCGAGCCTGCTATTGAAGGCCAACGCAACCGTAACGATCTGCCACAGCCGCACCGGCGACCTTCCCGCCATCACCCGTTCCGCGGACATTCTGGTAGCAGCCGTCGGTCGGCCGGGAACGGTCAAAGGCGACTGGATCAGACCGGGAGCCACCGTGATCGATGTCGGCATCAATCGTATCGAGGTGACCGAGAACGGCGAGACGAAGACCAAGCTCACAGGCGACGTGGATTTCGAAGGGGCCTGCGGGGTCGCGGGCGCGATTACACCGGTCCCCGGCGGTGTCGGACCGATGACGATCGTCATGCTGATGGCCAACACGCTGAAGTCGGCAAGGGCGGCAGCGGCGCGTACGTGACGCCGCCCGGGGCCGCGTTATTCATGAACGGCACAGCGTTTCAGAGGAGTCTCGGGCCGGGGGGAGGGCTTTGCAGGATCGTCACAAACAGGGATGTTTGTGCGAAGCCCACACGGACGTGTTCACGGCGGTCCTGCAAAGCCCTCCCCCCGGCCCGAGACTCCGCCTACGACCAAACTCAACCCGTTCATGAATAACGCGGACTTGCCACCAGACTTTTAGAAACTGCCTTTCGACTCCAGCAGTATCTGCACTTTGTCGATGGACGGATCGCCGTCGAGCGGAAACGCGATGTCCAGATGCACGACTTCGTCGGCGCCGCCGCGCGTCGGGCCGAGACGAAGTCCGAAGCCAATATCTTTCAGCCAGCCAAGCGAGGTGCCGGAAACGGGGTTGTCGCCCCAGGTGCGCCCGACATCGGCGAATATGGCGCCGCCGACACGAGCAAGGCGGAAGGGATACCAGTCCGTAAAATACCTTTGTTCGATCGTGAACAGCATGCTGGCGTCGCCCGACTGGTAGCGCAGCGGGTAGCCCCGGAGACCGGTGTCTCCCCCGAGCTCCAGCGGATTGTCGAGATCGAGGTTGTGACCGCGACGCGCATCGAGGGTCATGAAGAACAGGCGTTTAGACGTTATCTGATTGTAGAAGCGCGTGCCGACTCCCACTTCGGAGTTCGCCGACGATCCGTCGTCAATGCGGCCGCTCGCGTCGGTGGATACGATCCATGCCTTCCTGTTTATATCGCCGTAGCCGCGGCTCGCGCTGACCGAATAGATGATCGAGTCGCGGTCGGAGCCGACATCGTCGCTTGCGTACCCCAGGCTTGCCCGAAACTGTTTGCCAAGATTGAAGTCTTCCGTTCTTCCGATCTGATCGCGATTGGCTGTGATTGTGTAACCGTCCTCGAGGATCTCGACACCGATGTATGGATACAGCAGGCGGCGATCCTCCGGCACGACGGACAGCAACTCGGGCTCCGGCTCCGCCACGGCGGAAAATCGGTGATTGTCGTAAACGACGCCCGCCGTCCAGCGCCGTACCCAGCCATCCCGCAACCCCGCGGACCAGCCGCCGAAAGCAGTGTAGTAGTCGGACTCGTGGTGATATTCGGCAATCTCCTCACCCAGGTCATAGAGCCGGTCCTCCCTGGCGTCGTCCAGGAATTCGAAGCCTGCACTCCAGCGTGTATCGAGTGCGTAAAACGGCCTCTGAAGGCGCAAGCGCGTCGTACTGCCGTCAGACTTGTCCGAAAGCCCCAGGTAAAACGACAGCCAGCTGTGTCCGACATTCTCGTCGGAGAATTCAAAATTCGTCTGCTCCCGATCGACATCGTCCATGTAGGACAGGCGGATCCTGGCACCGCGGCCCATGAGATTCGACTCTGAAAGGCTGACTCGTGACTTGTTCTCACCTCCGGATCGCGACACCGAAAGACCCGGCATCAACGTCCATAAATCCCTCGTACGCACGACGACGTCCACGGCTCCGTCCGCATAGCTCAGTGGTTCCACCACCGCCGTATAAAGATAATCGTTGCGCCTGAGTATGCGCCCCGATTCGGCGAGCAGCCGCTCTGAAAACGGGTCGCCCTCGCGAAACAGCAGCTGCTGCCGGATGACCGAATCGCGGGTAAGGATGTGCCAGCGGTTCGCAAGCCGGTACAGGAACCTGTCTTCGTCAGGGCGCGACATGTCGAATACGTTCTGCTTGTCCAGTACGATTCGGCCGATCCTCGCCCGGATAGCTTCGAGCTGCTCGGCGCTCGGCAGGTCTTCCTCGACAACGTATTCCTGTGCGGACCCTTCGGAACCGGCGTGCGCCGGCGAAAAGGGGGTCAGTTGCAACAGGCAGGAAAGAACCGCCGCAAGCGCCCTGGCATGCGCATGTTTGCAAAAGCTCGCCTCCGCCGCGGCGCCGGAATCCGGCTTGAGATACCTCAACCGCATTGCGTTTGTGGTCCCTGGATCAAATGACTTCCTGTGTCCGTAACGCGGCGATTTCGTGTTGCGAAAACCCGGCACCGCTCAGAATGGAAAGTGTGTGCTCTCCGTTTGTCGGCGGCTTGCCCGCGATTTCGGCTGGCGTCCGGCTGAACCGCGGCGCCGGCGCAGGTTGTGTCACGTCGTCGATGTCGACGAAGGTCTTACGCGCGCGGTTGTGCCGATGGCGGGGCGCCTCGCCCAGACTCAGCACCGGGGCAAAGCAGGCATCGGTGCCCTCGAGAAGGTCGCACCATTCGTCGCGGTTTCTGCTGCGGAACAGCTCGGAGAATATTTTCTTCTGGGCAGGCCATTTTGCCTGCTCGAATTGTGGGTCCAGCTCGGGATTGTCGCCGAGTCCGCATTTTTGCAGCAATTCCCGGTAAAACCTGGGCTCCAGAGCGCCGACGGAAACATAGGTACCGTCGGCGCATTCGTAACAGTCGTACCAGTGAGAGCCGCCGTCCAGCAGATTGCTTTGACGGCGATCGACCCACAGGCCCTGCTGGTGCAGGCCGCAAAGCAAGGTGGTCATGAGCGCAGCGCCGTCGCTGATTGCGGCATCGACGACCTGGCCTTCTCCACTTTTTCCGGCAGCCAGAAGGGCTCCCAGCAAGCCGACCGTGAGCAGCATCGCCCCACCGCCGACGTCGCCGACGAGCGTCGGCGGAGCGGCCGGCGGAGCGGCCTGGTGTCCGCCGTGATACAGCGCGCCCGCCAACGCGATGTAGTTGATGTCGTGACCGGCGCATTGCGACAGCGGGCCGTCCTGTCCCCATCCGGTTATGCGCCCGTACACCAGCCGCGGATTCGCCGTAAGACATTCGTCCGGACCGAGACCCAGTTTCTCCATGACGCCGGGCCTGAAGCCCTCGATCAGCACATCGGCATCCGCGATCAGGCGAAGAAGGGTTGCAGCGGCGGCCGATTTCTTCAGATCCATGGCAAGCGACTGCTTGCCGCGATGAACGATTGCATACTTGCTGAGTTCGCCGGCAGATAAAGCAGGGGACGGGGAATCACCGCTTTTGCGCTCGATCAGAATCACCTCGGCGCCCATGTCCGCGAGCATCATGCCGCAGAACGGCGCTGGCCCTATTCCGCCGACTTCTATGACTTTCGTCCCTGCAAGTGGTCCCATAAACACCGAGGTTCAGGTTGCCCGCGAGTGTGACAGGGTATCAGGTGCCGGTCAGGGCGTCTGCGCCGCCCGGCAGCCGCGCGGTGCTGGAATAGGCACACGAGGTTCAGTATGGTTAACCTGCGGCTGCAGACCGCGTTCAAGAGACAAATACCTTGCAGACGTCAGGCGAAGCATTCAGAACCATCTGGCTGAAAAGCGGCGACCCATTGGTCGTGCAGATCATCGATCAGCGGCTTTTGCCGCATGAGTTTGTCGTCAGGGACTTGAACACTTACAAGGATGCCGCGCATGCCATCCGGGAAATGCTTGTGCGCGGCGCGCCGTTGATCGGCGCGACCGCCGCATGGGGTCTCTATCTCGCCGCCGTGGAGAGCCGACATAGCGGCCAGGCCGAGGAATACGTCCGGCAAGCTGCGGAAGAACTCGGCAAGACCCGGCCCACAGCGGTCAATCTCTTGTGGGCGCTCGACCGGGTCATCGACCGTGTGCGGCAGTCCGGGGGTGGCGGCGATCTGGTGGCGCTGCTCCGCAACGAAGCACAGTCTATTTGCGACGAAGACATTGAAATTTCGCGCGGCATCGGGCGGCATGGCCTGCGCCTGATCGAGGAAATCTCGGCGAAAAAGAACGGCGAATGCGTGAATGTCCTGACACACTGCAACGCCGGCTCTCTCGCAACCATCAACTGGGGCACCGCAACCGCACCGATCTATTTTGCACATCAGCAAGGCATTGCCGTGCACGTCTGGGTTGATGAAACGCGACCGCGTAACCAGGGATCGCAATTGACGGCATGGGAACTCGCGCAGAACGGTGTGCCGCATACCCTCATCGTCGACAACGCCGGTGGACACCTGATGCAGCGCGGTAAAGTCGATATCTGTATTACCGGGACGGATCGAACCACGCGGACCGGCGACGTGGCCAATAAGATCGGCACCTATCTCAAGGCGCTTGCAGCAGCCGACAATGGCATTCCTTTCTACGTCGCGCTGCCGTCGACCACGATCGACTGGACAATTGACGACGGTGCATCGATTCCGATTGAAGAGAGAGACCCTGCCGAAGTCTCACACGTTCGCGGGAAAGCGGGCGACCGGTATCTGGACGTTCAGACGGTGGCTGAAAACACTGCGATCAGCAATTATGCATTCGACGTGACGCCCGCTCGACTGGTCACCGGACTCATCACCGAGTGCGGCATTTGCGATGCGAGCGAAAGAGGACTGGCCGGTCTCTTTCCGGCGCGGGCGAAACGCGCCTCATGATCGAAGAGGGCTATACCAAGTTTACGGTTGACTGGAGCAATCGCGCTCCTCTCAACCATCCGGCGATCGCCGAACTCGAGCGTTGGCGCCGACCGCTTTTCGACGCCGGACTCATCGGTCATTACGCCGATCTCGACATCGGCTACGGCAACATCAGCAGGCGCATCTCCGGCGCGGGGCTGTTCATCATCAGTGGCACGCAGACGGGCCATCTGCCGCGCACCGGCAACGCACATTACGCGCTGGTAACAGAGGCAAATATCAACGAGAATTCAGTGACTTGTGAAGGAGCGACCCAGGCGTCGTCGGAGACGCTCACGCACGCCGCCATTTATGAGCTAGATTTATCCATACATGCCGTCGTGCATGTTCACAGCACGGGTCTGTGGCAACGGCTGAAAAACAGGGCGCCGACCACGAACGCCGGGGTCGCGTACGGTACGCCGCAAATGGCCAGCGAATTCAAAAGACTCTATCGCGATACCCCTCTGCCTGACGGCGGCGTGGCCGTCATGGCCGGGCACGAAGCCGGCCTTGTCAGCATCGGCGGCACCCTGCAGGAAGCCGCCGGCCGTATCCTGTCTCTTCATGCCGAACACGCACAGCGGTCCCGGGAGGTAATACGATGAAAATCCTGACTCTCTTGTTGAGCACCGTCTTCGGTCTGCAGTTAGCGGCCGACCCCGGCTATGCCCAGGCGCCGGGCGATCCGGCCGACAACCGCCTGGACATCCGGGAGTGGCTCGTGCCCTGGGAGAACTCCCGGCCGCGAGACCCTTATGTCGCCGACGACGGTCGCGTCTGGTTTGTCGGGCAGCAGGGCCACTACGTTGCCAACCTGAATCCCGAAACGGGCCTGTTCAACCGCTACGACCTGGACCCGGGCACCGGCCCGCACAATCTGATCGTGGATGACAACAACGACGTCTGGTATGCCGGCAACCTGGCGAATCACATAGGGCTGCTCGACCCCGACACCGGCAGAATCACCAAGATCGAAATGCCGGACAAGGATGCGCGCGATCCGCATACGCTGACCTTCGATGTGCGCGGCGACATCTGGTTTACGGTCCAGCAAGGCAATTTTGTCGGCAAACTTTCGGTCGCGGACCATGATGTGCGGCTGATGGAAGTTCCGACCGGACGTGCGCGACCTTACGGCATCGTCGTCAGTTCGCGAGGCGTGCCCTGGGCAGTGGAGTTCGGCAGCAACAAGCTCCTTCGCGTCGATGCGCGAAATATGACGCTCCGTGAGATCGCGCTGCCGCATGAAGACAGTCGCCCGAGGCGACTGGTCGTGACCTCTGACGACAACGTCTGGTACGGCGATTACGCTCGCGGCTATCTCGGCCGTTACAGCCCGGACTCCGGCGAGTTTACCGAGTGGCCGATGCCAGGCGGCGCGGACAGCGCACCGTACGGCATGGCCGTCGACCGAAACGACAAGATCTGGATCGTCGAAACCGGTATTTCGCCGAACAGGTTTGTCGGCTTCGACGCGGCCACTGAAGAATTCGTCAGCATTACGGAAATCCCCAGCGGCGGCGGTGCCGTGCGCCACATGGATTACTTCGCCCCGGCCGGCGAAGTCTGGTTCGGTACCGACACGAATTACATTGGGCGCGTCAAGGTGCATTGAGTGCCGTACGGCAAGGGGCCAGAAAAGGGGACGCCAGAAAAGGGGACAGTGACCCTAATTGCGCGGAAAGCCTTGTGTTTCCTCTGCACGTCTGTGGCGCAATTAGGGTCACTGTCCCCTTTTCTGGCGGCGCAATTAGGGTCACTGTCCCCTTTTCTGGCGTCCCCTTTTCTGGCCTCCTTGCTGCTGGCTGCGAGCCAAACCGGCCATTGCTACGAAAACGGCGCCCCGCCCGCGCACACCGGGGGCTTCGGCGAACCCGACTGCTCGTTGTGTCACTCCGACAGCGACAAGAACCCGCCGGACGGCATGCTCAAAATCGACGGCCTGCCCGGCCGCTACTCACCTGGCGTCGTCTATGACTTTGAGGTCGTGCTGCGCCACCCGGAATTGAAAAGCGGGGGATTTCAGCTGGCAATTCGCTCGGCCGGGGGCGAGCCGGCCGGTGAAGTGATCTCGCCAAGCGGGCGCACCCGCATTGTTGCAGACGCGGGGCAAAGGTATCTGCAACATTCAAACGAAGGCCGGGAACCCGAAAAAGACGGCTTCATTCGCTGGAGGGTCCGGTGGATAGCCCCCCTGGACGGCATGCCTCAATCGACGGTCTATCTGCACGTCGCGGCCAATGCGGCCAACGACGATATTTCGGCACTGGGCGACTACATTTTTACGCTCGAACGGGAGCTTCGGGAAGACACGCAGTAAGCTTTTACTGCAAGGGATTTCCTGCCGCCTCCGCCGGAAGTCCGGGCGTGTCGGCGGCGGGCGGTTGCGTGACGTCCTGATCGTAATCGGCGTTTTCCGGATCGAGACGAAATCGATAGGTCCGGCACGTCTTCGGCGTCTCCAGCCTTGCGCCGGACGCGAGCGGCTCGAAGCTGGAGTGCCGGATCGCTCTCATCGCGGGCTTTTCGAAAATCTTGTGTGTGCTGCTGGTCAAAGTCGGCCGCATGATGCGGCCGTCCTTGTCAATGGTGAAGCACACTGTAGCCTCTCCCTCCAGGCGTTCGCGGCGAGCAATGGATGGATAACCGGGAAAGGCCGTGACCGCGGGCAGGCGCTCTTTCGAGGAGTCCGTAATCTCCCCGACGTCGCTCTCGTCGTCGTCGGCCGATGGGACCTGCGGCAGCAGCAATGCAGCCGCGATCAGCAGCGCTAGTTCTGCGCCGCGCGGCGTTTTACAGATTGTTGCTTTCCCCATTGTCATTGCCTTCGTCGTTTGCCTGACGGTCGTCTATTTCAATCACGGGCGCGACCGGCTCCACGGCGTCCAGATAAATGGCGCGGGCGGCTTTGAGCGTTCGCGCGCCGGGGTTCAACTCTTCGCCCCTGACCAGATCGCGGTGTGCTTTCTCGTATTCCCCGGTTTTGATGTAGATCAGGGCCCGGTTATTGTAACCGCGCCAGCTTTCATCGTTTCTTGCGAGCAACAGTTCGCAGTATTTCATGGCTTCTGCGAAATCCTCGAGCATGACGTATCCGGCGCAGAGATTCGACAAGCCAGCCTCCTCTTCGCGCGTTCCATGCGCAACCTTCAGACCGCGCAAAGTGAGTTCAACGCCTTTCTTGGCATGCCCGGCGAGCAGTTGCTCGGCGCCATCCTGAAGGTCGGGGTTCCTCGGCCCGATAACGGTGGTCGGGCCCGATCTGGTGCGATCGGCATTCTGCGCCCAGCTCGCCGATGCCAGTAACATGGTAACGATAAGTAACGAGTATCTGCCCATGATCGTGACCCCCTGTATGTCTCGCAATATCCGTCGAACAACGCGCGCAGTCTGACCCTGTTCAGACAAGTTTTTTCCTGAAAAATTCAATGGTCCTCTGCCAGGCGAGTGCCGCGGCCTCCCCGTCATAACGCGGCGTGGTGTCGTTGTGAAAGCCGTGATTGCAGTTCTCGTAGGTGTATTCGGCATAGTCGCGGCCGGCCTCCTCCAGCGCCGCCCGATACGCCGGCCAGCCGGCGTTGACGCGTTCGTCCAGTGCGGCGTGGTGAATGAGCAGCGGTGCGCGGATCTTTGCGACGTCTTCGACCGCCGGCTGACCGCCGTAAAAAGGCACCGCCGCGGCAAGATCGGGCACCCGCACGGCGAGTGCATTCGAGATCGATCCACCGAAGCAGAAGCCGACGCAACCGACGGTGCCGTTACACCGTGCATGCGATTGCAGGTACCGCACCGCGGCGATGAAATCCTCGAGCATTTCCTTGCGATCTCTTTTCGCCTGCAGTTCGCGTCCTTCGTCGTCGTTGCCCGGGTAACCCCCCAGCGGCGTCAAGGCATCCGGCGCAAACGCGACGAAGCCGGCCACGGCTACGCGACGCGCGACGTCCTCGATGTACGGGTTCAGACCGCGATTTTCATGGATCACCACAACGCCGGGACGCGTCTCGTCGCGGGCCGCGGGAGCCGCAAAATAGCCGCGCATCCTTCCTGCGCCCCGCGGCGAGGCGTATTCCTCGTAGCCGGTGACGATCGACTCGTCATCCGGCTCGACCTGCCGGGCGAGCGCGTAGTTCGGACTAAGGCTGCCGAGCAGCGCGGCGGCCGACAACCCCGCCGCGGCATAGGTCGCCGCCCGCTCGAGAAACTCCCTGCGGTTGATGAGCCCGTGCGCGTAGCCGTCGTAGAGGTCGAGCAGCCGTTGATCGTATGCTCCGTCGTCCACTTTTTTCTGCTTCAAGGTCTCCAGTCCGCTATCAGTCGATTAACCGCTGATGTAATGCTCGAGTTGTTCGATTGCGTGCTGTTGATCGGCAATGATCGCTTTTACAAGATCGCCAATGGAAATCATGCCGGAGAGTTTGCCGTTGTCGACGACCGGCAGATGGCGTATTCGTCGGTCGGTCACGGTGTTCATGCATTTTTCAACCGACTCGTTGCTGCTGGTCGTCACCACATCGACGGTCATAATGTCCCGGACCGGCGTCGTGTCCGATGCTCGGCCCTTCAGAATGACTTTCCGTGCGTAGTCCCGTTCCGTGACGATCCCGGCGAGGGTGTCGCCATCCATTACCACAAGGGCGCCGATGGCCTTCTCCGACATGAGTCTGATGGCCTCGAGCACGGACGCCTCGGGCGCAATGGCGACGACATCGCGTCCCTTGGAATCAAGCAGATGACAGACCAGTTTCATGATGCCTCCCGGCGAGCAGTGTGAGAGGGTGCCGCGAGGCGCAGTCGCTGCGCCCGGCGGATAGTCGCTGTCATTGTAGCTCTATTGTGCCCGGCGTTGTGCCGGTTTGCCCGCTATGCGGCCTGATGCTGCGCCGCAAGGTAACGATCAGCGCTTTGTTTTTCGAATAAAGAGATTCTGATCCTCAATCTGCCTGGTCGACGCGTCCCGCGATACTCGTGTAGTTCACGGCGCCGCTGCCGTCGTCCGGGATGATCAGATCGCCGGCAACTTCGTTGACGTCGATACTGCCGGAGCCGTCTTCGATGGTGACGCTGCCCTCGACCCGCACGACCGAGACGCTCCCAGAGCCGTCCACGATCGAGACCTCGCCGCCGGCGCCCTCGATGGCAATCGATCCCGAGCCGTCCGTGACGTTCAGGTTGCCGCCGACGTTCGTCATCCGGATCGACCCGGAACGGTCGTCGAGTTCGATGTCGCCCCTCACGTCGCGTAACTCGACGGAGCCGGAGCCGTCCTGGATGCTGAGCGAGATGCCGTCCGGCAGCCTGACCTCGAGACTGACCGTCAGGTTGCTGCCGAACAAACTGCCGTTATCGTCAAAAAAGCCCCTGAGGTCGGCCCTGTCGCCGTCCCGATCGAGGCTAAGCACAAGTCCGTCGGCTATGGCCTCCCGTGCTTCATCCGCGTCCGCATCGGGTACCCGTATTAGCGCTGCAACCACAATCCGGTCAGCGCCGGGGACGCCGGTCACGTCGAGGCTGCCCGCCCCGGCTTCGATCTGCAGGGTTTCGACACCGACGGCATCCAGTGACAGGTCCCGGGTTTCCTCATAGTCCTTCCAGGCCGCTTGAACCAGGTTGGCGGCGAACATGATCATCATCAGTAAGGTCTGCAACATTGAATCTCTCCTTGCGAACGCGGCTGACGGCAAAGGCCGTGCAAGCTTTTTGCGGTGGTCAATGCTGGTTAGATGCCGCTCCCGCGGGAACGGTTGCCTTATCGCGTGAAGCGTTCGAGGAGCCGGTCGAGGTCCTGTCGTGTCATCCATTCGCCTCGCAGCATGACGCCGTGAATGCGTCGTGTGGCCTCGATGTGTTCCAGGGGGTTGTCGTCCAGCAGGATCAGATCAGCCGCGAGTCCGGTTTTTATCGCGCCGAAATGCCCGGGCCTGCCGAAGAATTCGGCGGGATTGACGGTACCGGTCCGCAGCGCCTCATAAGGCGTCAGGCCGGCGTCGACGAGGTACGCGAGCTCCCTGTGCAAAGCGAAACCCGGTACGTTGAATATCTGCGGCGAGTCGGATCCCAGCAGTAAACCGGCGCCGGCATCGTTGAGCGCAACGATCAGTTTGCGCCGGAGGTCAATGGCCCTGGCGGCGACGGCCGGGTCATAGTTCACGTCGCCGATCACTTCGGCTTTTCGTCGCTGCCACTCGCGGACCGTATCGGCGGGCATGTATTGCATTTCCGCCCACCCGGCCATTTCCTCGGGCTTGACGGACGAAGTTACGTGCTCGAACAGGGATTCCGTCGGCACGTTCCAGACCCCTGCTTTGGCAGTTGCCTCCGCAACGGCCCGGATGTTCCCCTCGAGCGCCTCGCCGGCCAGCAGCAGGCCGAAGAATCCGCCAAGGCCCCCGGACGGATCGACGTTTGGCGGCAGCAGCAACTGCATATAGCCGTCGAGGTGGTCGATGGTTGCAATGCCGGCATCGAGTGCCGCATTGACGCCGACATCCTCCGGTACGTGACCGGCGAAGGGTATGCCGAGCTCCGTTGCCGTTGCCGCGATCGCGTCGAACTCGAGGCGACTGAGCCCCGGGTGTATTTTCAGGAAGTCATAACCCGCCGCGTGTTGTCGCCGGACCATTGCGGAGGCGCTCTCCACTCCATCGACGCTCTGCCCGTTGAATGACGGCCCTGACGTAATGAGCCGCGGTCCGCGTATCCGGCCGCTCGCGATGGCTTTCCGCAAATCGAGGTGTCCCGGCTCGCCCAGCATGCCGCGCACCGTGGTGACACCGTTTACGACATAGAGGGCAAGAATACGTTCGAGATCTGCGGAAGAAGCGGGGGGCACGTGGCCGTGCATTTCCGCGAGACCCGGCATCAGGTAGCGGTCCGTGCCGTCGACGATCATCGCATCTTCCGGCAACTCGGTTTGGTCAACTGTGCCGATGCCGGCGATTTTGCCGTCGCGGACGACGACCGTTCGCGCATGCAGTGCCTCGTCCGTACTCATCGGCAAAACGTTGACGTTGACGAACGCCGTAGATGCGGCATGAGTTGAAAGGCTGACCAGCAGGAGCGCGATCGTCGACGCAATTGTCTTCATTGGACAGGTCCCCCTTTAAATCACACTCTTCAGCGTGTCGCGGCTGATGTTGCCGCCACAGATGATAGCGACAACGTTTTTCCCTTCATAGTCGCCCGCCCTGGCGAGAAGGCCGGCGAGGGCCACTCCCGCCGCGCCTTCAAGCAGCATGTGATGAGAGTCGATGAATCCGCGCATCGCGGCCGCAATCTCCTGCTCCGAAACCAGGACGTAGTCATCCACAATGCTGCGGCAAAGTTCGAACGTGATCGCCTGTGCCTCGATGCCGCCTGCCGTTCCGTCCGACAAGGTCGGATCGCTCGGCATCTCCAGGATCCGCCCGGCTTCGATCGACCGGGTCATCACCGGCGACGCTTCGGGTTGACAGGCGACCACCGCAATTCCGGGATTGACCGATTTCAGGAATGCGCCGACGCCGCCGATCAATCCTCCGCCCCCGACTGCGATGAAGACCGCATCGACTCGCGACAGGTCGCCTGCGATTTCCACGCCGCAGGTTCCCTGGCCTGCTATGACCTCGGCATCGTTATACGGAGAGATGTACTGCATGTTGTGACGTTCGGCGTAGTCGCGGGCATGCAATTCGGTGTCGAGTCCATCCGAACCGAAGAAGCGAACGTCCCCGCCTGCATCCCTGATCGCGCCCACTTTTGTGGACGATGTATGATCAGGCACGAACACAACGCCGCTGACACCAAGCTTGGCCATTGCATGGGCGCTTGCCGCGCCGTGATTGCCGCTTGACGCAACGACGCAGCCCGCCTTGCGTTCGGCCTCCGTCATCGACAGCAGTTTGTTAAACGCTCCGCGCGACTTGAACGAGCCCGTATGCTGCAGGTTCTCGAGTTTGAGATAAACATTCGCACCGGTCTCGTTGCTGAACCGCGTCGAGTAGTCGAGCGGCGTCTTGCGGATGCAGGCACCGATACGATGCGCCGCGAGGACGGCGTTCGCCGGCAGTCGTTCCTTCAGCATGCCAATACCTTCTCAAACCGGGTGGTGCAAAAAGCGCGGTACAGAAACATCCGCGTCGCCGCGGCTTTGCAGGCCTGCCAGCGGCGCGGCTGCGCGCGTCCGTCAGACTTTGATCTCTTCGATGCGGAGCTTAAGCGGTGTACTGCCGCCTCGTGCCACGCAATAAGCCTCGTACCTTCTCTCCGAGCTGTCGGAAAATACCGATGTTTCGATCGTCAGAACATAACCAATTCCGGTTCGCTTCGTATTCGACACGAGATGTCGCACGCGATCTGCGCCGCCGAGGTCGAGGTGGCTGTTGACGGCCGTGACACAGCTGTCGAGTTCGGCCGCAAATGGCAGGTCGTCCCCGGCCTGCGCCGGCGCGGCCGACAGTAAAGTGAACGCAACCGCGATGGGCGCAAGGGCGAGCGATGAGTTCCGGTCAGACATTTCAGGCTTCCTTTTTGCAGGCGGCCGCCGGGCCGCGTGACATACAGAACAATTGTTCTGTATGGGTTAAAAAAATGCGGGCCGGCCGGCGGAGCGCGGTCCGAGGTGTTTTCAGAACGATCATTCTGATTTTCCCAAAAAAAACCTAGGTAAGGGACGACATCGTGCTGGCGACGAAACTGTCGAGGGTATCCCTGGCAAATCCGGAGCGCGCAAGCACGGCCAGACCGAACAATGCGCCGGTCAGGAACTCGCCTGCGGCCCTGGCGTCCAGCGACGCCCGCACCTCGCCTCGCTCCTTCGCAGATTCAAGACCGATTGCAAAGGCCTTGGACATGCGCTTCATGAATCTCTGCAATACGCCTTCGATCTCGCGATCATGGGGTGCAAGCTCCATGGCCGTGTGACAAATCATGCAGCCGTGGTTCTTGCCCGAACTGCACATCTCCTGGATACGCTCCTCGAAAATTGCGCGGATGTGAACCAGGGACGCGTCGGGCTCCAGCAGGCGGAGGAAGGACCTGCGGCCCATGCGATCCGCGTAACGTTCCAGCGCCTGCTCGAACAACTCCTGCTTGTTGCCGAAGGTTCCGTAGAGCCCGTAGCGGCTGACGCCGGTCGCCTTGACCAGGTCATCCATCGAAGTCTCGGAGTAACCCCTGGATGAAAACAACTCGACGGCCCTTGAGAGGGCCTCCGACGGATCGAAGGCGCGGGTTCTTACCATGCAAAACAGAATATATGTTCTGTTTTGCGCGGTCAAGCGTCCGTGAAGGGTTCAGGAATAATGCGGCTACAGCCGGTCCACGCCGAAGGTATCGCAGCGATCCGGGTCGCCCGATTCGAGTCCGGCACGAAACCAGCGGACGCGCTGCTCGGAGGAGCCGTGGGTAAAGGAGTCCGGAGAGACGGCGCCGCCGCGCTGTTGCAGGCGATCGCCGCCGATGGAACTCGCGGCGTTCAGTGCCTCGTCGACGTCACCGGCCTCCAGGAAACCGTGCTCGCGCTCGGTGCGGTTCGCCCAGACGCCGGCCAGGCAGTCGGCTTGCAGCTCGAGACGCACCGACATCAGGTTTCCCTCAGCCTCGGACAGCTGTTGGCGGCTCCTCTGCACTTCGTCCGAAATGCCCAGCAGATGCTGCACGTGGTGGCCGATTTCGTGCGCAATCACATAGGCCTGCGCAAAATCGCCCGGCGCATCGAAGCGGTTCTTGAGCTCAGTGTAAAAGTCCAGATCGATATAGGCCTTGCTGTCAAGCGGACAGTAAAACGGACCCATGACCGCCTGCCCTACGCCGCAGGCGGTTCGAGTCGCTCCGCGAAACATCACCAGCACGGGCTCGTCGTAGCTCCGGTTACCCGAGGCAAAAATATCGTTCCAGACATCCTCGGTGTCGGCAACGACCACCGAAACCATGTCCGCAAGCGGATCGTCGGCAAAATCCTGCTCGCCCGGGGCCGTACCCGGGTCGGACGGCACGTTGACGGATTGCAGACCTTCAAGCAAAAAGGTCGGGTCGATGCCGAAGTACATCGCCGCAAGGACGATCGCGATTGTGCCGATGCCGCCGCCCACGAGTTTTGTGGCGGGGCCGGAGGCACGCCGATCTTCGATGTTGCTGCTTCGCCTTCGATCTTTCCAGCGCATGATCCGTTATCCCTTACAACTGAAGCCGGCGAGTCAGGGCACCAACGCGCATTATTCATGAACGGCACAGCGCGCTAAAGCCCCAGGTCCATTTGCGTGTAGCCCGTCGGCGGGCTGAAAAAATCCGCATCGATATCCCTGGTGCCGGCCGACTTCAGGCGGCTCTCGCTCTCGACCCGGCCGGTCTCGCCGAATTCGCGCGTCAGCACCGGGTAACCATCCAGTTCGCGCATGTGTTCGAACAATTCTCTTTGCTGTCCCATAACGTCCATGCCGGTTCCGGCGGAAAACTGCTCCGCCATGTTGTCGAAGAAATCGGCCATTGCGAGCATCGAATCGGCGGCCTCGCGTCCTCCGTCGATGTCGTCCCAGGCGGTGACGCAAAGCTCGCGGATTTTTGCACCTTGCTGCTGCACTTCGTAATAGTCGCAGCCAAACCCGTTGATCGAATCCCTGCTCCCGGTTTTACGGACCGTCATCGGCTCGGGTTCCTGGGCCGGCGCAGGGATGTGCTGTTTCATCATCTGTTCGGCCATGGCGCGCTGTTCCGGCGGCATCTCGGCGAGCGCCTGTTGCATCTGCTGCATTGCGCTGCTCAGCTGGGTTGCGATCTGCTCCATCGATGCCTTGTCCATCACGTAATACTCTTTTTTCTCATGGTCGATCGCGATCAACTCCCCGCTCTGCTCGCGGTAAATCATTGCCCCGGACTCGCTGCTGCTGACCGAGGTGATTTCCATTCTGGACAGGCCGTCCTGCGTCGAGATTTCGACCGTGCCGATGACGGGCGGCTCTTCACGGTATTCCGTAGTCACGACTTCGAGTATCGAGCCCGCGAAAACGGGTGAAAAAGCTCCCGACACCGCGCACGAGATGGCTAGCATCGAACAGATTACGGGACGGGTTGCGGGACGGGTTGCGGGACGGATCATAAGGGATTCCTGTATCGGCCCGGCAGGCCGCAGCGTGGGGCAGCATCTGAAAATATCGCAGTCCGGTGCCGAATGCCAGATGGCATTTTCCATCGCCAGCGGCCCTGCTCAGCGCTCCACCGTGTAACTGAGATCCACGCCGTCGGCGTTCTTGCCGGAGGTCGCCTTGATGCCGAATCCTTTGACAAAGTCATAGCGGACACTGATTACGCTGCCGCGATCGAACAAGCCGATGCCGTAGCTGACGAAGAGTTTCGGTGCAATATAGGTGCCGACGTCGACGGCACCGACGCCCTGCTCGTAGTTGAAGTCGCTGCCGGTCACGAGCAGGGTCACGGCACGGTCCCGCGTGGTGGGCGGATTGGTGTAGACCACGACCACCGGCTCGTTGGCCGTGCCTGTGATCAGGACCCCGGCGCTGCGAATCTGCGGGTTGCCGAATATCTCGCGCTCCGCCCGGATACGCAGATTGGGATTCGACGCGGGAATCCCCGGGAACTGGATGGATCCCTCCGTGATTTCCAATAACTGCCCGTACGCCTCGAACCTGCCGGCGATGTTGTACTGCCCGTTGGCTACGGGCATCGGCGGCCCGTTCCAGCGAAAGGCGCTGGTACCGCTCAGGCGGGCCTCGGCGACGTCCAGGTCGACAAGGACGTCCTTGCCCAGTACCAGGGCGACTGTGCCGGCAAATTCGAATGGTGCGCGGTTGCCCTCCTCGGCTGCGACTTCGCTGTCCCGGTTCGCAACAACAACGACATCTTCGCTTTCGCTGATCCTGGCCGACGTCAGGTTGACGGGAGACAGGCGTGCCCGTGGAATCAGAATATTGCCGTTGATTGTCAGCGTTTCACTCTGAATGCCGATGCGGAGATCCGTGTCCGCTACGACATTGATGTCGGGCAAATCAATGAGGGTAAGGTTCTGACCGGTTAGCGACAGCTCCAGGGCGTTGCGCAGACCGTTGATGGACGCAGCGCTGCTCTTCAGCTCGCCGATTCCTTCGCCGGCCCTGAAAGTGCCTTGAAGGTCGATGCGGTTGTTTGCGTGCATGACGCTTTGCAATTCGACATCGGTCAGGTACAGGCCCAGCGGCTCATAACGGAGTGCGCCGCCGCGCAACGACGCATCCCCCGCAAAAAGCGGATTGCCCACCGTGCCTGCAATACTCAAGTCGACATCGAGACGGCCTCGCGCCTCGTCGATCATCGGCGAAATATTCGCAAGGACCGCAATGTCGTGCAAATCCACTACAAGCTGACCTTCGATCGGGCTGGCTTTTCCCGCGCTTATATCGGCCACCTCGAGACCAGCATCGATCTCCGCCGATTCGGAAAAGGGCAGCGTCAACCGGCCGGTGAGCAACTGCCCGCCGACCAGGTTGAAGTGCAAGACGCCTGCGCCGGTTTGCGTCGCCATGCGCGACTTGTTGCGGTTCTGAATGCGTCCTGGCGAAATATTGATTTGCCCCTCGCCGGAAAGTGCGCTCCCGGCGTCCTCCCGGATCGACAACGAGCCGCTCAGGGTTTGCGTGAAGTCAAGCTCGGTTTCGTACAACAAGCCGACGAGATCGACCGGCACTGAAATCATCTGCGCGGCGACGTCGACGCCGGCGCCGCCCGTCCAGCTCCCGTCAATGCAAACCCGGCTGTCCGCGTTTCCGTCAAGGCAAGTTTGCCCGAGCGATACCAGGTCGGTGGCGAGGCGTATACCGGCCGGCTCACTGAGCGTAAACCTCACGTCCTCGGACGCGCTAAAACCCGCCGACCGGAGTTGTCCGGTCCACACCGATTCCAGAGGGTGGCGCCAGTCCTCGAGCCGGCCATCCAGCTCGAAACCGATTTCCTTATCGCCCGACGACAAGTTGACCTGCAGGCCTTGCCGGGTGGGGCCGGCCGCAAGCTGCACCGAAAAGCGTTCGACTTCCCTGGTGCCGATCGACAGCATGTTTCCTGAAGCTTCGAGTGAGATCGGCATGCCGGCATCCTGCCCGGCGCTCGTGAGCGTCAATTCCTGCAGGGCGTAGTCGCCCCAGTACAGCTCCTGTCCCTGCAGGTCGATGCGCACAGTCGGGAACGGCCCGGACATGGACAGGTTGCCGTTGGCTTGCACCGAACCGGCTGTGGCCGGATGAAACATCTCGAGTGCGGCAACATCCAGCGTGAAGTCAAGTCCGGATTCACTCTTCAGGCTGCCGTCGGCCTGCAGCTGCGACTCGCCAGACGTGATCCGCAGTTGTTCTGCGTTCAGGTTGCCGTCCACGTATCGAAGTCCGCCCTCGCCTGTTAGCGGCTTGTCACGGATGACACCTTCGAGACGCCTGATGTCGACCGCAAACTGCAGCGGCTTGAGCTGGCCCTGCGCGGCAAAGTCGCTGCTTATCTGGCCCGGTAAACCCCGCGATAACGGAGCGATATTGAGATTCTCCGTCACGAGTTCCGCCGACCATCGCCCGTCCTCAGCCCAGGTGTAGCTGCCCCGTCCGGACGCCCTGCCGTCCAGCACCTCACTGTCACTGAGCGTCGCTTCGACCCCGTCGCGGTTGCCGGTGCCCGACAGGACGAAAATGCCCTGCGGCAGTTCGGCCGCGCGAAATGCGATTCGTCCGTCGAATGCCCAGGCTTCGGGACGGCCCGAAACGTTTACCTGCCCGAATTCGCTCAGGAAACGGGTCGTCGCATCGTCACTCTGTTCGGCCATTGGCCATCGCAGCTCGCGCCAGTCGAGGTCCAGATCGACAACACCGCCGTCGAGGTCGATCTCGCCTGTTGCATCGACTGTGGTGGCGGCATCGAGGACGCGCAGCCCTACCTCGTTCAATTCGACTTTTCCGGGACTCCAGGCGGCGTCCACGGTGCCGGACACCGGGTTCTCTGCCGGCCACTTCGGTGTCAGGACGTTGACGTCGAACCGGGCAACATCCGCGTCGGCCGCGATGCTCAAGCCGTCTGCCCAGCGAACTTCGCCGATGGATTCCGCTTCAAGCATGTCGCCCTGCAATTGGAGTCCCGTAACCTCGAGGCCTTCGCGGTTGCCATCCGCGCTGAGCACGAATTGCAGTTCCCCGGTGCCCGCGACCGACACTTTGCCGTCGCCGGCGATCGAGTACGCCGACAAATCGCCCGAGGTCTCGAGGTCGACTTGCCGCAGGTAGACCTGCGGCGGCCGATCAGGGTTCGTGGCGAGCGGCCATTGAACCTGCGGCGTCTGCACGCGGACATCCCAGCCCGGCTGGCCGGTGAGATTGAACAGGTTTCCGACAACCTGAAGGGTCGGCTCGGCACTGGATACGTCAATCCGCAAATCGGCCAGGCTCCCCTGGGCATTCGCCGTGATCCGGACGACCCGGACCGAACCGTCATCCAGCCGCAACGGGTACAGGGCACCTATGGAGGCACTTGCTGTATGCGGTTTCGCAAGTCCGAGCCGGAGCGCGCCCTCAAGTGAGCCTGCGCCGGAGCCCAACCTGACGCGTGTCAGCGAGATTTCCTCGTGCCAGCTACCCGCCAGCTCGGCGTTGCCGACGGCGAATATGCGCTCGCCGGCACTGTCCAGTACTTGGAGATCGCGAACGGAAATAGCTTCCGCATTTATCGCGAACGGCAGTGCCAACTTCTCAAGAATCGGCTCGCCGGGTTCATCCGGCGATTCGGTCTCTTTCTTGCGGATGACAGCGCCCTCGGCCCGGAGCTCGCGAACGTCGATGGCCAACGGAAAAAGCACGAGCTTCGCCGCGACCCTGGCCTGACGAATATCGACGTCGATTCCCTGGCTGGCGTATGAAACACCCGACAGGTCGAGTCCACTTCCGATCGAGCCGCCGATCGACTCAGCTTCGAGTTTCCCGGGAATCAGCGGCCCCGCGCGCTCCCAGAGCCAACGGGAACCTGAGGCCGTCCCGGTCAGCCAGTGACCGGCAAGCAATGTGGCTAGAAGCAACAGAACAAGCGTCAGCAGCGAGTATTTGATGAAGTTGACGATCACAGGAGCGGTGTGCCGATACTGAAATGCAGACGCCACGGGCGGCCCTCGATATCGAGAGCCCGTGCGACATCGAGGCGTATTGCTCCGGCAACCGTGTACCAGCGGATGCCGATGCCCGCTCCCGTGCGTAACTCGAAGTCGTTCCAGTCATTAAAGGCGTTGCCGATGTCGACAAATGCCGCGGCCGACCATTTCTCGCGGAGCCGCATCTCTATTTCCGCGCTCGCCGTCAGAACGTGATTGGAACCGATGTCGTTGTTACTCAGTTCCTCGAAACCATAGCCGCGCACACTGTCGCTTCCTCCCGCCTTGAAGCGATACTGGTTGGGCAGCTGTGTCAACGACAATTGCAGCGGCGCACCGTCGACGTTCAGCACAAACTCGTCGACTTTAGCGTCCGTGTAACCGGCTTCCGCCCGCAACAGCAACTTCCAGCGTTCTCCTTTTATATAGTTGCGACGCGTCGACAGGTAGACCTGGGTGAAATCCCGGTCGGAGCCCCACAGGTCGCTCGACGTGAATATCCACGCCCGCTCGTGATGGCCTGAAACGTTAAAGCCGCTTCCGGTGACGGCAGGCCAGTCCCATTCGACGCCGAGCGCGACGGTGCGCACGGTGTCACGCAAAATGCTGTCGAGCTGCGCATCTCGCAACAAATTGAGAATCTCCGGATCACCCGGATCGAAGGAAAAAGACTCACGCAGGTATTGCGCGAATATCGTCTCGAAGTAGCGGATTTTCCCTTCGTCGAGATCTCGGACCTGCAGCCTGCCGACCCGGAAAAAAAGTTCGTCAATATTCCCCGTTGCGAGCTGGATGAAGTTTTCGTCATCTTCGTTTCGCTTGACCTCGAGGTCCTGCTTGTCCCTGCGCAATATCAGGTGCGATACCCAGAATTGCCGTTTGTCAGTGCGTCGCGGAATCCGGTAGTCGCCGCGCAACGTAAACTGGTCGTCAACTTCCTGGTAGCCGAGCCCTATGTCAAGACGATCACCCCGGGCGGACAGAGGACGACGACTGTATAAGGCCTGACTTCTGACCCCGGTGTCGGTGCCGAAACCCAGCGTACCCTGCCAGGTGTTCCTGGTTTCCGTCTCCATTCTTGCGACGATGTCCACCGTCGGCGGGGACCGCTCCAGCATGCGTCTTTCTTCGACTTCGATGTTGGTGAAATAGCCTGTCGTCCAAAGGTCGAGCCGCAAATTCTCCACGAGATCGGGACGGTAAGCGGCACCCGGCGCGAAACGTGGAACGTTATGGAGGGTCTCCGGTTCGACTACGTCCTGGAGGAAATCGACGTTCCCGAATACGGCCTGCGATCCGGTGTCGAGAATCAGAGACAGATTTGCCTCATTGCGAATGAGATCGAGTTCGAGCGCATGCGTCACAAAGGTCGCGCCGAGGTAGCCTTCGGCCTGGGCCAGTGCCAGCGCACGCTGTTTTTGCTGGTCCCATACTGACTGATTCAGAATCGCACCCGGGCGGAGCGGCCAGTCTGCCCGCCACTCTTGCAGGTCTTCCTGGGCTGCGCCATCGCCGCGCACTTCGATGGTCGCTTCCTGCACGCGAACCGGTGGACCGGACTCGATACGGACGTTAAGGCGCCACCTCTCGCTGCCCGCCGATACGATGCTGGTCGAAATGTTGGGGTGGTAGTAGCCAAAGGGTTTCAACGCTGCCCGCGCGCGTGTGCCGGCATCCTCCGTAAGGTCATCGAACTGTCCCGCGGAGACACGGGCGCCGCCGCCAATTCTGAAATCCTCTACGTGGCTTCGTACATTGGACAGCAAAGGCTCGGATACGCCGGTGATTGAGTAGGTGATTTCGTCTCCCGCGGCGGGCAACGAGAGCACCAGAATCGCCACGGCGAGCGACGGGCGCGCGACGCATCGCGTCACGCCGGAAAGTCTCGGAAGGGTGTTGACGACATCACTGCATGCGACTTTCCGTAAGAATTACAACCGCGGCGAACGTTTCGCCGAACCCCGAGGGCATCGACCGTACGCGATGCAAGAACCTTGCCACGGCCAGGTCCCACTCAACAGCCAACGGCCGGCCGACAAGAATAGGACCTGCGCTAGGGAGCCTCTGCACAACGGGAATTCGTTCATCCCTGGCACAAGCGGGAGTGCCGTCCGGGGGTGTTCCACGAGCGAGTTTCCCGTGTCTGAGCACGTGGA
>JBBDXW010000012.1:0-1104 GCA_040902105.1 Woeseia sp.
GTCAACGGCTTCACGACTCGCTGAACCCATCAATATCACCTTGGTGGAGTACTAGCATTGAGGAGTATCGGATGCAGCGCGGAAATACGCTGGAGCAGTTACCGCTGAATGCAGAAGGCCGCAAGGCCGCCGTCCGGCATGCTCGCCACTCGCTCGGAACGATCATCCTCGGGAAGGATGCTGAAATTTCGCTCGCGCTGGCCTGTCTGCTGGCGCGCGGCCACCTGCTGATCGAGGATCTGCCGGGGCTCGGTAAAACGATGCTCGCTCAGGCTCTGGCCCGGGTGCTCGGTTTGAGCTACCAGCGCATACAGTTCACCAGCGACCTGTTGCCGGCCGATATTGTCGGCGTCTCCGTTTTCCGTCAGCAACTGGGTGAGTTCGTGTTTCAACGAGGGCCCGTCTTTGCCCAGCTCGTGCTTGCCGATGAAGTGAACCGCGCCACGCCGAAAGCGCAAAGCGCCCTGCTCGAGGCGATGGAAGAGCAGCAGGTATCCGTTGACGGACAGACGCATCGTTTGCCGCAACCGTATTTTGTCGTCGCCACGCAGAATCCGTCCGACCAGATCGGCACGTTTCCCCTGCCCGAATCGCAACTCGATCGGTTTCTGATGCGCCTCGAACTCGGCTACCCGAACGAGGAAAATGAACGGGCTCTGATTACAGGCACGGACCGCCGCAAGTTGCTTGCGACCGTCGAGCCGTCGCTCAATCCGGAACTGCTGGAACAACTCCAGGATGAAGCGCAGAAAGTGCACATGAGCGAGCCGCTGATCGACTACATCCAGGCGCTGGTGCGCTATACCCGCGAGTCGCCGGAAATAGAAACGGGACTGTCGCCGCGCGGTTCTCTTGCCCTCGTCGCGGCCGCGAAAGCCCATGCGTTCATCAAGGATCATGCGGGAGCATTTCCGGACGATGTGCAAGCGGTCTTTCCGGCTGTCGCCGGCCACCGCCTGAAACCCGCGAGCGGGTCCAGCTACCGCAGTCCTTCGGACCTGACGCGCCACGTGCTCGCGTCGGTGGCGATTCCCTGAGGGTCTGTCGGGGCCCGTGTCAGCGGGCGATTTCGGATGCCTAAACTCTCCAGATTCGCCCGCTTCG
>JBBDXW010000012.1:1114-7923 GCA_040902105.1 Woeseia sp.
CCAACAGGGTTCTTCTCCACCGTTTCGGTCGTGTTGGAGCCCGCGAAGCGGGCGACCGCCGCTTGCTGTACTTCCCCCCGTTAACGACGGTCATCACCGCCCGTGCCGAGCGCTGGGCGCAGAAGCGCCAGGGCGTCGACCGTCCATCGACCCGCTTGCGTTCGGGCAGAATCTATATCCTGCCGACCGGCGTCGGTGCGATCTTTGCCCTGATGACCTTTGCGATGCTGCTGGGATCGATGAACTACAACAACAACCTCTCGTTCCTGCTGACCTTCGTGCTTGCCGGCCTGGGCTTCGTTTCGATGCACCAGTGTCAACGCAACCTCGTCGACCTCGAAGTGAGCTTTGCCGGTGTCGATCCCGTGTTCGCCGGACAGTCCGCGGAATTCCGCATAGCGGTGACCAACCATTCGAGAAACCGCCGGCACAACATTCAGCTTTTCTCCGGGACAACAAGAAGCAGCGTTCGCGATCTCGGGCCCGGCGAGAGCCGCGTGTTTCATCTCGGAATACCGACCGAGCGACGCGGATATACGCAGCTTGACCGCTACGGGATTCGTACGCTTTTCCCTTTCGAGTTGTTTCACGCATGGGCCTGGCTGCACATGGAGCTTCGCTGCCTCGTTTATCCGAAACCGGCGGACCGTTCGCCGCCGCCGCCGCCGAGCCAGACCGCGCACGGACACCGGCAGCACGACGCCCGCGGCGAGGAAGACTTTGCAGGGTTCCGTCAGTTTCACGATGGCGACTCGCCGCGGCACGTGGCCTGGAAAGCGTATGCGCGGAGCGGCGAACTGCTCTCCAAACAATTTGCCGGGGCGGACACGAGCAGCCAGTGGTTCGATTTCGACAGGGTCAGCGCAGCGGACACCGAGACGCGCCTCTCCATACTGACGCGCTGGATCGTCGATGCCGAGCGGACGCAGCGTGACTTCGGCCTGCGCACGCCCGGCAGGGAAATCCCTCCTTCGCACGGCGATGCGCACAGGCATCGCTGCCTTGAAGCGCTCGCCATGTTCAAACACACGAATCGCGCCAGGGCTGCGGCATGAAAAAACGCAGCGGCACGGACGGGTCACTGCTGGCAAGTTTGCCCTGGACGCTCGCGGCGTTGAGCTTGTCGCTGGCGCCGCACATTCAATATCTGCCACCCTGGATTTCGGGTGCCTTTTTCGCCTGCGCGGCCGGACGATGGCAGATCGAGCGAAAGCGCTGGCGCCTGCCTCCCGCCTGGTTCAGGGGCGTTCTTGCCCTGGCCGGCTTTATCGGTGTTTTCGCATCGTACGATTCGGTCAGCGGTGTCGGGCCCGGATCCGCGTTGCTCGCTGTCATGGCAGCGCTGAAATTGCTTGAGACACGACAGCGGCGCGACCAGTTCGTGCTGCTGTTCATTTCGATCTTCCTCATTATGTCGTCGCTTCTTCGCGAGCAGTACATCTGGTCACTGCCGTTCCTGCTTGCCGCGATCACCTTGACGATGACGGCATGGTTGCGCATGTCGGTCACGACCGGGGTCACGATCCGCGATAGCTTCAGGACCGGCGGACGGCTGCTTTTGTATGCGGCGCCGTTGACGCTCGCGATGTGGATATTCTTCCCGCGCATCGCAACACCGTTCTGGGCGGTGCCGATCGACACCAGCGGTGCATCGTCCGGCTTGAGCGACCGGATGAGTCCGGGCGACATCAGTTCACTTTCGCTGTCCGACGCCGTGGCGTTTCGTGTCAATTTCGAAAGCAGCGCGCCACCCCCCAGCCGGCGTTACTGGCGCGGTCTGGTATTGCATCGATTCAACGGCAGAACCTGGTCAGGAAACGACCCTGCGATCGATTCGCGGGCAAAGGAGAATATCGAAGCAATCGGCGATCCGGTCCGCTACCAGGTCACCATGGAACCGACGCAGCAACAATGGGTTTTCGCTCTGGACATTCCCTACGAGTTGTCTCTCGAGAACACGCACATGGGGCCGCAACAGCAACTGGTGCGCTCGCAGCCGGTGGATCGCCGCATCGCCTATGAGGCAGTTTCCTATCTCCGCTACAACACTGACTTCGATTTATCGCGAACGGCAAGAACCTGGTACCTGCGCTTCCCGGATGACAGCAATCCGCGCACGGTGGAGAAAGCAAGACAGATGCGTCGCGCGGCCGCGAGCGATGCGTCGTTCATCGAGAACGTTCTGCAAATGTTCCATGAAGAGGAGTACTTCTACACGCTGGAACCGCCCGCGCTCGGCAACAATCCGGTAGACCGTTTTCTCTTCGATACCCGGCAGGGCTTTTGCGAACACTATGCGTCCGCTTTCGCCCTCATGATGCGCGCAGCCGGGCTGCCGTCGCGAATTGTGCTGGGCTACCAGGGCGGCGAAATGAACCCCATAGGCGAATACATGATCGTGCGTCAATCCGACGCACACGCCTGGACCGAGGTCTGGCTACAGGGCCGGGGCTGGCTGCGTATCGATCCGACCGCGGCTGTCGCTCCGGAACGGATAGACTCCGGAATGTCCGGCGCGCGATTCGGCGAGGCCGGCGCGAGCTGGGGCCTGACGGCGCCGGCGCGCTGGCTCTACAGCCTGGGGCTTACCTGGGATGCGCTGAATGAGAAATGGAACGGATGGATCCTGGGCTACGGCCCCGAAGCCCAGGGCCGCTTCATGCAATGGCTCGGCATGGAGGAACCGAACTGGCGCAAGATGGTGCTCACCTTGCTGACGCTGGTCCTTGCGCTGATTTGCGCCATCAGTTTTCTGCTCGTGCGGCGCTACCGGCCGCCGAAGAAAGACGAAGCCGCGCGCATTTACCGCCAGTTCGTGCGCAAGACCGGTGTGCTGCCCGACCTGGGCGAAACGCCGCACGCGTATGCCGCCCGCGTGGTGCGAGCAAACGCGGCGCCCGAAGGCGCAGCGCACAACATCACGGCTTCGTATCTCGATGCCCGTTACGGTCCGCCGGATGCACGAGCGCTGGCCGCGCTGCAAAGCGCCGTGCGCGGTTTCAAGGCGTCAATCGCCGGTCGGTACGAGAATCGCCTGCCGTCGTTGCGCGGGTCGTGAGGTCGAGGAGCGGCCTCAGCGCACCGTGACGGACGCCAACAGCCTTTGCAGCCCGGCGAATTCGGCAGGCTTGACAATGTGATGGTCGAAACCGGCGGCGCTGGTCCGCTGCAAGTCTTCCGGCTGTCCGTAGCCGGTCATCGCGATCAGCACCACGCCGTCGAGCGTCGGCTCCTGGCGAATACGGTAAGCAACTTCATAGCCGTCGATTTCCGGGAGTCCGATATCCAGGAGAATCACGTCAGGCTGAAATTCCCTGGCAACCGTCAAGGCACCGGGTCCTTCGTAGGCGGTCCGGACGTCGTGCCCGTTATGATGCAGCAACGTTGCCTGGAGGTCGGCTGAATCCCTGTTGTCGTCGACGACCAGAATGCGCAATGAATGGTCATTGCGGGCGTTACGATCCGTCTGTGACGGTTGTTGTTTTCCAGTCGCGCTGGACTTGACGGCCGGCAGACGCACGACGAACTCGCTTCCGGTACCGGGGCCGCCGCTCTCGGCGGTTACCGTTCCGCCGTGCATCTCGACCAGGTATTTGACCAAGGCCAGACCTATTCCCAGCCCGCCTTCCGAGCGATCCAGCGTCATTGCTTCCTGGGAGAACAGGGCAAAGACCTGAGACAGCAGTTCCCGGCGGATGCCGATGCCCGAATCCCGTACCCGCAGTACGGCCTCGTCGCCCTCCCGCTCCGCGGTCAGCTCGATATGGCCGCCCTCGGGGGTGTACTTGCTTGCGTTGGTGAGAAGGTTGACCAGGACCTGCTCCAGCCGCATGACATCGACATTCACCCGGAGATTCGGGTCGATGGCTGGTACAGTAAATGAGTGGCCGCGGTCGGCCATCTCGCGACGCATCGTGTCTGCCGCATCCCGCACAACACTGTTCACGGCCACGTCGATACGTTGCAACCGCACTCTACCCATCGTGACCCTGGAGACGTCCATCAGGTCGTCGACCAGACGCGTGAGGGTGCCGACCTGGCGCTCGAGCGGGGCGAGTACTTTCTGTTGCATGGCGCGCCCGGGATCCAGGCGGAGAAGTTGCACAGAGTTCCGGATCGTTGCAAGCGGGTTGCGAAGCTCGTGCGAAAGCATCGCAAGAAACTCGTCTTTGCGCCGGTCTGCGTCGCGCAAAGCTCCCTCGAGCTTTTTGCGATCGCTAACGTCGCGCGCAATTTTCGATGCGCCGATCACTCGACCGTGCTGGTCTCTAATGGGAGATACGCTCAGTGAGATCTCCAGCAATGTCCCATCCTTGTGGCGGCGGACCGTTTCGTAATGCTCGATGGACTCGCCGCGGCGGACGCGTCGCAGGATGTCCGGCTCTTCGTCGATCCGGTCGGCAGGTATGAGCATGCTGACCGGTTTTCCGATCGCTTCTGCGGCACGGTAGCCGAAAAGTCTTTCGGCAGCGCTGTTCCAGTCGGTGATGTTGCCGTCCAGGTCCTTGCCGACGATGGCGTCATCAGCCGATTGGACGATGGCAACGAGCCTGCCTTGCGCTGCCTTTGCGACCTTGAAGTCGGTAATGTCCAGCAGGATGTTCGTCGCGCCGATAAGAGCGCCCTCCGCATCGTATAGCGGGTGGACGTGAGCCAGTGCAATCACGCGGCTCCCGTCCGGCCGCTCTATGACGATTTCCTGATTATCGAATTCGCGGCCTTCCTCGAGCCCAAGCGCCATCCAGCATTGATCGTGGCGGAGCGGCATTCCGTCCGACGAAAAAAGCCGAAATGAGCCGCAGAAGCGGTCCTCGGGATCATGCAGTTTCGGCGCGCGTCCCCATATCTCGACCGCGCGCTGGTTGAAATACGTAATCAAGCCACGTTCGTCGCAGGTGTACGCGGCGGCCGGCAGTGTGTCCAGAAGGCGGTAATACTCCGCGCCCGGAACCTCGGGACGCGCCTTCGTCTGGCCGCTGGCCTGCGCGTCGTGTCGTATGTGGTCCGTCATAGTCACTTTAGTGCTCGCGGGTTTCGCGGAAACTGATGCCCGGCCAGCGCTCCTGGGCGAGATTGAGGTTGACCCGGGTCGGAGCAATGTAGACCAGGCTGCCGCTGTGATCCAGCGCCAGATTATCATGTGCTTTCGTCCGGAACTCGGAGAGTTTCCTGTCGTCGGCGGTTTCGATCCAGCGCGCCGTTGCGACGGTTATCGGCTCGAACCGGCAGTCCACTTTGTACTCATCGCGCAAGCGATGCGCGACTACTTCGAACTGCAGCGGGCCGACGGCCCCAAGTATGAGGTCGTTGTTCCGCAGCGGCTTGAAGAGCTGCGTGGCGCCTTCCTCGCACAGTTGCGACAGCCCTTTTTGCAATGCCTTGAGTCGCAGCGGATCCTTGAGTATTGCCCGGCGGAAAATTTCAGGCGCAAAGCTCGGTATGCCGAGGAAACGGATTTCCTCGCCTTCGGAAAAACTGTCGCCGATGTTGATCGTGCCGTGGTTGTGCAGGCCGATGATATCGCCCGCGTAAGCAGTGTCGGTTTGCTGACGATCCGCCGCCATGAACGTAATCGCAGCAGCGATTTTCATTTCTTTGCCGCTGCGCACGTGCGTGAGCTTCATACCCTTTTCAAACTTTCCGGAACAGATTCGCATGAACGCAATGCGGTCGCGATGGCCCGGATCCATATTAGCCTGAATCTTGAATACGAAACCGGTCAGCTGTTCTTCGGCAGGATCGACTGCACGGGTTTCCGCTTCGCGCGGCCGCGGCGAAGGCGCGTGCTCTACGAACTCATCCAGAAGTTCCTTGACGCCGAAGTTATTGACGGCAGAACCGAAAAAAACCGGTGTTTGCCGGGCGGCCAGATAAGCCCCGATGTCGAACGGCGGGCAGGCGCCTTTTACAAGTTCGATTTCCTCGCGAAATCGTGCCGCGTCGTCGCCGAGCACTTCATTCGCACGGGCGGATTCGAGGCCTTCGACTGTCTCGATCGTCGATGCCTCTTCCCGTCCGGCACGCGTGTACAGATAAATCCGGTCAGCAAGAAGATGATAGACGCCTTTCAGGTAGCGTCCCATGCCGATCGGCCAGGTGACGGGCGCGCACTGAATGCCGAGGACCGACTCGATCTCGTCCAGCAGATCGATCGGCGCGCGTCCGTCGCGATCGAGTTTGTTGACGAAGGTGATGATCGGAGTGTCGCGCAGACGGCATACGTCCATCAGTTTGATGGTGCGTTGCTCGACGCCCTTGGCGCAGTCGATGACCATCAGCGCGGAGTCGACCGCAGTGAGCGTCCGGTAGGTGTCTTCGGAAAAATCTTCGTGGCCGGGCGTGTCGAGCAGGTTGATCAGGCGATCCCTGTAAGGGAATTGCATGACCGACGAGGTCACGGAGATGCCGCGCTCCTGTTCGAGCGCCATCCAGTCGGAGGTCGCATGACGCCGGGCCTTGCGTCCCTTCACTGCCCCGGCAAGCTGAATGGCGCCACCGAAGAGCAGCAGCTTTTCGGTCAACGTGGTCTTACCGGCGTCCGGATGGGAAATGATCGCGAACGTGCGACGTTTTCTGACGTTTTCTTCCAGGGGACTCATGTGAATGTGCCTAAACGGCTGGATTGCTGGCGGTGCACGATGCCTGTGGCAAAGTCCCTCGCCAAAAAAAGCGCCGAAGTGTAACCCTAAATGACGCGTATAAGAACCCTGTAGGAGCCCGCCATTGCGGGCGACCTGCGCGGCGGTCAACCCACGGAAAAGGGGACAGTGACCTTTTTCGGCGACGCGCGGGGAAGATTGTGAGCCTCG
>JBBDXW010000013.1:0-6122 GCA_040902105.1 Woeseia sp.
GATTCGCCCGCTCTCGCGGGCTCCAACAGGGTTTCAACTACGGCTGTTGGAGCCCGCGAACGCGGGCGAATTCCGCTCAGGAGAGTCCGTTTACGTTTACAATGGGCTCCTGTGTGCGCGGACCTGAACAACCGCAGTCGCTGGCGCAACCCGACAGCGTAAATCGACCAATGGCGCCGCGATACCCCGGCGCAGGCCGGAACCCCCGTATGGCATCGAAGCCCACGATCGCAGGCGAGCATCAAATCTGCCACATCAACCTGGCAGACGGGTTCCGTGGCGGCGAAAGACAGACCGAGCTGCTGGTCAGGGAACTCGCCGCGAGACGCTGGCGGCAACGCCTGGTAGTGCGCTCCGGAGGTGCGCTCGTGAAGCGTTGCCAGGACATCCCCGGCCTGGAGATAGCCGAAGTGATTCCGCACCCGATTACGGCGGCCGTCGCGGCCAGCGGATGCAGCGTGGTACATGCACATGAAGCAAGAGGCGTCTACTCCGGGTGGCTTTTGCAGCGAATGTCGAAAACACCCTTTGTGCTGACACGCCGCATCGATCATGCAATTAACAGCTCCTTTGCGCGCACCCGCGCTTACCGGGCCGCGAACCGGGTGATTGCCATATCGTCGTCCGTTGCCCGGACCGTGGAAGCGCACTATTCGGATATCGAATGCGGCATTGTGCCCGACGCCCATGCCGATATGCTGAACGGCCATGCCGCGCATCGCGCAGTTCGGCAAAAACGCAACGGCAGGATGGTCGTCGGGCACATCGGCGAACTCGATCACAGTCACAAGGGCCAGGGTACGATCATCGAAGCCGCGCGACAGGTAAAGGACTCGCACCCCGACCTGCATTTCGTGCTGGTCGGCAATGGAAAGGACGACCGGAAGTTTCGGCGCACCGCCAAGGGCCTGCGCAACGTTGAATTCGTCGGGTTTGTCGACAACGTCGCCGACTACTTTGCGGCCTTCGACGTGTTCATCTATCCGTCACTGCGCGAAGGCCTTGGCTCCTCGCTGCTGGATGCGATGTATTTCGGCCTGCCGATCGTGGCCTCGCAAGTCGGCGGCATTCCGGAGATCGTCGAGGATCAGGTGAATGGTTTGTTGATTCCGCCGGGCAGTCCGGGAGACCTGATCGGCGCGCTGCAACGCGTTATCGACGACGTGAAGCTGCGCGAGGCGATGAGCCGCGAGAACAGGAACAAAGCAGCACAGTTCGGCGCCGGCCGCATGGCGTCATCCTATGAAACGATCTATCGTTCGGTCCTGAACGGCGCGTCGCACTGATCCACCTCAAACGCCTGCGGGCGAACTGCCGATTCCGTCGCTACCGCTCGTCATCGTCCAGGTGCATGCCGATCGTGTTGTACCCGCCATCGACATAAAGAATCTCGCTCGAAATTCCCGCAGCGAGGTCCGAACACAGGAACGCCGCTGCATTGCCCACGTCCTCGGGCGTTACGTTACGCCGTATCGGTGACACTTCCTCGACGTGTGACAGCATCTTGCGAAAACCGGCGATCCCGGCGGCGGCCAGCGTCTTGATCGGTCCCGCCGAAATGCCGTTGACCCGGATGCCGCGCGGCGCCAGATCGGCCGACAGGAAGCGTACATTCGCCTCAAGGCTCGCTTTCGCGAGGCCCATCACGTTGTAGTTCGGCACCGCGCGCACGGCGCCGAGATATGTGAGTGTCAGGATGGCTGAACTGCGCCCTTCCATCATTGGCAAGGTGGCCTTCGCGAGCGCGGCCAGGCTGTAACTCGAAATGTCGTGGGCAATCCTGAAGCCTTCGCGCGTGACGCTTTCGACGTAAGTGCCGGCAAGCTGCTCGCGTGGTGCGAATCCGACCGAGTGCACCAGTACTTCGAGGCCGTCCCAGTCTTTACCCAGCGCCGCCACCAGCGCATCGATCTCATCGTCCGAGCCGACGTCGAGCGGGTAGGTCATTCTCGAGCCGAGATCCGCCGCCATGCCCTCGACGCGGGGTTTCAGCTTGTCGTTCTGGTAGGTGAACGCCAGCTCGGCGCCCTCGCGCGCAAACGCCTTTGCAATGCCCCATGCAATCGAACGGTTGCTCGCAAGTCCGACGATCAGCGCACGCTTGCCTTCCATGAACCCCATGTTGTGCCCCTGGCTTTGTGATGTTCGGAGGATTCTAGATTGCACGCCGTTCAGTCACAACTGAGAGGATTCGCTGGAAGTCATACTGAAGGCATCGGACCACAGCCGATCGACGCAGGGGGCACGCCGGGCCTATTCGAGTCGCTCAGACACGGGAAACTCGCTTTGTCGAATACGCCCGGCGCGCCCCCTGCTCTGCGCCAGGCGTCATTGGCGGCGTGATGCTCGACGCTGCCGCACCACTGCGTTTTCAGCCCGACTGGCGGGTTACGTCGACGTACATCGTCAGGGTCTGGCCGGGGCGCAGGATCTTGTTCCTGTCGATGCTGTTCCAGCGTACAAGATCGGAGATCGTGATGCGGAAGCGATTCGCGATTAGATAGAGCGAATCGCCGTTTCTTACGGTGTAGCGGAGTTTGCGGGTAGTGTCGTTGCCGGCAGGCGCGGACGTGGGTGCTGTGTCGTTCGTCCACACCACCAGTTTCTGCCCGACAGACAAAGTATCCCTCGGCGCCATGCCGTTCCATCCGGCGAGTTGTCGCATGCCGACGCCGTAGCGGCGTCCGATCGACCAGAAACTTTCTCCGGAACTGACCCGGTGTTCCACGCGATTGCCTTTGTGTTCGCGGTTTTGTGTTTTTGCGAGACGCGCATCCGCGCTCTGGCTGTATTCACTCAACGGCTTCGATGCTACCGGCACGGTCAGGTACGCGCCGGCGCGAATCGTGTTGCCGCCGATACCGTTCGCGCCGCGAATCGCCGCAATGGTGGTTCGATATTTCCCGGCAATTTCCGAAAGCGTTTCGCCCGGACGAACTTTGTGCCGTTGCCAGCGGACGCGTTCGTCCTCGGGCAAGGCGGCCAGTGCCTCGTTGAACGCTTCGGAAACGCCGGCCGGCAACACCAGCCGATGCGGGCCCTCCGGATCGGTTGCCCAATGATTGAAGCCCGCATTGAACGCGTAAAGGGTGTCTACATCGACGCCCGCAAGCTCCGCCGCAAGCGCGAGATCGAGCTGGCCGCCGACGTCGGTTTGCGCAAATTGCTCGGTGTCGAGCAACTCGGGCAGCTCGATGCCGAATGCCGCGGGGTCGCGCACCAGCTCCACCAGCGCCAGCAGTTTTGGCACATAACTGATTGTTTCTTTTGGAAGTTTTAAGTGCCAGAAATCGGTTGGCAAACGGCGGTCGCGGTTACGGCGCGCCGCGCGCAGCACGTTACCTTCGCCGGAGTTATAGGACGCAACCGCCAACAGCCAGTCTCCGTCCATCAGGTCGTGCAGATAGGCCAGGTAGCTCAACGCGCCGTTGGTCGAGTCGACCACGTCGCGTCGCCCGTCGTACCACCAGTTCTGACGGATGCCGAAGCGTTTCGCCGTGCCCGGAATGATCTGCCAGAGTCCCGCCGCGCGGCCGTGAGAATAAGCGAACGGGTCGTAGGCGCTTTCGACGATCGGCAGCAGTGCAAGCTCGAGGGGCAGGCCCCGCTTGTCGAGTTCGTCGACGATGTACGGCATGTATCGCTGTGCACGATTGAACACGCGCTCCAGGTATTCCGGATGCCGCACGAACCAGTCCAGGTGCGCCTGCGTATGGTTGTTCATCGCGGCTTCAATGCTGAATCCCGCGCGCAGTCTTGCGAGCAGGTCACGCGGCTCTTCGGCAGCCGCGGGCTGAAGCGGTTTGTAATCCTCCAGTTCCAGCCACAGGGTCTGCTGTTGCGTATCCCGTTGATGCGGTTTGCCCGAGCTCCCGGCCGTGCCGGCGACACTCAGCGCGGGAACATATTCGGCCGAAGCCCCGCCCGGCGGCGTGAATATGAGCAAAAATGTGAGCGAGAGTGTGACGGACCGCACAACCCGGCGCGTGATGTGATCGATTGTTTGGCGCATCGGCGTATCGTACCCGGCAGGATCGCCGCTGCAAGTATGCGTTTCACATCTAGTGTACCCCGTCGTAAATAATCGAGAATCGTCGATTATTTGCGACGGGGTGCACCAGGGTGGTCGGATCGACGTCAAAATGCGGTAAGCTGAACCCCTATGATTCGGAGCAGATCGAGCCAGTCTTTCGCAGCCGTGCACCGCTGGCTTGGGTCGCCGCTGGGGCGGGCCCTGCAGCAACTGGAGGCGCGCATCGTCGAGGAAGCCTGCGACGGCATTTTCGGCGAGCAGTGCCTGCAGATCGGGCTGTGGGGCGAGCCGCGGGCGTTCCTCAAGTTCCCGCGCACCCAGCGAACTGCAAGCATTGCCGACCCGGACAACGTCGTCGGAGACGACCGGCCGAGCGCCTTCGGCCAGCTGCATCTGCTCCCGGTCGCCAGCGACTCGATCGATGCGGTGATTTTGCCGCACACACTTGAATTCAGCGACCGTCCGCATGCGATTTTGCGCGAGGTTCAGCGGATTCTGCGCTCGGACGGCTATGTGGTCATCCTGGGCTTCAAGCCCGGTGGACTCTGGGGACTGCGGCGTCTCATCCCGGGGATCGGCTTGCCTCCCGCCGTCGAGCATCTGGTTTCCGACCGTCAATTGTGCGACTGGCTGCAGTTGCTCGATCTGCGCATCCATCGTTCGGTCCGGTATTTTTTCCGCTGGCCCTTATCCGGCAACCGCGGCATGAGTTCTCCCGTGTGGGACGGGCGCGGGCGGCGCTGGTGGCCCGAGCTGGCCGCCTGTTACATGCTCAAGGCCCAGAAACGGGTGCTGACGCTGACGCCGGTGCGCAAGCCGTGGCTCGTGCGACCCAAGGCGGTGGGTGGCCTGGTGAATCCGACAACCCGCGTTACCCATATCCACTTTGACCGCAAGAGTTGATATTTATACCGACGGGGCCTGCAGGGGGAATCCCGGGCCGGGCGGCTGGGGAGCCGTGCTGGTCGCCGGAAAGCACCGCAAGGCGCTTTACGGGGGCGAACGGGAAACCACCAACAATCGCATGGAGCTGACCGCGGCCATCGAAGCCTTGCGGGCGCTGAAGGGGCGGCAAGCCGTGATCCTGCACACGGATTCGAAATACCTCCTCGAGGGCATCAGCAAATGGCTGCCGGGCTGGAAGGCGCGTGGCTGGAAGACGGCAGCCCGCAAACCCGTGCGGAATCAGGATTTGTGGGAGACGCTGGAAGAGCTTGCAACAAAGCACGACCTGACCTGGAAATGGGTGAAAGGGCATTCGGGGCATGCCGGGAATGACGAAGCGGATGCGCTGGCCAATCGGGGGATCGATGAGCTTTTTTGATTGCAGCGGTGGGGTCGCCCGCGGGGCGGGCTAACCATGCGACAAATCGTACTGGACACCGAAACCACCGGCCTCTCGGCATTGCAGGGCCACCGCATCATCGAAATCGGCTGCATCGAACTGGTCAACCGGCGCGTCAGCGGTCGCGAGTATCACCGCTTCATCAATCCGGAGCGCGACATCGACGAAGGTGCCGAGCGCGTCCACGGTATCAGCCGCTCCGACCTGCAGGGACAGCCGCGGTTCGCGGATATCGCTGACGAACTGCTGGAGTTCATCCGCGGCGCCGAGCTCGTGATCCACAACGCCGAATTCGATGTCGGCTTCCTGGAATACGAACTGAACCTGATGAAGCACGCGCAACCGCTCATCAGCGAGCATGCGAGGGTGCTGGATACGCTGACGCTCGCGCGCGAGATCCATCCCGGCCAGCGCAACAGCCTCGATGCGCTGTGCAAGCGCTACGCGGTCGACAGCTCGAAGCGCGAGGTGCACGGCGCGCTGATCGATGCCGAATTACTCGCGAACGTCTATCTGGCCATGACCGGCGGCCAGACGATACTTTTCCTCGATCAGGAACCGTCAGCGGTTGTGCTCACGAACGGCACGGGCGTACCCGTGCGCCGCGACGACCTGAACCTCGTCGTAGTACGGGCGAGTGTGGAGGAAGAGGCCCTGCATCAGGCGTTCCTCGACAGAATTCAGGCGACAGGCGGTTGTTTGTGGCGTGAGTAGAATCGTTGCGGTGGTCGCCCGCGGGCGACC
>JBBDXW010000013.1:6132-7852 GCA_040902105.1 Woeseia sp.
GCCCCCCCCCCCCCCCCCCCCAACGCGTTAAACTGCGGTTCGGTTGCAATTCCGCGAGAATCGTCAACCGCAGGCATACCGGTTGCCGCATCATAGCCACAAAAACAACGCCAGGACATCGGTGCGCCATGTCTTTAAACCAACAGGATACGCAATGAACCTCCACTCGATGAGCGTGGCGCTGCGCCAGAATTTTCTCGGCAAATCCCCGGGCTGGTACAAGCTGACGATCGCAGGCTTTCTTGTCGCAAACCCCGTTTTGTTTGCGATCGATCCGTTCGTCGCGGGCTGGGTGCTGCTTCTTCAGTTCATTTTTACGCTGGTCATGGCCCTCAAGTGCTATCCGCTGCAACCCGGCGGATTGCTGGCTATCGAGGCCATTGTCATCGGCATGGCGTCGCCGGCGATGGTGTTTCACGAGGCGGAGATCAATTTCCCCGTCATTCTGCTGCTGATGTTCATGGTCGCGGGCATCTATTTCCTGCGTGAAATGCTCTTGTTCGTGTTCACTAAAATTCTGCTTGGAGTAAAGTCGAAGATTCTGTTGTCGTTGACGTTTTCGTTCACGGCGGCGTTCCTGTCAGCGTTCCTCGACGCCCTGACCGTAACGGCCGTCATAATCACCGTTGCCGTCGGGTTTTATTCGGTCTACCACAAGGTCGCCTCGGGCAAAAAGCTCGATCTCGACCATGACCACGGCACCGACGATGACGTCATCGAGTTGCACCGTGACGACCTTGCGCAATTCCGCAGCTTTCTCAGGAACCTGATGATGCACGGCGCCGTCGGCACGGCGCTGGGCGGCGCTACCACACTGGTCGGCGAACCGCAGAACCTGCTTATAGCAGCGGTCATGGAATGGGACTTTCAACAGTTCTTCATGATGATGGCGCACGTTTCGATGCCGGTGCTGATCGTCGGGTTGTTGACCTGTGCCGCCGTCGAGTACTTCAAGTTGTTCAGTTATGGCACACCGTTATCCGACAAGGTGCGCCTGGTGCTCGAGGATTTCGATTCGCAGGCATCGGCCAGGCGAACGGGGCGGGAGACGGCGACACTGATCGTGCAGGGTATCGTCGCTGCTTTGCTGGTGCTCGCATTGGGGTTCCATCTCGCCGAGCCTGGCGTGGTCGGACTGATGGTGATCATCCTTGCGACCGCATTTAACGGGGTGACCGAAGAGCATCGTCTCGGTCACGCATTCGCGGAGGCGCTGCCGTTTACCGCGCTGCTCGTGGTGTTTTTTGCAATTGTTGCGGTGATCTCCAATCAGGGCCTCTTTACCCCCGTCATGGACTGGGTAATGACGTACGAAGGCAGGACCCAGGCCGCGCTGTTCTATGTCGCCAACGGGCTCCTGTCGATGATCAGCGATAACGTTTTCGTCGCAACCATTTACATTACCGAAGTGCAGCAGATATTCGAAAGCGGCGCCATTTCGCGCGAGCAGTTCGATGCACTGGCGGTCGCCACCAACATGGGCACCAATATCCCGAGCGTCGCCACGCCGAACGGCCAGGCCGCGTTCCTGTTCCTGCTGACCTCGGCGCTGGCGCCGTTGATCCGGCTCTCCTACGGCCGCATGGTGTGGATGGCCGTGCCGTATACGATCACGCTGAGTTGTACGGGTCTTCTCGCGCTTTGGTACCTGGGGTAGGGTGGGTTGGTCGCCCGCAATGGCGGGCTCCTACAGGGTTTCGCCAGGCGTTATCGCAGGCAT
>JBBDXW010000014.1:0-7539 GCA_040902105.1 Woeseia sp.
TATTCCACGTGCTCAGACACGGGAAACTCGCTCGTGGAATACCCCCGGACGGTACTCCTGCTCGTGCCACGGACGAACGAATTCGGCTTGCGCAGAGGCTCCCTGGCGAACCGCCCGTATGCCCCGGTCTAGTCGGGCGTGTTCTCTTCGGCGGGCATGGAGATGACTGGTTCGCCCTGGTCGTCTTCCTTGAGTTCGCCGTTGGTCTGTTGTTGCCGTGGCGCGTCGCCGACCTGTATGGGAATGGCCATGGACTTGAGGAGGGTACCGCCCTCCGTTTCAACCTCGGCAGAGACATTGAGATAGAGGCGCCCTTCGCGCTGCGGCACCACGGTTATCTGCTGCGCCGCGCGTTCCGCATCGCCGAAAGCGGCGAGCGCGATGCGTTGCGGCTGTGCCTGCGGAAAGGTCATGTCACGCGCATCGTTGACCCGGTAGTTCAGCGTGATGGGCCTGTCGCGCATCGAGGATGACACCTCGAGGTTGATGCTGACCGGCTGGCCGACGATCGGGCTGCCGATAACGGTGTAGTCGATGGTGATCGGCGCCGACGGCTTGCCGGGAGACGTCTGCGCCTCGATCGGCTGTGCCTTCGACGGCGCCTGTGACGGTGTTTCGCTGTCGCTGCCGGCAGGCGCCACGACGGCGTCCTGATCGTTGGCGCCCTGGCAGCCTGCGACCAGGAGAGTCCCGAAAAACAGGACGATTGTCATTGAAAATCGTGGTCGAATCATTGCGTCACCTGCCTGGAAGTTTCTCGCATGACGTTCGCGTCGCTCAGGAAACCGGACCGATACTGACGTCGAAGCACGTTTGAGCCGGATAGTTTGCGGGCGATTCTTCGTCCTGGTACCTGAATTCGACCAGCGCCATGGCGTAGTCGCCGGCAGCCAGGACGTTCGCCGTAGTAAAGATTTCCTCATTGGCATCGCCGCTGAATCCTTCAAGATCCCCGCCGACTGAAGCATTCTGCACCTGCCCGTTCAGCGCAATCAGGATGTCCGGATCGCTCTGGTCGCGGTCGTCGTCCGGATCGTCCGGCGCGGGCATGGGGGTCGTGGTCACGATATTGAACGTGTACTGCGCCGCAATATCGATCGTCATGCGCAAGAACCGGTGTTCGGACAATTTGTTGCCGTCCGCGTCCGGGTCGAACTGGCTGTTGCTGCAGATGTTGATCGGGCTGCCGTCGGGTATGACCTCTGTGTAGACCGGCAGGACGTCGAGGGCGCCCGGCTCGCCGTCGTTCGTCTCGCCATCGCCATAGGCGTTGATACCGGCGGCCTCAATGCCCTCTGCCTGGAGCAATGTGTCGATGAACGGCACCGCCGCCGGGTTCTCCTGTTTCAACGCCTGCGCAAAGCTGAAGATGCTGGTGAAGGCCGCCGTATCGGTCTGCGCTGCGGTCATGACATCGTGAACGGGGCCGAAGCCGATGCTGTCCGTGTCGGCGTTGTCGACGTCCGTGTCCCAGAGATCGTAGATCAGCTTCATGATCGAAATTTCGTTGAACCAGCCAGGCGTGCCGGCCGCCTGTCCCTCGATATCGATGCCAAAGCCACGCAGCTGGCCTCCGTCCCACAGCGTATCGCAATAGGCGGGACTGTCGAGCGCCATCCCGGAAAATGCCGTCGCAAATCCTTCGCCGAAGGCGACGCGCATGTCGAGCCGGTCGCCGATGGCGTGCGTTCCGCCGATGCTGTCGGAGCGCGACATCGTGTCCTCGAAGTAGTGGCCCCACTCGTGCACGATCACATGGTCGTCAAATTCCTCCGTGTCGACGCCGTCCATGCCGAGCAGGAACAGCTTGTTGTCGCTACGGTAGAACGACGTTCCGAGCTCGCCCGCGTCGATGTCCTGCGGCTCGCCGAGCGTTGCGGTGTTGTTGACGCTCCAGAAAACGTCGAGCGGCTCGAAACTGGCCTCTGGATTCTCGGCCAGAACCAGCAGCATGCCGTCGTAAACCGTATCGAGCACTGCAAACGGCGCGGCCGCCCTCGTGGCTGTGTAGCTCATGCCGCCCCAGCCGGTCGTCGCCGTGATATCCCGCGTCAGGGCGACGCTTCCGGAGTTGAACGCACTGCCGTCGAGGACGTACAGCGGCCGCTGCGCGAGCGCGACGGGATTGGCGGCGTCCGTCACGTTATCGCGAACGTCGACGTCCCACGATGGACTGCCGGTTCGCTTGAGTTCCGCGCGGACCCGCAAAAAGACGCTGGTATCGGGATCGACGGTCAGCGCGTAATCCCCATTGTCGTCGGTCCGTCCCTCGTCGAGTACGGCGTCGGTACCGGCGTCGATCGCCTGGATGGTTGCCTGGCGAATCGGCACCGGGGCGATGGCGTCGAAGTTCAGCCCATTGCAGTTTGCGACCGGCGGGGGGCGCTGGTACCGGGCCTTGCCGGATATCGTGACGGGGCCGCTGCCGCCTCCCCCACCGCCGCCGCCGCCACAGGCGGCAAGGCTCGTCGCGCAAAGAAGCAGCAACGATCGCAGGATCGTGACCGAGCCGACGTACAGGCACCGGTGCTCGCCCGGTTCGGAGTTCAAAATGCAGGCTCCCTGGAAAAGGACAGGAACGGGAAAAGAGAGGCGCAGGCCCGATCCTGCAAATTACACGGCGCCGTGCCGGATGATAATCGCGAAGTCGCGAAAGAAACAGCGTTCGGGCGGAGCGTTTGCATTACCATAAGCTTGGGGTTCAAGGCGTTAGCTGAACTTCCTCGACCAGGCCCACAGTATTCGCTTGCGTCTGTTGCTAGAATCCCGAGGCTGACCCATTTCAAGGACGCGGAGCAACGAATGGCCCACAAAACGATTCTCGTGACCGGCGGCGCCGGCTACATCGGCAGCCACGTCGTCAGGCAACTGGGCGCGGCCGGCGAATCCGTGCTGACACTCGACAACCTGTCCACCGGCTTTCGCGAAGCCGTAACTGCCGGGGAGCTGGTGGTGGGCGACACCGGCGATGCCGCACTGCTCGAAAACCTGTTCATCGACCACGACATCGACACTGTAATGCATTTTGCAGCGCACACGATCGTGCCGGAATCGGTCGCCAATCCTCTCAAGTATTACCGCAACAACACCGCTAACAGCCGGACTCTGCTGGAATGCGCGGCCAATCACCGGGTAAAACACGTGGTTTTTTCTTCGACCGCGGCGGTTTACGGCATACCAGCCGACGGCCGTGCGTCGGAAGATTCGCCGACTCAGCCCATCAACCCCTACGGCACGTCGAAACTGATGACCGAATGGATGCTGCGCGATCTCGCGGTCGCCGGCGGCCCGTCTTACGTGGCGTTGCGTTATTTCAACGTGGCCGGCTGCGAGCCGACAGGCCGCATCGGGCAGTCGACCCCCCAGGCGACGCTGCTGGTCAAGGTGGCCTGCGAGGCCGCGGTCGGTCGCCGCAGCCATGTCGCCGTGTTCGGCAGCGATTACCCGACGCCGGACGGAACGGGCCTGCGCGACTACATCCACGTGGAAGACCTCGCGAGCGCGCACCTCGACGCGCTGGACTATTTGCGCAGTGGTGGCAAGTCCGCCACGCTCAATTGCGGCTACGGCCATGGATACAGCGTCCGCGAGGTCCTGAGCGCCGTGGAAAAAGCAAACGGGAAACCCCTCACGGTCATCGAGGAACCGCGGCGTGCCGGGGATCCGCCGCAACTGGTCGCCGTCGCCGACGAAATTCGCAGGCGCCTGGGCTGGACTCCGAAGTTCGACGACCTCGACACGATCGTACGAACCAGTCTGGATTGGGAACGCAAGATTGCGGCGCGCGATCCAGGTGCCTACTGGGCGGCCTGATCATTGCCGGCTTCGTTGCGGCGTCGCGGGGCAATTGTGCCGACGTGCTGCTGTTTTTCGGGCTAAACTTCCGCCATGACGCTGCCCCGTCCCCGCTCCCTTAACGGCCTGATTCTCGTAGGTTTTGGCCTCGTTGCGTTACCGCTCCTGATTGCCGTCGTGTGGGCCCTGGTCAACCTTGACCGGCTCGCCGAACAAAGCGAACAACTGGTCGTCAGCGGTGTCACGGCGGCAGAGAACAACCGCGCGCTGGTGCAACAGGTAGCGTCGTTCGAACGCCTCGCGCGGCAGTATCTCGTGCTGCGCACGGAAGACAGCCTGTCGCTCACCCGCCAGGATCAGGTCGCCGTCGAGGCCACGATCGGCCTCATGTTGCCGCTCGCAAGGCTGGCGGACGCGGAGGACGTTGCGATTTCCATTCGCGAACGCGCGGGGCTCCTCGTCGACTCGTTGTCGGAGGACGTCGTGAGTGAAAACGACGGCCAGGAGGCAGTCGCAGACTTCGCTACCCTGAGACAGGACGTAGCGCGGCTGTCGACGATCCTGAGCACGCACATCGAACTCGAGTTGAGCAGCCTTCAGGCCAGCATTTCGCGCGCGCAACGGGTGTCCGCGTGGCAGACAGCCGCGCTCGTCCCGGGCACAATTGTGGTCGTTTTGTTTTTTACCTTGCTGGTGGCGCGGCCGATTCGCCAGATCGATCGCGCAATCCATCAACTCGGACAAAGCGGATTCTCGAAATCGATCGAGGTCAAAGGTCCGACGGACCTCGAGCGGCTCGGGCGTCAGCTCGAATGGCTGCGAGTCCGCCTGCTGGAACTGGCGCAGGAAAAAAACCGCTTCCTGAGGCACATGTCGCACGAACTGAAAACGCCACTGGCCAACATACGCGAAGGCACCGAACTGCTTCTCGACGGCACCGTCGGCGAGCTCGGCGCACCGCAGCGCGAGGTCACGGAGATCCTGCGCCAGAACGGGCTGAAACTGCAGCGGCTGATCGAAAACCTGCTGAGTTTCAGCGCCTGGCAGACGAAGAACGAGGTCCTGACGGTATCGCAGTTTTCACTGCGCGCGCTGATCGTATCGGTTGCCAAAACACAGCGCCTGGCGCTCAAGGGCGCGCAAATCCAGTTGCGGCTTCAAGCGGAGGATTTTGCCATCACGGCCGATCGCGACAAAATTCGAACCGTTCTGGACAATTTGCTGTCCAATGCCGCCAAGTTCACTCCCCGGGGGGGCATCATCACGATTCGTGCAGCGAGCCAGGCCGGGTCTTTCCTGCTCGAGTTCGCCGATACCGGGCCGGGCATACCGGACGATGAAGGCCCGCGCATATTCGACGCGTTCTTTCAGGGCAAGCAGAAACAGGGCGGCCACATTGCGGGCACCGGGATCGGCCTGTCGGTCGTGCTCGAGTGTATACAGGCGCACGACGGGGTCATCGAATTGGTCGATTCGGATGAGTTTCCGGGGGCGCATTTCCGCATCCGAATCCCGCAGAGACAGGCAGCTCAAAATCAAAGGATGGCCGCAAGTGCATAACACATCCTCGGCAACATCAACCGCGTCACGTCGCAAGAATCCGGCCGCCGCGGTTTTCTTCGTTGCTACCCTCGCTACGCTGATGACGGGCTGTACCCAGGTCAACGACTGGCTTCGGGGCGAAGGCAGCGTGGACACCGAAGTGCCAGGCGCCGACGGCGACGTGTCCGGCCCCTACCTCGAGGAAATGTCGCGACTCGCCAGCGGCGATCCGGCAACCCAGGCGGAGATTTACGCGGATGCCGCCGCGGCGGCGCGTGTCACCCCGGACACCGGTTCGAGGCTTCGCTTTGCGCTGGCGCTGGCGACACCGGGTCATCCGGGCAGCGACCCCGAACTGGCGCAAAACATCCTGCGTGAGTTGCTGTCGGAAGCGCAATTACTTACACCCGTCGAACGATCGCTTGCGACCATACACCTCCGCGAAGTCGAGGAGCGACTTACTCTCAACGCCGAAACTCGCCGGCTGCGGCTCGCAAGTTCGCGCGCCGCCAGCAGCGAGGAAGAGGCGGTCGCACAGCGCATCGCGTCGGTTGAGTCCGAGAACCGGCAACTCAGGCAGTCACTGGCCGAAGCGGAAGAAAAGCTCGAAGCAATCACCTCGATCGAACGCTCGATTCGCGAGCAGACCGAGAACAACGAACAGGAATAGCCGGGAAGTCGCCGGATGGCGTCAGTCGTTTTCAGGTCGTTTATCGGGTTAGAATGCGCCGGAACAACGTCCGGGAACGAGGGTCGCATTCTTGCGGATCCCGTCCCGCCAGGCATTGCATGATAGCGAACATCAGAAATTCCAAAGGCAAAATCCTCCTGGTCGACGACGATCCGGGACTGCTGCGACTCCTGAGCATTCGGCTGCGCGCCGAGGGTTATGAAGTGGAAGCGGTGGAGAGCGCGGAGCTTGCTCTGGCCGTGCTGCATCGATTCCGCCCCGATCTCGTCATCACCGACCTGCGCATGGACAAGATGGACGGCATCGGCCTGCTGAAAGAACTGCAGGGAAAGTCGCCGGGCCTGCGCGTTGTGATCGTGACCGCGCACGGTACCATTCCGGACGCCGTCGTTGCGACACAAGGCGGCGCGTTCGGCTTTCTGACCAAGCCGATCGATAAAGACGAACTCATGAGCACGATCGAGCGCGCGCTCAGGGTCTCGAGTTCGGAGGAAGTCGACGACGATTGGGCGGCCGACATCATCACCCGCAACCAGGGCGTCAGGGAAGTGCTGGCGCAGGCGAAAATGGTCGCAGCGACGGATGCGAGAGTCCTGATCACCGGCGAAAGCGGCACCGGCAAGGAATTGATGGCGAAAGCGATTCATCGCGCCAGCCCGCGCCGTCAGAAAGCGTTCGTTGCAATCAATTGCAGTGCGATGGCGGAGAACCTGCTCGAGTCCGAACTGTTCGGGCATGAGAAAGGCGCGTTCACCGGCGCGACGCGCAGTCACAAGGGTCTCTTCCAGGCGGCCGAAGGCGGGACGCTGCTGCTGGATGAAATCGGCGATATGCCGATGAGATTGCAGGTCAAGCTGCTGCGTGTGCTGCAGGAGCACCAGGTGCGGCCGGTCGGCAGCACCGAAGCGATTCACGTGGACGTGCGCGTGATTTCAGCAACGCACCGGGACCTGATGGACATGATGCGCGACGGCCGCTTCCGTGAAGATCTCTACTACCGACTGAATGTGGTCAACATTCGTATCCCGGTGCTCGACAGGCGTCGCGAGGACATACCGCTGCTGGTCTCGCATTTTCTGCAGGAAATCGCGAAGGAATCCGCCCAGGAAAGAAAGGTGTACGCACCGGAGGCCGTTGAATTGCTGGTCACGGCGGAATGGCCGGGCAACATCCGGCAGCTGTATAACGTCGTGCGGCAGAATGTTGCGTTGTCGCGCTCGCCGGTGATCAGCGGTGAACTGGTAAAGAACTCGCTCGGCGAGCATGCCGGCAAGCTCGCCTCGTTCAGCGAGGCGCGCGACGAATTCACGCGCAATTACCTGTCGCAGATTCTGCAGATCACCACCGGCAACGTAAGCCAGGCGGCCAGGCTTGCAAAGCGTAATCGCACGGATTTCTACAAGCTGCTCGCGCGCCACGACCTGAACCCGGACGCGTTCAAGGCGCGCTGAGGAATTCTCCACCACGCTGGAACAGGACCCTGTAGAAGCCCGCCATTGCGGACGACCACC
>JBBDXW010000015.1:0-142865 GCA_040902105.1 Woeseia sp.
CTGGGGGGAGGGCTTTTCAGGATCGTCACAAACAGGGATGTTTGTGCGAAGCCCCCATGGATGGGTTTACGGCGTTCCTGGAAAGCCCTCCCCCCAGGCGAGGCTCCGCCCGCGCCCACTGTCGATCGTTCATGAATAATGCAGGCTAGAGTCCCTGGAGCGTGCGCAGCAAGACCGGCTTCACCGGCGCCTGAGCGTGGAAAGTGCCCACTTCGGCCGCAGTGAGCCCGCGCTCGCGGGCAACCATACCGGCCACGTTATGGGCGCAGAATCGTCCCTGGCACATTCCCATGCCCGCACGCGTCAGCAATTTGGCGGCATCGGCGGATGCGACGTGAGGATTTTCCAGCAACTGCTGTCGTACTTCGCCGAAGGAGAGCGACTCACAGCGGCAAAGAAGGGTCTCCGCCGTGGTCGTCTGTTCGAGCAGGCGTTGCGGCGGGCAGGACAGGACGTTGAGCGCTTTGGCAAAAGAGAGGAGCCGGGACAATCGCCGGCGGGAAGACCTGGCCAGTCGCTCCGCAGCGCGAGTGTCTATGCGACCCAATGCGCGCAAGATGCCAATGGCCGCGATATGCCCCTTTTCCACTGCGGCATCTGCGCCGGCAAGCCCCGTGATTTCACCGGCGACGAACAGCTTCGCGACGCTCGACTCGAACCAGCGGTCGTGCTCGACGAGCCAACCGCCTTCGTTTTCCTTGAATGCGACGTGGGCGCCTGCCTGGCGGGCGAGTTCGGAGGAGGCCAGGAAGCCGTGGCAGGTGCCGATGCGGTCACAGTGAATGACCCGGGATCGATCGCGATCGATGCGTCCGTCGGGCATCAAGGGAGCGATCCTCGCCTGTTCCACGGTGTGCTCGCCTTCGGCCTCGACTATGGTGGTTTCAAACAGGACCGGCACGCCGGCGCGTTTCAGGCGCGTGAGGATCTTCGCGGTTGCCATCAACTGGCGCCCGTGCTGCGCCATGACCACGGGAGCTTTGAGCACATCGAACGCTTGCCGCAACGACTGTGTGAAGGCCACCGCCGCTACGTCTGCGCCGGCCGACAGCAACTGATCGGCGACGATGAGCTGCAACGGATGATGGCCGATCAGCAGAAACCGCTTGCCGGGCACGAGCTGCTGACTCTTGACGAAGCCCTGTATCGCCCCGGCGCCCATCACGCCAGGCAGCGTCCAGCCCGGAAACGGCAGGGGGCGTTCGTAACATCCGGGCGCGAGCAACACGACTTTCGCGCGCAGCACTTCGCATCTGCCTTGCCGTTGCAGCCAGACCTCGTGGCCCGCGCTCTCGCCGGCGGAAGTTCCGTAGGGCGAGGCTTCCATGATGCCAACCACGGTCGTGCCGAGGCTCCAGCTCATTTCATCGCTGCCATCCAGCGAATAAAGCAGCGCTTTGACGCGGTCGTAGAGTTTCGCCGGCAGCCAGTTCTGCACACGAAAGTCCTGCGGCGGCTGACGAAGGATCTGCCCGCCGGGCCGGTGTTGCTCGTCGACGACGACCACGCCGAGGTCGTAACGCCGCAGGACATCGGCTGCGGAGAGTCCCGCCGGGCCGGCGCCGATGATCGCGACGTCGAAGGAAGCGGCTCCGTCACGCAGAGGCCGATGCGCATGCAGATCGCTCAACGGTTCTGCCCTGGTTTATCGCGTATCGGGACCGGAACACGAATCCGCAGCCCGGCGCGGACGAGTGTCAGGCAAGCCCGCACCCGGCCTGCGGCGCCCGGCGGTGCATCCGCTTCCTCTACCTCGACCATGCAATCGAAACAGACGCCCATATTGCAGAACGGCCCGCGGTAGCGGCCCGACGAATCTCGGGACATGATGATCGTGCCTGCGGCCATCAGCGCGGCAGCGACGGATTCGCCCTCATAGGCAATCACCGTCTCCCCGTTCACCGATATGTCGACCGGCTGCGGCCTCGACACGTTCTCTGAAATGCGCCGGCTCATGCGATCAGACCGACGCCATGAAGTTGTTTACGTGGCTGAAGCGCGCGGGGCTGTAGAGTTCAATGGATTGCGAAGTGCGGCCGGCGACGATCAGCTCGCTGATCAGCCGCGCATAGGTCGGGCCGTGCGTGAAAGCGGCACCGCCGCCGGCAACGAAGAAGCCTGGCGCTTCCGGCACCTCGCCGAGCAGCGGCATCTGATCGCTGGTGACGCCCGTCGTGCCGGTCCAGGTCCTGATCAGGTGACGGTCGCGCAGGGCAGGCACCAGTCGGCTCGCGATGGCGAGATTGGCGACGACATTCTGCAGCACCGGTCGCGGCCGCCGGCGCGTGTCCATCCCTGTGTCGCCTGTCGGAAACCTGGCGGGCCAGCCGCCGCCGATGAGCACATTGCCGGCGGACACCTGTTTGACGGTCAGCCGTTCGCTGGTGTGTTGCACCAGGTGAGGAATCAATGGCGCGCTGCGCTCGAGGACATTCATCGATAGCGGCACGGCAAACATCGGCAAATGCAGATGCGCCATCGCAGCGACTTCCGCAGCCCAGGCGCCGGCGGCATTCAGGACGGCGCGGCAGGCCACTTCCTCCATCCTGCGGCTGTCGGCGATTGACTGAAACTGAACGCGCCATTCGGCACCGTCGCGAAGAAGAGCCGATACCCGGGTCAGCCCGCGCAGCTCGGTGCCGGACGACTGAGCCATGCGCGCGAACGCCGGCGCAACCAGGCGGGGATTCGCGTGGCCTTCGTGCGGACAGTAGCCTGCTGCGACAACCGTGTCGGAAAGGTACGGCGCCATCCGGCGCACTTCCGTCGCGGAAACGAGTTTCGTCGGCAGGTCATATCGCTCCTGCAAGGCCTGCCTTTTCTCCAGAATGGCGACATCCGCCTGTGTTTCAGCCAGTATCAGGCCGCCGCCCATCTCGAGCTCGAGGTCTGCCTGCAATTCCTCCTCCAGCCCGGACCAGTCTTCGATGGCGACGAGACTGAGCGGGATGATCTGGGCAAACTGGACCGCCTGGTCTTCACCGTATCGGATCAGGCGGTATTCGAGCTGGAAATGCAGCGAGCCGGCGTTGCGGCCGGAGGCTTCGCGATTGACGTCGCCTTGTTCGAGCAACAGCACGGTCGCACCGGCTTTCGACAGGTAATACGCTGCCGCACAGCCGACCAGGCCGCCTCCCACGACTGCTACGTCAAAACGCTTCATGACTGTGGTCGGGGAAATTCCTCTACCGCGGCGCGACCCGGCGCCCTGCCTTTATTTCGAGATTCAGCGCTGCGCGGACGACGCCGCGGCCGCCGCATCGCCCGCTATCATGGCCAGTGTCATCTGGAAGAGGGGACTGTCCGCATCCGCCAGCGACAACACGGTATCCTTGTGATCCTCACCCTCAAGGACGAGCAGTTCTGCATTCACGCCGCGCTCGTCGAGCTTCGCCACCAGCTGACGCGACGACTGCATGAACCGCTCCTCGACAGAACCCAGAGCGACCAACACGGCTGGGGCGGCATCGTTGATGTGCAGGAGCGGGCTTGCTTCGTTCTGCAGCTCCGGCGTCGGCGCATAGGCGTTCGCCTCGCCCGGCCTGCCCGAGACACGCAGGTCGTAAGGACCGCTTACCGGCACAATGCCGCGCAGTGCTGCTGCAGGCATGCCCATGTCTTCCATCCAGGAACGGTCGACGCCGACGTCGGCCGCGAGTATCGCGCCCGCCGAGTGGCCACCCACGTAGATCGCGTTTGGCTCGCCTGCGTAGTCGGCGACGTGGCGATGCAGCCATTGAATTGCGTTCTTCACATCCTGCGTTTGTGCCGGATAATGATGACCGCCGGCAGTCAGACGATAGCTGGCAACTGCCGTGATGATGTCATGTTGCGCGAACAGCTCGGCAACAAAACCGTATTGCGCCCGGTCGCCTTCCCGAAATCCGCCGCCGTGGAGAAACAGGAAGACCGGTGCCCCCGCAGGCTTCGCTTCAGGAAGATAAAGATCGAGCCGCTGCTTCGGATCGTCGCCGTAAGGCAGGTCGAGGTGATGCGGCAGCTTTGCCCTGGTCTGTGCCGTTTTCTGTTCCGCCCGCGCGTAAAACGCCGCCCAGTCGATCTCGAATTCGTCGGGATGCATCACGGTGTAATATTTCGATGCGTCCTGGGCCATTGCCACGTTCAATTGTGCGCAACCGAATATGCCGACGAGAATAATCATGATGATACCGGATGCGGGATGGAGCTGCGGTTTGATCATACGGACTCCTGAGTCAGGCAAAGCAAAGTCTGGCGCAACCATAGTAGAGGCGGCACCACACCAAGGAAAGTCTCGATCTTCTTCCTCGACAAGTCAGAGTTCTACCCCGACTGAGCAGGGGTCACTCGCGAACGGCCGACCTGTCGACGGGGTACAGCTTTCCGTCCTTGATCACCATGACGATTTTGTGCTGCAGCAGCGTAATATCCTGCAGGGGATCGCCATCGACGATGATCATGTCGGCGAACTTGCCCTTGGTCACGGTGCCGAGTTCGCGTTCGACGCCCTGCATCTGGGCCGGTCTCAAGGTTGCGCTCTGGATGGTCTCCATCGGCGTCAGGCCGGCCTCGTGCAGATTCTGCATTTCCTTGGTCAGTGGGCTGTGAAAATTGAACGGCGCTCCGGCGTCGGTGCCGGCCACCAGTTGTTCACGTCCGCCCGCCTCGATGAACTGCTTCAGTTTCCGCTTCGCCGCCTTGATTCGTTCCGGGGCACCCACGCCCCAGGCCACGGAAGACGGGTTTTCCCAGGAACGGCGAAGATGTTCGTCAATATCCGCAGGATATTGTTCTGCGAATTTTGGATGGTCGAGGATCTCGGGGAAACTCGACATGCGGACGTAGGCGTTCCGTACCTCGATGGTCGGGACGATGTACGGGCCGCGCAGGATGTTGGCGCTCGGCCCCGTTGCGGTGGGCCGCACGCCCCGGACCATGAGCCGGATGTCTTCGTCGCTGTAATCGGATAATGCGTCGGCGGTAAAGACGTGATGGAGCCGGTCGACGCCCGCTTCAATGGCCGTTTTGTAGGCGTTGATGTGCCGGACGTCCGCATCCACCCCGAGACCCGCCTCGTGCGCGGTGCTTGTGACGCCTTCCAGGACCTCCTTGTCCCAGAATCCGTAAACCTTGACCTGGTCGACCCCGAGCGCAATCACCTTTAGCGTTGCACGCCGCGCACTAGCCACGGAGTCGATAGGGTATTCATTGTCGCCCGCAGCTTTGCCCGGTGCGCTTTGCCGAAGAATCGGGCCCGCGATGAACAACCGTGGCCCAACCGCTGCGCCCGATTCAATCTCCTTCTTCAGTGCGAGTTGGGGTTCAGCCGGTCCACCGGTGTCGCGAAACGTCGTGATTCCCGACATCAGGCTGATTTTCGCCACCGCCGCCATGACCTCTGGCGCCCGGGAGCGGAAAGCGGTTGGAAAGCTTTCCGGGTCACCCTCGGCTACGTGAAAGAGATGGCCGTGGGATTCCCACAGTCCCGGAAGAACCGTCATGCCGTTGCTGTCGATGACTTCTGCGGTGGAGGGGATATTCACCATTCCAACCTGGCCCACCTCGACAATCCGGTTCTTGCTGACCAGGATCACCGCGTTCTGCACCGGCAGGCCTCCGTAGCCGTCGATGAGCTGGCCGCCAACGATGGCGAGATCGACGGTTGCGTTGGCGGGCGGATCTTCCTGTGCGACGCTGACTGCGGGCGCCAAACCGCCCAGAATCAGCAGAACGGATGCCAGGGTATTGGGTTTCATCGGACTCTTTCCTCTTGTTCAATGCGCGCTGACGGTCCAGATTACCTCGGCCTGCCGTGTATTCAATCACCGCTGTTGCATGACCTCATTGCGCCTGGCGCAATAAACTCTTCCGGCCTTTGTCTTGAACCTGCGACCCGACGCGATAACCTGGATCTTTTAATCGTCGCCGATTCCGCCATGACCTTCCCGAACCAGGCTCGCGCAAGTTTTCTTCCGGCATCGTTCGCACTCGCAGTCACGTTGGGCTGGTGCGGAGCGCTCGGCGCAGCGGCGCCGGAGGGTAAATTCGCCGAAGGCATGCACCTCTTGATCACAGGCTCCGGTTCAGCCATGCCGGATCCGGAGCGCGCGGGCGCGAGCGCCGTGGTCACCGTGGATGGAAAGATCCTGCTGTTCGATTGCGGGCGCGGGGTCATGGAGAACATGATCCGCGCCGGCATCAATCCGGTAAACGTGGACTACGCCTTTCTCACGCATCACCATTTCGATCACATCGCGTCATACGACTATTTCATTTATTCCACGTGGATCGCGGGGCGCCAGGAAGTGCTGCCCGTATACGGGCCGCCGGGAACCGTGGAACTGCATGACGGTGCCGTTCACGGCATGCACGCGGCCGATTTCAAGTTCGTGCAATTCATCGTCGAGAACTGGCCGCCGGATCAGGAAGTACGACCCAGAATGGAGCCGCCCTTCCAGGTGAAGGACGTGCGTGCCGGCGTGGTCCTGAAAACGAAGGATTTCACCGTCACCGCGGTCGAGACGATTCACTATCCGTACCCCGATCACATGAGCCTGGCGTACCGCGTCGATTCCCGACATGGATCCATCGTCATCAGCGGCGATACCGGACCTTCGGAAGAAGTGGCTCACCTGGCGAAAAACGCGGATATCCTTCTGCACGAAGTGACCAAGCCTGATCCGGGCATGTTGTCCGGTGGAAAATTTGCGAGCAAGGAGTTCCAGGATCCGTCGCAAAAGCGCCCACAAACGGGGCACACCGCGCCCACCGAACTCGGCAAGCTGGCGACCGGGGCGGGGGTCAAGTTGCTGGTCGGATATCACCTGAACCCGCTCACCGGATCGGATGCCATGATCGACATGATGAAGCTCTATACCGGGCAGGCGGCCGGTCAACACATCTGGTCCGAATTCATCCACGCGGTCAAGAATGAGTTCGATGGGCCGTTCGTGCTGGCCGAAGACGGAATGGTTTTTTCCGTCGGCCCAAAGAAGGAAGCGAAGGCGGACGCGAAGATAGACCCGAACAAGGAATAGGCTGATCCGAAGCAATGCATTGGTCGCCTGGACGTGGCGGGATTCGGCACGGTTTCATGGTCAGCCTGCATTGGATCGAATGGCGTACAGCATATCCCTGCGAATGAAGAGCAGGCCCAGAATGCTCAATGCGGACGTAACGGCAAGATAGTGTGCCGGCGCCAGCCGGATTCCGATGTCCAACATCCAGGTCACCATCACCGAAGACAGTCCGACAAACAACAAGGTGCTCAGGCTGTTGTTCACGGATAAACAGGTGCCTCGAACCTCAGCCGGAAAAAGCTGCGCTTTGAATGCGAGGTTGACGGCACAGAACGGGGCGCTCACGACGCCCAGCGTGGTCTGAACCAGCATGAGCGTTTCCATGCCAGGGGAAGAAACCAGTAGCACAAAACACGGGTAGGTGATGAGCATCGTCAAAGCTCCTGAAATGAGCATGGCGTTCTTGAAACCGACCCGGTCCGCGATGTGACCGCCAAGCGTGTTGGCAGCAATGGTAAGCAATGCGCTCACGGTGCCGGCGATGGTGACATCGGTGATGGTGAGCTTCAATTGCGAAGCGGCGTAGGCCGGCATGAAGAGGAAGACCACCAGCGCCGAACTGTTGTGCAGGATCCCGCTCAGGGTCGCGAGAACAACCCGGAACTTGTAGTTCCTGAGCGCGAACGCGATCGGGTTGCTCTTCTTCAGCTGTTCGCGCCTGGCCTGGTAGTCGGCGGTTTCCTCGCCGGAGCGCTGCAGCCATAAGCCCAGCAACCCGAAGGGTAGCGCCAGCAGAAATGGCACGCGCCACACCCAGGTGCTGGCTTGCGCATCCGCTGCGCTAAGAATCACGGTGCCGCACAATATGGCGATCAGGAATGAACCCACCGAAGCGCTTTGTTTTGCGCTGACAAACAGTCCGCGATGGCGCTCCGACACGAGCTCGACGATGTACAGCGTGCCGGTGCCGGTCGCGCCCCCGGCAGCAAGACCGTGCAGCATCCGCGCCAGTACCACGACGACCGATGCCGCAACGCCGACCGTTTCATAGGTGGGCAACAACCCGATGGTGCCGGTTGCCGTGCACATGACGATCACGATCACAGTAACGGAGAGCTTGCGTCCCAGGCGATCCGCCAATGCGCCCATCAGCAATGCGCCAAACGGCCGTGTCAGATAACCTGCGGCGAAAGCGCTCATCGCGAGGAGCAGTGAACTGGCGCCGGAATTGGCGGCGAAGAACCTGGCGCCGATTACGACGGCGTAGACGGCGAATACCGTGGCGTCGTAGCCCTCGATGACTGCTGCGACGATCGACAGGGCCAGCGAGCGCTTGACCCGTTTGGACATGGGAGGATGCGCGTCATGGGCCTCCAAGCCCATCAGACCGGCAATCGATAATGGTTGCGCACGCCCGTCGCTGGCATGCGGACCCTCACCGGCAGGGAATGTCCGTGCCGGCAATGATGACGCGCTCCATGACGCGTTCCTTGTCTCCGTAATCGTAAACCCCGTAGTGCAAGGTCCGGCGTTCGTCCCACATGGCGACGGCGTTTTTCGACCAGCGGAACCTCAGGGTGTTTTCCGGGCGTAAATACTCCTGATGGAGCCTGTCGAGAAGCTGCCTGCTTTCGGCGTTGGACATCCCGACGATGGATTCCGCCAGGGCTGGATTGACAAACAGGTAACGGTTTCCCGATTCGGGATAGGTCGGCGCAATCGGGTGCGCGATCAGTGGATATTGCTGGCGCAGCTCTCGCACGCGGGCAAGTCGCCTTTCGCGCTCCTCTCCGCTGAGATAGTGTGCCCCGATCCGCGAAGAATCATGGACCAGACAGAGTTCATCGATTTGGGATTTGAGATCGTCCGGCAGGTTTTGGTAAGCCCTTTCACCATCGGCCCACAGGGTATCGCCACCGACGTCGGGAATAACCTGCGAGCGGAGAACGGCGGCAAACGGCGGCCGTTCCAGCCACGCAAGGTCGGTATGCCATATATCCGCCTTGGCATATTTGGATTTCAGCCCCTGCATCGCGGAGTTTTCCGAGGACCGGAACACGGGGTAATCCTGAAGCTCCCCGAAGAGCCGGGCGAATGCAACCTGGTTCTCCGACGTGATGTCCTGATCGCGAAAGAAAATCACCTTGTACCGGATGCAGGCCGAACGAATTTTCCCGAATGCGCCGGGCGTTAACGGATGCCTCAAGTCCACGTTCGAGATCTCGGCTCCGAACGCGGGTTGAAGTGGCGTTATCAGAACTTCCTCGTTGTCGGCGGTTGCCCGCGGCTTTGCGGCCATTGAATTCTCCTGAGTCAATTCATCGAAGCTTATCGATGATTCGCAAGAGCACGCCCGGAAGCGTGCCCCCAAAGGCGGTTGAGCGTTTCGGAGACCAGCCCGCAACCGGATCGGTCCGCCAGGTAGTGTCCTTGAAGGGTTGTTCCAGCAGAACCGAAAGGCAATCAAATCGTTGCGCGATCCAATTCCACGCCATGCTCAAATCAGCTTCGGCGGGAGCCCCACCCGGATAGGGATGACCGCGTTCGTATTCCGGTGTGATGCTGGCCCAGGTATTTTTCAGATCTTCGAACAACCCGTCCAGACGGGGCGATTTCGAAGGTATTTCGAGCGGACCGCCCAGGAAGTTGCACCGAAGTTCGCGGTCTCCATGGCAATCGATACAGAAGTCGACGCCCACCTGCTCCATGGCCTGCCGCACCAGGTATACCTCCGGTGTCAGTTGCGGGTCCGGCTCCAGCCACGCGCGATTCAGATTGTGGCCTGCTGCGTTGTTTCGCGTGTAGGCCCGTTTGGTGCCATCCGGATTCATGTTGGGCACGACGTAGAAGACGGCCTTTTCCAACAAGGCCGAAACGATGGGATCCGCCGTGTCGAGCATCCGCTCGACAAATCCTTCCAGGAAATAGCTGCTCATGGCTTCGGAGGGGTGCTGCCGGGCCATGATCCAGCAAGCCCGCTTTTTCCCCTCCGGGTGGCCAATGGTCATCGAATCGAGATCGTGCCCGTCGACGGTCTGTCCCAGGCAGGACACCCGAACGTGCGGAAACCGTTGCGCCCTGGCAACGAAGCGGTGCAGCCGTTCAAGGCCGTAAGGTGGCCACGACGCGTAGTAGCATACGTCATGTTCCGGTCGATGGGAGAACGCGTAGACGCCATCTTCGTACGACCCCGGAACGCGGAACCATTCCGTCAGATCGTACGAGGCCATTGCGCCGGGCGTGTTCCAGCAATGCTCATCCCCGGTGCGACCGGCCAAACGCCTGGCTACGCTTTCATGGGCATTGATGATGCGAAACCGGCATTCACTTCCGCGCAATCCGATTGCGCGGAAGTGGTAATAGAACATAACCGTGTGGTCGTCGTCTTTCAGCAGTCGCAGCCGAATGTCGCCGGGATCGTGGTCGGAGACGACTTCGATGCTGCCTTCCGGAATCGCTCCGCTGACGCTCACACCTCTCAGCAAACTGTCACGATCCCCCGGCGCATCAGAACGACCGGCGCAGCGTCAGGTAGAACGTGCGCGGCCACGGCCGGACCTCGCCGGGCGGCACGAAGCCGACATTCGGCTGGCTGTTGCCGTTGAACGTGTAGGCCGTGGTCTCGTCCTCGTCGAACACGTTGTTCACGCCGAGTATGGCTGACCAGTCTTCCGCATCGACGCCGACCCGCAGGCTGACGATCGAGTGGCTGTCGATTTCGCGGTACGTGGGGTCGGTGGGCCGCAGCCGGTTGTTCTGTTCGTCCTGGAACGTCAAGTCACCGCCGACGAAACCCGTCCCGCCCAGGTTTGTGAAGAGCGGAAATTCGTAGCGTCCGTTGACACCGAAGCTGTACTCCGGCACATAGGGGAGCTTGTCGCCGTCCAGGCCGTCGTTAAGAACCGGCAGGTTCTCGGTCAGTTCACCATCCGTATAACCGAATGTCGCACCCCATTGCAGGACATCGGAAGGATAGGCTCGCACTTCCAACTCCAGACCGGTCACTTGCGCCGCGCCACCATTGCCTCGATAGGCGAATTGCAAACCGCTCGGGGCGATTGCACGTTGTGTAACCTGTATATCGGTCCAATCCAGGTAGAATGCTGCGGCGTTGAACGCCAACCGGCGGTCCATCAAGGTGGTTTTCAGGCCAATTTCGTAGTTGTCAACCGAGTCCGAATTGAAGCCGGGCGGGATCGTCACACCGGCGATGGCGGCAGCCGTCTGGTCGTTGGTCCCGCCGGCGCGGTAACCCTGCGAGAACAGTGCGTAGCCCAGGACGTCGTCGTTGAAGTCGTACGCGACGTTGAGCTTGAAGATGGTGTCGCTTTCATCCGATGTGAGTGGATTGCCGGGACCGGCGCCCGGCGTTCCGGGAAAACCGGTCACCGCCGTGGCTTGTTCATCCAGTGAAAAGTCGAACCAGCGCACGCCGCCGGTCAGTGCCAGTCGCTCAGTCGCCTGCCAGGTCAGTTCACCGAAAGCCGCGACTTCGTCAATTTCCGTGTGGACCAGACGGTCTAGCAGAGCGCTGCCGGTAGCCTCGCCCGTGGCCGGATCGACGGTGATCACGGCGCTCTGGAAGTCGCGTTCCTCCTTCTGCGTGAACCCGCCGACGAGCACCTGAAACGGGCCGTCCCAGTTCGATGCGAAACGGAGCTCGCCGGAAGTCAGCTTGCGGTCCTGCGGCTGGATGATGGTGCTTTGGCCCGAACCGTCCGCGGGGCGCGTGTAGCCAGTGATGATCTCGATTTCAGTGGATGAATCCCGGAAGTAGTCCGTCTCACGATCGACAAGCGAAGTGGTGGCCGTGAGGGTGCCCCAATCAGCCGTGTACTCGCCCTTGAGGTTGTACAGTTGCATCTCGTCGTCGAAGGGTTCCACGCTCATCGCGTTGTTCCAATGGTCGTTCGGCGTCGGGCCGCCGTTCAGCGAGGGACTGGCCGGCATATCGGGCAGCAGGTCCATGTGGCCGCTGCGGCCTTCGGTCTCGGCGTCCTGCATCATGGCCATGAAGGACAACAGGAGATTGTCAGTAGCCTGCAACGCGAACATCGCGCGGACTGCCTGCGATTCGTCGTTGTTGACGCCCTCGGCGAACTGCGTGTCGACGTAACCGTCCTTGTCGATCGCGGTGGCCACGATACGCATCGCAAGACGATCCGTCACCAGCGGCACGTTGACCATCGCGTCCACCGCCCAGCTCGGGAAATCGGCGTCCTTGGTGGCGCTCAGGCTGCCACCTACAGCCGCGCCGAATTCGCTGAGATCCGGGTAGTTCGGGATCCAGCGGATGGTGCCGGACAGCGAGCTCGATCCGAAGGTCGTGCCCTGGGGTCCTTTCAGTACCTCGATGCGGTTCATGTCGAACAGTCTGATATCGGGCTGTCGGCCACCCTCGGAGGAGAGGAATTCGCCGGTGACGATGGTTTCGTCGAAATAAACGCCAACTGTGCCTGCTCCGCTGGAACTGACGCCGCGGATGATGTAGGTCTTGTGACCCGGGCCCTGGTCGTTGACGCTGAGGCTGGGGATCTGCCGGTAATAGTCGTTGAAGTCCACCGCTCCCGTTTCCGCCAGTCGTTCGCCGGAAATTGCCTGGATCGTGACGGGGATGTCCTGGATGAGTTGTCCGCCACGCTTGGTGGCCGTAACAATGATCTCTTCGAGACCCTGGGTTTGTGAAGTCGTTTGGGCCTGGGCTAAACCAGCCGAAACAAGTCCGAGGAAAATACCTGCATACTTACATGTGCTGTTTCGCATATTTCTGTGCCTTTAGTGTTTGCGATAGCAATTTGCAGCGAGGGCTCCTGCGCGGCTGGACAGTCGCATGTCCTGCGCAACCATGCTATAGGATCGCAGGGCCAGAACAATGATTAGTATCGAATTAGTTTGTTGTCCTGAGCGCAACACTTTGCTGACAGTCGTTGATATTTCGGCGTACCCCCGGCCCACGACGGGGGGATAAATCCATGACAAGCCGGTATTCAGGATTTCGATGCGCTTGAGCGTCGCTGAAGGAGGTTAGTCCTGCTCGGGCCTGCCCGGAATGTCTTCTCCTTTCATCCACGATCGGCCATCCTGGAGATTGCCTCGCGCGCATTCTGAACTTCGGGAATCGGCGTTTCGGAATCACCCCAGAAACCCAGGAACCTGGCATACATCTGCTCTGCTTCCTCGTTTCTGCCCTGTCGTTCATAGACGGTTCCCAGGTAGTAATGAGCCCGCACAAAAACGATCGGGACGTCCAGCCTTGCATCCGTCAAATTGACGAGGCGCAGCAACGTATCCTCGGCCTCATCGAGCTGATCGAGCAGCAGAAAGGCTCGCGCCTGGGCTTCGCGGTAGAGCGGGTGGTCATAGATTTCAATCGCGCGGGGCAAACTGATGACGGCGTCAGCGGCATGCCCCAGGGCCATCCGGAGTTCCGCGTCCAGTTGATAGAATCGCCGCATCTGCGCCTCGAGTCCGGGTAGGAACGCCGCCTCGCCAATTTCCCTGCGCGTATCGTCGGCCTTGTGGAGACGCCCCTGCTTCATATCGACGAGCGCTGCGAGGTGCCGGATGTCGAGATTGAACGGCCCCGTTTCGGGCATGAACTTCAGCGCCTTGACGAAAGCGGTACGCGCGCCGTCGTATTCCCCGATCTCCGTCCGGATGTAGCCGATCTGGAGGTTTCTCCTGGCCAGGTCTTCGTTGGAGCCACCGCTGCTGGCCAGGATCTCTCCCGCCCCTGCCTTGTGCCGGATGGCGTCCTCGAAACGTCCCTCGTAGAGACTGATGAACGCCAGTTCATCGCTTGCCAGGGCGCGGGCACGCATGTTGGGACCGCTGAGCACTGGTGTGACCATTGCGGCAGCCTCCGCGTACTCTCCCTTGAGAATGAGCGTCCGCGCCAGCTGGAGGCGAGCTTCGGCTTGATCCGCCTCGGACTCGAGACGGGATTCGAAAAACGCCTGCGCCGCTGCGAAATCACCACTGCGCCGGGCGCGGATTCCTTCGGCAAAATCGCCCTCCGGCTCTGCAAGGCCGCCTTTCGGAAATTCCGGTGAGGATGGCGGCTTCCACTGCGAGCGGTTTTCCTGCACGTAGTCGGCCAGAAGGGTTGCCAGGCTATCCAGGTACGCGCGCCCGGCTTCGGCCGTAGCGGCCGTTGGATCTCCCAATACGCCGATGGGGCTTACAGCTGGCGTCCCTTCGAGGTTCATTTTGTCACCGGCGCCGTAGGCGTCGCCCATGAATCCCGCTTGGGCGCGATTCATGCGCACCAGGTCCGGCCTGTTGGCCAGAGCCATCGCGGTCTCGGACATTCCTGCATGCGATCCAGCGACGTCCAGCGGGACCCCGATGCGATCCGAAGCAGATTTCAGCGCATTGATGTAACCATTGGCATCCGAAAAAGCCATGATATTCAGGTAGGGATACAGCAGCGAAAGCCTGCGGCCGGTTTCGGCTACGGTTGAGAAGTTACCGCCGTGGGTAGGAATGATTGCTATGTGCCGAAATCCGTGCCAGACCAGGCTGTGAACGTATTCGATGACGAGCCGGGCGATGACTTCGCTGCGAATGGTGATCGTACCCGGGAAATACATGTGGTGTGGAGACACGCCCACGCGGATGCTCGGCGCAATCAATGTTCGCCCGATCCGTTTGGCAATTTCTGGCGCGAGGTAATCGCCGGTAATGGAATCACTGGCCAGCGCGATCTGCGGACCGTGTTGCTCGGTGGCCCCGATGGTGATGATGACCGTGTCGGTACCTGAATCGATCGCGGCTTTGACTTCTTCCCAGGTCATCTCCTCGATCAGCAGATTCGATTCGCCTCGGGCACTCCCCGCAGACAGCGCAAAGATAACAAGGCATAGCGCTACATACGTTCTCATTCCTGGAACCTCGCGAGACTGATGGTGGCGATCCTTCCGGTTGTCAGTCTCCATGGCGCCCGACCCAACCTCATTCGTGGCCCCCGAAACCGACGCGCGCGTTGTCAGCCGAAATTCCTCAACGAGAAGCAGCTCTCACGGCCATTTCAGCGTACGGGGCGCCTGCTCTGCCTGCAATCACACAGAATGCCGTTGTTTGTTGCATCGCGCGCAACGGAGTCGTGCTCACTTATCTCCCAGGCGAATGGCTATCGCAGGTATTGATTATGCGAACCCTGATAGTACTGTATCGTCGCGCTGCGGCAGATCGTGTCTGTCAGAAGGGTGGGTTTATGATGCTGATCGAAAGAATGTGTACAAAACTCGTGCGATGCGGCGCGGTGATCGCAATGATAGCGACAGGGCTCGCCACCCTGCCCGCTGAGCCGGCGGAAGTCCGGAGCGAAAAAGGCGCACCCGACGCGACCCTCGCGCTGGTCGGCGGCCGTCTCGATCCTCTTCAGGATCTTTCATTGCTGCAGCATGCCATCGTCGTTGTCATCAGTGACGGCCGGGTGCATTTTCCGGATCACAATTTTGCCAAGGACGACTTTCCACGGCAGCCACCGTCGAATCGTCGCTGAGATGCCGGCAGAAACCGCAACGGATCCCTTTATCGCTGAATTCCGCAGGCGCTATATGGAGCACAAGCCTCCATCGCTGGGCATCGGCCGGCGGCCGGCGGTGCTGGTGGTCGACTTCATCGAAGGCTTTACCAACCCGGAGTCGCCGTTGGCCGGAGACTGGGATCTGCAGGTGCGGAATACCGCCGAACTCATCCGCGCGGCGAGGAAAGCGGTTTCAATGCCCGTGATATTCACCACGGTCGAGTTTCTGCCGCAGGATGTTCCGACCCTGTTGATGGCGTTGAAAACGCCACGCATCGCGGTGCTATCCAAAGGCTCGAAATGGTGCGACGTCGACCACCGATTGCCGCGCACCGCCGATGACATCGTCATCAGCAAGAAGTACGGTTCCGCATTCTTCGGCACCAGCCTGGCATCCCAGTTGCACGTTCTCGGCATCGACACGCTGTTCATTGCCGGCTGCGTGACGAGCGGTTGCGTCCGGGCGTCCGCGGTGGATGCGGCGCAAAGCGGCTTTCGCCCGATTGTGATTCGGGAAGCCGTCGGCGACCGGTCGGCGCTGGCGAACGAAGCCAACCTGCTCGATATCGAGTGTCGCTACGGCGACGTAATTTCCATGCAGGCGGCAATGCAGTACCTGCGTTGACGCCGCTGCCTCTTTGATAAGGACCTGAGAATGCCGCCGAAACGCAATGTGCGCCGCAGACTGATGCTGATCTCCGTCGGCGTCATCGGAATGATGCAAGCCAGTGTTGCGCCGGCGCAGGATGCTTCCACTTATTATACGGTCATGCACCCGGATGAATTCGAGATTGACTGGACGTCCTTTTACCGGCAAGCGGAGCAGCAGACCGCCGGCCTGAGGGCAGAGCTGCCGCATCATCTGGACCTGGCGTACGGCGAGGATCCGAAGCAACGGCTCGACCTTTACCTGCCCGCAGGGGATCCCGCAGACGCACCCGTCTTCCTGTTCCTTCACGGAGGCGGATTCCAGGAGGGCGATCGCGCTCAATACGGCTTCGTTGCCGGACCGTTTGCGGAACACGGCATCGTAACGGCCGTTGCCAGTTATCGCCTGACGGTTGGCGGACATACTTATCCGGCCCAGCCGGAGGATGTGAAAAGTGCCATCGAATGGCTGTACCACCATGTTGCGGAGTACGGCGGTAATCCTGCCGCCATCTTCGTTGGCGGCCATTCGGCAGGAGCGATACTCGCGGCCGACACAGGCGTCGACCGGTCGTGGCTCACGGATGCGGGCATCCCCAGGGATGTGCTGCGGGGGATCGTGCCGATCAGCGGCGCGTACGATCTTCGCAAGTCCGGGCGTGCCTATACACCGACGCCTGAGGCGGAAGCACAAGCAAGCCCGATGCTGCATATCGGCGACCCGGTGCCCGCGGTCGTGGTCGCTGTCGGCTCCGTAGAGGAAACCTACCTCGGTTCGTCGCGCGAGTTCGTCGAGAAGCTATCGGGCATGAGGGTGTCGGCGCAGCTCCTCGTTCTGGAGGGCGAGAATCACAGGGATACCGTCGCTTCGCTGGCGGATGGGGACAGTGACCTTTTCCGCAGGGTTCTGGAGATGATTCGCGAATATTCCCGGGGCAATCTCTAGTCCTGCCGGGATCGCGGCCGGTCAGAAAGCGAAGGACTTCCGTACCGTCAGCGTCAGGCCCGCGCACCCGGATTATTTTGTTGCGATTGATGCAACGATCGTCGCCCGGTTAGTCATCATGAAGTCTGCCGGTATAACCCATAATTATGAGTCGGGATTATTCGTTGGGATCTCACCGTGAGCGGAGCATGAGTGTGAAGGCATTACTGGCCGTTATGAGCGTCTCGTCGCTGTTCGGAGGGGCAGCGTGCTTTGCGGAGAAACAGCCGCTGAGTCTGGAAGCCATTTTCACAACCCCGGATCTGCAGAACAAAACCGTCGAGAACCTGCAGTGGAGCGGCTCCGGTTTCACCTTTACCGGGCAGAACCCGGACACCGGACTTCTCGACATCTACGAACAGAACGCCGCGTCGGCAGCCAATCGCCTGGTCGTTGCCGGAGACGCGCTGGCCTTCGACGGTAACCCCGTGCGCATGAGCCGGTATCGATGGACGAAGGACCGCCGCTTCCTGCTGATAACAGGCCCGGAAACGGTGACCTGGGACAACGTGGTGGAGGCTCCGCATTATCTGTACGAGATTGCAACCGGAGAGCTTCGGCCGCTGGCGGACAACGGGTCCGCGCTGCGAAACGTACAGCTGTCACCGGACGGCCGGCACGTCGGTTACGTTCTCGACAACGACATCTACGTCGCTGAAGTGGCCGGTGGATCCTCGCGGGCGGTTACAAGCGACGGCAGTGCGGATATCTTCAACGGGATTTTCGACTACGGCAGCAGCGAGTTCGGATCCGTGGATGCCTGGCACTGGTCGCCGGACGGCAGCAAGATCGCGTTCTGGCGCCTTGACGTAACTGACGTCAAGGTCTTTTACATGATCGACGAGCTAGGGGCTTACAACGAAGTACGCGCGCTCAAATATCCCAACACGGGCGAAAAGCATGCAGTCAACCGGATTGGTGTCTTCGATCTCGAGAGCGGCGGCACGACCTGGATGGATATCGGCAACAATGACGACGATTACATTCCCCGCATAAACTGGGCCGGATCATCGCAAACGCTGGCGATTCAGCGCCTGTCGCGGGACCACAAGACACTCGACCTGTTGCTGGGTGACACGAACAGCGGAGAAACGCGAGTCATCGTTACCGATACCGATCCGGCGTGGGTCGACACGACGGACGATCTGATGTTTCTCGGGAAGCAGGAGAGATTTGTGTGGACGTCCGAGAAAAGCGGCTACCGCCATGCCTATCTGTACGATTTCCGGGGAGATGAGGTGGCGCTGACCCGGGGGGACTGGGAGATCACCTCGCTTGCAGCGGTCGACGAAAGAGAAGGCTGGCTGTACTTCTACGCGAAAAAGGACTCATTCATCGATCAACACGTGTACCGCGTGCGACTCGACGGTTCGGACCTGCGGAAGGTCTCGGGGCCGCCGGGATGGTACGAATGGAATTTCTCGCCCGACCGCACGCACGTCGTGGAGACGTTTTCCAGTGCCCGTACCCCGCCCGTCGTCACTCTTCGCAAAGCTTCCGGGAAAGCCGTGAGGATACTGGAAGCAGGCACGGCCGAAGCCCTCGCAAAGTACGCTGTCCCGAATCCCGGGTTCGTCAAGATCGAGACCAGTGACGGAATCGTGCTCAACGCATCGATGATCAAGCCGAGCGACTTCGATCCCGGAAAAAAATATCCGGTCATCGGCTACGGTTACGGCAATGCCGGCTCGCAGGTGGTGATGAATCGCTGGGGCAACTGGAGGGGCCCGGAATGGGACTTATGGCATCGCTACATGGCGGAACAGGGATTCATCATTTTCAGCCTGGATAACCGCACGACGGCCGGCCGGGGCAAGAAAGCGAAGAACCTGACTTACGGGCATTACGCGAAATACGCGGTCCACGATCAACTGGAAGCCCTCGAGTATCTGAAGTCGTTGCCTTACGTCGATGCATCGCGCCTGGGTTTCTGGGGCTGGAGCGGCGGCGGTTACCTTGCCTGCGCCCTGATGACGAAAGGCGCGCCGCATTTCAAAACCGCGGTCAGCGTCGCGCCCGTCATCGACCTGTCGCGCTATCAGGCCGTGGGCGTCGAACGCTGGATGGGCATGCTGGATGAGAACCCGCAGGGCTACCGGGAAGTCAATCTGCTGAATTACGCCGACAAGCTCGAGGGCGACCTTCTGCTCATCCACGGCAGCGGGGACGAGAACGTAAAGTTTGCCTTCACCCTGCAGTTTGCGGACGCTTTGATCGAGCACAACAAGCAGTTCGACATGCTGGTCTACCCGAACCGCCACCACGACATCGCTGATGCGCAGCTACACGTATTTACCCGGATAACGAACTACTTTCTCGACAAGCTGTAGGAGCCCGCCATTGCGGGCGGGCTCCTACAAGGCGGTTACCGTTCGAGTAGGTTGCGATACTCCTGGCCGCCCTTCATGACGAAAAGGATAGTGCGCAGCGCAGTAATGTCCTCGCTGGGATCGCCGGCCACCGCTAACAGGTCGGCATACTTGCCTGCTTCCAGTGAGCCGATATCCGCGGACGCACCGAGCATCCTCGCGGGTTCTATCGTCGCGGCGCGCAGCGCCTGCAGCGGAGTCATTCCGGCTTCCACGTAGTACTGCGCTTCCCTGGCGGTCGCGGTCGTGCCGTCATTCGGCTCGGACGGCAACTGATCCGTGCCCAACGCGATGTTCACGCCTTCCTCGATGGCTATCTGCAGCGCTTCCCAGTGCACCTTGCCCACGGAATCGCGGCGTTTCAGGTACCACTCCGGCGAACCGATTTTTTCGAAGAAGGGAGCGGTCGCCGGCTGGCTCACGACAATCGTCGGCACGAACCAGGTCCCGGCGCGTTTCATCTTCCTGAGCACGTCCCTGTCGAGAAAGTAGCCGTGTTCGATACTGTCGATTCCCGCGTCGACGGCGATACTCGTCGCCGCCGCGGATCCCGAGTGTGCCGCCACTTTGGCGCCGAAGCGGTGCGCCGCATCGATTACGGCGGCTATCTCCTCGGGCGTCATCAGTGCTTCGGCGATGTCGCCGCCGTCCGTGGCGATTCCGCCGGAGATCAGGATCTTGATCCACGACGCGCCGGCGCTGATCTCGCGGCGTGCCGCCTTTACCAGCTCGTAAGGGCCGTCGCTGTAGGTTTTGCCCTTCTCCGAACCATGCCCTCCGGTGATGACCAGCGATTCGCCGGCGCTGAAGATGCGGGGCCCATCGGCCTGTCCCTTTTCGATCGCCCGGTTCAGGGCCAGGTCGCCGTGTCTCTGGTCACCGGGCAGGCGGATCGTGGTGACTCCGGCCTGGAGACTCTCTCTCGCGGCCGCCGCCATGCGCAGCGCCAGTTCGGCTTCGGATTCATTCGCCAGCTCGGCCTCCATCTTGCCGGGCAGCACGAGGCCGAGGTGCACATGCATGTTCATCATGCCCGGAATGAGCCACGTCCCCGTGGCGTCGATTACCTCTGCACCGTCGGGAATCGAAACGTCCCCGCGGGCGCCGATCGCCGAGATTCGCTCGCCTTCCACGAGCACGACCGCGTCCCGAAGGTTCGATTCGCCGTCGAGATTCACGACCGTTGCACCGACTATAGCGGTCACCGCATCCGGTTCCGCGGCATTGACCAGTGCCGTGAGGTGCAGGCAGCAGGCGAAAATCACGGAGGCTTGAAGTAGTTTCATTGGCTTTTCCCGTTTATTGGTTGGTCGCTGGGGGCTTCCGGGCAAACGTTGCTTTGACGCCGCAGGCTGCCCATTCAGGCTTTCACCGCCGACGCGGTCAATAGTCTGCACTACAAATTTCGTTGCGGTGCCGGCAACATCTCCGCTTGCCACGAATCGCCTGCCGAACGTGCGGCAGTTCGTTGCAGTCGTCGCAACAAAGGGCGCGTTGAACGGCGCTCGAAGGCTGTTATAGATTGAATCGCGGTGTGTCGGCCGATCGCTCTGCGGTCTGCGCAGCGTCCTGGTGTTCCCGTCGAGGTGGTCCGATGTTGAAGCGCGCGCTTTTCATTCTTGCATTCATGCTCGCGACGACGGCCGCAGCGGCCGACGACGGCACGAACGACGTACTGGTGGACATGTTCGCGTGGTGGAACGAGGCCATAAAAAACGAAGACGGCTTTACCCGGGAGGCTTTCGGCCGCTACTTCACGGACGACGCCCGGATCATCGTGAACGACGTAGTGCTCGTGCAGGGGCTCGATGCGATGGCGGAGCACTTCAGAGGCATCCAGCAGCGGACGGAGTCGGTCGAGATCGTCCTGCCGTTCGAGGAGGAATTTCGCGAGGGCAGCAAGATATTCACGTATCACGTGATCAGGGCGCGCGAGAACGGCGTGGACAGGCTGTCGCACGTGATGGGTTACGCGATCGTCAAGGACGGAAAGCTGGCGCTCATCAACTTTCTGTCCCACTCGGACCCGGTGGAACCGTGAGGACCGGTGGGTGGCCGGCGGCGATCGGCTACCCGAACCTGCACGACATGACGAGTCAGGATGACGACGTGCGGATGATGCGGAAGTCCCTGTTGGCGAGCGCACTGTCAATCGTGCTGATGGCGCTGTTGTCGGGCCAGTCTCCTGCGGAGGCGGCTGCCCCGGCGAATGACAAACTGCGCAGCCTGGCCGAGCGCTACATAGAGATGACCCGGGAGGATGAGCGGAACGAGGGACTCCCCGACGTTTCCGCGGCAGCCTTCGGCGAGGAAATCGCGGCGCAAAGCGAGCTGCTCGACGAGCTTCTCGAAGTACCGGCTGACGCCCTGTCTTCCGGGCGGGATATCGACCGCCGCCTGCTGATCGGCCTGCTCAAGGCATCGATCCGGAGTGCCGAGGCGCGGCGCCCCTGGGAAAACGATCCGACGATCTACTTGCCTTCCAGGCAGATCGGGATGGCGCTGGAGCCTGCGTCGTCCGGTTCGGCGGCCGAACGCGCCGCGAAGCTCACCGTGCTGCTGAAGCAGCTGCCGGGAAGACTGGATCACGGCAGGCGGAATCTCCGGCACCCGCCGGCACGCTTCACCGAGGAGGCGATCTTCCAGGCCGAGGGACTGTTGCGTGCCCTCGGTGAAGGCGCGCCCGCGGTGGTCGCGGAAGGCGGGGCGGTGACCGAAGAACTGCGAGCGGCGATACAGGACGCGAGCGGGGCGCTCGAGTCGTACCGCGCATTTCTCGAAGACGATCTGCTGCCGGCCTCGGACGGCAGCTGGGTGCTCGGAACGGACAACTACAATTACATCATCCAGAACGGCTGGTTTCTCGACGAAGACGCGGACGCGATGCTCGAGCGTGGCCGCAAGGCATTTGCGGAGACCGGGGCACTCGCGCAGCAGGTCGCGGAACGAATCGATCCGGGCAAACCGTGGGTCGAAGTGTACGAGGACCTCAAGAACGAGCATCCGACGGCGGACGGCCTCAAGCAGGCGTACCAGAAGGAGATCGACGCGGCGCGCCGCTTCCTGATCGACCACCGCGTCGTGACCCTCCCGGAGGGTGAGCGGGTGATCACGGTCGACACGCCGCCGGCGATGCGGCGATCCTCGCCGTACGGCACGTTCGACAGCGTGGATCCCTTCGAGGAAGGGTTGCTGGGACGCCTGGTGCTGACACCGATCGAGGACTGGATGAGCCCCGAACAGCGCGCGGAGCGCCTGCGCTCGCACCACCTGTCGTGGATTCCGATCATTGCCGTGCACGAGGCCTATCCCGGACATCACGTGCAGGCGCTGAAGATCAGGGAGAACCCGAACCTGCTGCGTAACGTGGTGCGCGAGTCGATTTTCTCAGAAGGCTGGGGCCTTTACTGTGAGGAGTTGATGTTTGAGCTCGGCTTCCTCGAGGGCGACGACGTGCGCCTGACCCAGTTGCGCAACCGGCTGTGGCGCGCCGCCCGCGTGATCCTCGACTCGCAGCTGCACACGGGGCGCATCGATTTCGAAGAGGCCGTCGATTTCCTGGTGGAGCAGGTGCGGTTCGATCGCTATTCCGCCGAGCTGGAAGTCGGCATGTACCTGCGCCGCCCGACGTACGTGCTCGGCTACCTGATCGGCATGCAGGAAATCGCCGCCATCCGCGACGATTATTTCGCGGCTTTCGGCGAGCCGAAACCGTTGAGCGATTTCTACGACCGGCTGCTCCGCGTCGGCGCCATCCCGCCGGCGCTGGTCCGGGAAGAGCTGTTCGACCTCGCCGCGGGGGGACGACGATGAATGCCCTCCGGGCGCTGGCATTGGGGACAGTGACCCTTGCTTTGGGGACAGTGACCTTTTCTTCAGGGACAGGCACCCTGGCAAGAGCGGCGGACGGCGGCCCTGCGAGCGCAGCCGATGCCGCCGCGCAGTGCGAGGCGTTGCGCTACGCCGATTTCTCCGGAATGGCAGACGCACCGACGCAGGTGACGGACACCCGCGTCGTGACGGCGAGCGCCGCGTTCCCCGCTCATTGCCGCGCGCAGGGTTACATTGCGCCGAACATCGGCTACGAGTTGCGTTTGCCCCTCGACGGCTGGAACGGCAGGTTCTTCTACGCGGGCTGCACCGGCCACTGCGGCATGGCGGCCGGCTCGCGCTGGGCCGAGGAGTGCAACTATCCGCTGAGCAAAGGCTACGCCTGCATCGTGTCCGATCTGGGACACCGGGGCACACCGGGCGACGGGCTGTGGGCGTACCGCCGCCTCGAGGCCAAGGTCGACTTCGCATTTCGTGCCACCCACCGAACCGCCGTGTCGGGGAAGGCCATAACGCAACGCTTCTATGCGGCGGCGCCGGAGAAATCCTATTACATGGGCTGCTCGACGGGCGGCCGCCAGGGGCTGATCGAGGCGCAGCGATTTCCGTGGGATTTCGACGGCATCATCGTCGGCGCGCCGGTGGTCAGCCAGTCAGGTACCTCGCTCGATTTCATCTGGAACCTGCAGACCTTGGCCGACCCGAACGGCGCGCCGGTCCTGACCGCGGCAGACCTCGATCTGTTGCACCGCGCGGCCGTTGCGGCGAGCGATGCCGACGATGGACTGGAAGACGGCGTGATAGGCGATCCGCTTGCCGCCGCTTTCGATCCGCAGACTCTCGCCTGCCGGGAAGGGCAGAGCAGCGAATGCCTGAGCGCGTCAAAAATGGAGGCTGCCCGCCGGATCTACGCCGGGCCGACAAACTCGGCAGGCGCGAAGTTGTATCCGGGCGCGGGCTTCCAGCCGGGATCGGAGCGCGGCTGGTCCATTTTCCTGCCGCGAAGCGGCGACGGCTCGCCGGCCGGCGGTTCGGGAATCGATTCGATGCGTTACATGGTCACGGACTGGGGCCCGGAATGGCAGGCCGGCGATTTCGATTTCGACCTGGACTACAAACGCCTGGGAGAGGGCGAGGCGCTGTACTCCGCGTCCGACCCGGACCTGCGGGCGTTCAAGGCGGCCGGCGGCAAGCTCCTGCTGTACCAGGGCTGGGCCGACCCGATCATCGCGCCGATGAACAGCCTCGATTACTACCGGACGGTCGAAAGGACGATGGGCGGCCGCGAAACCACCGAGGACTTCTTCAGGCTGTTCATGGTGCCCGGCATGCATCATTGCTTCGGCGGTGACGGGGCGTTTGCCATCGATTACATCAGCGCCATGGAAGCATGGGTCGAGCGCGGCGAGGCGCCCGAGGTTCTGCAGGCCGCTCATCTCGAAGGGCAGCACGACGCTTCCTCGATGATTCGAAGATTCCCGGTCGATGCGGAGCTGGTGCAGTTTACCCGGCCGGTATTTCCGTATCCGGGTAAGGCGCGCTACAGGGGCAGGGGCGACCCGGACGATGCCGCGAGTTTCGAGAACGCCGACGCGCGCCGGACGCGAAACTAGCCCGCCCCCGCGCGAACCCCCGGCGCGGCGGTTCGCCTCTTTACTGCGCGCCGAATTCGTAGGTCGCGCGCAACCCGTACGTCCGGAACGACGGTTCGAGGATCAACCCGCCGGTGTTCGCCTTCTCGTAGGCATTCGTAAAGTAGTTGCTGTCGAACAGGTTCTCCGCATACGCCACCAGTGACAGGTTGTCCCGTTGCACACCGATGCGCAGATTGAAGAAATCGTAGCTCGGCACCTCCCACGGAAAGCCCGATTGAACCATCGCGCTGGTCGTTGCGCGGATCTCGTCGCGATAGTTCCACTCGCCGCGGATGTAGCCGTCCCACGACTCGTTCAGGGCGAAACCGTACTCGGCATCCGCCGCCAGGGTCCACCTGGGTGAGTTCGGTATGGTCTGGCCGTCGAGAACCCGGTTCTGGCCGTCGATCAAGGCAGTAAACCGGTCGAATTTCGCATTGAGATAGCCGACGCTGAAATTGACCAGCAGGTTGTCGCTGAGCAGGGCGGCCGCCGACAGTTCCGCCCCCTTCGACGTTGCCGCCTCCGCATTGTCGGTGCCGCCGAACAGAACGAAGTTGCCGTCTTCGTCGATAAGGTTTTCCTGGAAGGCGACTTGCAGGTCCTCCCAGTCCATGTAGAAAACGGCGGCATCCAGGCGCAGTCTGTCGTTCAGCAGGCCGGCCTTCAAGCCAACTTCATAATTCCACAGGGTCTCCGGGTCAAACGACTCCCTCTCGGGATCCGGCGCAATCTGCACTCCTCCGGATTTGAAGCCTTTGGAGACGGTTCCATAGAAAGTGAGGTTGTCGTTTGCGGTATAGGTGAGCGCCAGGCGCGGGGAAAAGTCCGTGAAGGTATCCTCGACGGACAAAACCGTAACCAGGACACCGGAAAAGCCCACGATATCGGCGCTGATCTTCTCTTCGCTGTATCGGCCGCCGACCGCTGCGCTCAGCTTGTCGGTCAATTCGTACTCGACCTGTCCGAACAACGCCAGGTAATCGGATTCGTTCGTCGAGTCTTCCCGATCGATTAGAAAGCCGTTCGGCAAGCCGAAGATCTCTTCCTCTCCGACTAGGGTGCGGTTGAAGGAAGATCCCTTGTCGTGCGCATACAGGAAACCGGCGTTCCATTTCCAACGGTCGTCACCGCTGTTCTGCAGGCGGAATTCCTGACTGTAGCTTTCCTGCTCGAGGTTGCGATACTCGTGGAAGTAATCCAGGCTTCCGCCGTCGATATCGCCGTTCAGGAAGAGATCGGAATTGATATAGCCGCTGACGCTGGTCAACAGCAGGTCGGAAAACTCGTAGTCGACTTTAATGACGCCGTTCCTGAAAGCCGTGCCGACATCCTGCGGACGATTGAAATTCACTTTGGTGCGGTTGTCCGGGTAGAAGCCGACCGTGTCTATCGGGGGATCGCTGTCCCCGTCGCCGTCGCGGTCGGGAAACAGGCCGGCGTACAGGACACCGCCGGAAAAAGTATCGAATACTCCGGAGGGCACACCCTCGCGCATGCCCACATTCTCGGTCACATATTGCCACGTGGTGTCGATGGTCAGGCTTTCGGTTGGCGTGTAACGAATCAATGCCTTGGCATACTGGTAGTCAAAATCGTTTCCGCCGCCGATGGGATGCACGTTCTCGATGTACCCGTCCGACTGCTGGTGCTTCAGGTTGAGGCGCACCGCCAGCGTGTCCTCGACGAGCGGCACGTTCACGACGCCTTGAGCGTCTATGGTGTCGTAGCTGGAGTAGTCGGCCATCAGGGAACTGTAAAAATCGTTACCGGGCTTGATAGAAGTCATGCTGATTCCCCCGCCCAGGGCATTCCTGCCGAAATACGTCGCCTGCGGTCCGCGGAGAATTTCGATGCGCTCCACGTCCATGATAGGTGGATTGATGGTGCTTCCGGCAACGCTGAAATCATCGATGTAGAAGCCGGTCGTGGAGCTGCCGACGAAACCCAGGAAATTGGTGATGCCCCGGATACTGACCTGCTTGTACGACTTGGCTCCGTTGGTTATGACGCTCGCATTGGGCGTGCGCGTGATGTAATCCGCGATGTCGGCGAACATGTTCTTTTCGATGGTGTCGGTCGTGAATGCCGAGATGCTGATGGGGACATCCTGGAGGTTCTCCTCGCGCCGTTGCGACGTGACGATGATTTCCTCGATGCCCGCAGCGTCCTGCTGCGCCGCCGCCGTGTCCGGAACCGCCAGTGCAACGAGCACCCCGGGGAATAATCCCATTGCCAGCCTGATGGAGGCGGATAGAGCCCGCGTATTCGACGTAACTTTTCGCTCGGTCTGCATGATGTTCCCCCACCCGCTCCGGTTGCGCAGCTCGTTTCGGGCACTGCGTAACGGGAAATTAGCGGGAAACTAGCACGCATTAAATGCCGGCGGACGATGAATTCTGTTGCGATAACTGCAACCTCGCTGTGCTGCATCGGGTAGGCCATCGCTCCCCGGGTGAACGCAGCCGCGAGGCGGTCGGAATCAGAAAAAAGCCCCTCGCACCGTGCGGTGCGAGGGGCATCGAGCCAGTGCCGGCGCCCAGTGTCACCGGCTGTAATCACGGCTCGAGGAGATAGACGCCAATCTTGTAAGCCGTGAACACGTTGCTCGCCGCATCGTAATGACCGCGCGCATGCATCGAGCGCGCGGCGGTCGCGCCGTCGAGCTCCAGCGTAAGGGCTTCGACAAACTCGCTGAAGTCCGCGTACAGCTGCAGGCTGTCCCGCGTTGCAATCGTGAACACCATGCGTCCCGTTTCGCGAGGCCGGATCAGCGTGCTCGAAGCGAGCGTCGTCAGGTCGATCACGACGGGGCCCTGTTTGATGTAATGGCGCTGATCGATGTCCGGATTGCCGTTGTCGAGCACCAATCCCTCGCTTTCCATGCTGAGGAACGGCGCATGCGTGCCGTCGGAACCCCAGCCGACGCCGAGCGCGCTGCGCACGTCGCTGAAATCGACCAGCGTGCGGCCGTCGAAGTCGGCCGGCGCGCTGCCGAACGCGCTGGGGAAACCGTACACAAACACCGGTCTGCCCGCCGCCTGGTCTGATAGGGACAGGTCGCCGGTGGATACTTCGTAGTCGTCGGGATCGGCATCGAACTCCGGGCTGACGCCGGTGCCGTCGAAGTCGAATATGCCGACGCGGCGCCGGTCGATCGCATGCAGTTCGATGTTCACCTGTCCGGGATTGACAGACTGCACGATTCCGGAGAGGTGCGTCGGGCTCATGCGCACCGCACCCGCTGTGGCGTCGATGGCGATGCGGTCGCTGTTGCTGTCGGCTACGACACCGCGCACCGTCACCTGCTGTCCGATGGAGATATCTGCGGTAGTCAAAAGCAGGTCCGGAGCGCCGGTCTTGAACACCTTGGTCTCCGGCCCGATCGTGACCACGACGTCGTCGTGAAAGAACGCGGCCGCGTCGCGCGGGATGACGGTCGCTCCGCGCACGATCAGCTGGTCGCCTTCGCGGGCGATCACGTTGCCCTTAACCGCGTCACGGCCGCTGCCGGGAACGCTCTCGCCTGCAAGGACGAGTGCGGCGGTCAATTCCCGCGCCGCAACGTCCAATGCGCCTTGCGCGACGGTCAGGGTGCCGGCCCCGGCCGCCTCCAGGGCACGCAGGCCCTCTAGCCCGAGCCACGCGTCACCATCGACTTCGAACTCCGTCTCCTCCGTGACATGCACTTGCACGCGGCCGAAGTCGCCGACGCGGTCGAAGAACGGGCGCAGCGCGACCGTGTAGGTCATCGCTGCTTCGTCGGCTTCGATGAAGACGCCGCGAAGACGAATGTCCTTGCTGTCGACCGGATCGATCTCGGCCAGCATGAACGGCTCCGCGGCGGCGATAGCCGGCGTCGGCGCAATGTCCACCGTGTGCGATGCGGCGAGATCGAAATCGACTGTCAGCAATGCCGGCAGCCCGCGCGTGATTACCAGGCCATCGCGCTCGGCGAGCACGACGCGCACTTCCACGCGCTGCAGCGGATTGCCATCCATGTCGACGACGGTCGCGGCCTTCGCGCTGCCGTCCGCTTCGACGAACACTTCGGCGGCGCTGTAATCCAGCGCGATCGTTCCGGCGACGTAGGTGCCGGGCGGAACGCTGGCTGCCGTCACGATTTCCGTCAGGTCGACATAACCGGCGAAATCGATGCGTGTGCTTTGCGGCAGTACTTCCACCACGGCGCCGTTCGCCCGCTCGAGTTCGAGCGAGACGACGTCGACGGTGTAACTGAGGAAGTCGCCGTCTGCATCGGTAAGCCCGAGCAGCAGGGTGCCGCATTCGCCGGCTGTCGAGGGGTCGCCCGGAATGCATTGCATCGCTGCCGGATTTCCGCCGGCCTTCGTTGCCGACCCGCCGCCTCCGCAGGCGCCCAGGAACAAAGTCAGAATCAGTAGCGCCGCTACGGTCCAGGTTGCTCCGCAACCCGCTCCGCGCGGCAAGCCGTCGTTTGAAAGTGTCATGTTGGTCTCCTTCCCAAGAGCACAGTCGCTCAAGTCATACAACGCCGCTGCCGCCCCCCGGTTGACACGGGGACAGTGACCTTTCCGAAAAGGGGGACCGAAAAGGGGGACAGTGACCTTTTTCCGAGGAAAAGGTCACTGTCCCCTTTTTGGGGGAAAGGTCACTGTCCCCTTGCTGGGGCGTGTCAACCGCGTGGTGCCGGGCGCGTTACAGGAGCGAGGGATAACGCGGAAACAGGAAGGTGTCGGGTATGAGCGCCATTGCGGCGAGTTTTGCGGTATCGTCGGCCCACAATACGAATACGGGGGTCGGGGCGCTGCAACGCGAACGGGAACTGAACCGGTTCTTGATGGACGTTGAGAAACGTGCGTTGCGCATCGCCGAGATTTCCGTGCGCGATCGCGACGACGCGATGGACATCGTGCAGGACGCCATGATCAAACTGGCGCGAAAGTATTCGAACCGTGGCGCCAGTGAGTGGCCGCCGTTGTTTTACCGCATCCTGCAGAACGGCGTGCGCGACTGGCACCGGAGACGCTCCGTGCGGAACCGGGTGATCGCCTGGATCGGAGGCGCGGCCGGCGACGACGAAGCGCCAGACCCGATAGCCGCCGCCGCGGACCCCGACGGCCGCACGCCGGAGCAGCAGTTGCAATCGCGCGAGGCGATGCAATCGCTCGAACGCGCGCTCCGCGTCCTGCCGCTGCGCCAGCGCGAGGCATTCATGCTGCGCACGTTCGAAGGCCTCGACGTTGCGGCCACCGCACTGGCAATGAGCTGCACCGAAGGCAGCGTCAAGACACATTACTCCCGCGCCGTACACGCGCTGCGGGAGTCACTTGGAGACCACTGGCAATGAAAGAGCCCGACAAAACTGACGACACGAGCGATGACGGACGCCTGGCGGAACGCGCCCGGCAGCTGTTCGACGAAAGCGTGCGCGAGCTCGACGCCGAAACCCTGTCACGGCTGAACCGCAGCCGACACAACGCGCTCGCCGAATTGAAATCGGGCAGCACCGATCTCCGATGGCTCCGCTGGACGCCCGCCGCCGCGGTTGCGGCCGCTGCAGTGGCCGCTGTCGTCGTCTGGCGAGCGCCAGACCTCGACCAACTTCCGTCGGACGTCGCATCGGATTTCGAAATGCTGCTGGCCGAGGAAGAACTCGAAATGCTCGAGGACCTCGAGTTCTACCGCTGGCTGGCGCTGGACGAGACAGCCGAAGAGACGGGCGCGGATGACCACGTCGGCTGACAGACGCAAGGCGGCAGGCCGGCTACGGTTCGTGCTGCTCGGTCTCGCGGCCGGCAGTTGCTGCGTGCTGGCGGCGGACGAGCCGCTGCCGGACGCCGCGTTCCTCGAGTATCTCGGCAGCTGGGAGGGGTCGGATGAAGACTGGCTGCTGTTCGAAAAGGCAGCTCGCGACCCGGCCCCGAGTGACGATAACGAACGGAGCGATCCTGAACCCGAAGGTGAAGCATCGCCGGAGTCGGAAAATGAACGTTAAAGCGAATTTGCGGCAAAGTGTTTTCGTGCTCCTCGCAGCACTGGCTCTGGCGTGGAGCGCGCACGCCCTCGCCCGGGACGAAGCGGTTTCCTGGGACAGCCTGAGCGACGAACAACGCCAGGTACTCGAACGCTTCGAGGAGACCTGGGACGCGCTCGAACCGGAGCGACAGGCGCGGCTCGCCGCCGGCGCGTCGCGCTGGACATCGATGTCGGAAGCGGAACGGGAGAATGCCGCGGAACGCTTCCGCCGCTGGCAAGATTTGTCGCCAGAGGAGCGGGACGCTATTCGCGACCGCTACCAGGAGTTCCTGCAGATGTCGCCGGCGGAGCGCGATCGCGTCCGTGAGATGTTCAGGCGCTATCGCGAACTGCCCGTCGAACGGCGCCAGGAATTGCGCGAACGTTATCAGCGCATGACGCCGGAGCAGCGGCAACGGATGCGCGATCGCCTGCGCCAGAGACCGCGCGACCAGCGTTAGAAATTCCGCGCAGGAGCCCGCCATGCGGGCGACCGACCGCCTTTGCCGATGCCGCGCAGCTCGCCCGCAATGGCTAGCTCCTACGAAATAGCCAATCAGTCGCCGGTCTCTCGGAAATCACGCGGGTCGAAGGCGGATTCGTCGTCATCGAGCGCGACAACCGGACCGGGGATTTCGGCGAGATCAAGCGGCTGGTCCACTTCAGCGATGACGCGTTGGCCGATGGCATCGTGACGCGCTCCGAGAAGAACCATTACGACCTGCTGCCGGATATCCATTCGACGAACGGATGGATTACCGACAAGCCGGAAGGGGTTGCCGTGACGCCGGCGGGCGATCTCTATGTCGTCGATTCGGTCGCGTAAAGGGACCGTGCGGCCTGGAATGATCGTCTGCCACCGCGCCGTGTCAGTCGATATCATCCAGCAACGCGGCAAACGTTGCCGCGATGACGCCATAACCTGTGTGATTGGCGTGGATGTTCGGGCCGACAGGAGCGAGCGCGCACATGTAGGTCAGTTGACATAGCACCGCTACATTAAGCGGTATCAGTAACGGACCCTCCGGAGTCGGGAAGGGCACCATCGTTGCAAAGTCGTCCGACAGGTACGCGTCCGCCACGTCGGCGACGGGAATGCCAAACGCGCCGTAAGTCAGGCCCAGAACGTCGTCATTGAAAATTCTCGCCAGTTCGGACGATTGAATGGCAAGAACCTGACCTGCCGGTCCCGTAAGCCAGGCAGCGAGGAACGTATTGTAATAGTTCATGCCAATGATGGGCGTTTCCGGATCCGCTGCTTCGCGCAACACGGAGAGGATGATGGGCAGATTGACGGAGACCTCAAAAAACGCGCCTTGAATGCAGGCGAAGTCGACATCCGTGCCGAGGATGCAGCCGGCCGACAGGATGTCGTTGACACCCATATCAATGGTGACGAGCTCAACATTGTCCTTGTGTGCGTGCAGAAATCTGACAGCTTCGGCGAGCTGCGAGCCTTTCGAATAGGTGCAAATTCCGCCTGCCATCATCGTGGTTGTCGTCTCTCCGGGACAGCCGAACTTAACGAGGCGAACTTTGCGAAAGTGCGGTTCGATAATGTCAAACAACTGGTCCGCGTAGCCTTGGTTGGTTGGCTGATTCACGCCGGCGGCATCGGGTTGAATGCCCACTGACAACGACGTGCCAAGCGACACGTAGTAACGCACTCCATTGTTATCGGCTGCACTGAATGCCGGCGTGGCCAGGATCAATATCGCCAGGCATCCGTACCACAACCTGCTGTTTCTGATGATCATTGTTCGTCTCCCTGGGTTTGCATTTTGAGCACCGGCTTTTTGCGCGCTATGGTGACGATCGCTGCCCGTCCCGGCCTGGTCGGGGTTTGCCCTTTAACTGTGGTATGCGTCAAGCATAGTAGATAACTCACTGGACTGCCTGACCGAGCAAATACAATGCACCGTCTCAGACACCCCGTATATCGAACCGCTACTGATGCACTCCGCCAGCAACGATCAACCGGTTCCGCGATCCGTTACCGAACCCAGCGGATAGGCAAGCAGCCGTCATACATGGGATCTACAGCGCTCGTAATGGCCAATCAGCTGCCGAAGAAGTAGAGAAACACCGACAGCACCGTGGCATCGCCAAACGTATCCGAATCGTCCCGCGATAACCGCAACTCGATGTCGCTGGATGCACCGAGCGGCGTCAGGAAACCGACACCGAACGAGTCGATGCTTCCCTGGTCCGCGATCCCATGCCAGTTCGTGTAGCGAAAATCGAGGCTTCGCAGGCCGAACTCGACCTCAACGCCGGCGTGCGCTTTGCGATCGAGAAGGCCGTGCGCCAGCATGAGCCGCGACAGCGAAAGGAAACGCAGGTCGCGGACGCCCGGCTCCACGGTGACGTTCTCCGAATAGTCGTACCACATGCCGCCCAGATAAGCGCTCACGCGGTCGCCCGCATGCACGCTCCCGGAAAAACCGATGCCGTCGGCGCTGAACCCCAGGGTTCTCTCCTGCCGCAGCAACGGCAACTCGACCATCAGGTCGTAATCGCGCCGCTCGAAGTCGGCGGATAAGGAAAGAAGGTCATTCCTTATATAAAGAGACGAGCGAACGTCGACGGACTGCAGCACATCGTCATCGCCCCAGTACCCCAACGCGACCCGGACGCCGACCGGATCGAACAGGTGATCGACCTGCGCATCCGCATAAACAGCGTCGAAGTTGCCTGAGAGCGAGTCGGTTCGACTCGTCGCGACACTGGCGGAAAACCAGGTGCTCTCGCCAGCCGCCAGTTCGCCGAACGCCGAGTACGCCTGACTGTCCTCGGTGTCTGCTTCGGCGCTGAGGGCAACAAGGTAGCCGTCAGCGGCCGCCGTGCCGCCCGCGAGCAACAAGAACAATGGTCCGACGTATTTTTGCCAAGCCATGCGCGCCACCGACTTTCACGAGTGAAGGCAAGAAAATCACCAACACCACGTTACGCGCCCAGGCCTGCCCGACAAGGTCATCCATCACATTTCGATATATGAAAGAGGCTGGCTGGCGCTTCCGCATGTCGATTCCTGATCGGGCCCTTCGACTAACAGACAAACTCGGAGGAAACATCAGTGCAAGTGCAAGAGACCATCACGAATGAAACCACGAACCTGTCTGGCAGCACTGCCGCAGTGTTGATCGCGGTTATCACCGTGGCTGCTTTTGCACTTGGCGCCGACCTCGTAACGGACCTGTTCGAGGTTCGACTGCCCGCGCGGCAGCTCCTGATGGGCAGGAGCCTGCAGACGCTGACGCTGTCGTGCCGATTCTTCTGCGTGCTCGCCGGCAGCTACATGTCTGCGAGGCTCACGCCTTGCGACCCGTCGCGTGCCGTTCAGGTCTGCAAACCACATGGCCGGTAATCAAACGGAATCACCACTTCCGTCCCGTTTTCGCCGGGCCCCGCGATCTCGGCATGCAGTGCGTCTCCGTTACGCCGATACTCGACCCGTTGCGGAAAATCGTGGTCGCGGTTTTCAAAGCGAATCCAGCGCTCGCCGCCGGCGCTCCGTTTGAACGTGGTGGGAGGGCGACCGCCGGGCTGTGCCACGTAGCTCGGGATGCCGTCAAGATCGACGATGCGCAAATATTCGAACGCGGTGGTCCGGTCCTTTGTCGTGGTTCGGCCAAGGCCTATGGCGACACCGCCGCGAGGCGGCAGCCAGAACTCCTCGACGGATTCCTCGCCCGTGTCCGCGCACCAGTGCCCGGCAAGCCAGTCGAGCGACGGATCGGGCGCCGTGGCGCAGGCCAACCCGATCAGCAGAAAGGGCGCAGCGATGCCCGGTACCTGTCGTAACATTCTTCTTCTCCTGGAGATAACCCCGTCACCATGGCCGACAGTCTCGCAGATGCACCGGCAAGCGGCTTGAACAAAAACGCAAACATCGGATGAGCCGAGTCCTGAACTATCGCGAGTTTGTGCCGCCCGAAGCACTGCGCCGCCACGTGCGCCGTGTATGGCACCTGGTGCTCGACGCGGGCTCGGGGCATGTCGAAACGGTCTACCCCGACGGTTGTTGCGAACTCATTGCGCATCGCAAGTCGCCGATGCACGCGCTCGGGGATCAGGCGGGCTGGCGGCAACAGGAGCGATGCGTCTTTGCGGCACAGCAACGTTCGGCGATCCGCCTCGTGGCGCGCGGCGATGTCGACTGCATCGGCGTGCGGCTGCAACCTGCGGCGTCGTCCCTGCTCTTTAAAGCATCGTTGGCCGGGCTGCGCGACCGGATCGTCGATCTGGCAGGTCTCGACGCCGACTTTGCCATGCGCTTCCTGGAAGCAGCGTCACAGGCTGCCGTCGAGACCGCTGTTGCCGATCTCTCGGAGCTGCTCGAACGTCGTCTGCTGCCCTTGCAGATCGACGATCGCATCGAGCATGCAGTCGGCCAACTGGAGGCTTGCGACGGCGCCGGGCCTGTCAAACCGATCATCGCGGCGAGTGGCATGAGCCCGCGATCCTTTCAAAGCACATTCAGGGAGCAGGTCGGGCTGAGCGCGAAGGAATTTGCGCGCATCCTTCGACTGCAGGCGACGATTCGCATGCTGGACGACGGCGCACGCTCGATGGCGCAACTCGCTGTTGAGAGTGGTTTTGCCGACCAGGCGCATGCAACACGTGAGGTCCGCCGCGTCACCGGCACGACGCCGGCCAGGTTGCGCGAAGCGTTACGGCGAGATCGCAGCATGGATTCATCGGTGCGGCTCGCGGCTGCGTTCGTCCGCGGCCGGCTCCGCTAACCTTCGCCCGCTTTCGCAGGCGACCGAAGCAACGCATCGACGTCACGAGCGGCGGGATGCGACTTGCTCGAACAACCCCGGATAGCGGATGACCGCGCCGGAGGACGACACTTCGAGGATTCCGGAGTAGCCGGTGGTCGGCGCTTCGTATGCATACTCGTTGCGGCTGATGCGCCGGTAGCTTTGCGGAAGGCGCATGAAGCGCATCGCGGGAAACTTGAGCCAGGCGGCCGGCGCCTCTGCATGCTGACCGACCTTGAGCGACAGGCGGCGCAGGGCAATCATGTTCGTGGCCGGCGTGAAGTTCAGGTCGACGTCGACACAACCCTTCACGCCGTCCAAAGAAACACCATCGACCTTCCACCGACCCACGCCGGCGGAACGGACACGAATGTCGATTTCTTTCCTGCCGAGGAAGCCCGAGATCTTTGCGCTTCGCGTTCTCCACTCTCCGTCGACACTGACCTCGTAGTTGAAATGGCACGGCCGTCCGGCCTCCCGGAAGACTGCTGCTCCGGCGAGGCGCCAGCCATCGGCAAGCCTGAAAAGGCGGCAGCTGTCGTGGCCGGGACCGTCGACTCGTCGCCAGAAAAACATGCCAGCCGTCTTCTGCATAGAGATGAAACGTCTCTGTAGGAGCCCGCCATTGCGGGCGACCGCCGTTCCTCAGGTTTCTTCGGAGTTATGCAGCGTGTTCGATTCGCACGCTGCCACTTTAGCGAGCGCCGCCTCGACCGCCATTCCTTCCTCCGTCGTCAGGGCTTCCTTTGTCGCAATCCACGCGGCCATGCTCGGGAACGAATCGACATACATGAATGCGCCCAGCGCGCCTACAACCGGGGTCAGGACGTAACTCTGAATGCCGCCACCGTCCACGTTGCCGTTGACGAATTCCAGCCAATCGCGGTTTCCTGATTTTACGTCATCCAGTGAGTGTCCCTCGTTCACCGTGCACGACCAGACTTCCACGGTGCGCGTGTCCGCATTTGCTGCAGCACACAGGACGAGGACGCCTAATGGCAGTACGATTTTTGTAAGAAGGCTTTTCATAACACACTCCATTCTTGATGTTGTTAGTAACGGAGAGAATCGGTTGTGCTTTGCGCTCTGAAGTTTCTTGATCCGACTGACCGTTAGCACCGTTGTTTCGTCAGAGCAAGCGGCATTATACGCCTGTCGTCGCGTGAGTTCGGCGCCCTCATGGACCGGCGCAATGCAGGAGAGCCCGCCATTGCGGGCGACCCTCCACCTCGCGGTTCCTGTCAGCGTTATTCCCGGGTAGCGATGAATTCCTGCCAGTCGGCCGTCTCCGGACGCGGCGTCAGCAGGCTGACGATCACTAACGTGGATACGGAAATGATCAAAGCCGGAATAGCGATGTAATCCGTATCCATGGGGAACGAGACCCCGAGGATCTGCAGCGGCTCGGTGCTGTCCCTGGAAATCGAATTCAGCACCGTAATCGTCATGACGCTGAGCATGCCGGCCGCGATCGATGCCACGCCGGCAGCACGCGTGACCCGCTTCCAGAAGAAAGCCGCCAGGAGCGGTGGCGCCAGCGAGGCGCCGATCATCGTGTAGGACACGAGCGCCATCTCGAGAATGGTTTCGAACTGGCTCATCATCAGGTACGCCAGTATGCCGAGGACGACAATGCACGCCCGCTGCATCCAGACGATCCGCGCCGCGCCGGCATCCCGGTAAAAGAAGCCCTGAAGGATGTCGCGGGTCACGTTGGTCGAGGCCACTATCAGGAAGGTATTGCCGGTGGAAAGGATGATGGCGGCGCCCGCGGCCATAAGCAGCGAACCGACGATCACCGGCAGCTGCTCGAAGCCGATGCGCAGGATGATCTCCTCGGCCATTGCCCGGTCGACCGAACCGTCCGCCAGGAAAAAGCGGGGGTCATCGGCATAGATTGCGAAACCGACCAGCGCGATGAGCATCATCAGCGTTTCGACCAGCACGACGCCGATGAACATACCCAGCACCGCCTGTCGCGCGCTTCTTTCGTTGTCCGCCGAGCAGAACTTCTGGTACATGCTGCTTTCGCTCATCAGCAACAGGAAGGTCGGCAGCGCAATCCCGACGACCCAGAAGACGTCGTGGCCGCCCATCACCGACAGATGACTGGGCTCCGTCTGCTGAATGGTGGTGACGACGGCATCGACGCCGCCGTGCGCCGATATGGCGAAGGGCAGGGTCACGACCATCGCCAGCAGCATGATGCTGCCGTTGAAAATGTCGATCGCCACGATGGAAACCATGCCCGCCAGTACGGTGAAGCCGATGATGAGAGCGGCCGCGATCAGCATGCCGGTCTCCGGCGTGATCGCGCCGTCCGACAGGATGCCGATGAAGCGGCCGCCGCCTTTGAACTGATAGCCGGCGATCACCATGTACGCGACGATGATGGTGACGGTTCCCAGGATTTTCGCCAGCCGGTTGAAGCGTTTCTCCAGCAGGTCGGTCAGCGTGTACTGGGCGATGCGCCGGACCCTGGCTGCAATGAGGTAGACGACCAGGATGCCGAGCCACGCTCCGGCCGAGAACCACAGCTCCGAGACGCCGGTGCGAAACGTCAGTCCGGCCGTGCCGAACAGGCTGCCCGAGCCGATCCAGGTGCAGACCAGGGTCGCGACCAGCATGTAGACGGGCACGCGGCGGCCGGCGACCATGAAATCATCGGCCGAGTGCACCGAACGACTTTTGTAAACACTGATTCCGAGCAGAATCAACACGTAGGTCAGGACGACGGCGAGGTAGATCATGCAATGGCTCTTCTTGTTGAGATAGTGACCTTGCCCCGATTATAGATCGATCACGCTGCAGGAGCCGGCCATTGCGGGCGACACCCTGGTCGATTCATGGATGTCGGCGCACGAGTCTGCGATCCGGCATCGTGAGAAGATACTGCCGTACGCACCCACGCAGGGTCGATTGTTACCGGCCGCTTGCCGGCTGACCGGCTGACCGGCAGAGGAGCAACAGGATGCAGACCGCCATGAGCTACGTATCCGGCACCAGCACGGTTCCGCTCCTGTACAAGACTGTGGGCAGGCTCCTCGACGAGGCCGCGGCCCAATGGGGCCAGCGCGATGCGCTGGTCTGCCTGCACCAGAACCTGCGCTGGTCCTACGCGGAGCTGGATACCGCCGCGAATCGACTCGCCGCCGCTCTCATCAGCCTGGATCTTGCGCCGGGCGACCGCGTCGGCATCTGGTCGCCCAACCGCGCGGAGTGGGTCGTGGTGCAGTTCGCGACCGCGAAGGCGGGATTGATCCTGGTCAACCTGAATCCGGCATATCGCGCTTCCGAACTCAAATTCGCAATGCGCAAAGCAGGCTGCAAGGCGATCTTCATGGCGCGCTCGTTCAAATCGAGCGATTACCTGGACCTGCTGCTGCAGGTAGCGCCGGAGCTGGCGGCGTGCGGTCCGGGAGAATTACATGCGGACGAGCTGCCCAGCTTGCGAACGGTAATCCTTTTCGATGACGGCCCCGGGTACGGCACATACGACTACGGAGCGCTGCTGACCCGGGCAGGTGAAAAACACATGCGCCGTGTCGAGGAATTGCGGGATGTCCTGCAGCCCGACGACGTCATCAACATCCAGTTCACCAGTGGCACCACGGGCCTGCCGAAGGGCGCCGCGCTGACGCATCACCAGATCGTGAACAACGGGTTCTTTGTCGCCCGGCGCATGCAGTTTGCGCCGGACGACCGCCTCTGCATCCCCGTACCGCTGTATCACTGTTTCGGCATGGTGATGGGCGTCCTCGGCTGCGTCACGCACGGCGCTGCGATGGTCTTTCCGGCAGCGGGTTTCGACCCGGAGCTCACGCTGGTCGCAGTGGCCGCCGAGCGCTGCACCGCGCTTTACGGTGTGCCGACGATGTTCATCGGCGAGCTGAACCACCCGTCGTTCCCCGCGCACGATCTTTCCAGCCTGCGCACCGGCATCATGGCCGGGGCATCCTGCCCCATCGAAGTGATGACGCGCGTTGTCAGCGAAATGCATATGAAGGAAGTAACGATCGCTTACGGCATGACCGAAACCAGCCCGGTCAGCTTCCAGAGTTCGACCGACGACTCCGTCGAGCGCCGGGTGAGCACGGTAGGAACGATTCATCCGCACCTGGAAGTGAAGATCGTCGACAACGACGGGCGGATCGTCCCGAGAGGCTGTGAAGGCGAGCTGTTGACACGTGGATACTCGGTAATGCAGGGATACTGGGAAGACGGGGAGGCGACACGACATGTCATCGACGATGCACGCTGGATGCACACCGGCGATCTTGCCGTCCTCGATGACCAGGGCTATTGCCGGATTGTCGGCAGATTGAAGGACATTATCATTCGCGGTGGAGAAAACATCTCTCCGCGCGAAGTCGAAGAATGCATATATCAGCATCCGGCAGTGCGGGACGTCTCGGTGTTCGGCGTCCCGGACGTGCAGTACGGCGAGGAGGTATGCGCCTGGATAAGGCTGAAACCCGGCAACGCACCTTCCGTCGGGGAGCTTCAGGATTTCTGCCGTGGGCAGATAGCCCATTTCAAGGTGCCGCGGTATCTCCGGTTCGTTGATGATTTTCCGATGACCGTCACGGGAAAAATCCAGAAATTCGTGATGCGTGAGCAAATGGCAGGTGAACTTGCGCAGACGCGAGTTTTGCTCCCTTGATGGCCTGAAGCTTCGATTACTCTCCAGCGCCGGTATCCCTGATGCACATTGAGCCGCTCGCACCGTGAAAATATGGGTGGATGCCGATGCCTGTCCCGGCGTGATCAAGGACATTCTGTTCAGAGCGGCGAATCGTACCGGCACGTTGTTGACGCTCGTTGCCAATCAACCGATACAGGTTCCTGCATCGAGGTTTATCCGGACCATTGAGGTCGGCTCCGGCTTCGACGTTGCGGACAACGAGATTGTCAAACGGCTCGAGGCGGGTGATCTCGTGATCACGGCGGATATTCCGCTGGCAGCAGAAGTCATCGAGAAAGGCGGGCATGCGCTCAATCCTCGCGGAGAGCTTTATACGGAGGAAAACATCCGGGTGCGGCTGAACATGCGGGATTTCATGGATACGCTGCGAGCGAGCGGGGTGAATACGGGCGGGCCGGCGGCGATCAGTCAGAGGGATCGACAGGAGTTCGGGAATAGCCTGGACCGGTTTCTCGCTCGCGGGACAGGTTCCGGGTAAGCAAGCAGCTGTCAGTCACCCTCCCGCTCAGCCGCCCGCGCCGCGCCCGACAGACTGTTGTACCGGTTCGGACTCCGCGCCAACGACTTCTCGTAAGCCTCTCGCGCATCCGCATACTGCTCGAGTTCCATGAACATGTCGCCAAGCAGTTCCGCCGCCGGCAATACTTCCCCCGGCGTCACGGGATGTTTCTCGGTCGAAGCTTCGAGCTGCGCCGCCTCCCGCATCGATTCGAGCGCCTGCGCTTCGTCGCCTTTCGCGTAAGCCAGCCAGGCAGCAGCGGCCATCCGCTGGATGTCGACCTGCGTCGCCCAGTAGTTCGACGTTTTCGCGGCCGCCTCGCGCAGGGACGCGAGCTTGCCGAGCGCCGTCTCCGCCGCGGCAATATCGCCGCTCCGCGCCGCACCGAGGGCGCGCGCAAACCACGTGATCGCTTCGATCGCCGGGAACCGGTCCCACGGATAGCTCTCGGGAACCCGCGGCTCGAGCGCGGCCGCGCGCGCCCACTGCTGCCGCTCGAGCGCCAGGCGCGCGGGCACCGCTGCGAGGGTATAAGGCACCGCGACCTCCACTTGCATGGGCTGGTCGATCGCCTCGATCGTGCGCAGTACCTCCTGCGCCTTGTCGTCCTGCTTGAGTTGCAAGTGCGCGTACGCGAGGTAGTCGAGCGCGTGCAGGTAGTGCAGGGAAATGGCGCCGTCGACCGGTTGCTTCAACGCGGCGGCCGCGGAGCGTTCGTTCCACTCGATCGAGTCCTGCCACAACCCCAGGCGCGTGAAGATGTGCGTCGGCATGTGCAGCGCGTGCGGGACATCGGGCGCAATGTCACTGTAATGACGCGCGACTTCCAGCGCCTGGCCGGCGAGCGGCGGGTAGTCGAACGCGTGGATGATGTAGTGATGCGCGCCGGGATGCTGGGGCACCCGCGCGCGGATGTCCGCGGCGATTTCGGCGGCGTGCTTCTGGCCGGCGAAGGTCTTGTCCTGCGGGTCCGCGGTGGCGAGCAGGCCGAGCGCGTGGAAGCTCGCGGCTTCGAGATCGTCCGGGTGCTGCTCGTGCGCCTGCGCCCAGCCGTCGGCGAACGCGGCCAGGTTCGCGGTTTCGGTGGCCGAGCGTCCCGCGCGGTAATAGGCGTCGACGGCCGCGATGTAGGCCTGCTCCTCGGGTGTCGATGGCTGCAGGCCCTTCGCTTTTTGCACGAACTGCTCGCCGCGCCGGAAGGTCTCGGCGATTGGCGGATCGGACCACAACGGATGGATGTAGGTCATCGCGCGGCCCCAGAAGGCGAAAGCACAGGCGGGATCGGCGTCCGCGGCGTCGGCGAACGCCTGGTCGGCGCGCTCGTAGGTCATGTGATGCAGCAGGGCCAGCCCTTCCTGAAGGTGAGGCATTGCCGCCGGCTTGCAAGAGGCGTGCACCTCGACGGCGCCGAGTTCCTCGCCGTGGCCGCCCTGATCCGCCGCGGCGGGTAACGCGATGGAGAAGAGGGCGAGCGAAGCGAGCCAGGTAGTTGAATGTCGCATGGCAAAATCTCCCGAGGTTTACGCAATTCTTGCGCCGCTCGCGGCGGGAAAGCCAGTCCACTATCTGTAGTAGACAGGGTGCGCACGCTGTCTCACCCTCCGGCACGCTTGCACCGTCAACGATGAAACGCGGCCGGCACGACGCGCCCGGCTCGCGGGGCGCCGCGAAATGGGCGTCGAGGCATATGGCCCAGCGGCGCTGGGTTTCGATGTAGCCGCGCCATTCCCGCAGGCGATCATATTGGCGGCGTATTCAGGCTTCAGGGCACCGTCGGCGGTATAGAACACGCCGGGATCGCCGTTCAACCACGGCAGAATTTCGCTCTCGACGAACTCGGAGTAGCGCACGAACTTGCGCCCGACGCCGTCGCGCTCGGAATAGAAGAAACCGAGATCGAAAAGCAGATCCGGGTGCTCCGAGATGCGGCGCAGCAGCATGCGCGAACGATACCAAACCCGCTTATCGATCGCTTACGCAGTGGCGAGCGGCGCCAGGCCGAGCGACCGTCGCTCGTCATTGATGAGGCCGGTCATGCGTGAGAGGAGGGCGTCGAACTCCGGGTCCTGCGGCAGGAATTTGCGAAGATCGCGCGAGATGAAGTTCGGGTTGCGCCATCCTGCGTCGATTGCCAGGCCGTAGAACTTCTTCGCGGCGGTGAAGTCGCCCTCGAGCGCGGCGAGGTCGGCCCGGTCGGCGTTCCATTGCGCGGAGCGCGCATAAAACTCACTCTGTGTTTCCATCTCGCGTTTCCAGCCCGTGAGCAGCGGCTCGAAATCCGGATGCTCTGAATCTTGCAAAGCCAGCACGAGGTGCAACGGGCTGCACCCGCACAATTTCAACGCGCCGATCGCGCCGGCCGGCGTTTTCATTTCGGCTTCATAGTAGGCAATCACGCCTTTGGCGTCGCCGGCGGCATAGTGCACCGGAATATAGGTGCCGAGCGCCGCGCCGGCGTTCTGCCTCGCGCCCGGGTCGTCATCGATCAGTTCAACAGCGTGCCGCGCGTCGCCTTCGAGAATGGCGCCGGCGGCCTTCCGCCGCGGATCGGCTGCGTTCTCGATGATCCACTCGCCGTCGTGAAGCTTCCAGCGGACGATGAATTGCATGAAAGCGAGGTTTCTGCCGGCTTCGCCGGATTTCTCGATCTCCACGCTTTCGCGCCAGGCTTCCGCAAGCCGTCCTTGCTCGGCAAGGAGGCGCCCGCGCCAGAACTTGATTTCGGGGATACCCGGCCGAATGCGCGCCCAGCGTGCAAGCGCGGCTTCCGCGTCCTCATATCGGCCGATCTCACTGAGGTCTGCGACGTACGAGACGTTGGCATCCCTCAAGCCCGGATCATTCGCCAGCACGTCCTTCAGAATTTCGAGCGCCTCCGCCTTGGCGCCTGCGGAATCGATAAAGTAGGCGAGGTCGTTCTGTGCCTGCGGGAAATTCGGACGGAGCGCGACCGCCTGACGCAATGTCTCGATCGTCTTGTCGAGATGGTGCACGCCTTCGAACCAGGAAAGTTGTCCGTAATAGTTCCCAAGCGCGAACAGCGCTTCAGGCGAGGTCGGATCTTCGGCAACAGCGCGGTCGGCAAATTCCTTTATTACGGGGAGTGCCTCGGCCACCGGCGTGTCGCCGATGCCGCCGGGAACGTCGGAAAGCATCACTCCCGCATAGGAGCGCCAGGCGAGTGCCGGCGCGTAATGGGGATCCTCCGCAATCGCGTGGTCGAGGAGCTCGACCGCCTCTTCATAGGCAGCTTTGGAGCCGCTCTGCGTCATCTTCTCGCGGGCCAGCAGGAAGGCGTCGTAGGCGCCGACATCGGCGCGCGTGACGGGTTTCATCTCGCCGGATGCCTGCGCCAGGGCAGGAAGTGCGACGCTCATCTCCTCGACGATCGCACCCGCAATTTCATCCTGAACGGCGAAGATATCCGTCAGGTCGCGATCATAGGTGTTCGACCACTGGTGATAGCCGTCCTTCGTCTTGATGAGCTGCGCGGTGATGCGAACCTTGTTGCCGGCTTTGCGGATCGAGCCCTCGAGAATGTGCCCGACATTCAGGATCTCGCCGATCTCGCGCAGGTCCTTGTTCTGGCCCTTGAACGCAAAGGAGGAGGTGCGGCCCGCGACGCGCAGGCCTTGCACCTGCGCCAGCACGTTCAGCAGTTCCTCCGAGATGCCGTCCGAGAAATACTCCTGGTCCTTCTCGGAGGACATGTCGGCGAACGGAAGGACGGCGATTGAATTGTCTGCCTCCGCTGCATCGGCGCCTGGCGATGCGCCGACGTTCGCCGCGATGTTCGCCGTTGCGCCGGGCGCCGTCGGCGCGATGAAACGATCGGCCGCGACGGCGCCGATCAGCGCGACGACGGCGCCGATCAGCGCGATGTCGAGCTTGCGGCCTGTCTTCGGCGCGATGCTTGCGTCTCGAGGAACCTCCGCGGTGCGCTTCAGGCCCTCCGGAGTTATTTCGAACGCCCAGGAGAAAACGAGCGCGAGAGGCAAGCCGATCAGCAGGAGGCTGACGACGACGGCGTCGAACCACGGGGGAAGCGCGAGCGCGCTCTCCATCAACGATGCCGCTTGCGCCAGCAGCCAGGCGATGACTCCGTAGAGTCCGGCGACCCGGATGACGTTCCGGCGCTTCAGTTCTGCAAGGATTTCGATGCCCTCCCCAGGAGCAGCGCGGAGTCTAGCATGCTTCGCGGGCGGCTAAACGGGACGTAAGGGCGCTTCGAATCGCGGCGCCTGCCGCTCGAAGGCATGCGCCCACGCGAGTACCTGCGCGTCCTCGCCGGGGAGGCCGACAATCGAGAGGTTGAGCGCCGGCATCCCGTCCGCGCCGTACCCCGCCGGCACCGACACTTCGGGCAGGCCGAGCCAGTTGCCGTAGCCGAGCGGCGTGCGGATGTCGGGCCAGTCGTCCACGGCGCGCGGAGCGTTGAAGGGCATGGTCGGGTAGACCATCGCCGCGATTCGCTGCGATCGCATCGATGCCACGAGCTCCGCGAGGACTGCCGCGCGCGAGCGCGCGAACGACTGCCCCGCCCGATCCTCAGGGATAAGCCGTTCGAGCATCGGCTCGCACTCCTCAAAGGTGGGAGGGAGGACGTCGTAGAACGCCCGGTATGCCGCGTAACCCCGGCGCAGCGCGGCGCGAGGATCGTCGGTCCGTCCCGCGAAATACCGGTACAGCGCGTTCGCGGTCGGCGCGGGCGAACGGGGATCCGGCGCCACGTCGCCCCGCTTCGTGGCGGCCACCGCGAAGGCCTCTTGCACCGTTTCGAGGGTGACGGCGGGGGTGAACGCCTCGACGACGGCCCCGGCGGCGCGGAGGTCCCCCACCGCCCGGTCCCACACGGATAGCGCTTCGGCCGTCATCGCCTTGCGCGGGACGTGCTCCTCGACCAGCCCGAGCCGGATCCCGTCGAGGGCGTCGTCGCGAAGCGCCGGGAGATGCCACGCGCTCTCGAGCGCCAGGGGATCGGACGGGTCGGGCCCGGCGATGGCGGTGAGGAGCCGCGCCGCGTCGGCCACGGTGCGCGCCAGCGGTCCGTGGGTATCGAGATACGGCCAGGTCGGGATCACCCCGGTCCGCGGCACGAGGCCGAAGGTCGGCTTCATGCCGACGACGCCGGAGAACTGGGCGGGGATCCGGTTGGAGCCGCCGTCGTCGGTGCCGAGGGCGGCGAATGCCATCGCTCCGGCGACGACGACGGCGGAGCCCGCGCTCGAGCCGCCGGGGCTGCGGGTCCCGCTCTTGTCGTACGGATTGAGCACCTGGCCCGTGTGGCTGCTGGTGCCGTTGCCGCGGTAGGCGAAGTCGTCGGCGGCGGTCTTGCCGAGCACGATGGTGCCGCCGGCGCGGAGCCTTGCCACCTCGAGGGCATCGCGCGCGACGCGCTCGGGGAAGAGCCTGGCCCACTCGGCGCTCGAGCCCGTGGTGGGGAGGCCGCTCATGTCGTAAATCGATTTGGCAAAGACGGGGACGCCGTCGAGCGGGCCGAGGCGCCGGCCGTTGCGCCGCCGCACATCGGCCGCGCGGGCGTCGGCGAGGACGGTGTCGGGGTCGAGCACATCGATGGCACGCCACGCCGCTCCGTCCGTGCGGCAGCGCTCCAGGGCCCGGGCAGTGATCTCGGCGGCCGTCCAGTCACCGGCTTCGAGGCCTGCGAGGTAGCCGGCGATGGTACCGGCGAGCGGGTCGGACGAACCGGCGGCGGCCGAAGCGCCGCGTGGAACGACGCTCATCGCAATCAGGCCGGCGAGTTGAGCGAGGGCGTCGCGGCGTGTTACGGGCATGAGCGAATCCGGGGCGAGCCGGCCGGCGTACGCCGGCCGCGTGGCGGCAGAGCGCGCTCCCCGGGCACCTCCTGCGCCTGCACGGTCTACGGCTCCATGATCTTCAGCGACGGCGGCCTCTCGCTTCGCAATCGCCGCGCGACCGCTTCTGTTTCCGCGAATGCGCGCAACAGATTCCCGCGCGCCAGTTTTTCTACATCTTCATCACTCCAGCCGCGGCGCAGCAGTTCGGCGATCAGGTTTGGAAATCCGGACACGTCTTCGAGACCTTCGATGAGCTCGTCGCCTTTCGCGCCATAGAAATCACTGCCGATTCCCACGTGATCAATGCCGGCGGTCTGTGCAACGTATTCAATGTGATCGGCAACGTCGGTGAGCGTCGCGAGCGGCGGCGCACCGTGCTCTTCCCGGTATTGCACGCCGACCTGTTCCCACTCGGCGTCAGTCGTCGTTTCTTTCAGCAGCGGGATCATCCCGTCTTCCCATTCACGACGCGCTTCGTTCACATAGGCCGGAATGAACGTCACCATGACCACGCCGCCATTTTCGGCAAGCCGTTTCAGCACGCTGTCAGGAACGTTGCGCGCGTGGTTGGTCAGCGCACGCGCCGAGGAATGCGAAAAAATGACGGGTGCTTCCGCAACGTCCAGTGCGTCATTCATCGTGTCGGCAGACACGTGCGACAGATCGACCATCATGCCCAGACGATTCATTTCCCGGACGACCTCCCGGCCGAAGCCGGTCAGGCCTTCGTGAAGAACGTCGCCGGTCGCCGAATCCGCCCAGTCGTTGCTGTGGAAGTGCGTCAACGTCATGTAGCGCACGCCCAGATTGTAGAAGCTGCGCAGCGCGCCGAGTGAATTCACGATGGTATGGCCGCCTTCCATGCCGAGAAGGGACGCGATTCTTCCGTTCAAACGCGCGTCCTCCACGTCAGCCACACTGGTTGCGAGTTGCAGATCGTCGGGATAGAGGGCGATCATTCGCAGTGCGATGTCAATCTGTTCCAGCTGCGCTTGCATTGCTTCCAATGGCGTCAGGGAACTCGGTACGTAAACCGACCAGAACTGCGTTCCGACCCGCCCTTCGCGAAGCCGCGGGATATCGGTGTCGTAGTCTGCGGCCCGCGAAATGTCGTAGCCCTCCACGTTGCGGGCAAACTTTTCGCGTATGACCCACGGTAAATCGTTGTGTCCATCGACTACGGGCGATTCATCGAGGATCACCCTTGCACGTTCCAGCGGCGAATCGGTCTCCTGCGAAAGGGCGAGCTGCCAGGGAACCACGGCAGCCAGAACCAGTAGTGCAAGTCGTGTCGACGTACTTGTCATGCGCTTTCTCCAGAACCTGCCCGGACTGGCAGTGTCGGCATTTGGTGTCGGATGGGTATGGTAGGCGATATATCGTCAGCAGGGACCAGGGCTTCGATCCGCTGATCGCGAATTCATGCGGTCGACGGCGGAGTGACGGGACACGCTAATACGGAACGATACCCACATCCGTGCTCGCGAAGTCGACTCCCTTGAAAAGCAACGGTTCGCCGCTGATCCTGGCGAGCGCGTAACTGAAGCAATCTCCGAAATTCAATCCGGCCGGATGACGACCCTTGCCGAAGCGGCGCCAAGCTTCGCGAGCGACATCCGCATGATCCGCGGTAACGATCTCTATCGAGAAACCGGCCCTGGCAACCAGCAGATCGAGCTCACGTCCGCCGGCCGCGCCGTAACGCGACTCGATGACCAAACCTGTCTCGACAACGGTGGCCGCTGAAATCAGCCGATTTGGATCCGCCTCGATTGCCTGCGCGAGCCTGCCCGACTCGGGTTCCATGCCGAGTATGGCGACAATGGCCGAAGTATCGATGACCATGAGCGAAACGCTCAGCGCGGCAGGCCGCGCTCGTCGTAGCCGAGAATTTCTTCATCGGGACGCGTGTCCTCGACCGGCAGTTCCGCGCAACGCCGGCCGATTTTCAGGATCTCCTCGCTCAAGCGGCGACCCTGCCGCCGCCGTACCCGCGCGAGCCGTTCGCGCAGGGACTGCACGACGGCGGCGGTCAATGTTTCGCCGGTGGCTTTGGCCACTTCTCGGGCCAGGCGATCGGCTTCCGGGTCCTTGATGCTGAGTGCCATTCGCATGTATAGAAAGGTAGAACACTTTATATAATAGCGCCGCACAGGGCAGCTGTAAACCAGCCAGAATGCCGAGCCCGACGGGTCACTTCCGGGCGCCGAGTCGCGCAAGCATCTCCGACAGGTCTTCGGGACTGATATAGAAGTGTTCGCAGACCCGTCCCCACAGCATCGCAGTCGGCACGTTCCGGTCGTTGCGCTCTGCCTGGGTTTGACGGAGCACGTGCAGGACTACCCGCTCCTCGGAGTGAGCCCGTCGCGGACGTCCGGCAACGCATCGTCAGCAGCAGGTCGCACGACCGGTTTATGGGTGCCGCTCAATCCAGTGCGACCAGCCATGCGTAAAACGTCTTGATCCAGCGATCGCTCGGGAACCCCTGCTCGAGCATGCCGAAGCCGTGGCCGCCGGTGGAAGCACCATATATAAGAGCGGCAAAGTCCGGGCGCTCGCCGGCTTCGTATTGCGTTGCCGTGCCCGTGGCAACGCCGCCGCCGGCGGAGAAGCCGAGGATGCCGATGCGATGCGGATCCAGGTTCCACTCGGCCGCCCGCGCACGCAGCAGTTTGACCGCGGCCCTGCCGTCGGCGATCGATATCGGTGCTTGCGCGTCGATGATCGGCGCCAGCAGTCCGGGCTCGCGCATTTGCCGGTCGCGCATGGCCTTGAATCCTGCATCGGTCGGCGGCATCGGCGCGGTGCGGTACTTCAGGACAAATGCCGCAACCCCGCGCTCGGCGAGCCAGCGGGCGACGTCGGTGCCCTCGTGCTCGATGGCGAGCATGATGTAGGCGCCGCCGGGCGCAACGATCACCGCGGTGCCGGTGGCTTCGGCCGGATCCGGCAGGTACGCGGTGAGGGTAGGCCTGGTGACATTGCGCACCAACGGCACCGCGGGATCGCCGTACACCGTCTGCGCTTCCGTTGCCGTCGCGTCTTCCGCGGACTTGCCCGGCTCGATCACGATGACAAACGGTTCACGCGGCGCTGCGAGGGACGACGCGCTCGCCAGGAACAGCAGGATCGCCAGGATTCTATGATTTCGCCGCAATGAACCTCTCCGACTCATCGACTGCCGCATCTGATCCGCAAACAGAGTCACGCTTCCGCGGAATCATTTCCTCGAATCCACATGAAAAAGCGGAGCCAAGTTGGCTTTCACATCGCCCGCTGGATCTCCGATGTCCCAGCCGAAGGCCTTCATCATGATATCGAAGAGGAGATTCTGCTCGATGACGCCCGACACGGCGTCGGATCCGGCGCCGATCGCATAGAGCGGGACGTCTTCGCCGCCGTGCGATTCGTCGATATCCGGCGAGCCGTCGAGGTTGGTATCGATCCGCGGGATCAGCGCCTGGTAGACGCTCGCGATGTCCGTCTCCGGTTCGGGCCGCGCACCGTTCTTCGTGGCGCCGGGCCCGTTGGCATAGCCGAGCGTGCTATACGGCTTCCCGTCGGCGGCGAGCGATGGCTCAGGGCGCGGCTCGCCGTCGGCGTCGTTTTCCAGCACGAGCCCGAGGATCGGATTGCCGCGCACCGGGTAGCCGCCGATGGTGAAAACGTGCGAATGATCGGCCGTCACCAGGATAAGCGTCTCGTCCAGGTCGATTTTTGCAAGTGCGACTTTCACGGCGCGTTCAAATTCGACAGCTTCGACCAGGGCGTAGCCCGCCTTGCCATCGTGATGGCCGTGATCGATGCGGCCGCCTTCCACCATCAGGAAGAAGCCGTCCTCGCCGGCGAGCCGGTCGATGGCGGCCGCGGTCATCTCGGGGAGCGTGGGCTCGGTGGTCGCGGCCGTGCGTTCGGCGACGTAGGTCAGGTGTCCGTCGCCGAAGAGTCCGAGGACTTCCTCACCCGGCGCAAGCGCGCGGAGCTCGGCCGCGGTGGTGACGTAACGCCGGTTCGCCGCGCCGTCCAGCCACTCCTGCACCAGGTCGTCGTCCGCTTTGCGACGCGTGCCGCCGCGCTCACGGCCGAAAAATTCCCGCCGCCCGCCTCCGAGCGCGATGTCGAGCCCGCCCGGTGTGATGCTCGCGAGCTGCGACGCGATGTCACGGCAGGCCGCGGCGCGATCGCGTTCGGTAAGGAGACGGTCGCTTTCCCACTCGCGTTCCGCACTGTGCGCGTAGAGCGCCGCCGGCGTTGCGTGGGTGATGCGTGCCGTCGTGACGATGCCGACGCGCTTGCCCCTCGATTTCGCGATCTCGAGGATCGTGGTCAGCGGATGCCTGCGCGCTTCCGCGCAGTTGCGGCGGCGGGCTTCGGGCCCGACGGAAATGACGCCGGCGCGGGTCTTCTGCCCTGTGTAGATGGCGCTTGCCGTGCCCGCGGAATCCGGCACCTGCTGATTGCTGTTGTAGGTCTTGACCAGCGCCAGGTGCGGGAACGTCTCGAACGCGAGCGAGTGCTCCTCGCCGGCGAGACCCGCGGCCTGGCCGGCAAAGATCCGCGCTGCCGTCACCGTGGAGACGCCCATGCCGTCGCCGATGAACAGGATGACGTTGCGCGCGTGGGTGTTGTCGCTCGCGACCTGCCCGTGACTTGCGCAACCGGCGGTTAGTGCGAGTGTCAGGATGCCACACAGGCAGGCACCGGTGCGGGGGAGCGACGGGTCTTTAGCGTGCATATGAGTATCCGTATCATCGGCCAGGGGAAGCACTGCCTTTTCAGGTACGACTGCTCAACCGCTCCTGCGGGCAATAGTACTCTCCGGGCTCACTCGTCCGGTTTTCGTTGGCCTCGATTGTTGCTTCCCTCGCCGCGCGATTTGTCTTTGCGCTCGGCTAATTGCGCTATCCGCGCGATCGCCGTGATGAGCTCCGTGGGCTCGATCGGCTTCGCCAGGTGCGCCTGGTAGCCGGCGCGAAACGCGCGTGTGCGATCTTCGGCACGCGCGTAAGCCGTCAGCGCAATTGCCGGAATACCGCCGCCGTCGACGGCATCGGTCTGCCGTATGCGCTGCAGCAGCTCGTAGCCGTCGACCTCGGGCAGTCCGATGTCGCTGATCAACAGATCCGCTTCCGCATTGGGCAAACGCGCGAGGGCTTCGTCGGCGGATCCCGTCATTACCACCTTCGCACCGTGGGCCGCGAGGAAGCGTTCCAGGAAATCTCGCGTGTCCGCTTCGTCCTCGACGACGAGTATCCGCAGGCCACGCAGCATGTCCTGCGGCTCCGGCGCTTTGCGCGGGCCGGCAGCGACCTCCGCTATCTCCGGCAACTCACCGGATGGCAGCACGACCATGAAAGTCGCGCCCAGTCCTTCCCCCGGGCTGTCCGCCTTGATTGAGCCGCCGTGCAGGTCGACGAGGTGCTTGACGATCGACAGGCCGAGCCCGAGGCCGCCGAGGCCACTGTTCTTCAACAGGTTCGCCTGGTTGAAGCGCTCGAAGATGTGCGGCAGCACGTCCGCCCTGATGCCGACGCCGGTGTCCGTGACGCTGATTTCCGCATCGGTGGCGGAGTTTCGAACCCCCACCAGCACGCTGCCGCCCTCCGGTGTGAACTTGATGGCGTTCCAGAGCAGGTTCCAGACGATCTGCTGGAGTCGCGCCGGATCGCCCGCGATCGGTATGGCTTCGGCGTCCATGTCCGCTCGAATGCTGATGTGCTTGCTATTCGCGGCCTGTTGCACCGTTTCGATTACGTTGCGCACCAGCGATACCAGGTCCACTTTTTCGATGGTGAGGTGCAGCTTGCCGGACGCGATCCGGCTCACATCGAGCAGGTCGGAAACCAGTTGCGCCTGAAGGCGCGTATTGCGGGAGATGACGTCGAGGCCGCGCGCTATGACGTCCTGGTCCTGTGCGCTTTGCATCATGAGTTGCGTCCAGCCGAGGATGGCATTCAAGGGTGTGCGAAGTTCATGCGACACCATGGCGACGAAGTCATCCTTCACGCGGTTTGCGCGTTCGGCGTCCGCGCGCGCAGCGCGTTCCGCATTTAGCAGGCGCTCACGTTCGTCCGCAACGTTGCGCCGTTCGGCATCGGTGCGCCGCCGCTCGGTGATATCGCGGAAGACCAGCACCACGCCCACGATACGACCCGAGCGGTTGCGAATCGGTGCGCCACTGTCATCGATCGGCCGCTCGGTGCCATCGGCGGCGATCAGCGTCGTGTGATTTGCAAGGCCGACGGTGACGCCCTCGGTCAACACGCGGGAGACCGGGTTCTCGACCGCTCGCCGGCTTTCCTCATTGATGATCCTGAACACGTCGACGCAGCTGCGCCCGCGCGCTTTGTCCAAACTCCAGCCGGTCAGATGCTCTGCGATCGGGTTCATGAAAACGACGTGGCCTTGCACGTCGGTCGCGATTACTGCATCGCCAATGCTCTCGAGGGTGGTTTCGAACCACTCACGCTGCTCGGCGACCGCGTCTTCAGCGCGCCGTTCAGCCGTTACGTCGCGGAAAACGAGAACCGCGCCGGCCGGCTTCCCCGCCTCGTCGCGAATCGGCGCGGCACTGTCCGCGATCGGCCGCTCGCTTCCGTCGCGGTGCAGCAGCACGGTGTGGTTTGCGAGGCCGACGACATGACCGGTACGCATCACGAGTTCTGCCGGGTTCTCGACGGGCTGTCGCGTTTTCTCGTTGACGATTCGAAAAACTTCCCCAAGCGGCTGGCCCGCCGCTTCTCCCGCTGGCCAGCCGGTCAATTCTTCGGCGCAGGGATTCAAGAACGTCACATAACCACGCTCGTCAGATGCGATCACACCGTCGCCGATACTGCTCAAGGTGACCCGGAAAGACTCCTGCTGCGCGGCGAGTTCCCGCGCCAGCTGCTTTCGCTCGGTGATGTCGCGTGCGACTTTCGACACGCCGATGACGGTGCCCGAATCGTCCCGAATCGGCGACACCGAAAGGGAGATGTCGAGTTTACGGCCGTCCTTTGCGATGCGTATCGTCTCCAGGTGCTCGATACGTTCGCCGGCGCGAATCTTCGACAGAATCATATCCTCTTCTGCGTACCGTTCAGCGGGGATCAGCACGTGGATAGGACGTCCGACGAGCTCCTCCGCCTTGTAGCCGAAAATGCGCTCTGCGCCCTGGTTACACGAAGTAATGGTTCCGTTCAGGTCTTTGGAGATGATCGCGTCCGCCGAAGACGAAATGATCGCCGCCAGGTAGGCTTCCTTTTGCTGTGCGCGCTTGATGTCGGTGATGTCTCTCACGATCTTGGATGCGCCGATGATCGCGCCGGAGGGGCCATGAATCGGGGAGATCGTGAGGGAGACATCGATCATCCGGCGGTCCTTGGTGACGCGCACCGTCTCGAAGTGATCGGTGCGCTCGCCGCGGCGGATGCGCGCCATGATGTCACCTTCTTCTGCCTGCCTCTCCGGCGGGATCAGGATGCGGACCGGCTGCCCGACGAGTTCCTCCCTCGTGTAGCCGAAGATGCGCTCCGTCGCGGCGTTGCAGGTCCGGATGATGCCGTTGAGATCCTTCGCCAGGATCGCATCGTCGGAAGATTCGACGATCGCCGAAAGGCTCTCTTGCGTGGCTAGTTGATGCTGATCATCCATTGGTAATTTGGTGCTATAGCGAAACCGCGCGCACCGCGACCGGCGGCGAACATTCCCATGCAGGAATTTTAGTGACTGTCGGGCGAAACACCCGGATCCGGCCACAGGGTACCGGAGTCGCCGCATGAGAGCGAGCCCGAACCATCAAGCGCCATGGCCAGGAACAGGAGCATCGAAACGAGTTTGTGACTCCGCGATAGAACTCTCCAATCCATTAATGCCGGCCGGGGCTCTACGATTCCGCGGCTTGTCGCTCGTCGACGCACCCTGCGGCGGGCGTGCGCGAAGGCGCGAACAGAAGCCAGGCCAGTGCCAGGCCGTAGCAGACCGAGGTGGCCAGAATCTCGACGCCGTGCGTCCAGCGGACCACCGCCGGGAAAATCGTCGCCTGGATAAGGCCGGACAATCCGACTGCCGTGAAGTGACCGGTGGCCAGCGTGAGTGCCAGCCGGCCGCGTGAGAGGCCCCAGCAGACAGCGACCGGCATCGACACGAGCAGGAAGAGCGCGCTGCGTATGCACAGCAACAGCAGGATGATCGACAGCGGCGGAACGACGATGAAATCGATTCGCTCGTAGTACGGGGCGAAACTGTGTTTCCTATGGCGACTGGGAACAAACTCCCCCACTACCTGGGCATCGCCCTCGCAGTATTCGTCGGTGTGTTCGCTGCACGTCTCCTCTATGCATACGTGGTAACAAAAGTCGTAGTTACCGAACTCGAAGCGATCGGAGAGCAGTTCCAGGAAGATACCCGCGCAATGCAGGAAAAGAATGCACGCGATGCGCAGAGGCGCCGCGAAGCCACGGAGCAGCAGCGAAAGCAATCGAAAATAGGTCGAGACCTGTATCGACGGTGCGCGGAATATGCGGAGTTCCACCGCAGGCGCGCTCCATGAATTCATACCTGATGAGAGCGTGATTTCTGGAGCAGTCTATGTCCAAGGCCGAGGAAAGCTTCCAACAGTCCATCAAGGACGCGGAGAACCTGCTTCGCCATTTCGATGAGCTGAACACAAACCCGCCACGTCCAGAGCTCGAGGTACTGAAGCGGGCAGGCCTGGTCATGGCGATCAAGAAACTGCACAATCCTGCATCTCAAAAAACGCTACAGCTGTTTCGTGATTACGCAGGGGTTGACCTTACCGACAGCTGGCACTGGAACGGCTGTGATCTAAGCGGCGTGAAGGAAAGGCTGGACGCTTACATGAAGCTGCGAGGGGATGTCGTGCATCGTTCCCTTCGGATTTCTCCGGATGCCCCGCTGGTCCATCCCGTCAAGAAGGACGATCTGAAAAAGGCCGTCGCCTTCTTGAAAAACCTGGTCGCGGCGACGGAGAAGGCCACGCCAGCCTGACTCTGCGCTGAAAGCTCGGTACGGCTTCGGCTGCCGAGTGCCAAAGTTACGGCTTAAACCATACCTCGAAGACATGTTGCGTATCGAGGTACTCACGCACGCTGCTGATCTTGCCATCCCGGATCACCATCAGCGTGTGGTACTCCTGGCGATAGATGCGGCCGTTCTTCAGTATCCCGTAGGACTCCAGTTCAAGAGCCACCCGGTCGGCTTCCGCGGTCATGCCCTTGACCGTCATCCTCAAGCCATCCGTGGTCTGTTCGACCATGCGATGGAAGATACGGGCAATCTGCGTTTTCGATTGTGTGCCGGCGACCGGCGTCGACGCCGGTCTGCCGGCAATCCACCAGGTCGCGTCGTCGGCCATGATGTCGAGCGCTCCCTCGATGTCGTTGGCGCTGAACCGCGAAAAGAACTCACTGGCGATCTGCCTGTTGTGCTCGATGGTCATGAAGCTTCCCTGGTCGCGGTACGCGCGTACGAACCACGCCCTGTCACATGTTGATAAGGTTCAGGATATTGCCGTCAGGGTCCTTGAACCACGCCACCTTCATGTCCTTGGCGACATGTATGTCCCCGTCCACGGTCATTCCCGGCAAATCGTAATGTTCGAACGTCACGCCCTTGTCGCGCAGCGCCCGCACGATGTCCTCGATGTCGTCACCGACCGGCCACGTGACGGCTGTGGCCTCGTTGGTCCCGGCATATTGCGAGCGATAGACGTTGAGCACGGAATCACCGCTTTTGTAAACGATCACTTCATCCTCTTCCTCGTCGACCGGCGCAAGGCCAAGCGTGTCTTCGTAAAACCTCCTGGCCGCGTCCAGGTTTTTCACGGCGAGGTTCGCGACAGCGTTTCTGTTACCCAGCAAAGTCATCTCGGTATCTCCTCTGGCAGTAGGTGGAAACGGAAGTGTCCTGTTCTTAGGTATTAGTCGTTTGACGGGGATGCGCTTCGACAAAGCTGCGGGGAAAGACTGACCCGCCGCAGTGACTCACTATTTCGCCAATAACTTCTCAGCCACCGCCTCCAGCGCCGCGCGCCGGTCGCCCGCGTCCGAGGAACCGGATTCGAGGAATGGCTGCCAGTACTGCTCGAGCAACGGCAATTGCGCGGCCCAGCGTTCGCCACGCTGGTACACGCCGAACTCACCGTAGTGCCGGTAGCCGTCCTGCCCCAGCTCGTCGAGCACGATCCGCGTAATCGTACCGGTGGTAAAAAAAATCATGTCGTGCCAGAAGCGCGCGGGCGCTTCGCCGCCCGCGGCGCGGAACGCCTCCTCGACCAGCGTCGTTAAGGGCGATTCGAGCGACTCGACGTGCGACGCTTCGTGGAAGATCAACTCGAGCGCCTGCGGCATGCCGTTCCCGAAGTCGGCGCCGGAAATCGTCACCCGGCCGCCGGTGGAGTAGGTGCCGACGGGATTGCAGTAGACGACCACGTCGACCGGGATACGCGCGTCGGGCCAGCGTCCGCCGTAAGCGGCTTCCAGGCGCCGCGGCACGTCGTTCTCGATCGCGCGAAGCGCCGCCGACAGCGATTCGATCCATGCGCGGTTCAGCGTATCGTGCGCCGGCCACCAGTGACGCTGGTAGAGGGGAAGCGCCTGCTCGAGCGCGTCGGCGAGCGGCCGGTCCGACGCCGGGATGGATTCCTTCGTCGCGGTTCCGGCGGCCCAGTCACGCAACGCGATGAGTCCCTCGTCGAACACGACGCTTCGGCCGCGGCTGGCCGCGTAGGTCCCGGCGGCCGCCATCCAGGCACGTTCCTCTTCGTCGTCGAGCACCGCGCGCCAGTATCCGCGCTCCGCGATCGGCAAGGCGTAAGGTGGCCACTCGTCGTGATCGACCGCCGCCCAGGCGATGAGGAAGTGGTGCAGCGCGACGCGGGGGTTGCTGTGAAATTCGAAGCGGTCGGTTGAGGCGACGACGGTTTCGCGGTTCTCGTCCGCGAGCAGCAGAGCGGCAGGAAACATCAGGGCCAGGACGAGGAACAGTCGGAGCGGGAGCATGGCGTCTCCTCAGGACCGAATGCCGTCAGGCAGAGCGGCCAGCGCAGGTCGGGTGCGACGAGTATACCGGGGCGCCTCACCATTTCTCCTCGAACGGCCTTATCTCAGCACTATTTTGTATTGTGCAGTTCTTCACGCAGGACACGACGCAGGATTTCTTCAAGCGGCTCATTGGCGCCATTGATGTATTCGCGCAGGCCGTGATTCATCAGCGTCTGATAGTTGCCGCCGCCAGCCTTGTGTACCTCGGCGTCACGGCGAGCCGGATGTTCTGTCACGCTTCCGAGGAAACATTTCCTCGAAACGACTTGAGAAGGGGAAGCCAGGTTCGTTTTCATATCGCCCGCGGGATCTTGCAGCAAGTCTGGCAAATCCGCAGCCAGCGCCTTACCGTTGCTCAAGAATCCGAGGTCCGACCCCCAACACACACATAATCCAACCGATTGAGGAGTTGCCATGAACCAGCATCGTCGTAGATTTCTTGTCGTGGCCGGCGCTGCCGTTGCCACCCTGCCTTTTTCTGCGCGCGCGGAAGAAAAGGTGAAGGTCGGCATCATCGGCTCGGGTGACGTGGGCAGCGCGATCGGCGCCGTCTGGGTCAAGGCCGGGCACGAAGTCATGTTCTCCTCGCGCCACATCGAGCACGACCAATCGCTCGCGGCCCGTCTCGGCGCCGGTGCGCGCGCCGGCACGCCGCGCAAAGCCGCCGCTTTCGGGGACGTGGTCATGGTTTCCGTTCCGTATCGCGCGTTGCCTGACGTCGGCAAGGACGTGGGGGACCTGATCGAGGGAAAGGTGGTCATCGACACCTGCAATCCTTTCCCGTCGCGCGATGGCGAGATCGCCGACTGGGCGCGCGAGAAGGGTGCCGGCCTTGCGTCGGCGGAGCTGTTGCCCGGTGCGCACGTGGTGCGCGCGTTCAATGCCATCGGCGCTGAACGGATGGGTTCTGCGCATCTGGAGCCCGGACGTGTCGGCATGCCGATTGCGGGTGACGATGCCGAGGCCGTGGAGGTGGCTTCGCGCCTGATCCGCGAAATCGGCTACGAACCCGTCCTCATCGGCGGGCTGGCGATGGGGAAACACCTCGTGCCGGGGACGGCGCTTGCGGGAGAGCGAAGCGCGGCGGAGATTCGGCGGATTGCGGCGGGGCTGGAATAGGGAAGACCGGCCGCCCGGTTCAGTTCGTATACCAGGCTTTCACGCGCTCGTGGTCGCGGACTGCCGCGTAGACGCGATTGAGCTTCGGGAACGCCGAAAAGACGGTGGTGGGAATGTGATCGATGATGCCGCTCGCGAACCAGTGCACCACGCGGTGAAGCTTGAGATCGACGACGTGGAGCTTCTCGCCGGCGAAGAACGGGCCGGCATCCGCGATCTGACGCTCGGCGTACGCCGCCCACACAGGGAGATATGACTCGGCGAGAGTCGCGCGGCCTGCTTTCTTCCCCGCTTCGTCGGCGATACGCAGCGTTGGACCGACCTTGGCACGAAGATCTTCGACGTGGCACATCACGGCTTCGTGGCGCGCCGCCTCGAAATCGTCCGTGGGATGGAGCCCGTGGCGCCGTCCGATGAATACGAGAATGGCGTTGGATTGCCCGAGGGGCGGGAGACCCGGCAGCTCGAGGACCGGCAGGCCGCCGAACGGTGTCTCCGGCTTCAGCGCCGGCCAGTCGGCCTGGGCGACGCGAACGTCCTCGAACTCCACGCCGGCGAGGTGGAGCGCGAGGCGGCACTCCTCACCGCGGCTCACCGGGGCATCGAAGTAGATCAATCTGGGCTTGCTCATGGGAGTGCCATGTTATGCGCGCGGCCTGAGGACGTCCAGATGTCGGCGATCGCTGACGGCATAGGCCTGCTGCAAGCGCGTCTACGAGGATGTGGAAACGTTGGCCGTCCGGTTTGCTGCAGCGGCAGGACGGCGGCGTTTCAGCGCCTTATGATGCGATCACCGCGGAGATGCGGTTGGAGTAAATCACCCCTCGCGGCGGGAGATGCTTTTCGACAACCGGTCTCAAGAATGCGGTTCGATCCCTTTACAGCCCAGGATTGTCATCCCGCCTTGAGCTTGACCTCCGGCCGAACCTTCTCATGATCGTTCAGGGCGCGGACGATCTCGAACAGATTATCCGCTCGCGGATTGCCTGACGGTCCCAGCATCCGCATCAGGCTCTTCGGGCTCTTGCCCAGCCGGGCGCCCAGCGTCGGATAGCCAATCGTTGCGTTGATGTAGGTCCCCAGGATGCCACGACCGGTTTCGATGTCGCCGTTGACGAGTTGCTCCAGTGCTTCCCTGAGGAGCGCGCGCCGATAGCCTGCATCGCGCTGTGCCCTCGCACCAACCGTCTCCCTGAAGCTGCGGGTCAAGGCCATCACTGTCACTCCTCACGTTGTCGCCGCCGGTAATCTTTCCAGCGCCGCTTCGCTTTCCTGATATCGCGCTGCTGCCGTCGCTTGCTTCCGCCGCCCAGCAGCACAATCGATTTGCGGGACGGGCTTTTTGCGGAGCCGAAATAGAGGCGGTAGCCGGGTCCGAAGTCCATGCGTCGTTCGGAGGAGAACGGCCGTCAGCATCAAGATACTCCTCGATCTCGAACACGGAAGGTAACTTATACGTTACTTTATGTCAATTGCCCAGATCGTCAGAATCGCCCAAGGGATCCAAAAGCGGCCACCTCCGAATTTCGGGCGAAGCGGTCGAAACGATTGGCCGGCGACGCTCCATGCTGCTGGGCTGCCTTCGAGAAAAGCGAAAAACCGGACGGTCGCGTTTCCGCGGAATCATTTCCTCGAAACGACTTGAGAAACGGGAGTCACGGCCCGGGATCGACCCGGGCAGGTAGCTGCATCCGAATCGGCGCCTGGGATCATCTGTAAGGTTAAAGCAGCGTTCACATTTCACCCTGGCCCAAGGCGAACGCTTCCCCAACCCGAGGAGTTGCAGATGACCCGACGTTTTTCCCTGTTGCCCGCTCTCGCACTATTGCTCGCTTCCGGCACCGCCCACGCGGCCGATACCTGTCACACAGGCGCGTACGCCCTCTCCGATGGTTCGGAGTTCGTCGTCCAGCCCAGCGATGCAAATAATCTCCGGTATCGCTTCCTCGACGGTGCGTCCGGCAGGCTATACCGGGTATCGGAAAACAGATACGAAACGGGCGACGGATGGGCGGTACGGGAGCCGGTTACGCTGCGAGTGGAATTCAGTGGCTGCAATGACGGCATCGTTCGAATGGATCGTGGACGCTCGCCAAGTCTGCAAGGGCGCAAGATCAACCTCCCGAAGACACCAATCTCCTTCGACAGCGGAAGCCTCCGGCTTTGCGGTGAGCTCGTAATGCCGGCGAAGGAGCAAGCTCGCGCGGTCGTTGTGCTGCAGTACGGCAGCGGGCACGACTCGGCGGTCGTCAACAATTACGTGCAGTACCTGCTGCCGTTACGTGACATAGCGGTGTTCGTGTTCGACAAGCGCGGTACCGGCCGCTCGACCGGCGAATACAGTATCGACATCACCCCGCTGGCACGCGATCTCGCGGCGGCCGTCGATGCAGTGCGCACCCACATTGGAATGAACGATATTCCCCTGGGCCTGATGGGCGAAAGCCAGGGTGGCTGGGTGGCGCCGCTTGCGGCAACGATGACGCCGGTCGATTTCGTCGTCGTCAGTTATGGCTTGGCGGTCAGCATGCTCGAGGAGGACCGACTCGAGGTTGCCCAGTCGCTGCGCATGAGCGGCTACGATGCAGACGTTTTGGCGAAAGGCGAGCAACTGCATCGCGCAGCCGCGAAGGTGATGATGTCTCGCTTTTCCGAGGGGCTGGTCGAACTCGAGCGTCTGAAGGCTGCTTATGGAAGTGAACCGTGGTTCGAAAAAATCGGCGGCGACTTCACCGCGCCCTTGACGTCAACTCCGGCCGAACAATTGCTGGAGGTGCAGGCCCTGTTCGACTTCCCCTATGACCTTGCCTACGACCCCTTGCCGACTCTCGAAGCGCTGGATACCCCGCAGCTGTGGATCCTCGCCGGCGACGATACCGAGGCGCCTCACGAGCCGACGCTTGCGGTGCTTCGGCAACTGGAGTCGCAAGGAGCGCCAATTGAGGTGGCGGTGTTTCCGGATGCGGAACACGGCATGATCGCCGTAGAGCAGGGACCGGAAGGGCGCAAGCTGGTCGGGCGAACCGCAGAGGGCTACTTCGAATTGCTGTTCGACTGGATCGGCGCGCAGGGGAACACAGCCAGCGAACAGGCGCGGGCAGGACGCTAGGCAGCGACGCTCCGAGACAGATTCGATCGGCTCGTCGTTCAGATCGCGTCGAAAACGTACTCGTGCTGCGCGTCACGCATGATGAGCGTCTCTTCCTCGCCATCGCCGGCCACGAATTCCAGCCCCGTTATTCCGGGCACGATGGTCATGAACGACAACGTGCCGTCGGGGTTCTCGCGTGAGCCGACCTCGCTCCGCCATTCGCCGAAATCGAATGTCGTCATGCCGTCCACGCGCTGCACGCGGATGTCGCCGAGCACCTCGTTGCAATAGTGGCCGGCGAGCGCCGCCGATCCGTTCTTTTCGGCAGGCACGGACAGGAGTTCGAACTCCTTGGCCATGGCAGATTTGTATACCTTTGCGTTCGCCGCGAGCTGCGCGTCCGCTTCGGGCTTGCCGTCGAACAGCACTTCCAGCAGCTTGCGGCGGAATCCCGTGCGGATCAGCCATCCGGGGTCGCCGTTGGTGAGCACGACCGCGCCGACGCCATGCTCGGGCAGCCACATCATGTCGCTGTGATAACCGATCAGGTCGCCCCCATGGTGCACGACCGGCGTGCCGTAATACTCGTCCACCATGAGGCCCATGCCGTAATGATGATCCTCGCCGACCGGCACCTTGGGCTTCTGCCGCTCGAGGAGCGCGGCCTCGCCGATGTAGCGCTCGCCGTCCGGCAGCTGGCCTGAGGCGAGCTCCATGGCGACGTACCGGAGCATGTCGTTGACGCTGCTCCAGCCGGCGCCGGCCGGGCGGACCGGGATCGCCGCATCGTTGACGCTCATCAGGGCAACGGCGGGATCGCCGTTGACGTCGACGCTGTGCGGGCGCGCGTGGTTCGCAATTGCCTGCGCCGCGTCGTAGTCGAACGTCGTGGCCGCCATCCCGAGCGGGTCGAATACCTTGCTCTGCATCGCCTTGTCATAGGCCGTGCCGAGCTCGTGCTCGGGATGCACCACGTGGGCCGCGACGTACCCGGCCGCCGAGGCCAGCACGTTCGAATACTGGAACATCTCGCCGAACCGCGACGTGGGCTGCATCGTCGCGAGCAACTCCATCGAGGACTCCGGCGTGTAGTTGCCGAACTCGAGGATCCATTCCATGTCCTGCCGCGGCAGCCCGGTGCAGGCGCAGACGAGATGCTCGATGAGGACCTGTTCCGTCGTCTCTTCGTCACCGAGTCTGAAGCCGGGCATGACCTTGGTGACCGGATCCTTCCAGCCGATCCGGCCATCGTCGACGAGCTTGGCGAGCAGCAGCGTCGTCAGGCCCTTGGTGTTCGAGGCGATCATGTACAGGGTGTCGCCGTCCACTTTCGCGGGGCGGCCAAGCTCGCGTACGCCGAAGCCGTCCGAGAACACGACTTCGCCGTCCTGAATGATGCCGACGGAAGTGCCTGGCACGCCGGACACCTCGAGGCCGCGTTCGACGAAGCTCGTGAGCTCGGCAATGCGCGCATCATCCAGCTCGTGCGCTTCCATGCCCGCGAACGTCTCGCGCTCGTAGCCTTTCGGCAACAGGCTCTCGAACATCAGGCTGATCGCGGCGCTGCGCTTGCCGCCGACCTCGTCCGCCACGTCGTAGATCCAGACGGTCCACCGCCCATTGGCGAACATGGCGCCGGCGGCGACGCCGCGCCGCTCGTTTGGCGACGTCTGGTACTCGAAGCGCTTGTGGCGCGACCAGCCGTTGTCATCCGCCTGCTCGTCGACCAGCTTGAGCGGCCAGTCAGGCTCCTTGTAGGCCGCCCAGGCCTTGGCGAGTGCGCTTTCGGCGTCTTCGGCCTCGACGTCCACGTAGACGATGTGCGAGCCGCCCTCCGGCGGCGTCATGATCGTGGCGGGTCCCTTGATGGATACCGACCAGCCGGCCGGAACCGTGAACGGGTTCCCGGCCACCGTCGATGCCGGCGTGTCCCCGGCAACGGGCTGATCGACGGGGAACTCCGCCGCCGCGGCGAGCCATGGGAATGCCATCGAAACACAGAGAACTGCCAGACACGTAAACTTGCTCATGTTGCCCCCTCGCGCTTGCGATCCGGATGCCGACCAGCCGAAGGATAGCCGAAATGCAGCGCATGCCGGGCGGCAGGGAGCGAACAGGTGCAGGTCACGCGTTAAGCAGCGCGGTTAAAGGTCCCATCTCACCACTTGTCCCCGCAATAATCGGTTCGGCCGTTTAGTTACGCCCGATCCCGTCGCCCCAGGCTCTCGGCGAGGAACGCCGACACGAGTGCGTTCATACTGACGCCTTCCTGCCTGGCGCGAGCCGACAATCGCGCATGCATGCTCTTGGGAATGCGTGCGATGAATTTTCCGCTTGCCGGTTCGCCGGGTGCCGGGATTTCCCTGCCTGCTGCACGCATCGCGTCGATCCATGCCCTCAAAGCGTCGCTACCGTTGGCCAGCGCCTCTTCGGGTGTTTCGCCGTCCGACATGCAGCCGGGCAGATTGGGAAACGTGATCAGCCAACCGCCCCCTTCCTCGGCGGTAAGCGGTCGCATCTCGAAAGGATATTCCGGCGCTTTGCTCATTCACGAGTACCAATGTCGTCGATTAGGGCAAGGAACTGCGCAATGTAGATTGGCTTGATCGGCCGTCTGTAGGGTATCGAGACAGCAATCTCGGAGCGCGAATGCAGGAACACGAAATGGCTTCCTCCTGACTTCCGAACTGTCATTCCATAATGACGCGCTACGACCTCGAGCGAACTCATGGTCCAATCCTTCGGACTGGCCCGCATTCGCTTAACAAGCTTTTCTGCCTTGCTCACCCCGATGATACTGCCCGTAGTATCCTGTCTCAACCCTCGAGAACGCTCAGAGCAAGTAAAAGGGGGGCTGGCGGGGCGGTCGACGGGCATTTTTCGGCTAACTGCAGCGAATCGGCATTTATGGTCAGGCCGCGGCCTCGGGGCGATAGTTCATTGATTTGACAAATGGATATTTCTGTAGGGGCGCTGTAGGAGCCCGCCCTGCGGGCGACCTTCGCTGAGACGAAGCGCGATCGCACGGTCGCCCGCAAGGCGGGCTCCTACAGCGCTTTGATCCTCAGTCACCCCCCGTTCGGTTCGCGCAACGCGAACGAGGATCGTTTCAGCGCACCTGGCGATGCGCGGCTCGACGCGAACCGATTCCGCCGGTCCCTGCACAAATGTCGGCTCCAGTCGCTGCCCGATCGTGCTGGTTATCGGCAGATGACTTCACAAGGAATGCCATCGCCGTCGCCGTCAAGCCTGGTGAGTCCACAGGACTCGAGATGAAACCGGGCTTCCTCGCAGCTGACCATTTCCCGGCACCAGGTCTTCGAGCCGCATTGAAATGCCTCGGTGGTATCGGCGCTCTTGTTGCGTGAGCCCCGGCCGGTCCTCCAGTGCCAGGGGCTCAGCCGGTCAGACTCCGGCAAATCCCACAGTCCCCGGCGTTCGCTCCTGGCCGTCCGTTCCAGCTCGTACAACTGGACATCGTCGGAGTAAGTTCGGTACACCCACGCCGCTCCGGAGCGAATCATTTCGACGGTCACGTCCATGTCACCTATCACCGGCCGGCCTACCACCCGGTTGTACCGGTCGACGACCTGGACGCGGACGGTGAGACTCTTTTGAAAAGTCAGGTTGGCGAGTTGCTGTCGTGATCGGCTGGCGTAGGGCTGCCCCCGTTCGGGCGCATCGATTTCCGCGACGCGAATTTTTACCTGCCGCTGGTCCGGTGTGAGCAACGTAAACGTATCCCCGTCCGCGATCCCGACGACGAGACCTTCAACGGTTTCTGCTAATAAATTACTGCATGCCAGCACCAGTAGCATGCAGGAAACGACTGGTGAAAGGCGCCGCTTGCGCCTGGCGCGGACCGGAGGATTCGTTACCACTGTATTGCCGGCTTCCGCTCGATCTCCGGGCCGTGGTGAGAGAGCAAAAACAAGCCAGTGGAGGGGAAACCAGCAGGGTTCATCGCGGAACCTCTTTTTAACGCCGGCGGACAGCGTACCGGGCGTATCGAGTTGGCCAAGGAACCCCGTCACGGTTGTGGCGGGCCGGCGGTTGAGGAAAGCCTGCCGTTTGCGTTTACACTGGCCCATCCACGCCCAACGAATGGAATTTGCCGGATGTTCCGACCACGTGCGAAGTTGCGAGCAAGGAGGATCGCTGTGGTTGCGGTTTTCCTGTTGTCGCTTGTCGCTGCCCCCACGGCGATGGCGGAGACCGATGTCGCAACGGTGCAGGCGGCGATCGACGCCTGGCGCGCGGATCGGGAAGCGGCCATCCTCGAGGATTTCGTCGAGCTGCTGTCGATCCCGAACGTTGCGTCCAGCTTGCCGGACATGGAGCGCAACGCCGCTCACATCGTCGGATTGCTCGAACAACGGGGCTTCAGCACCCGGCGCCTCAGCGCCGGCGGCGCGCCATACATCTACGCCGAGCTGTCCGTGCCCGGTGCTGCCGAGACCATACTTATATATGCGCACTTCGACGGCCAACCAGTGCAGGAGGAGGACTGGGCCTATCCGCCCTTTTCGCCCACCTTACTGGACGCACCGCTCCCGGCCGGCGGCAAGCCTATCGATCTCGAGAAAGTCGACGGGCACTTCGACCCCGAGTGGCGCCTGTACGCGCGCTCGGCCGGCGACGACAAGATGCCGATCGTCGCGCTCATGCATACGCTGGATGCGCTCGCGGCGAACGATATCGAACTGTCGGTGAACCTGAAGCTCCTGCTCGACGGCGAGGAAGAGCGGGGCTCGCCGACGGTCGGTCGGATCATCGACGAGCACAAGGATCTGCTCGATGCGGATGTCCTCTTGTTCTGCGACGGGCCGATGCATGCCTCCCGCCGCACGCAGCTCGTGTTCGGCGTGCGCGGCGATGTAACCGTCGACATCACGACCTACGGCGCTACGCGGCCACTGCATTCCGGGCACTACGGGAACTGGGCGCCGAACCCGATCATGCAGCTCGCCCGGTTGCTCGTCAGCATGCGCGACGACACCGGCCGCATCCTGATCGACGGCTACTACGACGATGTCGTGCCGCTTGGCGAACTGGAGCGGGATGCTGTCGCGAACATGCCCGACACGACCGAAACACTGAAGGACGAGCTGTCGGTGCATACCCCGGAGGGCGGCGGCGAGCCCCTGGAGGCGCTGATCGCAGAGCCTGCAGTCAACGTTCGCGGCGTACACGCCGGCGGTGTCGGCGAGAAGGGCCGTAACGTCATCGTCTCGTCCGCGACGGCGTCGCTCGACTTGAGGCTCGTCCCGGACCAGACGCCGGCGCGGGTACGCGAGCTGCTGGAATCGCACGTGGCCGGGGAAGGGTTCCATATCGTTCATGAAGAACCATCGGCGGCCACGCTCCGCGCGCATGCACGGGTGGCAAAGCTCGACTGGGGATCCGGCTATCCCGCTTTGCGAACGCCGCTCGACGATCCGATGGCTGCACGGCTCACCCGGCTCATGCGCCGCATCGCACCGGACCTCATTGTGACGCCGTCGATGGGCGGCAGCCTGCCGCTGCACGAATTCGGCAGCCGGCTGTCCGCACCGATCGTCATCCTGCCGCTCGCGAACCACGACAACAACCAGCATGCGGAGAACGAGAACATCCGCCTGCAAAATCTGTGGGATGCGATGCGGATCTACGGGGCGGTGCTGGCGGCGTTCGGGGAGCGGTAGGCTGGCGCGGGGCGTACTCCACTACGTCCGTGTGGTTGCAGCTTCGTCAAGCTCCATTCACAGGTCGACGGCTTCTTTAAGAATTGCCTCGCGCAGGTGGGGATTCAGCTCGTGCTCCGGGATCACATCCGGACGCCTGCCTGTAATCTCGGCAAGGCGCTCCGTCAGGGGCAGCCGTTGGCGGAAAAGGTCATAGCCCCGTGGAAAGTCGACGAGAAAGTCCACGTCGCTGTCCGGCCGCTCCTCGCGGCGTGCGACGGATCCAAAGACCCGAATTCGACGCGCCCCGAATTCTCTGCGGGCGCTCTCGATTGCGTTTCTCTTGGCATGAAGGCTATCAAGCAGCATGACGTCGTGCCCACTCACTGTTTTCCGCGACAGGCTGTTGATTGTACCGCGGTTCACCAGGCGTCGAAGCCAGTTTTCGTTCCTCAATCCAGTGCGACGAGCTGCTGGTCCATGCGGAATTTTATCGCCTCGATCGGATCAGGGGGATCCATCGGATAGTGCCGCGCCTCGTAGGCATCGATCAGCGTCGCGAGCACGTCAAGGCGGTCGCCGTCCGGTGTGCCACCCTTTGCTCCCCAAAGCCGATCGACCTCTGCCAGACTCCTTTCATAGTCTTTTTCCGAACGGATCGGCTTCAATTCATTCTTCATGGTTCACTTCTCTTACGTTAATGCGGTCATATTCCTCGTGGGTGCCGATCCACTTGATGTATAGGCAGGATTCTGACCGCAACCAGACAGTGTGCGTCGCGGCGAGCGCCGCAAGCGACAGCCAGAATGTTGCGGTGCCTGGTCGGCGTCACGGCGAGCCGGATGTTCTGTCACGCTTCCGCGGAAACATTTCCTCGAAACAACTTGAGAGAGGGAAGCCAAGTTCGTTTCATATCGCCCGCGGGATCTCCGGCCTGCCACCCGAAGACCTTCATCATGATGCCACCATTGTCCCAGCTCGCGGCAAGTTCCCGTATTGCTGTTACGCGTACTGCAGGCGGCCTTTGGGCTCCGGAACTGTTCTGCCCAGTTCCGTTGCCGTAGCGATCCATTCCTGCATTGCCACCTCGGCGTTAGCGGCCGCTTCTTGATAGCTCCGTCTATCCGCCATACAGCCCGGGAGTTCAGGTACTTCTGCAACGAAGCAATCGTCTGCCTCGCTCCAGAATATGATGATTTCATAGCGGCTGGTCATCATTCGCTCCAAGGCGGTCGAACCTGCCTTACCTGATAGGGCTTCGCTTTTGACCCTCGGGGCTGCAGGTTCATTATCTCGATCACGCCCTCCTTCCAAAAGACGTGGGTGACTGCCACTTATACGCTGCGAAAAGCCCAATGCATGCAGCAAGTTTAGCAAATCCGAAAACGCCAAGTTTGCGTCCGACCGCCCGCCCAGGACCATCTCCAGGACTTTTCGCTGCCGCACTGCCAGGCACGACAAACCTCCATGCATGTAAAGGGGGTACTGCATGGAAGTCTGGAACGTACGTCGAGGCACGAATGTGTGCTGATTTTGCGGTTATGCTCAGAGGTGCGACCGGTCGATGGAGGCCACGGTCATCCCGGGGAGCGAAGGCTCGGTCGTGCCGGCCGCGCGTTTACGCGGGTGTTACAGTGGCACGCCGAGGATGCCGTATACAAACCACAGGCGCAGATCACCGATCGGGGCTCGGCCGGCAAGTAGCGCGCTCGATCGCGTATCCTTATCTGGCGTGTGCTTCGGACTGCTCATCGATCCCCGTAGCCAGATTAGGCAGCAGGTCGCGGTACAGACGCCTGTCAGCGAACAGTTTCGTCGATCCTCGCATCATGTCGGCCAGAAACTCGCTCTCGTCCCCAAGATCAATCTCTCGTTGAACAAATGCCCTTACCGTATCGAGAGCGAGCCCGCGTGCCAGTGACGCGAGGTCGCGTCCTGCAAGTCGCGCGCCGATCGTTCCCATCTCGAGGTCTCCTTCGTACAGCGCCGGGTCGTCATAAACGCGGGTATCGTTGCCGTCCAACAGCGTGTAATAGCTCATGGCATAGGCGACGTCTTGCGCATCAGTTCTCTTGTAGTGTTTCCGATCACACCAACTGATGATCTTGATCATAATCAAGACGGCTGGATGAACAATCTTCAGATCCAGTACAGGACTATCGTCGATGCGGCACATTACCGCAGTCTCCAGCGCTTCCTGGAATCCCAGTATCGAGATCTCTTTCTCGGGTTCATCCGGCCAACGGTACTTGCCGTCGTCTCCGGCGATTGCACCGAAAGGAATGATGTCGACCCAAAGATCGGAAGCGGGCAGCTTGAGGCGGTGAGCAGATCTGGTTGGTGAAAAACCGTACTCTCCTATCAGCGCTTCAGTGATTGCCGAGAACGTAGCCCAATCCTCGACATGGACGGCAAAGTCAATGTCAGCAGTTGCGCGGGCGATCTTTACGTTGAACGCGGCCTGGTACACCATGTCACGCGCAGTTGCGCCAACGACCAGCCAATCGACGCCAACCGATTCCGTGGCAGCATGGATGTCATGATAGATCGTCCGGGTGATCGGGTTAATCTTGCCGGCGATCGATAGCGATGTACTTCTCATACAGCATCCTCGCCGTTTCTATGGTTCGATCATCACCAATGGCCAGCAAATCCGCGTAGACGACTATTGGTGGGGCGTAGGGTCCGTGAGCAACGACTGTTTTGATCGGCCAGAAAGCTTTGAGCAGCTCGACCACTCCGTTCGGGTCCTTTCGCAATCCCAACTTTGCCTGCACGCGGCCGGCCGGTTGATTGACGTATATTGTGGTTGTCTCGGGTTTGAGATAGCCCGTCATCTTTGCTGCGGCAACCTCGCCTCCCCACCAGGCATCCAGTGGTTCCAGGACTGTATCGGGCCACCTTCCGGCAAGCTCGGCGGTGTACCTGCCGATAACCAGATTCTCGCGGGTCTTTTCTATGTATGCATCCACCCATTTGTGTACCAGATCGTCAAAATTGCGCAGTCGCCGTCGATTACCAACCGTCTGTAAGTATCCGAGCTCTGCGAGATCGTTGAAGACATTGGTAATTGTTCCCAAGGCAACGCCGGTTACCTGGGCGATGTGGCGGTATTGAGCATTCAGAAGATCTGGATCATTCAGCAGTGCGAGTATCAGCTTGAGGCCTGCGGTACGGAACGCGCGGGCGGGAGCTCTCGCCTGTCGATCTTCGGTGGGGATCTTGCGCCCCGTAACAAGCACAAATATGTCGTCCGCGTTTATCAGGGCATTGCCGGCGGTATCGAGAAACGGGATATTCCGCTGCACCAGGACTTCGGCCAATTTGGGATTGACGTATTCCGTGGCAATGATGGTCGGAAGGCCCGTTTTCGGAGTTTGAAGAGCGATTTGGCCCAGGTTCGCTTTGTCTAAACGGCGTTTGACCTCGACGGCAAAGGGCCCCGCGGCGCGACCATTTGGCATTCTCAGGTGCAGGAGGGCGTCTACAACATTCCTGTCACGCGCGTGTGGAACGACGAGCTGGCGTTCGAACTGCGCTCTGATAGGCGTAAGCCGTTGAAAGACCGTGAGAATTTTCTCGAGGATCAAGGTTTCGAAGGTCGGCTGGTTCATGTTCAATAACACGTCTTGTTCATCTATAATGAACGCATGGATTTACTGAACAATATGCTGCGAACCGAAGGTATGTCAAGGATGCGGCAAAAATATTCATTAATTACATCAGTAATATAGAAACTGGTTTCCTCGCGTCACGACTCGTCGGTCGCGAAAACTGGCAGATATTTCGTTCACTAATATCATCTGTTCACACGGCGTGAACAAGGCGGGAAACTGAACGGACCATCCTGATCTCGACTTGACACCCGACTCTTCAGGCCTCGACTCCTCTCCCAGCCCTATCTCTATGTAGAAATCACACACCTGTGTGACTTCAGCGGACGGCCACGCCTCCGCGGAATCATTTCCTCGAAACGACTTGAGAAAGAGGAGCCAGGTTCCGTCCCGCCGCGCGTTCGGCGACATAGCTCAAGTGTCCGTCGCCGAAGAGCCCCAACACTTCGTCATTCGGCACGAGCAATGGGAGTTCCGCTGCGGTGGTCACGTAACGCCGGTCCGCCGCTCCGCCCAGCCACTGCTGCACCAGGTCGTCGTCCGTTTTGCGCCGGGTACCGCCGCGGTCGCTGCCGAAAAATTCCTGCCGCCCGCCGCCCAGCACGATGTCGAGGCCGTCGCAGCCCTTCACATTTTCAATACATCGAGTCGCAATTCATGATGATCCTTGTGGCAGGACCGTATCGCAGCGGCACCGGTGATGATCCTGTGCTCATGGCAGAGGATCCTCAATCCAGCGCTACCAGCCACGCATGAAACGTCTCGATCCAGCGATCGCTCGGCAATCCCTGCTCGAGCATGCCGAAGCCGTGGCCGCCCCTCGAATAGAGGTGCAGTTCCGCGGAATGGCCGGCCGCCCGCCAGCGCGAAAAGAGTTCCGTGCTGCGTGTGGCAGGGACGACTGGATCGTCCGCGGCGGCGAGGATGAAAAGCGGCGGGGCATCGTCGGGAATCGTGTCGGGCACTCCTGCACCATATATAAGAGCGGCAAAGTCGGGACGCTCATCGGCTTCGTAGTGCGTCGCCGTGCCCGTGGCAACGCCGCCGCCGGCGGAGAAGCCGAGTATGCCGATTCGATGGGGATCCAGGTTCCATTCGGCAGCCCGCGAGCGGAGCAGCTTGACCGCGGCCCTGCCGTCGGCGATCGCTATCGGTGCTTGCGCCTCGATGATCGGCCCGAGCAGTCCGGGCTCGCGCATCTGCCTGTCGCGCATGGCCTTGAATCCCGCATCCGTCGGCGGCATCGGCGCCGTGCGGTACTTCAGTACGAACGCCGCAACGCCGCGTCCGGCAAGCCAGCGGGCGACGTCCGTGCCTTCGTGCGCGATGGCGAGCATGATGTAGGCGCCGCCGGGCGCGACGATGACCGCCGTGCCGGTGGCCTCGGCCGGGTCGGGCAGGAACGCGGTGAGGGTGGGGATGGTGACGTTACGCACCAGCGGCACCGGGGGATCCCCGTAAACCGTCTGTGCCTCCGTGGCCGTCGCGGCCTCCACGGACTCGCCCTCGATTGCGATGACAAAAGGTTCACGCGGCGCCGCGAAGGTCGACGCGCTCGCAAGGAACAGCAGGATCGGAACGATCTTGAGAATTCGCGGCAATGAAATTTCTCTGGACTGTCGGCTGCGCCAGAGCATTATCACCACTTCTCCCCGAACGGCCTGACCTCAATCTCGAAGGTCCAGGCGGAGCGCGGCTGCCGTGCCAGCCAGACGGCGCTTGCCGCCATGTCGGCGGGCTTAAGGAAGAAGTCGTCCGGTTTGTCGGGCATGTTCCGGCGGGTCCCCGGCAGGTCGACGACCGCGTCGATCATGATCAACGCGACGTGGATGCCCTGTGGCCACAGTGTGCGCGCCATCGACTCGGCGAGGCTGCGCTGCGCCGCCTTGGCCGGAGCGAACGCCGCGGTCTTCGGTCCGCCGCGCTTCGAGGCGGTCGCTCCAATGAAGATGATGCTGCCGCGGCCGGCGGCCTTCATGTTCGGGATGACCTCGCGGCTCACGGCGAGCGCGCCGTAGGCATTCACCCGCCAGCTGGACTCGAAGCCTTCGAGATCGATGCTCTCGACATCGCCCCAGACGCCGGAACCGGCGTTGTACACCACGGTTTCGGGATCGCCCATTTCGTTGCGGATGCTGTCGAAGGTTTCCGCCACCGAAGCGGCATCGGAGACGTCGCAGGCGTAGGCGCGGCTGTCGGGGAGTTCCTTTGCGAGCTCCTTTGAGAAGTCGGTTCCTCGCGCGAGGAGCGCCACGGCCATGCCCTCGTTTGAAAATGCGCGCGCGAGGGCTGCGCCGTTGCCTTCTCCGATGCCGGCGATGACGCAAATAGGTTTGCTCATGGAAGTACCCCTCTGTGTTTGGTTCGAACCACGGCTTCTCGCGCTTGCCGCTCCACTCCAGCCACGGCTCATGTCGTCTGAAGGCTTTTAGCCAGTAGCTTTGCTTCCTGCAGATAGCGCGCGTTGCCGCGCAATCGCAAGGAGCTCCGGCAGCTTATCCGCTTTCAATGCCTCCGCGGCTGAGCGTAGATCGGGGGCAGGTGAGGTTGCATTCATATCGGGGCTTCGGCGCATCTCGAACAACTCCTTGCGCCTCCAACCCCGCGGGCGGAATGTTCTTTCGTTTGGCGGCGTATTTGATAGATGCGACTGATTCCCCGACTTTTCCATTCGCGGATCGACTGGCCTTTTTCCTGCGTGGCATAGGCGGTTTACCCAATTGTTTCCGCGGTGTATATGGCAGTGGGAGTTCGGGCTTGAGCACGTATCACGGGCCAATAGAACGGTGTTCCCCGCCAGCCTTTGTCCTCGCTACCATTTTGGCGCAATAAGAAAAGTACAGGATGTTCAGTCGCATAGGTTCTTGCGAGCTGGCCCTCGGTCTTTTCGGAGTCTGGAGTTTCAATGTAGGTAGCGTGTGAACTTTGGCTAGCGAAGCGACCCGAGTTGCGGTCCTTTGCTGCCCACATGAGTACCTTCCCGCGCTCTGCCGGAATAGCGTGCTGATTGCTTAAATGCGCGAGCGCAGCCCTTGCTCCGTCCCAATCGAAAGGAGGCGCGTCGTCTTCCGGGAAGTCCAAGGTCGGCTCGATGAGGCTCAGGAACTCCATGGCTGTGTGAAGTGCCACGAGCTTCGGGTTCTCCGCCTGAAACCCGCAAAGGCTACTTACCTTAAAGTCAATAGATTCAATGATTTTTCCTATACCGTTGGAACCTGTCCTGTAGCCCGTCTGGAACCCGATCGGAAGGATTCGCTTGTGAGGGCGCAACGTCTGGGTTGTGGCTACGAGTATCTTGTTTGGGCTACAGGGAACGATTGAGCCATCAGCTGCCTTGCGGATGAACTGAACCGCCCGATCACCTCCGGCCTCAATTGCTGCCCGAAGTGATGCGTCAAAGTCCTCCATCTGAGTCATCGCATAGCGAATGGCCTTTGATGTGTAAAATCGGGTAACAGCTAACTCATTTCGTCGATAACCGTACATTCGCGAATGCTGAAGCACTGTATCCTGCTGATACTTATTTGGACGCCTCCCATAATAGAAACCTATTAGGTTTGCGAGGGTGACACCACGATCAAGGACTTGGCCTCCGAGGAAAATATTGAGCGGGCTTCGGAGCTTCAATTGGCCGGTCCCATCGAGCATCGCTGCAACGTCGTCGTCAGAATTAACCTTTGTAATGGTGATGTGCTCGCCAGCGAGGCCTTCGGTAACAGCTGTCAGTACCTCGCTCAGCGTCGGGACTGGTTGGCCTGCGAGTAACAGTGAACGGCAAAAATCGATATGAGATGCGGTTACAAGCTCAACAAACAATGAGCTATTCGCTTCTGCCTCCGCCTTTAGTTTGGCTATTATTGTCGAAGTAAGCTTCTCTTGCCATTTATGAGCCTCCTTCCCCGCTTCTGAATGAAGCAAGAACGAATAGCGCAACTTTTTGGGTTTCCCGCCGGCCGCCGTTGTATTGATTCTCTGAATACAGCCGCCCACAATAAAGTTCACCATCGCAGTGCGGTAACCCTTGATCTGAGCCGCGGTTAAGGCGTCGTCTAACTTGAACGACCTGGCGTCCGGCTTTTTCAGCCGATCAAATTCCCGATGATCAACCGTGTGGTGGATCAGGCTTTCGAGTGTGTCTGTTTCACTACGCGCCGACTCGCCAAAGTAAGTCTCACCGCCAACATAATCAGCTGGTACTGGCACCAGCTTAGTAAAGGCCGGGCGGGTTGGCCTGAACGAAATGACGTTAGCTACTTCTACCTCCGTAGGCTGCAAGTAAAGCGAATAGGGAGTTGCGGTGACCTGCAAGAAAGATGTGTTCGCAATTTCAGAGCGTAGTCCATTTATTTGGGTAGAAATTTTTCTAGCTTCTATTAAACCGGCTTTTTTCGAGTAGCCTATTGAGGCATTGTCCGCCTCGTCGTCAACGATGATCGTCCGTTTGCTCGACATTGCTGGATTAGTCTTAAACAAACCAATTAGGCGACGGAGATTATCGCTCTGCTTCTTAGCCACGAAGATTAGCTTCGAGTCCAGCTCAAATGCGCCGAACGAACTCGGTGCGTGCATAATGTCGTAAATTTCAAGCTCGCCATCATCAATGAACATCATAAATTCACTATTTAGTCGCTTGGCGGTCTGTTCGATCAGCGCTCGTGAATTTTTGCTTAGCACGATGGCAATATCAAATCCATTGTCAAATGCCAGAGCAAGAATGCTAATAAACGTCCGTGTTTTACCGCTTTGCACTTTGCCCAAAAGCATTGCCGGGTTGTCAGACGTTGTTGCCGTCTGTAACAGATCGGATACAGTGTCCTCGGCGCATGAAAAAGTGGCGGCACCAAAAGACAAATTGGCAGCCTTGTACGCTGCGTAAAACTGACCGGAGAGGTTTACAGCGTTTGGCATGTGCGATAGTTCTCTGCGTTGTTCGAAAGACGTCCAGCTGGTATACAGAAACCATTCTGTTGAAAATTGGTATCCACGAGGATGCAGGGTACCGTCCAATCTACTTGAGTTGTTGAACTCACCCGCAGGCGTAGAGCTTGTCCTGGTGGCGAAAGTTTGCTGATTGCTCGGGATACATAGAGGTCATCAAAGACTTCAAATCGCTGTATAGCGGGTTCGAGGGTGACGTGGTCGGCCGCTGTAGAAAGTAGTCTGAATTCATTTCAGAAGCAGTCCAGATGCACCGGGGGCGCACGGGGTGATGATCGTGTGGTGGCAAATGACGCCCGCGACAGGTGAGGGTGCTGCAAACTGGCCTGATATGGGACCGATACCATCTAGGTCGTCTTTATGAGCGACGACCCGTTTACGACTGCCGGGCGTACTGGGAAGAAGCAAATCTGCATCCTTCTCCTGAAGTATCCTTCCGGCTATCCCAGATCTGCTGGGTGGTCGAAATTCGTATTGCCAGCTAAATCGGCCGTCGACCAAGCTAAACGCAAAGTGCCAAGGAGCCGATTGGATCAGTTCGTCAGCGTCGGGAATGTCTGCAAGCCAGTCTTCGCGACTAGGCGCTTCGAGCATTACTTGGAATTCAAGCGGGTGACTCTTTTCGGGCCGGTCAAACGGCGAGTTCAGCGCTGTCAACAACCGATCGACTCGACGGACGTCCCCCCGTGTCCATTTCGTCTGTCGCAAACGGCTAATAGAAATTTGAGTTCCATGATTTCTGCCCCCAAAAAGGATGGGCTCCTTACTCTCTAATACTGGAACAGAGATTTGATCAAGAAAGTCTTTCTTGAGTATTTCCTTCCAGTCAATCGATACCGTGTACTCAGATCCATCCTTTCGACGTGTTACGAGGTCGATGTGTTCGCCAAGCTTGTGTACAGCAAAGCGACCTACACCTTTTTCACCCAAAGGTAAGCGATTGAATAGGGGAGTGCGCTGGCCGGCAGATCTTTGTCGATATCTCAAGTCATGCCCGGGTTGCAACCAGACGTTTAGGATGGTTTCAAGGTCCATTCCTTCGCCGTCGTCTAGTACGATGATGCGCCTCTCGTCAGTGTCGAGATCAAGCAACTTCACATGCACCAGCGACGCGTCCGCGTCATAGGAATTTTTGACCAGCTCAAATATTGCAAGTTGATCACTACCAATGAGCTGGTTGCCCAACAGCTCAAGAATGCGTGATCTAGCGCGAAAACTTGCGCTGCCGGCGATGGGGTCATTATTCGTTTTGGCCATTTTTGGTTCCGAGCTCGATTTTTTCTATGGCCGACATAAGATGTGGCCCCATTTGCTTGGGGAGTCAAACCCGATTCTATAAGTGGATCCAGGCCTGTCGTTCAAGCAGCGAGGGTTAGCGGGTTCGCGCTGCCGCATCAGGGTTCCCAAGAGGACCGAAGCGCATATGGTGCCAGAAACATCGCGGCACAGAGCACGTTTGGAGCACTGCTCCTGCGCTCAGTCCGCAGGGTGGAATCCACTATGGGATCTGCACGGACGGACACGGCGCCGGAACTACGCTTCCCGTTCAACCTTCTTGAGGAGCACCGCGTAGCCGCAGCCCGGCGCCACCGCCATTTTCATCGATGAATTCGATGCCTGCGTCTTCAAGGGTAACTTTGATTGTAGCTAGCGTCGCTGCGCGCGGCGTTCGGGCGCCGCGTTCAAAATCAGCAATTGTCTTCTTGGCAACGCCCGACGCCGCTTCAAGTTCATCCTGCCGCCACGAGAGCAATGAGCGTGCCGCACGGCATTGGGCGGGGGAAATATCTGCCATCGGCAGAAGTTACATTTCTAGTGTTGTCAGCACAAGCTTAGCATGTTACATTAAAAATGTAACTCAAGCGGCCCGACAGGGTGCAACGAACACCCCGCCGAGCCTGACCAAACCAACCTGCTTAGGAGGTGGGCATGGCTAAGCCACCATCTATCACAAACCGCACACGATTGTTAACCGGACCCAGCGCCCCGGCACTGGCCTCCGTCTGGCCCGGCATCGCGCCGGAGCCCGGGAGGCCGTCATGAACGAGGACGACGAAGAAAACGGCACGGAGACGGACGACGCGGCCGAAGACTTCTCGGACGATCTCGAAGTACAAATCCACGAGGCCATCCTCGCACGCGAAAAAACCGGCGATTCCTTTCCCGACAGAAACGCCGTGGAGGCGATGGAAGAGCCGCTCCACCGGCTGACGGGCGCGGCGGTGCTGTTCAGCGACATCACCACGGAAAGCACTCCCGGTAAGGAACTGCGCATGCGGGGGCTCTCCTTCCTGGCCGAGGCGATGTTCCGCGAGGCCCTGAGGCTCTTCCGCCTCTATCACGGCCATCCGCCCAGGCATCTCTGGTAGGCGTCGGGGCCGTATCCGTGTCGCTGCAGGTACGGCCTCATTCACGGGACCGGGACGCGCCGTCCGTATCCGCTTATTTCGCGGACATTCCGATGCGGAATCGCGTAGACAAAAAAATCATGCTAATGAATCTGCGATATCAGCGGGTAGGGCGCGTAAATGCTGGATCAGCGCACAAAAGACCGATCGATGCCGCGGGTTTTGCTGTTCCTGCCCGTAGCTTTTAAGCTACAATGACCGCTGTGAGGGTCCGCCAGTATCAGGCGGCCGACGGCAGCGTGCCGTTTGCGGACTGGCTGGACGAACTGCGGGACGGACGGGCACGCGCCCGAATCGTTGCGCGTATAGACCGTTTGAGCGTCGGCCTCTTTGGTGATTGGAGAAACGTTGGCGGCGGGGTCTGCGAACTGCGCATCGATCACGGTCCTGGTTACCGCGTGTACTACGCAAAGAACGGCAAGGCGGCGATCTTGCTGCTTTGCGGAGGCGACAAGCGCAATCAGGCAAAAGACATCGAGAGGGCCCATGAATACTGGAAGGACTATAAAGCCCGCGAGCGTACCGTTCCGCGCGGCGGACCACCTTAAGAGTGAGGCTGAAATCGCCGCCTATATTGAAGAGATGCTTTCGGAGGGCGATCCACGCGCCATGCCCACCGCATTGCGTACCGTTGCGGATGCGGCCGGCGGGATCGCGGCGCTGGCGGACAAAACCGGACTGTCACGCGAAACGCTGTATCGCACGCTGTCGAAGAAGGGCAATCCGCGACTGGATACACTGGCCGCTATCCTTGCAGCTTACGGGCTGCGACTTTCCGTGCGACCGAGCCAGGCCAGTATCGGCCGGCGCGCACCCGTTTGAATCTTGGCAAACGTTACCTTTCACGTTGGTAGTCGACGAAACCTTCGCGGCGGGTTCATCGGCCGGACGATACGGCTGGCTCAACCTTGTATCGTTTGCTCGTAAGTTTGATAGAACTGTGCCTTGGGAATTGCACCTCGAGGTTATCGACGAAGGACCGCCGTATGCCGGTCCGCTACGGCTCGATTCATCCACCTGGCAACAGGTAGCACGGCGGCGAGCGTGAAGCTTGCGCGACTGCGAGCAGTCGACCAGGAACTTTCCAATAAGGCACCCCGTGCGGCGTTTCGGAGGAGGGGCGGCAAACCTTCGTCCATTTTGTGCGCTGGTACCTTGAGCAATGCCGGTATGCAAGTTATTGAATAACGTTGAAAAGCGGTTCGATTGTGCAAGGATACTCCAATGGCGTCACTAGTCCCGTCGCTCAGCAGTTGCATCAATCGAATGCAGGCAGGCGAAGCACGTTTCGCCAAACTGCTCAATAGCCACCTGGAGGACGATTATCTGTGCTGGTACGACCTGCCGGTCGGCGGTCGGCCACGCTATGCGGACTTCCTCATTCTGCATCCCGGCCGCGGCTTGCTAATCCAGGAGGTCAAGGACTGGAAGCTATCGACGATTCGCAAGATCGACAAATGCAATGTAGAGCTACTAACGAGTAGCGGCCTGAAGACGGTCGCTAATCCGCTGGCGCAAGTACGGCAGTGTACTTACCGATTGATCGATCGTTTGAAGAGTGACACTCAGCTTGTGCACCAGGACGGGCGGTTCAAGGGCAAACTCCTGATGCCATACGGTTTTGGCGTCGTGCTCAGCAGCATCACGCGGAAACAATTCCTGGATACGGATCTTCCGGAGGTTCTACCGGAGCATCAGGTTATCTGCCGGGACGAGATGGACAAGTCCGTTGACCCAGAGGATTTCCAGAAACGTCTTTGGGACATGTTTAATGTTCAGTTCTCCAGGAAGCTGACGTTGCCCCAGATCGACAGGGTTCGATGGCATCTGTTTCCTGAATTGCGCATCAATGGCTCCCCCCAATCAGGACTGTTCGACAGCGAAAGCGAGAACAGTTCAGCCGACATCGGAGTGCCTGATCTGATCCAGATCATGGACTATCGGCAAGAAAGGCTCGCCCGAAGCCTTGGAAGCGGCCATCGCGTTATTCACGGCGTCGCCGGTTCCGGAAAAACCATGATTCTCGGTTACCGATGCCTGTATCTGGCGCAACTACTTCACAAACCGATCCTGGTTCTCTGCTACAACATTGCGCTGGCTGCGCGGCTGAAAGCGTTGACACGCGAGCAGAAAATTAGTGACAAGGTCAACGTCTATCATTTTCACGACTGGTGCGGGGAAATGCTGCGACGCTTCCACATCGAGCTGCCCCAGACTTCCGGGAAGCGGTTCGACCGGATGGTCGACGCCGTCATCAAGGCCGTCGAGAAAGGCGCCATTCCGCGAGGCCAGTACGGAGCCGTCCTGATTGACGAAGGCCACGACATGAAGCCCGAATGGCTGCGGCTTGTTTCTGGCATGGTGGACCCCGAGACGGAGTCGCTTTTGCTGCTGTACGACGATACTCAATCGATCTACAAAAGCAGGGGCGATCTCACTTTCACGTTGTCCAGCGTAGGAATTCAGGCGCGCGGTCGAACCACCATACTCAAGCTTAACTATCGAAACACCGATGAGATTCTGAACTTCGCGTACCGATTTATCAGCAGCTACCTCAAGCCGAATGATTGCGACGAAGATCTCGTTCCAATCATTGAGCCCACCGCCGCCGGGCGTCATGGTCCGTTGCCGGTTGTCAAGGAGTTCAAGTCCTTCGAGGAAGAAGTCGCGCATGTCGTGAGCGTCTTCATAAAACTTCACGAAAAGCGGGGAATGCCGTGGGCGGATATGTGCGCCACGTACAGCCAGCAATGGATGGGGCTTGACCTTGCAAAGAATCTCCGGACGGCGGGAATACCTGTATCCCTGCTTCGAGATCGCAAATCGAAGATGCAATTCAAGCCGGAAGAAAATACCGTCAAGTTAATGACCATGCACAGTAGCAAGGGCCTCGAGTTCGCTACGGTGGCGGCGTGTGGCGTGGGATACCTGGGGTCGAGCGCGGAGCGAAGCGAGGAGGATGCGAAGTTGCTGTATGTTGCAATGACAAGAGCGACGCAGAATCTGCTTATTACAATGTCGAGGCGGACGGAGTTTACCGAGAAGCTGCGCGTAGCTTAACGATTTTCTTCAGGCCAGGTTCAAGACACACCGCGAGGAGACTCAGACCTGGCAATGTGCCGGAGCCCGGCAGGCCGTCATGAACGAGGACGACGAAAAGAACGGCACGGAGATGGACGACGCGGCCGAAGATCTCTCGGACGATCTCGAGATTGAAGGGACCCGGCGGTATCGTGCGGATATTCTATTGCACGCGCCGCGGACGCAGCATCGTGATGCTGCATCAGTACATCAAGAAATCGGAGAAGACGCCGCGGAAGAACTCGATATTGCCCGCAGACGAATGCAAGATGTGAAGCGAGATCAACGGATGAGCAGCCGCCTTGAGAAACTCAAACGTGAGAAATTCAAACTTGAGAAATTCAAAGCCCGCGCCCTGGCAAAGCCCGGGGTGCGCGACGAGTACGACAACCTCGCGGAGGAATTCGAGCTGCTGGACGAAATCCTGAAAGCGCGCGCGGAAGCCGGTCTCACGCAGGCGGAGCTGGCGGAGCGGATCGGCACGACGCAATCCGCCATCGCCAGGATGGAAACAGCCATCGGAAAACATTCACCGACGATTGCCACGCTCAGGCGCTATGCCGCTGCGCTCGGGTATCGGGTCCAGGTACGGTTCGTCAAGGACAAGCGTGCGCGAAACGGCGCGCGGCGGGGGAGGTGACCGCCTCCCGAGGAGCCGGAGGGCAGGTATGACGACGAGGATACTCGAGACGATCTAGACCGCCTCATTGACGAGCTCTGTTCGCAATTGCGCGCCTGATCCGGACTGGCGGCCGCTGGCCCGGCTGGTTTAGGCGGCCAATCGGATGCTCGGAGACATTTTGCCTCGCGACATCGCCGCTGAGCACTGACCAGCGCGATGGGCAGCTCATCGTGTTACCGACAGGGTGCATCGGACGACGCGGCCGAAGAGTTCTCCGGCGATCTCGAAGTACAAATTCACGAGGCCATCCTCACACGCGAAAAGACCGGCGATTCCTTTCCCGACAGAAACGCCGTGGAGGCGATGGAAGAGCCGCTCCACCGGCTGACGGGCGCGGCGGTGCTGTTCAGCGACATCACCACGGAAAGCAGCGCCGCGCCGGAGCTGCGCATGCGCGGGCTCTCTTTCCTGGCCGAAGCGATGTTCCGCGAGGCCATGAGGCTCTTCCGCCTCTATCACGGCCGCCCAGGTATCTCTGGTAGGCGTCGAGGCCGTATCCGTGTCGCTGCGGATACGGTCTTATTCCCGGGACCGGGACGCGGCGCCCGTATCCGCTGATTTGGCGGACATTCAGATACGGAATCGCGCAGACAAAAAAATCATGCTGGTGAATCTGCGATATCAGCGGGAGGGGACATGATGCCGGATATGCGCACAAAGAGACCGAATGGCTCCATAGCACCTAGTGCTATAGATATGGCATAATGTCGGCACGCTCGATGCAGGCGTTCAAAACCCGGTCTTTTGCGAAGTGGGCGAGCGCCGAAGGTCTCGGCGATGACGCGTTGGCGTTCGCCGTGGTTGAGATGGAGCGAGACTTGATCGATGCGAGGCTGGGCGGACAGGTAGTCAAAAAACGTGTGGCATTCGCCGGGCGCGGTAAGCGTGGAAGTGCCCGGACGCTGCTGGCCTTCAAGCAACGCGACAAGGCGTTCTTCATCTACGGCTTCGCGAAAAGTGAACGCAGCAATGTCAGCGACAAGCAACTGGAGGCTTTGAAGGTGCTGGCGAAAGAGTTGCTGAATTACCCGGCACCAGCGTTGGCTGACGCGATTCGCGCGGAAAAGCTGATCGAGATCAAGGTGAACGACGATGGCCAATAAGATTCTGGATACCGTACACGAGACGGCGAGGGACTTGCACGAGGCTGGCATCATGGATGCCCGGACCATGCGCGAGTTCGATGCGCTGTGTCTGCAGCCGGTAAAAACCTTGAGTGCCACACAAATAAAGCGACTGCGAACCCGACTGCGGGTCAGCCAGGCAGTATTCGCGGCTTATCTGAACACCAGTCCTTCCACGGTGCAGAAATGGGAGCGTGGTGAGAAGAAACCTAACGGCCCTTCGTTGAAACTGTTGAGTCTTGTGGAGCGAAAAGGGCTGGAGGTGCTTGGTTAAGCCTCCCCTGCGCGCTGTTACATCAATGCCCGGCCAACACGGAAAGGACGGCAAGACTGCGATCCTGCTTCCATGCGGGGGCGACAAGCATTCCTCGAGACGACACGGCGGACAGCCAGGAGGCTGCATTAGGCCGGCCTGATCGATACCAGGCACCCAGGAGGCACTAAATTGTTGCGGCCGCCGCCCTTCGACGTCTGGCGTCGCTTATGGCTATACTCAGATAGATAGAAGACCGCGGCAAAATAACCCCAAGAGCATGACCGTGGCTTGAACCCGGCGACCGACCGCGACCAGCAGGGCACAATAATGGATTTCAAGCAGCTTGCCGCCGAGCTGGAGGCATTCGCGAACGAACGGGACTGGAACCAGTTCCACTCGCCGAAGAACCTGTCCATGGCGTTGATCGCCGAAGCGGCAGAGCTCGTCGCCCACTTCCAGTGGCTCAGCGAAACGCAATCGCAGCATCTCGACGAGAGAACGCTCGCCGCGGTCCGGGATGAAATCGCCGACGTGCAGATCTACCTGGCCCGACTCGCCGACCGGCTCGGCGTCGATATCGACTCCGCGGTTCGCGACAAGCTTGCCGACAATGCCAGGAAGTACCCGGCCGGGCGCGTTCGGGGGAGCGCAAAGAAGTACACCGAGTACCCGGACGAGGGGTCGTAATGATCGTCTACAGTGCGACGCGTGCCGAATTCACGCGCGACGTATTTTCCAACCAGATCGAACAGAAGATTCTCGATGCATTGAAGCACGGCGCCGGCCGATCGATGATCGCTTCGTGGCGAAATTCCATGCAGTACATGAACAATGTACTGCTGGATGGCGGGATCGCGGAGGACGCCGGCGTCGCGATCGAGTACATGGTGCCGCTCACCTCCAAGCGCGTCGATTTCATCCTGACCGGACAGGATGCTGACAATCGCGACACGGCCATCATCGTCGAGCTCAAGCAATGGACCGACGTGAGGGCTACGGCAAAGGACGCGATTGTCGAAACCTGGGTGGGGAACGCCGTCCGGGAAGTCACGCATCCTTCGTACCAGGCCTGGACGTACGCGGCGCTGATCCGGGACTTCAACGCCACCGTCCAGGACGACGACATTTCACTGCATGCCTGTGCCTACCTCCACAACTGCGCGGCAGGCGACGTGATCAATGCCGAATGCTACGCCGCGCACACTGCGAAAGCACCGGCGTTCCTGCGGGATGATTCTGCGGCACTCCGCGACTTTCTGTGCCGTTACGTGCGCCGGGGCGATCGCTCGCGCATCCTCTACCGCATCGATCACGGACGGCTGCGGCCATCGAAGAGCCTCGTCGATCACCTTCTTTCCCTGCTCCAGGGCAACCGGGAGTTCGAGATGATCGACGACCAGAAGGTCGTCTACGAGGCCGCTCTTGCCCTGTCGCAGAGGGCTGCCGACGGCCGGAAGCAGGTCCTGCTGGTGGAGGGCGGGCCGGGCACGGGAAAATCGGTCCTCGCCGTGAACCTGCTGGTGGAATTCACGCGCCGAGGTCGTCTCGTGCATTACGTGACCCGCAATGCCGCGCCGCGGGAGGTCTACCAGAGCAGGCTGACGAAGTCGTTCACAAAGACGCACATAAGCAACCTGTTCAAGGGCTCCGGCGCCTACGTCGATACCCCGCTCAACCTGATGGATGTACTGGTCGTCGACGAGGCACATCGGCTCAATGAGAAGTCCGGCCTGTACCAGAACACCGGCGAGAACCAGGTCAAGGAGATCATTCAGGCGGCCAGGTTCAGTGTCTTCTTCATCGACGAGGACCAGCGGGTAACGCTCCGGGACATCGGCGAGAAGGCCGAGATCCGCCGCTGGGCGGAGCTGTGCGGGGCGGAGGTCACCGAACTCGCCCTCGAATCTCAGTTCCGCTGTAACGGCTCGGACGGTTACCTGGCATGGGTCGATCACGCCCTCCGGATTCGTGAAACGGCGAATCCCACACTCGAGGGCATCGCGTACGACTTCCGCGTGTGCGGCTCGCCCAATGAGTTGTTCGATGTCATCGTCAAACAGAATGCCGTCGCCAACAAAGCGCGCGTGGTGGCCGGCTATTGCTGGGCCTGGAAGGGCAAGAAGGATCCGGCCATCAGGGATGTCGTCATCGAGAAGCACGGCTTCGCAAAGCGCTGGAACCTGGACAAGGACGGCTCGCTGTGGCTCGTCGCACCGAATTCGGTCGAGGAGATCGGCTGTATCCATACCTGCCAGGGACTGGAGTTGGACTACGTCGGCGTGATCATCGGGCCGGACCTCATCGTGCGAGACGGGCGCGTGATTACCGATGCCGGCCAGCGCTCCGGTCAAGACCGCTCGATTCATGGTTACAAGAAGCTGTTGAAGGAAGCCCCGGTGCGGGCACGCGCACTCGGGGACCGCATCATCAAGAATACGTATCGCACACTGATGACTCGCGGGCAGAAGGGCTGCTACGTCTTCTGCGTGGACGACGAGACCAACAGCTATTTCGCCGAATTCGCGGAGTCGCTGCGGACGCCACGAGCGTATCTCGAGGCGGCGGAAAGGGACCGAGGTCCGGTTACTGGCGACTCGCCCCCGCGGGCGGTCCCGTGACGCTGGGAAAGAACCAGACGTTCTACCTGCATCTCGGTGCGGATCAGCTCATCCGGTGCCCGCGGTAAATAACCTCGCTTCACATCAACCGATGGCGGCGCGTCCGCCGGGCGTCGACAACCACGCAAGGGCGGCACAATTCAGGACAACAGTCAGCCAGAAGATCACGCGGAACGGCTGCTTGCGCGATTTGTGGCGCAGCACGCTTTGTGCAACCAGCGCGCCGGGCCAGCCGCCTATCAAGGCTAGCAGGTGCAGTGTCCCTTCCTTGGTGCGCCAGCGACCTTTCCGGGCGGCAGATTTATCGACGGCGTAGGCGATGAACGTCACTATGCTCGCGGCAAGGTAGATCAGGAATATCACCGGTGACAGGTTCGCTACCAGGACGGCCGCCCCCACGGCGGACAGAAATACGGTCGCGCCGAGGATGGCCGGCGCCCTGCTCCTGCGCTCAGTGCGCGACGGCCGGCTCGCACCGGCGAGCGTGGCGTTGACGGCGCGCGGCCGTCCCTGTTTGTCCCTCGACAGGGTGTACGTCACGACGTCATTGAGCTCCGGACGCCGTGTGCCGTGATGCTTGCCCACGCTTCTGCCACCCCGCCCGTCGTCCTTGGCGATATCGACTCCTCCATCGACGACCTCGACCGCGCCATCGTCACCCTCGCCGCGCGGCTGAACGCCGTGACTCACGACTTCCTCATCCTGATCCGCCGCTTCGACGAGCGCGCCGGCTGGCTCGGCTGGGGCTTCGAGAGCTGCGCCGACTGGCTGCACTGGCGTTGCGATCTGTCCTTAAGCGCCGCGCGCGAGAAGGTGCGGGTGGCGCATGCGCTGAAGACGCTGCCCTCGATCGCGATGGCCTTTGCCAGCGGCGAACTCTCCTATTCCAAAGTGCGGGCGATCACCCGGGTGGCGCGACGCGAGAACGAGGACGCGCTCATCGAGTTCGCGCTGCGCACGACTGCGGCTCGCGTCGAGGAGCGGTGCCGGGAGCTGCGCTGCGGCACGGTCGCATCCACCGACGAGGCGGTGCGCGCGCACGCGCGGCGATCTTTGAGTCTGCGGCGTGATCCGGAGCGCGGGACGATCACGATCACCGTGGAGCTTCCGCTGGAGACCGGCGAGCTCGTCGACAAGGCGCTGGACCGGGCCGTGGTGGCGGCGGCGTCATCGACACCGGAACTCGCGGAGGAAAGCTGGGCGGCACAGCGAGCGGATGCACTGGTCGCACTGGCGAAGGCGTACCTCGGCGGGAACGGCGAGGGCGAGGCCGCGGCCGCGGGTGTAACGGCGGATCACTACCAGGTGGTCGTGCACGTAGACGAGTCGGCCCTCCGCGGAGGTGCAGGGCGGGCCGGTCTGCCGATCGAATCGGTACGACGCATCGGCTGCGATGCGAGCCGCCTGGTCCTGGTCGAGGACGAGCACGGCGAGCCTTTGAGCATCGGTCGCAAGAGTCGCGTCGTTCCGCAGGCGATCAAGCGGGCACTCTGGGCACGCGACCGGGGCTGCCGCTTTCCCGGGTGCGGGCGCAGGCGCTTCGTCGATGCACACCATGTCGAGCACTGGTCGGCGGGCGGTGAGACGAGCCTTGCCAACCTGATGCTGCTCTGCTCGAAGCATCACACGCTGGTGCACGAGGGCGGCTTCCGCATCGAGAAGGATTATCGCGACCGCTGGTTCTTCCGGCGCCCGGATGGGCGCGCGGTGCCTGCTTGCGGCTATCGCGCCGCGGACATGCGCGACGAAGATGTGACCACCGAAGACGATTACTTCGCGGCGCGGCCCTCAGCCCGCCCCTCCGCGGAGGGATCGAGAGTGGCCGAGCCCTCCGCGGAGGTGTACCGGGCGAGGCGGCCCTCCGCGGAAGTATTTCCACTTACCATGTGGCATTCGCGGCGCGGTCAATCGACCGCGATGCACTGTCCCGGAAACCACCGTTCATTCGTCTAAGGGGATGGCTGGAACCTTGCCGCGATCACGGTGATGCGGGCAGTGTCGACGATAGCTGACCGCTGGATATCTCCATCATGGCAAAGTTTCGTTGCTTGTTGTCGTCAGCGCGCTTGCGCAGGCTCAAGAGTGGCTGGCGCGGAGATGAATCCGGCTGTCATGAGCAAAAAGAGATCTCCGGATGCCCGGAAGCGCAACGCCCGATTTGTCGTGGAGGAACTCGGCTTTTCGTTATCGGCGACGCCGATGACCTTGAGGAACCTGCTTAAGACCGCCAGTTGGTTTGAGCATGAGACGGACGCGGCGCACGTACCCCCATGCTCGAGCCGGGGCTGGACAGCCGAAAGACCGCGGTGCATCGTTGGCGTATGTCACGTACCAGCATCGATATAGATGACGCCGCCTGTCGCGCGGTAATGGATCGATACGGCCTCGCCACCAAGCGCGAAGCGGTGAATTTCGCGCTTCGAACCCTCGCGGCGGAGCCGTTGACCGTGGGCGAAGCCCGCCGCCTGCGAGGCTCCGGCTGGGAAGGGGACCTCGACGATATGCGGCAGAGCCGCGCCAGGTGATCCTCATCGGCACGTCGGCCTGGATTGAATTCCTCCGCGCCACCGACAGTCCGGCCTGCGAACGCGTCGACGCGCTGCTCGAAACCCGCATCGCCACCTGCGATCCGGTTCGCATGGAGCTACTCGCCGGCGCACGAGACGAGCAGCACCTCAACGACCTCCGACGATTGCTCGCGCGAGCCTCAGTCGTTCCAACCGGCCCGGGAGATTACGAGAACGCGGCTGTGCTGTATCGAACCTGCCGGCAAAGCGGCGCGACCGTCCGCAAGCTCATCGACTGCCTCATCGCCGCAGTCGCCATCCGCGCCGAGGTCCCCGTACTTCATGCCGACGCAGACTTCGACGCGCTTGCGCGCTACACCCCGCTTCAGGTCGATCCGCTGTAACAAGCGCCCGGTACCTGGATAAACCGTCCTGCGGTGGGAGGACTTGTCTTTCTCGAGGAGCGCGGAAACGCGCTTCGACGCCGCCAGAGCCGGGATAGGGAACGCGCTCGTGTCGACGCCGGACAGCCGACCGGCGAACGTGTATCGTCGGTGTAATGTCACGCACCGGCATCAACGTCGATGAAACTGCCTGCGGTATGCTTGCACGCTACACCCGGGTCGATCTGCGCTAGAAAACCCTCGCCCATCTCGCCATGCCATTGGTCTATCTGCCGAATCGGAACGAATTCTTTCTGTGGGGCGAAGCATCCGCCGCGGCTCGCTCTGCCGCGCTGACCGGGCTCGGCGCGCCGGCGCTGGCGAACGTCGTCACGCCGGGTAAGCGCGGGCACGTCGAGGGCCGCGCGCTGCCGCTCTTCGATACGCTCGCGCGGCTCGCTGTCGTGCCGGCGGCCGAAGTCCCGGCGTTGCCGGCCTCCGTCGCGTCCTGGACCCTGGCGAGCAAGCTCGCGCTCGACCTGACGAGCCGCGAGCGCATCGTGCCGACCGTCGTCCGGGCTAACGGCAAGGTCCGCGCCCGCTGGGCGGCCGCGTTGCACACGTCCGAAGATGCCGGCCGGGTAAATGACATCGCGCGCAGCATGCCGCCCGCGGCGTACGCGGTGCCGGCGGCCGCCGGGCGCTCGCGGTTGGTGTGGGCGCCCGAGGCACTGCTGCGCACGTTCCTCGACGCGGCCATCGATACGCTCGTCCGCGCGGCGAACGGCGGGCCTGCCGCGCCGGAGAGGGCGGGGCCGGCAATCGCGCCGAAGTCGACACGCACGACCAGGCGGAAGCAAAAGACAAACGGCGGCGGCGCGCCGGCCGACGACGATCACAGGCCCTGGGAAGATCGCTGGCTCGCGGCGCTCGAAGGCCGGGACGACAGCTTCGAGCCGCAAGGCTTCGCCGAGCGCACGCTGGTCGACGACCTCGACTCCTGGAGCCGGCCGGTGCTCGGCGTGCGCGATCGCCTGCGCGCGTGCTTCCGCCTGGAGCTGCCCGCGGACAACGACAGCCCTTTCGTGCTGCGCTTCCTGCTGCAGTCGCCCGACGATCCGAGCCTGCTCGTCGACGCGGCGAAGGTGTGGCGTGCGAAAGGGCGAAGCCTCGCGAAGCTCGGCCGCGCGTTTCGCGATCCGCAGGAATCGCTGCTCGAGGCATTGGGGCGAGCGGCGCGACTCTTCCCCCCGCTCCGCGAAAGTCTCGGTGAAGCGAGACCGGAACGACTCGAGCTCGCGCCTGCCGTAGCCTGGACTTTCTTGAGCGAAGGCGCGCCGGCCCTTGGCGAGGCGGGCTTCGGCGTAATCGTGCCGGCCGAGCTCACCGCCGCGGGGCAGCGGCGCCTGCGCCTGCGGATGAAAGTCGGCGCGACGACGAAGACCGCCGGCGCCGTGTCGGGTGCGGCCGGCTTCGGTTTCGAGGAGATGCTGTCGTTCGATTGGGAAGCGGCGCTTGGCGAGCATGCGCTGTCGAAGCGCGAGCTCGAAGCGCTGGCCCGGCACAAGTCATCGCTCGTTCGCCATCGCGGGCAGTGGGTCGTCGTCGATCCGCGCGAGCTTGCCGGAATCCGCAAGCGCCTGGCGGGCGGCGAGGGCAGAATGCGCGCCGCCGACGCACTCATCGCCGCGCTTTCCGGCGAGACGATCGCGGACGGCGTTCACGTCGCCGTGTCGGCACGCGGCAGCTTCGCCGCCGTGCTCGAGCGGCTGCGAGACGCGGCCCACTCGACTCCGCGCTCACCGGGGTCGTTGCGCGGCGAACTGCGGCCGTACCAGACGCGCGGCTTTGCGTGGCTCTCTACGATGGCGGAGCTCGGTCTCGGCGCCTGTCTGGCCGACGACATGGGACTCGGCAAAACCATCCAGCTCCTCGCGTTCCTGCTGGACCGCCGGGAGCGCGCGCCACAAGACCGCCCGGCGCTGCTGGTCGCGCCGACTTCGGTGCTCGGCAACTGGGAGCGCGAGATCGGGCGGTTCGCGCCGAGCCTCGAAGCCGTCCCGCACTACGGCCCGGAGCGTGCGCGCGACGCCAGGGACCTTCCGCAGAAGTGCGGCGCTTTGGTGCTGACGAGCTACGGACTGCTGCGCCGCGATCTCGACCTTCTGTCGCGCATCGAGTGGTCGACCGTCGCGCTCGACGAGGCGCAGAACATCAAGAATTCGGCCTCCGCGACGGCGAAGGCTGCGCGCGCTTTGCATGCCTCGCACCGGTTCGCCCTGACCGGCACGCCGGTCGAGAATCGTCTTGCCGAACTCTGGTCGATCCTGGAGTTCCTGAACCCGGGGCTGCTCGGCCCGCTCGAGACGTTCCGCCGCGAGTATGCCGTGCCGATCGAGCGCTATGGCAACGATCTCGCCGCGGCGCGCTTGAAGCGTATCGCAGGCCCGTTCCTGCTGCGGCGCTTGAAGAGCGATCCCGCGATCATCGACGACCTGCCGCCGAAAAACGAAATGAACGTCGTCTGCACGCTGACGCGCGAGCAGGTCACGCTCTACCAGGCGGTCGTCGACGAGGAGATGCGCCGTATCGAGTCGGCCGAAGGGATCGAGCGCCGCGGGCGGGTGCTGGCTCTGTTGTCCTTCCTGAAGCAGGTCTGCAATCACCCGGCACAGTATCTCGGCGAGCCGGGCCCGCTCGCACGGCGCTCCGGCAAGCTCGAGCGCGTCACCGAGATGCTCGAGGAAGCGCTCGCGGCCGGCGACAAGGCCCTCGTGTTCACGCAGTTTCGCGAGATGGGCGATCGACTCGAGGAGCATTTCGAAGCGCGCCTCGGCGCCGAGACGCTGTTCCTGCACGGCGGCACGCCGAAGCGCAAACGCGACGAGATGGTGCGCCGCTTTCAGGAGTTGCCGCAAGGCCCCCGGGTGTTCGTGCTTTCGGTCAAGGCAGGCGGCACCGGGCTCAACCTGACCGCGGCGAGCCACGTCTTTCACTTCGACCGCTGGTGGAACCCGGCGGTGGAAGATCAGGCGACGGACCGGGCATACAGGATCGGGCAACGCCGCGCTGTGCAGGTGCACAAGCTGATCTGCGCGGGCACGGTCGAGGAGAAGGTCGACCTGATGCTCGAGCAGAAGCGCAGCCTTGCATCCCGGATCGTCGGTGCGGGCGAGCAATGGATCACCGAGCTCGGCAACGGCGACCTGCGCGAGCTCTTCTCGCTGGCCGGGCACACCGCCGTCGACGACGAGACCGCGGAGGACGAGTCGTGAGCCGGCGCAACCCTCGGGACTGGGATCGGGATTGGGACTGGCACGACGCGCCGCCGAAGCGGCCGCCGCCGAAGCGCGGCATCAAGGTGAAAAGAGCCGGCGCGACGTGGTGGGGCAAACGGTGGATCGAGGCGCTCGAGCGGATGTCGGGCGGCTACTCGAGCCGGCTTGCGCGCGGCAAGACTTATGCGCGCGCGGGCCGCGCGCACGATCTCGCAATCGGCGACGGCAAGGTCACGGCGAAAGTCACGGGCTCGCGCGAGCCTTACGAGGTGCGCATCGAGCTTGCGGCGCTCGGCGATGCGGTCTGGAGCCGGGCGATGGCGGCGATGGCCGCGAAGGCTCAGTTCGCCTCGGATCTGCTCGCCGGCCGCATGCCGGATGAGATAGACGATGCGTTCAAGCAGGCCGGCAAGAGCCTCTTTCCGGTCAAGGCGTCCGATCTTCGCACCGATTGCAATTGCCCCGACTGGGCGAATCCCTGCAAGCACGTCACGGCCGTGCACTTCGTGCTCGGCGAGGCGTTCGACCGGGACCCGTTCCTGCTTTTCGAGTTGCGCGGAAGATCGAGAGGCCAGGTGCTCGAGACGTTGCGGGCCGCGCGCGCGGGCGGCGCAGGGGCCGGTCCTGCGGGCGAAAGCCAGCGGCGGTCCGGCAAACGGAGCGGCGCTTCCACGGCCGGTGCCGCGGCCGAGCCGGTCGCCGAAATCGAAGTCGCGACGGTGTCGCTCGGGCGGCTGAAGGCCGCCGACTACGACGCGCCGCCGGAGCCCCTCCCTTCCTTGAGCTTCGGCTTCGATGCACCGCCGGTTTCGGGTGCGTTGCTGCGCCAGCTCGGGGCGCCGTCCGGCTGGGGCGGGGCGCTCACGCCGGCGGACCGGTTTGGCCCAATGGTCCGGGCAGCCGCGGATGCCGCACGCCGGATGGCACTCGGGTCATCCGGGCGTCGCGGCGAGACCGACGCCGACACGACAGCAGCCATAAGCGATTCGGAGCGGTGAGCGACACGCCGGCAGGAGTCAATCTTCGCCGCTAGGCTCTTGTGCCACGATTGGCTACGACGGACAAAACGTGGAAGAAACCGGACCTGGCTCTCCGCATAACCGTTATTCGATGACTCCCGCGGTATTTTGCGGCCGGACACGAGAAACTTGCCGGCCGCGTAGTACTTCTTCAGGAATCTGACGTGCGCGCGCATGTGCGCGTCAATGTCGCGCAGGTCGGCCTTGTACACGAGCTCGATGACGAACATAGCGGAATCCCTTATTGGGCGTGTCGATCGGCTGCCGTGTTGCTCGACTAGAAGGGCGAGGAGGCCTGTCTCGTCGCTTGATCATAACCCTGGGAGGACCCAATGAAATACCTGACGTTCATCCGCAGCTCCGAGTCGTACCGAGAGTCGCCGCCGCCGGCGGCGCTGATGGAAGCAATGGGCGAGTTCGTGGAGAGGTCGCGCAGAGGCGGCACGCTCGTCGACACGGGCGGCCTGTTGCCAAGCAAGGATGGCGTCCGGGTTCGGCTCGCCAACGGCAAGATGACCGTGACCGACGGCCCCTTCGTCGAGAGCAAGGAGGTCATCGGCGGCTGGGCGATCCTGGAAGTCGACTCGAAGGCCGAAGCGGTCCGGGTCTCGACCGAGTTCATGGAGTTGCACCGGAAGCACTGGCCCGGTTTCGAGGGTGAGTCCGAGGTGCGGCTGATGTTTGAGTCAGACATATGACCTGAATCGGGCGGAGCTCGGGGTTAAGGCCAAGCGATGTCCTTCCCGAAACCGGGACTCCGCCCTCAGTTTTCCCGCATCGGCGCTGATACGTTCCCGGCAAGTCATGGCCGGAACCCGGAACATCATCGTGTACAGGTCGAAAGCGCTCGTTCTGTTTGCATTCACGTTCTCCGCGTTCGCCGGCGGCGCATACGCCGGGACCGAGGTCCGGGTACTGGCGACTCACCCCACCGGCAACCCCGTGACGCTGGGCAAGAACCAGACGTTCTACGTGCATATCGGCTACACGACTGACGAACCGGTGAAAATCTGGGCACGGCCATACTTCCAGGGACGGGAGGTGACGGCCGGCAGCAATCCGTCGCGCAGCCACACCGGCAGCGGTGAGACACTAGGGTGGTTCTTCTTCATGGAACCCGGCGAGCGAGTAGATGAGATTCGCATCACGGCCGGCGACGGCACGGACGCCGGCACGCGCCTCATCGCAACGCACCCGGTACGAATTACCGGGAGCGACCGGCCCGCGGCATCGAGGAGCGAGCCGGACTGGCTCGTAACCCTGAGCGAGCAGGAAGAACGCCTCCAGCGCGAAGAGTTCGAAAAGCGGGCGAGCACGCCGCCGACTGCGGGCGAGACGGTGTTCTTTGGCGGCTTCATGTTGGCGGTGGCGGCACTGGGCATCGGCGGCGTCGCCGCCCCGCTCTGGGCGATACGGCGCTGGCGCGGCGGCTGGCGCGTGGCGGCGGCCGTGCCTGCCGTGATGATGGGTTTCGTGGTGCTGCGCATCATCGTCGATACCGCCGGCGATCCGACTTCCCACAACCTGTGGCCGTTCGAGATTCTGCAGGTCGGCGTGCTCAGCCTCGTGGTCCTCGGGGTCCTGCTGGCGGGGCGCAAGTTCTCCGGTGCGGAAACGTGACCCTGCCGCAGTCCGTCAGCGCGATCGTCCTGCTCGCCTTCGGCGGCGGTATTCTCGCCGTGGCCTGGCACGGCTACCGCGACGGCGTGCTGCCGGCCGGTCCGAACTTTCTCCGCGGCCGGTGGATGCCGTGCCGGGCGAACAACCCGATCGCTTTCCACTTCTTCCTCGCCCTCTATTTCACCGGCGGGATGGCGCTGGCCGTCTGGGGGCTGCTGGCATTGGTGGGAATGGCGCCGCCGCTGCGGTTGCAGTGATCAGGATACCGGCAGTCCGACGTTCAGCAGGCGGATCAGCTCGGCCGGTGCCCGCATTGAAGAGCCCCTTCGCCCCGGCCTCCAGCGTCGCGTTATTCACGGAAATATAAGGTTTTTCCGGTTGTCCGGCCGCTCGGTACTGGATATACTAACAGCACTGGATAAAACCACAGCCAGGTGCCGTGATGCTTGCCCATGCTTCTGCTGCCCCGCCCGCCGTCGCCGGCGATATCGAGTCCTCCATCGACGACCTCGACCGCGCCATCGTCAATCTCGCTGCACGGCTGAATGCGGTCACCCACGATTTCCTGATCCTGGTCCGCCGCTTCGACGAGCGCGCCGGCTGGCTCGGCTGGGGCTTCGAGAGCTGCGCCGACTGGCTGCACTGGCGCTGCGATCTTTCCCTTAGCGCCGCGCGCGAGAAGGTGCGGGTGGCGCATGCGCTGAAGACGCTGCCCGCGACTGCGATGGCCTTTGCCCCACAGTCCACACCTCCGCGGAGGGATCGAGAGTGGCCGAGCCCTCCGCGGAGGTGTATCAGGCGAGGCGGCCCTCCGCGGAAGTATTCCATTTACCATGTGGCATTCGCGTCGCGGTAATCGACCGCGATGAGAACGATCCCTCCCTCGCGCGGTATTTTCCGACCGGGCACGAGAAAATTGCCGGCAGCGTAGTACTTCTTCAGGAACCTGACGTGCGCGCCCATGTGCGCGTCGATTTCGCGCAGGCCGGCCTTGTAGACGAGTTCTATGACGAACATGGCGGAATTCCCTGACCGGCCTTGTCGATCGGCTCCCTGGGATCGCTGACAACCACAGGGCCGGTCGATCAATGTTCCCCGACAAACAGGTTCCCGTACCGCTCGCGCAGCGCGTTCTTCTGCACCTTCGCCATGCTGTTGCGCGGCAGTTCGTCGGCGAATACGACGCGCTTCGGCACCTTGAAGTCCGCCAGTTCGGCCCTGCAGGCGCGCACGATCCCGGCTTCGTCGAGTTCGCCGCCATCCGCCGGCACGACGACGGCGACGACGCCCTCGCCGAAGTCGGCGTGCGGCACGCCGATGACCGCGGATTCGCGGACGCCCGGGAGGTCGTCGATGAACAGCTCGATCTCTTTCGGGTAGACGTTCAGGCCGCCGGTGATCACGACGTCTTTCGCGCGGCCGACGATGGAGACGTACCCGTCCTCGTCGGTTCGCGCCATGTCGCCGGTATTGAAGAAGCCGTCGCCGGTGAAATCCTCGGCGGTCTTTTCGGGCATCCGCCAGTAACCGATGAACACGTTCGGTCCGCGGACCTGGAGATTGCCGATCTCGCCGGCCGGCAGTATCCGGCCCGCATCGTCGACCACCCGCACGTCGACGCCCGGCAGCGGCGGGCCGACGGTGCCCGGGCGGCGCTCGCCTTCGAGCGGGTTCGACGTATTCATGTTCGTCTCGGTCATGCCGTAGCGCTCGAGGATGCGATGGCCCGTGCGCACCTCGAACCCGGCAAACGTCTCCTCGAGCAACGGCGCCGACCCCGAGACGAACAACCGCATGCGGCGGCAGCTTTCCGCCGTGAAGGACGGCTCGGCGAGCAGCCGCGTGTAGTAGGTCGGCACGCCCATCATGACGGTGCACTCCGGCAGGAAGCTCGCTACCCGGCGCGCATCGAACGCCGGCAACCATCGCATGCCCGCGCCGGAGAGCAGCACGCAGCCAATCGCGACGAACAGACCGTGGACGTGAAAGATTGGCAACGCATGCAACAGCATGTCGTCGGCGTTGAACCCCCACGCCTGCACAAGCGCTTCGGTGTTGCTCAGCAGATTACGGTGCGTCAGCATGATGCCCTTGGGCCGGCCGGTCGTGCCGGACGAATAGAGCAGCGCCGCGAGGTCGTCCGCGGCGCGCGGTACGGTCTCGAATCTCTCGCTCTGCGAAGCCGCACCGTCGGTCAATGAACCGCGGCCGTCCGCGTCGAGCGTCAGCAGGTGTTGCACGCCGCCGGCCGGGGCAATCCCGCCGAGCATGTCCTCATTGCCGCTGTCGCACACGATGACCGCCGGCGCGGCATTGCCTATGAAGTATTCGAGTTCCGCGCGCTTGTAGGCCATGTTCAGCGGATGGAAGACGTAGCCCCCGCGCAGGCAGGCGAGATAAAGGCACAGGTTCTCGGGCGATTTCTGCACCTGCACGGAAATCCGCTCACCCGGGCCGATACCGAGGATTCGGAACAACGACGCCATTTGCGCCGAACGCCGGTCGACTTCTGCGTAAGACCAGAGCCGCCCGTCGGCAGTCGCCAGCAGCGCTTTCTCGCCATGCGCGGCGATCTGTCGCCGGAAATGCGAGAAGAGACTGACGTCCTGATCCGCCATCGCCGTTCCTTTACTTCGCGGAGATGATAAATTGACATCGGCTGGCCACCAGGACAAGGAGAACAGCAAATGGTGATTTACGGCGTCGCGCTCCTGTCCTTCTGCATGCTCGCCGGCGTGTTCGCCGGCGACGTGCTCGGCGAGCTGCTCGGTGTGCAGGCGAATGTGGGCGGCGTCGGTATCGCGATGCTGCTCCTGATTGCGCTCTCCAAACTGTCGCACCATCGCTTGCGCCTGAGTCCCATCACGGAAAGCGGCGTCAACTTCTGGACCGCGATGTACATTCCCATCGTGGTCGCGATGGCGGCCGGGCAGGACGTGGTCGCGGCGGTCTCGGGAGGCTGGATGGCGATCGTCGCGGGTGTCGCCGCGGTGGCGGCGAGTTTCGTGATGATTCCGATGCTGGCGCGCTTCGGCAGAGGCAGTCGCGATGCTGCTTGATACACTTGCAAACCTGCTCGCGGAGAACGCGCTGATCACCGCGTTCGTGTTCGTCGGCATCCTCGTCTGGCTGTCCTATTTCCTGTCCGCGAAGCTGACGCGGGGCCGGCTGCACGGTTCCGCGGTCGCGATTACGATCGGCCTGCTGCTGGCCTGGATCGGCGGTTCCGTGACCGGCGGCAGCCGCGGCCTGGCCGATTTCACGGTGCTCGCCGGTGTCGGCGTGATGGGCGGCGCCATGTTTCGCGACTTCGCCATCGTCGCGACTGCGTTCGGCGCCGATCTCGACGCGCTGCGGAAAGCGGGTGTCGTCGGCGCCGCATCCATCGTGATCGGCGTGGTGTTGTCTTTTTTCGTCGGCGCGATCGTCGCACTCGCGTTCGGCTACACCGATCCGGTTTCGGTGAGCACCATCGGCGCGGGCGCCGCCACCTACATCGTCGGCCCCGTAACGGGCACGGCGCTCGGTGCGGACTCCGGCGTGATCGCGTTGAGCGTCGCGGCCGGGCTCACCAAGTCGGTGCTGGTGATGGTCGGCACCCCGCTGGTCGCGGCCCGGATCGGGCTCGACAATCCACACTCGGCGATGATCTACGGCGGGCTGATGGGTACGACCAGCGGTGTCGCCGGCGGGCTCGCGGCCACCGATCCGAAGCTTGTGCCCTACGGCGCCATGACGGCGACGTTCTATACCGGCGTCGGTTGCCTGCTCGCGCCGTCGCTGCTCTTTTTCATGGTCCGGAGCCTGCTGTGAGGCCCAACATCCCGCGAAATCTTCCATGAAGCGACGCGAGTTCCTGGGCGGCACGTCCGGCGTCGGGCTGGCGCTCGCCATGCCGTCGTTCGCGGTCCTGCGAGCGAGCGAGCTGCCGGCGGACATCACCGACATGAGCGCCTCCACGCTCTCGGTCGCCATCCGGCAACGCGCCGTGAGCTGCCGAGAAGTCATGGCGGCCTATCTCGCGCGCATCGACCGCTACAACCCGGTGTACAACGCCATCGTGAGCCGCGTCGACGATGAAGTCCTGCTGCGGCAGGCGAACGAGGCCGATCGCGAGCTCGACACAGGACGACACCGCGGCTGGATGCACGGCATGCCGCACGCGGTGAAGGACCTGGCCGACGTAGCAGGCCTACCGACGAGCCATGGTTCGCCGATCTTCGCCGGCACGATCGCCAGGGAGGACGACATGGCGATCGCGCGCATTCGTGCCGCGGGGCCGATCTTCATCGGCAAAACCAACACGCCGGAATTCGGCTACGGCTCGCAGTCCTACAACCCGGTCTTCGGCGCGACCGGCTGCGCGTACGATCCCGGGCTGACCGCCGGCGGTAGCAGCGGCGGCGCCGCCTGCGGTCTCGCGACGCACATGCTGCCGGTCGCGGACGGCAGCGACATGATGGGCTCGCTCAGGAACCCGGCCGCCTTCAACAACGTCATCGGCTTCAGGCCGACACAGGGCCGGCTGCCGCACGTCTCCGGCGACGTGTTCTACGACCAGCTCTCGACCGGCGGACCGATGGGGCGAAACGCCGAGGACACATTAAGGCTGCTCTGCACGATGGCCGGCAGGCATCCGCTGGGGCCCTTGGCGCTGCGTGACCCGCTGCCGCCGCCGGCGGAATTCGCGCCGCTCGATCCCGAGCGCATCAAAATCGGCTGGCTGGGAGACTACGGAGGTTATCTCGAAACCGAGCCGGGCATTCTCGACCTGTGCGAGGCAGCGCTTGAAACCCTCGCCGCCAACGGCGCCGTCGTCGAACCCTGCGAGCCGGAATTCGAACTCTCGCGGCTATGGGAGACCTGGCTCACCCTGCGCCACTGGTCGGCGAACTGGCTCGAGCCGCTCTATGCCGATCCGGCGAGACGCGCGCAACTGAAGCCGGAAGTGATCTTCGAATACGAGGGCTCGCTCGGCCTGACGGCGAGGCAGGTGTACGCGGCGGGTGAAAAGCGCGCCGACTGGTTTCGCGCACTCTGCGCGTTGTTCGAGCGTTACGATTTTCTCGCGCTGCCGACCGCGCAGGTATTCCCGTTCCCGAAGGACTTGCACTGGCCGCCGCGCATCAACGATCGCGACATGGATACCTATCACCGCTGGATGGAGGTCGTGATCGGCGGCACGCTCGCCGGCATCCCGGTTGTGAACGTGCCCGTCGGTTTCGATGCCCGCGGCCGCCCGATGGGCATGCAGCTCATGGGCCCTTTCGGCGGGGACCTGCGCGTGCTCGAGCTCGCGCTCGCTTACGAACAGGTCGCGGACTATCGTGAGCGACGGCCGGTGCTGCGCGAGCGCTCAACCTGAGCTTTAGTCGCACCCTCTGCACCGAAACCTCCGGCAATCGGTGCCATACTGTCACAGAAGCCGCCGCTGCCTCGTCTACCAGTTATGACGTCTCCGACACCCGCACCTCGATCGCGTTCAGGGCGGAGGCCCGCAGCTACCGGGTGACGGCTCGCGGACCCGCGTGAGGGAGACGATGGCGGGCGATTGAGAGGAGCGCCGGGAGGAAGTCGATTGCCTCCTGGCGGTCGCCCGCAGTGCGGGCTCCTGCAGTTACGGTGCCGGTTCCGTTATAGGCGCGCCTTTTTCTTTCAGGAAATAGACCAGGATTCTGGCCGGTTCCGTGTCGCTGGCGTTCATGGACACCGAGTGAATGTCATCGGGGGTTTCATAGAAGACCTGCCCGGCCGTCAACGTTTTCTTCTCGCCGCCGGCGACCTGCATGATCACCGTGCCTTCGAGCACATAGACGACGGTGTGCGCATTGTGCCTGTGGCTCGCAGACTTGACTCCCGGCGGATAGGCGACCTCCAGCACGACGATTTCCCGGTTGGAAACCTCGTCCACGTCCGTCTGGAAAAGCGAATTCACCGTCGATGTCTGCGCAAGTGCCGGCGTCGCGGCACAGAAAGCCAGCAGGAACATGATGCCTTGTCGAAACATAACTCCTCCACGCGCAGCCTCGATGAGTTTCTCATCGGCGCTCTGGGTGACGTTTTTCATGAGACTCCGAATCCGTTCGCGCACCTAGTGTACACCGTGTGAATTCCCATCAGCGCCAGGCATCCGTCTGATCGCTTCGTCGTCCGGGTCGCGGAACGGATCAGCTGTCCGGGATCCTGTGTGACAAATGTAGATAGGCTGCGTTATTCCGGGACTCGCGGTAGGATTTCCGTAAAGTCGGAAAAAGGGGACACCGAGATGCGCCTGGTACTGATCCTGCTGTCGGCGAGCATACCGCTCTTCATCACCGCCTGCTCCCCGAGGCCTGGCGTCGCGCAGACGATCGGCGAGGGGCGCATCGTCGATCTCACCCACGCCTTCGACGACGACACGGTCTACTGGCCGACCGATACGCGCGGCTTTCAGCTAGAGACGCTTGCCAGCGGCCGCACCGACGCCGGCTGGTTCTACTCCGCCAACGCGTTCTGCACAGCCGAGCACGGCGGCACGCATATCGATGCGCCGATTCATTTCTCCGAGGATGGAGTGCCGGTGGATGAGGTTCCGCTCTCCGACCTCATCGGCCCCGGAGTGGTGATCGACGTCTCTCCGGAGGCGGCAGACGATCCCGATTACCGCCTGACGAGAGAGGCCGTGCAGGCGCACGAGTCACGTCACGGCCGCATTCCGGACGGTAGCATCGTTCTGCTCCGCACCGGATGGAGCGAGCGCTGGCCCGACGTTCGCGCCTATCTTGGCGACGACACGCCGGGCGATGCGAGCAAGCTCTCCTTTCCGAGCTACGGCGAGGAAGCGGCGCAGTTCCTGGTTGAGGACCGGGGTGTGCGAGCGCTCGGCGTGGATACGGCTTCCATCGACTATGGCCGTTCGACGGATTTCGAGGTGCATCGGATTGCCGCGGGGCAGCAGGTGTCGGGCCTCGAGAACCTCACGAACCTGGGAGACCTGCCGGCGACGGGTTTCACGATCATTGCACTGCCGATGAAAATCGCCGGCGGCTCCGGCGGTCCGGTGCGGGTTGTTGCGGTGCTCGACCCTGGATAACTGAAGGAAGACCAGGATCCGGGCTGGCTCCGTATCGCAATGGCGGGCTCCTACGGGGCCAGCGCACCCCGATCGATCGCCAGCACCGTTTCCAGCAGGACCCTGGCGCCGTTGGCCATGTCTTCCGGCGACGTGAATTCTTTCGGTGAATGGCTGATGCCGCCTGCGCTCGGTACGAAGATCATGCCGGTCGGCGCGATATGCGTCAGGTCCTGTGCGTCATGCCCGGCGCCGCTCGGCATGACCTGGTAGCTGAGATCCAGGCCATCGGCGGCCGCCGCGATAATGCGGCGCATGCGTTTATCGGTGGGTGCCGGCACCGATGCGACGCCCGTCGGCTCGAAGCGAATCGGTGTATCGCGATTTTCAGCGATGCGCGCCGCCGCCACTTCGACCGCTTTGAAAACCTGCATGATCTTTTCGCTCGACAGATCGCGAATCTCAAGGCTCATGACGACCCGGCCCGGAATCACGTTCGGCGCTCCGGGTTCGGCGCGAATCCGCCCGACGGTCGCGACTTGCCGCCCGGGCATCGACGTGGCGGTGCGGTTGATCTCCAGCGCCAGTTCCGCGGCCGACAACATGGCGTCGCGGCGGCGATTCATCGGCGTGGTGCCGGCGTGATTCGCGAATCCCTCGATGACGACATCCCACCAGTGAATGCCGACGATGCCCTCGACGACCCCGATATCGATATCCGACTCATCGAGGATGGCGCCTTGCTCGATGTGCAGCTCGATGAATGCGGCCAGCTCGCGCGGTTTGCGGCGGGCCAGTTCGAGACGATCGGGATCGCCGCCGACCGCGCGGATGCCTTCCCGGACCGTCAGCCCGCTGTGGCTCACGTCATCGAGGTGGCTGTCGTCGAGCCCGGTCGTCATGGCGAAACTGCCGACGAGTCCGCCTTCCTCGTCGGTGAAACTGACGACTTCCAGCGGATGCCGGGTCGAAATTCCGTTGTCCGCGAGCACTTCCGCAACTTCGATGGCGCCGATCACGCCGACGTCCCCGTCGTAGTTGCCGCCGCCGGGCACGGAATCGATGTGCGAGCCGAACATGATCGCGGGCAGGCCCGGCTCGCTTCCTTCGCGGCGCCCGATGATATTCCCGGCGGTATCGACGCGCACATCGAGGCCTGCCTCCCGCATCACGGACTTGATGTACTCACGCCCTGCGATGTCGGCCTCGCTGAAGGCAACCCGGCTGACACCGCCCTCCGGATTCGCGCCGAATTCGGCAAGCGCCTCGATGCGCCCGGACATTCGCGCGGCATTGACGTTGGCCGACAGCGATTCGCCGGCTGTCAATGCGGGCACGGTGAACACACAGACACATGCTACGGCGGGGCGAAAGTTCATGATGTGCTCCCGTGAGAAAAACGGCGCGACAGCCGGACTATACTTGAAGAGGAGGCAGACGCTGCCTGTGCGCGCGATAATGACGGTACGATGATCAAGCCTGTCGCCAACCGAGCTGATACGCACGCTGCAATGCAAACCGGGCTGCTGCTCCTGGCTGCGCTGTGGCTGGTTGTCGCATGCCAGGACAGAAGGCAGGTGGCTGCCACGCCGTCGCCGGATTCCGTGTTCGTGGGCAACTTCATCACTCTGGATATCCACCGGCCCGACGCCGAAGCCATCGCCGTCGCCGACGGCCGTATCGTCGCCATCGGCAGCATGGAAGAAATCCTGGCCCTGGCCGATGAACAAACGCGCCGCATCGATATCCCCGGTGTCACCCTGCCCGGCTGGGTGGATGCACACGTCCACATCTCCGGGCTCGGCAGCGTGCTCGATCAACTGAACGTCGAAGCGATGAGCATCGAGGCGATTCGCGACGAGGTGGCCGAGGCCGTCCGCACGACGCCGCCCGGCGAGTGGATCGTCGGGCGCGGCTGGGACGAGGGTTACTTTCGCGAACCCCGCGATCCCACCGCCGCCGACCTCGATGCCGCGAGTCCCGGCCACCCGGTGGTGCTCGCGGGCATCGGCGGGCATTCAGTCTGGGTCAACTCCGCGGCACTCGAGCGTGCCGGCGTTACCGCGGAAACTCAGGACCCCGAAGGCGGCCGTATCGTCCGCGACAGCGACGGCAGGCCCACCGGCCTGTTGCTCGAGCAGGCCGAAGCCCTCGTCCGCGCGGTCATGCCCGATACGCACACGCCCGCGACCCGCGAGCAGCACATCCGCACGGCACTCGCGCAATATGCGCGCTGGGGCCTGACCGGCGTGCACGATGCCGGCTCGAGTCTCGACGAGATCGCCGTCTACAAAAAGCTGCTCGAATCCGGCGAGCTGCCGCTGCGCATCTATGCCATGGCCGCGGGCGATGAGGCTGTGTCGCATTACCTGGCCAGTGCGCCCGAGCCCGATCTCGGTGACGGGCGGCTGTCGATCCGCAGTTTCAAGATTTTCGTCGACGGCGCACTTGGCGCGCGCGGCGCCGAACTCTCCGCACCGTACAGCGATGCGCCGGACACCTCGGGGCTCTCGCAGATGAGCGATGCGGAACTGGATGCGTTCATCCATCCTGCCCGCGCCAAAGGTTTCCAGGTGAATGCGCACGTCATCGGCGATCGCGCTGTCGAGCGGGCACTCGATGCCTTCGAGCGCGCCGGCGTCACGGCCGAAGAGCGCTTCCGCCTCGAGCATGCCTCGATCATTTCGCCGCCGAACCTGTTGCGCTTCGCGGAGCTGGGCGTGGTTGCTTCGATGCAGCCGGTGTTCATCGGCGAATACTCGCGCTGGGGCGAGGCCCGGGTGGGGGCCGAGCGCGCGCCGTGGGTCATGCCGCTCCGCGAGCTCGTGGACACGGGCGCCGTGCTGCCGTCGGGCACGGACTATCCGGCGTCCGACAGCGGCGATCCGCGCGCGACCTTGTCCGCACTGGTAACCCGGCAAGGCTTCGACGGCAAGCCTGAAGGCGGCTGGTTCGCCGGGCAAGCGGTGGACGTCGAAACGGCGCTTCGCTCGATGAGCGCCGGCCCGGCGTACGCGGCGTTCCAGGAACAGGACCTGGGTGCGCTGACGGTCGGGCGCTATGCCGATTTCACGGCGCTGGCGGAGGATCCACGATCGGTGCCGCCGGATGCGCTGCGTTCGATCGAGGTGCTGATGACGGTGGTGGGTGGCGAGGTGGTTGCGATCGAGGGACAGTGACCAATGCCGCTTTCGGGGACCGTCAGTTGAGGCGGGCCAAGGCGTGTTCGGCGATCCGCACGGTGGCTTCCCTCCGGGCGTCGGGGCTCAGGTTCGACGCCGAACGTTCGAATTTCACGCGCAGCAATCCGCGAGCGGTGCAGACGTGGAGATCGGTGCTCGAGCCCCAGATCGCTTTGTCGCCGAGCCCGGTGACTACTTGCAATCTGCCACGGACCGATTGGCCGAAGGGCATCGACGTCTGGTTTTCGGTGCAGGCGTCAGCGGGCAGGGAGGTGCTGGCGAACGCGCCGAGGTTGACCAGGTTCGACCCGGTCGTCCAGCGGCATCCGTAATGGCCGCCTTCTTCCTTTGCCGTCGGCGATTCGCCGAGAACGGTCTGGATCTCATCGTCCGTGACCAGGTCGCAGCCGGCAATGGCGCTGGCGTCCCACGGCTCGTCTTGCGTTTCCGCGGCAGTATCAGCGCCGGTTGACTCGTTGCCTGCATTTTCACATCCGATCGCCGTGGCCAACAGGGCCAACAGGGCCAGCAGTGCCAGGAGACGACAGTTCATCGGCGTTACCTCCGACCGGCTTGCGCCGCAAGGTTCAGACACGGGGCAGGCCGTGATTCTGGACCTGGCGGCGTGGTGCGGCAAGTCATGGCCGCCCCCGCCCTCCGATAGCGGTTAACATGCGCTTTTTTCTGGCGGAGGCAATGCGCATGCGGATGAGTCTCACGATGTTAGGCGTACTGGGATGGGTGTCCGTTCTGGCGGCGCAAGCACAGGATCTCGCCGTCGGCTCCCGGACCGCTCGCGCGCCGGCGGTGGACGGAAATTTCGCCCAGGGCCGCGCGATCGACTCTCCCGGTGCGGTGCTCGCTCCACGCGATCGCATCGAACCCGAAAACCGCATCCTGAAGGAACGCCTGGACACGCTTTTGCCGCGGCTGATGAAAGAAAGCGGCCTCGATATGTGGCTGGTCATCGCCCGCGAATACGCCGAGGATCCGGTGTATTTTACCCTGGTGCCGCAGCCCAGCCACGCCGCGCGCCGCACCACCATGCTGATCTTTCATCGCCAGTCCGACGGCAGGGTAGAGCGCCTGTCGATCAACCGCTATCCGTTCGGCGAGCCTTACGAGTCCGCCTGGTCCGGCGGCGACCTGGACGCGCAGTGGAAAGCGCTGGGCGAATTGATTGTCGCGCGCGATCCGCAGCGCATCGGCATCGACGTCTCGGAGGAGTGGGCGGTGGCTGACGGCCTGACCCATGGCCTGCATCGGCAGTTGCTGAAGGCGCTGCCCGGGGATTTCGCTGCGCGCCTGGTGCCTGCCGAAAATCTGGTGGTGCGCTGGCTGGAGACGCGCACCGAATCGGAGCGCGCCGTGTATCCGCACATCGTGGCGCTGGCGCGCGGCGTGATCGGCGAGGCGTTCTCCACGCGCGTGATCACGCCCGGCGTCACCACCACGCAGGACGTCGCCTGGTATATCCGCGAGCGCTTCGAGGGCCTGGGTCTGCCGATCTGGTTTATGCCCGACGTGAACCTGCAGCGTGCCGGTGTCGCCTGCGCCGCCGACGCGCCGTTCTGCGGCGAGCAGGGCGTGATCCGACCCGGCGACGTGCTGCACACCGATGTCGGCATCTGTTATCTCAAATTGTGCACCGACACCCAGGAAATGGGGTACGTGGCGCGAGTCGGCGAGCGCGAGGTGCCGGCCGGTCTGCGCGATGCGCTGGCCGCCGGCAATCGCTGGCAGGATCTGCTGACCGCCAACTTCGTCGCAGGCCGCACCGGCAACCAGATCCTGGCGCAGACGCGGCGTGATGCGGAGCAGGCGGGTATCGTTTCGGCAACGTACACCCATCCCGTGGGTTTCTTCGGTCACGCGCCTGGGCCGACGATCGGCATGTGGGATAACCATGGCGACACGCCCGGACAGGGCGACTGGCCGCTGCACCCGATGACCGCGTACGCCATCGAGGGCAACGTCAAGCTGCAGGTGCCGGAATGGGACGGCCACTACGTGCAGATCAAGCTGGAGCAGTCGGCGTTGTTCGACGGCAAGCGTGTGGACTACCTGGCCGGCCGGCAGACAGAGTGGCACGTGGTGCGTTAGGCGGGTCAGCCTGGCCTTTACGCCGCCGATTGGGGACCGCCGAAAGCGGCCGGCTTATTTGTTCTGGTCTGTCAGGGCTGTGTTGATTCTTGCGGCCAGTGCGGTCGCCTCCTGCCGTACACGCGCGGTGTCGATGGTCAGCATATCGCCGCCTTTCATCAGCACCTTGCCGTCTACGACGGTCGATGCCACGTCCTGCTCGTCGGCTACATATATAAGGTGAGAGATGACGTCGTAGGTCGGCACGAAGTGCACGTCGTCGAACGACACCTGTATCAGGTCCGCGCGCATGCCGGTCGCCAGTGAGCCGACGCTGTCGCCCAGCCCGATCGCCTCCGCGCCGCCGCTGGTCGCCATCTTGAGCACCGTGCTCGCGGACAGCACCGTCGGATCCATCCGGTCCACCTTCTGCAGAAACGCCGCCAGCCGCATTTCTTCCCACATGTCGAGATCGTTGTTGCTGGCTGCGCCGTCGGTGCCGAGCCCCACGCGCACGCCCGCCCGCAGCATTTCCGTCACGGGTGATATGCCGGACGCGATCTTCATGTTCGAGGTCGGGTTGTGAATGACGCCGACTTTGCGCACCGCGAGAATGGGAATCTCGTCCTCGGTCGGCCACACGACGTGTGCGCCAATTGTCGGTCCGTCGAAAAAGTCGATTGAGTTGAAAAACTCGATCGAGGTCATGCCGTAAGTTTTCTTCGAATACTCGAGCTCGTAGGGCGATTCGGACAGGTGAATGCTGATCGGCGCGCCGGCTTCGTTCGCGGCCAGGCGCGTCGCTCTCAGTTGTTCCTCGTTCAGCGTGTAATTGGAATGCGGTCCGAAGATCGGCGTGATGCGGCTGTTCTTTCCCTTCCAGCGGTTGATGAACTCCAGGCCTTTCGCGACGGAATCCTGCGCGCCCTCGGCATCCGGGCTGCGCTGGCCGATCACCGACGCCGAGATCAGGGCACGCATGCCGCAGGACTCCACCACCGATGCGACCGCATCCGGGTAGTAATACATGTCGACGAACGTCGTCGTGCCGCCGCGGATCATTTCCCAGCAGGCGAGTTCCGTGCCGATGCGCACGAATTCCGCGTCGACGAATTCCACTTCCGCCGGGAAGATGTAGTCGTTGAGCCAGGTCATCAGCTCGAGATCGTCGGCAACGCCGCGCAGCAACGTCATTGCCGCGTGTGAATGGCCGTTGATCAGGCCCGGCAGCACGACGTGGTTGTCGCCCTGCAGGCGTTCCTGCGCGGAGTATTGCGCGTCGATATCGTCGGCCGGCCCGATGGCGACGATAACGCCTTCGTCGATCGCCACTGCACCGCCCTCGATGACCGTCATCTGCTCGTCCATCGTGACGATGTATTTGCCTTCGACGATAAGGTCGATGGCTGTAAGGCCGCTCTCGTTGCCGGAGGTGCTCGCCGGTACCTCCGGTTGCGGTTCTTCGGCGGGGCGCGAGCAGGCCGCAAGCGCGAAGAGGGCGGCGAGATAAAAAACGCGATGAGCGAGCGCTGACGCGGGTCGGTTTTTATTCATGTAATGTCCTTTGAGCATTCGGCGTGCGCGGCACTCTCTTGTGTTCTCATTTCGGCGGCGCGCGGTGCCGAATCAGTCGTGTGTTCATTGTACCTGCTCGTGGTCCGCCAGACGGGATGGTGGGCCGGTTGCAATGGTCTCTACGACCATAAATGCGTACCATGGGGACTTCTCGTGTTCCCCGGCTAAGCCGCTCGTATCCGTGCGGGGCACGTATCCAGGCCAAAGGAGACAAGTCAATGAAAAAACTTTCTGCCCTGATTTTTGCTCTGGCGCTGTTGGGCTGTAATCCACCGCCGCCCACGGACTCCGAACCGCCTGCCGCGGCCGATACCGCGCCTGCCCAACAACCGGCAAGAGACGCCGCGATTCCCGCGACCGGGCAGCTTGACGCCTTACTCGCGGACAAGCCTGCGGAGTTCAAGGCGCGCTACAGGTACCGCCATCCCAAAGAGACCCTGGAGTTCTTCGGTATCGAGCCCGGCATGACCGTGGTCGAGGCCCTGCCCGGTGGCGGCTGGTATTCGCAGCTGCTGGTGCCGTACCTTGGCGCAGACGGTGGCCTGATCGGCGCCAACTACGCGGAGGACATGTGGCCGAAGTTCAATCTCTTCGATCAGGAGTTCATCGACTCCATGAAGACCTGGACGACGGACTGGCCGCAGGAGGCCGAAGCGTGGCAGGGCGACAAGGGCGCGACCGTCGAGGCCTTCGAGTTTGGCTCGATGCCGGAGGCAATGGCGGGTCAGGCGGATGCCGTGTTGTTCATTCGGGCGATGCACAACCTCGCGCGTTTTGAAGGTGACGGCGGCTATTTGACGAAGGCTTTGGAAGATAGCCACCGCCTTCTGAAACCGGGCGGCATCGTCGGCGTGGTGCAGCACGAGGCCAGGCCCGACATGCCAGACGAGTGGGCGAGCGGCGCGAACGGGTATCTCAAGAAGCAGTTCGTCATCGATCGCGTGACCGCGGCCGGGTTCGAGTATGTCGAGGAAAGCGACATCAATCAGAATCCGAAAGACCAGCCCACCGAGGAGGACATCGTCTGGCGTCTGCCGCCGAGCTATCAGACCAGCGCCGACAATGCCGACCTGCGGGCGGAAATGGACGCGATCGGCGAATCCAACCGGATGACGTTGAAGTTTCGAAAGGCGGGCGGTTAGCGCTAAAAAGAGGACCGCTGAAAGGGGACAGTGACCTTATCTGGAAGAAAAGGTCACTGTCCCCTATTCCGGTCCGCATGATCCGGAGAAAAGGTCACTGTCCCTCTGGTCTGGCTGTCAGCCGCCGGCAACGGAAAAAACGAGTTGTCGATGAGCTCCTTCGGCTACGATGGCTGCTTCATCCAACGCGACGAGAACATAGAGAATGTTCAGTGCGACCAGACTTGTCGGTGCATGTTTTGTTCGGCGGGCGCGGGCGACCACGTCTTTCGCCGTCACCTTGCGATCCCTCGAGAACCTGTCCCGGACGTATTCAACAGCCGGCTTATCCACGATATTGAAGTATCCGGATCCCGGCTTCGTCTCCGACAGGGCAAACGACAGCACGAAATAGCAAGTTTTGGCTTCGAAAACATAGTAAGTCTGTCGTACACCGCTAACCTCTCCCCGGAATTCAAGACCGGATTTAAGTCTCGCGATGTTTGTTCGCGCCTGGCGTTTTGTAACCATTGCTTCGGGTTCCCGCTTGTTTGCAATCCGACCGGGGGTTCAGGAGATCCCCTGTGACCCTAACCCGGAATCGCGCAACCTGCCTCTCTCGGTAGGCGGCAAGTCACGATTCCCTATTATCCGCTGCGATTCAGACACTTGTCGAATTCCATACCCCTCAAACGACCACCTGCAGGAACAGTAATCGACCAGAATCCGGTCGATGCCGGAATCACAGCCCCGCACCAGGAGACATTCCATGATTGACGAACCGAAGATCGCACAACTGGACGCCACGCCGACGGCGTACATACACCTCACCATCCCGCGCGACAAGATGCCGGAGGTGATGGGTCCCGCCGTCGAGGAGGTGATCTCAACTGTGGCCGGGCAGGGCGTGGAGGCTACCGGGGCGGTCTTCGCACACCACCTGAAGATGGACCCGAAAACGTTCGACTTCGAGGTTGGTGTGCCCGTCTCGGCGCCGGTTGCCCCCTCGGGCCGGGTCGAGCCCGGCAAGCGCCCCGTGACCCGAGTGGCACAGACCGTCTACCATGGCCCCTATGACGGGCTCCCGGGGACTTGGGGCAAATTTCATGACTGGCTTGAAAATTCCGGGCACAAATGGGCGCCCGACATATGGGAGTGCTACGTCGTGCACCCGGGCTCCGAACCCGACCCCGCCAACTGGCAGACGCAACTCAATCGCCCGCTGGCCGACTGACCTTATCGAGGGGCCTTCCCGGGGACAGTGACCGTATCTCGAAGAAAAGGTCACTGTCCCCTTTACTGGCGCTCCTAACGTCGTCCTGGCTTGCGGCGTCGCAGCCGCCTCCCCGTCAATTCTTCAAGCGTGTTGATAAACATCTCCCCTCCCGCCGGACGCCCGGTTCGGGTGCACTTTCGCAGGGTGTCGAACTCCACTCCAGTATCTTCCGACAGGTAACGGCGCCAGTCGGAAATTCGCTCGCGCATCGGGGCAATGCTGACAAGGCCATCCGGTTCATCGTTGAGGTGCGCGTGGACGCTCGACCAGCGCCAGTCCTCCGCATGCGTGCAAAGGCCGGCGCGTACCGGATTGAGTTCAACGTATCGAACGGTTGCGATCAGGTGCACTTCATCCATGACACACGAATGAAAGCGCTCTTGCCACAGGTGTCCCTGCCAGCCATGTCTTGCGTTGATCTGCCGCGCGTAACGATGATGAGTCACGCCGAGCATTTTCGCGAGGCTCTTTGGCTGCGACGGTACCGCAACCAGGTGCACATGGTTCGGCATCAGGCAATACGCCCAGGTTTCGACACCGGCTTTGGCCTTGTGCTCGATGAGCAGCGCAATGTAGTTCAGGTAATCCGCTTCTTCAAAGAACGTTCGTTGCTTCCGGACTCCCCGCTGCGTGAGGTGGTGGGGATAGCCGGGAACTACAAGTCGCGCCATCCGTGGCATGAGTTCACCCGCAGTTGTTCGATCGGTTGGCGCTAGTTTGCCACCTGGATACCGACGGCACAGACGTCAAATCTGTCCGTGTAGTTGAGTTAAACAACGGGACAGTGACCTTTTCTCCGAGATAGGGTCACTGTCCCACTTTGATGAGCCCCCTTTTTGACGGGACATAAGGCCACTGTCCCCGGAGCGCTATTCCGGATCGACGACGACCATTCAGGGCACACCGAGCGGTCGTTCAGCTCCCGAAACTCGGCGAAAAAAACGTTTTGCCCAGCGGCATCTGGCCGTGCCGCCGTCGCTCAGCGCCTCAAACCAGCGGCCGGCCTCAACACTGTCACTGGCCGTGCGCGCCAGGTCGACTCCGTTAAAGGTCGCCGGCTACACCGACATGCCGTCGGACGCCAATCACGACGCCATCACGACGGCATCGCCGATTTGCAGGGCCGGTGCCCTAGGACGACGCAGGTAATGACTTGTCGTTCCGAAGGACGGCCGCCGATATCAAAGTGATCAAGAGGCCCACCGGGAAGATCTCGAGAAACGTCATTGGCAGACGAAAGAGCGGTTTGGCATATTGGCGCTTCATCGATTCCATGCTCTCGATCACCGCCCGCAGTTCGCGCGTAGTCCGTCATCGCGAGATAGATCTCCCACACCGCGACGTAGACGACGCCGGCCACGGCCGCGATGCCGAGCCCGAGGAGCATAGCGGTGCCGAAACGGATGACGCCGCCCAGTTGTCGATCGCGGTAGCGCCTGATGCCGACGAAAATCATGCTGAGCGCGATCAGCATGATGAGATAGCCGAGCCATTCCTGTGCGTGCAGCGTCTCCTCGCCGCCCGACAAAGCCAGCGCGAGAACTGCAGTGCCGATGACAACGAGCCCGGAGATGATGCCGTAGGTGAAAATGATGCGCTTCGTGGGTGTCCTTTAATGTCCGTGTGTTGTGCTACTTGCCCGGCAAACGGTACCGCCTCACCGGCACTTTGGCATCGTACGAACGGGTGATTCTCGCGAAATCAGCTGAACGGTCGGGGGTTTACGCGATCCGACGCAGCGATTTCGCCTTGCTGATGGCCTGCGTGCGACGGGATACTGAAAGCTTCTCGTACAGATGAGCAAGATGCGTCTTGACGGTATTCGGCGACACGAACAGGCGCTCGGCTATTTCCCGGTGGCTCAGTCCGGCGGCCAGCAGCGTCAGCACCTCATGTTCGCGATCGCTGACGCCCAGGTACCCGAGTGCCTGAGTGTTCTTCTCGAAAGGCGCCGGGGCCTCGCGGCGGGTGAGGTGGCGGCCGAGCCACAGGCCGAAAACGGTAAAGGCCACGGTAATGAGCGCGATGTAGATTTCCGTCGAGAAGAGTCGCACCGTGTACTGGTACTCCAGCCAGCGCAGCGCAAAGGCGCCCGCGACGAGGCAGAGTCCGTAGATGGCCGTGGTCTTCCGCATGGTCAAGCCGATCTCCCTGACAGTACGAGACTGTAATATTGAAGTTGCCAGGGCGGCAACCGGGGATCAGGGGGACAGTGACCTTATCTCCGAAAAAAGGTCACTGTCCCCATTTTGAGGTGCGCATGAGCCTCCACGATTACGTCCCCCAGCTCGACGATGCCGAACGACTGTCGCGAGGTGAGCTGCGGGCTTTGCAGTTGACGCGCATGAAGGCGACGCTTGAGCATGCGTACAGGAACGCGATGCATTACCGGGCCGCGTTCGACGCCGCGGGCGTCAGTCCACGGGACCTCTGCGAGCTCGCAGACTTGGGAAGATTTCCCTTTACGATCAAGGACGACCTGCGCCGCGCCTATCCGTTCGGCTTTCTCGCGTGTCCGCGCGAACAGCTCGTCCGCATCCACGCATCGTCGGGTACGACCGGCAAGCCCACGGTTGTCGGCTACACGAAGCAGGACATCGAAACCTGGGCGAGCGTCGTCGCCCGATCGATTCGCGCCGCCGGCGGCCGGCCCGGGATGAAAGTCCACGTCGCCTACGGTTACGGACTTTTCACCGGCGGTCTCGGCGCGCACTACGGAGCGGAAATGCTGGGGTGCACCGTGATCCCGATGTCGGGCGGCCAGACCGAGAAACAGGTGCAGCTCATCTGCGACTTCGAACCGGACATCATCATGGTGACGCCGAGCTACATGCTGGCCATCCTCGACGAATTTCGCCGGCAGGGGCTCGATCCGCGGCAGGCCTCCCTGAAGATCGGCATCTTCGGCGCCGAACCGTGGACCAACGCAATGCGCGAGGAGATAGAGAGCGCCTTCGACATCGACGCGGTCGATATCTACGGCCTGTCCGAGGTGATTGGCCCCGGCGTCGCCAACGAGTGCGTCGAGACCAAGGACGGGCTGACGGTATGGGAAGACCATTTCTATCCGGAGATCATCGATCCGAATTCCGGCGAGGTCCTTCCCGACGGCGAGGTCGGCGAACTCGCATTCACGTCACTGACGAAGCAGGCCATGCCCATCATCCGCTATCGAACGAAAGACGTGACGCGCATTCTTCCCGGCACCGCCCGAGTCATGCGGCGCATCGAGAGAATCTCCGGGCGCTGCGACGACATGCTGATCATTCGTGGTGTCAATGTCTTCCCAAGCCAGATCGAAGAGCAGATTCTTGCGGTGGACGGGCTCGCGCCGCACTACCAGCTGGAAGTATCGCGCCCGGGCCGCCTCGACGAACTGAAAGTGCTGGTCGAAGCACGCGAGGCGCCTGTCGATGCCAACGGCCTCAGTGCGCATACACTCGCAACTCGCATTAAGGATCGTGTCGGCGTGTCGGTAAACATCGAGATCCTGGCGCCGGGGACGCTGCCCCGCTCGCTGGGAAAAGCAGTCAGGGTTCGCGATCTGCGGAATTAGCTCGTGAATTACAAGAGCATTCCCAAAGTCGAACTCCACTGCCACCTGGAAGCCTGCTTTCGGCCCCAGACCGTCATGGAAGTCGGCAAGACACTCGGACTCGACATTCCGCAGGATGCGGACGTTTTCCATCGTGAGTGGCTGCTTACCACCCCGCTCGAAAGCCTCGAAGTCGCGCTCGCCCGCTTCGTCGATATCCAGCGCATCTGGTGCGCCGAGGAAGTCATCGAGCGCATGACGTTCGAGGCTTGCGAAGATGCGGTGGAGCAGGGCACGCGTGTCATGGAGTTTCGTTACGCGCCGGATTTCATTGCACTCGGCAAACCGCATCTCGATCGGGAAAAGATTCATCGCGCCATCCTGCGTGGTATTCGGCGTGCGGAAGAACTCGATCTCGAAGTCGGCCTGATCGGCATCGTGCAGAAGACCTTGCCGATTGCCGATGCGGCACGGACCGTGGATTTCATCGTCGACTGCGCCGAAACGTTTATTGCCCTGGATTTCGCCGATAAGGACACGCACGAGCTCAAGGCGTATGCACCGATGGTCGACAAGGCGCGGGAGGCGGGACTGCATCTTACCGTGCATGCCGGCGAGGAGCCGGGGCCGCATTCGCCGTCACAGGTGCGCGATGCGATCGAGATCCTCGGCGCCGAACGTATCGGGCACGGCATTCATATTGTTGACGACCCTGACGTGATTGAACTGGTGCGGGAGAACAACGTGGTACTCGAGGTTTGTCCAACCAGCAACTGGTTGTGCAACTCCGTACCGTCGACACGCGAGCATCCGATACGGCGGCTGATTGAGGCCGGTGTGCAGGTGACGATTAATTCGGACGACCCTGGCCTGTTCGGAATCGATTTATGCCACGAGTATGAAGTGCTGCACCGCGAGCACGGGTTTACGCGGGACGAATTTGATCGGTGCAACGCGATCGCGGCGGCGCACAGTTTTTTGCGGCGAGCTTTACAAGAAAGGGGACAGTGACCTTTTACAAGAACGGGGGCGAAAAGGGGACAGTGACCTTATTATTAAGGTCGGACGGAAAGGGGACAGTGACCTTATTCTGGAGTTAAGGTCACTGTCCCCCTGGAGCGGTCCCCCTGGAGCCGAGCGTTCAGTGACGCTCGCCGGCGAGATCGAAGGCCAGCACTTCCGCATCGACGCCATCCGAGAGGGTCAGCGTTGTCGCATCAGTGAGCTTCAGCGCGTCGCCGGTCGCAAGCACTTCCCCATTGGCGGTAATCGTGCCGCGTGCGACGTGGACGTAGATGCGCCGGTTCTGCGCAACTTCCAGCGTGGTTTGCTCGACACCATCGAACAACCCGGCGAAAAGCCGTGCGTCCTGATGAATCGTCACCGAGCCGTCCGCGCCGTCGGGTGACGCGATCAGGCGCAAGCGTCCGCGCTTTTCTTCGGGGCCGAAATGTTTTTCTTCGTACGACGGCTCGAGACCGGTCCGGTTCGGCTGGATCCAGATCTGCAGGAAGTGTACAAGCTCGGACTTGGAGTTGTTGAACTCGCTGTGACGAACGCCGCTGCCGGCGCTCATGCGCTGCACATCTCCGGGGCGAATGACCGAGCCGGTGCCTAACGAGTCCTTGTGCGCCAGTTCTCCCTCGAGCACGTAACTGATAATTTCCATATCGCGGTGCCCGTGCGTGCCAAAACCCGCGCCGGCCTCGACGCGATCCTCGTTGATGACGCGCAGAGCGCCGAACTCAACGTGCTGCGGATCGAAGTAATCCGCGAAGGAAAACGTGTGATAGGACTTGAGCCAGCCGTGGTCGGCGTAGCCGCGTTCGTTACTGCGTCGGATTTCAGTCATGACAACCTCCTTGAGAGGAAGGAACTATATGGTCAGGACCGGTGAAAACAAGCGCAAATTACGGCTTCAACTGATCGAAAAAATGGATCGGTGATTGCGAATCGCCCGCTGACGCGTGAAACGGGCGACAGAATTGCTAGTCGAAGTTCCTCGAGAAACGCAAGCCGAATTCACTGGCATCGTTGCTCAGCATCACCAGCACATAGTCCACGGTGTTGAGGCGGCCGTTGTCGTAGCGCTCGTCGAACACGTTTCGGCCATACAGACCGAGCGTCCAGTCGCCGTCGGCCGACAAGTAACTCACGTCCACGTTCAGCAGGCTGCGGCTGTCGATCTGCGTAAAGCGGCCCGGGTCGCCCGTCGGCTCGCCGAACATGTCGTCGCGGAACGAATAGTCGGCGCGGAAATTCATCTCGCCGCCGCCCGCCATCGGCAGGCTGTACTCCGGGCTCAGCGAGAACGTGAGTTCCGGCGTCAGCGGTGCCACGGCATCTGGATCGTCGACGTCTGCATCGATGTAGCCCAGGCTCGTACGCACGGTAAAGGTGTCATTGACCAGCAGCGTACTTTCCCATTCAACGCCGATCGATTCCTGGTCGACGATTATGTTGCGGGTATCGAAGCCGGCGCCGGCCGTGGTGCTGACCTGGTAGGGCAGGTCGGAGTAGTCCGTGAAAAACACCGCAACGCTCATTTGCAGGTAGTCGAGCGGCTGGCCTTTGATGCCGGCTTCGTAATTGACGGCCGTGACGTTGTCGTTGGCGACGAAGCAGTTCGGCTGGCTCACGTTACCCGGCTGCGTGAAGTCGAGGAAACCGAACAGGCAGAACGGCCGCGGCGGAAACTGTCCCGACTGGTAGCCGTTCTGGACGGTGCCGTAGGCACTCAGCCTTTCGTTCAGGTCCCAGGTGGCCGCCACTTCCCAGCTCAGTTCGTCCCAGTCGCGCGATGCGCCGGTGTCGATGAGGCTGTCATTGATGTCGATGGTGGCGTCTTTCTCGTCCTCCGTGTAGCGCAATCCGCCGGAGACGCGCAGCCGGTCGGAAACGGCGTAACCTATGTTGCCGTAAATTGCGCGACTGCTGAGATCCTGTCCCAGCGTGAAGGTGCCCGGATCGCCCAGAAAGATGGTCGGGTTCTGATCATTGACGCCGTCTTCGTCGAAGAAGTAGATGCCGGAGACGAAGTCCCAGCTGCCGTACTCGCCGTTCAACTGCAGTTCGATGGAAGTCTGGTCGGCAAACCCGGTTTCCGGAAACGACAGGAAATCGTCGAAGAAGCTGTCATCGTCGAGGCCGCTTTCGTATTCCGAGTGGCGGTCGCTGACGATCAGCCTCGTGCTGAGCTCGTCCGAAATTGCGTAATCCGCCGTCAACGAAAGGCCGTATGCCTGGTTGGTGACGCCGGTCTGGTTAACCTGGCCGGTGTTGTTGTCGTAAGGATCATCGGCAAGGTCAGAGTTGCGATAGCCTTCGCCAAACACCGCGCCATTCGGCAGTTCGTCGATCAGCGTGGTGTACGGCCTCAAGCCGTTGTCGCCGTCGTTGCCATCGGCGGCAAACAGGAGCGATAGATCGTCCGAAACGTCCCACTGGAGCGCGATGCGCGCGGATATGTCCTGCAATTCGCCGACATCCGCTTCGGGGTCCGGGATGTTCAGGAACTCGCCGATGCCGTTGCGACGCTTGAATGCACCGGAGACCGTCATTGCGACGTCGTCCGTGAAATCGACATTGGTGAAGAAGTCGGCGTTGACCCTGCCGCGTGAGCCGACTTCGACGCCGATGCGGCCGCCTTCGCCGGCGCCCGGTTTGCGCGTGATGATGTTGATTGCGCCGCCGAGAGAGTTGCGGCCGTACAGCGTGCCCTGGGGCCCGCGCAGCACTTCGACTCGCTCGATGTTTGAGAGGCTCCAGTTCTGCCCGACCTGGCGGCCCAGGTACACACCGTCGACGTATACGCCGACGCCCGGATCCGTGGTGATCAGGTGATCCTGCAGGCCGATGCCGCGAATGAACGGATTCACGGAAGAGGTGTGGCCGGCCGAGAATCCGGTGACGTTCAGGTTCGGCACGAACTTGCCGACGTCAGTGAGATCCGTGATGCCCTGTTTTGCGATCGCCGCGCCGGAGAATGCACTGACGGCGACAGGCACGTCGTAGATGCTCTGTTCGCGCTTCTTCGCGGTCACCGTGATCTCTTCGAACGCGGGCTCGTCGAGTTCGCGTTCCTGAGCCACGGCCGTGGCCGATATGCCGCAGGCCGATGCGGCCAAAGCCGCGCACAAAATGTACCTTCCTTTCATTGCAATTCTCTCCCGATTGGCACCGGCTGGCGACATTACACACCGGGAAACGGGGAGGTGTCGAGAGTACGGGGAGCGGGATTCCTGTTGACAACTTCCCGCGGCGCGAGTCCTGTTTTAGACTGGTTCTGAGGCAAAAAAGGGACAGGCAAAAAGGGACAGTGACCTTATCTCTGTAAAAAGGGGACAGTGACCTTTTTTCCGAGATAAGGTCACTGTCCCCAATTCCTCGAAATAGGGTCACTGTCCCCAATTCCGGGCTGACCTTTTTTCCGAGATAAGGTCACTATCCCCAATTCCGGGCTCTGACGAAGAAAGGAACTGAATGTTGTTTGCCGACGTAATACGAAAGAAACGTGACGGCGGGGAGTTGTCGGCGGAGGACATCGATCTGTTCGTCAATGGCCTGACCGACGGCAGCCTTCCGCCGGAGCAGGTTGCTGCGCTTGCGATGGCGATTTTCCTGAACTCGATGTCATTCGAGGAGGCGGGCAGGCTCACCACCTCAATGGCGTCGTCCGGCGTTGTGCTTGACTGGCGCGACCAGGGACTCGACGGCCCGGTCGTCGACAAACACTCGACGGGCGGCGTCGGCGATAAGGTCAGTTTCCTGCTCGCGCCGATCGCCGCTGCCTGCGGATGTTACGTGCCGATGATTTCCGGCCGCGGCCTGGGTCATACCGGCGGGACGCTCGACAAGATCGCGAGCATACCGGGTTACAACCCGACCCCGGACTTCGACCTGTTCCGCAAGGTGGTGCGGGAGGCGGGCTGCGCAATCATCGGTCAGACCGCGGAACTGGCGCCGGCGGACCGGCGTTTCTATGCGATACGCGATGTCACCGGCACGGTCGAATCGATCCCGCTGATCACGGCGTCGATACTCTCGAAGAAAATTGCAGCGGGCCTGAACGGCCTCGTGATGGACGTCAAAGTCGGCAGCGGCGCCTTCATGAAAACCATTGAGCGCGCGGATGAACTCGCGGAGAGTCTCATCGGCACGGCTGCGACCGCCGGTCTGAAAACGCACGCTCTGATTACCGACATGAACGAGGTGCTGGGCACAACCGCGGGCAACGCCGTCGAGATTGCGGAGTCGATGGAGTACCTGAAAAACGAGCAACGCGAGTCGCGGCTCGATGAAGTGGTGCTCGAGCTGTGCGCCGAAATGCTGCTGATTACCGGTATCGAAAGCGATCGCGATACGGCAAAGTCGCGCGCCGATGTGGCTGTGACCAGCGGTGCTGCCGCGGAAGCGTTCGACCGCATGGTCGCGGCGCTTGGCGGACCGCGAGACTTTGTGGCCAGCTATCGCAAGTATCTGCCGAAAGCGGTCGTCGTTCAGCCGGTTGCGGCGAATGCCGAGGGTTACCTCGTCGAAGTCGATGCGTTTGCCGTGGGCAATGCGATCATCACGCTCGGCGGCGGACGGCGTAAGGTCGAGGACAGGCTGGATCTGTCAGTCGGGCTGACGAACGTCGTGCCGATCGGGACGAAGGTCGATCGAAATACTCCGCTTGCGACAATTCATGCGAAGTCCAGGGAAGATGCCGCAGAGGTGGCGGCGTTGCTGCGGAAAGCCTGCCGGATTGCGGCCTCGATGCCGTCAGAGAGAGCGGTGATTCACGACCGCCTTGCCGATTCCGGTGACGTCCGCGCTACGTACGCATCCGTGCATGACAGCACTGAATGATCCCGCTTGAACCATCGGATGAGCGCGCGAAATCACTCGAGGCTCGCGCGCAAAAGCTTCAGGTCCCGATAGCGGCTCGGGATGTCTTCCCGGGGCGCGGCCATGCGCAAATCGCGCAGTTTCTCAAGCGAACGCAGCAAGGCCTCGAGCGGCAGTCCGCTCGCGGTCAGGTTGCGCAGGGCGTTTTGCGCAAGCGCGTGCGAGGGCACCTCGATGAATTTTTTTACGAGCTGGTCGTGGTGCTGCGCGGCAGCGCGGCCGTGAGCATCGCAGACTTCGAGGAACATGCTGGTGTTCCTCCGGTACCACTCCTCGGATCGCGACGCAGGCCCTTGAGCTAGCAGCGCGTTGAGCAGGCTCTCGCGGCGCATGCAGTCGCGCAGCCGCACCTGGTCCTCCGGCATCATGTACAGAAACTTGTCTACCAGCAGTTGAGAGTAAAAACTGTCGTTGGCGCTGCAAAGGCCGAGCAGCATGTCGATCTCGTTGATGCCCGCAAAATCACCGGCATTGGCGCCGCGATATTCCGCGAAACCGACGCGGTAAGGCTTGTAGTAGGGGCGGACGCAATAGAAGAACCGTTCCGCGTCAAGCTCGGCAAACAGCAACTCATTGCACCTTGCCACATCAAGCAGCGCATTCCTTGCGTCGCACAGGAGATCGTAAGTAACCGCGTGGGACACACCGAGCGGCAGGATGCGCACCAGGGCATCGGCCGCGCGCTTGTATGCGAAAATCGCGCGCGTGTTGTAGTCGAGGAAAAGTGCTTCGTCTCGCAGTGACGTGAAGGTCTTGTAGCCGCCGCTCCTGGCCGGATTATGCGTCGTCAGGTGGCTGGTCGCGAATCGCGGCACGACCCCAAGCGATGCTCCGAGGTGCATCGCGAGCGCCGAGGCTTCCGGCAGCGGCGAGCGGGTTTCCCTGGACGGCTCCGTGATTTCGTGACGCCGGCATGCCGCCATGTACATGCCGACATTGCCGAGAAGGTCGAACGCAGACTCGAAGCCCTCATCGGTATTGCCTTCCCGCAGCAACGGCACGATGTACTTGCGCCCATTCTCCTGAAGCTCCTTCCTCTGCGTTGCTCCCGCCTCGCCCACCATCGAACGATCGGGCTGGGCAAAGTAAATCTCCTCCAGCTCGTCGTTCAGCGCCACAAAGCTGCTGCGAATCCAGCGGTCGAATGCAACCACATTCTCGGTCATGTGTATGCCCACGCAATATCCTCACGGGTTGCCGGAGGAGAACGGGCCCTCTTCCGCTTGCGCGGGAGAGGGCGGACGAAGGTTCTTCATGAATTCCCCCGTCCCGATTTCTTCCGCTGAATTGAAAGTTAGAATAGAGCCTAACAAATAGGGTGTCCAGCGAGACTCCGGTCGCGCTGCCGCAATTCTCAAGTTCAGATCGTGATCATTGACCACGCAGGAGTGCCGCCCGGGGGTATTCCAGTCGCTCGAACACCGCTTCGCGAACTCGCTTTGTGGAACACCCCCGGACGGCACTCCTGCTCGAGCCAGGGACGAACGAACTCGACTTGCGCAGAGGTACTGGATCAAACTCGCTCGGCCTGGATCGCCGGCAAACGGATGTCTTCTTATGCATAACTCCTCGGCAAGTACACGGAACAATCCATTCGACCTCGGCCCTGACGCGATGCGGCGGCTCGGCTATCGCGTCGTCGACGCGGTTGTCGACTACAATCGGCGGAGTCCATGAACTGCCGGTCGTCGACTCGACCGGCACTGGCGCTTGCGCGCCATGCCCAGAGCTACGCCGAGACCCACGACGGCTGGGAAGTGGTGACACCGGCGACCCTCGGCGTACTCACTTGCCGCTATCGTGCGGCCGGGGCAAGCAGCGGCGAAATCGATCGTCTGAATGCACTGATTGCCGGCGAGGTGAGCTGCTCCGGGTACGCCTACGTTACGACCACGGAACTGGGCGGCCGAACCGTACTGCGCTTCTGCCCGATCCATCCCGGCGCGAACGAGCAGGACATCGAAGAGACCTTTGCGCGCCTGGAGCAGGCCGCATCGCGAGCCGGAACTTCTCCCCTGCGTGCCTGACCAGCCTTCGCGCTTCAGTAGTTTATGGCGGGTGACATCGACGGGTAGAACAGGCCGAGCAGCCGCATGCCGTCCTCTGACGTGCATTCGAGCGAGTGCGCCTGTTTCAACGGCAGGAATATCGTATCACCGGGCCTGACCCGGGTCTTGGTGTCGTCCGTCCACATGAAGCCTTCGCCCGAGAGGACGGTAATCGTCTCCTCATACAGGTGCCGGTGATGCGCCGCCCTGGAAAGAGGTATTTTTCCGATGAACTGCGTGACCGGCGTTCCGTGGCTCTTGTCGTCGATCAGTACCTGGAAAAACCGGTCCGCCATGGCTTCCTGCTTGCTTTCATCCACGTCCTGCACGCGATCCGGTATGGACTCATCGAATACCTGCGGCATCCGCTCCGGATACGCCGGTGCTGCGCACGGCGGGCAAACCGATATGCTGAAAGACAGCGGATCGCTCCCCTCGTTGACGATCTGAAAACCCTCGCGCGGTTTCACGCAGACTCCCGATTCCGGCGAAACGCCAAAGGACCTGTCCGCGATTCTGACCGCGCCGCTACCGCTGTGGATGAACAGCACGACGTCGCTGCCGGGGTATTCGAGAATTGGTGACTCGCCGGTTCTGACCGTTGCGAAATACTGGGATATGTACTTCGCGCCATCCGTCACGCCGATCACCGGATAGATGAGCATTCCGCCGACCTCGGACATCGAGACCTCCGGCACGCGTGCGACGTAACAGCCATTGTCGAGTACGGCTTTGAGCGCACCGCCGGCCGCATTTGCGTACTCGACCAGCCGCGCACCGGCGCGGTCCCCCGCATCGGCTTCGGCGTAGGTATCGGACAGGCGATTATGCGTGCCGTCGCAGAACGGCGCGCTCGCGGTGTGCTTGCAGGCGCAGAAGAGTTTTTCTTCCGTACAGGCCGCAACCCACTTCAGCGGCTGGAATTCCGTTTCCTTGTGCGATCCGTCGCAAAACGGCTGGTTCTTGCTGCGCCCGCAGGCGCACCACAGATACGTCTTGTCCTTGGTAACGCTGACGAGATACGGCTTGAGCCTTGCTATGTTCGGTGTGGGCATATCAAAATTTTCTGAGGGAATTCTGCAGGTCAGACCAGCAGATGGCGTTGTTTTCGCAGCTCGCGGTAGAGCTTATCAATATCGTCATGGTCATTGTAGAAATGCGGTGAGATTCTCAGGTTGCCGGAACGGGACGACGTCACGATATCGCGCTCCTCCAGCCAGGACACCAGTGCGTCTTCGTCGTGAGTGCGCAAAGTAATGAGGGCGCCGTAACATCCGGGCTCGTCGGGCACTGCCAGGGTATATCCGGCATTCCTCGCTTCGGCAATGATCGCTGCGGTAAGTTCGGATATGCGGCTTTCGATCAATGGCATGCCGAACTCCGCCAGGAGCTTGAGTCCTGCCTCCGCGGCATAACAGTTGACGACGGGCGGCGTTCCCATCTCGAAGCGACGCGCGTTCGGTGCCGGATCGTAGCGCGTCGTGTCCATGGCAAAAATGTCGGACTGGGCAAACCATCCGGTGACGGTCGGCACGAGACTGTCGATCAGTTCGTGACGGGCATAAAGAAATCCGATCCCGGCCGTTCCGAGCAGATACTTCACCATCCCGCCGACAACGAAGTCGGGGCGGACCTTGCGTACGTCGAAGTCGAACGTGCCGAGACCCTGATACCCGTCAACGAGGACCAGCGCTCCCTTGCTCCTCGCGATTTCTACAATCGCCGGAATGTCGAGTCGTGCTCCATTTCGAAAACACACCTGCGTAACGGCAACGATCAGCGTGTCTTCATCGATTGCGGCCTCGAACTGCTCGACCGGTATATAGCCGTCGATCTCAGGGACGCGCACGACTTCGGCGCCGCGCCGCTCCTGCGCGTACCAGATTTGCGCGTTGGTCGGGAATTCGAATTCGCTGATCACGACCTTGTTCCGCGGCCGGTCAAACGAAAGTGCGCTGGCGATCGAGTTTATTCCCGCGGACGCAGACGCGGTGACTGCCACTTCATCGGCGTTCGCCCCGAGAAAATCGGCAACCGCCAGGCGCGCGCCATCGTTGCGGGCCACCCAGTAGTTCCAGTCCGTCCCCTTTTCGAGGCGATCATCAATATACTGATGCAACGCCGCTATCACGTCGGCCGCCAGCGCACCGTAGGAACAACTGTTAAGGTAGGTTTTCCGCGCGAGCACCGGAAAGCGTGCTCGAATCGCCGCCCAGTCCGGGTCCAATGTGCCTGTTGTGATGTCTGCTTTGGTGTTCATTACGTACAACGTACGCCTCGGGTGATCTTGCGCTTTGGAGAAAATACATGAAATCAGATATATTCTCAAAATCCACTGATCTGCCGGGGACCGCAAAATGCCCATAGCCGGAAACGGCGACAAGTGGCTGCTGAGCTTTGTGCCGTACCTCTTGTATCGGACGACGAATCAACTCAACCGAAGGCTTCGCAGTCGATTGCGCAAGGAGGCGATCAACATCTCGCGCTGGCGAGTGCTGGCGGTGCTCCGTGCTTACGGCGACATGAATCTCGGGGAAATCGTCGACCTGACCGTGATGGAGCAGCCTTCCGTCAGCCGCATCGTGACCCAGCTTGACCAGGAAGGCCTGGTCAGGCGCAAAGCGTCGCGCAAGGATTCCCGCTTCGTGAACGTCACCCTGACGGCTGCCGGAAGGAAAGCATTTCAGAGCATCTATCCCGCTGCCATAAAGCATCAGGAAGCGGCGTTGCGCGGCTTCTCCCGCAAGGAAATCGAAAACTTGACCGATTATCTGCGCCGCATCCAGGCCAATATCGAAGCTGAAGAGTAAGCGTTTTCCGTTTCGACGCGCTGCCGGCAATGCGGGCGATCGACAGCGCTTGCGGGGCTGCCCGATCACTGTTTCACGCAAAACAATCGACTTATAACAAGCCGGTCTGTCGCCTTCCTGAACCAGCAGTTAATCTGCCGTAGCTTGAAAAAACATATGATTCGGCATACTCTTTAAACGGCGGCAAGCAGCGGTTGTAGGCCTACAACAGCTAACGGATTTCCAGGGGGCGTTAGTAACATGGGATACAAAAAGGTTGTCGTAACGACGCAATTCGCGCTGACATTCCTGCTCACGGCTGCGGCCGGCCCGTCGATCGGACAGCAGACCCGATCGGCGAATGACTCAATCGAAGAAATCATCGTGACCTCACGGAAGCTCGGCGAGGAAAATCTGCAGGATATTCCGGCCGCCATCAGCGCACTGAACAAGACGGACCTGAAAGAAATGATGGTCGTCGACTTCGAGGATTTCGCCCGCCAGGTGCCCGGACTGACGTTTCTCGACACCAGCCCCGGCGAACGACGCTATGTCGTTCGCGGCATCCAGTCGGCCGGCCAGGAACAGGTCGCCCTCTACTACGACGAAGTGCCATTGCCTGGCGTACAGAGTTCCACTTCGGACAGCGGCAGTCAGACGACCGACCTGAAGCTCTACGATATGGAACGGGTCGAGGTGCTGCGAGGCCCTCAGGGAACGGTGTTTGGCGCCAACTCGCAGGGAGGGACGGTACGCTTTATCACGACGCAGCCCATCCTTGGCGAGTTCGAAGGCTACACGGGCGCCGAGCTGTCCCGCACGACGCACTCCGCCGACAACAATATGAACTTCCAGGCCGTCGCCAACCTCCCCGTCGGCGACAGCTTCGCGGCCCGCGTGCTCGTCTATGACGGCGAAGACGCAGGCTATATCGATAACAACAGGTGCCGGGCCACCAACCCGGCGGAAGACCCGCGCCTTCCGGGCACGCAGCTCTCCTGCCTGAATCAGCAGGACTACAATTGGGCCGAAACCACGGGACTGCGCACGAACCTGCTTTGGCAGGCAAACGATGCCGTTACCCTGAAGGGGCAATTCTGGTGGCAGGACCGCCAGACCGGCGGAGATTCGCGCTATCACCCCTTCGATGCCTATAACCCGGCTCCGACGGATCCCGTCTACGCCGGTAACGCCGATGCACCGGCGGGATTCACATTCTTTCAGGAGGGAAAATTCAGGAGCGGCGACTACGCACTGACGCCCAAGCCCGACGAGCAGACCATTTACAGCCTGACGGGTGAATTCGCGCTGCCAATCGGCGATCTGACCGCAACCGCCTCACGTTATCAGCGCGACTTCGATTTCAAGTTCGATTCCACCTGGATCGTCACCTTCTTGCTGCAGGACGCCATCGAGGCGGGGCTGCCTGCCTGTTTGACAGCCGACCAGAACAACGACACTGACCCCAATACTCCTCCCTGCCTCCGCGCCGATTTGCTCTATGCCCTGACCGACCAGAAGCAGAGCGTCGAACAGGACGCCTTTGAAGTCCGTTTGAGTTCGAAGGAATCGGACGCGGCCATCAAATGGGTGGTTGGGGCCTTTTATCGCAACCGGGAAAGCGATTTCCGTAGCTTCGTGCCGGTTATCAGCACCGACGGTGTGCCGTTCAGCCCGGCTGCGCCGCCGACTCTCCCGCCCCCCAACGAGATCGGCTCCGGCGTACCCGGCTGTCATCCCTGCGTATTCGCACGATCGGACAGCAAGGACATCGAGGAAACCGCGGTCTTCGGTGAGGTCAACTGGGCGATCAACGATTCCTTCGATCTGAACGCCGGCGTGCGCTGGTTCGACGTCGACCAGACGGAAACCGGCTTGACCAATTTCCAATTCGCGGCTTTCGCGCCAAATCCGCCGGATCCAACCACCCCGACCGGCGCGACTCCGCCGAGCGTCAACACGCTGGGCGACAGCGAGGTTCCGTGGAAAGTGGCACTCGCCTGGCATGCCTCGGACACCACGACCGTGTACGGCGTTCGGTCCAACGGCTTTCGCCTCGGTGGTACCAACAATCGCGGCATCGGTGCGATAGTCATACCCGAATCGTTCGAGGCGGACGAACTGACCAACTACGAGGTCGGTGTCAAGACGCTGTTCGCGGACCTGCAAACGACACTCAATGCGTCGGCGTTCCTGATGGAATGGGAAAATCTGCAGGTTGCCGGCCAGGACGTTACGGGTGCCTTCGGCTTCATCGGCAATGCCGGTTCCGCCGAAGTGCAGGGCGTCGAAGTGGATCTCTCCACCTGGCTTGGCGCGAACTTTAACTTTACCGGGCAGGTCACGTACCTGAACAAGAAAGAGTTGACCGAGGATCAGGTCACCACCACGTTCCAGGCGAATGGACAGAAAGGCGACGAGATTCCCCGAGTACCGGAATTGACGGCCGCGTTTGCCGCCCAGTACAACTACGACCTTCCCGTGCCGTCATGGTATGGAACCGTGCGTTTCGAAGGCAGCTACACCGACGAGTCGTTCACCGCGCTGAGCCCGACCGACCCGATACGACGGTTCCAGGACTCCTACCAGATCTTCAACGCGCGCGCGAATTTCCGGAACGACGAAATGGATCTGGATTTGACGCTGTTCGTGGAGAACATCTTTGACGAGGACGGTGACGTGTTTATCGGCGGCGGCGGCGGCGGCGAGCCGACCAGCAAGGTTACCAATCGTCCACAGACCGTCGGTGTGCAGGTCACCAAGGGCTTCGGCCGCGACTAACAACGACGGCGCGGCACAGCGACCCAGCTTAGGCAGCAGGGTATGACGGAGCAGAGGACAATCATCGCTTTCCGGTGATTGTCCTTTTTTGTCGCGTTTTTGTCGTTTTTTTGTCTTACGAGACCGACAAAACCAGCCAGATGAGGTAACAGCATGCGTCAGATCGAACGCCACGGCCAGGTTCGGCCGATCGTTGTCGCCGCCGCCGTATTCGCCTGCCTGACGAGTATCGGCGCACCGGCCGCGGACTATTTCAAGCCGCCGGAATTCTCCGTGCCTGAAGGCACGACGATCATTCATGCGGGAACATTGCTGGCCGTGCCCGGCGATGCGCCGGCCGCGCGACAAAGCATCGTTGTGCTCGACGGCCGGATACTGGAAATTCGCGCGGGCTTCATCGGGCCGGGGGACGTCGAGGCAGAGGGAGAAGTTCGGGTCATTGACCTCTCCGATCGATTCGTCATGCCGGGATTCATCGACCTTCACGTGCACCTTACCGGGCAGGCGGGCGGGGACCGCAAATCGGATTTCGTCACGATGACCGATGCGGATACCGTGTTGACTGCGCAGATGTACGCGCGGCGGACCCTGTTTGCCGGGTTCACTACGGTGCGCGATCTGGGTTCGCGCGGCACGGCGATCTTCGCGCTTCGCGATGCGATCAAGGCCGGAAAAATCGAAGGGCCGAAGATCATCGCCGCCGGCGAGGCGATTACGCCGACAGGCGGACATGGCGACGTGCACGGCTTTCGCCAGGAGGTTCTGGATATTTTCCCGTCGAGCGGCGTTTGCGACGGCGCCGATGGCTGCCGGGCAGCCGTGCGCCGTCAGGTGAAGCGCGGCGCGGACGTCATCAAGGTCACCGCGACCGGGGGCGTATTGAGCGAAACGGCAACCGGCACCGGACAGCAATTCACCGATGAGGAATTGCTGGCGATTGCCGAAACCGCACATGCGCTCGGCCGAAAAGTAACCGCTCATGCCCATGAGAAGGTAGGTATCGAGGCGGCGTTGCGCGCCGGATTCGACTCGATCGAACACGCGATGTGGGCCGACAGGGACACGATGAAAGTGTTCAGGGACACCGGCGCCTGGATGATTCCGACGGTTTATCCGATCACCGCGGTCGGCGACACGCCCGAGAAGATGAAGCAGGGTCCGTTCAAAGACATGCCACCGCCGATCATGGAGAAACTGCTGCGGCTCGGCAGGCAGCCGAAGGACATGACACGCCTTGCGCACAGCATGGATGTCAGGATTGCATTGGGCACGGACTCGGCCGTGTCGCCTCACGGCGAGAATGCCAACGAGTTTATCGAATACGTCAATGTCGGCATGTCCGAGATGGAGGCGCTGATGGCCGGCACGGTCAATGCCGCCGAGGCCGGCGGCGTCGCCGATCGCGTGGGTTCAATCGAGGCCGGAAAAGCGGCCGATATCGTTGCGATGGCTGTCAGTCCGCTGGAGGACATAAGCGCGGTTCTGAACGTGCAATTCATCATGCGCGACGGCGTCGTATTCAAGCAGCCGGACGAATGAGGGATTTCGGATCATGAATGAACGGCACTTACCCGGGCTGCTCCCGCCCGCGAGAGCGGGCGATCCCCGCGTCGTTTATTCGCCCGTTTTCACGGGCTCCAACAAGGGCAGGTTCGGCCGAACGCTCAGAGTTATCCTTGCGGTTGGCGCGCTGGGTTACGCAATGGGCGCATCCGCCGACACGCTCCTCATCGAAAACGTGACCCTGATTGACGGCACCGGGCGCCCGCCGGTTGCCGGGGCGTCGGTACTCATCGACGAAGACCGGATCGTTCTGATATCCCGCGACCGGATCAGCGCGCCGAACGGAACGCGCCGCATTGACGGCAGCGGCCAATTCCTGATTCCGGGCCTGATGGACATGCACATACACCTGCAGGGCAGCGTCGAGGTCGGCCCGGACGGCCTTTCCACGACGAGCGAGGACAGGTCGAGCGGCGTTCGCGCGCTGCACGGCTATCTGTATGCGGGCGTAACCTCGGTCTTTGACGCGGGCAACGTACCCGACTACATACTCGGACTGCGGGAAGACGAGCGCAGCGGCACGTTAGTGAGTCCACGCATTTTCGCCACCGGTGGAATCGTGACTTATCCCGGCAGCCACGGCAGCGAGTGGGGCACGGTAGTCGATAGCTGGCCCGAGGCAATTCCTGCACTCGATGCCCACATCGAGCGGCAGCCGGACATTCTTAAACTGACGTTCGAGGAACGCGGTTGGGGCTCGCGCCCGATGATTCCGCTGCTGCCGGTGGGCCTGATGCAGCGCATCATCCACTACTACAACGATCGAGGCATCCGCACGACCGTACATACGTCGAGCGAATATCGCGCGCGGCAGGCGATATTTGCCGGCGTCGACTCGCTCGCGCACCCGGTAATCCAGGGACCGATCACGGACGACTTCGCAAGGCTCATGGGTGCGAAGAAGACCCCCATGGTCACGACGCTGACGATTGGTGAAAACTACAGCCGCCTGGCCGAGCATCCCGAATATCTGGACGAGCCGCTCTACCGGGCAACGCTGACGGCCGATGAAATCGAAACGCTGAAGACCGAGAAACGCAAGGAGTACCAGGAGCGGAAGTGGACCTGGTGGATGCAGATCATGACCACGATCGCTCAGGAGAATCTACGCAAGATCAGCGATGCCGGCGGGGTTCTGGTTGCGGGCACCGACCAGACGACGGGACCGGCCCTGCACCGCGAGCTCGAGTTGCTGGCCGATGCCGGGATTTCGCCGGTGGAAATCATTCGCATCGCCACGCTGAACGGTGCAATCTTTCTCGGCATGGAGCGGGAACTCGGCTCGGTCGAGGAAGGCAAGATCGCGGACCTGGTGTTGTTGGCGGCGGATCCCGCCAGGGACATCAACAATGCCAAACAGGTCGTTCAGGTCATCAAAGGCGGACGCCTGATCGACCGGTCGAAACTGGATCTGCCGGTCAACCGGTAATTCACGCGAATATCTGCAGGTACAGATAGTAGACCGAAAAGGCGGTCAACCAGATCACGCCGGCGATACTCAAGGCCAATAAACCACGGCCCGGCCGCGCGGCTGGCGGTATCTGCGGACTCGTCATGACCCGGTGATTCAACCACGCGACGATCGGAGCGAACAGGAACATGATTGTCGATGCAATGTCGACAACGAGCTTCAGTGACGTTACAAAGAAATACAAAATGAGTATGGAGCCAAGCACCAGCAGGACCACTGCGGAAGCGTACACTTTCCTGTTAACGGCCTGCGATTCCTCCCGCGGCGATTTTTCTGCTGCAAATAGGTTGAACAGGTTTACCGCGGCGCGAGGGTATCCATCGAGACCCGTCAGTACGGTGGAGAACATCGTTGCAACGGCAACACTGCCGATCAGCGGCCCGCTCCAGTCGCCCAGGGTCTTCTTGTACAGATCGATAAGCTGCGCGGCGAAAGCGGCCGCTCCGGACTCGAATTGCAATCCCGACGCATGCATCACGCCGGCGCCGAGCAGCACAAAGCACAGCGCAAGCACGAAGGCGCCGACATAACCTATATGAAAATCGAACAGGGACTCCCGCAGTGTCGGCCGGTGCCCGCTGTCCCGGGCCCGGGCGACGGACCACAGCGAGTGCCACACCGAAATATCCACGGAAGACGGCATCAAACCGAGCAGCGCAACGATGAAGAATACGTCGGCGCTGACAAGGCCCCTGGGTATAATCGTTCCGGAGACGGCCCAGTTTATGTTAGGAATGACCAGCGCGGTGGCAACCAGCGTGGCGACGGTGAGCACGACCATGAGCAATTTCATGAAGCGGTCCAGCAGGTGATAGCCGCCCGCTATCAGTATCGTGGTGCACACGGCCAGGACGATGACGCAGATGCCGAGCGTGCCCATCTGCAAGCCGAACGCGGCCTTTGCGAGGCCGGCGGTGATCAGCGTTACGGCGGGAACGGCGGCAAACATCGTGCCGAGCGCGATCACGATGTAGGTCGCAACGGCCCAGGTACCCTGATGCCTGTAGCCATGCAGAAGGGAATTGCCCGTCGCGGTTGCATATTGGGCGCCGAAGCGGAACGCGGGGTACTTTGCGACGAACGTAATCGCGATCAGCAACATCAGGGCACAGCCGTAATCGGCTCCGGCTCGTGTCGACTGAACGAGATGCGACGCGCCTACCGCGGTCGCCGCGTACAACACGCCCGGCCCAAGGGCCTTCGACAGACCACCCTGTTCTTTCGGCACGTCTTTCGGCGCGTCTTTCGGCACAATACGAACTCCCCATTACGGCCACGACTGGCCGTGTACGGTAGCAAAGAGCAATGACTGCATCTACAACGAAAGCGGTGTCCGGCGCTAGCACCGCCGGCAACCTCGGGCTTGCCCTCGATGAGCTGAAAAAACTTCTCGGCGCAAGACTGAGTACCAGCCCGGCGGTTCGTGACCACCACTCACACGACGAGTCGTGGCATGTCGCGCAGCAGCCCGATGCTGTCTGTTTTGCAGAAAGCACGGAAGATGTGTCGCGATGCCTCGCGGTTTGTAACCGGTACCGGATCCCGGTAGTGCCGTTCGGCACGGGCACGGGGCTGGAAGGCGGTACCGTTGCGTTAAGGGGCGGAGTCTCGATCGACACCACCAGAATGAATGCCATCCTGCAGGTCAACGCGGACGACCTGGATTGCACCGTCCAGGCAGGCGTTACGCGAAAGCAACTCGAGAAGTACCTGCACGATACGGGGTTGTTCTTCCCCATCGACCCTGGCGCGGATGCGTCTCTCGGCGGAATGGCGGCGACACGCGCGTCGGGCACGAACGCCGTGCGCTACGGCACCATGCGTGAAAACGTGTTATCCCTGAAAGCGGTAACCGCGGACGGCAGTATCATTACCACCGGCCATCGGGCCAGAAAATCGGCGGCGGGTTACGATCTTACGCATCTCTTCATCGGTTCGGAAGGAACGCTCGGCATCATTGTGGAATTGACCTTGCGCCTGTACGGCAGGCCGGAGGCCATTTCGTCTGCCAGGGTCTATTTCGACGATGTGGACGGCGCCGTCAATACCGCGATGCAAACCATACAATTCGGCATACCCATCGCGCGCGTGGAATTGCTCGATGCCGCACAGATGGAGGCGATTAACCAGTACTCGGGCACCCGCTATCCGCGAAAGGTCGCGCTGTTTCTTGAATTTCACGGCAGCAACGCGTCGGTAAAGGAACAGGCGGAAACGGTCGGAGCGATCTGCACGGACTTTGGCGGTTCCGACTTCGAATGGACGGCTTACGAAGAGGAACGGCGGCAAATGTGGGATGCGCGGCATTCTGCGGCGTACGCGGCCATGGCCGTCAGGCCGACGGCCAAAACGTACGCAACCGATGTCTGTGTGCCGATTTCCCGCCTCGCGGACTGCATTCGTGAGACCCGGGCCGATGTCGAGAGCAGCACCGGCATTAAATCGTTTCTGCTCGGCCACATAGGCGACGGCAACTTTCACTATGTCTTTCTGATCGATCCCGATAATCCGTCCGAATACCGGACCGTGCACGAACTGAGTGAGCGCATGGCGCAGCGGGCGATCGGGATGGGCGGCACGTGCACCGGCGAGCACGGCATCGGAATCGGCAAGCAGAAGTTTCTCGAGCTGGAATTCGGCGAACCTGCGATCGCATTGATGCGTACGTTGAAGGCCGCCGTCGATCCGCACGGTATCCTGAATCCCGGCAAGCTGTTGCCGCCCGAACGTTCGCGCGCATGACAGGGATGCCCTGTAACGATCATGCTTATGAGGCTCGTGACGTTCGCGGTTCTGGCTCCGCTTTTCTTTGGACAGGAACCGGCTGCCGCTGAAATTACCGTCATACACGCAGGCTGGTTGCTGGCGGTCCCCGGCGAAGCACCTGTCAGGCGGCAGACGATCGTCGTCGAAGACGACCGCATCGTTCAGGTTACCGGCGGATTTACCGGCCGGGCGGAGCTTGGCGGCGCCGGCGCAGCCGCCCGTTTCGTCGACCTGTCAGACGCCTTTGTCTTACCCGGACTCATCGATTCTCATGTGCACCTGGCATCCGCTCCGGGGCGCGGCCGCGCCGGGGTCGCGCAAACCGAAGCGGAGTTGGCACTCACGGCAAGCCGTCATGCCAGATTGACTTTGCAGGCGGGCTTTACCACGGTTGTCGATCTTGGTACGGCCGGCGTTCCGGGTCACGAAAATGCGATCTTCGCCGTCCGCGACGCCGTTCGAAACGGCACGATCGCCGGCCCCCGCATCCTCGCGGCCGGTACCCCCATCGCCGCAAGCGGTCTGGCGCGGACCGTCTCGTACCGTGACGAGGTGATGGCAACGTTCGACATGCGCTCGATCTGCGATGGCGCCGACGACTGCCGCCGCGCGGTCCGGCATCAGGTCAAACGCGGCTCGGACATGATTGCATTCTTCAACACCGGGAGCCTGTTGGACGCAGATCCGGTTGTACAGACTATGACCGGCGCGGAAATGCGGGCGATCGTCGAAGCCGCGCATGCACTGGGCCTGAAGGTCGTCGCAGACGGGCATCACGCGGCCGGCATTGCCGCGGCCGACCTGGCCGGTGCCGATATCCTCGACTCCCTGCACTTGTACGACGCCATGACGTTCAAGTCCTTGAGCCGGGACGTATTCGTTCAGTCGCATATTTACGGAGTCGTACAGGCGGTCGGCGCGACTCCCGAAACCTTGCACGATGGACTTTGGGGCTGGTTGCCCGAGCCGCTCCTGCGGCGATTCCAGGCGATTCGACTGCGCCCGTTCGCCGTCATCGAGGCCTACCGATCCGGCATCAGGAATATCTCCTATGCCTCCGACGCAGGCGTCTATGAATGGGGGGAGAATGCAGCCGATCTCGTGGAATTCGTCGCCCGCGGCATACCGGAAGCCGAGGCGATTCGAATTGCCACCTTGAATCCTGCCCGCATGCTGGGTCTCGACAGAGATCTGGGCTCGATCGAACCGGGAAAGAAGGCGGATATCATTGCGGCCATCGGCAACCCGCTCGTCGAAATTTCCGAATTGCGGCACGTCTGCTTCGTAATGCGCGATGGCGTCATTTTCAGGCAGGATGACATTGCATCAACTGCTGCGGGAAAGAATGCAAGCGAGGATTTTACGCGTCAGCGATTGAGATAATAATTGAGATAATATATGCTTTCGCATATAATATCGCCCGTCGCAGCAGACTGGATTTGCACACCGTGTCGCGGAAACGACCATGTTGTCAGATCGCCGGCGTCACAACGGCTGCCGATTGAGAATGCTGCAGAAGATCCTGCGGTCGATATTGCCGCCCGTGATGACGCAGACTGTCGCGGTGCCCGCAACGTTGCCGGCAAGCGCGCCCGCAAGGGAGACGGCTCCGGCGCCTTCCGCGACGACACGGTTATGCTCGAACAGCAATCTTATTGCCTCGGCGACGTCTGCAACGGGTACGACAACGGTGCGGTCCACCATGCGTTTGACCAGCGGCCACATTTCCATGAGCACAGACGGAGCGCCGGCGCCCGAGATGAAGGATGGCTCCATCGGGACGCGCACCGGCCGTCCTTCCCGGAACGCGGCTGTGGCCGGCGCAGCCGCTTCGCTTTCGGCGACGACAATGCGGGCCCCGGGCTTCAGTGCCTTGACGGCCGATGCAATGCCGCAGGCGACGCCACCTCCGCCGAAAGGCACGATGACCGTGTCGACATCAGGAAGCTGCTCGACGATTTCGAGGCCGATGGTACCGTTTCCAGCCATTGCTGACCTGTTATTGACGCCATCGACATAATACCCGGATTCCCCTGCATGACCGTTGTTCTCGATAATCTGCCACCACTGATCGGTAGTCACCAGACAAACGCGCGCACCGAATTTTCGTATTGCTTCGAACTTGGATGTCGGCCCCGTGTCCGGCACGTACACCGTGGCACCGATGCCGAGCCGCTGCGCCATCCAGGCCAACCCCAGGCCGGCGTTTCCCGAGCTGGCTGTGTAGACACCGTTCTGCAAAGCATGCTTGTCCGCGGACAACAACGCATTGCCCATCGGCCGGATCTTGAAAGCGCCGATCGCCTGCAGATTTTCGAGCTTGAGATAAATAGCATTCGACCTGTCATGAACATTGAGACGCAACAGTGGCGTTCGCACGATGTATGGTGCGAGTCGGTTTCCTGCCGCGCGCATTTCATCGAGTGTGGGAATGTTCAGAGCTGCGTCGCTCATCGCCGGGCCTGGTAAAAATGTAATCGACAAGTTAGACGCTTTAACAGCCCGGATCAACATGCTCTTACCGATGATAAATCATGCCGGCCGTTGCCGGCCTGCTTTAAATGAGGAGTCGCTATGAAATGGCCAGCGAATAGAATTTCGCAGAGCTCACCAAAGAGTTTCGGAATGTATGAAAAGGCCATGAAGTTCATGGCAACAGGCAAAGACGTAATTCATCTTGAAGTAGGCCGGCCGGATTTCGATACGCCACTGCATATCAAGGAAGCTACGAAGAAAGCACTCGACGACGGCGTCGTGCACTACGGGGAGTTTGCCGGAGAGAGTAAGCTACGCAAGGCAATCTCGGGCAAACTCAAGTTGCTTAACAACCTGGACGCTGGCGAAGACGAGATCCTGGTCACCAACGGCCTTACTCATGGCGCCTATGCGGTTTTCATGGCAGCGCTGGACGACGGTGATGAGGTCATTCTATTGGAGCCGTATTACCCCCAGCATTCCAATAAGATAGAACTTGCCGGTGGCAAGGTTGTCACGGCTCCGCTGGACAAGGACAACGGCTTTCAGATTACTCGAGCCGCGATCGAATCGCGCATTACCGGCAGAACACGAATGATCTGCATCGTCAACCCGGCGAATCCAACCGGCCGGGTTTTCAGTCTTGAGGAACTCAATATCGTCGCCGACTTGGCCATTGACCATGATTTGCTGGTAGTAAGTGACGAGGTTTACGAACAGATCACCTACGATGGTCATAAACATGTCAGCATCGCGTCCTTACCGGGGATGTGGGACCGTACGTTCAGCCTGTTTGCTTATACCAAGGCGTTTGCAATGGACGGGTGGCGATTGGGTTACGCCGTTTGTAAGAAGGAATTCATGCCTGCATTGCAGAAAATAACCGTGAACGACGTGGCTCATGTAAACGTATTTATCCAGGAAGGCGCTTATGCAGCACTTACCGGCCCGCAACACTGCCTTGCGGAAATGCTGAAGGAAGATGATCGTCGAAGAGAGTTGGTCTGCCGACGCCTGAATGGGATACATGGAATCGTTTGTCCACGGCCGCAAGGGACTATTTACGCTTTCCCGGACGTCAGCGCATTCGGCATTCCATCGGCGCAGCTTGCGGAGGAAATACTGGAAGCAACATACGTCGTCACGGAAGCCGGCACATTCTACGGTCAAACCGGCGAGGGTCACCTTCGATTGTGTTTCGGAGCCGAGCCGTACGACAGAATTGAGGAAGCCATGAATCGGCTGAATACGTACTTCCAGAGGTCGGCCCTTTTATCGAAGTCGTATCGCTCTTAGGTCGAGAAGCAGGTTGCCGAACCGATGAACCTCCGCCATGGTGTTGTAGTGGACCAGTGAGACCCGAGCAGCGCCGCTTTCGGAGTCGAGCCCTAACCGGGCCATGAGCCGCGGCGCGTAAAGGTGCCCGTCGCGAATACCGACGCCGGCGCGGGCCATGTGCTCCGTAACGGCTGGCGGTGCGAAGCCTGGCAGATTGAAACAGACTGTCGGCACGCGACGGGACAGCTGCGCGGGGTCGTCGACGCCATACACTTGAGCGCCGCATTCGTTGAGCACGTGCAGCAGCTCGGCGGAAAGTGACTGCTCGTAAGTCCGTATCGCCAGCATGGCATTGCTTATTGGGTCCTCGCTCGCCGCGCCGTAGGGCATCCCCGCCTGCTGAAGGAGCGATACGCCGAGATCGCTCAGGTAAGCGACGGCGGCGTCCATTCCCGCGAGATTCTCGTAAATGACGGTTCCCGCCTCGATCTTGGCCGGCGGCTCGTTCGGAATGAAATCCTCACGGAAAGTCGGCAGGCGCTGCAGGAGCTCATAGCGGCCCCACAAAAAGCCCATGTGGGGTGCAAAGATCTTGTAGCCGGAGCAGACGAGGTAGTCGCAATCGAAAGCGCGCACATCCATGCGTCCGTGCGGGGCATAGTGGACCGCGTCCAGAAAGATTTCCGCTCCAGCCTGGTGTGCGAGATCCGCTGCCGCACGTACGTCGACGATCGACCCGAGTGCGTTGGACGCCAGGGTGCAAGCGACCAGCCTTGTGTTCGAGTTCAGGAGCGATTTCAGGTCATCGACGTGAAGATTGCCGTCGGCACGGACGTTCCACCAGCGGAACTGCACTCCTTGCTTCCCGAGTGCGAGCCACGTGGCGATGTTCGCCTCGTGATCGAGGTCGGTGACGACGATCTCGCTGCGTTCGTCCATGATCTCCCCGATGCCGAGACTCACCAACCGGATGAAGGACGTCGCATTCATGCCAAAGGAAATTTCCTCGGCGCGTCTCGCATTAACGAACCTGCCCACGCTCGCCCGTGCACGTGCGATCGTCTCGTCGACCGCCATGCTCTGTGCATATCGCCCTCCACGCTGCACGTTATGCTCGATCAGATGGTGATTCACCGCATCGAGCACGAGCTGCGGCACTTGCGCGCCGGCCGCGTTGTCGAAAAAGGCAAAATTCCGAGCGTGCTTCAGCGCAGGAAACTGTGCGCGGATTGCTTCGATCGGAAAATCGATACCACGCACAGGCGCGGCGCCGTTCTCAAACGGTGCTGTCATTTGCACTCCCTCCGTCGCGACGTCCCCGGCGTGTTACGACATACGCGAGAGTGAGGAGCACCATCCACGGCACCCCGACGATGACGGCAATGTTCCAGAATTCCGTGTCCAGTCCCATCGTGATCAGGACGGCAATCAGCAATGACAGGGCCATCCACTGCAGGTACGGCGCGAATGGCGCACGCACGCTCAGCGCAGCCTGTTTCTCGGGCGAATACTTGCGCCTGAACTTCAGATGCGTAATCAGGATGATGATCCAGGTTACGATAGCGCCGAAAAGGGCGATGCCGAGAAGGTAGTTGTAGGCCTTGGGACTCAGGTAGGCGATCAACGCTGCGAATCCTACCCCGCAGATCGACACAAGCGTCGCCAGCCAGGGAGTGCCCCTCTTGCCGATGACACCGAACGCTTTGGGAGCTTTGCCCGCCCGGGCCAGCGAAAACACCATGCGGGAGCACAGGTAAAGATTGGTGTTCATGCTCGAGAAGGCAGCGCTCATGATGACGAAATTCATCACCGTAGCGGCCCAGACAAAGCCGAAACTTGCGAACACCTTTACGAAGGGGCTTTGCGTGACGATCAATGCGCCCGATTGGCTCCACGGCGTGATCGCCAGAATGACACCCAATGCAAGGAAGTAGAAGAGGGACAGCCGCAAGAGCATCGACCGCATTGCCTTGGGGAGCGATACGTCCGGGTTCTCTGCTTCGCCGGCGGTCACCGCGATGACCTCGATGCCCATGAAAGAGAAGATGGCCATGATCACTGCCATCCAGATGCCGCTCATGCCGTGCGGAAACGGTCCGCCATCGACAAAGTAGTTTGAAAAACCGGTGGCTGTCGTGCCTGCGCCGAAAATGTTCGCGAAGCCGAACAGGATGAACATGATGATTGCGGTGACTTTGATCGTCGACAGCCAGTACTCTATGGAGCCGAAATTGGCCACGGAACGGCTGTTGATGTAAAAGATGCCCCCGCCGGCGACCAGCGCCGAAAACCATACCGGCATGCCCGGCGCCCAGAACTGGACGTAGTGACCGATCGCAACGGCTTCACCGCCGATGGCAACGACCTGTGCAGCCCAGTAGGTGTAGCGCACGAGAAATCCCGCCAGCGGGTGCAAATACAGATCGGCGTATGTGCCGAACGATCCTGCAGTCGGGTGAGCTACCGACATTTCCGACAGGCTGTACATCACGGCGAGCGCGATGAAACCGGCGATCACGTAGCTCACCAGAACCCCCGGACCCGCGTACGCGATGGCGATGCCGCTGCCCATGAACAGCCCGGTGCCGATGGCGCCACCGATGCCTATCATCGTCAACTGCCGGGGTGTCAGGATGCGCTTTAAGCCTCGCTCACGCGCAATGATTTCATCCGCATTCATCGTTGACTGTTCACCTGGCCGGGGACGCGTGTTCTTAATACCCCATGTTGCACAGTTCAGCAAATATAAGATTAGTATTCGTACCCTAAACTCACACAACGAGGCCGAATGCAGAACAACCCGCATGGGCACCGCGCCGGCGGGTCCGTTACCACCGTTCTGAGCACAACATGACAAACCGACCGGTTATTATCGACTGCGATCCGGGACAGGACGATGCCGTAAACCTCCTGCTGGCGATGTCCTCACCGGACGAGCTCGACATCCTCGGCATCACGACGGTGGCCGGAAACGTTCCGCTCGCGCTGACCGAGCGCAATGCACGGCTGATGTGTGACATTGCGGGACGCCGTGACATCCCGGTTTTTGCGGGGTGCGGGCGCCCGCTGGTGCGCAGGCTGGTCACCGCCGAAGAGGTGCATGGACGAACCGGCATCGACGGGATCGGGATCAGCGAACCGGTGACGCCGCTTCAACCGGCGCACGCCGTGGATTTCATTGTCGCAACGCTGAAATCCGCCGCCGACAAATCTGTGACGCTGGTGCCGACGGGGCCGCTCACCAACATCGCGATGGCAATCGTCAAGGATCCGTCGATATTGTCGAAGATCAGGGAAATCGTGCTCATGGGGGGCGCGATGCGCGAAGGCGGTAACCATTCACCGTCGGCGGAGTTCAACATTCTTGTCGATCCGCATGCGGCACAGGTCGTTTTCGAATGCGGCCGGCCGATCGTCGCGATGGGTCTCGACGTGACGCACCAGGTGCTCGCAACGCGAGAGCGCGTCGATCGAATTCGCGCGCTGCAGAACAGGGCGGCGCTCGCAATCGCGAGCATGCTCGATTTCTACAGCCGGCACGACACGAAGAAATATGGCATCGCCGGTTCGCCCTTGCACGACCCCTGTACAACGGCTTATCTCCTCAGCCCGGCGATATTCGAAGGCAAGCATTGCAACATCGAAGTGGAGATTCACTCCGAGCTGACGATGGGACATACCGCGGTGGATTTCTGGGGTGTCAGCGGGCGGCGGGAGAACGCGGTGTGGATTCACGCCGCTGATGCGGATGCTTTCTACGACCTTCTGACCGACCGGCTCGGGCGGTACTGACGGCAATGAGGAATGTCCCCGTTTCCATTGTTGTCGTCGGTTCCGTGAACCTCGACATGGCGGCGTCGGTCAGCCGCCTGCCGGTGCCGGGCGAGACCGTGTCCGGCGCGGAATTGCGGCGTTATCCCGGCGGCAAAGGCGCAAACCAGGCGCTGGCCGCGCGCCGGCTGGGTGCGGACGTGCAGCTCGTCGCGAGAGTTGGCCGCGACGCGGAAGCGGATGCCGCGCTGGCATTGCTGTACGCGGACGGCGTCGACCTGTCACGCTGCCTCCGAGACGGCGCTTTGCCGACGGGAATTGCCCTCATTGCGATCGCGCCGGACGGCGAGAACCTCATCGTCGTTGCTCCCGGCGCCAATCGCGCCTTGCGGCCGGAAACACTCGAGCTGCCGACGGCCGATGCGCTGATGTGCCAGCTCGAGGTGCCGGCCGACACGTTGTGCCTTGCCTGCGAACGCTTCAGCGGTTTTTTCTGCGTCAACCTGGCGCCGGCGACGGCCGTACCGGAAGAAATTCTGCGCCGTGCGGATCTTGTCGTCGTCAACGAAACCGAAGCGGCGTTCTATGGTCATGCGTTACGCGCCTGTGACGGAATGATCGCGGTTACCTGCGGCGTCTCCGGCGCGACGCTGTCGAAGCAGAATGAAACGATCGCGAAATCGAAGCCGCCGCGCGTGACACCCGTCGACACGACAGGCGCCGGCGACACCTTCGCCGCGGCGCTGACGATCGCACTGCTGGAAGGTGCGGCTCCGCAACAGGCGCTCGACTTCGCCTGCGCCGCCGGCGCCCTGGCGACGACAAAGCATGGTGCGCAAACCTCTCTCCCGTACCGTAAAGACGTGGACGCCTTGCTACGGCACCCGTGAGACTGTGCCGGATCCAGGAATCGGCGGTCGCCCGCCCGAATGGCACCCGAACAAATCGCACCCTGTAGGAGCCCGCCATTGCGGGCGACCCGCACGCC
>JBBDXW010000015.1:142965-150154 GCA_040902105.1 Woeseia sp.
GTCCCGGCCGAATGGCACCCGTACGAAGTGCCGTGTAGGAGCCCGCCATTGCGGGCGACCCCCTCAGCGCAGGCTGAACGACAACGGCAGCAGTTCGTTGATGCCGTACCTTTCGGTGCCGCCATCCTCGCCGATCAAAATAACGCGCGTGTTCTCGTCGGCAAATTCCCGGATGCTCTGGCGGCAGGCTCCACAAGGTGTACAGGCTTCGAGTTCGTCGTGTCCGCCGACCGCGGCGATCGCGACGATACGTTTTCCGCCCGCGGCGATCATTGCGCCGATCGCGTTCGCCTCCGCGCAGGTGCCTACCGGGAACGAGGCGTTCTCTACGTTGCAACCGGTGTGAACACGCCCGATTTCGTCCAGTAAGGCAGAGCCGACGAGATACCCGGAGTAGGGCGCATGCGCGTTCTGGCGCACGGCCTTGGCGGCATGGATCAGCCGTTCTTCGTCGACCGTCATGGAATCGGGATCCTTCACGGTTGTTTCCGCAGCGGGTTGTTCGGATGCGTCATCCAGTCGGCGTGTTCGCTTGTGATTGCGCGCCCGGTGCGCGGATCGACGCCGCGGGTCAGCGGCTGCATCGTTATACATCCGTCAACCGGACAGACGCTCACGCAAAGATTGCAGCCGACGCATTCCTCGTCGATGACTTCGAAGCGGCGCTCGCCGTTGACTGTCTGCGTAATGGCCTGATGCGAGGTGTCTTCGCAAACGATATGGCAGCGGCCGCACTTGATGCACAAATCCTGGTCGATGACCGCCTTCTCGACGTAGTTCAGGTTCAGGTGCTGCCAGTCGGTAACGCTGGGTACCGCCTTCCCGACCAGCTCGGACACGGACGCCATGCCTTTCTCGTCGAGAAAGTTGCTCAGGCCGTCGGTCAGGTCGTCGATGATCTTGAACCCGTAAACCATCGCCGCCGTGCAAACCTGCACGTTCGATGCGCCGAGCGCCAGGAAGTCCACCGCGTCGCGCCAGTCGGTGATACCGCCGATGCCGGAAATCGGCCGGCCATTGGTGTCGTGATGCCGCGCGATCTCGGCAACCATGTGTAATGCAATCGGCTTCACTGCGGGACCGCAGTAGCCGCCGTGCGAGCCCTTGCCGTCGGTCGATGGATACATCGTCAGCGTGTCGTAATTCACCCGCATGATCGAGTTGACCGTGTTGATCAGCGACACCGCGTCGGCGCCGCCGGCAAAAGCCGCTTTTGCGGGCGGCAGTATGCTGGTGACGTTCGGCGTCAGTTTGACGATGACCGGGATGCGCGCATATTTCTTCGCCCACTCCGCCGCCATCCGGATGTATTCGGGAACCTGTCCGACCGCCGAACCCATGCCGCGTTCAGACATCCCGTGAGGGCAGCCGAAGTTGAGTTCGAAAGCGTCGGCGCCCGTGTCCTCGATCATCGGCACGAACTTCGCCCACGTGGGCTCGTTCATCGGCAGCATGACCGACACGACCAGGGCGCGATCGGGCCAGTCTCTTTTTACCTGGCGGATCTCGTCGAGGTTGGTCATGAGCGGCCGGTCGGTGATGAGCTCGATGTTGTTGAAACCGATGACCCGGCGCTCGTTGCTGTGAATCGCGCCGTAACGCGGGCCGTTGACGTTGACGATCGGGGGATCTTCGCCAAGTGTCTTCCAGACCGCGCCGCCCCAGCCGGCCTCGAAGGCGCGGTTGACGTTGTAGGCCTTGTCGGTCGGCGGCGCGGAGGCCAGCCAGAACGGATTCGGCGATGTGATGCCGAGGAACGTCGATTGGAGGTCAGCCATGATGGGGAACTCCGTGAATTTGTCGGGGGTGGAGGTCGCCCGCAGGGCGGGCTCCTGCATGGGCAATCATTCCTTGCTCCGCAGGTATCGGTCGATCGAGATTGCGGCGAGTTTGCCGTGCTGTACGGCGGTGACGGTCAGGTCGTCGCCGTCCGCGACGCAATCGCCGCCGGCCCACACGCCGGGGAGGGACGTGCGCCGCTCTTCGTCCACGATGAGTTTTCCCTTGTGACGTTGCAACAATACGTTATCCGCGCCGGCCTCGAAGGCCAGTTTCTGCCCCACGGCCTTGAATACGACGTCGGCTTCCAGTGCCCAGAATTCTCCGGAGCCGGCCAGCTGGCCGTTGGCGCCTTCCTCCGTGCGCTCGAATTCCACTCCCAGCACGCGGTCGTCCGCCAGGATGCGCGTCGGTCTTGCCCAGTGCCGGAGCTGCACGCCGTTCGTCTTTGCAAGCTCCTGTTCATAGCGGCTCGCGCCCATCTCGCCCGGGCCGCGCCGGTATACCAGGTCGACCGATTCCGCACCGAGCAGCTTGCTCTGCACGGCGATATCGATCGCGGTCATGCCGCCGCCGATGACGACCACGCGCCGGCCGACAGGCAGCAGGCTCTTGTCCCTTGCCTGCCGAAGTTCCCGGATGTAGTCGATCGCGTTCAGGACACCTTCCGCATCCTCGTTCTCGAGGCCGAGTTCGTTCACGCCCGCGAGACCGACAGCCAGGAACACGGCGTCGAATTCCTCGCGAAGCATCGCAAGTGTGGCGTCTTTGCCGTACACGCTGCCGTTCCGCATCTCGATACCGCCGATACCGAGAATATAGTCGACCTCCCGTTGCGCGAAGTTGTCGATCGCCTTGTACGCGGCGATACCGTACTCGTTCAGCCCGCCGGGTTTTATGTCGCGATTGAAAACGACGACATCGTGGCCGAGCATCGAGAGCCGATGCGCGCAGGAGAGTCCGGCCGGTCCGGCGCCGACGACGGAGACTTTCCGGCCACTCGCGGCCGCGCGCTCGAAGAGCTTGACGTTGTTGTCGAGAACGGGGTCCGTCGCATAGCGCTGCAGCAGGCCGATGTTGACCGGCTTGTCTTCGTGCGTGTTCCGCACGCAGGCTTCCTCGCACAATACTTCCGTCGGGCAGACGCGCGCGCACATGCCGCCCATGATGTTTTCCCGCAGGATCGTGTGCGCCGAGCCTTTTATATTGTCGCTGCGAATCTTCTGGATGAACGCGGGGATGTCGATGCCGGTCGGGCAGGCGGTCGTGCAGGGCGCATCAAAGCAGAAGTAGCAGCGGTCGGCCTCGATGAGCGCCTCCGGGCGCGTCAGTGGTGGATGCAAGTCCTTGAAATTACTATCGATCTCGGCCTCGGGAAGGCGCCCCGGGCGCACGTCCGGTGTTCTTCCCGCAGGCGCTTTCGCGGTCATCGACGTTCACTCAGCCGCTGCGCGCGCGGTCGCTGGCAACGAGGCGCCGTACGGCGGTCGGTTTCCGCCGTTCTGCCTGTTTTTGCATCGCATCGTAGTAGCTGGCAAACGGCGGCTTCTCGACGTAACGGCCCGCGCCGCGTTCGACCTTCAGTTTGCCGTCGGCGTACACGACCTTGCCCTGGCTCAAGGTATGCGACGCGCAACCCTGCACCGTCATGCCCTCGAAAATGTTGAAGTCGATATTCTGGTGATGCGTCCTTGCCGAGATCGTCTTGCTCGCGGCCGGATCCCACACGACGATGTCCGCGTCGGCGCCGACGCTGATGCTGCCTTTGCGCGGATAGATGTTGAATATCTGCGCGGCATTCGACGAGGTCGCCCGGACGAATTCGTTCATGGTCAGTCTGCCGCTGCTGACACCGTGATGCCACAGAACCTCCATGCGGTTCTCCACCCCCGCCGTGCCGTTCGGGATGAGCCGGAAGTCGTCCTTGCCCGCGGCTTTCTGCGGAGCGCAGAACGCACAGTGGTCCGTGGCCGTCGTCTGCAGGTTGCCGGATTGCAGGCCGTGCCACAGCGCCTGCTGATGTTCCGGCGCGCGGAACGGCGGACTCATCACGTGCGCCGCGGCGGCGGTGAAATCCTTGTCGCGGTAAACGGAGTCGTCGATCAGCAGGTGCCCGGCGAGCACTTCGCCGTAAACGCGTTGGCCTTCGTTTCTCGCGCGGGTGATCGCTTCCAGCGATTGCCGCGACGAAACGTGCACCAGGTAAATGGGCACGCCCAGCACCTCGGCAATGCGGATCGCGCGGTTCGCCGCCTCGCCCTCGACTTCCGGCGGGCGCGACAGCGGATGTCCTTCGGGACCCGTGATCCCCATGTCGAAAATTTTCTGCTGCAGGCGATAGACCAGTTCGCCGTTCTCGGCGTGCACAGTAACAATCGCGCCGAGCTCGATCGCTTTCGAAAAACTGTTCACCAGTATTTCGTCGTCGGCCATGATCGCGCCTTTGTAGGCCATGAAGTGCTTGAAGCTGTTGACGCCGTGTTCGCGGACGAGCGTCTCCATATCGCGCCCGACGGATTCGTCCCACCAGGTAATTGCGACGTGAAACGAGTAATCGGCGACGGCTTTCCTTGCCCACTCACGCCATTGCTGGAACGCTTCCATGACGTTCTGCTGCGGGTTCGGGATGACGAAGTCGATGATCATCGTCGTGCCGCCCGCAAGTCCGGCCGCCGTGCCGGTGTAGAAATCGTCGCTCGCGACCGTGCCCATGAACGGCAGCTGCATGTGCGTGTGCGGATCGATGCCTCCGGGCATCACGTACTGGCCGCCCGCGTCGATCTGCGTGGCGCCCTTCGGTGCCGCCAGGTTTTCGCCGATCTCCTGAATCTTCCCGTCGCCGCACAGCACATCCGCGCGATAGCTCCGGTCTGCTGTAACGACGGTTCCGCCCCTGATCAATACAGCCATGTCATTTGCCTCGACTCAATAAATAGTAAATCAGTCCGCCGAGCAGCGAGCCCGTGAACCAGCTGAAATCGTAAAACCAGCCGAGCTTGCCGGTGGTGATTGCGACAACCGTCAGTCCGACCGGAACGAGGAACGCGACGAATCCGGCGGTATTCCATGCCGGATAGATGCCGCCGGTCCGGTAGAGATCGGCCAGCATATAGGTTTGTTTCTTGATCAGGAAATAATCAACGATCATGATTCCCGCGATCGGACCGAGCAGGCTCGAATACCCCAGGAGCCAGTTTGAATAGAGGCTTTCCAGGCTTACGTCGGATGTCAGCCAGCCCATTTTCTTGCAAAGCTCCCAGCCCATCAACAGCACGCCGATGATCCCGGTGAGCATGACGCCCTTGCGCTGATCGATGTACTTCGGCGCCACGTTCTGAAAGTCGTTCGTCGGCGATACGATATTTGCAGCGGTGTTGGTCGAGATGGTCGCGAGGATGATTATGAACATCGACACGACCACCCAGACACTGCTGTCGATATAGCCGATCAGGTTGATCGGATCGGACACCGTAACGCCTACGAGCTCCGCGGATGCGGACGTCATGAGTACGCCCAGCCCGGCAAAAAGAAACATTGTAAGCGGAAGGCCGATGATCTGCCCCCAGATCTGGCTTTTTTGCGAGTCGGCGTAGCGGCTGAAATCCGGGATATTGAGCGACAGCGTCGCCCAGAATCCGACCATGGCAGTGAGACCGCTCAGGAAATAACCAAAGAGCGGCGCGCCCTCCGGGCGTGTCGGCGGCAGCTGCAGCAGTTCGGCGACCGACGCCTTGGGCCACGCCCAGACGATCAGCCCGACGCCGACCGCGAGCAGCAGCGGGGCGGCGAGCGCTTCCAGCCATTTGATCGACTCGGCGCCACGTATGACCACCCACAGGTTGGCCACCCAGAAAATGAAGAAGCCGAACACTTCGCCCTTGCTTCCGAGTGCCGCCCAGCCGTCGAACAGGGAGGACAGCATCAGGTGTACCGCGATCCCGCCGAACAGCGTCTGCACGCCGAACCAGCCGCAGGCGACCAGCGCGCGGATCAGTGCCGGGGCGTTCGAGCCGATGATGCCGAAAGAAGAGCGCAGCACGACCGGGAACGGGATGCCGTACCTGGTGCCGGCGAAGGCGTTGAGCGTCAGCGGAACGAGAATGACGACGTTCGCCAGCAGGATGGTCCACAGGGCTTCGGCCACCGACAGGCCGAAGTAGGCGGTGAGCACGCCGCCGAGCGTGTAAGTCGGGACGCAGATCGACATACCGACCCATAGGGCTGCGATGTGCCATTTGTTCCAGGTACGTTCCGCGATCCGGGTGGGCGCGATGTCGTCGTTGTAACGGGAGCTGGAAAGCAGATCGTCGCCGGCTTCCAGTTCGTAGAATTCGCCGGCCGAGATGACCTTGGTTTGCGAGTGCGGCATCGTTGTACGTCCCCTTATCGTCGGTCGCCCGCAATGGCGGGCTCCTACACGGTTTGTTACCAACGCCGGCGAACGGGGCCCCTGACGCCAAGGCTCCTGTTCAGCCGTCGACGAGCGGCTCGTACGTCTCCGGCCTGCGGTCACGAAAGAATTGCCAGATGTTCCTGACTTCGCGGATCATGTCGAGATCGATCTCGTGCACCAGCAGTTCGTCGTTGCCGTAACTCGCCTGCGCTTCGATTGTGCCGCGCGGATTGACGATGTAGCTCGAGCCGTAGAACTCACCCATTTTGTCGGCCCAGGGCTGTTCCTTGCCGACGCGGTTGATGGCGCCGATGAACACGCCGTTGGCGGCAGCGGAGGCGGGCTGCTCGAGTTCCCAGAGATATTTGCTCAAGCCCGCGACGGTGGCGGACGGATTGACGATGTACTCGGCGCCGTTCAGCGCGAGCGCCCGCCAGCCCTCTGGAAAATGCCGGTCGTAGCAGATGTATACGCCCAGTTTGACGTAGGCCGTGTCGAATACCGGGTAACCGAGATCGCCTGGCTTGAAGAAGAATTTCTCGTAGAAACCGGGATCGACCTGGGGAATATGCGTCTTGCGGTACTTGCCGAGATAACTGCCGTCGGCATCGATGACCGCGGCCGTATTGAAGTAAACGCCGGGCATCGACTCCTCGTAAATGGGAACGACGATGACCATATTGTATTTGCTGGCGTACTCCTGCATTAGCCGTGTCGTGTGGCCGTCGGGAATTCTTTCGGCGGCGGCGTACCATTTCCGGTCCTGGCTCGGGCAAAAATAGGCTTGCGTGAAAACTTCCTGGAAGCAGAGGACCTGCACGCCTTGTTTGCCGGCTTCCTTGATAAAGGGAATGTGCGCTTCGATCATGACGTCGCGGATCCGCTCCGGATCCATCGAGACGTCGGCTTTGAAGCTCATCTGGATCAGGCCGCATTTGAGTTTTGCCATGGTGACCTCGTTTAGCGTTTGGCGTGCAATCTGGCGTCGGCGGTCGCCCGCAGTGGCGGGCTCCTACA
>JBBDXW010000015.1:150164-184263 GCA_040902105.1 Woeseia sp.
CCGCCCTGGGGGGGGCGACCACCCGATCATTGCGCCGTCGTCCAGGATCCGTGCATGGGATTCGGCAGCACATACCAGCCATTACCCCAGTACATCGAATACCGGTCCGTATCTCGCGCCCGGCTTGCCTTCGTCGCCGGCTCGGTACACGGTTCGAGAGCCCTCGCACGCACACAGGCAATGAAATCGCCCAGGTCGTCGCCGACCAGCATGATCACGCGAAAGTTCTTTGCGATGAGATCGCGGCGCCCTTCCTTTTCACGCGTCCATTCCGGCTGTTCGTTCGCCATCATCACGCTTTCGGCGTCGGCCGGGATTCCCGCTTCGTTAAGGTCCCCGACCGTAACGGCCTCTTGCGGACAGGGATCGGTGACCTCGTCCTTCGGCTCGCAAGGCCGGTTTGTCACAAAAAATACTGCGACGCCTGAATCCCGGGCAAGTCGCACGAACTCCGCGGCGCCCGGTACACCCGTGGCCTTGTTGGCGGCGTTCCAGTCATCGAGTTTGCTGTTCCTGAAAGGTGGCATGTGTTCGATCTGGAACCTGACGTTGGTGACCAGCGTTTCATCGACATCGAAAATAATCGCAGGCTCGAGGCCGGCGGCATTCGCCTGCTCCGGCAGCGCACTCCAGAATTCGTCGTTGATCATGGCGTCGAGATCTTTGGCGGCGGCCGCATAGGCCTGCAGCGAGAGAGCGCGATACTCCGCGGCATCGCGCACCCACAGGACTCCGAGATCCGGTTCTGCAACGGCGGCGGGAAGGTCGGCTGCGGCGGGCGCCTCGGGGACCGCGAGGGATCCAGGTGCGGCGGATTGCGTTGCACAGCCGGCGAGTCCGAAAGACGAGATGCAGAACAGGAAACCGCTGATTGTGATTCTTTGTAACATCAGAAATGCCACGCCGTTCGGTCGAAGTAAGCTCGGCAAATCGTTATGGCCGGTTGCCGTCTGTTTGGATGCAACAGGTTACCACAACGACAAAAAGGGCGGCCATAAGGCCGCCCTCCATTTCTTGTTGTTGTTAACGATCAGAAATCGTAGCTGACACCGAGGCGAATTTCCCACAACGAGGCGTCCGCGACGCGCGACTGAGGCGCGGGGGTGCGGAAGGCGTTGTACAGGTATTGATTGGTGACCGGATCAATATCGAACTCAACCACCTGCAGACTGAACGGGAAACTTTGTTCTTTCAGCACACCCCAGTCGTCGTTGATCAGGTTACCGATGTTCTCCACGATGAGGAACGCGGCGAATTTGTGTTCCGGGTTGAAGCCGGGCAATTCCTGCTCGATCTTGACGTCGTACTTTTGCCACCAGGAGCCGCTTAATGAGTTCCTTGGCGCAATCTGACCGGCGTAGTCGCTCAGGCCGCTTTGGTCCAGATAGTCGAAAAATGCCTGTTGATCGAAACCCGGGTCGAAGATTACGTTCGGGTCGCTCGGTCCCGACGGGATATACAACAGATGGCGGTCGTCCAGCGTATCGCCGAACGTGAAGCCGCCGTCAACAAACGTCGCACTGTAGGAACGACCTTCGTTCACCCGGCCATACAGCGTGAACTTGGTGAAGTTGTCGCCGAAGAACGCATTGCGGTAATTGACGCGCAACGTAAAGCGATTCGGGATCTCGTAGTTCGACGTTGCGGTACCCGGGTTGTTCGGATCGGATACGGAGATGTTCACGTAGTTCGAAAACGCCACGGAACTGGTCATCGGGCTGACCTCGGTCGACTCCGTATAGGCGTAACCGAACGCCCAGTCGAGGCCCCAGTCGTAGGACTTGCTCAAGCCCAGGGAGAACACGTCGGAATCGCCGGCATCCCCTTGCGTGTTGCTCAGGATGAAATCCTGGAGAAACGCGCGGCTGTCGCAATCGGGCGAGGTGGGATCCGCGCAATCCGGGTCGCTCCTGTCGATACTCACGTAAAGGGGGCGTCCGTCAGGAGCTGTGCCGAACTGTTCCAGAGTTGCGTCGACAATAACGGCCGCGTCCTCTTTCTCCGTGTGCAGGTAATCGGCCATCAGGCGATAGTCGGAACCCAAGAATCCGGCATCGAAATCCCAAGTGGCGCCAAGCGCGAATTTCCATTCTTTCGGAATGTTGAAGTTCGGGTCTACCGAGTTGACGCTGCCGTTTGAGGAACCGCCGGCGACAGAGTCGAACAGCGCCTGCGGGATATCGAATATCGGTTGTCCGCCGCCGTTGAACGGAATCGTGAACAGGGTGTTGCCGCCGATGCCGTCGTCATCCAGTGACCGGTCCTGGAACTCGACCTGGGTGACACCGTCGTTGGAGTAACTGTTCGACAGCCAGACGTTCGGATTACCGCCGGAGTAGAGGCCGACACCGCCGCGGAAGCTTAAAGTATCCGAGAAGTCCCAGTTGAATCCGAGACGGGGCTGAATAATGCCTTCGCCGTCGAAATTCTGCTGGTTCGAATAGCCGTTTCTTGCCGTGAAGTTTGCGTTGTCGTTCGGCAGGTCCTCGCTCGTGTACCAGTCGTAACGCACCCCGGCGACGATCGTGACATCTCCGTCAGCGATCGGGAACTCGTCCTGCAGGTACAACGTATTAATCTGGTATTTAAACGACGCACCTGCGTCTTCCTTGATGTTCGATGGCGCCGCGTTTTCGTAGGTGATGCGACTCGGGTCGCCTGATTCGAAGGCGTCGATGCAGCCGTCCGGATTGGTGTCGTCGCACAGGGAATCGAAGCGATACTCGCCTTCCGCTTCCTGGATGAACATATTGAAGACGTCGAACGCTTCCCGTTCCCAGCCGCCGGTGATTGCGTGGTCGCCCGACGTGTACGTGCCGGCGAGCTTGAAGCTCGTGTTCTCGTAGTAAAGCTTGTTGGCATGCCGCGAATCGTCGGCGCCGAGATACACGATCGTCTCCTGCGGACTGATCGGCCCTGCGCCATCCGGATCGTTGAACGTGGTGATCTGGACCTCGCCGAAGTCAGTGCCGCCAAGCGGAATCTGTCGATTGTCGAGTTCGCCGTAGGATGCTCGGAATTCCGTCGTGAAGTTCTCGCCCCAGTTTGAAAACAACTGGCCGACATGCGAATTCAATTCGGCGCCACGTTCGTAGAAATGGTTCGAGAACTCCATTTCAGTGCTGCTGTCGTCCGACTCGGAATTGTTGAAGCCGTCGTTGTACGTGTACGTGTACGCTGCGCGATGATCGTCGTTGACGTTCCAGTCCAGTTTGACAATGTACTTTTCGTCCTCGGCGGCCAAACTCGGCGGGAAGCCGCCCGGATCGTAGCCGTAAGTATTCACCGCGATATCGCGGATGCGGTCGAGCTGAGCCTGTGTCACGCCCAGAACCGGCGTACCGGAACTCGCATCGGCCGGACCACGATCGAAAATATTGGAGCCGTCGAGCTTCTCGTATGCCACAAAGAAGAACAGCCTGTCTTGCAGGAGAGGCCCGCCGAATGTCACACCGTAACGAGTCTCGTCGAATGTGCCAAGGTCGATTGCATCGCCTTCGAGCGTGTCACCGATCAGCGAGTCGTCGGTGTAGTCGTAGAAAACGGACCCGTGAAACTCATTGGTGCCGGATTTGGTGACCGCGTTAATGTTGCAAGCGGTAAAACCGCCGTACATGACGTCGAACGGGGCGAGTTCGACGGCGACCTGCTCGATCGCATCGAAGGGGAACGGCATGCGCTCGGTCGGGAAACCGTTGCTGTTCAGCCCGAAGTTATCGCTCAGGCGTACGCCGTCGACGGTCAGGGCGTTGAAGCGCGGACTTGCTCCTGCGCATTGCACCGAATCCTCGAATCCTTCATCAATGTAGATTCGCGGGTCGATGGCGATGACGTCGTTGAGGTTGCGGTTGATCGCCGGCGCATCCTCGAGGTCGGTGAGGCTGAAGGTGGCGGACGGTCCCAGGGCAACCTGCACTGATTGCAGTGCCGAGGCCGTCACCGTAATTTCCTCGATCTGTTCGCCCGACAGCGCCACGCTGAAGGTATAGGTATCGCCGAGTTCGAGATTGATGTCGGTAATGACTTGCGCGGCCATGCCGCCGGCTGCAACCTGAACGGTGTACGGGCCGCCGACCCTGAGGCCCGTCAGCGAAAACTGGCCGGAGTCGGACGTCGTCGCCGTGCGGGTGTTGCCGGTTCGCGTGTCGGTGACGCGGACGTTCGCGCCGGCCGCAGGAGATCCGTCGGGGTTGCCTATGTTGCCGCGGATGGACGAGGTCGTTTCCTGTGCGAATCCCGCAACAGGTGCCGCCAGCAGCATTGACGCAACGGCGAACGCGCCCGCGAATCCGTGCAGCCGTCCAATGACTGCACGTAGTTGGTCATTCTGGATTTTCATCGTGGAACCCCAAGAGTCATTAAAGAGGCGAAATGCTAATGCCATTGTGTGACAGTTTGACTTCGCCCGGGTAAGCATCGGCGTTTGTCACCGATCGCTGCTGCCGGATTGTTCGTCCCGGCGATTGTGTTACCAATCTAACGCAGCCCAAATGCCCATGCAATAAGGGTTTCGGCGCTGATCGTCCACGGCGACAGGGGTTGCCGGGCGGTTCGTCGTGGCTAACTTCGACCGATACGGACCAAACCGTCGCAACGCGTTGTTTCTATTTTGTTTCGATCGAAAAGTGCAATGGCCAATGGTCGGAAACGCCACTGCCTTCGGGCAATGCGAAGCGGGCCGGGGTGCCGCTTGCCTGTACCTGCTCCGAAGTGTTGTTCGCAATTCGCACTGAACCCTCGCGTATCCTCCATGTTGCTTGCGCGCCACGGCATCGGCCGGGCGACCACAGGATCATGTCGAGCCAGGACCAGCTGCCGTCGCGCGCGTAGTAGCTGGTTCCCCGGCACGGTCCGGCATTGTCCCTGCATTCGGCCTCGTGCACGACGGTCCACCAGGGCTTTGCGAACCGGGCGAGCATCGATTCGTTGCGGTCTTCCTCCGAAGTCGTATTGAAATCGCCGGCCGCAAACGCCGGACGGTCCGCAGGCAGCGCCGCGTTCAGTTTTGCGAGGAACTCGTAAGCGGCGATACGCATTTCCGTGGGATGGAACGGCGCCGGAAAGTGCACTGCATACCCGGTCAGGTACGAGCCGTCGGGCAGTAGAAACGTAGCTTCGAGGATCCCGCGTGTGTCGGCGACGCGTGTTGCATCCGCACCGTCGAACGGAATGCGGTGCAGCGTCGGCGGTTCGGCCAGCTCGAGCTTCGACAGGAACGCGACGTCGATACCGCGCTCGTCACTGCCGTCAATCAGGATCGCCGGCCTGTATCCCGCGTCGGAGAGATAGTCCTGGCGCAAGCGCTCGAGGATGCCGACATTTTCGATCTCCTGCAGCGCAAGGATGTCGGGGCCGCGTCCGTCGTTGACTTGCAGGATGGCTGCGGCTACGGCCGACAGCTTTCGTTCGAGGATCTCCTCGCTCCAGTCCCAGTTCAGGCATTGATCGCGCCAATGCGGCACCTCGATTTTCGCGCACGCGGATTGGTGCTCGCCGGTTTGCTTCATCGCCAGCGGCAGGTAGGTTCGATCGTCCTTGCCGGGGTCGTCGCGGGTGTCGAAGAGATTCTCGACGTTGAAGGTCATGATGGTGACCGGCTGCGCAAACACAAAGGCTTTTTCGGTTGTGGACGGTACCGCCAGCTGCGTACAGCCGCCGAGCAGGATGAGAGCGGTAAGGGTTGCGGATTTCATCGCGCGTCTGTAGAGCCCGAGGGTCATTTTATCCCAAGGTCCAAATTCAGGGGAGTTCGGGTCGCCCGCAATGGCGGGCTCCTACAGCGCATCGATCAGCACCTGTAGGAGCCCGCCTCGAGGGCGACCACGGCCGATCGCTACAAATCCCCGAAATTCAAGCGGAAGTTCAAACCAAAGATTCGCGGTTCGTTGACGAAGCCCGTGTTGTTGTTGAAATCGATGCCGCCTTTCAGGTTTTCCTCGTCGGTCAGGTTGCGGGCAAACGCCGAGAGTTCCCACTGGCCGCCGTTGGCGACGTACCCGGCGCGCAAGCCGGCTTCGTAGATGCTGCCCGAATGGAACTCGGCCGCTTCATAGAGGAAGAAGTTCGTATCGCCCTGATTCGCGAAATCGCCGTACACATACAGCTCATCATCGTCGCCGACCGGCATGCTGTAGCGCGCGGTGACATTGATCATGAACTCCGGTGCCTGCGGGAACGGATTGCCGTCGAGAATAGCGAAGCCGTCCGCGTCCAGCGGATCGAGAATCGTGCACTGTCCGGAGCCGCAGGTCGCAGTCACGAGGTTCGGATCGTCGATCTCGGTATCGTTCCAGCTGCCGCCGAAGGTCATGACGAAATTGTCGCTGAACAGAATTTCCGCATCGACGTCCGCACCCACGCCGATGCCCTTGTCGGCATTGATCAGCACGTTGGAGTTGGTGTTGCCGCCGATGGCCGAAAGCTGCTGGTCGTCGATCGTGTAGTAATAGACCGAGCCGTTCAGGCGCAGCCTGTCGCTGAGAGTCGATTTGAAGCCGATTTCCGTCGAGAGAATGGTCTCCGAATCGGCGATCGAGAACGGGTTGGGATCGAGAAACGCAATGTTGCGGCCCTGGATCGACGGTGCGCGGAAACCGCTGGCTACGCGGCCGTAGATATTCACATCGTCGTTCATCGCGAATGACAGGCTCACATCCCAGCTCACCTGTTCGTCGGCTACGGAAACCGGCGCTATCAGGTTGAATCCCGCGGGCGTGCTCATGTCCTTGTCGTCGTCGGTATGACGGACGCCGGCAGTGAGGGTCGTCCGGTCGGTGAGGTCGAAACTGAACTGGCCAAACACCGCCCACGAGGTGTTTTCATGGCGCACGGTCGTCGGCGGCACGAATCCCGGAAAAGTCTGCACCGAGAAATCCGAGTCGAACCAGAATACGCCGGCCTGCCAGAACAGCCTGTCGCTTGCGTTCGATGCGAGGCGGAACTCCTGCGTCATCTGCTCGAGGTCGTCGAGCCCGTCCTGCGTGGCCGAGGGGAAAGGAATAAACCCGGGACCGAACACGAGATTTCCGCCATCGATATCGCCGAGGCTCTGATTCTCGACGGTTTCGTAAGAGCTGATGGAGGTCAACGTCAACTCGTTCGCAAAGTCGAAATCGAGACGGACAGAGCCGCCGAGCGCCTTCGCTTCCTGCGGGTTGTTATCGCCGCCGTCGAAGAAGACACGATCGCGAAAGAAGTTTTCGTTCAGATTGTTGCTCCCGCTGGTGAGCACGTTGGCCTGAAAGACCGAGGCGGTGCCGTTGTTCAGGTCGCGCCCGTGCAGGTTGAAGAGCGCGGTGAACGAATCGCCCGACAGCGCCAGCAGCTGCAGGCGGAAGGCGTTCTCGTTGAAGCCGCCCATCGCCTCGCTCTCGCCGGTAAAGCCGTTGTCGATCCAGTCGTCGCGGTTCTGGCTCAGCACCGAGAGGCGCGCAAGCAGGGTCTCGCTCTCATTGAGGCTGCCGCCCAACGCGCCTTCGAAGTTCAGGGTCCCGAGGCTGCCAACCGTCGCGGATGCGTAGCCATCCTTTTCGGCCACCGGCTTGCGCGTCTCGAACTTGATGATACCGGCCGGCGTGTTGCGGCCGAACAGAGACCCTTGTGGTCCGCGCAGGACCTCTACACGATCCAGGTCGAACAGCGGGAAGCTTTTGAGAATGACGTTTTCCTGCACAACTTCATCCACGATCACGGACACCGATTGCGATGCAGCGAGATCGAAGTCCGAGTTGCCGAGGCCACGCATGTAAAAGCGCGGCGCGAGCCTGCCGTTCGAGGATTCGGCATAGAGACTCGGCACCCGGGCTGCGAGAGCGCGAATGTCTTCGCCGCCCGAAAACAGCGTCTCGAGTTGTTCCCCGCGCACCGCCGTCACGGAAAGCGGCACGTCCTGGATGTTTTCTTCGCGGCGCTGCGCCGTAACCACGATTTCTTCGAGAATCGATCGCTCCGGTGCCTGCGCGTTTGCCACGCCGAGCGGGCAGGCGAGGCTTGCGGTGATGGCGAGCAGACCGAAGCCCGGCAGGCGGAATTTGTTCCTCGTTGTATCTATACCACGCATTGTTTTGCTCCCTGAAAACGTTGCCGGAGTATAGCGCCGTTCTTTTCCGTTTCTAAAGCTTAATCGGACTCTAGCGATTCGTAACATTCGGGAGTAAATGCCGGCAGGCAGAGGCAGAGGAATTTCAGATCGGCGGTTCCGCGATTGCTGATACGCTGTGACGTTTTTGGCGGAATTGCAACAACGTCGCCGGGTACGACGACAAATGGCTCGCCGCCGGCCACCTCCATCAGTCCTTCGCCCTCGCGGACGATGTACCACTCGGCAACGCTGAGGCGATGCAGTTCCGTGGTCGCGCCGGGGACCACGCGGCATTCGGCCAGCGAGGTTTCCGGTACGCGTTCGTCGTTCAGGAGTTCGCGGATGTAGCAACGCTCGCCGGTGAGGGTTTCCGGCGGATTCTTGTTTCGTAGCAGCATCCTGTCGCCTCCGTGGGATTCATGCGCTGGTCGCCCGCAATGGCGGGCTCCTACAGGGCTCCATCCATCGTTTCGCCACAGTGGATGAATCGCGCCTTGCAGGAGCCCGCCATTGCGGGCGACCTTCCAATCGTCACGCGCACGGTGGCGCCCGTCCAGGTGCTAAACTTGCCCAACATTAACAACAAACCGCATCACCCGACGACTGCCGCTGACCGGCCGCGCTTGTCACAGGCGAACTCTATGGCAACCAAACACATGAATGCCCAGCCCGGCGATTTTGCCGAGGCTGTGCTGATGCCCGGAGACCCGCAGCGCGCGAAGTATATTGCCGATACCTATTTCGACAGCGCGCGCCAGGTTACCGACGTGCGCAACATGTGGGGGTTTACCGGCGAATACAAAGGGATGCCGGTGTCGGTAATGGCACATGGGATGGGGATTCCGTCGGCATCGATCTACTGCACCGAACTGATCCGCGACTACGGCGTCAAAAAAGTCATTCGAGTGGGCAGTTGCGGTACGACCCATCCCAGGGTCAGGCTTCGCGACGTTGTGATTGCGATGGGCGCATCGACCGATTCCGGGGTCAACCGCATGCGCTTCGGCGGTTACGACCTTGCCGCCATTGCGAGCTACCGGCTGGTGCGGAACGCGGTGGACGCGGCGCTCGAACTAAACGTACGGCATCACGTCGGAAACGTGTTCTCGGCCGACCTTTTCTATACCCCGGATACGGCGATGTTCGAGACGATGGCGAAATACGACGTGCTCGGCGTCGAAATGGAAGCGGCGGGCATTTATCCGATCGCCGCGGAGCACGGCGTGGAAGCGCTGGCCATCTGCACCGTGAGTGACGACATCCGCTCCGGCGAGGCGTTGTCAGTGGAAGATCGGTGCTCCTCCTTCGATGAAATGATCATGGTCGCGCTCGAAGCCGTGCGGCTGAGCGGGTAAAGGGCGATGAGCCTCGCCGCCGTGCCCCCGTCCAACCGGCTTCCGGACCTGAGCCGCGTCGCGCACGTCGATGAAGTCGGCGTCAACGAGCGGGTCGCAAGGTTTCAAAGCCGCAGCATAAAAAACGAATCCAAGGTGCAGGCGTTGAAAATGGTTCTCGCCATGATCGACCTGACGACGCTCGAGGGCCAGGACACGTCCGGAAAGGTGCGGCAACTTTGTCAGAAAGCGATGCACCTGCACGACAAAATGCCCGGACTGCCGCACGTGGCGGCCGTCTGCGTCTATCCGACCATGGTTGCCGTCGCAAAGAAGACGCTGGGGCAGTCGGGCATCAAGGTAGCGTCCGTTGCGACCGCATTTCCGAGCGGCATGGCGCCGCGGCAGATAAAGCTCGAGGAAACGCGGATCGCGGTCGACGACGGTGCCGATGAAATCGACATGGTCATTTCGCGGGGCGCCTTCCTGCAGGGCGAATACGGCTTCGTCTTCGACGAGATCGCGGCGATCAGGGAAGCCTGCGGTAAAGCGCACCTCAAGGTCATCCTTGAAACCGGAGAACTCGGTACCCTGGACCGGGTGCGCCGCGCCAGCGTGCTGGCGATGCACGCCGGAGCCGACTTCATCAAGACCTCCACCGGCAAGATTCAGCCGGCGGCGACCATGCCGGTGACTCTCGTCATGTTGCAGGCAATCCGTGATTTTTACCGCGAAACCGGCACAATGGTGGGGATGAAGCCGGCGGGCGGCATCTCGAATGCGAAGCTCGCCGTGCACTATCTCGTGATGCTCAAGGAGACGCTCGGAGCGGCGTGGATGACGCCGGACTGGTTTCGCTTCGGCGCCAGCTCGCTCGCCAACGACGTCCTGATGCAGATTCAGAAACAGGCGACCGGCAGGTACCAGTCGGCCGATTATTTCTCCAAAGATTAGGGAAACCCAGGCGCTGCAGGAGCCCGCCGTTGCGGGCGACCCCCAGAAGGGGACAGTGACCTTTTCCTTGATACGTCAAGGGGGACAGTGACCTTATTCGGAGGAAAAGGTCACTGTCCCCTTCTGGGGGTCGCCCGCAATGGCGGGCTCCTACACGGCTTGTGCAGAGGCTACCCAAGACGCCTAGAATGTTGTCAACAGGCTTTGGCTTTGGTGGTAAACGTTGTGGACACTCAACCAAACAAGCTCGCGTTCAATGACGGCTGGCAATACGCGCCGGCGCCGGAGAGCACCGATCACATTCGCATCGACGAGCAATACGAATTGTTCATCGGCGGCGAATTCGTGGCGCCGCAGGAAGGTCGCTATTTTCCGTCGATCAACCCGGCCAGCGAACAGCCCCTTTCGAGCATTGCGCTCGCGACCGCGCCGGACATCGATGCCGCCGTGGCGGCGGCGCGCAAAGCCTATGGCCGCTGGTCGAAACTGAAAGCGGCCGAGCGCGGCAAACTGATCTATCGCCTCGCGCGCATGCTGCAGGAGCGCTCGCGCGAGTTCGCGACCATTGAATCGCTGGACGGCGGCAAGCCGATTCGCGAGTCGCGCGACATCGACATTCCGCTCGCCGCGGCGCATTTCTTTTATTACGCGGGCTGGGCCGACAAACTCGAGTACGCGTTCCCCGGGCGCACGCCGGTATCGCTCGGAGTCGCGGGACAGATCATTCCATGGAATTTCCCGCTGCTGATGCTGGCGTGGAAGATCGCGCCCGCGCTCGCCTGCGGCAACACGGTCGTCCTCAAACCGGCGGAGACGACGCCGCTCACCGCGCTCAAGTTCGCGGAACTCGTGCAGGATGCGGGGCTGCCGCCCGGTGTGGTCAATATCGTGACCGGAGCCGGCGAGACCGGGGCCGCACTGGTCAATCATGCCGGCGTCGACAAAATTGCGTTCACCGGTTCGACCGGCGTGGGGCGCATCATCCAGAAAGCGATCGCGGGCAGCAGCAAGCGATACACGCTCGAACTCGGCGGCAAAGCGGCGAATATCATTTTTGCGGACGCCGCCATCGATCAGGCGGTCGAAGGCATCGTCAACGGCATCTTTTTCAATCAGGGCCACGTGTGCTGTGCCGGTTCGCGCCTGTTCGTGCAGGAATCGGTCGCCGATGAGGTGGTGCAGAAGCTCAAGGACCGCATGGAAACCCTGATCATTGGCGATCCGCTCGACAAGAATACGGACATCGGGGCGATCAACTCGGCAGAGCAGCTCGACCGAATCCGCTCCTACCTGGAGATCGGTAAAGAAGAGGGCGCGGAAATGCACCAGAGTTCCTGCCCGGTGCCGGATCGCGGTTACTGGTGCCGGCCGACGATTTTTACCGGCGTTTCGCAATCGAACCGCATCGTGCAGGAAGAAATATTCGGGCCTGTTCTCGCCGTGCAGACGTTCCGCACGCTGGAGGAGGGATTGTCCAAGGCAAACAACACGCCGTACGGCCTGTCGGGCGGCGTGTGGACGGACAAGGGCGCGAAAATTTTCAAGATGACACAGGGCGTTCGCGCCGGCGTCATCTGGGCCAACACGTTCAACAAGTTCGACCCCACCTCGCCGTTCGGCGGTTACAAGGAAAGCGGCGTCGGCCGGGAGGGCGGCCTGCACGGACTCGGTGCATACGTCCGCCTTGAGGCCTGAAGATATGGCAAGCACAGCATCCCGCATCGCGGTCGCGAAGACCTACAAGATCTACATCGACGGCAAGTTTCCGCGAACCGAGTCGGGACGGTATTACGCGCTGGAAGACAAGAACGGCAACGTCATAGCGAATGTGAGCCGCAGCAGCCGCAAGGACTTTCGCAACGCCGTCGTTGCCGCGCGAAACGCGTTTGCCGGGTGGTCGGCCGCCAGCGCCTACCTGCGCGGGCAGATCCTGTATCGCATCGCGGAAATGCTGGAGGGGCGGCGCGAGCAATTCGTCGCCGAACTGGTCGCCCAGGGTGTCACCCGGCGCAGGGCCGCCGCCGAAGTCGATGGCGCCACCGATCGCCTCATTTATTACGCGGGCTGGGCGGACAAGTACCAGCAGATTTTCAGTGCCGTCAACCCGGTCAGTTCAGCGCATTTCAATTTTTCGGTGCTCGAGCCGACGGGCGTCGTTGCGGTCATAGCGCCGGACGACAGCGGGCTCATCGGGCTGGTATCGAACATCATGCCGGCGATCGTCGGCGGAAATACCTGCATCGTGCTTGCCTCGGAGACACTGCCTCTTTGCGCCGTCAGTTTTGCCGAAGTGCTGCATGCGTCGGATGTGCCGGGCGGTGTGGTCAATATTCTGACCGGGTATCGTAAGGAGCTGACGACGCAGTTCGCGTCGCACATGGACGTCAATGCGATCATTTACACCGACCCGGATGCCGATACCGCCCGAAACATCCAGATCGAGGCCGCGCAGAACATCAAGCGCGTCATTGCCAGGCCGGACACCCATTGGGATGCGGAAGCGTCACAGAATCCATACCTGATACAAGACACTCAGGAAACAAAAACGACATGGCATCCGATTGGCGGATAGGGCGATAGGGGAACTCCATATGCCGCTGTTCAAGCGAACGTTGAGCGAATTTCTGTTCCGCAGGTTCGCATTGAAGCACTACGCATCGAATCTGCTGCTCGACATGCAGCTCGAGTCGAAGAAGGAAACGCTCGATTACCTGAACAGAAACATGCGGATGGCGCCGTACTTCGAAAAGCACCCGCAGCTCGTGCAGCACGCCATCGGCCTGGCGGAGAAGCCCGGACTGGTGCTCGAGCTCGGTGTCGGCAGGGGCAAGTCCATACGCTGGCTCGGCGCTTACACGAACCGGCAGGTGCACGGTTTCGATTCGTTCGAGGGCATTCCGGAGCACTGGAATGGCAACCCCGCGGGCGCGTTTGCACAGAGGAAGCTGCCGAAGGTGCCGCAAAACGTCACGCTGCATCGGGGCACGTTCGACAAATCGCTGCCGCCGTTCCTCGAGACGCACAAGGAGCCGATATCGTTCCTGCACGTCGATTGCGACCTGTATTCATCGACCGTGACGATATTCGAGTTGCTGGGCAACCGGCTGCAGCCGGGCGCCATTGTTCTGTTCGACGAATATTTCAACTATCCGCGCTGGCAGGAACACGAACACAAGGCATTCCAGGAATTCGTGGCCCGCTCCGGCATCGGGTACGAGTACATATCCTATTCCGTCACGGGTCAGCAGGTTGCCGTGCGCATACTGCGCAATCCGTTGTGGGAGACAGAGGGACAGTGATGAGCACTTGTTTAAGCTTGATCGCTCGCGAGACACGCGGCATCCCTGTTGGAGCTCGTGAAAACGGGCGATTAAACGACGCGGGCATCGGCCGCTCTCGCGGGCACCAACGGCCCATCCCCCGGCGGATTGACCTTAAGTAGTGCCGTTCGTCACCGTCCCTCTAACCCCCGCTTGATCCAATGGCGATCCGGGTACTTTGCGTCAACGACGACGTCGTGCAAGGAAGTGACCGGCCGACTCTCGCAATGTTCATCGGCTTGCACCGGGCGGGCATCGGGATCACGGTGGTCTGCCCGCCGCAGCACCCGCACTACCGTCTGCTTGCCGACGAGGGCATTTCGACGGTGGACATCCGGTTCCGTCGTAACTTCGATCGCGCGGCAATCCGCCAGGCACGCGACGAGCTGATCCGCGGCGCGTATGACATCGTGCATACGTTCAATAACAAGGCGACCAGCAACGTCCTGCGCGCGGCAAAGGGATTGCCGGTAAAAATCGTTGCTTACCGCGGCATCGTCGGCGCGGTCGGTTTTCTGGATCCGATGTCCTGGATGCGTTACCTGAATCCGCGCATCGACCGGATCGTGTGCGTCGCGGAAGCGATACGGCAACATTTTCTCAGCATGCGGCCGAAGTTCCTGCGCATGCCGGCGGAACGCCCGGTCACGATTCACAAGGGACACAAGCTCGAGTGGTACAGCGACGAGCCCGCCGACCTGGCCACTGTCGGTATTCCGAAAGGCGCATTTGTCGTCGGCTGCGTGGCGAACTACCGGCCGCGAAAAGGCATCGAGATTCTGGTCGAGGCGATAGAGCGTCTGCCGCAGGACATCGGGCGGAACATCCACCTGTTGTTGACGGGACGCATGGACGCGGACGCACTAACGCGACGCATCGACCGGAGTCCGGCGAGAGATCGCATTCACCGTACCGGTTTTCGCGAGGATGCGCCGTCGCTTTCCGCTGCCTGCGACGTTTTCTGCCTGCCATCCACTCGCCGCGAGGGCTTGTCGCGCGCGATTATCGAAGCGATGGCTTACGGAGTCCCGCCGATCGTCACCGATTCCGGCGGCAGCCCGGAACTCGTCGTGGACGGGGAAAGCGGCATTGTCGTGCCGGTAAACGACAGCAACGCCATTGCGGTCGCGATCGAACGACTTTGTCGCGACGCGGGATTCCGGGAACGGCTGGGGAAAGCCGCGCGCCAGCGCATCGCGACGGATTTTCGCAGTGAGGACACCGTGCAAAAGACCATCGCCCTCTACCGCAGCCTGGTGACCGGCACGGCATGATTCATCGGCGTTACGTGCGGATCGTCAGGCGTTTCAGGCCGCGGAACACGAGGCCGCGATGATACTCCGGTTCGTTGCCGCACAGTTCGATGAACTTGGTCCTTGCAAGCAAGCTGCCGAACAGCGTACGCAATTCGAGCCGCGCGAGCGGGGCACCGAGGCAAAAATGCGTCGCGGCGCCGAACGCCAGGTGACGGTTCGGGCTTCGCGCGATGTCGAACCTGTCCGGCTCGGGAAAGCTGTCGGGGTCGCGGTTAGCGGAACCGTACAGCAGGCCGATTTTGCCGCCGCGGGGAATGACCTGTCCTTCGATCACGATCTCTTCACAGGCAAAGCGGTGAAACAGATGCAGCGGCGCATCGTAGCGCAGCATTTCCTCGATCGCGGTATCCATCAGCGCCGGCTCGTTGCGCAGTTTCCCCATTTCATCCGGGTGCCGCAGCAGGGCGAGCAGGCCGTTACCGGCGGCGTTTACGGTGGCCTCGTGGCCGGCGTTCAGCAGTAACATGCAGCTCGAGATCAGTTCATCCCGGGTGAGTCCGCCCGGATCGTCTTCGAGCGCGGCCAGCGCGCTGATCAGGTCGTTTTGCGGCGACGCCTTTCTTTCCGTCGCAAGCGCGTCAAGCATGGCGGCGAATTCCTTGCAGGCCGCCTCCGCGCGCCCGGCGTCATGCCGCGTCGCATCCTTTTCATAAAGCCGGACGATATCGGCCGACCATGGCCGCAGACGATGCCGTTCCCCGGCAGGCCAGCCGAGCAGTCCGGAAATCACGATGACGGGCAGGGGTTCGGCAATTTCGCCGATGAAATCGACCTCGCGGCCCGCCGCGAGCCGGTCGACGAGTTCGCCGGCAATGTGCTGCACGCGCGCTTTCAGGCCGGCAATGCGCCTCGGCGACAAGGCAAGCGAAAGCAGGCGCCGCAGGCGTCCGTGGGTTTCGCCTTCGGTCTCGAGCAGGTTTATGCGAACGAAGCGATCGTAGGCCGGCAGCTCCCCGGCTTTCGTTGTCGCGCTGCAGAGATTGCCGGGCGTCGCCCCGCCCGGCGCGGGTTCCGCGCGGCCCAGACGCCTGTCAGTCAGGGCCCGAAAAATATCGCGGTAGCGCGTCAGCAACGTCATTCCCAGTGCGTTGGACTGAAATACCGGCGACCGCTGCCGCAGTTCCGCGTAAACCGGATACGGATTGGCGGCAAATTCCGCGGTGTATGGCTCGAACGGCACTGGCTTGAGGCTTTCCCGGTGCACGGAACACTCCGGCTCAGAGCGCCTGTTCGTATGCCGCTAACGCGTCCGGTTCGATCCGCGCGCCGACCCGCTGGATGATGCTGGTTGCGCAGTACGTGCCGAGACGCGCGCATTCGCTGAGCGGCCTGCCGCCGGTAAGCCCGTAGAGGAATCCCGCGGTATACGCATCGCCGGCGCCGGTGGTGTCGATCACCTTGTCGACCCGCAGGGCCTGCTGAACGATCGTCTGTTTCCCGTCCACGATCACGGAGCCTTTTTCCGAACGGGTCATGACGAACAGCTTGTCGAACTCGGGAACGGCGCGCACGACGTCGTCGAAATCGTCCGTCCCGAGCAATGCCATGATCTCGTCGTCATCGGCAAAGACGACGTCGACGCTTTGCCTTACCGCCTCGAGAAATTCCTGTCGGTGGCGCTCGACGCAAAAGGAATCCGAGAGCGACAGCGCGATCCTGCTCGAGTTTCGCCCGGCGATGCGGATCGCTTCCGCGATCAGGTCGGGCCCCTCCGGGATGTCCCACACATAGCCTTCGAGCAAAGTGACTTCCGGCGTTCCGACGGTGCGTTCCGTCACGTCCGACACGGACAGCTCGGTGCAGGCGCCGAGGTAGGTTTGCATCGTGCGCTGGCCGTCCGGCGTAATCAGTATGTGGCTGCGTGCCGTGGGCGCCCCGCCTTGCGACGGCTCCAGTCTCACGTCGACACCGAGCGCCCGCATGTCGTGCACGAAGATCTCGCCGAACTGGTCGGCCTTGACGCGCCCGATGTACGCCGCACGTCCGCCGAGACTGGCGAAATTGGCAATCGTATTGGCGACCGAACCGCCGGACATCTCCGTTGCGGGGCCCATCCTGTCGTAAATTTCACGGGCGCGGTGTTCGTCGATCAGCGTCATCGAGCCCCGCGGTACGCCGATCGCAGCTAAAAATTCCTCATCGACATGGGCGAGTATGTCGACAACCGCATTGCTGATGCCCAGGAGCTGTATGGGTCTGGTCACTGGTCATGCGTTCCGCTTGCCGGCGTCATCGAAGTTGCGCCGGGCCGACCCACCGATGTCGCCACGGATGTCGCAATAACGATGGCCAGCATGGAAAAGACGAAGCCCGGCACGAGCTCGTACAGGTCGAATATCGGCGCGCTGCCGCGGAACATCGGCCAGACGATGGTGGTGAGTCCGCCGACGACCACGCCTGCCAATGCGCCGGCGCGGTTCATTTTTCGCCAGTACAAAGACAGGATCACGGTCGGGCCGAAGGCCGCGCCGAACCCGGCCCACGCCCAGGCCACCAGCTCCAGTACCCGGCTGTCCGGGTTGCGCGCCATCCACAGGGCGACCACGGCAACGCCGAGCACCGCGAGGCGGCCGACCCACAGCAACTCCGCCCGTGTCGCGTCCTTTCTGAACAGGCCTTTGTAGAAATCTTCCGCAAACGCGCTCGATGAGACCAGCAGTTGCGCCGAGGCTGTGCTCATGACGGCGGCCAGAATCGCGGACAGGCAGATGCCCGCGATCACCGGCGGGAAAAATTTTACCGACATGAATATGAATACCTTCTCGGCGTCGGCGCCGCTCAGCGGGCGATCCAGCACGCCGAGACCGGCCATGCCGATCAGGAGCGCCGCAAACAGCACCGTGGTCTGCCACACCATCGCGATGCGACGTGCAGCGCCCATGTGCCGTGAATCGCGGATTGCCATGAAGCGCGCGAGAATATGCGGCTGACCGGCATAGCCGAGCCCCCAGCCGGCGAGCGAGAGAATGCCGATCCAGCCGAGCGCGGCGCCGGACGCCCGGGTAAACGGATCGAGCAGTTCCGCGTTGACGGCGTTCAGCTCGTCGGCCAGGCCTGCCGCGCCTCCGACCTCGTAAAGCCCCATCGCGGCGACGACGACCAGTGCGAAAAACATCAGCGATCCCTGCATGACGTCCGCCCAGGAAATCGCAAGGAACCCGCCGAAGAAGGTGTACGCAACGATGGAGCCCCCGCCAAGCAGCATGGCCCAGATGTAGGGTATGCCGAACAGGGTCTCGAACAATTTGCCGGCGGCGACAAACCCCGAGCTGGTGTAGAGCGCAAAAAAGAACAGGACGAATGCGCCGGATATCAGGCGCAGCATCCGCGTATTGTCGTTGAAGCGCCGCTCGAAATAATCCGGCAGGGTGAGCGCATCGCTCAGCTTCTCGGTGGCTTCGCGCAGGCGTTGCGCGACCAGTTTCCAGTTCAGGTACGTGCCGACAAGAAGGCCTGCGACCATCCATCCCGCCTCGAGCCCCGCGAGATAAGCGAGTCCCGGCAGGCCCATCAACAGCCAGCCGCTCATGTCCGTCGCCTGCGCGCTCAGTGCCGTTACCCAGCTGTTGAGTGAGCGTCCGCCGAGAATGAAGTCGGACAGGTTGTCGGTACGCCGGTAGGCAACGTACGCCATCAGCAGGATGACACCCAGGTACACAACGAACGTGCCGATGATGGTGTTTGCGTTTTCGATCATGTCTGCCCTGTTCTTTTTTCAGTGTGATTTCGCGGGACCGGATCGTCTGCGTACTCCCGGGAGGTATCTTCTTCGCGGGCTTTCAGGCGCGATAGTACCAACACCGGGCCGGCGTTCGCGAATTAAGGTCACTGTCCCGAATGGCACCTGCTTGAGCTTGATCCGCCAAGGGTGGAAATTGCGTAATCGGTCCCCCTGATTGGCGGGATTCGGCCGGAAAACGAATATACTTGGGTGTGCGGAGACTCCCGATGGGGACGCACGGGGAGAACAATGAGAAAAGGCACGAACTTTCTGCTTCCGGCAACGCTGATCACGCTCTATTACGCATTCTGGACCGGCGTGATGGCGTTCGTGCTGGTGAGATTTCCCGCGGCCCGTGATTTCTTTCCGATTGGCGGCCTCGGCGATCTCGCGGCGCGCGTCGGCGACACGTTCGAGCCGGTCTATGAGGACGTCGACGACACGGTGCTGTCGCCGTACGGTCCCGTCAGGCTTGCGATTGCCAGCTTCGGCGCCGCCGTGCTGATCGTCCCGGTGTCCTGGGTCTATTTCATTACCAGCCGCAGCAAGGAGGTCGACCAGTCGTTCGTCCAGACGATCGTCCTGATGCCGATCGTCGTCACCGGCATTTCGACGATCGTGCTGAACAGCCTTGCGCTCGCGTTCAGTCTTGCCGGCATCGTTGCCGCGGTCCGGTTCCGCTTTGCGCTCGAGCAGTCGTCGCATGCGATGTACATCTTCGTCGCGATCAGCATCGGCCTCGGCGCCGGCATCGGCTCGGTCGGCGTGGCCGGGGTCATTTCGATGGCTTTTGTGTACGCGAACCTGGTCATCTGGAAGCTGGAATACGGCAAATCGCTGTCCGGGCCGTTCTTCTCGGTACTGACCCGGCGCGATCGTACCGAGGAAGACCTTGATTAGCCGGGCGTCAGCACTGCTTCTCTGCGTCGCGGTTGAGTTCGCCAACTGTGCATGGGCGCAAGTTCAGCCGCAGGCCGCTGACGGCATCCTGGAGCGCTTCGCACTTTCCGCGGAGACTTCGCAGCAATGGAAACTGCCCGACAAGCTGAACGAAATTTCCGGGCTTGCATCGACTGCAGACGCGCGCCTGCTCGCGGTTACCGACGAAAGTGCGATCGTTTATGAACTCGATTACGCGGAGGGCCGGCTGATCAAGGCTTTTGCTTTGGGCGAACCGACCGTGTCCGGCGACTTCGAGGGCATCGCGTACTTCGACGGGCAGGTCTGGCTGGTCACGAGCGAGGGAGTGATCTACGAATCCGCCGAGGGCGAGGACGGCGAGCGCGTCGCATTCGACCGCTATCCGACCGGACTCGGCAAGTTCTGCGAAATCGAAGGGCTCGCGTATCGGCAGAGCGACAATGTCTTGCTGGCCCTGTGCAAGAAGATCAAAAAGAAATCGAACCTTGCAAGTCTCACGATTTTCGCCTGGTCGACAACGAGCTATAAGGTGATCGACGAAAAAACCATTGCGCTTCCGGACCGTGAGATTGCAGCCGCATTGCGCAACGACAGGCTCAATCCGTCGGGAATAGCCATCGATCCTGTCAGCGGCAATCTGCTTGTCGTCGCTTCCCGTCCGCAGGCCGTGATCGAACTCGACCCGGGCGGCGGTTTCATGTCCGCCAGGGTTCTGCCGCTCGCGACGCGGCACCGGCAGGCGGAAGGTATCGAAATTCTTGCGACGGGCGATCTGCTCATCGCGGACGAGGGCGGCGCGCATAAAGCGCGGCTTGCCCTTTATCGACCGGGTGACTGACCCGGCAAACCGGGAATAACGACCATTGAGCACAGATCCAATAAAAAGAAGCGACGGCAATTCCCGGCGAAACATCGTGTTCGTTCACGGGCGGGACTTCAAGCCGGCAGCGGCCGAGCTGCTGGACATAAACATCGCCGCGCTGGCTGCCGGTATCGAACGCGACTGCGCGGAGATGCTGATCGCCTTTCACGCCGTGGACAAGCGCCTCGCATACTACGGCGACATCGGCAACGCCTGGCTGCGCGAATCGGGCAGGCACTATGACGAAAAACTGGATGTCGGGGACCGGCGGCGCGCGTTGCAGGAGCTCCGTTCAGCGCAGAAACTAAAACATTTCGGCGTCGGCCGCTACGACCGGCTTCCCGGCAAAACCGCGCTCGCGGAATTCGCCGCCGATCTCGCCGCGCCGGTGCTCGGCTCGATCGGGCTCGCCGCCAGACTGATCGCAAAGGTTGCGGGGGACATCGGCGAATACTGGAATCCGGAAAGCGATTTCGGCAAGCGCATCCGCGAACGAGTCCGGTCGGAACTTGCCGCTGCGATCGGGGACGGCCGGAAGGTCATGCTCGTCTCCCACGGCAGCGGCTGCATTGTTGCTTACGACGTGCTGTGGCAGATGTCCCACCATCCGGACTACGCGCCGCGTTACCAGCAGATGAAGGTCGATCAGTGGTTGACCCTGGGCTCACCGCTCGGCGATACGACGGTACGCCGGCGCCTGTTCGGGTCGCAGTCCAAAGGGAACGGCCGCTACCCGAAGAATGTGCTGACGTGGCATAACGTTGCGGCGGAAGACGACTACATGTGCCACGACAATACGCTTGCCGACGATTTCAGCGAGATGTTGAAGCTACGGCTGGTGAGCAGCATTCGCGATCATCGAATCTACAATCTTGCGGTGCGGTACGGAAAGTCGAATCCGCACAGTTCGGTCGGCTACCTCATTCACCCCCGCGTGACGAAGATCGTGTCTGACTGGCTGCGCCAGGACGACTCCATCACTCTGTCGACGCACATTTTCTGATCAGATTTTTTTCGACCGAGCTCGCGTCCGAGATGTCGTCGTAAAAGCCGTCGATGTACTTTAATGCCCTGTCGCGCTCTTTGGCCTCCATGCCCTCGATCGACGATGCTGTCTGCCTCAGTGCCGTCTCGTTGTCGCGGAACCGGGCCACCGTCGCATCCATACTCGGGTTGAAATCGCAGAGGCCCCGGTACAGCCGCCGCGTCACAGAGGCAATCTTGAGCTTCGGGTTCGGCTCTGCGTAACGCGCATTGACGATGCCGGAAAAATCGAAGTCATACGGCACCGGAAGGTAGGCGCCGTCCTTCCTGGAAAACGGCACCACGTTGTGGCAGCAGTCGTCGTCCTTGGCCCCGTGGACCATTGAAAAATCGGTATTGCCGATGAAGTATTCGAATACGGCGACAAGATTCGCCTGTTCCGCGTCGAGCTGGCCGTACGTCAGCATCGGCGACTTTACGACTTCAGCGCCAATGCGCTCAGCCACCCGTTCGTCGTCCTCGATGACGAACCCGTACCGAAGCTGCGTTTTGCCATCGCGCTCGCTGTCGACCCAGGTGACATGGAACAGGCGCGCGCCGAAACTGTATTCGGTCATCGCATTTAAAAGTTTGTAGGCCAGGTACTCTTTCAGCACGTACTGTTCATACGTATCGCTGCCATTCCTGCAGTGAGTAACGAGTTTCAGTTTGTCCTGGCCCGCGAACTCGGTACCCGCGACCTCGCTTTTCTTGAAGTTGAGCCGCACTGGCGGAAAGCTGCAGGTATCCCGTGCCCGCCGGTACCTGCCGCGCGCGCGCAGCTCGAGATCGAGCTGCTGCTCAGCGCCTGACGCGTCGGTGTAAGACAGCGTGCCGTCCAGATACTCGGTGTCACTGCGCTCGCGCAACAGCGTCGTCAGCGGAGCCTCGATGCGCACCTGCAAGGTATCCTGATTCTCGAACAGCGGCTGCGCACCCTGTTCGTCGTCGGCTGCGGTTTGCGCGAACGCGCAGAGAGGGACGAGCAACCACAGAGGGATCATCTTTTTCATGCGTGGGGCCTCTACAACCTCTTGTTGGATAAGAGAATATAGGCGAAAAAGCCGGCCTCTGCCCGCACAATCGCGGCAGCCCGCCTGACGGAACGACTGGCGAGGCGCCGATTCTTGTGGCGAAATGCCATGTTCAAGGCGCCCTTGGCAATCTCCGCGGCAGGTATCGCAACTTGTTATTTCAGCAACTTACGCCCGTCCGACCGCTGCTCGCGCTCGCGACACTGTGGGTTCCATTTTGTGCGTCGGGAGCCGGCTGGCACTGGCCGGACGTGGACAGGGTGGTTGCGGTCAGTGACGTGCACGGTGCGTATGCGGCCATGGTGCGGACGCTCAGGGAAGCGGAGGTCCTTGACGAGGCTCTGGGCTGGCGGGCCGGGCCGACGCATCTCGTCATTACCGGCGACCTCCTCGACCGGGGACCCGACTCGCGCCAGGCAATGGACCTGCTGATGCGCCTCGAAGGCGAGGCCGTGGACGCCGGGGGGCGCGTCCATCTGCTGCTCGGCAATCACGAGGTGATGAACCTGGTCGGCGACCTCCGTTACGTATCGGCCGCGGAGTACGCGGCGTTTGCCGACGAAGAAACGGCGGCCGATCGTGAGCATGCCTTCGCGGTATTTCGCTCGATGCGCGCGGAACAGCCGGATGAGGAGGCGCTGCGGAGGGAGTTCGACTTGCGCGCGCCGCCGGGCTATTTCGGCCATCGCCGCGCCTTCGCGCCGGAGGGACGCTATGGCAAATGGCTGCTCGAAAAGCCGCTGGTCGTAGTAATCAACAAGACTGCGTTCGTGCATGGAGGGGTGTCGCCCATGGTGGCCGAACTCGGGCTCGACGGTATCAACCGTGAGCTGAAAAAAGAGGTATCGGGATACGTTTCCAGTCTGCAAGTGCTGATCGAGGCTGGACTCATCGATCCGACCGAAAATTTTTTCCGCCACGCTGCCGTTCTTGCCGCGTTGCCCGAAGATGAACAACGCCCAGCGGAAATACAGCAGGCGATCGCCGACGTCACAAGCCTCAGCAATGCCAGGGTTCACGATGTCGACAGTCCCCTCTGGTACCGCGGCAACGTCGGTTGCGGCGTACTCATCGAAAACGACAAGCTCGACGCCGGACTGACGGCGCTCGGCGCCGAACGCGTTGTTATCGGGCACACGCCGACTCTGTCCCGGCAGGTGCTGCAGAGGCTCGATGGCCGCGTGGTCGAAATCGATACGGGTATGCTGAATGCGTACTACGGCGGCCGCGGCCACGCCCTGGTCATCGAGGGCGATCGACTGGCCGTGGTGAGCGAGGCGGGGCCGGGCTCGTCGGCACCCGTCGCGCACCCGCGGCCCGCCGCGGCGGAAGCCGACGCCCTGACGGCAGCGGAACTCGAGCGCATTCTGGCGGAGGGCGAGATACGCTCGACCACGGTCGATGAGTCCGGCCGGAAGATCGTTGCGTTGCAGGACGGGAAGACCAGCATCACGGCGGCTTTCGCCGGGAATCCGCGTAAGAGTTTTGCGCCGGAGCTTGCCGCCTATCGCCTCGACCGATTGCTCGAACTCGACATGGTGCCGGTTACGGTCGCGCGCGAAGTGGATGGCGACCAGGGTTCGCTGCAACTGCTGCCCGGCAAAACGCAGAATGAAGCCACGCGCATTGCAAGTGGCGACGGGCAGTCCGCCTGGTGCCCGTTGCCGGAACAATGGAACGCAATGTACGTATTCGATGCGCTTTCACACAACGCCCTGCGTCGTCCGGAAAGCATGTTGTACGGCCCGGGCAACTGGCAATTGATGCTGGTCGGTCACAGCGAGGCGTTCACGACGCGAAGCGGCCGGCCGGCGTGGCTGAAGGAGGCCGAGCTGAAGATCGGCGCTGCATGGACAAAGGCGCTGTCGTCGCTGAGCGATGAGGTTTTGCAGGCCGAACTCGGCGACGTGCTGGACAAGCGGCGCCTGCGCGCGCTCGGCAAAAGACGCGACGCGTTGCTGGAGTAGGAGCCCGCCATTGCGGGCGACCTCCCCAAAAGGGGACAGTGACCTTTTCCTTGATACGTCAAGGGGGACAGTGACCTTGTTCGGAGGAAAAGGTCACTGTCCCCTTTTGGGGAGGTCGCCCGCAATGGCGGGCTCCTACAGCGGCATCATCCGACGACTGCGATGCACTCGATCTCGATCCGCCCGTTCAGCGCAAGGCCGCTGGCGCCGAGAGCGCTGCGCGCGGGCGGGTTTTCGAAGTAGGTCCGGTACACCTCGTTCATGGCTTCCCACTCGCCCATGTCGGCCAGAAACACCGTGCATTTCACGACGCGATCCATCGATGAGCCGAAATGCTCCAGTGCCTGCCTCATGTTCTCCATGGCCTGGCGCGTTTCGCCCTGGATGCCGCCCGGTGCAAGTTCCAGCGTGCCGGGCAGGTTGCCGATGGTGCCGGACAGGTAAAGCGTCCTGTCCACGCGAACGGCGGCGGAAAACGGCAGGTTCAGGCCTTCGGTGCCGGGCAAATCGAGGTATTCCACTTGCGGAGCACCGCCGTCCGCGGACGGCCGGGAACAGGACGCGACGGTCAGCGCCACGGCGACGGCGGCCATCGCCGGAATCAGAACGCGAGCGTGCATGGCCGGCTCCTCATACTTCGTTCGCTTTGGCCGCGCGCGCGATGTGTTCCGCGGCGCGAAACGCGAGCGCCATGATCGTCATCGTCGGCTGGCCGCGGCCCGAGGTGACGAAGCTCGATCCGTCGCAAATGAACAGATTGGAGATGTCGTGGCTCCGATGGTAGCGGTCCACGACGGATGTTTGCGGATCGTCTCCCATGCGGCAGGTTCCGAGCAGATGCGCGCCGCCCGTTGTCCCGCCGATGGGGTAGGCCCAGGCCTTCTCGGCGCCTGCGGCATCGAACAGCTCCATCGCCTTGTCAAGGAGGAAGCCGGCCATCGCCAGGTCGTCGGGATGATCCTTATAGGTCATACGGAGGGAGGGCCGTCCCCATTTGTCCTTGTGGGTCGGGTCGATCGTGATGTTGTTCCGGTCGAGCGCCAGGGATGTGGTGCTGCAGAGAATCGACATCTGCCGCGAAAAATTGTGCGCGAGCGTCTGCTTGTACCCCGCACCCCAGCTCGGGCCGTCCGTCGGCGTGCCGGCAAGCGCGAAGAAAATCGGCGTTGCCGAAAACAACGGCCGCGCATCCAGGCCGCCTCCGCCGTAAAAGCCCCGCGCAGGATCGGAATCGTAAAAGTCGTGAATGATCCGCGTGACCTGCACGCCCTTGTAGTCGTTCAACGTGTGTTCGAACACGCCGTTGGCCAGCGCGTGCGCGTTCAACATCAGGTTACGGCCGACGAAACCGCTCGAATTGGCAAGCCCGTCCGGATACCTGGGGCTCGCCGAGTTCAACAACAGGCGCGGCGTCTCGACGCCGTTTGCGGCGAGCACGACAGCGCGCGCTTTCTGCGATGTCTCCTTGCCGTCGGGATCGTAATAGACCACATTGCCGATCTTTCCGTTTGCGCCGGTTTCGAGGCGGAACACCGCGCACTCCGGGCGGATTTCGCAATGGCCGCTCGCCAGCGCCAGCGGGATCATGGCGGCAAGCGTCGACGACTTGGCGCCGACTTCGCAGCCAAAGCCCATGCAGTAACCGCAGTTGATGCACGGCGGCCTGTCATTGAACGGCTGGGAGAGAATCGCCAGCGGCGCGGGCTGTGCGTGCAGCCCCAGTTTGTTCGCGCCGCGTTCCAGCAGCACGCCGGAGGACTTGACCGGCATCGGCGGCATGGGAAACGGCTTCGATCGCGGCGGATCGAACGGTCCGGGCGAGCCGGACACGCCGATCTCCCAGTCCACCCTGGTGTAATAGGGTTCGAGTTCGGCGTAGTCGATCGGCCAGTCCGCGAACGTGGTGCCGTCGATCGGTCCGAGCAGGCTTCGCTCCCTGAAATCGACGTCGCGGAAGCGCCAGAAATTGCCGGTGAAGTGCACGCTGCTGCCGCCGACACCCTGTACGTACTCGGCCGGTTGCACGCGGCCCGGCACCACGGCCACCTGGCTTTCGTCGTCGCGAAAGGTCTGTTGATGAATTTCGGGACCGCCGCCCAGGAGCTCATGGAGGAACGCCACCGCGATTTCATCGTGGGTGAAGTCCGCGGCCGTGCGAAACGGGCCCTGTTCGAGAACGACCACGTCGAAGCCGGCGGTCGATAGCTCTTTCGCGAGAATGCCGCCGGCCGAGCCGGAACCGACAATGACGAAATCGACCGTGCTGGCCGGGTCGAACCGAACCTGGTTCTCAGGCGTCATTCTGTTCACCCCGCATATACTCGGCGTCGTAATGGCCGAAGGGCGCCTGCCACGCATGGTGCTGGCCGTCGAGGCCCAGGAGTTTCCAGCCGACATTGTCCCGGTTGCCCCCATAGGAACTCATGCCGAAGAAGCCGGCGATGGTCGCGAAGCGTACGAAACCGAAAAAATCGGTCTCTTCCTGTGTCTGGAGGTAGCGGTCCTGCTCGTTCTCGTCGAGGTCCGAGAAGACTTTTGCGCCGGGCCACGCAGCCGCAACACCGGACTGGAATTCGGCGAGCCCCTCGCGTGCAGATTCCAGGTTGTCTTTCATGATGGAGCCGAAGCTCTTGTCCATGAACCAGATGACGCCGGCTTCGCGCGCACCCGGCGTGTCGGTCGTCGGCAGAATGCGAGCCGCAATGGCTTCGAACTCCCTGGCTTCGGCGGCGCCAAGCACTTCGAACGCGGCGCCTTCGTCGCGCGCCGTGCACGCGGAGGCCGAAAACGCCACGAGCCCCGGCAACCCGGCTCGCAGCAAAGGACTGCCGACCAGCGCGGCAAAGCTGCCGGAACCGGCGAGGAAGTGACGACGCGATAACGGCTCACTGCCCATGACTACCCCCGAGGCACGCGAAACTGCGAGAGCGGGAAAATAGCACAAGCGGCCCGTCGCATGCTTGCACGAATCATGTCGTTTTGACGGGTACGCTGGTGTTTGCGTTCCCGGATGCCGTCAGGGCAATGGCGAATCATTGCCCCGCCGACGGAGATCCTCGACGTGCCCAAGCGCTTCCATGCGCTCGAACCTGATGGTGGGATTCTCGCGCACAAATCGATAGCAACGCGTCAAGTCCCAGGACAGATCCTTGTCCAGTACCAGTTCGACGTCCGCGCCGAAGTCGCCCCTGTTGATCTCATTGACCAGTCGGGCTTCGCCGGTGAAGCGGCTGCCGAAGTTGAATTCGTACTCGTCCAGGTAAATCACCGCACCACTGGGCAGGATCGGGATGAGACGCTCCATGACAGTGCGAGCCGACGTGTAGTAATCACAATCTATCCATACCAGTATGGGCTTGTGCACCCGCAGTTCCTCGAGCAGCTCCGGAGTGAGCGAGTCTTCAAACAGACCTTTGTGCAGTCGCCAGTTGTCGTATCTGTCCGACAGATAGCGGGTCAGACCCTCGTAGTCGCCGCGATACTGACCTGCCTTCCAGCTGGAACCCTTGATTCCTGCTCTGTCGCGGGGATCATCTGTCTCCGGCATCCCCTCGAACGTGTCGAAGCCATGACAGACAATATCCCGGCTCGCTTTCAGGTAGTGAGTCGCGAAAACATTCTTCGCAAACGAGTAACCATCAGCAACACCAAACTCCAGAATGGAAAACGGTCCACGGAATGTCGTGGTGAATTCCTTGATCACGCTGTACACGTGATCGATGCGGTAGAAATTGTTCAGCATGGAACGCAGCGCCGATCGTGGCTTGTAGATCAGGTTCAAGTAGACAAATGCTCGCGCATGGTCGCCCGGAAGCACTTTCGCAAACAGGCGCAGCGCGGTAATCATGGCCGATTTGTCGCCAAATCGGTTTTTCGAGGACCGGCCGGTGTGCTTGGCAACCATCGTTACTAAGCCTCATCTCGCAGCGACGTCGGGATCAGGAATTTTATCGTATCGGGAGTGCTCACGCGCCCGATTTCAGGATATCGGCACGACCGAACTGACGGGTTTCGGCGATTTGCCGGTTTTCCGGGGATACGATGGCCTGCCGGGGGCCCTATAATATGGACGGCCATAGGGGTTGCCAGCAGGCGTAGCGCTTCGCTTCCCGGCCTGACCACTTTACCGGAGCAAAACCCGAAAAACGTCATGGGACGCCTCACCACGCATGTCCTCGACACCGCCCATGGCAGGCCCGGCGCGGGCGTCAAGATAAAGCTGTTCTCCCTGGAGGGTGGCCGGCACCTGGTTGCGACCTCTGTTACAAACGGGGACGGGCGCACCGGGCAGCCGCTGCTGGACGGCGAGACGTACCGGGCGGGCACTTACGAGATCGAGTTTCTGGTTGGAGACTACTTCGGGGGCCTCGGCGTCGACACCGGCAATCCGCCGTTCCTGGACGAGGTCGTCGTGCGTATTTCTCTCGCGGCCGACGGCAACTACCACGTGCCGTTGCTGGTCTCGCCCTGGAGCTACTCCACCTATCGCGGCAGCTGACCGGATTCGTCGCGAGTCATTGAACCCGAGCGATCGAATGACAACCCTGACACCTGCAATCGATGCGCCGACCGGCGGTACCGTCCGTTTCGTGCTGGACGGTGAGCGGATCGAAGTGCCGAATGCGGACCCCACGCGAACGGTGCTGCAGTTCCTGCGCGAAGACCTGCATCGTATCGGCACCAAGGAAGGTTGCGCCGAGGGCGACTGCGGCGCCTGCACCGTCGTGGTCGCGGAACTCGAGCGGCAGGGCGGCGACCTCTGCGTGCGCGCAATCAACTCGTGCATACAGTTCCTGCCGACGCTTGACGGCAAGGAACTGATCACCGTCGAGAGTCTCCGCGGCGCGGACGGAACGCTGCACCCGGTCCAGCAGGCGATGGTCGACTGTCACGGTTCCCAGTGCGGCTTCTGTACGCCGGGTTTCGTCATGTCGCTGTTCGCGCTTTACAAAAACAACGCATCGCCCTCGCGCCGGGACATAGACGATGCGCTGGCGGGAAACCTGTGCCGCTGCACGGGATACAACCCGATCATCAAGGCGGCGCAGGAAATGTACCGTGTCGGCGCGGCACGCGGCCGACCGGCTGACTGGCTGACGACGCCGTGCGGATTGGCGGCGAATGACCAGGCCGACGCACACAAGCACGCCGCCCTGCTGCGCTCGATAGAGCGCACGGACACATTGGCCATCGAATACGGCGACAGAAAATTCTTCGCGCCGCGGAACGTCCGCGACATGGCGCGCCTCGCCGCGCAACATCCGGACGCGACGATACTCTCCGGCGGCACGGACGTCGGCCTGTGGGTGAGCAAGCAGATGCGCGAGCTGAAAACGGTCATCTACAGCGGCAACGTCGAGGAACTGAAGCGCGTGTCGGTGTCGGAAACGCACATCGACGTCGGCGCCGCGGTGACCTTGACCGACGCCATGCCCGCGATTCTTGCCCACTATCCTGAGCTCGAAGAACTGTTGCTCCGGTTCGCGTCGCCGCCGATCCGCAACGCCGCCACGCTCGGCGGCAACATCGCGAACGGCTCGCCGATCGGCGACTCGATGCCCGCATTGCTGGCGCTCGACACCGTACTGGTGTTGCGGCACGGCGATAAAACGCGCGAGTTGCCCCTCGCCGAGTTCTACCTTGCTTACCAGAAGACCGCGAGGATGCCCGGCGAACTGCTGGAGCGCGTATTGATTCCGTTGCCGGAAGAAAACACGCGGCTTCGCAGCTACAAAGTCTCCAAGCGATTCGATCAGGACATCAGCGCGGTGTGCGGCGCATACCGGATTACGCTCGACGAGTCGCACGTTGCCGATGCGCGCATCGCTTACGGCGGGCTGGCGGAGATCCCGGGCCGCGCCCCCGGCGCGGAACGGGAATTGCAGGGCGGTGAATGGAACGAGCAAACCGTCAAGAAGGCGATGGCGGCGCTCGATCGCGATTTTGCCCCGCTCTCCGACATGCGCTCGTCGTCCGCTTACCGCCGACGGGTCGCGCGGAATCTGCTTTATCGCTTTTATCTCGAGACGAGCGGCGCCGGCGAAGAACGGGTTTACGACTATGGACGCCAGAAGCTCGCCTGAGCAAAAGGTTCGCGCCGGCGCTATTGTTGGCGGCGCCGGCCAGGCCGTGCCGCACGACAGCAGTCATCTGCACGTCAGCGGCGAGGCACTGTATACGGACGATATCCCGGAGCCGCGCGACCTGCTGCATCTCGCCGTCGGCATGAGCACGAAAGCGCACGCAAGAATCCGCAAGCTGGACCTGACCGCGGTGCGGCAAGCGCGAGGCGTGATCGATGTGATGACGGCGGAGGATATTCCCGGCAAGAACAACTGCGGTCCGGTGGTCGCGGACGACCCCATCCTCGCGCCCGGCCTCGTGCAGTACGCGGGCCAGGCTATCTTCTGCGTCGCCGCGACGAGCGTGGAACAGGCGCGCAAGGCAGCGCGGCTCGCTCGCATCGAGTATGACGAACTGCGATCCATTCTCGACCCGCTCAGCGCGCTGCAGGCAGGTTCTTCTGTATTGCCGAGTGAGATCCTGAGGCGCGGCGACAGCCGCAGCGCAATCGACAACGCGAAACACCGGCTCAAGGGGCGTACCGGGGTCGGCGGCCAGGACCAGTTCTACCTGGAAGGACAGGTCGCCATGGCACTGCCCGCCGAAGACGGCAACCTGTTCATCTACAGTTCGACGCAGCATCCGGGCGAAGTGCAACACCTGGCGGCAGAGGCAATCGGCAGACATAACAAGGACGTCATCGTCGAATGCCGGCGCATGGGCGGCGCCTTCGGCGGCAAGGAAAGCCAGCCGGCGCTGATTGCCTGTATCGCGGCGCTGATGGCGCAGCGGACGGGCCGCGCCTGCAAGCTCAGGCTCGATCGCGACGACGACATGATCATGACCGGCAAGCGTCACGACTTCGTCATCGATTACGAGGTCGGCTTCGACGATACGGGGCGGATCGCCGGCATCGAGTTCATGCTGGCGTCGCGTTGCGGCATGTCGGCCGACCTCTCTGGCCCGATCAACGATCGCGCGATGTTTCACTGCGACAATGCCTATTACCTCGAGAACGTCAGCATCGTGTCGCACCGCTGCAAGACGAACACCGTATCGAACACGGCGTTCCGCGGTTTCGGCGGGCCGCAGGGCATGTTCGGCATCGAATACGTGGTCGACGAGATCGCGCGCTACCTGCGCCTCGACCCGCTCGATGTCCGCCGGCGCAATTTTTACGGCATCGGCGAGCGCGACGTCACGCCCTACCTGCAGAAAGTGGATGACAACATCCTCGACCGGATCGTCGACCGGCTGGAGGCGACCTCGGACTACAGGAAGCGAGTCGAGGAGATACGCAAGTTCAACAACACCAGCCGCGTGCTGAAGCGCGGCATTGCGCTGACGCCGGTGAAGTTCGGCATTTCATTTACGGCGACACACCTGAACCAGGCCGCCGCGCTGCTGCACATCTACACGGACGGCACCGTGCATATCAATCACGGCGGCACCGAGATGGGACAGGGGCTCTTTACCAAGGTCGCGCAGGTCGTCGCCGAGGAGCTGCAGATCGATCTCGACCGCATCCGGATTACCGCGTCTGATACCAGTAAAGTGCCGAACGCTTCCGCAACGGCGGCGTCGAGCGGTTCCGACCTGAACGGCAAAGCCGCCCAGGCGGCCGCGCGCAAGATCAGGAAGCGCCTGGTTCGGTTCGCCTGCGAGAATTTTTCCGTGACGGAGGATCAGGTCGAGTTCCGCAACAACCAGGTGCGCGTCGGCAAGGAGACGATGGAATTCGCGGAATTCATATATCTTGCGTGGTTCGCGCGCACGTCGCTGTCGGCCACCGGTTTCTATCGCACGCCGAAGATCCACTACGATCGCTCGACCTTCAGCGGCCGGCCGTTTTTTTACTATGCCTACGGCGCCGCGGTCTCGGAAGCGATCATCGACACGCTGACGGGGGAGTATCGGCTGCTGCGCGTCGATATCGTGCACGACTGCGGCAAGTCGTTGAATCCGGCCATCGACCTGGGCCAGATCGAAGGCGGCTTCGTGCAGGGCGCGGGCTGGCTGACCTCCGAAGAGCTGTGGTGGACCGCCGAGGGCGAACTCAAGACGCACGCGCCGTCGACTTACAAGATTCCGACCTGCTCGGATTTGCCGGTGGATTTTCGCGTGGAAATGCTGGAATCCGCGGCGAACCGCGAGAAAACGATTTACCGCTCCAAGGCTGTCGGCGAGCCGCCGCTCATGCTGAGCCTGTCCGTGTTTCATGCGATACGAGATGCGGTTGCGAGCGTCGACGGTTACCGCAGGACACCGAAACTCAAGGCGCCTGCAACGCCGGAAGCGGTGCTGACCGCCATTGAGGAAATTCGAGACGCACTCGAGGAAGGCGCCGGAGCGGTCGCATGAATGCGTGGATCGACAGTGTGCGGCAGCTCCGCGACGAAGGCGAACCTGCCGTCCTGGTGACCGTGATGGACGTGCGCGGGTCCGCGCCGCGCGAATGCGGCGCCAAAATGCTCGTCACGGCGAAGGATCTCATCGGCACGATCGGCGGCGGCCAGCTCGAGTACGAGTGCACGAGAATTGCCTGCGAGCGTTTGCGCGAACGCGATGACGATGTGGCGCAGGCTTTCGTGCAGCGCTTTCCGCTTGGCTCGAACTGCGGCCAGTGCTGCGGCGGTGTCGTCGAGGTGCTGTTCGAGAAACTCGCCCGCGGCAACGCCGCCTGGATATCCGATCTGCTCGGCTTTTATGACGAACGCACCCCGGTGGTGATTGCGACCGCGTTCGAGACGGATGGCCGCGCATGCAAACTTCTCGTTACCACGGAGGAATGCCGCGCGTACGGCGCAGCATCGGCAGAACTGCGTGCTGCAGTCGGCAGGGCTGCTCAACACATGTTCACGCGTTCCGCGGGCGCTGCGCGACTGCGATTAAAAGTGCCGGAAAACCTCTCACTGTTGCTGGAGCCCGTGATGTCGAGCAATTTCAATCTCGCGCTATTCGGCGCGGGCCATGTCGGGTCGGCCGTGGTCGCTGCGATGGCCGGGCTCGACTGCAATATTCGCTGGATTGACAGCCGTCGCGATATATTTCCAGCCAAGGTGCCTGCGAACGTGACTTGCCTCGAGAGCGGAAATCCGCAGCAGGAAGTGGCGGCGATGCCCGCGAATTCTTTCTACCTGGTCATGACTCACAGCCACCCCCTCGATTTCGATATCTGCAGCCAGGTCCTCCGCCGCGCGGACTTCGCCTATTGCGGGCTTATCGGTTCGATCTCCAAGCGGCGTCGTTTCGAGCGGCTCATGCGCAAACAGGGAATGCAGGACGCCGTGCTTGACCGCCTCACCTGCCCGATCGGCATCGCGGGCATCGAGAGCAAAAAACCGGAAGCCATTGCGATCGCCGTCGCGGCCGAGCTTTTGCAAAAGCACGCGGCATCGACAGCTTTGCAGGCGAGACCACCGACCAACCTGCATGTCATTCACCGATGATAGAAGCGCTGTAGGAGCCCGCCATTGCGGGCGACCCGCACGGCCATTGGCAAAG
>JBBDXW010000015.1:184273-191228 GCA_040902105.1 Woeseia sp.
GCTGGTCGCCCGCAATGGCGGGCTCCTACAGGGCTTCTACTCCGAACTTCGCTTGCTTCGTGATGCTGCGTGTACGCGTACAGATGAACGCAACCAGTAGGCGCATCGATGCGCAGAAGCTAGGCCGCCTGCGAGATCGTGCGGCTGCAGAAACAGTTCGGCCGGGGCCGGTGGCGCAAACTGAAAGGCGTAGCCGACATTCGACTTGCCGATGGTACAATCCGGATTGCCGAGATCCATTGGTATGAAGCCACGGTATTGGGAAACGGAAGCTGAAACTCAAGCGAATACTGGATTAGCTCCTATGGCAACGCCTCGAAAGAACATCCGATTCGTCCTGTGCATTGAAAATAGAGATGCGGAGGACCTGGAAAAGGGCAAGGTCTATCAAATCCTGCCTGATTCTACGGCGAAGAAGGACGGCCTCATCAGAGTCATTGATGAGTCCGACGAAGACTACCTTTATCCGGTGTCGTATTTTGTTCCACTTGACTTACCAAACGAAGTCAAAAAGGCGTTGTTGGCCTAGCTACGTCCAGTAACCGGCAACGTGTATGTCCTTCGCCGGTGATGGACGCATAATGGACGCAACCGGTAAGCGAATTTTCCTTCTTCTGATTTGCTCTCAGGCGTTGCATTCAATCGAGGAGTATTACTTTTCGCTTTGGGAGGTTTTGGCGCCGGCGCGCTTCTTGAGTGGCCTGGTAAGCGCCGATTTGTCCGTCGGGTTCGCGATAGTAAATGTAACGATTGTGGCGCTCGGCCTCTGGACGTACGCCTGGCCTGTACGGCGAAACCGCAGCTATGCATTACCCCTCGTATGGTTCTGGACGATTCTGGAAATGGCCAACGGCGTTGGCCACACAATCTTCGCGCTTGCGTCCCGTTCCTATTTTCCCGGCGTGTATACTGCGCCGCTGTTGCTGGTATTTTCAGGTCTTCTTGCGATGCAGTTGACGCGCAGAAGCCGAGCCGCCTGATGGTTCGCGTTATGAAAGCTAAAAAATTCGATTCCGATTTCGATCAGGGCAAAGATGTTACAAAGGTCCTGGGTCACTCGTCACTCCATAATAAAGGTGTGGCTTGCGGAACGATTGCAGCAGTCATCTTCCAACTAGCCGGCACTTCGTCTGCCGCGGCAAGGCTTGCCAGGTTGATCGGGGGTAAGGACAGCGGATGGAAGCATACGTCGCTGAATGGCTGAACATCCTCGGACGGTGGGCGCACTTCGTGACCGGCATCGCCTGGATAGGGTCCTCGTTCTATTTCATCTGGCTCGACAATCATCTGCGGGCGCCGAAAGAGCAGACCGACGAGGCCAAGGGTGTCGGCGGCGAACTGTGGTCGGTGCACGGCGGCGGTTTCTACCAGGCGCAGAAATACGAGGTGGCGCCGCGCGTGCTGCCGGAGACGCTGCACTGGTTCAAGTGGGAAGCCTATACGACCTGGCTGACCGGAATGTTCCTGCTCGCGCTGATTTACTGGTACGGCGCCGAGGTTTACCTGATCGACCCCACCGTCGCGGAACTGTCCGCGCCACTTGCCATTGCGACGTCGATCCTCTTCATCGCCGGCGGCTGGATCGTCTACGACCTTCTTTGCCGGTCGCCGCTCGGACGGAACGATGCGGCACTGGGCGTCATTCTGTTGCTACTCGCGAGCCTGCTCGCCTGGGGCCTGTCCCAGTTGTACAGCGGGCGGGGCGCCTACATTCACTATGGCGCCGCGCTCGGGACCATCATGGTGGCGAACGTCTTTTTCGTCATCATCCCGGGTCAACGCAAGATGGTTGCGGCGGCCGAACGGGGCGAGGCGCCGGATCCCGCGCCGGGCATTCGGGCGAAACAGCGCTCGGTGCACAACACCTATTTCACGCTGCCGGTGCTGTTCGTCATGATCAGCAACCACTATGCGCTGACCTACAGCCATGCCTACAACTGGATGATCCTGATCGGGTTTTCGCTCGCCGGGGCGCTCATTCGCGGCTACTTCGTGGCGCGGCACAAGGGCCGCGCGTCGCCGCTGCCGATCATCATCGCCGCAATCATTCTGCTGGCCACCGCCGCGGCGCTGGCGCCGAAAACCGAGGCCCGCACGGCGGTCCGGGTTACGCTCGCCGACGTCCGGCCGATCATCGAGGAACGATGCGCCAACTGTCATTCGGCCGAGCCGACGCACATCGCTTTCCCCGCCGCGCCCGCGGGCGTGATGCTGGATACAGACGCGCAGATACGCACGGAAGCCGCGCGCATACACCAGCAGACCGTGGTATTGAAGGCAATGCCGATCGGGAATCTGACACAAATGTCGGAAGCAGAACGCCAATTGATCGATGCCTGGTACCGAGGTATGAATTGAACCCTGTAGGAGCCCGCCACTGCGGGCGACCACCGCAACGATCGGCATTGCCGCAGGTCGCCCGCAATGGCGGGCTCCTACAGCGCTCGTTTCTGCGTTTCCATTGGCCGATACCACCGGCGGTGGTCGCCCGCAATGGCGGGCTCCTACACGCGGAATCGATACGCCATGGTTGACGTCCGGTATCCGCGGGATCTGCGCGGCTACGGCGCGAATCCGCCGCAAGCGGACTGGCCCGGCGGCGCGCGTCTCGCGCTGCAGTTCGTCATCAACTACGAAGAGGGCGGCGAGAACTGCATCCTGCACGGCGATGCGGCGTCGGAGATGTTCCTCTCCGAGATCGTCGGCGCGGCAGCCTATCCCGGCCAGCGGCACATGAACATGGAGTCGCTGTACGAATACGGCGCCCGCGCAGGCTTCTGGCGGCTCTACCGCCTGTTCCTCGAGTTCGATTTACCCGTGACGGTGTTCGCGGTCGCCATGGCGCTGGAGCGAAACCCGGGCATCATCGGGTTGATGCAGCAGGCGGACTGGGAAATTGCGAGCCACGGCTACCGCTGGATCGACTACCAGTTTGTGGACGAGGACGTCGAACGCGAGCACCTGGAGCACGCGATCGAAATCCACGAGAAGCTGACGGGCGCGCGCCCGCTCGGCTGGTATCTGGGGCGCTGCAGCCCGAACACGCATCGCCTCATTGCGGAACACGGCGGATTCGTCTACAACTCGGATACCTACGCGGACGATCTGCCTTACTGGGACTCGAGCTTCGACGAGCCGCAGCTCATGGTGCCGTACACGCTGGATGCAAACGACATGCGTTTCGCGACGGCGCAGGGTTTCAACACCGGACGGCAATTCTGGCACTACCTCAAGGACACTTTCGACGAACTTTATGCAGAGGGGGGGCTCAGCCCGAAGATGATGTCGGTCGGCTTGCATTGTCGACTCGCCGGCCGACCGGGCCGCACCTCTGCGCTGCGTAAGTTTCTGCAATACGTAGTACAGCACGACGACGTGTGGGTCGCGCGGCGCATCGATATCGCGCGCCACTGGCGCGAGCGCCATCCGCCTTGACGGTAGTTGACCATGGTTGACGCCGATCGCGCCGGGTTCCTGCGCCGCTTCGGCGGCATCTACGAGCACTCGCCGTGGGTTGCGGAGCAGGCCTATGCAGAGGCCGCCGGCCTCGGCGATCCTGAAAAGCTCGCGGAGGTATTCGCGCGCTGCGTCGACGCCGCCGACGACGAAAGGAAGCTCGCGCTGATCCGCGCGCATCCGGACCTCGCCGTACGCGCCGCTGCAGGAGCCCTTCACACGGACGACCTGACCGCCGCGTCCCGCGAAGAGCAGGCAAGCGCCGGCATCGACCAATGCACGAAGGACGAATTCAGGCAATTCCAGGATCTCAACCGGCGCTACAAGGAAAAATTCGGTTTTCCGTTCGTCATGGCCGTAAGAAACAGCAACAAACACGAGATACTCGCGGCGTTTGCCACGCGCCTAGAGAATGACGCACATACGGAGTTCGACACTGCGATCGCAGAAATCCACAAAATCGCACGCCTCAGGCTACTTGTAGGAGCCCGCCATTGCGGGCGACCACCGCAACGATAAACGAGGGCGGCACCGCAAATGACCTCCAACACCCTCCATCCTTTCCACCAATGGCTGCGCCTCGAACAGCCGCGCCTCGGCACGCGCGTCGTCTTCGCCACCGACGATTTCTTCGGCGCGAAAGAACGCCTCATCGACACCCACGACCCCGTCTTCATCCCCGACAAATACGACGACCACGGCAAATGGATGGACGGCTGGGAGTCCCGCCGCAAGCGCGTGCCGGGGCACGACTACTGCGTCATCAAACTCGGCGTGCCCGGCATCGTGCACGGCCTCGACATCGACACGAGCCACTTCACCGGCAACTACCCGCCGTTCGCCTCCGTCGATGCCTGCGCGAGCGCCGTGGAAATCCCGGGCGACGACGAATGGGGCGAACTGCATCCGCGCGTCGACCTGCAAGGTAACTCGCACCACCTGCTCGACATCGATAACGATCACCCGGTGACGCACCTGAAGCTCAACATCTACCCGGACGGCGGCGTCGCGCGCCTGCGGATCTACGGCGAAGTGCGCCCGGACCCGGCGATCTTCGGCAGCGGCAAGAGCATCGACCTGTTCGCGCTGGAGAACGGCGGCCGAGCGCTCGTGGCCAGCGACGAGCACTTCGGCAGCATGCACAACCTCAACGTCGCGGGCCGCGGCGTCAACATGGGCGACGGCTGGGAAACGGCGCGGCGGCGGGGCCCCGGGAACGACTGGGTTATCCTTGCGCTGGGGCGTCCCGGCCGCATCGAGGGCGTCGAGATCGATACCGCGCACTTCAAAGGCAACTATCCGGATCGCGCGGCGCTGCAGGCGGCGCTCATTCCCGCAGGCGAGGGGAACGACCTCGAGGCGTTGACGAAACAGAGCGAAGCCTGGCCGTTCCTGCTGCCCGAGACGAAACTGGACATGGACAAAGAGCATTTCTTCACGGAACTTGCGGACGTCGGCGTCGTGTCGCACCTGCGGCTTTCCATCTATCCGGACGGCGGCGTCAGCCGGCTGCGGATATATGGACGACCGGATGGTCCACCGGAGGGCCGACCGAGTCGCCGTCCGAAGGGGGCGAAGGGATGAACGCAGCGGCGGCCGGCCTGACCCTGAAGCCTTTGCCGCTGACGGCGGAACGCTTCGCGCCCTACGGCGACGTGATCGCCGCATCGTCGGACGTGACCGAGGCGATGAACGAAGCGCGGTTCGACAGGTATAACGATCTCGCGCGTCTCGATGTCGATGCGAAGTCCGGCGGACGCGTAATGATAAGCGTCGTGCACTGCCGCGTGCCGACCGCGCTGCCATGCCGCTTCGACATGATCGAACGACATCCGCTCGGAAGCCAGGCGTTCATCCCGCTCACGCAACAGCGCTTCATCGTGGTGGTGGCGCCGGCCGGCGAGTCGGCCGAGGCGGATGACCTGCGTGCGTTCGTGACCAACGGGCACCAGGGCATCAATTATCTCAGGGGCGTGTGGCACATGCCGCTGATCGCGCTCGAAGCCGGCCAGGAATTCCTGGTGGTGGACCGGACCGGGGGCGGCGGCAACCTGGATCAGGTGGTCTTGAGCGAACAGGTCACGCTGCTGGCGCCGTGAGCGCGAGCGACAACTCATGAGCGAAGTCACCGCGCATCGCGCCTCTATCCTGCATTGCCTGCGGGACCCGAGCGACGACAAGGATCCGCTTGCGTCCGGCTCCGTCGAGTACTTCGAGGACGGGCTGCTGGTGGTGGCGGACGGCTACGTGGACAGGCTCGGCCCGGCCGAAGCGTTGTTGAAGGAATTGCCGTCGAACGTAAAGGTGGTCGAGCACGGCGACAAGCTCATCATCCCCGGACTGATCGACTGCCACGTCCACTATCCGCAGATCGACATCATCGCCTCCTACGGCGAGCGGCTGCTCGACTGGCTGGAGAAGTACGCGTATCCCGCGGAACGGAAGTTCGCCGATCCCGAACACGCGAAGGAAGTCGCCGAGTTCTTCGTGCAGGAACTCTTGAGGAACGGCACGACGACGGCCTGCGTATTCGCGACGGTGCACCCGCAGTCGGTGGACGCGATCTTCGAGGCGGCGTCGAAATACGGCATGCGCCTCATCGCCGGCAAGGTGCTGATGGATAAGAACTGCCCCGAAGACCTGCGGGACACGCCGGAGACGGGCTACGAGCAGTCGCGACAGTTGATCGAGAAGTGGCACGGGCGGGATCGTCTTTCGTATGCCGTGACGCCGCGGTTTGCGATTACGTCGAGCGAGGAGCAGTTGCGGCAGGCGGGACGGTTGTTGAAGGAGTATCCGGATGTGTACCTGCATACGCATCTGGCGGAGAACGAGGAAGAGGTTGCGCAGGTTGCGCGGCAGTTTCCGTGGAGCCGCAGTTATTTGGATGTGTATGAGCATTTTGAGCTGGTGCGGGAGCGGTCGGTGTTTGCGCATTGCATTCACATGCACGACGACGATCGGAAGCTGATGGCGCGGAAGGGGGCGGCGATGGCGTTTTGTCCGTCGTCGAATTTGTTTTTGGGGAGTGGGTTGTTCGATATGAAAGGCGCCCATCAGTACGGCATCCCCGTCGGCGCCGGAAGCGATGTCGGCGGTGGAGCCAGCCTGAGCATGTTGCGAACGTTGGGTGATGCGTACATGGTGCTGCAGCTTAAGGGGCGATCGTTGACGCCGTTCGGGGCGTTCTATCTCGCGACGATGAGCGCTGCGCGGACGCTTTATCTCGACAATAAGTTGGGCAATTTCATCAAGAGTAAAGAGGCTGATATCGTCGTGTTAGATGCGTCCCGGACGGCGATTACCGAGCGGCGGTGCAGAAACTCAAAAGATATAGGCGATAGGCTGTTTGCAGATTTTCTAATGGGCGACGACCGTCTTATCGCTGACGTGTATGTAATGGGTAAACGCCAAGAATGTACATAAACTAGGGTAACCCGTGCAGTGGACTTAACCCCCTTGCATGGACAGTTTTCGTCCTTCCGTTTATGCCGCTTTG
>JBBDXW010000016.1:0-44379 GCA_040902105.1 Woeseia sp.
CCATACACCCCTACCCGTTCGGGTAGCTCTTGGTTTCTCAGGTATATAATCGCCAAAACGCCACGGAGCTCAGATCGGCTGCACCCGGAATGCCCAGCTCCTGCAGACAGGTCGCCAGAGTGCCCTGGGGGTCCGCTTGCGCCAGAGGACAATCGACTCCCGGCGGTACAGGTTCACCGCCGATTTCAATCTGACCTGTTTGCGCGATGCGATCTTTCAGCTCGATCTGAAAATAGTCGACCGTCAGATTCAGACTATCCGTAATGTCCCAGACAACGCCCACCGAGTAGTTAGTCGCCTCCTCCGGCGTCAACGGCGCTGCGCCAAGGAAAATGGCAATCGGGTTGGTCGGCGGAATCTGCCCGCTTTGCCGCAGTTCGCCGTCCAGTGTCAGAGTCGACACCTTGGTCACGTTCGACTGGCCGGGTGTCGGGGCCCGAAAACCGGTGCTCACCGAACCGCGCAGTGCGAGCGCATCGGTCAAGGCCCAGCGTGCGGCGAGCTTGCCGTTGGTCGTATCGCCGAAATCTTCGAAATCTTCGAAACGCACTGCTGCCGCGAGCGTGAAGTTCTCGACGAGATCGGCTTCCACTTCCGTATATACCGCGATGTTGGATCGGCCGAACGTGCCTGCCTGGTTGGGACTGAAGCCGGCAAATCCGTGCGCGCCGATACTCAAGTTAGGCAGCGGCGTAACGCCATCGGAGTAGAAGTTATCGCTTTGAAATGCGTAATCGCCAGCCTGCCACGCGTTTTGCTCACCGATCACGATCTGGAACACTTCGTCGCGCCATTCCGCGCCGAAGGCTATGTTCAACGGCGAGGCAAATGCAGCCACCTCAATCGGATAAACGAAGTCCGCGTTGAAGTTGGTTTCGGACTGTATGTACGAACCGAGGTCAAACTCACGCTGCAACTCACCGTTAACGATACCGTCGGGGCCGAGGGACGGACTCCAGGTGTTGCCGAGGAAGAATTCAACCTCGTTGCGGCCGTAACCGCCGCTGAAGTCATAAGTCAGGCCGTTGGCCAGATCGCCGCGTAAACCGATGACAAGGCTGGTGTCCGTGAGGTCGCCCCCGAATGCCGGTGTGTAGCCGCCGGGTATAAGCTGATTCACGACAAAACAATTAGCCGGCAGGTTCGCCAGAGCTGCAGCGTCCGCGGCCACCACGGCTGGATCCAGCGGCACGCCGTCGCCACCCGACCCGGGGCTGGGCAGAGCCGGGCAATTCGAAATCTCTCCGGAATCGTCCGGATTGATGTTGGTGTCGACGACGGCGCGAATGCCGCCACTGGTGTAGACGCCGTCGCGATCATTGGGATTGCGATAGAAAAAACCGCCAATCGTCTGACGACCGCCGACGTTACCGAAACCGTACAACTCCTGATTCTCGGTCAGCTGGATGCCCGCATTGATGAATACGTTGTAGTCATCCTTATATTCCGGCGCGCCCCAGACCTGGGCAAAAGGCTGCGGAATATCGTTATTGCCGGCCGCGATCAGGGTAGTGGCGTCAGTACGCTGCGTGCTCCGCACGGTCGGGTCCTGTTCCCGCCACTGAAAAGTGACGTTGGCAAAACCGTCGTCGCCGAGCGGCAAACCCGCGTTTGCCGCAAACTGCATGAGCGTGCCGTCGCCCTCCATGTACTCGCCCGTACGAGCTTCGAGGGTCAGCCCGTCATTATCCTCTTTCAAGCCGAAGTTGATGACGCCGGCGATTGCATCGGAACCGTACTGTGCGGACGCGCCGTCACGCAATACTTCCACTTGTTGAATTGCAAGCGCCGGGATGGATGAAAGATCGGCGCCCTGGGACCCCGAGGCCAGGGAACCGCCGAGTTCGGCAATGACGCCGGCACGATGGCGGCGCTTGCCGTTCACCAGTATCAGCACGCTGTCCGGCGGGAGTCCGCGCATGGTTGCGGGACGAACCAGAGTTGCGGCGTCTGAAATCGGTGCTCGCTCGACGTTGTAGGACGGCACCGTATTTCTCAACATGTCGTTGACGTCCGAGGTTCCCATATTCACGAGTTCCTGACCCGAGATAACGTCAATCGGCACCGCCGATTCCGTCGCGCTGCGTTCGGCACGTCGGGTACCCGTAGTAACAATGACTTCGAGATCTTCGTCGAAACCCTGTTCTTCCTGCTCCTGTGCGAACGGGCCGGATCCCGGCGCGGCAAGAAATACTGCGCATACAGGTAAAATCACCCTGAAGCGCGTAGTAATCGTATACATGTGTGTCCCCCAGTTTTGTTGCGCGAGCAACCGTCGCGATGAGCGATTGCGCATCGAGCGAATGGACCGATGCGACAGCTCGATTGAACCATTGACCGTTATGAGAATAAAGGCTTCGACGGTCAGCGGCAATATATATTTTGTTACATACGAAATGGTTGTCGCATCCGGGCAACAAAGTTACGGATCGTTGCAACGGGGAAAACGCCTTGGTTTCTTTAGCCGGGCCGGGTCCAGGTGCATCAGTTCGTAGCGTCGAGCCAACATCAGTCCGGCGCTGCCGTGTGTGCCCGTATGCTGCCGCGACGCGGATAAAAACCGCCCTTACTTCGCCGCGACTTCAGTCGACGAGCCGTCACTCCTGCGTGGACTCAGAAACCTCTGATACGCGCGGAATGTTGCCCAGCCGGCGCCGCCAATGACGGCGATCAGCAACATCCACCGCATCAGAGTCGCCAGCAATGAAGGGTCAAACACCGGCCAACGCAACGGATACTGCAGCAACACGGATGCACGATCGCTCATCCAGTGCCAGCCGCTGTGGGCAAGCAATGCAGAAAGAATGATAGTGCCGACACGCTCGGCGCGCGCCGTGCGGAATAGCACATTAAGGACCGGCACGACGAGCAGGATGACCAGTATCTGTCCCAGTTCGACACCGAGGTTGAATGCCAGCAGCGACGTCAGCAGATGCGAACCGGCAAACTGCAGGGTCTCGCTCAAGGCAAAGGAAAAACCGAAGCCATGCACCAGGCCGAAGGCAAAGGCAATCATCCAGCGGCGTTGCCATCGCGTGCCGACGATGTTCTCGAGCGCCATGTAAACGATCGAGACAGCGATCAGCATTTCAATGAACGGCGGAAACCACAGGCTCCCCGGCGCGAAGCCGAACGCTGCCGACAACAGCGTAATGGAATGCGCCACGGTAAAGGACGTCACCAGCACGATCAGTGGACGAACGCGGCGGAACGGAATGATCAGGCACATCACGAACAGGAGATGGTCGTATCCCTGCAGGATGTGGTGGATACCGAGATTGACGAAGCGACCGAAGGCCTGGTGCCAGCGCGGATCCAGTTGTACCAGTCCGGGATTGCCGGAAAACTCGAAGGCGCGGATGCCTCCACCGGGCGGCAGGAACTGCAACACCGTCACAGTCTGGATCCCGAGCCTGGCCAGTTCGGGCTCGATGGCGAAAGTGGAATCGGCGGACTTGATTGGCGCCTCGATTAGCACGTCGAGCACTGCCTGGGTCCAGAAAAGCTGGGTATCTTCGGGCAGAGGCGGGCCGGTGGCGCTCTGGTAGGCCTGCTCGTAGCTGCGAAACGCCGTGTCAGACGGTAGCGCCACGCGAACCGCCACGACGCGCTTGTCGGAAAGGCGCTGCTTCCCTTCATACAGATGGATATCGTTCGCGATCCAGATCTGCGCCGCGTCGCGCAACGTCCGATCCGCGGCGGCAATATCGAGATAGCCCAGGCCGCGCTGCGGAAACTGAATATCCCGCATGGCTTCCAGAGGCACTCGCACCAGCAGATTCAGCTTATAGGGCTCGGGCTTGAGATATGCACGGACGACGATGTCGGTCGGAATCTCGTGACTCTCTGCGAGATTCAACGCGAGCAATGCGCATATTGCCGCAATGCAGGTAAGGTTCAAGCGCATAACTGATTTTGTGTTCTTCGATGTCATTGCGTTCGGCGGCTCACTGCGACGCTGCGATGGATCGATGCAGCGGACGGTGTCAGCATCCGTGATTCTTGTCCGGTTGCGTTGCCTGCGCGTAACGAGGGAATCAGGCTGTGCCGGGTTCATTCCATAGTATACTGCCGCACACTTTACAGACATCGCCAAACGACAAGAACATGGGAGCGGATGATGGCTAAAGGAAATCCCGCGGTTACGGCAATGACAGCAGCATTCGCTGCGTTGCTCATTTCCGTTTCCGGCTGCGGACAGAAGGCTTTCGACAATGCTGCACAGGCACAATCGAAAGAAGCGCCGGTGTTCGAGGTGGACCCGTTCTGGCCCAAACCGCTGCCGAACCACTGGATTCTCGGGTCGACGATCGGCCTGGCAGTCGATTCGCGCGATCACGTATTCATCGTTCATCGGCGCGACACATTCAGCGAACGCAATGAAATCGGCGCCGCAACCGACCCGAAAACCGGAGAGTGCTGTATCCCCGCTCCCAATATTCTCGAATTCGACCCTGCCGGCAATCTCGTCAATCACTGGGGCGGCCCGGACGATTCGAGGAGCGACTACACCTGGCCCTCTTCCAATCACGGCATCACGGTCGATCACAAGGACAACGTGTGGATCGGCGGCAACGGCGACGCCGATTCGCATATTCTGAAATTCACCCGGGACGGGAAATTCCTGAAGCAATTCGGTGAAGCCGGCCAGCAAGCCGACAGCCTCAGCGCGGAGCATTTTGCAGGAGTTGCCGAAATAGCCTTCGATGCAGACGCGAACGAAGCCTACGTTGCGGATGGCTATCGCAACAAGCGCGTAGCAGTGCTCGACGCTGATACCGGCGAACTGAAACGTTTCTGGGGCGCTTACGGCAACGAGCCGGACGATACGGATCCCGGTCCGTACGACCCGGACGCGCCGCCCGCGCAGCAGTTTCGCAATCCGGTGCACTGCGCGCAGCCGTCCCACGACGGGCTGGTATACGTATGCGACCGCGTCAACAACCGCATTCAGGTATTCAAGACAGACGGCACCTTTGTCAAGGAGCAACGTTTTGCTCCGGAGACTCTGGGTGACGGATCGGTCTGGGACATCGCGTTCTCCAGCGATGCGGATCAGCGCTTCATTTATCTTGCCGACGGCAAGAATATGAAAATCTACATCATCGAACGCGACACGCTGGAGGTCTTGACGAGTTTCGGCGACGGCGGCCGGAATCCGGGCCAGTTTTTTGCCGTGCACAACATCGCCACGGATTCAAAGGGCAACATTTACACCGTTGAGACCTACGAAGGCAAGCGGCTGCAGAAATTCGCATACAAGGGCATGGCGCCGGTGAGCACGCCGAATCGCGGCACGCCGTGGCCCGCGGACAGGAAATAGACGCGGACGATTCACACTATGGGTCGCCTGCGCGAGCGGTTTCCCCGGCAACCGTTACCGTTGTTGATCTATTCAGACACCGCACTTATCATCGACCGGGCCCGGTAAGGTCGGTGGGGAAGCGCCGGGAATTTCATAAAAATGCATGCGTCAGCATGGCCGCCGGCGATCAATCATCACTTTAAATCGAAGGCAGGTACCACGGCAGTGAATCCACGACTTTCGCGCCGGCGATTTTTGAAGGCAGTGATCGCATCGAGCGTCGCGGCCGCATCCAGCGCAGGGCTTGCCGGCGCATATGCAAGGCAGGCACATGCACAGGATGGCGTGAGACCTGCGGTCGAACGCCTGATCTCCCTCAATATCAACGGTCGAACGCGGCGCGTCGATGTGCTGCCGCAGGAAACCCTCGCGTATACCTTACGCTACAAGCTCGGACTGACCGGCACCAAGATCGGTTGCAATCGCGGCGAGTGCGGCGCATGCACGCTGCTGATTGACGACGTGCCGAATTATTCCTGTTCGACGCTGACGCACAGCGTGAAATCCCGCAGCGTGCTGACGGTCGAGGGGCTGCAAAGCGTGACCGGTGAACTTCATCCCGTGCAGCAGGCGTTCGTCGATGAGCTCGCTCCGCAGTGCGGCTTCTGCACGCCCGGCCAGGTCATGGCCGCTGTGGGCCTGCTGAGAGCGAATCCACGGCCCACGCGCGAAGAGGCGAGGCAGGCGATGTCCGGCAATCTTTGCCGTTGCGGCGCTTACGACCATTACCTGAACGGTGTCATGCGTGCCGCGGAGGTCTCTTCGTGAACGACTACAGGTACATCGGCAAGGACTTCGTTCCGCCTGACATCGTCGGCAAAGTGACCGGCAAGGCCAAATACGCGGAAGACTTTCGCGCCGACGGCATGGTGTTCGCGCGCGTTTACACGAGCCCGATGGCGCATGGGCGGGTCACGCGCATCGACAGTTCCGCCGCGGCGGAGATGGACGGGGTCATAGGCATCCTCACGGCCGACGACTTACCGCCGGTCGAAGCGCCGAATGCTCCAATGCTCACCAACACGCCCGTGTATGTCGGCGAGCCGATTCTTGCGGTCGCCGCCATTGACGAAAAAGCCGCCGAAGATGCCATCGCCCGCATCAGGGTGCACATCGAGCCGCTGCCGTTTGCGGTCGATCCGCTCGACAGCCTGGTCGAGGGCGGGCCGGATGCGCGAGAAGAAGGCAACGTCTATGTTCGGTCGCGCGAGGGCTCCGGCTTTCGCAGCGTCAAATGGACACGCGAACAAATTGACGAATTCCGCGCCGGCAAGGAGCCGACCGGCGAATCGGTCGACGAATGGAGCTACGGCGATCTCGAAAGAGGCTTTGCCGACGCTACCGTAATCATCGAGGAACCGTTCGTGACCAACGGCTACGCGCACATGAGCATGGAACCGCGCACCTCGATGGCGTATTGGGAAAACGGCACCTGTTTCGTGTACGGCTCGGCGCAGAGCCAGAGTTTCATGATTCCCGGGCTGGCCAGTATGCTCAACGTCGAACAGAAAAACGTGATTCTCGTGAGCGAGCACACGGGCGGCGGTTTCGGCTCCAAGATCGCCGCCTATCCAATGATGGCGCTGCCCGCCTGGTTTTCGAAGAAGCTCGGGCGGCCGGTGCAGTTGCGCATTACGCGCGAGCAGGAATACTACGTCGGGTCCGCACGGGTCGGCTTCCAGGGCTGGATCAAAGTGGGTTTCGCCGCGGACGGCCGCGTCACGGCGACGGATTTATTCATCGTCGAGGACCTGGGCCCGAACGCCACCGGCGGCGACGGTTCTTCCGCCGGCGACGCGGTATCGATCGTCTATGACCCGGAATCCATGCGCTATCGCGGCGTGCCGGTGCTGACCAACACGACGCCGCGCGGCGCGCAGCGCGGCCCCGGGCAAAACCAGATTGCCGCAATCATGGCGCCGATCATGGACAAGGCGGCGCGGGAGCTCAACATCGATCGGCTGGAGATACGCAAGGTCAACGCCGCGCACAACGCGACCACCGTGGAAGCAGACCAGGGCCCGATCACCAGCGCCTACATGAAGGAAGCGCTCGACATGGGCGCGAAAATGTTCAACTGGGAAGCCAAACGCGACCAGCCGCGCCGCAACGGTAATAAAGTCATTGGCGTCGGCATCGGCCAGGGATACCACTCGGCGGGCTCGGACGGCTTCGACGGACTGGTGCGCATCACCCCCGACGGCAAGATCCATTTGCACAGCGGGGTCGGCAATCTCGGCACCTATTCCTATGCGTCGACGACGCGAAGCGCTGCCGAAGTATTGAAATGCGACTGGAACAACTGCGTCATCGAACGCGGCAGCACCGCGGCGCATCTGCCGTGGAGTTCCTACCAGGCAGGCAGCAACACCACCTTTACGCATTCGCGCGCCAACTTCGTCGCCGCCACCGACGCCGTCAACAAAATGAAGGAGATCGCGGCTACGACGCTCGGCGGCGCCGTTACGGATTACGACGTGGCGGACGAACGCGTGTTCCGCATCGGCAGTCCCACCCAGTACATGACCTACGCGGCCGTTGCCCAGCGCGCAATCGAGCTGGGCGGCGCTTACAGCGGACAGACGTGGCCGGACGATATTCACGAGATCACGCAACGCGCCGTGCAGAACATCGCCGGCACCGGGCTGATCGGCGTCGGCAAGGACACCCTCAGACTGGAAGGCGTCGTTCCGGGACTGGCAGTCGCGTTCGCCGAAATCCAGCTGGATCTCGAAACCGGCAAGTACGACATCCTGGACTACGTCGGCATTGCCGAATGCGGCACGGTCGTTCATCCGCAGGGGCTCGCGGCGCAGATGAAGGGCGGCGCCGTCTGGGGCATGGGGATGGCGAGCCTCGAGCGGCACGTTTACGACCCGCAAAACGGCTTGCCGGCGAACATCGGATATCACCAGTGCGGCATCCCGACCTATCTCGACACGCCGAGCGAAATCCGTACCGGCGCCGTGGACCTGCCGGACCCGCAAAGTCCGTTCGGCGCGCGGGGCATCGGCGAGCCGGCAATGGGTTGCTCGGTCGCCGCGATGACAGCCGCGATTGCCGATGCACTGGACGGTCACATCTTCAGCCGCACTCCGATCAGCGCGGACATGATCGTGAATCACGTGAACGGGCGGCCGCAGTCTTTCAAGCCGTTACAGATCAATAACTTCTGAGGTAACGATGGCTTCCCACGACGTCATGCCCGACATCGAGCTCTACCAGCCGGTGGAGTTGAGTGACGCACTCGATCTCCTGGAACGGTACGGCGATGACGGCTGGCTGCTCGGCGGCGGGCAGGATACCTACGGCTGGCTGAAGGATCGCGCCAAGCATCCGAAGGCCATGATCGACCTGAACGGCATCGATAGCCTGCACGGCATACGGGAACTCGCCGACGGCCTCGAAATCGGCGCCGTGACGACACTGGTCGAAATGATCGGTGACCCGGTCATCAACCGCGATTTCGGCCTGCTGTCGCAGGCGGCCGGGCGCGTTGCGAGCCCGCAGATCCGCAATGTCGCCACTCTTGGCGGAAACCTGGTGCAGGACACGCGCTGCTGGTATTACCGGCGTGGCCTTTCCTGTTACCGCGCCGGCGGCAACCTCTGCTATGCGGACAGCCCGCAGGGCATGAATCGCGAACACGCCTTGTTCGGCGCCAGCCGCTGCGTTGCGGTCAGCCCGTCCGATACGGCGATTGCGCTGGTCGCGCTCGAAGCCACGATGGTCGCGGCGAGTCTGGACGGAGAGCGCCTGATTCCCGCGGAAAAATTCTTCGCAGGGCCTGACACGCACATCACGCGCATGACGTCCCTCGATCCCGGCGAAATACTGACGGCCGTTCGAGTCCCCTCCAAATGGGCCGGCCAGAGGTTCTATTTCGAGAAAGTTGCGGACCGCAACGTCTGGGATTTTGCCCTGGTCAGCATCGCGGCGGCGATGGCGGTGCAAGGCAATGTCATCAACGACGCGCGCTTCGTCTGTGGCGGTGTCGCGTGCAAACCGCACCGCCTGCGCAAGGTCGAACGAGCCGCAGTCGGCATGACGTTGTCCGAAGAAAGCGCCGATACGCTCGCACTTCTTGCCAGTGAAGGCGCGAAACCACTCACCTACAACCAGTTCAAGCTGCCCCTGATGGAAAATCTGGTGCGGCGTGCAGTGCGAGGTTAACGCCATGGACGTGGCCACGTACAAGGAAGACATCTGGGGACGCGAAGTCATACTCGGGGCCTCCTGGGACCTGCTGTGGCTGGTCGTGGTGTCTGCATTCGTCGTGATTGCCCTGCACGCCGTCATCCTCGCGGTTCGCCGCCGCGCGGCCCGGCCGTCGAGCGCGGGCCCCCGGGTGCCGAGGCATAGCGCCGTCGATCGAATCTTTCACTGGATCATGGCAGTCACCGTCATCGTGCTCCTGATAACGGGCGTATTTCCCATCATCGGACTCGAATTCTCATGGCTGACGATTCACTGGATCGCCGGGCTGGTGCTCACCGCTTCCGTCGTCTTTCACATCGTCCGCTCGTTATTCTGGCAGGACCTGAAAGCCATGTGGATCAGCGCCCGGGACCTGAAGGAACCGTTCGATGCGACGCTGAAGCCGGGCAAGTATTCAGTGGCGCAGAAGAGCATGCACGCCGCCGTTACCGTGCTCGTCCTGCTCGTCATCGGCAGCGGGCTCGTCATGTTTGCGATGATCGACACTCCGTGGTGGGAGAGAAGCAATTCGATTGCGGAATCGACCCTGGGCTGGGTCTTTCTGATTCATGGCCTGTCTACCCTGGCTTTGATCGCTTTGATCGCGCTGCATATCTATTTCGGCCTTCGACCGGAGAAACTGTTTTATACGCGTTCCATGATCAAAGGCTGGATTTCGAAAGAAGAACTCGAAGCCAATCACGATCCGGAACGCTGGGCGCCAGGCAAGTCTTCCTGAAGGCAGTCCCTTGCCGCGATTGTCCCGGGACACAGACTCTGTGAACGAACTGCTGCAAGCCAAAATTGACGTTGTCGAGTCAGGCTACGAGTTCTCGCTTGCCTATGCGGCGCAGGGGCGCGACAGCGATGGCGGCCCGGATTCCGAAATCAGAACGATGCTGGCGGATATGAGCGACGCCGCCGTGGAAATCGTCCATATTCTCGAGAAAAGCAAATCCGCCTACGGCTGGGTGGTCTCGGACGATGCCAAAAAGGCACGCGCGGCCATAGCGCTCGTTCTCGCGCAGGACAAGATCAGCTCCGAACTGGTCGACAACCTGAACGTGTCGATTCACCTGCGCGCGTTGCTGACCGATCTGTTCCTGGTCAGCGAAACAGATGCGTGAACGTGATCAATTCATGAACCGACCCTTATCGCGACGGCATTTTCTCAGCCTCGTGGGCGCGGCCGGCGGCTCGACAGCGATTCTGCAGACCGGCCTGGCGCTCGGCCTGCTGCCGGACACGGGCCCCTTGAGACTCGCGGACGTGCAGCCTGCCGGCAACACGAACAAACGCGTGCTCGTGCTGGGGGCCGGCATGTCCGGTCTCGCGGTTGCCTATGAACTCGAACGCAGGGGCTTCGAGTGCACCGTGATCGAGGCTTCGAAAAGGATCGGGGGAAGAAACCTGACCCTCCGAAGCGGAGACGAGGTCGACGAAATGGGTTATTCCCAGGTCTGCGAATTCGACGACAAGCCGCACCTCTACTTCAACGCCGGACCGGCGCGCATTCCGGGTCATCACAAGCTCGTTCTGCATTACTGCCGCGAGTTCGAAATTCCCCTCGAAACCTATGTGAATGACAACCGCAATGCCTACACGCAGGACGACAAGGCGTTCGGCGGCAAACCCGTGCGCATTCGTGAATACGTAACCGACGCCAGGGGATTCATGTCGGAACTGTTGTACAAGGCGGTCGACAGGGACGTATTCGATCGGCCGCTCTCCGCCGGCGACAAGGAACGGATTCTCGCGTTCGCGACCGCCTACGGCGATTTGAAAGAGCAGGGCCGCTACTCCGGCTCGGACAGAGCCGGCTACAAGTCCGGCGGTTTCGTGGAGCACGGCGAACTGAAAGACATTCACGAACTCTCCGACCTGCTGGACAGCGACTTCTGGCGTTACAGGATGCACTTCACGGAAGGCGAGGACCAGGCGATGCCGGTGATGCAGCCGATCGGCGGCATGGACATGATCGTCAAGGCATTCGGCAAGAACATTCGAAGCCCGATTCACACCAATGCGCAGGTGCAATCCATACAGTTGCAGACGAACGGCGTCGATGTGATTTACAACCACAAAGGGCGACGCAAGAAAATCAGCGGCGATTACTGTTTCAATTGCATACCGCATCACCTCCTCTCCGGCATCTACAATAATTTCTCGAAAGAGTACGCAGAGGCACTGGCGGCCGTCGAGGAGGGACACCTGCTCAAAATAGGCTTGCAGATGAAGCAGCGATTCTGGGAAGCCGACAATATCTACGGCGGCATTTCCTGGACGTCGCAGCCGATCGAACAGATCTGGTATCCGACCCACGGCATCCACGCCGAAAAGGGCGTCATGCTCGGCGCGTACACGTTTGGCGAGGAACATGGCCAGTTTTTCGAGCGCATGACGCCCGAGGAGCGCATCAAATCGGCGATCGCGCAAGGAGAGAAAATACATCCTGGCTATGGAAGTTACGTCGACTGCGGCGTCAGCGTGCCGTGGGCGCGCATGAACCACCAGATGGGGTGCAACGCCCGCTGGTCGCCCGACCTTCGCGACAGCAAATTCAAGTTGCTGCAGGATCCCGACGGCCGGCACTACATCATGGGGGATCAGATCAGTTACCACTCCGGCTGGCAGGAAGGCGCCCTGGCTTCGGCGCACCACGCGATGGCGGACATGAACCAGCGCATCCTGGCCGAATCATCCGCCGCAACGGCGACGGGATGAGACGGATGTCGTACCGGCGCATGTTCCTCGTCCTTGCTGTCGCTTACATCGCAAGTTTCACGACCGGGGCCCGTGCGGCGGATGAACCGGTGATCCCGCCGGACGAGTTTGTCTACTGCACCGTCTGTCACGGCGTGCAGATGAAGGGTAACCCGAACATCCAGGCGCCGCGGCTGAGCGGCATGGACAAGACCTATATCGAGCGTCAGCTGCGCGCCTTCAAGACCGGATGGCGCGGCACCCATGAAAATGACCTGGTCGGAATGGAAATGCGGCCGATGGCCGCGATTCTTTCCGATGCGCAGATCACGGCCGCCGCCAGGTACGTCAACGCGGTCAGTTCCGAGCCGCCGCCGCTGACGATCGACGGCGATGCCGGGCGCGGTGAAACGCACTATGCCAGCTGCGCGGCCTGCCATGGCGCCGGGGGCGAGGGAGTCCCGGCCGTCGGTGGGCCGCCATTGACCGGTTTGAACGACTGGTACCTGGCCAGGCAGCTCAGCAATTTCAAGGATGGCACGCGAGGCAGCAGCCCGGGCGACGCCTATGGCGCTCAAATGCGTGCCGCGACCGCAACTTTGATGGATGATGTCGCCATTCGAGACGTCGTTACCTACATAAACAGCCTGCAATCGAGATAAGGAATCGAATCATGACGAAGACCGCAGTCCTTGGCATTTTGTTGTTTGCCGCCGCCCCTGCATACGCCGGGGATGTGACGCGCCATCCCCTGCCGGACAATTCAACGTTTCCTATCGCTCAAGCCGTCGAGGTGAGCGCGGACACCGTGCTTATCTGGCACAGCGGCACTACACCGCGGCCTGCCGATCCCGATGCGGAGCGCGGCAGTCCGGAATACTGGGGCGATACCGAGGCCCAGACGCTGAGCGTGTTTTCGCGGATGGAAGAGTCGTTCGAGACGCTGGGCGTGGGTTTCAGTGACGTGCTGAAGATGACCGTGTTCCTGGTCGGTGACCCGCAACTCCAGGGCGGGATGGATTTTGACGGCTTCATGCGCGCCTATTCGAAGTATTTCGGTACGGACGAGCAGCCGAACCTGCCCGCGCGTTCAACGGTGCAGGTCGCGGGCCTCGCCGGTGAAGGCATGCTGGTCGAAATTGAAGTGGTCCTGGCCCGGCCCGAATAGCCTGGTCCGGGAATTGCGGGTTGCCCGTACGACGGCTGGACAAGCCGACCGATGTTACAGCCCGTATCGAACGGTGACTCCCGCATAAACATTCCGTTCCGGCGCCGGCTCATAATATCGGCCGCCGAATGCGTTAACGCGAATGCTGCTGAAGTAGCTCTCGTTGAAAACATTGTTCACGCCGAGATACGGCTGGATCAGCCAGCTTCCGGTTTCGAATTCCCTGCTCGCCCTGAAATTCGTCACGACATGGCTGTCTACTTTCGTCGTATTCGCGTTGTCGGCATATAAAGCGCCCGAATACACTGCCTCGAGCCGTGCGTACAGTCCGGCGTCCGACCGATAGGACACGCCTGCATAACCGAAATGTCGTGGCAGCCCCGGCAACTCCGCACCGGCAAAACTGGTGCCGCTTTCATCGACAAAATCTTCAAAGGTAAAATCGGAGAAGGTGTAGGACAGCTCGGCAGCAATTCCGCTTTCGTGCCTCCATGCAAGCGCCGTTTCGATACCTGACCGTTCCGACTCACCGGCGTTTGAATAGAACGTGCGTCCGGGGAATCCCGCCAGCTCGAAGGGAACGAGTTCGTCGGTCAGGTTGATACGGAACACCGATACTTCGTAATAAGTGTCATTGCGCTCGCCCTTGATACCCAGCTCATAGTTATCCGCGAGCTGCGGATTGAGCGACGTGTTGAAGCCGCCGCTGCCGTCGGGGTTCGCCAGCTCCGTCGTCGTCGGAGTTTCAAACGATCGACTGAATGAGCCGAACAGGATGTGCTGGCCGAAACTGTAACTGATGCCGGCAGAGGGACTTGTCTCGTCGAAGTCGATCTCGCCAGAGTCATCCCCGTCCACGAGAAAATCGTCATTGATATCGAAGGTGAGTTCGTCGTAGCGCAGGCCCGCGGACATCGCGAGGTCCTCGCTCAGATCGTATTTCGCCTGCAGATAGACACCGGTGCTGTCGACCTTCTCCTGTTGCTCGAAGGTCAGGTTGCCGCGCACTCCCTCATTGTTGTCGAAGCGCTTTCGGTCGTCATCCTGGCGGTCGAGGTCGATGCCCATCGTCAGTTCGAGGCGGTCCGGCAGGATGGCCTTCGGGCTGTATTGCGCACCGATGCCGTAGAAAAAACGCTGCAAGTCGACCGCCCCGCCGTCGACGAACGGCAACTCGTTGCCGAAATCGCGCCAGACGTAATAATTTCGCAGCAGCAGATCGCCGCGCGGCCGGTCGCGCTCGTAGACGAAGCCGATGCGTTGCTGCGACAGGGCCTCGCCTGCGTTGAAGAGCACGTTGACATCCCGTGCGTCTCGCGGACCCGCGGCGATCTCTGCCGTGTTGATACCGCCGGCGTCCTCCGACTCCGGCTGATCCGTATGGTTGATCGCAACGGTCAGGCGGTCGTCCTCGGTAAAGCGTATTCCCAACTTGCCGTTCAGCAGGGACCCCTTCGAGAAGGAATGGTCGCGGTAACCGTCAATCTGCTGCGTGGATGCGTTCAGCAGGTAGTCGACCGAATCGAACGAACCGCCTGTTTTGAGCTGATACTTCTCGAAACCGAGTTCCCCGCTGGCCAGGCCAGCCTCGACGAACGGCAACATGCCCCCCAGTTCGGTTTCGACCGCGATCACACCGCCCGATGCATTTCCATAAAGCGACGATGCCGGGCCGCGCAAAACCTCGATGCTCTTTGCCGAACCGAGATCGATGCTGTCTACCTGCGCCTGCCCGTCCGGAAGTGTTTCCGGGATGCCGTCAACATAGACGCGAATGCCGCGGATGCCGAAACTCGAGCGCGCGCCGAAGCCCCGCAGCGAAATCCGTAGGTCCTGCGAAAAATTGTAGCGGTTCTGCATGTACAGCCCGGGGACTACCGCCAGGGCTTCGTCGAGCCCGAGTTGTTGGGTCGCGTTCTGGATGCGGTCCTGCCCGACGACCGATATCGAGCGAGGAACTTCGCGCACCGTGGACTGCCTTCGCGTCGCGGTAACGACAATCTCATCGAGCACTTCACCCGGCGCGCTGGCCTGGCCGTGGGCGAAGGTAGCGGCAAAAGGGACGAGCAATACCGCAAGCTGCCGTAATGGGGTGGCGCGAAGACGTTCAAACATGTGAAATTAATCCTGCTTCCCGCTGTTGAAGAGAATCCGGTCCGTCCGGCGCCAGGCGTCTGTCTTAGACTTCAACGTACGGCAGGAATTTCATGAATTCAAGCCGTTCGACCCAGGAACAGCCAGCAATGCCAGTTCCGCGCGGCCGGCCTCTGCAACGGGCGCATTGACAGTGGCCACGGTGCGCCCGTTTGCGTTTCGTGACCCCTGTCGTTACGCTTCTGATCGCGTCAGTCGCGTGACCAGTTCTGGTTACCTCCAGGCAGCTGTTGACTGCTGTACGGACCCGGAGAATAAGGAACGAAAAGCTTATGGCCATTCCGCTAGCCATTCCCTTCGGACCGCGACCGTGAATAAGTCCGATGCGCCGGACTGGGCCAGCCGCCTGGGCATCGTCACCATACTTCTCGGCATTCTGCTGGCGGCATGGCAAGCCAATGAATGGATGAAGCTCGCCATCGTCGGTACGCCGCCTTACACGATCGCCACCATGCCGGAGCCGGATTGTGAGGACGACGAACTCGAGGAAGAAGGCTTGTCGCTGGAGGAGTGTCGCCAGTTGGCCTTCGCCGTCCATGACATCAGCATATCCAGTCCCGCCTGGTTCAAGTCTTTTCACATGACCGTGTCCGCAGCGGGGACCGTGCTGGCCCTGCTATCCGTCTTCGTCGGTGTTGCGCTGGTCGATTACCGGCGCTGGGCCGCTGCAGTGGCCATTCCGGTGTTCGGCGCACTTGCGGTTCTCGACGCCGTGTCATTCACGGGCGTGGTCAACAGCGGCCCGCTGATCCGGCAGATGTATCTCTGGAGCATTCTGCTCTGGTTCTTCATTCACCTTGCGTTGGCGGTCGGCGCCATTGTGGGCCGGCAGGACGAGCTGGCCGAACTGCGGCCGGCTGCAACATAAGGAAGCGAAGCATACGATGCCGGTAAAAGGTTACAGCCGAACGGCGTTGATATTGCACTGGTTCCTGGCCGTGTCGATTTTCTTCCTGTTCATATCCAGCTGGTGGATGCTCGGACTGCCGCTGGCTTCCGCGGAATACCGGTTCCGCGAAATTCCGTTCCAGTTGCACAAGAATCTCGGAATGACCCTGGTCGCGGTAATCATCGTCATGCTCTACGTGCGTTTCAAGCACCGCCCGCAACCGCACCTGAAACAGGTGTTGCCGCCAGGGATGAGCAAACTCGCCATCATCGATCACGTCGTACTGTATGTGCTCATATTCGCCTGTTGCCTGAGCGGTTATATGTCGTCTTCCTACAGCGGCTGGGACACGACGCTCTGGTGGCTGGTGGACCTGCCCGCGTGGGGGCACGAGAACGAAGAACTGAACATTCTGTACTCCGACATACATCTGTGGACTTGCTGGATACTGCTGGCGGTTGTGGCCGTTCACATCAGCGGTGCGCTTTATCATGCGTTCCGCAACGACGGCATCATCCGTCGCATGCTGCATCTCTAACGTGAGCATATCGTCCTCAAAGTTGACGGCAATCCGGGCGATATCCGTTGCTACGGGGGTAGTGGTACTGTCTCCCGGCCTGAATGCGCAGCAGGTGGACACGGCGTCAATCGATGAAATTATCGTCAAGGTCACTCCGGCAGGAAACGGCACAGGATTGAGCAAGGAGAAAATCCCGTACAACATCCAGTCGGCCTTGAGCGACGATATCGAGAGCATGCAGAGCCTGCATCTGGCCGATTTCCTGAACCGGACGATGGGGAGCGTCTCCATCAACGACGCGCAGAACAACCCCTTGCAGCCCGATATCAGTTACCGCGGGTTCACCGCGTCTCCTCTTCTTGGACTTGCGCAGGGGCTGGCCGTGTACCAGAACGGCGTCCGCATCAACGAGCCCCTGGGAGATACCGTCAACTGGGATCTCCTGCCGGAAACCGCGGTTCACAGCTTGCAGCTCATCGGCGGCGCCAACCCGCTGTTCGGCCTGAATACGCTGGGCGGGGCGTTGTCCGTGGAGATGAAGAACGGCTTCAATTCGCCAGGCCATCACCTGGACCTGAGGGCAGGCTCTTTCGGTCGTGCGATTGTCTCTGTTGAATCGGGAGGCAGCCGTAACAATCTCGCATGGTACGGCAACGTGCATTACTTCGACGAAGACGGCTGGCGTGACGCGTCGCCGTCGGACGCCGCAAATTTCTACGGCAGCCTCGGATGGAAAGACGAACGTTCATCACTGAATCTCAACGGCCAGTATGGCACGAGCGAGTTGACAGGCAACGGTGCGGTACCCGTCGAATTGCTGCAAATCGACCGCGACGCGATTTTTACGTCACCGGACATCACCGAAAACAACATGTACATGCTCAGTGTCGACGGAAGCCATCGTTTCGCGGAACACATCGTCCTGTCGGGCAATGTTTTTTATCGACGCAACGAAACGGATTCCTTCAACGGCGACGGTTCGGAATTCGCCGTCTGTCGGCTGGGGGCTTCGGACGCATTGCTGGAAGGGCTCGAAGGAGACGATCTGGAGGATCTTGCTCTGGATCATGAAGACGTCTGCGAGGGCCAGTTCGCGACCGCAGCGGACCTGGAGACGTTTCTCAACGACACTGCCGTTGGCATGGGTGGGGTCGCGGAATACGACATTGACGACCTCACCGCCGACCTTTCCGGTAGCGGCGTGTTGTCCGGTTCGGCGATCAACAACACAAGCACCCGGGTACAGCGGAGTTATGGCTCCGACGTGCAACTGGGTTTTTCCAATGACCTCTTCGGCCGGGCCAACCAGCTGATCGTCGGCGCAGCCTGGTTCAGCGGTGAATCGTCGTTCGACTCGCTCCTGGAGCTGGCGAATCTCGACCCGGTGACGCGCAGCACGGCAGGTCTCGGCACCGGCACTTTCGTCGACGATGCCGCCACCAGCATCAAAACCGACACCGCAACCTGGAGTCTCTACCTGACCAACACTATCGACCTTGGCGAAAATTGGAGCCTTACCCTGTCCGGACGCTTCAATTCCACCGAAACTGAGCTGGCGGACCAGTCGGGTGAGCGTCCGGAACTCAACGGCAAACATAAATTCACCCGCTTGAATCCGGCCATCGGGCTAACCTACCAGGTCAACCGGGACTTGAACCTGTACGGCGGTTACAGCGAATCTTCACGCGCACCGACACCCGTCGAACTGGCCTGCAACGATCACATCTTCGAACTGGCAGCGGCCAACGCCGAAGCAGAAGGCGAGGATCCCGATGACGTGGACTTCGAATGCCGGCTGCCCAATGCCTTTCTGGCCGATCCCCCGCTGGAGCAGGTTGTCGCACGGAGCTTTGAACTCGGAGCCCGCTGGAATCTCGAAGTTGTCGATGTCCACACGGGACTCTTCCATACCACCAACAACGATGACATTATTTTTCAGACCACCGGTCGCTCCACCGGCCTGTTCGCAAACGTGGAAGAAACGCGCAGGCTCGGGTTCGAGAGCGGCATTGACGGAAACTGGCACAACCTCGACTGGTTCCTGGCATACAGTTACATCGAGGCAACATTCGAAGCGCCCTTCGAGGCATTGAGCCCCAATCACCCGTTTGCAAGCGACGATGAAGGCACCATCCGGGTCGAGGCCGGTGACCGCATACCCGGGGTTCCCGATCATCATCTGAAATTCGGAGGCAACTACCTGTTCAGTGAAAGCTTCAGCGTTGGCGTGGATGTTCTTTACAACAGCGGACAGCACGTGCGGGGCGACGAATCGAGTCAGCTTGAAAAGACAGGCGCATTTGCCGTCATGAACCTGCGCGGGCAATACCGCGTGAACGACCATCTGGTTTTTTATGCCGCAGTCAATAATGTGCTCGATACGGAATATGAAACGTTCGGGCTGATCGGCGAAGAACCGGGTGAAGTGGACGTGCCGGCTTTTTCTGAATTCGCCAACCCCCGCTTCCTTGGACCGGGCGCCCCCCGCGCCGGGTTCGTCGGCATGAAGCTCAGCCTGTGACAGGGATCGTTAGAAAACCGGCGAATTGCCGACAGGTTATTGACATGTCGTGGTCGAAGCGCATTATTGCCTTACTGCTGATGCTTGTGGTAGCCGATGCTGGCCGTCCACGCATCGACTGCAAGCAAACCTGACAGGGTACATTGCTGAACTACCGCGTAACCCCATATGGCCCTACGCGATGCTTTCAGTGAACGCGGACCCTCGGGAATGCAGATTCAACAACCGTGCGCCTTGAAACAGGGGTATCACCATGAAGAATCAAGCAGAAAAGCATAATCACACGACGACTTTCCTGGCTGTTGCGGCCCTTTTGTTGCCGACGTGGAGCGCCCAGGCGTTCGAGTCGATGCAGATGGGCGACTGGGATGTCCAGATCACCGGCAATATCAACGGTTTCCTGACCAATACGGAGTGCGATGCGGGGGCCGGCGCGGTGGCCGGCGGTCTTGCCTGCGGCTCGAACGGAGTGGACCGTGATCTCGGCAATGTCCGGACCGGACTGCTGCCCTCCTTTTTCAGCTTTCACGGCACGCAGGAAGCCGACAACCTGACCACTGAAGTCATGATCGGATTTCAGCCGGGCATCGACGGCGGCAACCAGGGCGGCATCACCGGCAGTCCCCTCGATGGCGGGCTCGGGCTGAACTCCGAAAACCTGCGGCAGGTTTTCGTCCAGTTCGGCTCCGACTGGGGAAAGATCAAAATCGGGCGGGACCTTGGCGTTTTCGGATCGGATGCCATCCTGTCCGACATGTCCCTGTTAGGCGTCGGTAGCGTATCCGACCTGACGGCCGGTGGCGGCAACACATCGCTTGGCCGTATCGGTGTCGGCTACATCTACGCGGACTGGAAAGGCCAGATCCAGTATTCATCGCCCAGCTGGAACGGTATTTCATTCAACCTGGCGCTGGTCGATCCATGGGGCCTCGTGAACCTGTCGGGACAGAGCCTGGATGCCGGATCGTTTGCCCAGCAAGGCGATACTTACGGCATCGAAGGCAAGATCGCGTACGAATGGAAGGGTGCAGAGGATGAGGACCTAGCCGGCAAGGTCTGGGCGAGCTTCATCACCCAGTCGCTGGACAGCGCAACCTTCGGCAGCGAGGACGCGACCGGATTCGACCTGGGCGGCAAGGTGGCATTTGCCGGTTTCGAGTTCGTCGCGTACTACTACGACGGCGAGGGCATCGGCACCACCGATTTCCTGTTTGACGGCATGGACCTCGCGGGAAATACCCGCGACTCCGACGGCGGATATCTCCAGGCAACGTATAAGCTGCCGGGGCCGGGAACGAAGCTTGGCTTGAGCTGGGGCGAAAGCAACCTCGATCTCGGGCCCGGCGATCCTGCTGCGCCCACGCTGGTGGAGACCAACGAGTCGATCATTTTCGGCGTCTATCATCCGCTGACTGAATCGCTCAATCTCGTGCTCGAGTACACGAACACCGAAGCGACGGCGCACAACGGCAACCAGGCTGACGAGAGCAGCATCGCAATTGGCGCGATTATTTTCTATTGAGCACCTGGACTGTTGAACGCAGTGATCCGCGCATCGTGGCGGCCGGCGTGATGAATCGTCCGGCATGCCGCCCGCCATGGTGGCGCGCCGCCGCCGTCGTTTGTGTCCTGGGCCCGATAGCGGGGCTTCATTGCCCGCCGGCGCACGGCCGGTCGGATGCCATTATCTGGGAGGGAAACGACCAATCCGTAGTCCTGGCGCCACGGGACGAGGAAGCGGCCCCGCCGAACGATCATCCCGCGACTGTGTCGCCGCAGGACATCGAAAGGATGCTCGCGGGCCTGCGCTTCCGGTATGCCGATCAGGAAACCGACACCCCACCGGTCGCGGTGTTCAATGCCGAGCAGGTCGAGATTCTCGGTGAAGCGCTCGCCACGGGTCTCGGCAGGGCGACGCCGTCGCAGGATGTCACGTTCTCGATCATTGGCGCGCACCGTCTGTCGCCCGGGGCGTTCGCGCGCCGCAACCGGCTGACAGCCGGGCGCGTATTTTTCCGGGAAGGCGAGCTGAACGTCATCTTCGGTGAAATTCAAAGCCCGTATCGCAAAAAGAACGTTTATGGCCAGGTGGACCAGGATTTTTATCCGCGCGAGTTCGGCAGCCGCACGATTCCGTCAGAGCAGGAATCGATCCTGATTGCGAGCACTGCCGCCAGCCTGCGCGGCGATCCGCAGGGTCAGCGAGACGACTGGGTGGTTTTCGATCCGGATGCCGGCGCCATGCCGGCACCGAGCCCTGTATCCATGGATTCGACAACGGAGGATTGGCCGACGGACGAACCGGAGCCCGAGCCGACACAAATGCAGCCGGCGCCGGCGTCGACCGACGCTGCTCCCGTTGCAAGCTCCGGAGCGGCCGCGACCGGGGACATCGAACAGCGCCTCGATGCTTTAAAACGCCTCCGCGAAAAGGATCTGATCTCCGAAGAAGCTTATCGGCAAAAAGTGGACGAAATCCTCGAGGAATTGTAGGCGTTGCCGAGATCCTGTCGGCAAAAATTACTGGTCAACTCTGGCCAGTTCCCGGGAGTCGAGCTTGCCATCGTCATTTCGGTCAAACTGATCCCAGTTGTCGGAAAGCTGGGCTTCAGCCTCCGCTTCCTGCTGCGAGATCTGGCCATCGCCATCCGTATCCAACTCCTGGATGAGATCGCCCTGTACTGCGTGTTGCTGGTGAGGGCTCGCCGGCATACTTTCCTCTGTCGTTGCGCTCTGCCCAGCTGCTGCTGACTCTTCTTCAGCCGAACTCGTTGAACTTCGTTCGAAGCCGGAAAATTCCTCCGGGTCGAGTGTTTCATCGCCGTTCTGGTCGTACGTGCTCCAGCTGCTGGACAGCGAGGATTCCGCCTGCGCTTCCTCTGCGGAGATCGAGCCATCCTGGTCCTCATCCAGCTGCTTGAAGAGATCGCTGCTTATCTCCCGTGCGGCTTCCTCCTGATGAGGCGTCGCCGGTATTCCTTGCCGGCTTTCCGCTTCTTCAGGTGTTTCCGTTTGCTGCGCATCGACAGTCGCGTGAAAAGATAAAATGCACGCAGCCATCACAGTGGTTATAGCTTTCATCGGTGCCTCCTTCTGGATCAATGAAATGATGCCAATACCCACTGGAATTGCTGCAATCATCGTGCCAGACGTTCATCTGACGAACTGAATTTTCGTGCCTTCGCGACGGCCTGACCTGGATAAAACGTACGTCGAAGCAACCGTTGTTGCACTTTTGATTTGCAAAACTTGCAGGACATGTGGGTGCAGACTGCCGCGAGTCACTTGCAAAGCACCATTGAACGCGCATGAAATGGCGCGGTCTGAATGAACAAGATCAGTACGCCTGGAAAAGGAGATTGCCATCAAACACCGGATTGTCCGATTGTTGCCATTAGCCGCGGCGTTGGCGCTGTTGTTCACGGCTGCTTCCGCGCAGGACGTCGAGGACGAGTCCAGAGCCGGCAAGCTGGCCTTCAACAATTCCTGCCGGACCTGCCATTCAATAGACGAGGGCGACAACCGGCTCGGGCCTAACCTGCATGATCTCATCGGCCGCGAAGCGGGTTCGCAGGAATACGGTTATTCCCCGGCAATGGCCGCATCGGGCATCGTTTGGGATGCCGAGACCCTGGACCGGTTCATCAAGGACCCGGAAGCGGTCGTTCCCGGAAACAATATGAAGCCCTATGGCGGCATCAGCGACGCCGGGATCCGCGCCAGCATCGTCAGTTACCTGGGCGCCGCGAGCGGTGACGACGAGGGCGGATGACGGGATTGCTATTCGCCTGTCCCGGGTCGAGCGAACTCAGGATAACGGCTCGCTCATCAGATGTTTTTTGTCGACGGGGCGCACCAGGGCATTGCTGACCAGCGCGATCGCCAGCAGACCGGCCATCAGGTACATGGTCGTGTTGTAGAGATTGCTGGTCGGATCGACCGTTCCGGCCGGGGCAATGGCCATGAGCTTGGCGATGGTCACGGTATTTTGCGTGAGCAGCAGATCGAGCTGCCCGACGCCGGCGCCGAATGTTCGTTCGAACAGCAGCGGGTCGATCTTCGCCACGAGTTCATTGACCGAATCGCGTATCGCGTTCTCGCGGAGCGCAGTGATCGCCCACGGCCCCAGCACGCCCGCGGTGCTCCACGCGGTGAGGAGTCGGCCGTGAATTCCTCCGACATATCGTGTGCCGAATATATCCGCGAGATAAGCGGGAATCGTCGCAAAGCCACCGCCGTACATCGTGAAGATGATCATGGTCGCCGCATAGAAGTACACCAGCCAGACGACCGACGGTGAAACACTCGCCTGCTGTGCACTCCAGGGAATCGACAGGTAGAGCACGATGCCGAGTGCGAAGAATATCCAGTACGTATTACGTCGACCAAGATAGTCGGACGCGCTCGCCCAGAAGAAACGGCCGAGCATGTTGAAGACACTGATCATCATGACGTAGGTGGCGGCGAACGCGCCGTTGACTATATGGGGCTGCGTCGTGCCAAAGATCTCGGACATCATGGTCCTGGCGACACCGAGCACCCCGATACCCGCCGTCACATTGAAGCAGAGCACGATCCAGAGTTGATAGAACTGCGGTGTCTTCAGCGCTTCGTCGATGTGCACGTTGCCGGCAGTGATCATCTTCTTCTCTCGACGGCTCGCGTCGGGCGGCGTCCACCCCGACGGCTTCCAGCCCGGCGCCGGCAGCCGATACGAGAAAGCCGCAGCCACCATGAACACGAAATAGACCAGACCGAGCGTGAAAAAAGTCTGCGCGACCCCGACAGTACCGGTACCCGTCAGGTAGACGCCGGGCGGACCGGCAACGATCATCTGCTCGATTTCGTTGGCGCTGACCACGACCACTTCGCGCAGTTGGCCGGCTATTCTGGCGAAGCGAACGCCGCCTTCCGTCACCAGCTCAAGCCGATCCGGCGTGCCGAGATACTCCGGCGCGCGGTAAAACAGCTGCACCAGATACTCCTTCGCCGGCGCGCCGATGATCGCGCCGCCGCCGAAACCCATGATGGCCATGCCCGCCGCCATGCCGCGCCGGTCCGGGAACCAGCGAATCAGGGTACTGACCGGCGATACGTATCCGAGCCCGAGCCCGCAACCGCCGATCACGCCGTAGCCCAGATAGACCAGCCACAATTCGTGAATCAGGATCCCGAACCCGCCGATCAGGTAACCGCCGCCCCATAAACAGGCCGCGACCACGCCGACCTTGCGTGGGCCGACCGCCTCCAGCCACTTGCCCGCGAACGCGGCCGAGAGGCCGAGGAACACAATCGCGACTGTAAATATCCAGACTACGCTGCCGAGCGACCAGTCGCCGGCGGCGGAGGTCACCACGCCCTCGGTCTTGATCAGCGCCGGATTGTAGATGCTCCAGGCGTAGACTGACCCGATGCAGAGGTGGATGGTCACGGAAGCAGGCGGCACGAGCCAGCGGTTGAATGCCGGTCCGGCGATGATGCGTTCCCTGGCGAGGAGTCCAGCCATCGGTCCTATCCCGGCCTCCCCGCCCGGGGTATCGTGCACAGGTCCTGGCGCCGCCCGCGCGGCGCTGCTGCAAAAGGCACCGCAGTACCTGCGCCGCTAGACACTATACGAATGCGCGCCTGCGCCGGCCAGCTTGCCTCCCTCGACGATCAGATACTCCTCCCTGATCGGTCTGCCGTCGAACCAGCATTCGAGAATCTCCCGCGTACCTGCAGCGTAGCGCGCCTGAGCCGACAGCGACGTGCCGGAGGTGTGCGGGGTCATCGCATGATGGGGCATGCTGCGCCACGGATGGTCCCTGGGTGCCGGCTGCGGATACCAGACGTCGCCGGCGTAACCGGCCAGCTGACCGCTCTTCAATGCCCTCGCGATCGCGTCCCGATCGCAGATTTTTCCCCGCGCCGTGTTCACGATATAGGAGCCGCGCTTCATCCTGCCGATCAGCTCGTCGTCGAACAGGTGCTCCGTCTCGGGATGGAGCGGGCAGTGAATGCTGAGCACGTCGCAGGCTTTAACCAGCGACTCCACGTCCTTGTGGAAGGTCACGCCAAGGTCTTTCTCGACCTTGGCGGGCAGCCGGTGTCGATCGTGATAGTGCAGTTTCACGTCGAACGGCTGCATGCGCTTCAGCACAGCCAGCCCGATGCGACCTGCAGCGAGCACGCCGACGTTCATGCCTTCCACGTCGTATGACCGCGAGACCGAATCGGCGATGTTCCAGCCGCCGTTGACGACCCAGCCGTATTGCGGGATGTAATCACGGACCAGGGCAAGGATCTGCATGACCGCGTGCTCGGACACGCTGATGCTGTTGCACCAGGTCACTTCGCAGACCGTGATTCCATTCTTGATTGCCGCCGGAAGATCAACGTGGTCCGAACCGATACCTGCCGTGATCGCTATTTTAAGATTCGGCGCCTTCGCGATCCGCTCGGCGGTCAGGTACGCGGGCCAGAACGGCTGGGAAATGACCACGTCGGCGTCGCGCAGCTCCTTATCGAGCGCGGAGTTCGGGCCCTCCTTGTCGGAGGTCACGAGGAGCGTATGGCCGCGGTCCTCCAGGAACTGCCGCAGCCCCAGCTCGCCGGACACGCAGCCAAGCAGCTCGCCTGGCGTGAAATCGATGGCGCTCGGCGTCGGCAACGTCTGCCCGTCCGGGTACCTTGAAAGCTTCGGGATATCGTCACGCGCGTACTGCGGCGGATAGCCGTCGACAGGATCGTCGTACAGCACGCAAACGATTTTCTGCTTCGCCCTGGAACTGGTCATTGCTCCTCGCTCCCTTCAACTTGTAGACAGAAATTACGCCCGCGAGAGATCGGCGCCGGGCCACCCACGATCGAGCGGCCTTATTGGTCCGCTACGGTGAGCGACAGCCGATCGACGCCCGTGTTGCCGGATGACCGATCATACGCGTACACAGTGATGTCGTAGAGGCCGGGCAGGTCGAGCGGGAACGTGCCGGCGAAATCATTGGCGGTGTCGGCATAACGCAGTGGATACCGGCCAACGTGCGTTTCCCCGCGCTTCACGAGCGCGGCGACCTCATAGCTGTCGGCGTCCCAGTAAAAGCCCGGCTTGACCGGGCAGCCGCACATCGGAAAGACCTCCGCTTCCACCGTCACGCCGGCGCTGGCTTCGGCCCGGCTGACAGTGCTCGCCGCAAGATTGCCCTGAACGAAAAATCCGGCCAGCTCGATGACCCACCCGTCCCCGCCGGTCAGGTGCCTGCCGGGTACGATCCACTGCGTCATGGACGTTCTGGTCGCACTCTGGCGTTGCTGCAGAGGTCCGAAGGCCGTGACCTGAACGTAGCGGGGTTCGTCGATGTCGAGCGTAGTGCTGAACACGGCGTCCGTCTGCTCAGCCAATGGCGCGCCGCGCTTGCGTGCAACGTCCATGATGCGTTTGGCATCGCCGGCCTGACCGGCGGTGACACCCTGTGCGAGCATCTCTCCGCTCACGGCATCCGTCACGGTGACCTGTGCGCCTTGGACGATATCACCCACGAACATTGCGCCCCGCGCGATGACGCGCACCGTGACCTCTGTGGGCTCGGCTAAAACGCTTCCCGACATCGTCAGTGACAGCATCAGACCGACCGCCAGCCGCGACAACACGGCCAGCTGCCTGTCAAAACGTGGCCAGCGGACGAATGCTCTTGCTCTCATGCCTGTCGCCTTGCGGTAGTGCGCATTCGAGTACAGCTCCTGTTCCGCCCGGTAGTGCTCGAGGTTCGCGGCACCGGGTCGCAGCAGGATGCGGCAAACGTTATCATGCCTGCAGCGACTCCGGGTGAACAGCAATGACCGCCGGCTATCGATGGCACCTGCAACGGGTGTTGCTCTATACGAGCATGTTCTGGCCCGCCATGATCCCGGCCGAACCTGCCGGAGAAGGGATTCAGGAAATCGCCGACGGCGTCTATGTGCGGCCGGGCCACAGCGGCGTCCTTTTCGAAGCCGACAATATTGCCAACGCAGGGTTCGTAATCGGTAGCCGCTGCGTTGCCGTAATCGATACTGGCGGAAGCGTCGCGGAAGGTCAGGCACTCGACGAGGCGATCCGGGTATTGACCGAATTGCCCGTGTGTTTCGTCATCAACACTCACGTTCATCCTGATCACGTGCTGGGAAACAAGGCATTCGAGCGGGAAAACGTGCAATTCATCGGGCACGACAAGCTGCCGAGAGCCATGGCGCTGCGCGGCGATACCTACCTGCAACGCGCCGCCGAACACTCCGGTGGAGATGTCGACGTCTCCCAGATAGTCCTGCCGGAACGGACCGTCAGCAGCCGGGTCAAACTGGAACTGGGAGACCGGACGCTGATTTTGCAAGCCCATGCCACGGCGCACACGGACAACGACCTCACGGTCCTCGACGTGCGGACCGGCACCCTGTTTCTCGGCGACCTGGTGTTTCTCGAGCACCTGCCTGTGCTGGATGGCAGCATTAACGGTTGGCTTGATCAGCTCGGAAAGCTGATGCGCCGGAAGTTTGAGCGCATAGTACCCGGTCATGGACCGACCCATGCCGGATGGCCAGGAGCCGGCGCGCCGACCGTCGATTATCTGCACGAGCTGCGCGAAACGACGCGCGCGTGGATCGCCGGCGGTGGCGATCTCAGGGCGGCCCAGGAAGCGATCAAAGTGACCCGGCCCGAGCGCTGGCGGTTGGTCGAGCAATATCACAAACGCAACGTCGCTGCGGCATTTGCAGAACTCGAATGGGAGGATTGACAGCATGAACGCACGAGCACAGCAACGGCTTGCCGCCGGGTCTTTCTTCATGGCGCTCATCGCTTTCGCCTGCTGTCCGGGTATCGCATATGCGGCGACGGCCGAGGAAGACATGGTCTGGACCGGCGGCTTGCGAGATGCGTACTTTGCGGACAGGGAGATTCAGTCGGACGACCTGATCACGCTGGAAGCCCCGGAACGGGCAGAGAACGCCGCCATCGTGCCGATTTCCATCAAAGCCGCCATCCCCCAGACCGAAGAGCGCTACATCCGGACGATCTGGCTGTTCGTGGACAAGAACCCGGGGCCGCTGGTCGGGAAGTTTCACTTCACGCCGGCAAGCGGCCGGGCCGATCTGGGCCTGCGGCTGCGCGTCGATGCCTACAGCCCGGTGCGTGCAATCGCCGAGACCAACGATGGAGAACTGCATATGAGCAGGCATTTCGTCAAAGCAAGCGGCGGCTGTTCCGCGCCCGCGTCGTCGGACTCCGATGCAGCCCTTAAGGAGCTCGGCAAGATGAAATTTCTGGTTCACGCCGGGGGCGGTGAGGTGAATGCCAGTGAGGTCGAAGCAGACCGGCCGACGCTGGTCCAGCTCATGATTCGCCATCCGAACCGGAGCGGCCTGCAGATGAACCAGGTCACTCACCTGTATGCGCCGGCGGAGTTCGTGAAACAGGTAAAAGTAAGCTTCGAGGGGGAGGAGATTTTCCAGGCCGAAACGAGCTTCGCCATCAGCGAGAATCCCAGCTTTCGCTTCTATTTCGCGCCGCAGCACGACGGCGAAGTCACGGCCGAGGTGATGGACACCGAAGGCCGGCAGTTCACCGAAACTTACGCTGTGTCGCCCGCAACCGGCAAAGTCGCTGCGAAACGCTAAGCCGTTCGATGTCCGACAGCGCAGTCCACTCCAACCGCTTCCGCGGACCCTTGTTGTTGTCGTTTCTCCTGCCGTTGGGAACAACCGCGGATTCGGCCCCGGTGCCGTCCGCCGCCGATGAGCCGCCGGCACCGGGCACCTACATCTGGGTGGACGACCACCGGCTGCATCTCGATTGCCGGGGCTCGGGAGCGCCGACGGTCGTGTTTGATTCCGGCCTCGGAGGAAGCTCGCTCGACTGGACGCTCGTGCAGCCGGAGGTGGCGTCGTTCACGCGCGCCTGCGCGTATGACCGGGCAGGCTATGCGTGGAGCGACCCGGGTCCGCTGCCCCGCAACGCCGAGAATATCGTCAGGGACCTGGAGCAGCTTCTCGGTAACGGCAGCGTCGCCGCCCCCTATGTGCTGGTCGGACATTCCCTTGGAGGGTTGATCGCCCAGCATTTTGCGCGACAGAATCCGCAACGGATCGCCGGGCTGGTGCTGGTCGACGCCACCCACGAAGACCAGTTTCGGCGCCTGGAGGAGGCGATCACCCCGTCCGGCAACGTGCGTCGATGGTCGCTCCTGACGATGCGCGATTCATACGATATTCCCGAAGGGCTGCCGGACAACGTCAGGCTGCTGGCCGGCGCATTCGTGGCCAGGCCACAGTCGATCGTCGTGGCACGCAGCGAATTGAGCTTTTTGCGGAGAAACGCACATTCGGCGGCAGCCGCGACAGGCGCCATGCCCGATGTGCCTCTTGTCGTGATCTCGCACCGCGTATTTCCCCCCGTCACAGCCAACCGGGAAAGCAGACTGGCGGACATGTGGATGGAGATGCAGCTCGAACTGGCCGCGCTTACCCGGCGCTCAAGACATGTGGTCGCCGCGACGGACGACCACTACGTGCATATCCGTGAACCGGGAATCGTCATCGATGCTGTTCGGAGCGTTGTAGAGCAGCACCGCCGCGAAGGAGATGGGGAAACCGGCGGCCGCGGTACTCACCAGTAACGGCGCGAGTTCGCAAGAGCTGCAATCCGAAAACATACATCAGGCACAACAGGCTCAGCACAGCCGGAATCCAGGCAACGTTGGTCACGACGGTCTGCTGCTTCGCATATCGCGGCTCGAGCAAAGCGCGAGCAAATGCTTCGTCGGTCGTCGCGCGCAGATAATCGAGACCGGTCTCCACCGCAAGCTGTTGCAGGTAGCTCTCGCGCAGCGAAGACAGATGCTCCGCGCCGCGTGCGATGCGATCTTGCACATCGCTACTGTCGATACCCGCCATCGCCTCGTCGCCTTGCGTCGAGGGGCGCCCCACACTGTGCCTGTCCACCTGCATGACATCCTCCCGCGCCCAGTAGCCGGCCACCTGGCCGTCGTCGTCGAGGTAAGGGATGGGTACCGGCTCCGATCCGCCGATGCCGGTAATCAGACCGCTTGCTTCGCCTGGCTCACGGCGAAATTTCGGCCTCAGTGCCGGATGAACCGGCGGCGCCTCGTGACCGTCGGTCATGAAGACGAGATGCGTATCTCCGGCAGCACCGCTCTCGCCGTCCATCGCAGCGAGCGTCCTGACCGCCTCAACGCCTGAAAAAAGCCCTTTGGCTACCTCGCTGAGCTCGGCCCAGGCCATGTGCCCGCCCATTTCTTCGAGCATCGTCGAGATGACCAGGTGGTTTTCACATATCTCGACAGGCGCGAACAACAGGAATGTGCGATGTTCGGTGAATACGGCCAGGCCGGCTCTGGAACCGCAAGGCAGTTCTTGCAGCGCCTTGCGCACGAGCTGCCTGGCAAATTCCAGGCGCCTCAGCCTGGCGCCAGCCGGGCCCGTGTCGGCAACGTTCATACTGCCTGTGATATCCAGGACAAACAGGAAGTCGAAGGTGTTTCGCGGAAGATTCAGCACCGGGTTGAGCAGCGATATCAGCAGCAACAGGCCTGCGAGCAGCAGCAGTAACAAGCGCTTTCCCGGCGCAGTCAGCCGTTTGACGAATGCTTGAGCGAGTGTTTTCACAATGCTATTCAGGGCAGCGGCTTGCGCACCTGGATACCCGCTGCGGAGCGGGGATTGTGTTCCGGGTTACGCTCTGGCGCGACTTCTTCCAGTTCCGTCTCGGGAGCAATCCGAAGCGCCAGCTCCAGGTTATATCTGGCAGACCAGTTCTCGCTGTCTTCGCGCAGCAGTTCGCGGTAATACTCCTTGGCAAGCTCGACAAGCGGTAACACAAGATCGCGGGCGCCGTCTTCACGATACTGCAGCGCGCGGCGCAGATACAGGTTGGCCAGGTTGTACTGGATGTCGGCTCCCAGGCGATCGCCATCGCGGACGTCGACTGCGGCATACGCTTCGAGTGCCCCCTCGAAGTCCCTGTCCTGCTGCATTGCATATGCGCGGGCAAATAGCAGACGTGGATGCCCGGCATCCACGGCTTCGCCCGCTTCGACTTTCTGCAGCGCACGATTCAGTTGCACGGCACGTAACAGCTGGTAACCGTCATGGAGCGCCGCGGCGGCTAGAATGACGATCAGCCAGCAGATCAGCTTGTCGGCTGCTCGCCAACCCATCTTTTCTTCTCCATGACTTCCACAGTGACCAGTACCGACAAGAACGCCAGACTGAGTGAATAAAACACGCCTGCGACGTGCTGGCGCGGCACCAGGTCGAACGAGCGAATGGGCAGGCTCTGCAGCCGGTTGACCTCTGCGACGGCCGTCGCAAGCGCATCCGGATCTTCCGCGTCAAAGAGCCGATAGGGCGTTTCAAGCGTGTTGAAAAAAGCATGCAGCGTGCGTGCCGGAGCCGTTTCGTCCGTCCGGTCCTGAGCAGAAGCCGTGGCAATATCGGCAGCGGTCCCGATCGGCGGACTGTTGCGCGAGCTGATGTAGATCCAGTACAGCGCTACGCGATTCAGTTGCAACAGGTTGGCGATCCGCTTGCGCGTCGCGAGGTCCAGCCTGGCCCCACCGTCGGAAATGAGCAGCACGAGGCGGGAGCCGGTGTACGGTTGGTCATCGAACAGCTTTGCCGCTGCAATGATGCCGTTGCCGACGTCGGTGTCGGTCAGCCCCCGGCCCACGTTGCCGGCCGTGATCGCTGCCTGAATGGGTTCGGTCTTGTCCGTGAGGGGCAATACCTGGATGGGCTGCGTGCTGAAGACCAGCATCGCGTACTGATCATTGCGCCGCGCGGCTACGAACTCTGAAAGGACACGGCGAGCAAGGGTGCCCTTCGAATCGGCGCCTCGCGTGTCGAGCGGGTTTTCAAACGATTGCCCGCCGAAGGGCTGGTCCATGCTGCGGCTTCGATCCAGCAGCAGGACTATCTGTGCGCCCTCGCCGATCCGCTCCACCCGGGTCGCGGGCAGAAAAGGGCCGCTCAATCCGAGGAGCAGCAAAACGACAGTCCCCGCGGAGAATATCCGCAGGCCGACCTCCAGTCCGCGCGAAATCCGGTCCTCCGGTATGAGGAGGAGCGTCGAGTAGCGGATGGCGGCGCCCGGGCCTGCAAGCAACGGCACCAGGCAGAGCGGCAGCAGCAGAAGCACCCATGGATGATCAATCTCCAGGTTCATTGAGCTTCCCTGATGATCGGGCTGCTTGAGCCTCGAACGATGGCCGTTGCAGTCGCCGTTCGATTTTGCGGCAGCTGCGGCACAGGCGCAGCAAGGCGGCGGAGTCGCTCCCGGACGGCTCAGCCGCGGCCGTGTTGGTAAAGAATACCCTCCCTGACGCCGTGAACAGGCGTGCGAACTCGTTGCGCAAGCCGGCATAGGCGGGATGCGCCGCGAGAAAATCGTCGAGGTTATGCGCAAATACGGCGCGCCCTGCCGTCCTGTTGACGGCCTCATGGACGATTTTTAACCTGGCTGCAGGGTGCGCGGGCGCCCCTGACGCAGGCTCCGATCGCTTCAATTCACGAACGGCCCTTGCAAAAGGCAGGTTGCCGCGTGCAATGAATGCCCTGAGACCGCGTCGCCAGGCTGCGAAAAGCAGCAGCGCAGTCAAGGCCGCGCCGGTCCAGGCGAGCCGGGTCTGTCGCGCCTGAACAGGTAGCGGAGCCGGCGGACGATCCTGCTGCAGGGACGAACCTGACAACCTGTCCGTGCCCAGGGCCGACGTGATCGGCGCGACGCTGACTCTCAGTGCCGGCACCAGCGCGGTCAGGGGCTCGGCGTCCCCGAGGATCCGGAGATTCTGCTGGGGTAGGGTAACGATGGCGACCGGTTCCGGCGCGAGCGGCGCATTGAAAATCTGGTAGGTCAGTACGATGTGGTACCGCTGGCCGTTGCTGATCGATTCGGCGCGGACTTCCGGCGCAGCGAGTTCCAGCCACCGGTCCAGCCGTCCCGCTTTCGGCAGGCTGGCGACATCGAGCCGATAACCGGAACGCACGCTCAGACGCACTTCACGGCGAATCTCGTCGCCGACTGCGTAGCCGAAAGAGCGTGGTTCGACGATGTCGTTCGCGAGAATCGCCTGCGCCTGCGACAGTCGCGGCCCTGCCAGCAGGGCCAGAAGGATCGCTGCATGGGCAAGCCCGTTGCGACGGAAGAAGCCTGAACAGTGTCTCATCGAAGCATTTCGCCGCGCGGACTTCCGGGACGGCAACGGCGTCTCAGCCGAAAAAATACCGGGTCACTGCATCGGCCTCGAACCGATCCTGCAGAATGAGCGGCTTCAGTCCAAAACGCGCGCAACAGTCTGTCCGTGCCCGGGCCCGGGCGGCCACGGATTTCTGCAGCCGGCGCGCCAGCGCCGGACGCAACAGCAGCATACGCTCCACGCCGGTCTCCGGGTCGACTACCCGCGCTATGCCGAACCGCGGCGCCACCCCCTCGGCACTGTCCCACAGCACTACCGGCACCACGGTGTGCAGGGCGAGATCGGCCAGCAGCTTGCCGAGCATGTCCATAGGAAAATGAAAGTCCGAGATCAGAAACACGAGCGACCGTGACGGCGGCATTTGTTCGACAGCCTTGATCAAACCCAGTGCACTGCGGCCGGACGGCTCCAGGTTGCGCAATTTTGCCGTTACCAAAGTCCCGGCCGCCCGGCTCCTCGTCAGCGGCAGCGCCAGGTCCTCGCGAATTTCGCTGTCGCAGCCGGTGAACGCGAGCGGGTCGCCGCTGCGGTAGGCAGAAAGGGCCAGAGACTCGATGAAATCCGCCAGCAGGTCCATTTTCCGGCAGCGGCCCGCGAAACCCATCGATGCGGATACGTCGGCCAGTACCCGGACCGGCACGGCGCCTCTTTGCGTGTAAACCCGCATCATCACCTGGTGGAACGGATCGCGCAAACTGGCGGCGATATCGAAGCGGCGAGGATCGGGAGCGGCCAGCAGGGTCGCATGCCCGCGGAACTCCATGCCCCCGCCGCGCTGGGTGCCCGGGTGCGCGCCGGGATCAACCCGGCGCGTGCGCACCGGAAGGCGGTAGTGAAAGGTTTCAATGCTCCTCGGCAAACCCTGCCGCAGCCCGGTTGCGGAACCGCCCGCCGCGCCGGAACGACGCTCGCGGAGCGGATTGTTCACACCGCTCACGGCGCAGAAACCCGGTTCAGGATGTGGTCGAGGAACTCCCGGATGAGCTCCGAGCGGCGTAATTCGTAGACCGGCCTCAGGAAGACGCGATGACCTACCGCTGCATGGAACACCTGGTGGATGTCCTCCGGGCCCGCCGAATCGCGGCCGTTCAGCCAGGCGGCCACCCTGGCCGCCCGGAGGAGCATGCTCATCCCGCGGGGACTTACGCCGGCCTGGATCAACTGCCCGACGTCAACGTCGCTCATCCGAACGCCGAAAGCCGCAGGCTTCGAGGTCGCACGACAAAGGTCCAGAGCGTAGGTCTCCAGGACGGCCGTGGTCCTGACGTAATCCTGCACCCGCCCGGCCACGTCGTTCAGCCGCTCGAACGCCAACAGGCCTTGCGGCAGGCGCTCCAGCAACCTGTCAACGTCGTGGAACCGCGTTTCCACCATGAGCGCACGTTGCAGCTCGGGATCTTCAGGCGCCTCGATCTCGATTTCCATGAGAAAACGATCTCGCGCTGCGGCCGGAATCTCGAAGGTTTCCTCCTTTTCGACGCGATTTCGGTCGGCAAAGACCTGCAGATGTGGAAAATAATACTGGCGGTCGAATGCGGTCACGCTGCGTTCCGCCATCACGCGCAGCAGCAGCGAATGCATCTGCGGGCGAGCCCGGTTGACCTCGTTGAAAAAGAAAGTCGAGAGAGCCTCGCCGTGTTTCAACAACGGCCCGGGCGCTACTTTCGGTTTGCCGTGCTCGTCGACATAGGTGTAATAGATCAGATCGCTCGGCATCAGGTCGATGGTGCCCTCGATCCGTTCGTAGCCGCCGCCAATGACGCGAGCGACGCTGCGCAGCAGGGTTGTCTTGCCGACGCCAACGTCGCCCTCGAGGAGGACGTGTCCACGCCCGAAAACCGCAATGTTCAGCAGGCGAACGGCAGCCTCCTGCCCCAGAACGACGGCGTTGATCTCGGCTTCGAGCCTCACGGCAGCGGCTCGCCAGGCATGGAGGTCCTCGTCGGGCTGGACGACCTCGTACGAGCTTGATGATTTCTCGGGCAACACGCCCCTCGCGGACGATTTGCACGAATTTTAGGTGATTTGGCCCCAAGCGTCCACGAACCACCCCGGTGCGCCGGGGTTGTCGCGGCGACAAGCTCTGTTATGATGATATGGACGGAGTACGCTTTCACCGGACCCACGAAATGCGAACGACTTCTGTTGTCAAGCCCGCTCTCCGGATCCTGGCTGTCGCCGGGTTCGCATCTCTCGGCGCAAACGCAAATCCCAGCGTAAATGACAAGCCAAACGAGTTTCCCACGCTGGCCCGCGTCGAGTATGTGCTGCGCTGCATGGACTATCACGGCGGGCAGGTTTACGAGAACATGTACTCCTGTGTTTGCAGTATTGACAGAATAGCCACCGAGCTCAGCTACGACGAGTTCGTGCAAGGCGAAGTCCTCGCCCAGCTGCGTACCACTCCGGGAGAACGCGGCGGTTTGTTTCGTGAGGGCGGGAAAGAGTTGGTCGCGAAGTACCTCGAAGTTACCGAGGCAGCGGAAGAATCCTGTTTCAGCTCGATCGACCCGGCATAACGCAAGAATTAAAGTTGGTGTGCTCGCAGCGGCAAACGCGAACTTTGCTGCGGTCACCTCGTCGATAACACGTCGACAACAAATGAGGAGAGGAACATGAAAAGGCGTTTACTGATTACCGTTGGCCTCGCAGCCGCGCTTATGGCGCCGGCGTTGTCGACGGCAAATCCCGAGCTCATGGAGCTCATGGGCGATCCTGACAACTGGGCGATCTGGGGAGGCGACTACGGCGGGCAACGCTACAGCGAGCTCGATGAGATCAACACACGAAACGTAGGCGACCTGCAGGTTGCGTGGACGTTCTCGACCGGCGTGCTGCGCGGTCATGAAGGCGGTCCGCTGGTAATCGGAGATACGCTGTACATACACACTCCGTTCCCCAACAAGGTTTTCGCCATCAACCAGGAAGACCAGAGCATCATCTGGCGATACGAACCCGTGCAGGATGCGGAAGAAACGATACCGGTGATGTGCTGCGACACCGTCGCTCGCGGTCTCGCGTATGCTGACGGCAAGATATTCCTTCAGCAGGCGGACACCACCCTTGTTGCGCTGGATGCCAAAACCGGCAAGGAAATCTGGAAGGTCAAGAATGGTGATCCGAAGAAGGGCGAAACCAACACCAACGCTCCGATTGTCGTCAAAGACAAAATAATAACCGGCATCAGCGGCGGTGAGTTCGGCGTGCGAGGCTTCGTAGTCGCCTACGACATCAGCGATGGCTCGGTGGCCTGGAAGGGCTATAGCGTCGGATCGGACAAAGACACGCTGATCGACCCACGGACAACCACTCATCTGGGCGAACGGGTGGGGTCGAATTCCAGCATCAAGACCTGGGAAGGCGACCAGTGGGAGATCGGTGGCGGTACCACCTGGGGTTGGTATTCCTACGATCCGGACACCAACCTGGTCTACTACGGCTCGGGCAACCCCGGCACATGGAATCCGGTAGTGCGGCCCGGCGACAACCGCTGGTCGATGACCATCTTTGCCCGCGACCTCGATACGGGCAAGGTCAAGTGGTTGTATCAAATGACGCCTCACGACGAGTGGGACTTCGATGGCGTCAATGAAATGATTCTTGCCGATCTCGAAATCGGCGGTAAGACCCGCAAGACGCTGGTGCACTTCGACCGTAATGGATTCGGTTACACACTGGATCGGGTAACCGGGGAATTGCTGGTCGCAGAGAAGTACGACCCGGCCGTCAATTGGGCCACCCACGTCGACATGGAAACCGGCCGGCCGGAGGTCGTGGCGCAGTACAGCACGCACCAGACCGGCGAAGACACCAATACCGAAGACGTTTGTCCGGCTGCGTTGGGCAGCAAGGATCAGCAGCCTGCCGCTTTTTCACCGAAGACCAAGCTGTTCTATGTACCCACCAATCACGTGTGCATGGATTACGAGCCGTTCGAAGTGGAGTATGTTGCAGGTCAGCCTTACGTAGGGGCGACGCTGAGCATGTTTCCGGCAGGCCAGGTGACCGGCGATGGCAGTACCAATCTGGGCAATTTCATTGCCTGGGACGCCTCGAAGGGCGAGATTGCCTGGTCACTGCCTGAGCCTTTCTCCGTCTGGAGCGGCGCGTTGGCTACGGCGGGTGATGTGGTCTTCTATGGCACGCTGGAAGGCTATCTCAAGGCGGTTGACGCGAAGACCGGCAAAGAGCTTTACAAGTTCAAGACGCCGTCCGGCATTATCGGCAACGTCAATACCTGGACGTACAACGGCAAGCAGTACGTGGGCGTGCTCTCAGGAATCGGCGGCTGGGCCGGCATCGGCATGGCAGCCGGGCTGACAGGCGACACCGAAGGGCTGGGCGCCGTGGGCGCTTACAAGTCACTCGATAAATATACGCAGCTCGGCGGCGTATTGACGGTGTTTGCATTGCCCGACTAGATATCCGGCAGTGCCCGACCGGGTGTTTTGCTAGTGTTTTGTTGAGTAACCCCCGGCTGCGTTTCCGCAGTCGGGGGTTTTTTGTTGCAGTCGAATCAGAGAGAATGGTGCTCATGCCGCTTTGCTTCAATCAGACGCCGGTGCAGAAAATCGCCAGGTCGATTGTGTGGCTGCTTGTTGGCTGCCTGCCGCTGGCCTGCGCGGTGCAAAACGCTACCGGGGCCGGCGAACAGACTGCGGCTTCAATTTCTGCTGCCGCACCCGCGGAGGCTGCGAGCGCAGCCGGCGAGAAGTTCTACGACGTCGATTGCAACCAGGTCGACGAGAGCGGGAACAAGGTTTGTGTCACGGACAAGGGCACCTATGTGGGTTGGCGTACGTTTCACGCCACCTGTCACGCCTGTCACGGTCAGAACGCCGTCGGCAGCTCTTTCGCGCCCAGTCTGCTGAAGCCTATCGACAAGGCGCGTTTCGAGGATGTGGTCACGAACGGCTTCAGTGGCCAGATCGGCATCATGCCGGCCTGGGGACAGAACCCCAACGTCAAGGACTTCATCGACGAGCTGTATGCGTATCAGCAGGCCAGGGCTGACGGGATTTTAAAGCCCGGCCGGCCGAAGAGAAAGGACTGAACGTGCCGAAGATCGGAAAGTGTCATGCGTTGTTACTCACCGCTGCGGTGCTGGCGCAGGCGGCGGGTGCAGTCGAGCAGGGTGTCTTTCGGGTTTGCGCGGATCCGAACAACCTGCCGTTCTCGCATAAGAATTTGCAAGGATTCGAGAACAAACTCGCCGATCTGTGGAGCGAGCGACTCGGCCTGCAGCTGCAATACACCTGGTTTCCGCAGCGGATGGGCTTTGTGAGAAACACGCTCCGCTCCAAGAACGAACGCAATGAATACAAGTGCGATGTCGTCATGGGCGTTGCGGAGGGATACGAGCAGCTGATGACGACGAAGCCCTATTACCGCTCCACTTATGCGCTGGTTTACGTGAAGGGGCGCGGCCTCGACGAAGTTCACAGCGGCAAGGACTTCCTGAACCTGGATGACGAGCGTAAAGCCGGCCTCAGAATCGGCGCGTTCGACAAGACTCCGGGTCCAGCCTGGCTGTCACGGCATGGCATGTTGCAGCAAATGGCGTCCTACCAGGCCATGTCCGGCGATCCCGATTACTATCCCGGCAAGATACTCGAACAGGCGCTGGTCGAGGATGAGGTGGACGCAGCGATTGTCTGGGGACCTATAGCAGGCTTTTTCGCAAAGCGGACCGAAAAGGTCGAGATGGTTGTCATCCCGCTGGAGTCGGAACCCGGCGTCAAGTTCGATTTCGCGATCTCCGCCGGTGTGCGGCGTGGAGAGCCCGACGCGAAAGCTCGACTCGAGCGACTGATGGATGAGACCTCCGGTGAGACCCAGGCACTTCTCGAAAGCTATAATGTGCCTCTTCTGGAGCTACAGGCGGCGGCGTCCGAACCCGCCGGCGATCGGGACTGAATCGAGTTTGACCGACCGGCCGGCGCGACTCCTAGACCTCCACGTAAGGCATGGATCGCATGATCTCGAGCTGTTCGGCTTCCGAGAATCCGCGGCCGAGCCAGTTCTGATGCGGCCGGTAGGCCTCTGCCGCGGTGAGGGTCTGAAGCTCCGGCGCGGCAACGTCGTTGCGCAGGAAGAATGCGTTCGTGCCGGTCGAGTCGCAGCCTACCAGGCGATAGCCCTTCCGTTGACCGAGTGATTCAAGCGCCCGCAACGAGGCGCCGTGAAAAAACCCGCTCGGATGTTTCGCATAACGTTCGAACGCAGGATCGTAGGGGACCGTCAAGGACAGGGAAGGCCCGATGCCGGCGTTGTACTCAATGCATACGACTCGGGGAGATACGCATTCCAGCCTCTCCCACAGCCAGTAATCGTTACCGTCGACATCCAGCGACAGAAAGTCGATTTCTCCGGAGATGCCGTGATCAATGATCGTCTGATTCAGATTGTCACGATCGAGAAACGTGCAATGAGCTTCAACGCCATCAATTTCAAGCTTGCGGGCGGCATCATTGAAGAAATCGCAATTCTCGCTCGAGCCGTCCATCAACAAGCCCTTGAAACCCTCCTGCAGCATCAATCTCAGACTGTTGCACTGCACGGCACCGAAGCCGAATTCCACAAAACGCCGTGTTTCAAAGCCGATTTCCGCGAACAGGAAGCGAATGATGCCGTCTTCGCCGTTCTGTGACAGGCAGCTGTACTCGTACTGCCCGAGTCCCGCCGCAGGGTGAGCATTCGCCGGCGGCCAGTCCCCCCTGTCCTTCCTGCGCCACTTCCTCCGTACTTTCGCTGCACGCAAGCTGGCCGGAACGAAGCGTTTTTTCAGCCATTTGAATGCCCTCTTGGCGCGGTACTTCTTGACAAATTGCCTTGCCATGCCGAAAACCTTGTGAATGCGCGCCAATGAGGCGGACTGCGCACCGAGGAATGTGCCGTAATCGCTGTTTTTTCAGGCCCTGCTGTACTATTTTGCGGATTACGCTTCAGGCGGTGACCACCGGTCCACATTACCAAAATTGCTGCGACATTTTGCGACTAATAACAACTGCCGGCACCACGGCCGAAGCGTCCATGACCATCGTTGAAACCTGTTCCGAACTGAACTGCACCGAGCTTGGGTCGTGACTGCTGATTTGCAACTCGCCAGGCGAGACCTGGCATTCAGGACCTATGCCGGACGCAAAGGCTTCATGGACCTTCGCGAACCGTGGCAGCGGCTTGAGTCAGAAGCGCAACTCGAATTTTACCAGACGTATGACTGGTACAAATGCCTGCTGGATCATCTTGCGACGGACGCTGACGAATACATATTTGTGTCGGCGAGCCTCGGCACGTTGGTGGTTGGTATCTTTCCGTTTCAGCGAAAGACCGAGACCCGCCTGGGTTGCAATTATCGTCTGCTCGAGCTGCCGAATCACCCTCACGTCATCATTCGGGACATTCCATTGCATCCCGACGTTGTCGACACGGATATTCTGATCTTACTGGTTGCCTACCTCAAAACGCTCACGCGGCCCGGTTGGGATGCCCTGCGAATCGCGAAAATCCAGCTTGGTTCCGCACTTGACCGCCTGTGCCGCACAGTAAAAGGCACGTTCCACCATACAGCTCCTGCCGGTTCGAACTACGTTATCGATTGCGCGGGTTCTTTTGACGACAACCTGGCGCACGTGTCAAGCCGCTTCCGCAGGAACCTGCGGCGGCTCAGGAAACGCGCAGAGGCCATGGGCAAGACGCGATTCATCCAATGCATAGAAGAGGATGCACTGGATGAAGCGATTAAGGTGTTCTTCGCAGTTGAACACGATAGCTGGAAGTCGGAATCGGGCTTTTCGATTGCATCGCACCAGAATCTGATGAATTTTTACCGCGCAGTTTCACGTGTAAAGGGCCAGGCACACCACTGCCAGATGAATCTGATGCAAGTGGGCGAGGATACCGTCTCGGCACAGTTCGGTATCCGGTCACGCGCTACGTTCTATATGTTGAAGATCGGTTACCGGCAGGCATATTCCGATATCGGCCCGGGCAATTTGCTGCTCAATCACACGATCGAGCACTTTTCGAACGATGCAGACATCGACCTGGTCAGCCTGGTTACGTCGCCGGAGTGGGCGGAAAAATGGAAGAGCCGGGAAATCCCGCTGGTCTCGCATTTCATCTATCGGCCTTCGCTAAAAGGTACGGTGGCCGGCGTTGCAGGCAGGGTTAAATCGTTTCTACGTAGCAGACAGGAACGCAAGGGCGCGGCTCAGGAAAATCAGCGGACGGTACCGGATCCGGAACAGGGCGACGAGTAGCCGGGAAAGAGGAAGCAAGCAACAATGATCATTTTAGGTATCAACTATTTCTTTCATGACTCGACCGCGTGCCTGGTCATCGACGGCAAACTGGTCGTGGCGCTCGAGGAAGAACGCTTCAGCCGACAAAAGCATACAACCGCCTTTCCTGCGACAGCAATAGACAAGTGCCTGGAGATCGCGGGAATAACGTATTCCGACATCGATCATGTTGCAGTCTCGATCAAGCCGACGAAAGACTGGCCGAAAAAGGCAGCGTACGGCCTGAGATACCTGACCAGGGCGAGGCCATTCGTAAGACACGAAATCTGGCACGCATACTTCAAGCAGCGGGCGTTGCGGAACTGGCACGCTGCCGCGTTTCGCGGAATAAAAAATGCGCCCAAGCTCTGGTTTATCCCCCATCACCAGTCTCATGCCGGCGGCACGTTCGCTGTATCGCCGTTTGAATCGGCCGCCATTCTAAGTCTCGATGGATCCGGCGAGTGGTCAACTTCATTCCTCGGGTATGGAGAAGGCTCGAAGATTCAACAATTCCACGAAAGTTACTTTCCAATGTCACTGGGGTCGTTTTACGAGGCAGCTACCGAGTTCTGCGGCTTTCGCCCCAACTATGACGAAGGCAAGACCATGGGCCTCGCGCCGATGGGCAACCCCGATCGATTTCACGACGCCGTGTCAGAGATCGTGGGCGTCGGCGAGGATGGCCAGATCAGGATCGACCTGTCCTACTTCAACTACCAACACTGGGGACATCGGCGTTGCGGACAGAAGTTTGTCACGACGTTCGGCGAACCCAGGACAAAAACCGGAGAGTTCCAGCAGCACCATCTGGACGTCGCCGCGGCGTTTCAACGGGTTCTGGAAGACGGGGCTTTGCAAATGTGCTCGATACTCCGCCGGAAGACCAATTCGAAGAACCTGGTGATTGCCGGCGGCGTTTCGCTGAACAGCGTCATGAACGGAAAGATCGTCCGGCATGGCGGCTTTGACGACATTTACGTGATGCCCGCCGCGGGGGATAACGGGACGGCGATCGGCGCCGCCTATTTCCTGTACAACTGCATTCTCGGAAAGGAACGCAACTTTTTTCACAACGATCCTTATGTCGGTAATGAATACTCGAACAGCGAAATCGCGAGCACGATCAGTGAGTGCAAGCTGAAGGCCGAATACCACGAGGATATCGAATCGGTCGGCGCCCGACTGCTGCACGCCGGCCAGATTCTCGGTTGGCACCAGGGACGGATGGAAATCGGGCCGCGTGCGCTGGGCAATCGCAGCATACTGGCGAACCCGACCCTTCCCCATATGAAGGACAAGATAAACGCGGAAGTAAAACATCGGGAAGCGTATCGGCCGTTCGCGCCCTCGGCGACGATCGAGGATCAGAGCCGTTTCTTCGAGGACATGGGCAATAATCCTTTCATGCTGAAAGTATGCGACGTGTTGGCAGAGGCGAAGCAGTTGCTCCCGGCAATCACGCATGTCGACGGCAGCGCCCGCCTGCAGACCGTGCATAAGGACACCAATCCGCGCTACCACAGCCTTATAAAGAAGTTCGGAGAACTGACCGGTGTGCCCGTCCTGCTGAATACCAGCTTCAACATCATGGGCGAACCCATGGTCGAGTCGCCGCTGCATGCAATACGGTGCTTCTTTTCGACCGGAATAGATTCACTGGTAATCGGAAACTATCTGATTCAGAAATAATGGCTGCGGCCGGCTCAGGCAAAAAAAAGCCGTACCCGGACGGGTACGGCTTCTTTCAATTAAAAGCCTGGCGATGTCCTACTCTCACATGGGGAGACCCCACACTACCATCGGCGCTGAGCGTTTTCACTTCCGAGTTCGGAATGGGATCGGGTGGTTCCCGCTCGCTATTGCCGCCAGGCAACCGGTTAGGTCCCGACACGCGGACCGGTTAACACCGCTCCATACAGTCGGAACCCGGAATAAAAACAATCTGGATAATTTCTGACGATCGAGATTTCAAGTGTCGCGTGCACATCGCACAACACCAAGTGCTTTGGTGTTATATGGCCAAGCCTCACGAGCAATTAGTACTGGTTAGCTTCACGCATTACTACGCTTCCACATCCAGCCTATCAACCTCGTAGTCTTCGAGGGCTCTTCAGGGACCTCAAGGGTCCAGGGAAATCTAATCTTGAAGGGGGCTTCCCGCTTAGATGCTTTCAGCGGTTATCCCGTCCGTATATAGCTACCCGGCAATGCCACTGGCGTGACAACCGGAACACCAGAGATACGTCCACTCCGGTCCTCTCGTACTAGGAGCAGCTCTTCTCAAATTTCCAACGCCCACGGCAGATAGGGACCGAACTGTCTCACGACGTTCTAAACCCAGCTCGCGTACCACTT
>JBBDXW010000017.1:0-7280 GCA_040902105.1 Woeseia sp.
ACAAGTCGGAAAAAGACGCTGTAGGAGCCCGCCATTGCGGGCGACCTGCTTCGGCATTCGGCGACGGCGGTGGTCGCCCGCAATGCGGGCTCCTACAGCGCTCGAATGCAGGCCTTGTGCAGAGGCCTGGGTCCGCGAAGCTTGCAATCGCGGTCGGCTGGTATTGACGTGAGCGAAGAAACCCTGACGTCGAAGGCGGAAGCCCGAACGCAGGCGCAGAAGGATCGCATCCTGGCGGCTGCAAGGACCTGCTTCGTGAAAAGCGGTTTCCATGCCGCCAGCATGGCAACCATTGCCGAGACAGCCGGCATGAGTCCCGGCCTGATTTACCGCTACTTCGAAAACAAGAACGCGATCATCCTCGCGATCATCGAGCACCAGCTCGAGGTGGCGCGCAACAGAATCGGCCAGATGCACGCGTCTGAAGACCTCGCGTCGGGCATCGTTCGCTCTTTCGGCGAGCGTGAACGCTGTGACGAGAAATCGATGAGCGCTGCGCTGTTCCTCGAGATGTCAGCGGAGGCCACACGCGATCCGCAGATTGCAGCGGCCTTGAGCCGGTTCGACGCCACGATACGCTCTGAAGTCGCCAGCTGGCTGCGCCGCAGCAGGGAAGACGGCGGTTACGGCTTGCCGGACGACATCACTCCGGCGCGAGCGTTAATGCTGGTGTGCCTGATCGAAGGCCTGAACGTACGCGAGGCACGCGAACCGGCGCTCGACAAGGCGTTGCTCAAGCAAGCTCTGAGCGAAACCGTGGCCGCATTGGTGGCGCCGCCACGCTGAATGCGCGGAAACGGTCATTCTACGCTGAACGCAAATTGCGCTAACTCACGAGTCCGGCCGAGTGCATCAGCAGCTTCAACAGGTATGCCACCAGCGCCAGACCGGCAACGCTGATCGTCCAGATCAGGACCAGCCAGGCAAGCCTTTTCCACCAGTTCGGACCCGGCTGCCGAACGCTCTGCGGTCGGCGCTGCACCGAAGTGAAGCGCTAATCCGCCGGAAATCCCCGGTCCCGCATCAAGGCTTCTATACGCGCATCGCGCCCGCGGAACTGCCGGTAGGCTTCGGCCGGGTCCACGGAATTGCGCGGCGCGAACAGATACTCCACCAGCCGCGCCGCCATGTTCTCGTCATAGAACCCGCCGTCCGTGTCCGCGAAGGCTTCCGCCGCATCGGCGGTCAGCACGTCGGCCCACATGTAGCCGTAGTACCCGGCCGAGTAACCCTCGCCGGAGAAGATGTGGCCGAACTGCGTGGACCGGTGACGCATGGGGATCTGTCGCGGGATGCCGAGTTCCTCCATCGCCCCGCGCTCGAAAGCATCGGGATCGATGCCGGCGGGATCGGTCGTGTGGTACATCATGTCCACCAGCGCCGAGGCGAGATACTCGGTGGTCTCGAAGCCCTGGTTGAAGGTCGCCGCGTTCTCGATCTTCGCGACCAGCTCGTCGGGTATCGGTTCGCCGGTCTCGAAATGCACCAGGTAATTCTCGATGACCGGGTCGGTCGGCAGCCAGCGCTCGAGCAATTGCGAATGAAACTCGGTGTAATCGCGCACGCCGCTGTTGAGCGCCGGATAGGCGACGTTCGACGACAGCGCGTGCAGCGCGTGGCCGAATTCGTGGAAGTAGGTTGTCGCGTCATCCCATGAAATCAGCACCGGCTCGCCGGGCGGTCCCTTGATGAAGTTCGAATTGTTGGAAGACAGTACCGTCTCCTTGCCGTTGAACGCCGAGTGACCGCGATACGTGCTGGCCCAGGCTCCCGACCGTTTGCCCTGCCGTGCAAACGGATCCAGGTACCAGACGCCGACGTGTTCGCCGCTGGCGTTGTCCGTCACTTCCCAGACCCTGACGTCCGGATGGAACACCGATACCGAGCCGTCGGGCACCGGCGTGAATGAAAACCCGAACAGCTCACCCGCGACGAAGAACATCGCCTCGCGCAGCTTGTCCAGTTGCAGGTACTGTTTAACCTCGTCCGAGTCCAGGTCGTACTTGTCGCGCCGCACGAGTTCCGCGTAGTACCGGTAGTCCCAGGCTTCTATCTCGATCTCGTCGCCGCGCGCATCGGCAATCGCCTGCATGTCGGCGATTTCTTCGTCCACCCGCGCGAGCGCCGCCGGGAGCACCGCGCGCAACAGCTGCAGCGCGTTTTCCGGCGTCTTCGCCATGCGGTCTTCGAGGCGCCATTCGGCGTAGTTGTCGTATCCCAGCAGCCCGATCCGCTCGTGGCGCAATTGCAGAATCTCCGCGATGATCGCGTTGTTGTCGCTTTTGTCGCCGTTGTCGCCGCGGTTGTAATAGGTGCGCCACACGCGCTCGCGCAAATCGCGCTCGTCCGAATAGGTAAGAAAGGGATCCATGGACGAGCGGGTGTTGGTAATCGCGTACTCGCCTGCTGCACAGCGGTCCTCGCCGGCCGCCTTCGCTGCCTGGACGAACGACGCCGGCAATCCGCCGAGCTGGGCGTCGGTGATGCACAGCACGTACTTTTCCTCGTCCGCGAGTACATTGTTCGCAAACTGCGTGTGCAGTTCTGCCAGCCGCTGGTCGATCCCGGCGTAGCGCGCCCTGGCCTCACCCTCGAGGGTCGCGCCGTTACGCGCGAACTCGTCGTATGCGAGCTGGACCAGGCGGCGCTGCTCGGGACGCAGGCTTTGCATCTCCTCGCCTTCGTATACGGCGCGCACGCGCGCGAACAGCGCCTCATTTTGCGTCACCGCGGAGTCGTTCGCGGACAGCCGCGGTTCCATCTCGGTCTGGATGTCGCGGAATTCGGGGGTCGACAGGTTGGATCTCCAGAGGCCGTAGTAGGTCATGGCTCGATCCAGCGCCTCGCCCTCGCGTTCGAGGGCAAGGATGGTGTTTTCGAAGCTGGGCGCCTCGGGGTTTTCGACGATCGCATCGATGTCGGCGAGCCTCAGTTCCATGCCCTGTTCCAGGGCCTGCTTCAGGTTGTCGAGGTCCATCCGGTCGAAAGCCGGAACGCCGCCATACGGGCCGGTCCACTCGGCAAGCAATGGATTTTGCATCGGGTTCTCCGCCGGCGCGATGTCTTCGGCCGGGGCGTCCGAAGTGTCGGTACAGGCGACGACCGGGAAGCAAATGGCGACTGCCATGACTCTTATAACTGCATGCATCGGATTGATATCCTGTTTGGGGCGCCGATCAAGGAAAGCACGGCTACGCCGGGGCCGCCAGACAAATCAGGGTCACTGTCACCCTCCCTCATGCGTGCCTTCAGAAACTCGCCAGGTCCCGCGAGAAACGTGCGCGACCACGGCAGCGCAGCGGATGACTGCAAGGACAACAACTGCCTTGCGGTTGTCGCGTATAGAATGCTGCCGTTCCCCTTCCTTCGCGATGTAACGGCGGAACTCGATGACCTGGAAATCCTGCAGATGCGTCACGTTGTCCATGGATATCCTGGTGTCAGCTTGTTCGGATTGCGCGAATACCGCGGCGCAGCGGACGAAGGACAGAACGCCGGTCAGGTATCGAAACATGAATGAAGCGCACCACGATGGGCTGGCCGCTGAATTCATCCCATCGCAAGGACTTCTCCAGGCACACGGACGCATGAGCGGTAGGGAATTGGCACGCCGTCTGGAGCGCCAGGCGCCTGCTGCGTCAGGAAGCGGCAATGCGCCATCCTGGCTCGACAGGCTCAGGCCTGCCGCGCAGGATCGGTCAACGGATCGGCCAGTTCCCGCGCCCGTGGAGCCGTGCCGGCCGGCAACGAGCTGGTCTGTCGTTCGATCATGCGGCGAACACGCGGTTTGTCGGGCCCGCGGTGCAGCTCACGGATGCGATCCCAGACGACCGCGTCCTCAAGCGTCGTTCGCTGGTTCTGCCGGACATAGTCGAGCCAGGTCGGACTCTGGAAGCGTTCGATCCATAGGTCAGGTTCCGACAGATCGCGCAGCAAGGACCAGTGTCTCGCGCCATCGCGGCGTCTGATGCGCTTGCGATCGCCCATTGCGGCGAGGAACTGGAGCATATCGTCCTCGTCGATCCGGTACTCGATGGTGATGACCACGGGTCCGCTGCGCTGCTCGATCTTCAATGCGATCTCCGGTTCGGTCCAGCGTTTCAGGAGGTCCAGCTTGAGCTCTTCGGTCTGAGGTAGCGCAAAGCGCCAGCCCAATGCGACACAGCCGAGCAAAACGAGTACCGAGATCAGAAGCGTAGGCGGTACTCCCCACTCACCGGTGACGATCCCCGAAATCCAGCTCCCTCCCGCCATGCCGGCAAAGATTACCATCTGATACAGCGACAGCGCGCGCCCCACGACCCAGCGCGGCGCCGAGGTTTGCACGGTGACGTTGAAGGTCGCCAGGACGAGAACCCAACCCGCGCCGCTTAGCAGCTGTGCCGCCATGGTCAGCGACAGCCGGGAACTGAGGGCAGTGGCCGCGGCGGCCGCCGCAAATGCGAGCAGTGCGAAACGCACGATCGTCTCGTTGGAAAACGATTGTCGCAGCCTGTGTGCAACGAGCGCGCCGCCTACGGCGCCAGCGCCGAATGCGCCCAGCAGCAGGCCGTAGGTGACGGAGTCGCCACCGATGAGTTCTTTGGCGATCAGCGGCATGAGAGCAATGAGCGCGCTTGCCCCTGTGCCGAAGACGAAGCCGCGCAGCAAGGTTGACTTGATGTTCGGCGACATCGCGACGTAACGGATACCCGCCAGTATTGCCATGCCCAGCCGCTCCCGCGGCAGCATTCGTTGCTCGACAGGACGGCGCCAGCGCCCGAGCACGAAGATGATTCCGACATACGTGACGGTGTTCAAGGCAAAGGCTGCCGCGGCGCCCGCTGCCGCGACGATCAGTCCGCCGATGGCCGGGCCGACACTCCGCGCGACATTGAAGCCCATGCTGTTCAGTGCAACGGCCGATGGAAGATCCTCACGTGGCACCATCTCTGCGACGGAAGCCTGCCATGCCGGTCCGTTGAAGGCGGCGCCGCAGCCGATGAGGAAGGTCAACAGCAGCAACAGCCAGGGTGTCATCAGCCCGTACCAGGCACATGCCGCGAGCACCATGGAGACAACGAGCATGAAGACCTGGGCGGCGATCATGATTTTGCGCCGGTCGAAACTGTCGGCGAACGCGCCTGAAACCAGTGCGAATATGACGATTGGCAGCGTCGTTGAGGCTTGCACCAGCGTAACCATTTCCGCGGATGCGGCGATCGAAAGCATCATCCAGGCCGCGCCGACGGCCTGGATCAGACCGCCGAACTGCGAAGCGAGATTAGCGAACCACACATCGCGAAAAATCGCATGGCGAAACGGCGACAGCGCGGATGTCTGTGTACCTGTCGCGATTTCCGCGTTGTCGTCTGTCGTTCCTGTCACCGGACGAGCCTGCTCACCATTTCCAGAATTGTGCCGGCGGCGGGCGATCCGCACGTCCCGCAACCTCGGCGAAGCGGGGGAGAATATCGCGTATTCCGGCTCCAGCGGTACCCCTTACGCGCCGGTGACACACAACAACCGCAGCGGGCCGGCGATCTCGTAAAGCTCCTCGACTGCGGGGCGAACGGTTACGATGGACCGCAAGGCATCGTGCACGCGCGGGGGGATCCAGTTGAGACACTATTATTTTGAAGATTTCAAAGGCGGCCAGACATTCAGCGGGTCGACACGGATTCGTGTCGACAAGGAAGACATCATCAGGTTCGCGGCGGAATTCGATCCGCAGCCGTTCCATCTCGACGAGGAAGCCGCGAAGGAGACGATTTTCTCCGGACTTGCGGCCAGCGGTTGGCACACCAGCGCGATAACTATGCGGCTGATGGTTGACAGCAAGCTGAAAGTCGCAGGCGGCCTGATCGGCCTGGGCATGGAGGAGTTGCGCTGGCCGCGCCCGGTCCGGGCGGGCGATGAGCTTCGCGTTCAGTCTGAGGTTCTGGACACCCGCGAATCGAAATCCCGGCCGCAGCAGGGATTGGTCAGGGTGAGAAACACCACATTGAATCAGCGTGACGAAGTGGTGCAGGTTTCCGTCAGCACGATGATCGTCCCGCGCCGCCCCGCAATGCCGGAAAATTAATGACGGATACGATTCCGCAGGTCAGAACGACGTGAGAAAGGACGCCGCGTTGCCGCCATCGACTTCCGCGCGCCTCGCGGCCCGCAGGAAATCCTTGCCTGTCGGCGTGCGCGCGTCGACGGCTCCGTCGTCCCACTTGATGATGCGCCTCACCCGGCCGCGATGAAAAATAGCGAGTTGCCTGGATAACGGAACGACGACGTTCGGATCGTCCCCGTACAGGTCGCGATGCAATGCGGGCAGCCGGTACCACGGCGTCATCGTGTCCGCATGATGGGCGTTGTGGTAGCCAAAATTGAGCGTCAGCCAGTTGACCCAGCTGCGCCTTAGCGACAGCGGCACGCTGAACGTGTGTTCCTGCTCCCATTCCTTGTCGCCCTTGTGCGGTGAGCGTTCGTCGGTGTAGAGGTTCAGGCGGTAGGCGTAATCGTGCTGCAAACTGTCCGTGAAGCGAAGGACCTGGATCATGATGAGGTATGCAACGCAATAAAGGAGCGTAACCTTCGGATATAAAAAGAGCAGCGTGAAAAAAATCCCGCCACGTATGGCAATCACCGCGATATTTCTGCGCCGCTGGTTGCGGCGTTCCGGGATGATGAACGACGCGAACACCATAATCGCGTGCATGATCAGGTCGTGCGCCGGAATGTAGAACCATTCGAGAATCTGCGTCGCGCGAAGAACGGCCGGGCGATCGAGGAAGAACTTTTCGTAGTCGAACCAGACTACGTCGTCATTATCCACATGATGTCGCAGGTGCTTGTAACGGATATCTTCGAACGTGCCGTACGACGCGCCGCAAATCCAGGTCAGGAAACGGCCGAGATACTGGTTATGACGAATGCGCCGAAACACGAGGTTGTGACCGCATTCGTGCACCATGTAGGCAGCGATGATCATTCCATGGGCAAGCAGCAGCGCCGCGCCGGCGTTGATCCAGATGTTCGCGTGAAATAATCCGACGATGCCGACTGCATAGGCGAGCAGGCTGTACGCGACCGCTGCGCCGTGGAAGGCGATGCCCTGAGGTTCCCTGAATGCTTTGAGGAATGCTGTCATAAACGACCTTTCTGACAACAAATGTACGCTGCTGCACCGGGATATGCTATCCGCGTCGTTAGGTGCCGGTCGTTAGGTGCCGGACTTGGATCTTTGGACATTTCAGCTGGATACGCGATCTGAATCAACCCACTGCGAAATGTCCAAAGATCCAAGT
>JBBDXW010000018.1:0-42760 GCA_040902105.1 Woeseia sp.
CGTTTTTCCTCGGTACGATCGAGCATCACACCCACCATATCGGTGACCATGCCGTTTGCGTCCCTGTTTGCGGCGTCCGCCAGACAGGTTACCTCGCGCCACTTGCCGTCTTTGTGACGGACGCGGCACTCGAGTGCCAACTCTCTGCGGCGCCCGTCGATGAAATCCCGTTGGCATTCGATAGCTTGTTGCCGATCCTCAGGATGAATCTGTTCGATAAACCACCCCGGGAGTTGCTCGAAGGGTGGCAATTCGTCCCGGTCCAAACCGAAGATTTCCGCGAAGCGATCGTTGCAATAACCGCTGGCGTCCGCCGGAATGCGATATTCAAACACGCCGGCTCCTGTCGCCTGCAATGCTACAGCCAGTCGACTTTGCTCCCTTAGCTTGGCCGCTTCCGCCTCGCGCCGTTTGCACCTGCCCTCCGCTTCCTCGAGCTCCCGTTGTACCGCTGCATTCAGGCGTCCGAGCTGTCCCTTCAGGATGTAATCGCGGGCACCCGCTTTCATGGCACGGACCGCCCGTTTTTCGCCCATCGCTCCGGAAACGTAAATGAAAGGGATATCCAGACCTTGCTGGCTGAAAAGGTCAAACGCCCGGAGCCCGTCGAAATGCGGCATCGAGAAATCGCTGATAATGAGATCCCATGTTTCACTCGTCAGCGCCGACAGGAAATCGGGTTCAGTGTCGACGCGCCTGGACGTGACGAGATAGCCTCCCCGCCTTAACTCGAAGCACACGAGTTCCATGTCAACTTCGGAGTCTTCAACGAACAGGACGCGAAGCGGCTCTTTCATGGCCCGTCAATCTCCTTGCAATCGATTGCAAATCCGGTGGAGAGAGGTCATGACAACGGTACCCGGTTTATTGCGAGCCAATAGTACCCTGCCTGGCTGGCAACATTTGCCAGTGATTCGAAATCCAGTGGTTTGACGATGTAGCTGTTCGCTCCGAGACTGTAGGATTGAGAAATATCCTTCTCTTCTTTGGACGATGTCATGATGACAATCGGAATGTGTCGCGTCTTTTCATCGCTCTTGATTATCTTGGTTACCTCGATACCGTCGACTTTCGGCATTTTAAGGTCAAGTAGAATAAGCCGTGGGCCGGCGCCGGACCTGCCCTCGAACGCCCCGCGACGGTACACGTAGTCCAGTGCTTGCTGCCCGTCCTTGACCCAAACTACGTTGTTCGCAAGGTTGTGTTCTTTCAACCCCCGCATCGCGAGTTCGGCGTCGAGGGGGCTGTCGTCGACGAGGAGAATCTCAACATGCTCGTACTCATTCATCCCGCATCTCCCTGGGCAAGCTGAAATGAAATGTGGCTCCGTCGCCTGGCTGGCTGTCTGCCCAGATCCGGCCGCCGTGCCGCGTAATAATTCGGTGAACCAGCGCAAGCCCGACTCCGGTCCCCGGGAATTCCGACTCATCGTGCAGGCGCTGAAAAACGCCAAAAAGTTTGTCACGGTAACGAGGATCGAATCCCGCACCATTGTCACGGACGAAGTAAATGTTTTCGTTTTCCTCGACGATTGCACCGACCTCCACGCGAGGTCGTTCTTTCTGTGAAGAAAACTTGATCGCATTCGATAACAGATTCGACCATACCTGCTCAAGCAGATTTCGGTCGGCTATCGCCGGCGGTAACCTGCCAACATGAAATTCGGGTTCGCCGTCCGCGGCATCGTGGTTCAGGCGCTGGAACGTATTCTGTACAAGTTCGCTCATGTTCAATTCGCTTGGTTCGATCGCCTTTCGTCCAAGCCTTGAAAATGTGAGCAAATCGTCAATGAGAATTCCCATCCGCTCCGCCTGATTTCGAATGATCCCCAGTTTCCGTTGCGCCTCCTCATCCAGGTGCTCTTTATGGTCCTCCCAGAGGAGGTTGGAAAATCCGCTGATCGCCCGGAGCGGTGCTCGAAGGTCGTGTGATACGGAATAGCTGAAGCTTTCCAGCTCTTTGTTGGCTGCTTCCAGCGCCGAGGTCCGGGCAGCCACACGATCTTCGAGTTCGGCGTTGAGCATGCGCAGGTCGTCTTCATTTCTACGTTGGTCCTCGATGTCGGTGATCGTCCCTATCCATTCGACGACATCGCCGCCTTCGGAAAGTACGGGAACTGCTCTGAGGTTCACCAGGCGGTACGCCTTTGACGGTGCGTGCCACAGTTGTGCCTCGAGTTCGAAATTATCCCGTTCGTTCAATGCACGGGACCACGTGAGCTCAAGGCGGTCTTGCGCCTCGGCGGCAAATGCCTTTCGCCAGCCCAGATCCAGATATTGCTCGCGGGCCTGCCCCGTGTAGATTGACCAGCCGACCTGTTCACCAAGGAAACGGCCGGCGTTACTCGCCGTCCAGACGACCTGGGTTATGGCGGCTATTAATGTCCGGTTACGGAGCTCGCCCGCGGCCAGCGCTTCCTCCGCGCGCTTGCGCTCCAGCACCTGGCGCTCAAGTTCCCGATTCGATTGCTCGAGGACTTCTGCCCGACGGCCGAGTTCATTCAACATGTCGTTGAATGCATCGACCAGCAAGCCAATTTCATCGTCCGTCGACTTGGGCGCGCGCAACGTGTAATCCCGCTGCTCCATCACGTCGCGGGCGACAGAGGTCACCGCTACAATCGGATGCGTTATTGTTTGTTGCAGCCGTCCGGAAATCAGTGCCGCCCCGATCAGGCTCAACACCATAATCGCGCCGAGCATTCCAATGTAATCGACGAGTCGACCTGAAAGATCGTAATTGGCCCGTAAACTTACGGTACCGACGATCTCATCGCCGGCAACGATGCGTTTGAACAAGACGAGTTCATTTTCGATGACGTGATGGCCATCGACATCCGGCAACTTGGGAAACGAGACTTTCTGGCCGGTCGCGGAATAGCTGGCAAACAGCGATCCGTTGGCCGAATAGATTGCTGCACTGGTAATGTTGGTTTTTGCCTTGAGCAATGCCAGATAGTCGTGGGCGGCCTCCGGGTCCTCGAATTGCAACGCAGGGGCCGCAGCGAGACCGAGGACGTCCGCCTGGGCCGTGAGATCGTTTACCCACGTATGTCGAAAGTCCCTGAGTTCGTAGATGACCATTGCGGCGCCGCTTATCAACAATGCCAACGCTGCCGTTACCAGAACGACAAACAGAAGTTTGCCGCGAACCGTGTTTCTATGAGCCGACCACATCAGTGGCTCCTCGGCTTGACATCGGCTGCGACGGCCAGCAGCCGTGCGCTCAGGCGTAAGCGGCTCCTGTCGGCGGATTCGAGCGATACGTCAAAACGGATTCTCTGATTGACCGGTCGAAAATTGATGACGCTGCCGAGTTCGAGTCCATCACCGACCTCGGTGACCACCAGGACCGAATGCTCCTGCGCCATCGTAGTCAGCCGCGCGAGCTCGTCGATTCCCGCCGCCGCAACAAACAGAATATGCACTCCATCGAGAGGTTCCTGCGGCCCGACGCGTCGCACGGCAATCGATCGCCCGTGGACCTTACGTCCGGCTGTCATCACTTGCAATTCATCGGCAAGCGAGTCCGCGCTCACGACGCCAATGGTCAGGAAGGTGGCCGGATCCTCCATGACACCGTCGGGCCACTCGACGTAGTCCGCGAACTTGTACAAGTACGCGGCTTTGATACTCTGTTCGGATGCCGAATCGATCGGCTGACCTTCTACCCGGACGGCCCCGGATGCCGCAATCACCAGGCACGCCACAAAAGCAGTTGTCACGCGGGACCATGATTGTCTCGGGCCCGTGCCGGTGCAGCAGTTCAACGCTCAGTCCCGGTACTGCTGGCGAGTGGCAGGCAAGCCGGCATGGACCCTCACCCTCAACCTGAGGCCCGACAACCTGGCCAGGTCCTTGCCGATCATTCAGCTCACCTGATTCCAGTTGCTTACCAGGCGTTCGAATTCCGCCGGAATTACAGCAGGGCTGATCAGATATCCCTGGGCGCGATCGCACTTGACAGATTCCAGATAGTCGAGCGCTGCGCGAGTCTCGACACCTTCGGCACAGACTTTCATGTTAAGTGCATGGGCCATGTCGACGATCGCCCGGACGATCGCCCTGGCCTCGTCATCGTCGGGCAGTCCGCGGACAAACATCCGGTCGATCTTCAATTCGTCGAACGGCAACTGGTAGAGCTGCTGCAGTGACGAGAAGCCCGTACCAAAGTCGTCGATCGACAGGCTTATGTCGTTGACACACAGTCTCAAAAAGATGTCCATCGCCTTGGTGGCATCCGCCATGGCGGTTGATTCGGTCAACTCTATGGCCAGCATGTTGCCCGGAACGCCGTATTTTTGCAGCAGTGCCGTCATCCGCTCCGGGAACTTCAGGTTATCGACCAGACTGGCGGAAAGATTGACGGCCATTCGCAATGTCAGTTTCCTGGCCCTCCATTCCGCAACCTGCTGTATTGAGGTTTCCAGAACATAGTCTGTCAGGCCGTCGATCAGACCGTATTCCTCTACATACGAAAGGAACCTGCCGGGCAGGAGCAGACCCTGGTCGGGATGCATCCAGCGTACAAGTGCTTCGGCGCCGTCAATAAGCCAGCCGTCGGCTGTCCACGAAACCTTCGGTTGATAATGTACGACTAACTCTCGATTGCTGATCGCTGCCTGCAGCGTGTCGCGGCTGAATACGTTAGCGTGGGTCAGCGCATCGTTCAACTTCAGTTCGAGTTCGGCTCGCTTCAATGGTTTGTGCAAAACGCCAGCCATCTTGAGGCCCTGTGATCGCCCCAGCTTCTCCGCTGTATTCAGTACACGCTGATCCATGCCGCTGATAACGATGACCTGTGCTTCGCTCTGACCGTCTTTAAGTTGCTGCAGAAGCTGCACGCCGTCGCAGTCCGGCATTTTGAGGTCGAGAATGAGCAGCGAAGGCTGAAATTCGGTCAATGTTTCCAGAAAACGCACTGAATCATTCAGAGACTGAACGACAAAGCCCAGCGGTTCTGCGACACGTTTTATGATCGAACATATCGCCGGCTCGTCGTCCACAACCAGGAGTCGATTCTGCAACACTTTCATCAGTTGCTACCGGCAGAGCCAACCGCGAATTGCGAATCGATCACGGGGCGCCCACGCCCAGTCGTCCGATCGCGTCGACAATGGAGATCGACTGCCCGTCGTCTTTGCTCAACTTCGGCCACGGCGCACCTGCTCTTGATTGAAGGGCGATTATCGCCTGCGGGTAAGCCCTGAATCTGCGGAGCCGGTCACATTACATAATTGTTTGAAGCGCCATCATTTATTCCGGATGTTTGCCGCCCTGCACAAATGCGGTATCGCAAGCGGAGCGGTTCAATTGATGTGCTGTGCGAAAGCTTTCACCGAAATAGCAGAGTTCGACGACGACCGAAAAACGGTTCAGGCGTCGAGCCAACAGAATCGGATAGGCATGCAAATGGTCGAAGTCCATTCGGGATCAAGGAAAGCGGCTTCTCGTCGCATCGGCACCCCGATCACAGGTCAGCTCCCGAACGCCGGCTGCGAGGAATCCTCGTGTTAAAGAGGTGGAGAATCGCCGTGTCCGTACTCGGCCTGGCGGCCACCGGCATCGCTGCAGGCCAGGGTCTCGACCTGGCGGACCTGAGCCTCGAGGAACTCGGAAATGTCGCAGTGACATCGGTCTCCGGACGTGCGGAGCCTCTGTCCGGAGCGGCGGCGTCGATATACGTGATCACCAACGACGACATCCGGCGGTCCGGGGCGACCAGCCTGCCGGAGGTTTTGAGGCTCGCTCCGAATTTGCTCGTGGCGCGCGTCGACACCGCGCAGTACGCAATCAGCGCGCGGGGCTTCAACAGTGCCATTGCCAACAAGCTGCTCGTCCTGATCGATGGGCGCACGGTTTACACGCCCTTGTTCTCCGGCGTGTTCTGGGATATGCAGGATGTGATGCTCGAGGACATCGAGCGCATCGAAGTGATCAGTGGGCCGGGTGCGACCCTCTGGGGGACGAACGCGGTCAACGGTGTGGTCAACATCATCACCCGACGCGCGGAGGATTCCCAGAAAACGCTTGCGGTGATCATGGGAGGCAATCGCGAGACGGCTGCTGCGCTGCGCTACGGCGGCACCCTCGGGGAGCTGGGCCACTTCCGCGTTTATGCAAAGGCGGCGAACCTGCAGAACTCCGAACGAGCCGACGGAGTGGCCGTACGCGATGCCTGGGATCGCGCCCAGGCCGGCTTCAGGGCAGACCTGAATCTGGCCAGGGGCCGGTTTACTCTGCAAGGCGACGTCTACAGCGGTGAGTCCGAACATCGAGGCTTCGCGGGGACCCTCGACTTCGGCCGGCTGGAGGTCTCGGGGATGAACGTGCTGGCCCGCTGGACGCGGCGTTTCGCGAACGGTTCCGACGTTCGCGTGCAGACTTACGTCGACCATACCGAGCGCGATGACGTTGTGCTGTTCGGCCCGGAAGCCGACATCTTCGACGTCGAGATCCAGCACGCGATTCCGCTCGGCGCACACAAGCTGCTATGGGGCGGCGGATATCGCAAGGCGAGTGACGACGTGCGGGATGGCCTGTTGTTCGGCTTCAGGCCCATGCAAAGGGAACTCGACTGGGCCAACCTGTTCGTGCAAACAGAGTTCGCGCTTGCCGACGGGGTCGACCTGACCCTTGGCATCAAGCTTGAAGAGAACGATTACACCGGCACCGAGACGCTGCCGAGTCTGCGACTCGCGTGGCGTGCGTCGCCGACACAGTTCGTGTGGACAGGCTTGTCGCGCGCCGTGCGCGCGCCGTCACGCCTCGATCGGGACTTCCTGCTTCCGCCGCCCAGCGGTTTTCTGATCCTCGGCGGCCCGAATTTCGTATCCGAAGTGGCTGACGTCGTGGAACTCGGTTATCGCGCGCAGTTCGGGGGCAAAGTTGCACTCTCGGCCACGGCGTTCCACTACCGATGGGACAAGCTGCGCAGCGGCCAGCCGCCGCCCGCGCTTATCCAGAACATGATCTACGGCGACCTGTACGGCATCGAGAGCTGGGCGACCTGGCAGGCCGCGGACCGCTGGCGCCTGAGCGCCGGCTTGACGGCGTTGCGCCAGGACCTCGCGCTCAAGCCGGGCAGCACCGACCCGGTTGGACCGAGCGCGCTCGGCAACGACCCGGAGCATCAATGGATGCTGCGCTCGTCGCACAATATCGCAGAGCGGCACGAGATCGACATCATGCTGCGGCGGGTGGATGCGCTGCCGGAGCCGCCGGTGCCGGCGTATCTGGCCGTCGACCTCAACTATTCATGGCACATTTCGCGCGTGGTGCTGTCGCTCGCCGTACAGAACGTATTCGATTCTGCACACTCTGAGTCCGGACGTGCAACAAACCGAAGCGAATACCCCCGCGGGGCGTACCTGAAACTGCAGTGGTCGCAATAATCCGCGCAGGTCCAGCCTCTGGAACGCAGGCCTTGCGTCCCTGCGCCGAGGTCAGGAAATGGATCGAGGCCGGTGGCGGGAAAGCACCATAATGCATTACTATTAAGCAATGAGTCATCGACGTCCATCATCGCTGCGAGCGCTGTTGTTCCTGCTATTGGCTGCTGGCCCGTTGCAGGCGCAAACGGTGTTTGCGTGCGCTATGATGGATGCGGTGATGCACGATGCGTGTTGTTGCGATGAACACAGCGCCATTGAAGCCTGTGTGGAATCGAACTGCGACACAACGCTCGAAGCGAGCGGGCAGCCGTGTTGCGAACGGTCGGTCGAAGTCACCGTCGATCAGGATTCAAGGCAGGCTGCGCCGGTCGGTAAACTGGCGGACGTGCGGTCCGATGCGGACCCCCCTCATGCACTGGTTTCCTCGCTCGATGCACTGATCCCGCCACAGCCGGCTCTAACGCCTGGCGTCAGTAAACTCTCTCCCGCCGCCGCTTCGTCCGGTTCCGCCATCTGGCTCACCACGCAGCGCCTGCGAATTTAAGCCCCTGCCTTTCTGAATCTCAGCTTCCGGCGCCTCGCCGCAAGTTGAGCGCGTCGCATTTCTTGATTTGTGACCAACTGAAAGGAGATGGGCATTGCGTACCATATCTTCACCATTCGCGGCCCTTTGCGCGCTGCTGGCGCTGGCCGCGGGCGCCGTCCAGTCTGCGCCGACGTCACAAACGCCTGAGGCACCCGGGAAGCCGTTAACCGCCGAAAACCTGGCATTGTGGGTCCTTGAGGCCAACCCCGGAGTTGCTGCAGTAGAGGCGGCGGCCGAGGCGGCCGCATACCGTATCGAGCCGGCCGGTTCGCTCGACGACCCGATGCTGAGCTACGCTGTCGCGCCTCTGACCGCCGGCGCGAATCGCAGCCTGAACCAGAAAATCGATGTCAGCCAAACGATTCCCTGGCCGGGGACGCTGGCGGCACGGGAGTCGGCAGCCCGACTTGAAGCGACAGCGGCAAGGCGTGATGTCGATTCACTGCGACTTCGCGTCATCGCCCGGGCGAAGTCGGCCTATGCCGAATGGCGCTTCGTCGCTGAGGCACTCGATATTCACCACGCCACCCAGGCACTGCTCGATGAATTGACCGTCACCGCTCAAACGCGTTACGCGGCAGGCCGTGCGCTGAAGCAGGATGTGCTGCAAGCGGAGGTCGAACGGGCCGATCTCGACAACCATCTGCTGCGTCTGCTCCGCCAGCAAATCACCGTACAGGCGCGGATCAACGCACTGCTCAACCGCGCACCCGATGAACCGCTGCCCGCGGCAGCGCCGATTGCGCTGCAGTCGGCGCCACCCACACTCGAAATGCTGCAGGCGCGGGCGTTGGCCCGTCACCCGGAACTCTCGCGTCTGGATGCCGAGATTTCCGCCGGCGAAAGCCGCGTTACGTTGGCCGAGAAAGCTTTCTTTCCGAGTTTTCAGGTCGGCGTGGGCTACGACAGCCTCTGGGACGAAACGGATAAACGGCCGGTATTCGGCGTATCGATCAACGTGCCGCTCGATCGCAGCAAGCGGAGGTCGGAGCTCGATCGGGCCCGCGCCGAAACGCGCCGCACGAAGTTTTCACTGTCGGAGCGTCGTGCCGGGCTGCTGGCGGCACTCGCGACGGCGCGCGCGGAAGTTGTCGAAGCGCAATCCTCCGTGGCCTTCTACGAGGACAAACTGGTTCCACTTGCCGACGAATACCTCGAAGCGGCTATTGCCGACTATCAAAGCGGCGCCGGCGCCTTCCTGAACGTCGTCACTGCCGAGCAACGCAAGCTCGACACCGGTCTTGAATTGGCGCGCGTTCGTGCCGATTACGTGAGACGCCTGGCCGAACTCGAGCTTTGGGCCGGAGGCTCGCTCGCCGCGAATTCGCCGACGCCGACAGGAGCAAAACAATGAAACGATCGACCTTCTTTCTTGCCGCCTCTGCCGCAAGCGTCATCGTGGTGGGCGGCAGTATCGGGCTTTTCCTGTCGGACGGGAGCAATGATGCTTCGGTTGCGACAGAAAGCGACATGCCGCGCTACCGCGTCGACGAACTCGAGGTCGGAGTAACGACCGATCCGGCGACGCCGCGTGTCGGCGATAACCGCTTGATAGTGGAAATCAGGAAGGCCAACGGCGAGCCGGTCACCGGCGTATCGATCGATGCCTATGCGGAAATGTCCGCCATGGGCGCAATGCCGGCGATGCGCGTACCTGCCGAGATGGACGAAGCCGCTCCGGGCCGCTACGTGGGGTCGATGAACTTCCCGATGCGCGGTGAATGGCCGCTCACGCTGAGTTTTCAGTCGCCTGAAGGCCGGCCGGTACGCATGCAATTCGACCTCGCGACCGATCGCGCGAATATGCCGATCGCCGCCGGTGGCACGCCGATTGGCGGTGTAGAGGGCCCATCACCGGTCGCCGCGCTGCCCGCGGACGATACCAACATTATTACGATCGACAACCGTCGCCGGCAGATGATTGGAGTCGAGACCGGCGAAGCCACGCTTCGCAATCTCGTAAAGCCGATCCGGGCCGTAGGGGAGATCACGTTCGATGAGCGCCTTCTGTCGCACGTCACCCTCAAGTTTGACGGTTACATCGGTGATTTGAAGGCGGACTATGTAGGGACGCCGGTCGAGAAAGGCCAGGTGCTGTTCACGGTCTACGGCCCCGACCTGCTGGCAGCCCAACAGGAGTATCTGGAGACCCTGAAGCGCCGCGGCAACCGTAGCGTCGACGAGCCGCTAATACGTGCCGCGCGTCAACGCCTCGCCTTGTGGGACATGTCAGTCGAAGAGATCAAGGCTCTCGAGCAGCGAGGCGAACCACAGGACTATGTGCCGATTTATGCACCGCGCAGGGGCACGCTGATCGAGCGCAACATCGCCGACGGCAGCGCGGCGCGCATGGGTCAGACGCTTCTCACCATTGCCGACCTCTCACGCGTCTGGGTTGAGGCCGAAGTGTTCGAAGCCGATCTCGAACAGGTGAGCACGGGCATGCCGGCAACGGTCGCCTTGCCGTATCTGCCGGGCCGCGAGTATCCGGCAACCGTCGAATACGTGTATCCCTACCTCGAAGGCGACAGCCGCACTGCACGCATCCGCTTGTCGCTCGACAATCCCGACGGCGAACTGAAGCCCGCCATGTATGCCGAAGTTTCGCTCAAGGCGGAGCTGGGCCTTCGACTGAGCGTTCCCGAGGAAGCGATCATCTTCGCCGGGGAAAGCCGCGTGGTTTTCGTCGACCTCGGCGGCGGTCGCCTGAAGCCGGTAAGGATCATAACCGGTCGCAACGCGCAGGGCTTTGTGGAAGTGCTCGGGGGTCTCGCACCGGGCGATGCCGTTGTGACGTCAGGCAACTTCCTCATTGCAGCGGAAACACGCCTGAAGTCCGGCATTGACCAATGGTAGGCGCCCACGCTAACGGAATGGGAAACGGCCCGATCGAAAAATTGATCGCTTTCTCGGCGCGCAACTGGCTCCTGACCCTGATGCTGGTCCTGGCGGCCGCCTTCTGGGGCTACCGCTCGCTGGTCAATGCGCCGCTCGATGCAATTCCCGATCTGTCAGACGTGCAGGTGATCGTTTTCACCGAATGGCCAGGACGGAGCCCGGACCTGGTCGAAGACCAGATTACTTATCCGCTGACGACGACGTTGCTCGCCGCACCCGAAGTCCGTTTTGTGCGCGGACAGAGCTTCATGGGATTGTCGTTCGTCTATGTAATTTTCGAAGACGGCACTGACATCTACTGGGCGCGCTCGCGCGTGCTCGAGTATCTGAACACCGCTACGCCAAAGCTGCCATACGATGTGCGTCCGACGCTGGGCCCGGATGCCACCGGCGTGGGATGGGTCTATCAATACGCGCTGGTCGACAAAAGCGGCAACAATTCTCTTGCGGATTTGCGCAGCCTGCAGGACTTCAACCTGCGCTACGCGCTCGAGTCCGTAGAGGGCGTGGCCGAAGTGGCGTCCGTCGGCGGCTTTATCAAGGAATACCAGGTCAATGTCGATCCGAACAAGCTGGCGTCCTACGATATTCCGTTGCAGGAAGTCATCTCCGCCGTCGGCGAATCCAATAGCGATGTCGGCGGACGCGTACTGGAGGTGGCCGGCCACGAGCATTTTATTCGCGGCCGCGGCTACGTGAAATCCGCCACGGATCTTGAACAGGTCGTGCTCGGCACCGGCAGCGGCGGTGTGCCAATTCGCGTCGAGGATGTGGCCAGCGTCAGCCTGGGGCCGGCGCTGCAGCGCGGCCAGGCCGATCTTGACGGTGAAGGCATCGCGGTTGGCGGCATCGTGGTGATGCGCTACGGGGAGAACGCGCTCGAGGTCATCGAACGCGTCAAGCAGCGGTTCGAGGAAGTTGAAGCGGGTCTGCCGGACGGTGTAGAAATCGTCCCGGTTTACGATCGGTCGAGCCTTATCAAACGCGCCATCGACACGCTCAAGCGCACGCTCACCGAGGAAATGCTTATCGTCTCGCTGGTGATCGTCATCTTCCTGCTGCACCTGCGCTCGGCGCTGGTGGTCATCATCACCTTGCCAGTCGCCATCCTGCTGGCGTTCATACCGATGTATTACCAGGGGCTGACGGCCAACATCATGTCATTAGGCGGCATTGCGGTTGCAATCGGCGCCATGGTGGATGCAGCTATCGCCATCGTCGAAAACGTTCACCGGCGCCTGGATCTCTGGCAGGCCGGCACGGAAGAAGAACATCGGCGATTCGAATCGCGCAGCGCGGTCGTCATCGACGCCATGCAGGAAGTCGGCCCCAGTATTTTCTTTGCGCTACTCGTCATTACCGTTTCCTTCATACCGGTGTTCGCGCTCGAAGGCACCGAGGGGCGGCTTTTCAAGCCGCTCGCGTTCACGAAGACGTATTCGATGTTTTTCGCCGCACTGCTGTCCGTCACGCTGATCCCGGCGCTCGCCGTACTCGTCATCCGCGGCCGCATCCGGGGCGATCGCAACAAGCTCAATCGCGCACTGATAGCGGCTTATCGGCCGGCGGTGCTCATGGCAGTGCGGTTCCGCTGGCTGGTTGTGACGCTTGCGCTGCTGGCAATGGCATCAATCGTGCTTCCCTACCGGTTGCTTGGCAGCGAGTTCATGCCGCCCCTGAACGAAGGCAGCATACTGTACATGCCCACGACGCTGCCCGGCATTTCCATTGAGGAGGCGACACGGGTGCTGCAGACGATGGATCGCGAACTCAAAAAGTTTCCGGAAGTAGAACGAGTATTCGGCAAAGTGGGCCGCAGCACCAGCCCCACCGACCCGGCGCATCTCTCGATGATCGAAACCAGCATCATGCTCAAACCCGAGAGCGAATGGCGCGACGGCATGACCTGGGACAAGCTCATTGGCGAGATGGATGCCGCGATGCGCTTCCCCGGCATGCCGAATATCTGGTGGATGCCGGTGCAGACGCGCGCAGAGATGCTGGCCACCGGCATACGCTCGGCGCTCGGCATCAAGATCTTCGGCCCGGAACTCGGCACGATCGAACGCACGGCGGTGGAGATCGAGCGGGCGTTGCTTGGCGACGAACGAACCGCGCCCTATACGCGCAGCGCCTTCGCCGAACGCGCCACCGGCGGCTATTTCCTCGATTTTGACATCGACCGTGCCGCGGCGGCTCGCTTCGGCTTGAATGTCGGCGATGTGCAAGCCGTCATCGAAGCGGCCATCGGCGGCGTCAAGGTCAGCGAGACCGTCGAAGGCCGTGAACGGTACGGCATTCTCGTGCGGTATGCCCGCGAGTATCGCGACAATGTCGAAGCGTTGAAGCGCGCGTTCGTGACCATGGCCAACGGCGCGCAAATTCCCATCATCCAGGTCGCCGACATCGAGTTTCGCACCGGTCCGCCGATGCTCAGAAACGAAGATGGCCAGCTCGTCAGTTTCGTGTTTGTGGACGTCAACGATGAAATCGGCATCGCCGACTATGTCGAGGCGGCGAGAGAAGTCGTGGAAGACGAGGTCGATATTCCGGAAGGCTATCGCATCGCCTGGGCAGGCCAGTTCCAGTACTACGAGCGCGCGAAAGCGCGGCTCGAGATTCTGGTGCCGCTGACGATTTTCCTGATTTTCCTCATGCTGTACATGCAGCGGCGATCGCTCATCGAGACTCTCGTCGTCATGCTCGCGCTGCCGTTTTCGCTGATCGGCAGCGTGTGGCTCATCTGGCTGCTGGGCTACAAACTCAGCGTGGCGGTGGCCGTAGGCATGATTGCAGTGGCGGGACTTGCGGTCGAACTCGGCGTGCTGATGATGCTCTATCTCGACATCGCCTGGCGCGGTCATCGTGCCGAAGGCCGAATGCGCTCGCACGCGGATCTGACGGAGGCGATCGTCGAGGGCGCGGCGTTGCGCCTGAGACCCAAACTCATGACGGGGCTTGCGTTGTTCATGGGCCTTGTCCCGATCATGTACAGCACAGGCACCGGCGCCGACGTGATGAAACGCATCGCGGCCCCGATGCTGGGCGGCGTCGGATCGGCATTGATACTGGTGCTGATCGTCTTTCCCGCCATTTTCTCGATCTGGCGCGGCCGGCAGTTGCCAGTTCACGGGCGGTTTCCGCAGGAACTTACGCAGAAGTGGCTATGAGAGACATCTCGCTTCCCCGGGTTGTTATTTTTTCGTGTCGCAACAGCCGCATTGTCGTTCCGTTGTTTGAGGCCGGCATGAACATTGTCGGCATCGTTGAATTCGGCGCGTCCCAACCGAAGGGTCTGCTCGCCAGCGTGCGGCGGATATACCGGTTCGTGCGATCGCGCGAAACACCGGCGCACCGCATCGCCAGAGAAAAGGATATTCCTGTTTACGACGCGAGTTCGATGAAGGACCCCGGTCTCCGCCGCTGGTTAGTCGAGCGCGCTTGCGACGTACTGGTCGTCTATCGGGTACCGATCATCCCGGTCGACGTGTTCTCGCTGGCGGGTGTCGCCATCAACCTGCACCCGTCGCTCCTGCCGGGTTACCGCGGGGGCAATCCGCTCTTCTGGGCCGTGTGGGATAACGCCGCAACAACCGGATGTACCGTTCATCTTCTGGAAGAACAGGGCGACACCGGCGCCATCGTCGCGCAAAAGGAAGTTCCGATTCCTGATGGAATCTCCGAGGTAGAACTCGAACGTTACGCGGAGGTGGAAATCGGTGTACCACTGCTCATGGAAGCAGTCACATGCATCAGTCGAGGAAACGCCAGCTTAATACCGCAGCCGGAAAGGAGTCCGACGCGCTATGCTCGCCGTCGTAAACGCCATGAGATCTACGACGCAATTCCCTTCGACAGGTGGACGGTTGACCGGGCATGGAGAGTGCTGCGGTTTCTCGACCTCAGCCCTTTTGAAATTGGCCGCGGGCCATGGTTGCTCTCATTCTTGACGTGGAGCGTCGGTGCAGTGGATCGCACTCCGAGCAAGGGCAAGCCTGGTACTATCGCGCGCGACTCGCGCGGCTACTACATCAGCCACGCCGAGGGACGGATTCGCCTGCGGGCGAGGATCAGTGTCAAGTCTCTGGCAAGAAGGCTGATTGACAGGGCCAACCTCGGACTTCGAGGTAATTGACGTGGCACGTTTCCGACTTAATCTGACCTCAACATTGACAGATTAGAAGCACCTTGAGGCTCATGGATCATTGGCGCCAACGTCCGCACTAACTGGCAAAGAGAGGGCGCCAGATTGCGGCGACAAAATCGCACGTAGACGGTTGCGCAACGCGTCACCGGTTTGGGTGATTGCCATCGGAAATAGCGTGCCGCCGCCGAAGTAACACCTCGCCTGCCGCGGATTCGATAAACAGAGAAGTCGCGGCGATCGGTAGTGAACACGAGCTCGGTCCCGGGTTCTTCGGCCAACACGACCAAAGTCGCAGCGGCGAAATCCATCGGCAAGTCTTCGTATTGCTTCATCAGCGTCCGGGCCCTGTTTCGAGCCTCAAAGATGCGACAGATGTTTCGCTGTGCCATCCTCGGAAAGCATGCCGTCGAGCAACTTATAGCTCGCCTCCATGCCGTCCGTCATACCCGTGGACAGCGCGGCATCGCGCGCCTCTTTGGAGCCGAAATCCATCAGCGAAGTCAGCCTCGTCACGCCACCCTTCTCGGTCAGTTCCATCGTGATGAGCGCGCCGTTGCCCATCTCTCCGCCGATGTCGCCCGGATCGTAGTACTCCATGTGCACGATCTTCTCCGGCGCCGCCACTTCACGATATGTGCCGTGGAAACCGAACTCCTTGCCATCCTCGTCGCTGCGCCAGCGCCAGCGATATTTGCCGCCCACACGCACGTCCATCTCACAGACCGGCATTGTCCAACCCGGCGGTCCGAGCAGCCAGCGCTGTACCAGCTCCGGTGTCGTGTGCGCTTTGTAAACCAGCTCACGCGGCGCCTTGAACTCCCGAGTCACCTTCACCTCGCGATCGCTCGGTAAACTGACTTCTGCCTTCGCCAATGTCTTCACCATCTCTTCTTATCTCCTGTCTGTTCCCGGCTTTCTCCGGAATCACGAAAATACCGATTTCTTGCCCGGGGGCGCAGCCGGCTTGGGCCGTAGCTCTTCGAGCAGCGCGTCCAGACGTTCGAAGTTGGCTTCCCAGATCTCGCGGTAGCGTTCGAGCCAGGCGTTCGCTGCCGCGAGTGGCTTCGCTTCGATCCTCCGGGGTCGCCGCTGGCGGTCCTGCCCGACCGAGATGAGTTCGGCACGCTCGAGGATCTTCAGATGCTTCGAAATGGCCGGCTGGCTGATGTCGAACGGCTCCGCCAGCTCGGCGACGGACGCCGCTCCGAGGGCCAGCCGCGCGAGAATAGCCCGACGCGTAGGGTCGGCAAGGGCCATGAAGGTGGCGTCGAGGCGGTCGGAGTCGTTCATTTAATAACCTTTCGGTTCCATAACGATATAGTTATATTAGAACGCCGGCCATGTCAAGGGCGCCTGTTTGCGTGCTACTGGACGAAGACGAGCAGTACGCCCGATGGATCGACAACGTGGAGAACGACAGAGTCGCCGACGGATTCGGGCGCCGTAATGCGGATGTTGTCGAATTCGCCGCTGTCCGCAATCTTTCGCGCGCGCTCATGCCATGCCTCGGCGTCATCGACGCCCATGACGACCATGAAGTTGTTCGCCCAGTCTTTCACGTAATAGTCCTGCAATCGAAATCGATTGCCGTTGAGCTCGAAATCGGCGGTGCCGCCCCACCCTTCGGACATCGCAAACCCGAGCGCGGTGTAGAACCGCTTCGACAGTTCGAAGTCCTTCGCCGGCATGTACACTTTAAAATCGTTGATGCTCAACGACATTCGTTCACTCCTCAAAGCGATGGACCCTGGCCGGACCCGTCAAAGTCCGGTCATAGCGATGTTGCTTTGATCTCGAAGGTGTCGGAAAATTCGACGCTGTGCAAACATCTGTCGGCATCTACGTGATCCTCGCCATTCTGGCGGTCAGCCTGGAAGGTCCTGCGGACTTCGACATCTTCGGGGACCCGGGCGGCGGCGCAAGCGCCCAACTCCAGAATGACCAGGCGGACGCGCCAGCCGGAGAGTCGATCGGTAATGGAGACGACAACTGCACTGCCTGCACGCCCTCCTGCTATTGCGGATGTCATGGCGGCGTCGCCATTGCGAACTTGGCTCACTTCGAGCAAGCACCTCCGGATACTCATACCCCGCAGGTTGAAACGCGCTACCTTTCGCTGACCAACCCGCCGTCCCTCCCCCCTCCGATTCCCCACAGTCTCCTGGCTTGACTCGTCAAGTGCGCGACCGCGCGCACGCGCCAATACCAATTCGACTGGAGACCTGTCGTGGAAAAAATGACCGGGAGCCGTGTGCTCCGGGCTTGGTTGATCGCAGCAATTTGCCATGTTCTGTTCGTGCCCGGCCAGGCTGTCGGGGAACCTGAGGTCGAAGTACCGGCTCTTTCGCTCAACGAAGCCATGCGGATGGCCCTGGCCGCCAATCCGGAACTGAAAGCGGCCGAACTTCAGATTGAAATCGAGCGCATGCGCGGCGACGCCGATGCGTTGTCCCCACCGGTGACCCTCGAAACCGAGATCGAGAATTTTGCAGGCTCTGGATCCAGCTCCGGTCTCGATGGGGCGGAAGTGACGCTGCAGCTCTCCAGGATTTTCGAGCTGGGCGACAAATCGGCGCTGCGGCGTGAAGTCGGAAAACTCCGCGTCGACCAAGCCATGATCTCTGAAGAAGCGGCCAGATTGGCGCTGGCTGAACGGGTCACGCAGCGATTCATCGATGTCATTGCGCTGCAGGAACGGACTACGCTCGCGCAAAAAACCGTCGGCATCGCCGAACAGACGCTCACAATCGTTCAGAATCGCGTCGACGTAGGACGCAGTTCCGAAGCCGAACTATCGACGGCGGTTATTGCTTTGTCTCGCGCCGAACTCGAGCATCTGGACGCAGAGCGTCAACTCGAAAAGGCGAGAATGAGTCTGGCGAGCTTGTGGGGCGCCAGCGCCCCACGGTTTGCGCAGGCTGTCGGCGATTTTTTCGACTTGCCGAGCGTCGAAAGTTTTGCGGCGCTGGAGCAGCGTCTCCCCGACAATCCGGAGATTCAACGTCAGGCCGCCGAGCTTCGCCTGCATGCGGCGAGTCGCCGCCTGGCCGAATCGAAGCGGAAAGCTGACGTCTCCGTGTCCGGCGGAGTCAGACATCTTGGTGAACAGGACGATGTCGGTCTTCTCTTCTCCGTCAGTGTGCCATTCGGCAGCAGCTCTCGAGCGCGACCTGAAATCAATGAAGCCAATTTGCTGCTTGCTCAGTCCCCGCTCAGGGCTGACGCGCAAAGAAGGGAGCTGCGGGCGTTGTTGTTCCGTCTGCATCAGGACCTGTTGTTCGCGCGCACTGCACTTGTCAGGTTGCGGGAAACGATAATCCCCCACGCCGAGAATGCGGTTGCCTTGTACCAGGAGGGCTTTGCCGTCGGCAGCAGCACGCTGCTCGAGCTTGCCGACGCCCAGGATCGTCTTCTCGTTCTGCAGGGCGAAGCGCTCGATGCCGCTCGCGACTATCACGCGACCCTGGCCGAAATCGAATACCTGCTCGGTGGACGTTCAGGGGTTCCGCTATGAACCGCTCAAAGGTATTGCTCACCGGAGCGATCGTCGGCCTCGCGATGCTTCTGGCAGTCGTCGTCGTTTTCGATTGGAGCGCGGACAGCCGGCCTTCGGAGTCACACGCGCACGACGAAGCAGAGCCGGAAGCCGGTCCACACGACGGCCGCTTGCTCGAGGAAGGGGATTTCTCGCTTGAAGTCACGATTTTCGAGAACGGCGTTCCGCCCGAATTCAGGCTCTACGCATATCGCAACGGCCAGCCTCTCGCGCCCGATGACATTTCAGCCGGAATCGAACTGCAACGCCTGGGCGGATCGCGCGATGCTTTCAGCTTCTCTCCCGAGAACGACTACCTCCGCGGGAACGGCACAGTCCGCGAACCACATTCTTTCGATGTCCACGTCACGGCTACGGCCAGCGGACGCGAGCACCGGTGGACATATGAGAGCCACGAAGGCAGAACGCAAATATCGCACCGTGCAGCGGAAGCTTCGGGCATCGAAGTGGAACTCGCCGGACCCGCCACGATTGTCGAAACCATCGACCTGACCGGCACGATCCAGACCGACCCGGGACGTGTCTCAAGGGTCCGGCCGCGCTTCGCCGGCATCGTGACGGACGTACATCGCACGATCGGAGACTACGTGCAGGCCGGCGAGTCATTGGCCTCGGTCGAAACCAACGAAAGTCTGCGGTCCATCCCGGTAACCGCGCCGATCAGCGGACTCATCGTCCAACGCGACGTTCAGGCGGGTCAGGTCACGGGGACAGAACCGCTGTTCGTGATCGCCGATCTCAGCGAAGTGTCGGCGCAGCTCGACGTTTTCGGCAACCAGACAGCTGCAGTGCGTCCCGGGCAGCGTGCTGAAATCCGCACGCTCGACGGAGCGGACCTGGCCGGCACCATCGACTGGATTTCACCGCTTGTCTCACATGGCAGCCAGAGTGTCCGGGCGCGTGTCGCGCTTGCAAATTCCGACCAGCGTCTCAGCCCCGGTCAATTCATTCAGGCCAGCGTGATCGCAGCCGAGGTCGAAGTGCCACTGGCTGTCAAGCGATCCGCGTTGCAGAGGTTTCGTGATTTCGAGGTCGTCTTTGCGCGAGTCGACGACGTTTACGAGGTGCGAATGCTCGAACTGGGCCGCATGGACAGCGAGCATGCCGAGGTGCTGAGCGGGCTCGATGTCGGCGAGACGTACGTGACCGGGAACAGCTACCTGATCAAAGCCGATATCGAAAAGTCCGGCGCAAGTCACGACCATTGAGGAGCGCCGCAATGCTTGACCGAATTCTGTCGTTCTCGATCCGCCACCGCTGGTTGATGATCTTCCTGGCCCTCGGACTCGCCGCGCTCGGCGTCTTCAACTATGAAAGGCTGCCGATCGATGCCGTGCCCGACATCACCAACGTTCAGGTGCAAATCAACACGGAGGCACCCGGATACTCGCCGCTCGAAACGGAACAGCGAATTACATACCCGATCGAATCCGCACTAGCCGGACTGCCGCGACTCGACTACGCGCGCTCGATATCGCGCTACGGACTTTCCCAGGTAACCGTGATCTTCGAGGAAGGTACCGATATCTACTTCGCGCGTCAGCTGATCGGCGAGAGACTGAGCGAGGTACGGGCGTCACTTCCGCCGGGACTCGAGCCGGCGATGGGACCAATCGCGACCGGACTCGGCGAGATCTTCATGTACACGGTGTCGCCCGCGGAAGGCGCCACACACGATCCGATGTATCTGCGAACGGTGCAGGACTGGATCGTTCGACCGCAACTTCGGCAAACCCCGGGCGTGGTTGAGGTCAATACAACCGGCGGGTACACGAAGCAGTTCCACGTGCTGCCGGATCCCAACGCCCTCAAAGCCTACGATTTGTCGTTGGATGACGTGGTCGACGCGTTGCTGCGCAATAACAGCAATGCCGGCGCCGGCTATATCGAACGCTTCGGGGCGCAATACCTTGTTCGGTCCCCCGGCCAGGTCGCGAATCTCGACGACCTGCGCGCAATCACCGTCACGCACCGCAACGGCGTGCCGATTCCTCTCGGTGAAGTTGCCGAGATCAGGCTGGGCAGCGAACTGCGCACCGGTGCTGCGACGCAGAGCGGGCAGGAGGTGGTACTCGGCACCGTTTTCATGCTGATGGGCGAGAACAGCCGCACGGTCGCCGCTGCTACAGCACAGCAGCTCGACGCGATTCAAAGCTCGCTGCCGGACGACGTCGCCGTCAACGCTCTCTACGACCGGACGACGCTTGTCGACAAGACCATTGCGACAGTTTCGAAGAACCTTGTCGAAGGCGCATTGCTCGTCATCGCCGTACTCTTCATGCTGCTGGGCAACTGGCGCGGCGCAATCGTGACAGCCGCGGTGATTCCGCTGGCCATGCTGATGACGATCACCGGCATGGTGGAATCGGGCGTATCGGCCAATTTGATGAGTCTCGGCGCACTCGACTTCGGGCTGATCGTGGACGGGGCCGTGATCATCGTCGAGAACTGCCTGCGCCGACTCGGTGAGCGCTCGCCTGCGGCAGGCGAACTCCCTTTGCGCGAGCGACTCGACATCGTGTTCGAGGCGAGCCGCGAAGTCATCCGCCCGACCATTACCGCGGTCGCAATCATTCTGATCGTCTACCTGCCGATCCTCACGCTGACGGGAGTCGAGGGCAAGATGTTCCGTCCCATGGCTCTGACGGTGATGATGGCATTAGCGGCCGCCCTGGTCCTGTCGATCACCGCCGTGCCGGCCGCGGTTGCATTGTTCGTGCGCGGGCCTGTCGCGCGGCGCGAGAACCTCGTCATGCGCGGCGCTCTGAAAGCTTACCGGCCGTTGCTGCAACTCACGCTGCGCCACCGCTGGCTTGCCGTTGCGTCGGCGACGGTGCTGGTTCTCTACAGCGGATTCGTTGCATCGCGGCTCGGCACCGAGTTCATTCCGCGCCTCGATGAGGGCGATATCACGATGCACGCGCTGCGAATTCCGGGCACCAGCCTGACGCAGGCCGTGCAAATGCAGAACCAGCTCGAAAGTGCGCTCGGAGACGTGCCGGAGGTGTCGCGCATCTTCTCGAAAATCGGCACCGGCGAAGTGGCGAACGATCCCATGCCGCCTTACGTAGCCGACACGTTCATCATGATGAAGCCGAGAGCGGAGTGGCCAGATCCGGCGAAACCCAAGGACGGACTTGTCGAGGAACTCGCTGAGATAGCAAGCAAGGTACCGGGCAATAACTACGAGATGACGCAGCCGATCGAAATGCGGTTCAACGAACTGATCGCAGGCGTACGGGCTGAGCTCGCCGTGACCGTTCACGGTGATGAACTCGACGTGCTCATCGATGCGGCCGGGAAGATCGAACAGGTGGTTGCTGGCGTACCGGGCAGCGCCGATGTCCAGACCGAGCAGATTACCGGGCTGCCGATCCTGACGGTGACCCCGGACCGCAAGCGCCTCGCCCGCTACGGTCTGTCGGTCGAGGACGTGCAGGACACACTGACTACCGCGTTGAGCGGCACCACCGCGGGTCAGGTGTTCGAAGGCGACCGGAGATTCGATATCGTGGTGCGGCTGCCGGAATTGCTACGATCCGATCCGGATGCCATCGGTCGACTGCCCATCGGACTGCCATCGCCTTCCATCGAGGTGCCCGGCGATGCCGACATGCTCGGCGTCGCAGAACTTCCGCCCGAAACGCTGCCGTTGTCCGAAGTAGCGACGGTTTCTCTGGAGATTGGTCCAAACCAGATCAGCCGGGAGAACGGCAAACGCCGCGTCTTCGTCACTGCCAACGTGCGCGGCCGGGATCTCGGCTCATTCGTCGACGATGTGCGCCTGCGGATCGAGCGCGAAGTCGAGCTGCCGGCCGGTTACTGGATCGAGTACGGCGGTACGTTCGAGCAACTGATCGCGGCCTCGCAGCGGCTCGCCATCGTGGTGCCGGTGACCCTGCTGTTGATCTTTGCGCTGTTATTCAGCGCTTTCGGGTCTGCGCGCGATGCTGTGTTGGTCTTCACCGGCGTCCCGCTCGCCCTGACAGGGGGCATCGCTTCACTGGCGCTGCGAGACATGCCTTTCTCCATCTCGGCAGCCGTCGGATTCATCGCCCTGTCCGGCGTGGCCGTACTCAACGGCGTGGTCATGCTGTCGTTCATCAAGCAGCTTCGGGAAACGAAGTCTTTACAAGAAGCGATCGTCGAAGGTGCAATGAAGCGACTGCGGCCGGTGTTGATCACCGCGTTAGTTGCGAGCCTCGGCTTTGTGCCAATGGCGTTCAACGTCGGCACGGGTGCGGAAGTGCAGCGGCCGCTCGCCACGGTCGTGATCGGCGGCATCGTTTCATCGACTGCATTGACTCTGCTGGTGCTACCTGCGCTGTACAGAATCTTTCACGGCAACAACCTGAAGACGTCATAAGCTGGGCCGAAGCGGACCTGAAGATTCAAACTGAGACCCGCCGGGCGTCTGGTGTCGTGTCCCGGCCGGATATCGCGAACGCTTCTTATTCAAAAAATCCCTCCGCGGAGGGATTTCACGGACGCAGCCGGTCCTTTTCGTCGCCGGACATGCCGTCATTTCCTTTTCCCGCGAGAACACGCCTCAGGCGTTCGACGACCCTGTCGATCTCCTCGGCCGTCGTCCCGCGTCCCAGACTGAAACGGATCGCACCCATGCCGATTTCGGGCGGCACGCCCATGGCCTGCAGCACGGGGGAGAGTTCAACCTTCCCGGAGTGGCAGGCCGATCCGGTCGAGGCAGCCACGCCAGCGAGCGATGCGAGGATATCGCCGCCGACGCGACCGACAAAGGACACGTTGAGCGTGTTCGGGAGGCGGTGTTCCGGGTGGTGGCCGTTGAGCCTCACCCGGTCGCCGAAATGTCCTGCAGCGCGACCCAGAAGCGATCGCGTAACTCCGCAATGCCGCCCAATGCTCGACGACCGTGGTCACGAAATGCCGGCGTTCCCGATTGCTCGCGAAGAACGCACCCTTCAGCGCGAGGTTGTTGGCTTCGCTGCCGCCGCTCGTGAATACGATCTCCTGCGGTGCGCATCCGAGCAGACCAGCCACTTGACCGCGCGCGGCGTCCATCACGTGCCTGGCGGGCGCTCCCGCCCAATGCAGACTGGAAGGATTTCCGAAAGCGTCATCGATGGCCGCGCGCATCGCGTCGGCAACTTCTGGTGCGATCGGCGTGCTTGCGTTGTAATCGAGGTAGATGCGCTGCACAACTCAGAACACCAGCACCTTATATGGCGGGTCGTTCAGGATGAAAAGCATCTTCATGGCATGTTGGCCTCAGGGTTTGGATTCGTCACTGGATTTGTGGTGACAGCCGCGCGGTCTCGCATCAGCAGGGCGACCATTGTCCCGGACGCGAAGGTGAGCGCGGCGACGGAGCCGATCGCCCATGCGAAGCCGAAGAAGTCGGCGATGAGCCCCGCCGCCAGTGCACCGATCGCGTAGCCGAGGTCACGCCAGAAGCGATAGACGCTCAGCGATCGCGCACGCCAGGACGAGTGCGAGGCGTCCGATAACGCCGCGACCGCAGCAAAGTCTGGTTTCTTTGCGTAAGAGCTCAGTTTTAATTTTCGCGCCGCACGATCTCTGCTCGTGAGCGATCGAAGCGCAAAACCAATCTGCTGGCGTCGACTCGAACGCCGTGCGCGAGGCGGACCACCGCCCTCAAAACCACGACTTCACTCCCGCGACCGCCTCCCAGCCGCCGTGGTCCTCGCCGGCGGCGCGGGCGAAGTCGGCTGTGTCGCCGAGCTTTCGTTCCCAGCCGATTCCGATGTAGGGTGCGATTTCCCGCCGGATTTCGTAGCGCAGGCGTATGCCGGCTTCGATGGAACCGACTCCCGACCCGATGCGGAGTTCCGGTACTTCCTGCGCCGCAACGTTAACTTCGACTCGTGGCTGCAGAATCAGGCGCTGGTTGATCTGCAGGTCATACTCGCCTTCCAGGCGGCCGGTCAGATCGCCCTCGTCCGACAGGAAGGCCGCTGCATCGATCTCAAAGACGTAAGGGAGCAAGCCCTGCAAACCCAGCACAAGATGAGAGCGATCGGGATCGGGACGAACGTCGTGACGGATGCCGGCCTGGATATCGAAGAAGGGCGCGATGGCGCGACTGTAAAGGGCCTGGACTTCGAAGTTTTCGAGATTGTCGCCGAGACCGCCCTGCCCTTCGGACTTGAGCCAGAGCTTGTCGATGTCTCCGCCATACCAGCCCTGAAGATCCCACAAGTAGTTCTCCTCTCCGTCACTCAAGCGCGTTTCGAACCGGTCCGCCAGGATCAGGTACGTCGTCATCCCACCCTCTTCGGCGCGCAGTTGCTCACGGGCCTTTGCCATTTCCTGTGGATCGAAAATGGTGTCGGCAGCGTGAACCGGACCAGAGACTGCGGCGGACGGCGGGGAAGATTCCGCGGTTGCCTGCGGCGTACGCGACGACGGTTCTTCCGCTCCATGGTCTTCATGCTGCGCCAAAACCGGAGTCGTCGCCGATGCGGCCAACACCGCGACAAAAAACCGCTTCATGTCGCACCTCCTTCGAGCGGGCGAACGGTTACAACGTTAAACATCCCCGCGTGCATGTGGTAGAGCAGGTGACAGTGGAATGCCCAGTCGCCGGGATTGTCGGCCGTCAGGTCAAACGTGATCTTGCTCCCCGGCAGTACATTGACTGTGTGCTTCATCGGGTGATGACCCGCATGGCCGTTCACCACTTCGAAGAAGTGACCGTGCAGGTGGATTGGGTGCTGCATCATCGTGTCGTTGACGAGCGTCACGCGCACCCGTTCGTTGCGCGCGAAGCGGATCGGCTCGACCACTTCGCTGAACTTCCGCCCGTCGAACGACCACATGAAGCGCTCCATATTGCCGGTGAGATGGATCTCCAGCGATCGGGACGGCGGCCGAGGATCGGGATTCGGCTTCAGCGCCACGAGATCGGTATAGACCAGCACTCTGTGACCGACGTCCTCGAGGCCGAGGCCCGGTTTGCCGGCAGCGTCCTGCGGGTTCATTGCAATCATGTCGACGCCGGGGCCCACCTGCATGCCGGGCGACGCGAGCGATTCGTCACGCATGTTCATCGCGTTCATATCCAGGTCGCCGTGGTCCATGCCGTGGTCCATGGCCATGCCCATATCGTCCATCCCGAGCGTCGGCCGCGGGCGCAGCGGCGGCACCGGTGCGGTCATGCCAAGCCTCGGTGCGAGCGTGGCGCGACCCATGCCGGAACGATCCACCGATTCCGCAACCAGGGTGAACGCCCGATCCTCGGTCGGCTGCACAATCACGTCGTAAGTTTCCGCGACCGAGATCTGGAACTCGCCGACTTCAACCGGGCGCACATCGTTGCCGTCCGCGTTGACCACCGTCATCGGCAGGTCCGGAATCCGGATGTTGAAGACGGTCATCGCCGATGCATTGATAAATCGAAGGCGCACGCGCTCATTCGGGCGAAAAAGGCCGGTCCAGTTCCCGGTCGGCCCGTGACCATTGATCAAATAGGTATAGGTCGAGGCAGTAATGTCGGCGATGTCGGTCGGGTCCATGCGCATCCGCTTCCACGTCAATCGGTCCGCGAGCGACATCTGTTCTTCCGGCCCGCTCTCGCCGACCAGACCGGCAAGCGTATGCCTCTGATAATTGAAGTAGCCCGCTTCCTTCTTGAGCTTCTGCAGAACCATGTGCGGATGCATGAAGGTCCAGTCGGAAAGCACCACGACATGCTCCCGGTCGTATTGCACGGGATCCGGTCCGGCGGGATCGAACACCAGCGGCCCGTAATGTCCAAGCTGCTCCTGCAGATTGGAGTGACTGTGATACCAGAACGTGCCGGCGTGCCGAACCGGAAACTCATAGACGAAAGTTTCGCCGGCACGGATGCCTGGAAAGCTGACGCCGGGCACGCCGTCCATTTCAAATGGAAGCAGCACACCGTGCCAGTGGATCGACGTGTCCTCATCGAGTGTATTCGTCACGGCGATGCGCACGTTCTGGCCTTCCTTAAGCCGGATCAACGGCGCCGGAACAGTGCCGTTGATCGTGACTGCGTGACCGGTACGGCCATCGACCGTGAAGCGGCTGTCGCCTATCGTCAGAGCGATGTCTTCACCGCTCAATGTGCGCATGCCGGGCACCAGCCCGGGCGTGCCGCTCCGCGCCCAGACGGGGAAAAGTCCGGGGAACGACAGTCCCACGCCGGCCACCAGGGCGGCGCGCAGCAATTGCCTGCGGTCGAAAGTAACAGTCATGACCTCTCCTCAGTCCGGGAACTCGAGCCGGCGCAGCCTCAACGCGTTGCCGATGACCGATACCGAACTGAGACTCATGGCCGCCGCGGCGATCATCGGACTCAGTAACAGATCGAAAGCCGGATACAGCACACCGGCGGCGATCGGTATGCCTGCTGCGTTGTAGACAAAAGCAAAAAAGAGATTCTGGCGGATGTTCCTCATCGTCGCCTGACTGAGTAAACGTGCGCGCGAGACGCCGATCAGGTCGCCGCGCACCAGCGTGACACCGGCGCTTTCCATGGCCACGTCGGTGCCGGTACCCATCGCAATACCGATATCGGCCTGCGCCAGGGCCGGAGCGTCGTTGATGCCGTCCCCGGCCATCGCCACCTTCGCACCCGCAGCCTGTAATTCGCGAATGACACGGTGCTTGTCTTCCGGCGAAACGTCGGCGCGAACGTCGTCGATACCGATCTTCCGGCCGACCGCCGCGGCGGTGCCGGCGCTGTCGCCGGTCAGCATCACGACCTTGAGCCCCGCAGCATGCAGTTGTTCTATCGCGCGCGGCGTCGTCTCCTTGATGGGGTCGGCGACGCCGATCAGTCCGGCGGGTTTGCCGTCGACTGCAACGAACATGACGGTCTGTCCATCAGCCCGGTACGCTTCCGCGGCTTCCGCGAGCGATCGGTCGACCGCCCCGACCCGTTCCATCATCCTGGCATTGCCGATCGCCACCTTCTTTCCGGACACGCTCGCCTGTGCGCCCTGCCCCGTCACGGAATCGAAATCTTCAGCCGTGGCCAATTGCAGCGAGCGCTTCCCGGCGCCGGCAACGATTGCCTGCGCGAGCGGGTGTTCGCTGGCGGTTTCCACCGACGCCGCCAGCGACAGAAGTTCGTTTTCGTCGAAGCCCGGCGCCGGCCGAATAGTGACCAGCGCTGGCCGGCCTTCGGTCAGCGTACCCGTCTTGTCCACGACAATGGTGTCGACCTTTTCGAACACTTCCAGCGATTCGGCGTTCTTGATCAGGATGCCGTGCCGCGCTCCCTTGCCGGTGCCCACCATGATCGACATCGGAGTCGCCAGCCCGAGTGCACACGGACAGGCGATGATCAATACCGCGACCGCGTTCACGATGCCGAACGCCATCGCCGGCTGCGGCCCGAGCCACGACCAGACGATGAAGGTCAGTAGCGCAATTACGACGACTGCCGGTACAAACCAGGCTGCAACGAGGTCGACCAGGCGCTGAATCGGCGCGCGGCTGCGTTGCGCCTCGGCCACCATTCGCACTATCTGAGCGAGCAGCGTGTCGTCCCCGACCTTCGTCACGGTCATGACGAAACTGCCGGTCCCGTTGACCGTGCCGCCGATGACGGCATCGCCCTTCTGCTTTGCCACCGGGACGGGCTCGCCGCTGATCATGGACTCATCGATGACGCTCCGGCCGTCATCGACCGTGCCGTCGACCGGAACCTTCTCGCCGGGACGCACCCGCAGCCGGTCGCCTTCTGCCAGCGCGTCCAGCGATACTTCTTCGTCACCTTCTTTTGTGATGCGACGGGCGCGCGGCGGCGCCAGTTCGAGCAACGCGCGAATGGCGCCGGAGGTCTGAGTGCGAGCCCTGAGTTCGAGAACCTGCCCGAGCAGCACCAGCGTGGTGATGACGGCCGCGGCCTCGAAATAAACACCGACCTCTCCCGACGGCATGCGGAACGTATCGGGGAATATGCCCGGCGCCACGATGGCGACAATCGAATAAGCGAACGCGACGCCAACGCCCAACGCGATCAGCGTGAACATGTTGAGATGCCGCGAGCGGACGGACTGCGCGCCGCGGACGAAGAACGGCCAGCCGCCCCACAGCACGACCGGTGCGGCGAGCGCCAGTTGCAGCCACTGCCGCCAGCCGGCGGGGATAAGGTCTTCCAGCGGATGGCCGGGCAGCATCTCGCCCATGGCATAGATAATGAGCGGTAGTGTCAGCACGGCGCTCACCCAAAAGCGCCGCGTCATATCGTCGAGTTCGCTGGTGTCCTCCTCACCGACAACGACTCCTTCCGGCTCCAGCGCCATACCGCAGATCGGACAGCCGGTGTTCCGGACGTCCCGGACCTGCGGGTGCATCGGACAGGTATAGACAACACCGTCGTAGCCTTCGGGCACGCGGTCGTAGCTGTCTTTGGGCCCGACCGCCGCGGTGCTACCGTTGTGGCAATGTCGGTCTCCGGAATGTGCGTTCATCGAATATGCCTCTTCATCTCTCCAGCATTGCAAGCGTGCCGACACTCGCTGCCGATTTGCGGAGTCGGCAGCGGGGGGAATTCAGGGTTCAATGCGTATCTCTAAAACGATTGCCGTGCTCAGTGCTCGTGACTAGCGTGATCATGCTCCGCCTCCTCGGATTCTTGGGAGTCTGCCGATTCGCTATTGTCATGCGGCGCGTGGTTGTCATCGCCGGCACCGTGCTCGTGAGCGTTTTCGGCCGCCTCGCTTGCGTGATGTCCCATGCCTTCGGCGCGAGTCAGCAAACGGTCGTACGCTGCCGCATCGAGCTCCGGCAGCGCCACCATCAGCGCGACCACGGGCCACAATGCAGCGTCTTCATGGGTTTTCCCCCACGACGGCATTCCGGTCATTCTGATGCCGTGTTTCGTGATCCAGAAAAGCTCCGCCGCCGTCATCTCGTTCGCCGATTCGGCCAGATCCGGAGCTGGCGGATTCAGACCCTGGCCTACCGCAGCGGGTTTCTTACCCGGCGCGCCGTGGCACTGGACGCACATTTCCTCGAAATCGTTCACGCCTGCGAGCATGAGCAACTCGTCGCTGAGATCGGGAACTTCGATCTGACTGGCCCGCCGCGCAACCGAGGAATGCATCGTCGTCTTCATGACCCAGCTCGAAACCGCGCCATGCGGTGTCGACGCACTAACGTCATAAATGCCCGCGTACACAAAAGCCATTGCGCCGGCGACTGACAGCAAGGCTGCAAGCAATAGTGTCATCACGATCGTTTTCATATGCCGTCGCTCCGGTTTTATTTATCGCCGGCGCGACGCGTCGCGCGGCGTTTGCGGACCTCCGGGGAAGAACGCAAGATTAAAAACTTTGACAGACAGCCGGCACGCGTGTGCCGGGACTGCGAACGGGCGTGGATCTAATCGAGGAGGCGGTCGAACCGGCGCACAGGGGTGTCGTGCGCCAGCCATAAGCGCGGCGGCGGCGGACCGGTCCAGGCGACAGATCGCGAGGGGTGGGAAGTTGCGATCGCCTCTGGCTCGATCGCGTCGAAATCGTCGAACTGGTACTTGCCGTTGCAAGGCAATGTCGCGTCTTGCCGCGAAGAATCGGCCGAGATGCGACTGCAGTCGGTAACGCACTCCGCATGCTGACAGGCCTCCGTTGCGGCCGGCGATTGCGTTTGACTCTGATGATGGGCGTGCGATCCCGCATCGCTGCCTGCTTGCGCCGGACAGGGACACGGCAAACCGCCGAGGGCAAACGCCGCGATCAGCAAGTGAAAGAAGAGTTTCTGCGGGATCAACATCCATGTTACGCTATACCCCCATGGGGTATATGTCAAGCAAGCAGGAGAAAGAATGACCGGTACAGAAAACCCGCGCCACGCCATCGCGCGACGGCTCAACCGCATCGAGGGCCAGGTCAGGGGACTCGGTCGCATGCTGGATGAGGACCGCTATTGCATCGATATCCTGCAGCAGATTCAGGCTGTGAAAGCCGCACTTAAAAAGGCAGAGACCGAGCTTCTTCGAGTGCACGCCCGGGAGTGTGTCGACGATGCCCTGAAATCCGGAACGATCGGCGAAAAGCGGAACAAGATTATCGAACTCGTCGATCTGTTCGAGCGAGTGCGTTGACACCGATCATCGAGAACGGCAACGGACCGGTATGGCAATTATCATCCTTGGCGAGAAACATGGCTGATTCGTGCGTGTTGTGTCCCAACGATGTCCTGGGGCCGCGGCTGTGAGCGACAGCTGTTGCCAGCCCACAATCGACACGGGAGCCTTGCAAAAGTGTCAGCGCCGGGTGCTGGCGATCGTGCTGGTCATCAATGCCGCGACCTTTCTCATGATGGTCACCGCAGCGATGCTGAGCGACTCGACGTCACTCCTGTCCGGTGCGCTTGACAACTTCGGGGACGCAGTGACCTATGCGCTGAGTTTCGCCGTCGTCGGCGCTGCCGGTTCGGTCAAGGCGCGCGTGGCACTGTTCAAGGGAGTAATGATCTTCGGGGCCGCAATTGCCGTCGCGCTTCAGATCGCTTTGCGAACACTGAACCCGGAAACGCCCGTCGTCGAGACGATGGGATTGGCTGCGCTGCTGAACCTGGGTGCCAATCTCTTCTGCCTTCGTCTGCTGACGCCTTATCGCGATGGCGACATCAACATGGCTTCCGCCTGGGAGTGTTCGCGTAACGATGTTATGGAAGGCTCGGCCGTCGTCGTTGCCACAATCGCTGTCTGGCTGTTCGACTCGGGTTGGCCGGATCTCGCAATAGCGACCGCGCTGTTGATCCTGTTCCTGCGGTCGGCAATCCGGGTTCTCGGCGCTGCCTGGCGAGAGCTGCATGCAGAGGTACGCGAAGGTTAGCTCGCTTTGATTTCGTCCTGGCGCCGGTTCTTGCCCGGAGTCCCGGAGTGCACTAGGCTTAAGGGGCACTTACCGGGCTAAACAGGACTGTCTTTTTGGGAGGTATTGTGATGGCAACCGGAAAACCATGGTCGCTCCGCGGACGAGGATACGAGTTCTGCAATTGCGATTTCGGCTGCGGCTGTAATTTCGCGGGGTTCCCCAATTCGAAAGACGGAAGTTGCCGTGCACTCGTAGGGATGGACATCGCGGAGGGCTCGTGTGGCGAGGTCGAGTTGTCGGGTGTCAAATGCGCAGCGGTTATCGACTGGCCCAAAGCGATACACGAGGGCAACGGCAAAGCCGTGTTTGTTGTCGACCCGTCCACGGCTGACGCACAGATCGAGGCCCTGTCACAGATCTGCACCGGACAACTTGGCGGACTGCCCTGGGAACTTCTCGGGCCGACGTTTGCCGTCGTGGGGTTGGAAAAGGCCAGAATCACCATCGAGGGCGAGGGCTTGAAGAGCGTATTCCGCGCGGCCGGTATTGCCGAAGGACGCGGCGATACCTTCAAGAATCCGGTTACCGGCGACGAGCACCTGGCCAATGTCGACCTGCCGGACGGGTTTATCTGGACGCGCGGCCGCTGCGGTAAAGGGTCTTTCCGGGCGAAGGCAGGGGAATTGTCGCTGCAATTCGAGAACACCAACTGGATTCTCTACGATTTCGACTGGACCAACGCACCGGCGAAAGCTGCCTGATCAAACCACCAGCATCCAGACGGCGGTGCCAATCAACAGCACGCCGCTCACGCGTGTGGCGTGTTCGCCCGGCGGTAATAATTTCTCGATAAATATCCATGCGCTGAGCGCGGCTATGACGGCGAGGTTCATTACCCCGCCTGCGAACAGGAGCAACATCAGGGCCCAGCAGCATCCCAGGCAGTAAGCGCCGTGTTCAAGGCCCATGCGGTATGCGCCGATCCATCCCGGCCGCCAACGCCGCATCAGGAACGACAGCGGCGACCGGCACGACCGCAGGCACACGCGCTTCAAGGGCGTCATCTGATACACACCGGCAGTGAACAACAACGCGGCACTCGCGATCGCAGAGACCGGCTCCATCATCGGTGACAATATCTCCTGTGCCGCCAGGACCCGTTGGAGCAGCGTTGCACCCACGCTGAAAGCGGCCCATACGGACAGGTATCCGCCCGCAAGCGCGTAGACTCCTAAGGTAGACAACCTCTCTTCCTGTGTACGCGCTGCACGCAAATACAACAGCAGCGTCGGCGCCGCGGAAGGCAGCATCATGGCGACCATCATTACGGCCCACATGGCCCACAGCAGCAGGAGGTGTGTCGCATCCCAGGCAGGACTCATCATCCACGCCGCGAGGCCATGCATGGACCCGTGCATGTCCCTCGCCATCGCAGCAATCCAGAACCAGCTCAGCAACGTAATCAGCAAAAGGACGAGCGTAAGGAACAGCCGCTCGCGCCTGAGCATATATTCCAGAAGCGTGAATTGTCGGACAAAAGGCTGCGTCATGCCGGCCGTCATTTAATAGAGTTACAGCATATGGGCGATGTCTGACGCTCCGGTCGGGTAGGCAAACATCGTCGTCTTCAGATCTTCGGCCGTAAGGCCGTGGCGAATCGCGAGCGCGAACAGATTGATCACCTCATCTGCGTGCGGACCCACAAGATGCGCGCCGAGGATCCGGTTCGTGTCTTCTTCCACCAATACCTTGAAGCCGTAAGTCGGTTGCGCTTCCTGCCGTGCGGTGTACCAGTCCGAGGCCTTCCTGCTTTTCATGCGGAACTTCTTGCCCTGTTCCTTCGCGGCCTGTTCGCCCATTCCAACGGCGGCAATCGGTGGAATACTGAATACCACACTCGGCACGCCGCGATAGTCCGGCTTCACGTGGTTGCCTTCGAGCAGGTTTGCCGCAACGACTTTCGCATCGTGGCTGGCTACGGGTGTCAGCGGCGGCCCAGCCTGTGCTGCGTCACCGGCGGCATAGACGGCAGCGTTCGATGTGCTCTGGAGGTAGTCGTTCAGGCACAGCCTGCCCTTGCTGGTTGTGATGCCGGCCGCCTCGAGATCGAGTTCCTCGAGGGCGGGCGCTCTTCCGCCCGCATGCACGACGAGGTCCGCTTCAACGGTCCCGGATTTTTGTTTCGTTGAAAACCGGACGGCGTAACCAGTTGCCCGCTTCTCGATGCCTTCGACGTTCGTTTGCGTCCGCACGTCAATCCCGTGCGCTGTGAACGCCTCCATGAGCCAGCCGACCAGCTCCGGATCGAATTGCTCCAGCATGCGATCGCCGCGCTGGAATACTGTCACCCCGGCGCCGGCGACGGCGGCGATATTCGAAAACTCGGCCGCGATGTAGCCGCCGCCGACGATGGCGATGCGGCGCGGAAGTTTCTCCATGGTCAGGAACTCTTCGTTCGTAATCAGGTGTTCCTCGCCGGCAATACCGAGCTGAATCGGCTCCGCACCTGCGGCAATCAGGATATGGCGCGCCTCCACCCGCTGGCTGTTGACTTCCAGTGTCGTCGGTCCGATGAACCTTGCCTTGCCTCGCCAGGTTTCGATGTCCTTGTCCGCAAAGCCTTGCTCGCGTTGCTCCGGCACCGGATCTGTAAACGTTCGCTCGAAAGCCATCAGTCCCGGCCACTCGATGCGCGCATCCCCGTGAATACCCTTGTCGCTCATGCGCCTTACATGATCGGCGGCGCGCGCGCCTCCAACGAGCACCTTCTTCGGATCGCAACCGCGGAGCGCGCAGGTTCCGCCATACGGGCGGAAATCGATCACCGCCACCCGCCAGCCCTCAGCCTGTATGGTGTTGGCCACGACCGTCGCGGCGGTGCCGGTGCCGATGATGAGCAGGTCGTACGAGGACGTAGCGTTCATTTCTTCGCGTGATAAATCATAAAGATCCTGGTGCTATAGAAAGCCCTGTTTACAGGTGCTATTATCAGCCCATTTAACAGGGGCAGAGGACAGCGATCATGGGCACGAAATTCTCCGAGGACATCGTCCCCCTCACCGATCTCAAGGTCAATCCGGGCCGGGTGGTCAAGCATGCGACGGAGGCGCGCCGGCCGGTGTTGCTGACGAGCCGCGGGCGCGGAGTCGCCGTCGTGCAATCGCTGGCCGACTACGAGACGGCCGAAGAGGAGCGGGCTTTCATGCGCGCGGTGGTTACGGGCCTCGCGGACCTCGAAGCCGGCAGGGAGCTCTCCCCGGCCCAGGCGAAGGCACGACTCGGACTCAAGTAGCCGGGATGCCGAAGGCCGTCATTCGGTTCGCGGAATCCGCGGTCGTGGATCTGGAGAAGTTGAAAGCTTGGTATGCAGAGCAGGGTGTACCCGAGGTCGGCGATCGAATCGTAGGCGAAATTGTCGAGAGCATCGAAGCGCTGGCGAATCACCCCGACATGGGCCGGTTCGTCCCTGAATTCGATCAACCCTTCTTGCGAGAGCTCATTCGCCCGCCGTTCCGCATCGTCTACCGGCGCGATCCGAGGCATGTCCGGATTGTGCGCGTATGGCAGCGAGCGGCTACTCGTATTGCCGAAGGATGAACGCTCAGGGTGAGGAAACTCACCCTGAGCCGGACTCCACCGCCCTCCGGGAAACCGAATATCATCGGAGTTCTACACTTTCTTGACACTGTACGGCAATCCGCCGTACAATTAGCGCCCAACACGGAGGCAATGAAATGACGACTGCGATGAACAAGCGGATCGAGGTGCGGTGCACTACCGATTTGCGCGATACGATCGATAAGGCAGTCAGCCTGAGTGGCCGACGCTTTAGCGAATTCGTATTGGCCGCCGTCGAAGATGCGGCCGTGCGCACGATCAGGAACTACGAAAACATGAAACTCAATGCTCGGGACAGTGTGCAGCTGGCTACGGCGCTGCTGAATCCTCCTGCGCCCAATGCGAAGCTGCGCGCGGCTGCTAAACGGCATAAAACAGCCAACTCATAGTGCCGGTTTCTGTTGTCCTGCTGGACACGCGGGTCCACAATCGCAAGGGCTTCAATTGCGGCGTCGAGCGACTTGACCGGTATCTACGCGAACGCGCCGCGTCCGATGCAAAGAAAAGCGTCTCAGTCTGCTACGTCCTGATAGCAGACGATAACCCGACCGCCGTCATTGGTTATTACACGCTATCAAGCGCAAGCATCCAGCTTGCGCGACTGCCACCTGGATTGCAGCCGAAATTACCGCGCTACCCGGATGTTCCAGCCACGCTGATCGGCAGACTTGCTATCAGCGCGGCGCACAGAGGTAACCGGTTTGGGGAGCAGCTACTTCTTGACGCGCTCAGTCGTGCCCATGCAGCACGATACGCTATCGGGTCGGCCGTCGTCATCGTCGACGCAAAAGGCGAAGCGGCGGCCGGCTTCTACGCGCAGTATGGCTTCGAGCGACTCACGTCCGATCCATCGCGGCTGTACATTCCGATGGGCACTGTCGCAAAGTTGTTCTGACCTGCGTGTGCTTCCCGAGAGAAGGGTGACACTTTATTCCGGCGGTATAATCCGTAACCCATGTCCCCGGAACGGACCCATTGCCCTTCCCGAGAGAGGGGTGACAACTATCTTGACACCCACCGCCGGTATAATCTGTTACCTATGTCCCCGGAACGGACCCCATCGCAAAGATCGATAGCAACGGAACACGTCGATGCTTGCTTGTGGCTGGCTACTCCGGTTCGGCTAAGATGTAACCGAAGCCGCGCACGGTTTTAATCATAGGCGGTTCGCCGTCCTCGTCTATCTTGCGTCGAAGGTAGCTGATGTAGACATCGACTACCTTCGTTCCCGGGTCGAAGTCCATGCCCCAGACATTGTTGAGCAGCCGATTACGGCTAACCACCGTACCCGCGTTGTGCATCAGATAGGACAAAAGCGCGTATTCGCGTGCCGTGAGCGTAATCTCCCTGTCGCCGCGCCATGCTTTCTTTGCGTCCGAGTCAAGGGTCAGGTCTCCTATTTGCAAGACCGGGTCAGCGGCTGGCTTGCCACCGCGCCGCTTCAGCGCCTCCATCCGTGCAAGCAGCTCATCGAACGCGAACGGTTTGGTCATGTAGTCGTCGGCGCCGCATCGTAGCCCATCGATTTTATTCTGCAGGGTGTCCATGGCTGTAAGCATCAGGATCAACGCCTCGTTTTTCTCGACCCGGAGTAAGCGGCAAATTTCCATTCCGTCGCGTCCCGGCAGCATGCGGTCGAGCACGATGAGCTCGTAGTCGTGGTCGCGTGCCAAGGACAATGCCTGCCCGCCCTCGACGGCGAGGTCGACAACATAACCTTCGGCTTCCAGTCCACGCTTGATGAACTGCGATATCCGGGAGTCATCCTCCACCAACAATACTTTCGCCACCGTGTGCCTACTCAGATGCGGGGAATCCTGATTCCGACCTCGGTAAAGCTACCTGACTCGCTGGTGACGCTGATGTCGCCACCGTGCTTTTCGATCAGCGATTTAGCGATGGCCAGCCCGATGCCCAGCCCGCTGCCGTCATGTGCTCCGCCGCGATAGAAGCGATCGAACACGTGCGGCAGATCGTCAGCGTGGATGCCCTGGCCTTGATCACGGATGACAACGCTGGCGTCATCGTCGTGGCTCTCAACGCGCATCTTAACCTTACTTCCGGGTGGCGAATACTTGATTGCGTTGTCAATCACAATCATCAGCGCCTGGCTCAGGCGCTGAGCGTCGGCTGCGATCCAAATCGGTTCCCCGGGAGACACGATTTCGAGCTCGATTCCTTTGCCACGACTTAAAGCGCTCCCCTCACGGCTGACCTTATCGATGACGGCTTGAAGGGCCACGCGGCCCAGTTCGAACCGAAGCGTGTCGTTCTCGCTGCGCGCCAGAAGAAGCAGGTCTTCTACCAGACGGCTCATATCCTTCGCCAGGCCGACGATGCGATGCAGCACGTCGCGGTAGTCGCTAGCCGAATCCGGCGGCCTGCGCAGCGTAATTTCCGCTTCGCCACGCAGCGCGGTGAGCGGCGTTCGCAACTCGTGACTGATGTCTGCGAGAAACTGTACGCGCAGTCTGTCGAGCGCCGACAATCGCTCATTGGCATCCGCGAGTTCCCAGGTGCGGTCCGCGACCTGGTGTTCGAGATCCGTCTGCGCGCCGAGAACGAGTTGCCGCTGACTTTCAAGTTGTTCGGCCATTCGATTGAAGCCGTTTGCCAGCACTCCAAGTTCGTCGTCGCCGCTTTTGTCCAGACGATGGTTGAGCTCTCCGCGGCTGATGGCACCCGTACCCTCAATCAGAGCAGATACCGGCCGCAGCAGCGCCCGTGCAAGGCGATTAGCCGTCGTGAGGCATATGGCAAGAGCCGCAAGTGTTGCCACGGCAATAATCTGCAAGAGACGCGACCAAAGTGCCGCAGCCTCGTGTTCGGCAAGTTCGACCTCCTCCTGCTCGTCGAGCACGGCGGACCGCAAAAGATGCTCGAACTCGGCATCGAGTCGATTCTCGATGTCGCTGCGGAACAGCTGAATTGCCTCGTCCCCGCGGCCGGCGTTCCGTAATGAAACGAGATTGTCGACCGCGGCGTCCATCTCCCTCTGAAGCTCGCGCATGCGCTCCAGCCGATACAATTCGTCCTTGGAGTCGCTGGGCTGGCCTTCGTTGGTAAGAAAATCATGCTCGCGCAAGGTGATCTTCTCGAGCCGGTCAAATTCGATTTCCAGGTCTGACCTGGCGCTTTCGTAGTCACTGCGCTCGGCCTCACCGATCAGCAACAGCTCAGCAATCTGCTCGGAAAACCGATTGGCGTGCAGAGTGACCGACGTAATCGCTTCCAGTTGACGATTGGCCCACTCGACGCGCTGCATGTAGAACCCACCAAAGCGGATTGAGACGACCGCTATCGTTGCCATGAGCAGTACAGTGCCAGCGATGACGAACTGTAAAAAATAGATGCGTTGCCTGATCTTCATCCCGATGCTGCTGCTATGGAGGGGACCGGCTGCGTCGTTGCGACGAAAGAAGCTTTGATTGCGGCTGACATTATAGGTATCAGAAAGCATGTTCAAGCAGAAGTCAGGTAACGAACGAGCAGGCAGCGATTAGCAACAATGTGCGACTTCATTCCATTTTTTCTTTACGCCTTGGAATCTCTGGTGTTCTTCAGGCCTCTTACCCTTTCCTAACCTTCCGCTTGCCAACGCCTAACCTCAGTGTCACGGGAATGTAATGCGTCTCCCGCCGGGAACCAATGTTGATCAATTATCCTTTGAATCGTAGTCGGATTCGGGACGCAAGTATCAATGGCACCTTTCAGGCGGAGAATGCAGATTTCCGGGAAAGTTTTGGTTTATTTGCTTTGTGTCTTACCGTTCCGTTGTGGGCTGCGCGACACCATTGTGAAGAAAATTGAACGCGACGAATGAGCCGGGAGCCCCAGGAAATCAGCATCATCGGCCCAATTGGCAGTGGCCGGCGCTGCACGGCATGGCGCGCGAACAGCTGGGGACAAGATTTCGTGGTCAAGCTGTATTCGGACCGTGCGATCGCCAAGCACGCCGCTCGCTATACACTGCCGATTGCGCGTTTCGAATACGAGCGCAATCTTTCCTTGTTCACCACGCACGGACTTCGCGGCAAAATTGCCAGGCCGTTAGGCTTCGTCTCACGTGGAGTCCGGCAGGTATTCCTGCAGGAATTTGTGACTGGCGTGCCGCTGGCCTCTTTCGCCGTGTCAGCTAGTGAATCAGAGCGGTTACGAGTTAACGCGGCGCTAGTAAGCATCGTTCGCACCGCCCACGAGCATGCAATTTTTGACCTTGATCTGCACCCCTCGAATGTACTTGTAATGCGGAGCGTGAGCGGGCTGCCTGACCCGGTTCTCTTCGACTTCAACAAGATCCCCTACCACGAGTGGCCCCCAAATGCCGCTATGCGCGCATTTGTCGCATTTGGCCGCATCAGGCGCGAATCCAGGGACCTTCGGGGCTTGCGAACCATACGTCGTGTGCTGCGACTACCGGCTTAGAGATTCAACGGCTCAAGCAGTTTTTGTCGGAAACCTCGGGTTTCCTTTCGATGCTGCTCGTCACAGAGCAAGTCGCCAACTGTGTTGTGCCTTGCAATCAGTCGTGGCAATCGGCCGCCGTTAGATGAGGAGAGTATGGCGCGAGTTCTTGTTGTTGATGGCCAGCACCGGTCGGCCCTTGCCGTAGTACGATCGCTCGGACGCGCTGGCCACACCTGCATTGTGACCGCGCCTGAACTTCCTGCGATAGCCGCGGTTTCTCGGTATTGCAATGAGGTGCATACGCTGGAATTTGGGTACTGCGCCGTTGCCGCGACACGACTTCGAGCACTGATCGACATGCAGGGCATTGATATTGTCGTGCCCATTTCAGACAAGGCTATGACGTGCGTTCTTCGAGACTTTCCCGAGGGCAGCATTGGACGCTCCAAAGTGGCCGCTCCGACGCCGGCAGCGTACAAAGCTCTCAGCGATAAGTCGCAACTTCTGATCCATGCTGAATCGTTAGGGTTCGCGATTCCAAATTCTGTTGTTGTAAATGAACCGGGAGATGGGTTGTTTCAAGCTGCCGAAACAGTCGGATATCCGTGTGTAATCAAGCCTCACCGTTCAGTCGTGCTGATTGGCGGCCGCCCGCAACGGTTGTTTGTCAAATTTGCAACCACGCCAGCAGATCTGGCTGAAGCGACAGCGAGTTTGCCTGAAGAGGCTTTTCCAGTTCTGGTCCAGGAACGAATCATCGGCCGCGGCGAAGGTGTATTTCTTTTGTCCGACGGGCAGAATATTCGGGCAAGCTTTGCTCACACTCGCCTCCGCGAGTATCCCCCTTCCGGTGGCGCAAGCACCTACCGGGAGAGCATCGAGGTGCCACCGAACCTTCTGTCACTCAGTTTGCGTCTCCTGCAGTCAGTTTGCTGGGAAGGTGTCGCCATGGTCGAATTCAAGCGCTCGGCTGCATCGGGTGAGCCATATCTGATGGAGGTGAACGGTCGTTTCTGGGGCTCGCTCCAGCTAGCCGTCGACGCTGGCGTGGACTTTCCGCGGATGCTGATTGACATGCTTCTCAAGCGGCCTTTTATGGGAACTCCGTCCTATCGGGTCGGGGTCCGCACGCGGTGGTTCTGGGGAGACTTTGAATACCTTTGGACCAGGCTTCGGCGACAGCGGCAAAATCTCCATTTGCCGGCAGACGAAAAGGGTAGAGGTCGATGGAACATCCTCCGAGATGTGCTGCGCGTAAGGCGAGGCGAACGGATCGAGGAGTTGCAGATGAGCGACCCCATGCCGTTCTTCTTTGAACTTCGCAGACGGGCACAACGCCTGAGGAAAAAGATGTTTGGCGCCAAGCTGTGAAGTCAGTCGCCCCGGAGAAAGTGTTAACGATGTGACCGGTACGTACCTTGATTATATGGCGCGCCAAAGGTGATGAATCTGGGCACTGGCACGAGATCCTTAGAATCTCTTAACTAGGGCGCAGCGCCTTTCGCGCGGTCCTCCGATTAGGTTGCTTAGCGGAGCGCGTCGGGCCGCACCTTTCCTGGCCAGCTCACTGCATCCCCGTAACGCGCCTCGATGATTTCTTCAATGTTCCCACCATCTACGAAAATGGGGCCGCGCTGCACGCGCCACTCGCCATCGGGTTGGCTGTACCAGAAGCTTGGACGTGCCAAGTTCGGACGTTCGTTCAAGACGAATTGATCCCGCTGGGCCGTAGGCACGGGTAACGAGCAAATCAACAGTGACTTGCCAACTCGGGGGTTCTCCATGCGCTGCACTGCATCCACGATCAGCCGCGCTGGAGCGTTGGGACCTAGCGCCCGGATACGCGCCTTGCGCAGGAGTCGGCATAATTTGGACCACAGCATGGGATTCATTTCTTGCCCATGGGTCAGCACCCCCATCTCCGTCTTCTTCAGGGGGCGACCGCGGGCCACTTGGAAATCGACGGTACTCCTTATTTGGCACGTGCTGTTTCCTTCCTTGTCATGGAAGTTCGAAAGGTGCCATATGTAGGGCCGTAGTCCAGCGGGCGGAGGCTCTCCTACATCCCACGGAACTCCCCATCCAGCGCCCACGATCGCAAGCATTTTGCAGGAAGGCTTTACGCGCTCCGCGGTCAAAGCGTTTGCGATTTCCTTTCCGAGCAGGGCAAGGTTCCTGTCGAGGTAGCCGGCTTTCAATTGCTGATGGTGGTTTGCAAGGAGCTCAGCGATCCATTGGTAAGTTGGCTTGCCTTGTATCCGCGCCAATCCGGTATAGCCAATTAGCCAAGAATGATCCCACAGAACTGACTTGGTAGTATCGTCGTCCACGAGCGTTCCGTCCGGCAAAGTCAGACGGCGATCCGCCACTTGGATCACCACGGGGTAGCACGCGTAGGTGACGATGATGGTCATACTGGCGCGGGTCTCTTGCCCCGTCTGAGTAACACGGGGGGTTACGGATGTGGTGAGTCGGGGGCTCCCCCCGGATCCCCAGCCGTGAATGTAGTGCAAGGTCTCTAGGCAGACAACAAGTTGACCTGGCGCGGTGCTTGGTAAGGGTTGCTGGGGTCCCCTTTCTGGGTTATCTTGGCCGGCAGAGGTGCTCAATATGCCCCGCTTGAGCAAGTCCCGCGAGTCCTTGTTTGCTAACCTGAGCGAGAAGCAGCGCGCCGAGCTTCAAGCCATCGAGAAGCGTGCCATTCTTGAGTTTCAAGGCCCGCTTGATGAGCTGGAGAAGGCTATCGGGATTCTCCGTATTGGCCATCAGTTCGGGTGGCGGGTCCTGGTGCTGGTGCACAGCAAGCGGACCATCCGGAAATACGAGGAAATCTTGGGGATCACGTTCCGGGAATTCTTCCCCGACGAAGGGCCCAGCGCGCGCCGGTCAATAGGCCTCCGGATGGCCGAGAAGTTTGACAACTTCTGGAAGATCGTAAGCGGCGACATCAAGATCGAGCACCGGAGCGAAATCGCCCGCGATTAGGCAAAGGGGACTTGACGGCCCCTCTGCTGTGCCCATAAGATAGGGGACATGGCGTCCCCTTCCGCATCTGACTTCCGACTCCTGCTAGCCGGGTTCGATACGGTGCAGGCGGCCTACTATCTGACGCCAACGCCAAATAGCGAACTTAGCTTCGAGACTTTGAACCTGGAGCGAGGCGGCTCAGAGCTGCCAAGGCTAGGGAGGGGGCGCGGCTCGAGCTGGGCGGCTGGTCGTTGCAGCTGAAGCCACACGGTTCGAGATCGGGTTATCCGTTCGTGCTGCTCCATCCCGATTACACGCTCGAATGCGGGGAGTTCAACAACTGGACTTCCCCCGCTATGACGACACCCCGGACTCTCAAAATGAGGCTTGTTCG
>JBBDXW010000019.1:0-42252 GCA_040902105.1 Woeseia sp.
TTCATTTGGACACGCGATCTGAATCAACCCACTGCGAAATGTCCAAAAATCCAAGTCCGGCACCTGACGCGCTGAGACTTTGACATGACGCCAATGTCGCCAAACAAAGGCGGGTCGCCCGAGGCTCGCCCTGCGAAAGACGCGAGTCTCGGCGCCGCGGTCAGCGCCATGCGCGCAAATCGCCCGCTGCGTGCCGAAGAAATCTGCAGGGACTATCTCGTCCTCAATCCCGGCTCCGCCGAGCATTTGCGCGTTCTCGGCCATGCGTTGATGAAGCAGAACCGCCTTGACGAAGCAGCGGAACAGCTCCGCTTTGCGCTGTCGCTGGAGCCTGGGAATCCACATCTGCATGAAGACATCGGCAGCGTACTGGCTCTGCAGAGACGTTTCGAGGAGGCGGTTGCCTGCTTCGAAAAGGGGATCGAACTCGAACCGCGCCTGCCGCTTGTGCACAAGAAGCTGGGGCAGGCGCTTGCGGAACTCGGGCGGGGCAGCGAAGCGGATTTGGCATTCGAGGAATACTTCGAGCGGGACCCCGACAAGGGCATCGTGGCGGAGGGGGCGAACCATCTCAAAGCCGGCCGCAAGGACGAGGCGATCGAGACTTTTCACCGTGCATTGAGGAACAACGCCGACAACGTCGATGCAATGCGGTTTCTTGCAAGTATTTATCTGCGGGACAAAGAGAACCTGAGTGACGCCGAGGCATTGTTGCGGCGGGCCACCCAGGTCGCGCCTGACTATGCCGCAGCCTGGAATCTGCTCGGCGCCGTGCTGCACGAGAAAGGGCGGCACATGGAGTCGATCGAGTGTTACCTGAAGGCGACGCAGCTGGAGCCGGACAATGCCAATGCGTGGGGTGGGCTCGGCAACGCGTATGCGTACGCGAGTTATCCGGAGAGAAGCGTCGCGGCCTACGCGAAATCAATTGCATTGAACCCGGATTCGCCGGGCATGCAGATGGGTTACGCGCACGTGCTGAAGACGCTCGGCGACCAGGCCGGTGCGTTGACGGCCTATCGGGCCGCGATCAGGGCGAAACCCGATTTCGGGGAAGTTTACTGGAGCATGGCAAACCTCAAGGTATTTCGCTTCGAGGACGAGGAAGTGGCGGCCATGGAGGAGCAGCTCGAGCGCGACGACCTCAGCGTGAGCGCCGATGTGCATTTTCGCTTCGCGCTGGGCAAAGCTTACGAGGATAGGCAGGATTACGACACGGCGTGGCACTACTACGACAGCGGCAACAAGGGGCAACGCATGCAGGTTGCTCACGATGCGCTGGAGATGGAGTTTCGCCAGACCGAGATCATCGAGGTGTTCAGCCAGAAGTTCCTCGAGGAGCACGGCGGGAACGGATTCGATGCTCCCGATCCCATTTTTATCGTAGGCCTGCCGCGCTCCGGCTCAACGCTCATCGAGCAGATTCTTGCGAGTCACAGCCAGGTCGAAGGTACGTCCGAGTTGCCTGACTTGAGCAAGATTGCGGCTTCAACCGGCCGATACAGGCCGAACGACCAGCGGTACCCGCGAAGCGTGAAGGATTTACGCGCAAAGGACTGGCGTGCATACGGCCGGCAGTACATCGACGAGACGCGCCGGCATCGCATGACGGACAGGCCCTTCTTCACAGACAAGCTGCCGAACAACTTCCCGCACGTCGGGTTCCTGCAACTGGTTCTGCCTAACGCGAAAGTGATCAACGCCCGCAGGCATCCGCTCGACAGTTGTCTCGGTGCCTACAAGCAGCTGTTCGGCAAGGGGCAGAATTTCACCTACGACATGATGGATCTCGCCGACTATTACAGGCAGTACTACAACACCATGCAACACTGGCACACGGTGTTGCCGGGAAAAGTACTCGACGTTCACTACGAAGAAACCGTAAGCGATCTGGAAGGGCAGGTACGGCGCATTCTCGAACATTGCGGCCTGCCGTTCGAGGATGCCTGCGTGCGCTTTCATGAAACCGATCGAGCGGTAAAGACCGCCAGTTCCGAACAGGTGCGCCAGCCGATTTACCGCGAAGCGCTGGGCAAATGGCGGCGCTATGAGAAGCATCTGGACCTGTGGAAGGAAGAGTTTCAGTTCATCCTGGAAAAATTGCCGGACGCGGCGAAGAATGCCGGGCTGTAGCGCGGCGGTCGCCCGCAATGGCGGGCTCCTACAGGGTTTCGCCAGGCGTTATCGCAGGCATTGTTGGAGCCCGCCATTGCGGGCGACCAATCCTCAACCGTAAGGCCACACCTCCAGCCCATGCACCGCATTCCGTATATCACGGCTGAGGTTCACCGACAGCCGCTTTTCATTCGCGGCGAGATCGTAAACCGTGACCGTCGACGGCGAGGAGCCGCCAGCTACCTGCGTGTCCGACAATACGCAAAGACCGCGCGCGAAGCCCTGTCGCGCGAGACGGCTGTCGTCCATGTCGGTGTGCGTCAGTTCCCCGGAAGGATATTTCGGCACGCGCATCGCGCGATCCTCGAGGCCTTCGCCGCGTCCGGCGTAGCGCAGTGCATCGGCTTCGCTGTCGTTGAACAGCACGCCGTCGCGAAACGGCCGCGCATTGTGCGAACCCGGCGGCAACTCGGCTGCCATGTGAATGGCCTTGCCGTTGTAATGCAACATGCCGCCGGTACGCAGGCCGCCGATGTACATGCCGTTGCCGTTGCAGTACACATTGTTGAGGTGCAATTTGTTGAGCGGTAACGGCCCGGCATCACCCGCCGGATCGTAGGCGTTACCCCTGAAGCGGAAGTTTTCCGTTGCCACATGCATGGCCCAGTGAAAACTTTGGTTATCGAGATCGAAGCCCAGGATGCTGTCGAATCCTGTCGACGTCAGGTACAGCGTGCGCTCGTGGACCGTTATTTCGTGGCAATGACGCAGATGGCGGTTACGCCAGCTGCCCACCGGTTCGAAGGCCGGCGTATAGGCAAACAGCTCGTCGCTGGCCGCGATGTATACCGTTTCGCCGTCGAACGCGATACCGCGCAGGCCGCGGTCCCAGCCGCGACCCTGCCAGTCGATGTCGGTCTTGTTCCAGTCGATCGTCTGCTCGACCGACCTTGCAGCGAGGTCGATGAGATAGACGCCACCGTGGCTTTCCCCCTGGTTGCTGCCGCGGACGACGGAGGTCGTGATGAGTTTCATGCGGGGTGCCCGATCGAATCGCCAGCTTTTCGCCGCTCAGGCTGATCGCGCTCTCCGCGTTTTACTTCTCCCCTTCCGGTCAAAAGCTCTTGCGCACCGTAAGACTGATGGTGCGCGGCTTCTGCAACGATTCCGCCGCGGCGAATCTGGCATCCCCGAAAAACGGTCCATAACTATAGGTGTTCAGCCAGTTGATACTCTTGTCGTCCCACACGTTGCGCACCATGAGCGAAATGTCCCATTCGCTTTCCAGCTCGACTCCCACCTGGAAATTCGAAGAATTCCAGGAGGGGACGATGCCGGTCGGATCCCTCTGAACCACGTTCGTGAGACTGTTGATCGTTTCCGACTGATAGCTCGTGTCGTAACGGAACCAGAGATCGCCATTGAGGAAATCGACAGCCGGAACCGTGTACTGCAATGCTGCCCAGTATTTGCGTTCCGGCGAGTTCGGCATCGTCATGCCTTTTTCAATGACGTCGCCGTCCTGTTTTACGAAGGTCTCGGAGAACTCCGGCTGTGCCAGAAACGCGCTGGCTTCGAGCATCAGGTTCTCGGTGATGTACATCGTGCCGTTGATTTCGGCACCCGTGGTTTCCGCGGCGCCAGCGTTGACGGTCCCGACCACCCACCAGGGCCCGTCATCGGCGCGGTCATTGATCTGAATGTCGTCCCATTCCATGTGGAACAGGGAGACGTTCACCTGCAGCCGGTTGTCCAGCCATTCGCTTTTCAACCCGGTCTCGTAGTTGGTCAGGGTATCCGGCCCATAGGCCAATGGAATCTGGCCCGTTGCCGCTGCGCGTCCGCTGTTATTACCGCCTAATCGGAAACCTTCGCTGTAAATGAAATACATCATGCGATCGTCGTCGACATGATACTGAGTGCTGAACTTGAGTACCGTATCGTTCGATACGCCGGCGCTTTCCGTTCGCCCGCCAGTGTCCAGGCCACCCTCGACCGGTAAGCCTTTCGGAACTTCGGTGATATCAAATTCCTTGCGATCGTATTCGAACCAGCGCACGCCGCCCGTCACGTCCCAGTGGTCGGTAAGCTTGTATGTCACTTCGCCGAAAACCGCCGTCTGCTTTATGTGCTTGTCAAACGTTTCCTGATAGTAGATGTCACTCGGCGGCAGCGGATACTGCACGTCGTAGCCGTAGTAATTGGCAACGTTGGCCTGATACTGCGCCTCGGCCCATGCGTCGGTCGAGGTCAGGTCCGGAACCAGCGCGCCGTAGAACCACCAGTCGTAAACGTCCTCGTAGAACGCGCCGGCCATCCATTGCAGCCGGCTTTCGCCCTGCGATGTCAGCCGCGCTTCGAACGAATAGCGTTCCTGGCCCTGCCAGTTGAAGGTCGAGCCGTTTTGATAGTCGGTGTCGTACAAGGGATAATACGCGCCGTAATAAGCGGTTCTCCACTGCTCATACGCCATGTTGTCCCATTCGTAGTTGATATCCCGGCTGAAATCCGAAGCGGTGAACGACAGCTCGGCAAAGCCCAGGTCGCCTGTCACGGTCATTGACGTCTGGTACCAGTCATCCTCCCGGTACTCATCGAAGAACCGGGTGACCTTGTATTCGCCGACGGCGGGATCGGATTCCCAGGTGCCGACTGCATCGCTGTTCTGCGCGATGAAGCTCGCAAGAACGTCCCATTTGTCGCTGATCGTCCAGAGCGCCTGCAGCCGGCCGCCATTGACTTCGTAGTCGTTCCAGTCCTCTTCGACGACGTCGGCATTGTCTCCTGAACCGGACAGATCCATTCCCAGTACGTTGTCGACGTAACCGCCTTCCAGCGCGGTGAAGCCGACCGCCCGGATGGCAAGCGTATCGGCGATGAGGGGTATGTTGAGCCAGCCGTTCAGATCGTAACTTTCTTCCCCGCCCTTCGTCGTGCCCACGAGCGCCTCGACCTGCGCGGAATAGCCGGCGTGATCGGGCTTGTTGGTGATGATGCGCAGCGTGCCGGACTGCGAACTCGACCCGAACAACGTGCCCTGCGGTCCGGGCAGCGACTCGATGCGGGCGACGTCGATCATGCGCACGTCGACCTGTTGGGAAATCGACGTCATCGGCTGCTCGTCGAGATACACCGACACCTGGCTGTCGGTGCGGTATTCCGCGGAACCGGTCGAGACGCCGCGCATGACGACCGAATTGCGGCCGGGCATCACGTTGACGAGGTTCATGCTGGGCAGGGCTTTTACATAGTCCTGCATATTCTGGAAGGCTTGTCGCTGAATGTCGGCGGTGGAGAAGGCCGTAATGCTTTGCGGTACGTCCTGCAGGCTCATCTCGCGCCTTGTAGCAGTGACGATAACTTCTTCGAGACCAGATCCCGGTTCATCGTCCTGCGCGATCGCCGGATTGACCGGATTCAATGCAGCGACAATTGCAGCCGCCAGCGGCGTCATCCCATTGGCGCGCCTTATCTTCGGAAGTAACCCTGGTGAATTCGGGATACCGGACGTTAACGCTTCGGTGGTTGGACGCACCCTGGTCATTGCAAAACTCCCCCGAGTCGGGATTCGTTCGAAACTTGCCGCCGCGCAGTCAAATCCGGGTCAGAAAACCCCTGTTCCACAATGCTCCGTCAGCCGTGAAGTTTGTAGGCGCAATTCATATTGTGGAATCGGGATTCATTCGATTACGATGTGAGCGGTCGGCTGCGAGGGTAATACGATCAAACGATGGATTCTTACCGAGGACGAGCTTCGGCGGGTCGTCGGCATCACAGACGAGGCATTGGCAGCCGTGGAGTCGGCGTTCAGCTGGCTCGAACAGGACCGCGTCAGCATGCCGCCCGTCATGCATATCGAAGCAACGGAACATAAAGGCGACATCGACGTAAAAAGCGCTTACGTGCGAGGTCTGCCTTACTTTGCGATCAAGATCGCGTCCGGTTTCCCTGACAATCCCCGGCGTGGACTGCCTGCAGGCAGCGCGATGATGGTGTTGCTGAATTCGGCATCAGGCTTCTGTGAAGCCATATTGCTCGACAACAGTTACCTGACCGACCTCCGGACGGGATTGGCCGGGGCCGTCGCGGCAAAATACCTTGCTCCCGAAACGATCCGCACGGTCGGCGTGCTGGGCACCGGTACCCAGGGGCGGTACCAGGTGAAATGCCTGCGCTTGCTGAGACGATTTCAGCAGGTTTTCGTCTGGGGCAGATCAACGGAAAACCTGCAGGCCTATGCCGAGGCCCTGCGGGAGGATCTGAAGATCGATGTCGTCACTGCAGATTGCGCCGAAACGGTTGTCCGGGAGTGTGAGTTACTCATTACGGCGACCGCCAGCGACAGGCCGCTGGTTAAATCCGAGTGGTTGCATGCGGGACAGCACATCACGGCCGTCGGCGCCGACTTTCCGCACAAGCAGGAACTTGAACCCGAAGTGTTGCGGCGGGCGGATCGGCTGGTCTGCGACCGGCTGTCACAATGCATGCTGCTGGGCGAACTGCAGCATCTGGTCAGAAACGGCCAGCTGCCGGGCGATCTGGAAGTGATCGAACTGGGTCAGCTGACGACCGGCGCGAAGCCCGGGCGCCTGGGCGAAGATGAAATAACCGTCTGCGACCTGACCGGCACCGGCGTCCAGGATACAGCCATTGCGAATCTCGCGTTCTCCGCTGCGATGAGACAAGGGATGGGTCTCGCTGTCTGATCTCGCGCCTCGAATCGCATCCATTGCGCGGTCGCAACGAATGCGAATGGGTGTCGTCTACGCAGCCGCCTTCGCTCTGGCCGAACGTTGGCGTTTCTTAAGCTCGATCAGCAAAGGGTCTATCTGCTTGAGGCCTGCCAGGATGTCATCGATACGGTAACCGAAGCCGAAGCGCAGGTACTTGCCGATACCGAAGTGTTCGCCCGGAGTGATGAGCACGGATTGCTCCCGGCGCAAGCGATTGAATAAGGTTACAGAGGCTGCGGGCAAGCGATACCTTACAGTGCAGATTGCTCCTGCCTGTGGCCTTGCGTAATCGAAGATGTCCGCGTGAGACGTTATCCATTCTTCAACCTGCGGCAGGTTCTGCCGGATGATTCGGCGCGTGCGTTCGAGTATGTCGTCACGGCGCGAAGGTTCCATGACGATATCGGCGAGGTAGTCGGTCAGAAAGGACGGCGTCAGCGTCAGGTAGTCGTGATACTGGCAAAAATGCCGGATGAGTGTCGGCGGTGCGACGATCCAGCCGGCACGCAACCCCGGCAGGGCGAACGCTTTCGACAGACCGCCGGTGACGATGACCTTGTGATAGCGTCCGGCAAATGTCGGCGACAGCGGTCCGGCGATTTCTGCTCCGCGATAAATCTCGTCGGAGAGAATCCAGGCGCCGACACGACGAGCCGCGGCAACAATGATATCCGTTTCTTCTTCAGTCAGAACCGCACCGGTCGGGTTGTTCGGATTCGTTACAACGATGACCCGCGTCTTTGGCTTGACCGCTCTGGCCAGGCTGTCAACGTCGAGGCGCCAGCGAAATTCTCCGCCGTCACGGCGCATTTCGAGTCGATAACAATCGACCTGCCGTCCGTAGGCCCGGCCAAGGCCCAGGCCCTGCAGATAATTGGGCAGCATGAAAGCGACGCGGTCGCCCTTGTCGACAAGTCCCCAGAGCGCCGTGTAATTCGCTTCCGAACCGCCGTTTGTGACCAAAACGCCGTCAGGGTCCGACAAGCCGTAAAAGCGGGCGATATTCTCGCGGAGACGTTCGCGTCCGGTCGAGTGCGGGTAGCGAAGCGCTTGCGCGTCCAGTGCCGCGCGTTCGTGGGTGTCGGGCAGCAGTTCGGCCAGACTGAGTGGCATCACGCCGCTTTCAGATAAGTTGAACCTGACTTCATTTTCGTAAAGGCACTGGGTTCTTTCCATCTGAAACCGTTCGATTTTCATTCTCACTACCCGGGTTGGTGCGGGCAGCAATCATGCGCCGCGCCTTCATGCATGTATACCATTCCGATCGCGCCGTTATGCGGATTCCAGATCCACCGGGCACGTCGAGCCCCGTGTTTCATAGTATGGTTATGGCGATCATTGGCACTGCAATTTTTGCAGGATATGACGTCATTATTATTGTGCTGGCCGGGCAGTAACCGATCAGAGTCTCACTGATTCCGAGCGTGCCGCATGCATCGAACGAACACAAGAAGCCGTCCGCGCGTGTCATCCCATGAGTTGTCCCTGCTCGTCGTACTCGCAGTTTGCGCGGCTGCAACAGCCGGCTGCGGCGACAAGGCGGTCGACGCGACAGTCGCCTCGCAGCAGGTCGATGCGCTGTTCGCGCCGTTGACTGCAGGAATTCAGCCGGGCGTCGCGGTCATGGTGATTCACGATGGCGCAATCGTGCACGCCGCCGGCTATGGCTATGCCGATCTCGACAATCGCATCCCGATCGATCCCGATTCGGCGTTCAGACTCGCGTCCGTGTCCAAGCAATTTACGGCGATGGCGATCATGGTTCTGGCCGAGAGCGGCGCCCTGGCCTACGACGATCCGGTCAGCCGTTATCTTCCGCAACTCTCGCCCTACGAAGGGGTAACCATTCGGCATCTCATGACCCACACGGGCGGCCTGCCCGAATACTATGAGGTCATCGACACTGCGTCGGGCATGCCGACCAACGCGGACGCGCTGGCGTTGCTCGGCGAAATGGCAGCAAGCGATTTCGGCCCCGGCGAACGCTACGAATACAGCAATCCGGGTTACGACATGCTGGCGCCGCTCGTCGAGGCCGCGTCCGGAACGGATTTCGCAAGTTTCATGCGTGAGCGTGTGTTCCTGCCGGCCGGCATGCAGCATTCGCTGATTTACGATCACACGCGGCCGGTCGTGCCACGACGGGCATTCGGCTACGAGCCGAACGGCGACGGCTACTCGCTCTTCGACGACGATCCGCTGAACCACATCGTCGGATCGGGCGGCGTGTACTCGACGCTTAAGGATTTCTTCAGATGGGATCAGGCACTTTATACGGAAATACTCGTAAGTCGCGCGGCGCTCGATGAGGCATTCAAACCGGCGCTCCTGAACAACGGCGAAGCGACGGACTATGGCTTCGGCTGGCGGCTGGATGAATACGACGGACGCAGGCGCGTCCGGCACGGGGGCAGCTGGATTGGCTTCAGGACACACTACGCACGCTATCCGGAGGACCGGTTGTCCATCGTGATCCTGTCGAATCGAGCGGATTTCCGCCCCGACGAATACGTGGATCCGATTACCGATATCTATCTGGAGTCTGCGCGGTAGAAATATTCGTATTCGCACGACTGCAGGGATGCAGGAGTATGGCGAAGCAGGATGCCGGAGCCGAGCAGGCGTATTTCTACCGCGCAGACTCCAGACAGCGACAAACCCTCTCACGAATCGCCGCCGCAACCGGAGACTCGCTTGCCGCTCAAAGTTACGGCTCACCCGGAAGTGCGCGAAAGCGTCCTCATCGTTCTTATCGTCCTGGTATGTAGTGTGCGTGCAGCCCACGCGCAAGCCGATCCGGCCGACGCAAAGTCCATTGCCGCCGTCTACACGGCAACGCCACCGACACTCGACGGCAGACTCGACGACCCGGTCTGGAAAAATGCCGCGATAGTGGACGATCTGCACATGGTGGTGCCGGATGCGTACGCGGCGCCGTCCGAGCATTCGCTGATCCGCGTTCTGTACGGAAAGGACGCCTTGTATTTTGCGGCGCGGTTCGACGACAGCGAACCGGGGAAAGTCACCGCGATGGTCTTGCGCCAGGGAGATGTGTCGTACGGCGAGGATGGCTTCTCGATCATCCTCGATCCGTTCAATCAGAAACGGAACGGCTACGTGTTCGACATCAACCCCAACGGCGTGCGCAGCCAGGGGCTCTATACGAACGTGACCGAGCAGAACTGGAACTGGCAGGGCATCTGGCAGGGCGCAACAAGGCGGGACGGCGAGGGCTGGGCTGCCGAGGTTGCAATTCCATTCAAGAGCCTGTCGTTCGACCCCGCGAACGAGACGTGGGGCCTCAACTTTACCCGTTGGCTCGGGCGCAGAAATGAGCGTTTCGGCTGGGTATCGCACAACCAGGAGCAGAATCCGGCCAGGTCGGGTGAGTTCACGGGTCTCCGCGGAATCGAACAGGGCGCAGGTATCGACGTGGTGCCCGGGTTTCGCGTCGGCGAAACGCGCGACTATGCCGGCGACCGGACGGATAGCTTCGCAGAACCGTCCATCGATGTGTTCTACAAGCTGACGCCTGCGTTGACTGCGGCGCTTACGGTCAATACCGATTTTTCCGGCACCACGGTCGATACCCGCGAGATCAACCTCACGCGGTTCGACCTGTTCTTTCCGGAGCAACGCAAGTTCTTTCTGCAGGACGCCGACATCTTCGAGTTCGGCCGCATCGAGGATGAGGGCGCCAAACCGTTTTTTTCGCGCCGCATTGGCCTGAGCGATGCCGGTGAACCCATCGCGATCGACGTTGGCGCCAAACTGACGGGGCGGATCGGGCGCTTCGATATCGGCGTTCTCAATATAGCCCAGGAATCTGCAATGGGGCCGGGGTCGAACAACCTCTTCGCCGGCCGCGTTGCGGGGAATGTCCTGCGCGAGTCGAGTCTGGGCATAATCGTAACGAACGGCGATCCGGCCTCGGAGCGGGACAACACGCTCCTGGGTATCGATTTCCGCTATCTGAATACGCGCATAGGTCCAAATCGTACGATCGTCGGTTCAGCGTGGTATCAGCGAAGCGATACGGACGGCCTGCACGGCGATGCCGAAGCGTTCGGTATCGACCTCGAACTTCCGGGCCGCGACGGCTGGGATGCGGAATTGGGATGGAAGGAGATACAGGAGAATTATTATCCAGCGCTCGGTTTCGTCAACCGGACCGACGTGCGGGAGTACGAACTCGAGCTGGGTTACACGTGGCGGCCGGTGCAGCGGCGGCTGCGGGCGATAAGGAGCGGCGTTGAGGTATGGCATGTGGAAACCTTGAGCGGCCAGCTCGAGAGCGAGGAAATCACTCTCACCGTTGTCGAACTCGAGAATCATGCAGCGGATTACCTGACGTTCGACTATTCCAGGAGCCGGGAGCACCTGGTGGACCCGTTCGAGATTTCCGACGGCGTTGTCATTCCTGCCGGCGACTACCTGTTCGACAGCTTCTGCGTCAACCTCACGACCGGCGAGCACCGCGCTCTCGCCGGTGAAACGTTCGTCTGCGACGGCGACTTCTACGATGGTGAGATGCGCGCTGCGGGCACTGTGATGACCTGGAGGCCGAGCCCGCACCTGCGACTCGGCGCCGGGTTTGAATGGAACGACATCGACCTGCCGCACGGTGCTTTCATAACGCGCCTGGCCAGCTTGCGCGCGGACATCGCGTTCACGGCGACCTGGTATTGGGAGAACTTTCTGCAATACGACAACGTTTCAGAGTCGATCGGCGTGAACAGCATCCTGCGCTGGATCCCGGAGGCCGGGAGAGAGACTGTCGTGGTACTGAATCGTCAGCTGGAAGACCCTGATCGCAATAACAGGTTCAATTCGCTGTACGGCGAACTGACCTTGAAGCTGGGCTATACCTTTCGCTTTTGACCTGTAGCGATGCGTGACTGTCGAGCGGGGCACCAGGGAAATCATTCGTTCGTCGCTGGCACAAGCAGGAGTGTCGTTCGGGGGTGTTCCACAGAGCGGGTTCGCGTAGCGGTGTTTGAACGATTGGAATATCCCCGGACGGGACTCCTGCATCGTCAAAAGTCATCTGCGCACAGACTTGCGCGGAGGCTCCCTACGGAAGTTCGGTTGCTTCAGGGTCAATAGATATCGCCGCGAGAGGACGACAGGACACCGTCTTCTGCGCTCAGGGTATAGGCCAGGCCTTCGTGACCGCTCCACTTGACGACGTTGAATGTCGCGCCCGGGCCGATGCGGTACACATCGACGTCGCGAAAAGTCAACGGAACGCCCTGTTCGCAGACATCCGGCGCGTGTCGTGAACGCAGGAAATAAACGAATGGCGTCTCGTGATCGCCGGTGGCAAAGACCTGTGCTTCGCCGGTCGCAGGATCGACGTGCAGAGAGGTTTCGCGGTCGGCTGCAACTGCACGGGCGTCTTTCGTCCATCCGTCGTGCAGGATCCGCGCGAGCAGCGCCACAGTACGACCGATACGGTTCCGTTCCTGCAAGTGCTGGTCGGTAATCACGCCTTCGAGAGTCGGGAGCGCCAGGAAATCTTTGGCAAGCGTCACGTCGTCGTGGAACGGATTCGCCAGGGCCGTTTCCGCGGTCAGGCTCTCATCGCTCATTGCGGAATAGGCGAACTCACCGAGTATCGCCATTCCGGCGCTGGTGCCTCCGACCGGCGCGGGCTTTGCTGCCACGTAGTTGATTGCCTCTTCGACGGCGGTATCTTTCCAGAACCGCACATAGCGCGACTGATCGCCCCCGGCAATGAACAATGCTTCGGCATTGCGGATTGTGTCGATGACGAACGGGTCCGATGCAGCTTCCCGCCCGTCGAAAACCAGCGTCTCGACCGAATCGCAGTTGCACATTTCAAAGACATAGCGATTGTAATCGTCGCCGCCCGATGCGCGCAGCACGACAAAGTCGCCGCCCCCACCGTGCGCGGCCATGCGGACATAGTTTTCGTCCACATCACTGCCACCACCCTGCAGCACCAGCAACCCGGTCGTCGGCGTCACGACGTCAGCCGCATTGCCCGTCACGAAATGCCGGTACGCCGGCTCTGCCGCCGCCATCCCGGCGAACAACAGGAACAACAGGAACAACAGGACAGCCATGAACGCCGGCACCCCGCGCGCGAGACGAATTGAACGCATGTTCTGCCCAGGTTTTGCGAGTCGCAATGAGCCGCCTGCACTTCAGCTTTTCCGTCACCTTAAAGAATCCCGCCCCGTCCTGACCGCGAAAGGCTCACCATATGAACCGCACGTGATTTTGTCGCCCCCCAGGACGACGATGCCCCGTCAATTGGGCGTTGAATTGGGCGTCAATTGGGGACACCCATCAATTTGGGGGCGTCAATTGGGGACACCCATCAAAGGGCGCCAATTGGGGACAGCCATTAAAATCGCCAATTGGGGACAGCCATTAAAATCGATGAGAAGAATCAGTAGCACGCCCAGGAGCGTCCCGACCGCGATTCTGCTTGCGGCACTGGCCGCTTGCGCCGGCTCCCTGTCGACAGCCGCCGCGACTGCCCACGACCGCGAAAACCGGGACACCCACGAAAACCCGACGAAACCCGGTAAGCCCACCGAACCTGTCACCGAGACCGACCTTGCGGTCCAAATGCGCGATGGCGTGGTCCTTCGCGCCGATGCCTTCCGGCCGGACGGCGACGGACCGTTCCCGGTGCTGGTTTACCGCACGCCCTATGGAAAACACGCTGCAACCGAATCCTACGACACGCACCTCAAGGCCGTTGCGCGCGGTTATGTGGTCATTCTGCAGGACGTGCGTGGACGGTATATGTCGGAGGGCGAGTTCAATCCTTACCGGAATGAAGGCCGCGATGGCTACGACACTATCGAATGGGCAGCGGCACAAAGCTGGTCCAACGGCGCCGTCGGGACATACGGTTTGTCGTACCCCGGCGCAGTTCAGTGGCTCGCCGCAATGGAATCGCCGCCTCACCTGAAGGCGATGGTGCCGGCAATGACATTTTCTTCGCCACGGCACTTTTTCTATACGAACGGCATTTTCGATCTGTCGTGGCTGCCATGGATCTACCAGAACGTTGCTCCTGACAGGCGCATTCGCCAGGGCCTTCCGGGAATTACCACCGCGGAGGAGGCGCGCCGGACATGGCTTGGCGTAGCGCAGAAATACCGCTCCTGGCTGCCCCTCCGGGAATTGCCGTACCTGCGGAAGGAAGCGCCATATTACTTCGAATGGCTCGCACACCCACCGGAAAGTGCCTGGTGGGACTGGGCAGAGCTTCGCGGCCGCTATGCGCGTGTTGATGCGGCGGTGCTGAATCTGAGCGGCTGGTTCGACGAGGCGTACGGACCCGAGGGCGCGGTGACGAACTTCACCGGCCTCAAGGCTGCGCGCAACGAAGACGCACGCACGCATCTCGTGCTCGGGCCGTGGATGCACGGCGTTTACGCTACGATGTCACAGCGCGCGGGTGACATCGATTTCGGGCCCGCGGCGACTATTGCCTACGACGACGTCATCCTCGATTTCTTTGACCACTATTTGCGCGGTATCGATAATGATTACAAAACAGCGCCGGCCGTTCGGTACTTTGTCATGGGAGAGAATCGCTGGCGCACAGCGTCGAAATGGCCCCCCGACGATGCCGTTCCCAAAACAATATATCTGCAGGGTACGGACGCACTGGACTTACGCTTGTCCCACGCCACCGCAACGAGCAGTACGCAATCCTCGGTGTTTGTCGCCGAACCCGGTAACCCTGTGGTCGATCCGCATGACACCTTCGGCGCACACGATTATCAACAGCTCACCGCGCGCACGGACCTGTTGACCTTCGATACTGAGCCGCTTCGCGAGAACCTGACAATCGCCGGCGCAATTTCCGCTGTCGTCCATGCTTCCTGCGACTGCAGGGACTTCGACCTGTGGGTCCGCGTGCAGGATGTCTGGCCCGACGGGCGCGCAATGAACCTCATGAGTCCTGGCAATGACGTAATACGCGCGAGCTACCGGGTCCCGCAGGCCGGCCGCCAATTGCTCGAGCCGGGAAGGATCTACGAATTGCGTTTGTCGAAGCTCCTTACAGCCAACCGGTTTGCGAAAGGACACCGCCTGCGGGTGCAGATTTCCGCATCATTCGCACCGCATTTTTCACCGAATCTGCAGACTGGTGAATCGGAGATTGTTTCAGCCGAATCCCGACCAGCGACGATCACGATGCATCACGACAGCGAACATAGATCGCGACTCGTCATGCCGGTGCTGCGTCCCGGGCGTTAATCCCGCCCCGGAGATGTCATCGCCGGCCGTGCGGTTCATTGCCGTCCCGATCGGCCAAGCGCAAGCTCACGTAACATACCGCGAGCGCGATCGAGCTGAACAGCGTGGTCGCAGCCGGCACGTGTTCCTGCCATGGTCGCAGGTCGCCGGTATGGTGCTGGATCAGAATGAAGGATAGTTCGGCGATCAGAACCAGAGCATTGGCCGCGAAAACCGCAAACAGGAGCCAGCCGGGCAGGCCGTTCCAGAACGTCCTGAAGGCGCCCTTATAACCGTGTCGCCGAACCAGCATCCCGAAACACCAGATGACGACCGCAACAGCAAGCGGAATCAGGACTGTTTGCAGGATGATGAGATCGCGTAGGTCGGCTCCTTCCGAACCGACGAATGCTGCCATCATGGAAACGAAACTGCTGATCAGCGTGACAGCGAACACGACCGTTAGCCATTTGAAGAGGAACGCTCTCATGTGCGCGTCGCGAGCGTTATTCGAGCAAGTCGAATTTCCAGGAAACCAGAAGCAGTACAATGAGGAGTGCGGATAAGCCAACGCGCCACGCCAATGCCCTGGTCACCTTCGCCGGGTCGCTGTTGCGCGAAGTCATGTGAAACAACGCAGAACCCAGGCTGAAAATTACCGCGATGAAGACGAGGCCGATCAGAATTTTCACGATGAAACTGTGGTCGTGCCGCTGACGGGAGGTGTGTGAAGGCCAAGAATTGCGCCTGAGGTTGGCACCCCTGGGAATACCGGTAACCCCTGGCTCATCGCGATCGGGACGGCAATTGGAATCATGCTGGCAAAGGTACCCCAGCTCGAGCCATTTGAGAACGCGATAGATGGCGAGGTGAGAATTAATCAGTGGAGCAGGCAGGACGACCCGTGTTGTTTTCGCCAACCAGTTCCGCAAACCAGTTCCGCGACATGCCCCCGGGTACACACATCTAACCGGGCGATGCCCGAGGACCGGGAACGCCACCTGAAACCGGTCGGGCTCGACTTGGTTCGATCCGGAATCTGCCGTGTCGGATTAGTGGTCCGCGTCTTTCCTTGTTATTCTCCCAGTGGTGGACGACCTACTCGGAGTTAGAAAATGCAGAAGAAGTTCAAGGCCTTGACGATTTCTTTGGCCATTATCTTCAGCGCATCGCTCGTCGCGATGGCGGAGACGGCGCCCAAAGATGCGAAAGACTATCGAACGTACGTGATGAAGTCGTTGGGCGGACATGTCGGCGCCGCATCGATGCATGCGCGCGGCATCGTGGGCGATAACGGGTTTCTTGCGGCGCACGCCGAAGGTCTGGCCAACGGCGCTGCAGAGCTGAAGCACCTGTTCCCGGCCGGTTCAGATGTCGATGACTCTGAAGCGCTGCCCGTCATCTGGGAAGAACCGGAGGAGTTTCAGAAGGCGATAGGCAATGCGCAGAAGGCGACGGCGGCATTCCGCGAGGCCGTGGCCGGCGGCGACAAAGCCGCCATCGGCGCGGCGTTTCGCGACGTCGGTGCGGCTTGCCGGGGCTGCCATGACCGGTTTCGCGTCGACGACGATTGAAGGGTCTTCGTCCCGTTTTTTGCTGTACGGCCGCCGCCGGGCTGATGTGCACGGCCGCTCCGCTGCAGGCGGATGATGCGCTGGTCGAACGCGGCAGATACCTGATTCATGCGGGCGGTTGCGTGACCTGTCATACGGACGAAAGCGAGGACGCCGTGCAATTCACCGGCGGGCGTGCGCTCGAATCACCCTTCGGTACCTTTTACGTACCGAATATCACGCCCGACAAAAGAACCGGTATCGGCAACTGGTCGGACGAGGAATTCGTTCGGGCATTCTGGGACGGGCTCAGTCCGGACGGCGAGCATTATTTTCCGGCCTTTCCTTTCACGTCATACACGGGAGTATCGCGCGATGATTTGCTCGCGATGAAGGCTTTCCTCTTCAGTCTCGAGCCGGTCGAAAAGGAGAATCGGGAGCATGACTTACCGTTCATGATGTCATCAAGGCGGTCCGCCGGCGCCTGGAAGGCACGCTATTTCGAAGCCGGCCGCTTCGTGCCCGACCCTACGCAAAGCGATCAGTGGAACCGCGGCGCCTACCTGGTCCGCCACTTGGGCCACTGCGGCGAATGCCACACACCCCGCAATCGCCTCGGCGCACTTCGGGACACCCATCAACTTCGCGGAAACCCGGACGGGCCGGACGGTGAGAAGATGCCGAACATCACTGCCGATCCGGACGATGGGATCGGCGACTGGTCGTTGAGCGACATCGAGTATTTTCTCGATATCGGCATGTTTCCGGACGGTGACTTTGCGGGTGGCTCGATGTCTCCCGTCATCGAAGATAACACCAGCCAACTGTCTCGCGACGATCGACTGGCTATCGCCACCTACCTCAAATCCTTGAACTAACTCGTAAATCAGCAGATTGCGCCAAATCTGCGGCGAATCGCGGCGCCGATCGAAATGGGCAAAAGACACACGTCGGCAAATCGGGGACAAATCGGGCAAATCGGGGACACCCATGACAAATCGGGGACACCCATCAATCGAGCCCAACTGGGCGAGTTCAACTGGGGACACCTACGAGTTATCCAATTGAAGACACCCGAGGTACTAACCCGGCGCACGACTGAGTTAGGAGTATCCACAGGTTTTTCCACATATCGTCACGTATGCGGCGATTTCCGAACAACAACTCGAGAAAGACGGTCTTTGTCGGGGACAGTTAACGGATAGAGTAGGCCCAGGTTCAGGGAGGAACCGCACAATGACCGTACCGAGAAAACAGCAAATCAGCCTGGAGCACACTCGTTACTACCATTGCACTTCGCGCTGTGTGAGGCGCGCGTTTCTTTGTGGAAAAGACAGATTCACAGGAAAAAACTTTGAGCACAGGCGGCAATGGATTGAAGACCGGTTGGTGCAGCTCGCATCTGTTTTTGCAATTGATCTGATCGCGTACGCCGTCATGCACAACCACTATCACGTGGTACTTCGAGTCACAACGGAAAGGGCCGCGATGTGGTCGGATGAGGAGGTCACGGAACGCTGGTCGAAGCTGTTTTCCGTACCGGAATATGGTGCCGGGAAAAGCCCGCTGCCCATCTGGAGAAGTCGCCTCACGAGTATAAGCTGGTTCATGCGCTGCATTAACGAACCGCTTGCCCGCCGGGCGAACCGGGAGGATGACTGCAGTGGCCGATTTTGGGAGGGTCGGTTCAAACTTCAGGCTCTACTCGATAACACTGCGCTTCTCAAGTGCATGATCTATGTGGATTTGAATCCAGTTCGTTCCGGCGTCGCGCGCTTACCCGAATGCTCACACCACACATCTATCAAAGCTCGGATCCAGGCCAGGGACTCTCATTTGGTCGGGTTCAGTGACAAGCCGGGCCGCGTCAGCGAACCATTAGCCATGACGTACCGCCAGTATGTGAAGCTGATTGATTGGACCGGTCGTTGCGTCCGATCCGGCAAGCGCGGCCGCATTCCTTCCGATTGCGCGCCCATTCTCGAGCGAATGCGATTGTCGCGCGAACAGTGGACGCGCGAAGTTTGCCATTACGGGCGCTGGTATTACCGCGCTGTCGGTTCCCTGACTTCAATGGAGAGATACTGTGCTTACCTGGGTCAGCAGTGGCTCAAAGGATCGTCCAGATCCACGTCGTGTCCAGCCTGAGCCGCCCTTACCTTCACGTAATGGCACAGATCAGCAGCCACTAAGTTGTCCCCGCATGTAACGACCTGCCTGTTATAACCGCCGTAGTTGCGCGGCGTTCTCATTGATGATTCTTTGTGAGTCGCTGTTCCCGTCTGCGGACAGATTATTAAGTCGATTGCAAACTGCGGAACCTTAAGCTTGTGATCCTTGCAAATTGTGGGTGTCCTTAAGTTCCTTAAGTTCGGTGGGTGTCCTTAAGTTGCTTAGCTTAAGTTGCTTAAGTTTTTTCCTTAAGGTTTTTGTGGGTGTCCCTATTTGATCCCTATTTTATTTCAGTAACTGGCGGTGCCGCCGTCTTCCGCACGGGAGTCTGAGGCGCCGAGAAAAGCATCGTTTTCACGATCGTGGTAGACGCCCATGGCAGACCCTATGCCGTCGATCCGGCGAACGCTGTGGCCAAGCCTTTCATACAGTTTGATGGTGTCCGGTGAAAAGCCACGTTCCTCGATCAGAGTACGGTCCGGCAGCCATTGATGATGAATTCTGCCGGCTTCGATAGACTCGGCGATCGTCATGCCGTGATCGATGACGTTCAGGATCGTCTGCAGCGTAGTGTTGATAATGGTTTTCCCACCGGGCGTGCCCGTCGCGAAAACGGGGGCGCCATCCTGCGCCACGATTGTCGGTGTCATGCTGGACAACATGCGCTGCTCCGGGCGAATGCGATTTGCTTCGGTTCCAATGCGGCCGCTGACGTCGGTCACCCCAGGCACCGCGTTGAAGTCACCCATTTCGTTGTTCAGAAGAAAGCCTGCTCCTTCGACCACGATGTGTGACCCGTAACTCCACTCCAGCGTATAGGTCAGAGAAACCATATTGCCGTCTTTATCGACAATTGAAAAATGTGTTGTTTGATCGCTTTCGTAACGCTCCGCGAAAAGCACGGGATCGCTTTCCGAGGCGCGCGTTAAAACAATGCTGCCGCGCAAGTCATCGGCGTGCGCCTTGGAGATCAACCGCTCGACCGGCATATCTTCATTGAAATCGGGGTCGCCGAGATAGCGCGCGCGATCCGCATACGCGCGGCGCATCGACTCGGTCAGTAAATGCAGGTACCGCGCAGAATTGTGACCGGCTTCTGCGAGATCGAAGCCCTCAAGGATATTGAGCATTTCAACAAGCGCAACGCCACCGGAGCTTGGCGGCCCCATACTGACAATTTCGTAGCCTCTGTAAGTGCCGCGGATCGGCTCGCGCTGCACCGCCTCGTATTGTTCGAGATCCTCGAGCGTGATGATACCGCCGTTGGCAGCCATGAAATCGGCGATGAGCGCCGCGGTTTCGCCGCCATAGAATCCGGCTTGCCCCTGATCCCGAACACGCTCAAGCGTCTTCGCCAGATCCTTCTGAACCCAGGTATCTCCTGGCTCGTAGAACGTGCCGGCTGCTTTGAGAAAAACGTTCGCAGAACCAGGATATTTTTCCCAATGTTCCTTGCGGTCCTTGAAATCTTCGTGCAGCTTCCAGCTGACCGGGATGCCGTCGCGTGCGAGCTGAACCGCCGGTGCTACCAGGTCCGACCATTCGAGTTGGCCGTATTCACGGTGCGCCATGGCGAGTCCGGCAACCGTGCCCGGAACCCCGACGGCGAGTATCCCTTCGTGATTCGAATTGCTCCGAACGTTACCCTCTTCGTCGAGATACATATCCTCGGTAGCTGCGAGCGGTGCTTTCTCGCGGAAGTCGAACGTCGTCGCCTCACCGTCCGCTCCGTAATAGACGAGAAAACCACCACCACCGATATTGCCCGCGGTGGGCCAGGTGACCGCCAGCGCAAATGCCGTCGCAACGGCCGCGTCAACAGCATTTCCGCCTTTCCTTAGCGTATCGATGCCGACTTCGGATGCCAGCGCCGATGACGATGCGACGACGCCATTCTTGCCGCGAACGGCGCTGCGGCCTGCAGCGGCAGCGCCGATCGAAGTCAAAAGCAGCGCTGCGGAGAGTGTTGCTGCGATAAGATCACGTATTCTGAACATATGCATCGTTAACGTTCCCGGTGCGGCAAATTAACAAACGAAGTGTCGAGAGAGCGCGGCAAATTCATGTTGTTGGATGACAGCCGCCGCGGCACAAAAGATGGCGCATTCTACAGCAATGCCGTCCATGAAGGACTCATGCGCAAAAGTTTGATCTGAAACCCAAATACGAAAGGCGATCGGTCGATGGCACGAGCAATCCCGAAATCCGGCGTGACACGGGACTTATACGACTTGCTGACCGGCGACGAAGATGCGCGCGTGTGCCGCGAGATCCCTGAGGCGGCGTGTCGCGAACAGCCGAGGAATTTTTTTATCCACGTTGCGTCTCTGGTGGCGACTAAAACTGGAGACAGGCTGTCGAGTTCGAAGCTGGTGTTGTCGTGGCTGCTGACGAGTCTAGGTGCTCCCCATTTCATGCTTGGTCTACTGGTCCCCGTCAGGGAGGCACTGTCGCTGATTCCGCAACTTTTTGTCGCGGGGGCAATACGACGTGTAGGCGTACGCAAATGGTTCTGGGTTGCCGGCAGTATCGTCCAGGGACTCGCTGTCCTCGCGATGGCGCTGGTCGCGCTTACACTGACAGGCTCGGCAGCCGGCTGGAGCATCCTTGGCTTGCTGGTTGTTTTCAGCCTGGCGCGTGGCGTCTGCTCGGTTGCAGCGAAGGACGTGTTGGGAAAAACCATCAGCAAGAGCCGGCGTGGCACGGTCACCGGTTATGCGTCGTCTGCTGCAGGGGCAATCACTATCGGCGTCGGCTTCATGGCTGTCGCGATGGAACCGGGCAATGACGGGATAGCGATCTTCGGTGGAATGCTGGTGATCGCCGGCGCGCTTTGGATTCTCGCGGCACTTGTCTTTAGCCGGCTCGCGGAGTACAGCGGTGCCACCGAGGGCGGCGGCAACGCCATCACGGAAGCGCTGCGCCAGATACATCTCATCCGCGATGACAGGAATCTGAGACAGTTCCTGATCGTTCGAACCTTGTTGCTGTCGACGGCATTGGTCGCGCCGTTTTACGTCAGCCTGGCGAGCGAATTCTCCGGTGGCGCGCTGACGCAGTTTGGAGCCATGTTGATGGCGACTGGCGCCGCCAGCTTTCTCAGTGCGCCGGTCTGGGGCCGGATGGCGGACCGTTCGAGCCGCCAGGTTATGGCCGCGGCCGCGTTGCTTGCTGCCATCGCAGGTGTCCTTACGGCAGGCCTCGGGCAGACGCCCGCGCTGCCTTACCCGGCGCTCGCGTTTTCTGCCACGTATTTCCTGCTCAACGTTGCACACGCCGGTGTGAGAGTCGGGCGCAAGACACATCTGATTGACATTGCGACGGTCGAAAATCGGGCGAGTTATGTTGCTGTCAGCAATACGTTCATTGGCTTGATGCTGATTGCAGGAGGAGCCTTCGGCGGCATAGCTTCCATCGCTGGCGCGACTACCGTTATCCTGTTGTTGTCTGCAGTATCGCTCATTGCCGCGGGCGCAGCGTGGCGGCTAGACGAGGCGCAGTAGGGGCGCCAGCAAAGGTGAAGGCGCAAGCCAAGGACGGACGAGGAATACCGACGGTCGCAATGCGCCCGCGTGTTATAAATAGAGCCTGTGTGCACGGCGAATAATACGAAGTTAAAGGAACCGGTCATGAATCGTTTTTTTGTGTTTGTCACAGTCATCACTCTGTCGGCCTGCACTGCAGAGTCACGGTCCAGCGCCGCAGCACAAGCCACCTCGAATGACCGGCCGTTCATCGCTACGCCGGTTGCCACGTTGGACGAACCCTGGGCGATGACGTTCTTGCCCGACGGCCGGCTGCTGATTACCGAGAAGAAAGGACGCCTGCTGGTGGTCACGCAGGATGGCAGCACGTCGCCGCCTGTGTCGGGCGTTCCCGAGGTGGATTACGGTGGCCAGGGCGGCTTCGGTGACGTGGTGCTGCATCCGGAATACGCGGACAACGACACAATTTATCTGAGCTACGTTGAGGCCGGCGAGGGCGACGTGCGCGGCGCGGCGGTGATGCGCGCAACACTGACGTTGAACGATGACGGCGGGTCACTGAGCGATCAGCAAGTCATTTGGCGCCAGGATCCGAAAGTGACGGACAACGGCCACTATGGACACCGAATTGCGTTTTCCGACGACGGCTACTTGTTTATCTCATCGGGTGAGCGGCAAAAATTCACGCCGGCCCAGGACATGCAGCAAAACCTTGGCAAAATCGTTCGCCTGAACGATGACGGGTCCGTGCCTTCCGACAACCCGTTTGCCGATCAGGGAGGCGTCACCGCGCAGATATGGTCGCTCGGACATCGCAACCCGCTTGGCCTGGCCTTCGATGCAGACGGCCGCCTCTGGAATCTGGAAATGGGGCCCCGTCATGGCGACGAATTGAATCTCGTTATTCGTGGCAAAAACTACGGCTATCCGCTTGTATCGAACGGCAACCACTACGATGGCCGCGACATTCCCGATCACGACACGCGGCCGGAACTCGAGGCACCGAAGGCATTCTGGGTGCCGGCGATTTCACCGGCGGGCCTGATGTTTTATTTGGGCGACTTATTTCCGGCCTGGAGAGGCAACGCTTTCCTCTGCGGCTTGTCGTCGCGGGCACTCATCCGGGTCGAGATCGACGGCGATACGGCGGCCGAAACCGAACGATTTGAGATGGGCCAGCGAATCCGCGAGGCAGAGCAGGGCCCGGATGGCGCAATATGGCTGCTCGAGGACGAAGAAGATGATGGGGGCAAGGGTGGACGATTGCTCAAGCTGACACCGTCACAAACTCGATAATCCGGACCGACGTCAGCATTTCCGGGCAGCACTTCGGGACACCCATCGATTTCGGGAGCTAATTCGGGAGCTAATTCGGGACAGCCACCAAAGCTCTGCTGCCCCAGACGTCTGGTGCTCACCGAAATTCGTGCATTTGTCGTGTCGCTCGCTGCCGCGTGCCCGGGGGCGTTGCAGCCTATTTCCTGATTCGACTCACTTCGCGCTGCGCTATTAGTCAAACAATGGGTGTCCTCAATTGAGACCTCAATTGAGTCTCCTCAATTGATTCAATCGGCGCCGAGCTGGATGTGGCGGTCTACTTCGATCCAGGTGGCGTGGCAGTAGGCGAGGGGGGTGGCGGCTTCCCCGAAGAGGGTTGCATGCGCGAAGTATTTTCGTCCATCGCGGCCGGTCCGGTGTGCGGCGATGATGCATTTTTCGCCGATTCCGGGCCGCTGCCGGATGGTGACTGCCTGGCGGCCGAGCAGGATCGTGGGAAAGCCGGCGGGGGAACCCACGGCGAAGGCGGTGGGACAGTCGAGTGATGCCCAGACGAATTCGGCGGACACGTGGCCGTTGACATCGGCCATGTAGGGCTCCGGTATCCAGGGGGCGGCGACGACGCCGGACCAGTCGGTATCGTTGGCGTCGACGGGGCCGCAGAAAATCCGCAGCCCGTCACCCGGAGCCCGATCCGGTCCGCAGACATAACACATAGGCAACTTGTGGAAGGACGCATCGAAGGTTCGCGCGGTCGCTGCGACCGCCTGGCCAAACGTTGGTGCAGCCACTTCGTCGTCGGCTATCTCGCGAGGATAAGCGGTGGCGATCAGTTGCTCGCCGTCGTATAGCGCGATGGAATTGCCGGACTCGGCAACGACCGCCATTGTCGTCTCCAGAGGCGGGGGCTTACGCAGCGTCACTTCTGCCGGGCCGTCAATGAATGCGGCAAGCCGTCCGCAGCTATAACCGCCATTGGCGGAATTCGGCGGTCCGCGAAACCGTCGCTCTATGATAATCGTGCCAAGCTGCATCGTTTGATCCCCAGGAGTCTGCGCGGTAGAAATAATCCTACTTGGCTCTGGCACACAGCGGCCCGAATGCTCGTTCTTTCTCGTCGCGTAGTCCTGCTGTGCGCCTCAAAAGAACGAACAAATGGACTGGCGGTGACACTTTCTCGCTCCCGATATTTCTACCGCGCAAGCCAGTGTTGTGTCCCGCAAATAACGGCACCTCTTTTCGCGTCTGACGGTCGCGGCTCCTCGCAACAGCGTGCTATTACTCGTCGCCGCGCCTTGCCAGTCACGAAAATCCGCAGCCGACTCAAGTGAGTTACCGGAAGCGCCATCGCAAGTCGAGAACATTAACGCGGAGCGGCTCGTCGACGTCAACGCGTCGTTCCGGAAATTGCTCACGGCAATCGGTAATCGCCTCTTTCTGCTGCATGCGAATCATCAGGCTTTGCACGTCCGGATTGTCCGCGGCTTCGAAAGCCTGCCGCGTCGCCTCGTCCGTACGCTCGGCGACACATTGCTCGTAACGCGCTTCCTGCCCGCCATCTGGCCGTTCGACTGTCCGCGGAAGTGAGAGCTGCGGATTGAATTTCACCTCGAACAATACAGGAACCAGCACGGCAAGCAGCGCGGTAACGCCAATGATCCTGTTCCTCAACATGGGCCTGGCAGCGGTGTTCCACGGGCATTCATGTGCAGTCGTCGATCTCGGCTTGCGTCTGCGCCAGCAAATCGGGCATCGCCGCATGCAGGTCCGGCAGCGCCATCGCGGTTCGCAGCAACTGACGGGCCTCGTCACAGCGTCCCAGTTCGGCAATCGTGCTGGCAAGATTGTTGAGTGTCGCCGCGTTCTCCGAATCGAGTTGCAACGCGCGTCGGTACATGCGTTCCGCAACCTCCGGCTCGCCACGCGTATTGGCTGAGTTCCCGAGGCCGAGCCACGCCAGGCTGTTGTCCGGCCAGCGTTCGGCGGCGGCCGCGTACGAAGGCTCCGACAGGTCTCCGCGACCGGCCGCTTCTGCCGCAGCCACCGCCCGCAGGTAACTTGCACTGTCCGCAGACGCAGGAAGTTCGCCGGACTTCAACGCGACGACTCCCCAGTTACCGCCGCGCCGCCATGTATTTGCAAAAACGCCCGCGCCGGTCGCGCGCCTCTCGTCGATTCCCGAACGTAAAATCAGTTCGCTTCGTTCGCGAGAGAAGCCGACGACGACCGCGTAATGCCACTGCGGAAACAGCTTTATCCCCAGGTTTTGCAGCACCAGAACGGGCCGGCCGCGCGAAACTTCCGCCAGCAGTGCCGGGAACTTCGGGGGAATGACGTAAGGAATGCGGTCGTATTCGCGACTCGCCGCCAGCAGTTCCGGCTGCAGACTGCCGCGACGCTGCGGCAGGTACACCTTGGATATCAACTCGTCCGGAGATACGTGAACTCCGGAATCGACCAGAATCGTGGCCAGCGCGGCGGGGCCGCACTGGTACTCCTGCTGGGGAAAAAATGGCGTACTGTCGAGCTCGATCGTCGCGGGGATATCCGTCCGCGTGACTGCGTTAAACGGATCTGCCGCGCATCCGCAAACCACGCAGACGATTGCGAATTGTGCGGTGCATTTCTGTAGCACGCCTACAACGATTTAAAAATATCCGTTACACCGACCAGTTCGAGCACCAGCAACACCAGCAGCACAATGCCCAGCACTTCGAGGGCGCCGTTGGCACCGGCCGGCAGCTCGTCCATTCGTGCCTCGAGTTGCTGCAATTCACCGTCACTCAAGCTGGCAATTCGAGCGGCGGCAGCGTCCGGATCGACTCCAAGTCGAATCATCTGGCTCTGCACGTTGTCTCTTGCCAGCACGGAATTGATACGCTCGATCCGTGCAGTGCGCTCCTGCATTTGGATGGCGGCCTCTGTACCGATGACGCCGGCGCCCGCGGAGTGCACAAAGCCCAGGGCGACAAGATTTGCCGTAAGTATCAGTGCAACCGTTCGGACACTTCGCGATTGACGCATGAGTTTCACCTGCATGAGTGACCGGGAGAACCTTGATTATCAGGGAAGACTCGAATGATTGCCAGATTGACACGCAGCTCAACCCGAGACTCCCGCGACACCCCAGGCTGGCGTAATCGTGCAGCCGGTTATCCGTGCTACCCTACGGGCCCCGGCCGGGGCATGACACTGGTGACCGCTGCCCTGCAAAGCAGCTACTCATGCACTCGTGGCTTGCAAGATGAATCCATGACGGTAAATAGATGAAAACAATAAAATCTCCGTCGCTGCTCGATGCGGTGATTCCGTTAGTATCACTTATCCTTTTGCTGGCGCTCGCGGTGTATCTGTTCGGTTCAGATGCCGCCGCCGGCCCGACCCAGATCGTGCTCGCACTTGGCGCGGCCATCGCCGCAATCGTGGCAATCAAGAACGGACACGAATGGGCGGAACTGCAAACCGCGATGATTGACGGCATCGGCACGGCAATGGGCGCCATTCTGATTTTGCTCATGGTCGGCGCACTGATCGGCACCTGGCTGATGTCGGGCACGGTACCGGCACTTATTTACTACGGACTCGAGCTTCTCGATCCGCGCTACTTTTTCGTCGCAACCAGTCTCATCTGCTCGATCGCGGCGCTTGCCACGGGGAGTTCGTGGACGACTGCCGGTACGCTCGGCGTTGCATTGATCGGCGTCGCCATGGGCCTGTCGCTCTCGCCGGCGATTGCTGCGGGCGCCGTCGTGTCAGGCTCGTATTTCGGCGACAAGATGTCGCCGCTGTCGGACACCACGAATCTCGCGCCGGCCGTGGCCGGAACCGATCTGTTCACGCACATCCGGCACATGACGTGGACGACCGGGCCGTCGTACCTGATCGCGCTCATTCTCTACCTCGTCATCGGTTTCGGTACGGACGTTGAAACCGACAGCGCTGCGTTACAAGGCCTGATGGCCACCCTTGACGCGTCCTTCAACATCACACCACTTGCGCTGCTGCCGCTGTTCGTCGTGTTCTTTCTGGCGATGCGCAAAATGCCGCCGCTCCCGACAATTCTATTCGGCGCGCTCCTCGGCGGCATCGTTGCCGTGATTTTGCAACCGCAGGCGGTGCTGGCGTTTGCGGATGCTGGCGACAAACACGTTGCGCTCGCGATGACCAAAGGCGTCTGGGTGGCTCTGGCCGACGGTTACGCAGCGTCGACCGGTGTCCCCGAAGTCGATGAGCTGCTGACGCGCGGCGGCATGAACAGCATGCTCTCGACTATATGGCTGGTAATCGCAGCTCTGGCATTCGGTGCCGTGATGGAGCGTGCCGGCATGCTGGCGCGACTCATCCAGGGAGCGTTGAAGGCGGCGAAGTCGACAGGCTCGCTCATCACCACGGTGGTATTGAGCTGCATCGGCATAAACATCATTGCGGCTGACCAGTACATCTCGATCGTGCTGCCGGGGAAAATGTTCCAGGCCGAGTTCAAGCGACGCAATCTGGACCCGAAAAACCTGTCCCGCATACTCGAGGATTCCGGTACGCTGACGTCTCCGCTGGTTCCCTGGAACACCTGCGGCGCCTATATGGCCGCAACGCTCGGCGTTGCAACCTTCGCCTACCTGCCGTTTGCGTTCCTCAACCTGATCAATCCGCTCGTGTCCGTCGTGTACGGCATCACGGGCTTCACCATCACGCGGCTCGACGAATTGCCCGAGGCCGCCCCCGCGTAAACTCCCCGGCGATGCTTTCCGGTGTCTGCGGTTTGGCAATGCCGCGTTTCCGGCACTTCAAGATTGAAAAGTCCAAGAATCCAAGTCCGGCACCGGCTGGCCCGGCACCGGCGGTAATGCACCCGACGTTGTTCCTTTCCCACAACAAACCTGCCCTATGAGCTGACAAGGCCGAAAACGGCTATTATTTTAATAGAAATATAAAGTATTTCCATCCGGCAGCGTTCCGGTAGTAGCGTTGTTTAGTTCCAACACGTGAGGTGTCAGTCGTTGTAAGCGGAGGCCGTTAAACGGGGGGAAGTCCGATGCACATTACATCTGGTTACAAGTATTCCTGGAAGCCGCTGCGGTCCGGGCTGTTGGCGGCTTTTCTGCTGGGCTCGGGCATTGCCGTTGCGCAGGACTCCGGCGAGGAAGAGGCTCTCGAGGAAATCGTGGTGACCGGCTCGCGCATCGGCCGCGATCCGAACGTCGCGGCGCCCGTTGCCGTTCAATCCGTTTCCGCGGAGGACATCAGGCTCTCGGGCGAGAGTGACGTGACGGAGGTCATCAGGGACCTGCCGGCGTTGCTGACGACGACCGCCGGGGACGGCTCCATCGACAGCGTTTTCTCGACGACCCAGGGAGACGCGAACGGCGTCGGCGAAAGTCTTTTGCAGCTGCGCGGCATGGGAGCGGAACGAACACTCGTGCTGGTCAACGGCCGCCGCCACGTGTCGGGCGTCCAGGGGACGCAATCGGTCGATATCAATTCGATCCCGACAGCGCTGGTCGAGCGGGTCGAAGTGCTGACCGGCGGCGCATCCGCGGTTTACGGCGCCGATGCCGTGACAGGTGTCGTCAATTTCATCATGAAAGATGACTTCGAGGGCTTCGAGATCAATGCCAACGCCGGCATTTCACACGAGGGCGACGGCGGCAAGTACAGCATCAACGGCATTTATGGCCTGAACTTCGCGGAGGACCGCGGCAACTTCGCCATCGCCGTCGACTACACGACGCGGGACAACATCCTGTTCGGGGACCGCGACGGCTTCCGCGATAACGGCATCTCGGACGATCTGCCGAATCCGGCGCTGCGCTTCCAGACCGGCGATATCTCCGGGGCTACGCCGAACTTCGCGGCCTTTTACGACTTCGCGAACGCTAATTACCCGGTCGGCTTCAGCATTCCGTCGGAACAGCAGTTCATCACCGATTACTTCGACGCATTCGGCGTCAACCCGACGCTGACGCCGGAGGAACTTGCGCTGATTCAACGCGCCGCAGATGCGCCTCTGCGCGCCCTGCTGCCGCAGCCCAATTTCTCGATCAGTTCGAATCGCGGCGTCATCGCTCCTGGCGATTTCCTCCTGTCGGGCCTTGACCTCGACAACAACGGCGTCGAAGACTGCCTCGATTCGTCTGTCGGCTTCCAGAGTCTGCTCGAGCCCGTCAACAGCCTTGGACTTGCGGGCGGCTGCTGGGTGGTGAACGATGACGGCTCGGTGCGCCCGTACAACGACGGACTGGTTTCAGGCGTCTTCAACCAGTTCGGACCCGACGGCATCGCGAATACGTTCAACGCGGATTACCTGACGCCGAAGGACGACCGGATTACCGTAAATCTGATGGGTCATTTCGACCTGTCGGACACCCTGTCCGTATTCGCAGAGTTCAAATACGTACAGCAGGATACCGACTTCGGTGGCCCGTTGAACACGTTCTACGACCTGCTGACGGTGTCGCCCGACAATCCGTTCATACCGGCCGAATTGCAGCAGCTTGCGGTCGATCGCGGCGGCCTGTTCATTACCCGCGACCCGACGGACCTTGGCCCGAACATCGACACCAACGAGCGCGAGACCTTCCGCTTCGTCGGCGGCTTGAAGGGCGAATTCGCCAACGAATGGCGTTACGAGTTTGCGGCAAATTACGGGCGCTTCGAAAAGTCCAACATCGATCGCAACCGAGTCATCCAGGACCGCTGGTTCGCGGCGATCGATGTCACTACGGACGGTTCCGGTAATCCTGTTTGCCGTTCCGACGTGGATCCGTCGCCGTACCCGACCACACCGTTCGGCATCCCACTCTGGGATGCGGGCTTCTTTACCTTCAATCCCGGCGACGGTTCCTGCGTGCCGGCCGACATCCTGGGCGGCCCGAATTCCATAAGCCCGGAGGCCGTAGACTGGATAACCCAGACCGTCGTCAACGGCTACGAGCTGGAGCAGACGGTTCTGTCGGCGATTTTCGATGGCGACCTGGGTTTCGGCCTGGACGCCGGCAACATCATGTTTGCCGCAGGCGCCGAGTGGCGGGACGAGAAGAGCACGTCGACGTTCGATCCGCTGGTGCGCGGCGTTTTGCCGGTCACGACGCCCGACGGTAACGCCGGCGACCTGGTCCGCGATCTCCCGCAGGCACAGAATTCGCTGGTATTCGATCCCGCCAGCATCATCAATAATTCCACCGGCAGCTACGATGTCTGGGAAGTATTCGGCGAAGTGGAAGTGCCGTTGCTGGTGGACGCTCCGTTCGCGCAGGAGTTGTCCATCAACGCGGCAGCGCGCTATTCCGACTATTCGACCATCGGCAATACAGTCACCTGGCAAACCGGCCTTTCGTGGGCGCCGGTGCGAGACCTTCGTTTCCGCGGCACCGTTACCGAGGCGATCCGTGCGCCGAATATCTTTGAACTGTTCGAGCCGGACCAAGGCACGTTCTTCCGGCCGAACGACCCCTGCGACCAGGCGGTGCTCGACGCCCTGACCGCCAGCGGTGACCCGCGCGGCCCGATCCGCGAGGCGAACTGTCGCGCGGACGGCCTGCCGCAGGGCTATACGGATCCGTTGTCCGCACGGTTCTCCGGCGTGCAAAGCGGCAATCCCGAGCTCAGCGAGGAAGAAGCCACGACCTTCACGATCGGCCTGGTTTTCCAGCCGGAATTCCTGCAGGGCCTGACGGCATCCCTGGACTACTACGAGATCGAGATTACGGACGCGATTGCGGCGGTCGACGATCAGGATATCGTAGACAACTGCTACGATTCGCTGAATTTCCCGAACCAGTATTGCGACCTGTTCACGCGCAACCGCAATCCGAGTTCTGCACAGTTCCTCGGCTTCAACTTCCTGCGCCAGACACAGGTGAACTTCGGCAAGATCACCTCTTCCGGCATTGATTTCTCAGTCCTGTACTCCTGGGAAATCGGCGACAGCACAATCGCCGCCGGAGTTAACGGCACCAAGGTCGAAGAGCTGGATTTCTACTTCGATCCGGGCGATGCGACGGCAGTTGATCCCGAGCTGGGCGAAATTCAACGGCCGGAGCTGGCCGGCAACGTGCACCTGGATTGGGCCCGCGGTCCGCTGATGGCTCGCTGGCAGACACATTACCAGGACGAACAGGGAGTCGCGGCCGTCGAGATTGAAGATGCGGACATCACCTTCGGTCCCGCCGGCATCGCGGATGCATTCACGCTACATGACCTGTCGGTCGGTTACGAGTTCAGCGACGTGCTGCAGTTCTATGGCGGCGTCAACAACATCACCGACGAGAAACCGTTCATCACCGAGCAGGCGTACCCGGTCAATCCGCGCGGACGATTTTACTTCGTCGGCGCAAATTACCGCATCCAATAGAGGACCCTGAACAGGGCTACGCCGGAGCAGCACAATGCCCCGGCCTGGGGAAGGTGTGCGCCAGGCCTGGATTCAAGCGCTGTAGGAGCCCGCCATTGCGGGAAAGGGGACAGTGACCTTTTTCGGCGACGCGCGGGGAAGATTGTGAGCCTCGAGGAGGAAAAAGGTCACTGTCCCCTTTCCCGCAATGGCGGGCTCCTACACCTCAGTCGCCGGTGTCCTGATCGCCGGAATGCAAATGCCGCTCGAGGAATCCGGCCATGCGGCGGTAGTAGATCACGCGATTGCTCTGCCTGGTCAGGCCATGACCTTCGTCCGGGAACCGCAGGTATTCAACCGAGCCGCCGGCGTCGCGAATCGTGGTAACCAGGCGATCCGATTCGCTTACCGGATCGCGAGGATCGTTGGCGCCGTGCTGCACAAGCAGCGGAACCTGAATTTCTTCGGCAAGATTGATCGGTGAGTTCTCGGCATAGAATGCCTGCCACTCCTGCTCGCGAATATCGCCATACTCGATCCGGTCTGACGCTTTGAGCGCCGGGGAAGCGTCCTGCAAGGCGCGCACCCAGTCGGAGACTCCGACCCTCGAAATGCCCGCGTCAAACACGCCCGGATAGGCGCCCAGCACGGCGTTGACCATGTAGCCGCCGTACGAGCCGCCCATTACCGCGATGCGGTTCGTGTTCAAACGCTCGTCGCGACTGAGAAAAGCGACCGTGTCTACCAGGTCCCGCACCGAATCAAGGCGCTTTTCCTGGTTGTCGAGACGCGTAAAGGTTTTGCCGAAGCCGGTCGAGCCGCGCACATTCACGTCAAAGACTGCGATACCCTGGTTTAGGAGGTATTGCGTTGCCGGTTTGAAACCAGGACGCGCCTGGCTGGTGGGGCCGCCATGAACTTCGACCACAACGGGCGGCCTGATGTCGGCCGATCCGGGGGGCAGATACAGGAGGCCCTGGAGTTCGACGCCATCCCGCGCCGCATAGCGCAGCGCGACAGGAATCACGAAATCGTTCGCGGCCAGGCCTCCCAACGACGATTTCACCGCTTGCGCATGACGGCCGGAGTCGAGATTCCAGCTCCACACGTCGCCGGGCGTTTGCGGACCGGAAATCAGCACGCTCAGGGCCGGCGCGCCGCGCGCAAAATCGAGCGTGTAGACCCCGCCCGGCAGCGGCGGATTGGGGATTGCATCGCCCGAGGACCGTTCGATGGCAAAGAGCTTCGAATAGCCATCCTCGTTGACCGTCCAGGCGAGATATCGGCCGTCACCGCTGATGCTGACATTGTCGACATCGAAATCCGGCGTTTCGATGAACTCGAGGCGCCGGCCTTTCAGCGAATAGAACGCAAGCCCGGCAAATTCCCGATCCTGGTTCGTCGACAGGTAAAAGCCGCTGCCGTCCGGCAACCAGGCAAAGTCCTGGTACGCGGCGGCGACGTCGGGCTGGAAAACGGGTTCGAGCTCACCCGAGCGCAGGTCCAGGAAGTAAAGGTTGTTCGCGTCTTCGCCGCGCGTTTCCGACACGATCACGATATCGCCCTGCGGCTGCCAGCTCACCGGAAAGTAGCCGAAGCTGCCTTCGAGCACGCGGCGGGTCTTGCCACTGGCGACCTCGCCGACATAGATGTCGAAATCGACGCCGTTGCGCTCGGTCGACGAATAGATGAACCGGCGTCCATCGTCAGAAAACATGCCGAACTGGCGAAAGGCGTCGCTCAACGGCAGCAATTGACGCTCGGCTGAGCCATCCGTCGAAATCAGGTAATAGCCTTCGCGCTCGTTGCCTTCGGCGTCGCGCCCGATGAGCAGGTTCTCTCCACCCGGCGCCCAGCGGAAAAACGTGATGGCGCTGCCAAAGGTAATCTGTTGCGGCCAGCCACCCGCGGCAGCGACCATCCAGAGCTGCGGTTCGCCGGTCACTGACCACTCGAAGGCCAGGCGGATCCCGTCCGGCGAGAGCTGCGCGGCTTTTGCGCCCTCCGCGAGCAGGTAACGCACGATGTCGGCGGGCCGTTCGCCCGCGAGGCCGACGGTGACCGGTTCGGCGGCCGGAATATCGTCCGCATGGGGCCACGTCTCCGCAGCCGCGATTGACGGCAGCAGTGCCATTGTTGCGAGCCTCACAGCCAAATTCCCATACTTCATTATCGACAACTCCGGGGTAGCTCAAAGCCGCCGACGCCATGGCCCGACGCCCGCACGACCAGACTTCGCGGAAAACAGGGACGGGGTGTTCGAGGGCGATCGGATCAATCCAGCTTGCCGTCAATGATGGCGCTACGGGCAATTGCCGGCAAGACACATCGGGCATTAGGAAGCCGCCGCACAAGTCGAATTATTTCGTCTCCGGCACGAGCAAGAGTACCGTCCTGAGGTGTCCCGCAAAGGGAGTTCGCGAAGCGGCGCAAGAGCTTGTGCGCGACGAGGCGCCGTGCGGCCGACTCCCGGGAGCCCTCGAGCAGCGGCGACAAACCGCAAAATACGCCCCTAACCCATTGAAATCTAAGTCGATAAAATTCTTGACATCAATGCAAATAGTCTTATCTTGATGGCAAAATGACTGGCCCCGGCGAGAGGCATGGTGGCCAAACCTGTCGACACCGAACCCGCGCCCGAATGGGTCGAAGACGACCCGGAGATACAATTGACTATGGAAATGGATGACGAAGACCTCGAGTTTGACGAGTTTGCCGAAGAGAGAACGGCGAAAGAGGTGGCGCAGGGGCCCCGCGAGCACGTGCCCCTGTGGCGGCTGATCGAGATGTCGCGGGAGGACCGCAGCCTCAAGATGGAACTCGCGGACTTCGACGATTATGAGGACTACGAGAGTTTCGACAGCGACTACGCCGGAGGGCTTCCGCACTGAGCGGCTCCGCGGGCCGCGTCAACGCCCCGCGAGCGGATGTGCCTCTGCGTAACCGGACTTTAATCACGATGCGGAACCGGCGACGAACTGAAAAACCCTGAACCTCGCGCTACCCCTGGCTATTGGCGCCACTGAGAGACCCAGTTAACCCTGATTTAACCCTATATGCTTTTTGGCGAGTCTGCAGCCGCTGAAATCTCCAGCGACCCGGTGATTCGATTTGAGGCGAAGGACGTGAGCAAGAAACGCAACCTGGATAACATCGAGGACATGGACGAGTCGACTTACGAGCTGTTAGGCAGCAAGTTGTCGAAGCTGGCAACGGAGAGCCGCAGCAAGGAGCGCTTCCGTGAGCGGCGCGCCACCGACCGACAGGACAGTTACGCGCCCGCCCCCAAAGTGAAGCGCATGCGCGAACGCCTGGAGTAGTTGTTGGCCGGAGAGGTTATCGACGGTAATCCAGTGGCGGCGGGCGGTCACCGAGCAGTGCTTCGTACCTGAAAACAGGTCCCCGGCGATCGTCGAATTCATCAAGGGCAGCGTCGCGCAAGTCGCTGTTCAGGTACAACTCGACCGCCGCCAGCGCCAGCGTCTTCGCTGCAACCTGTGCGCCCTTGTAGCCAATACTGGTACCGCTGGCGGCGACCGCCTGCCAGCTGTGCGCGGAAGTCCCGGGCACCCACGTCGCGACACGCAGGCCGGCCGTCGGCACCGCCATCGAAACGTCGCCGACGTCGGTCGAACCGTAGGCGAGCGTTGCGTCATAGGGCTGGATGTCGCGCTCGGATCCCAGCGGGAGCTCCGGACTCGACAAAGTCGTGTAGATTTCTTTCGCGAACGCCTGTTCCGCGTCCGAGTACTCGATACCGCCGACCTGTCGCAACTTCTCGTCCATCATCCTGGCCAGGCTCTCGTTGACCAGCAACGGGTGATTGCCGTGGATGATCTCCCAGTCGACCTCGACGCCGGTGCCCCTCGCGGCGCCCTTTGCCGCCTCTTCGACGCGCGCCCAGATTTCCTTGACCTGCTCGGCGTCGGGGTGACGAACGTAATAAAACACTTCGGCAAAATCCGGCACGACATTCGGCGCAGAACCGCCGCTCGTGATGACATAGTGAATGCGCGTCTCCTGCGGCACGTGCTCGCGCATCAGGTTCACCATGTAATTGAAGGCTTCGACACCGTCGAGCGCGGAGCGCGCTTTTTCCGGCGCCCCCGCGGCGTGCGCCGATGTGCCGCGAAAACGGAATTTCGCCGAACGGTTCGCGAGCGAGGTGCGGGCAGCCGCTGAATTCTCATCAGCCGCGTGCCAATGCAGCACGACGTCGACGTCGTCGAACAGCCCATCCCGGACCATGTAGACTTTGCCGCTGCCGCCTTCTTCCGCAGGGGTTCCGTAAAGTCGTACGGTACCCGCCACGCCGTTCTCTTGAAGCCAGTGCGCCACGGCGATTGCGGCACCGACGGAGCCTGCGCCGAACAGGTTGTGGCCGCAGGCATGCCCGGCTGTCTTGCCGGCGATCGGGCTCCTCGTCGGCAGCGCGTCCTGGTTGATGCCGGGCAGCGCGTCGAACTCTGCGAGAATGCCGATCACCGGGCCGCCGTCGCCGTAACTTGCGACGAAGGCCGTCGGAATTCCCGCCACGCCGGCTTCGATCTCGAAGCCCTCATCCGCCAGCGTTTGCTGCAACAGGCCGCTGCTTTTTTCTTCCAGGTATCCCACCTCGGCGTATTCCCACAGATTCCGCGCGAGGTCCGCGGTTTCTTCATAGCGCGAATCGACAAATCGAATGATTTCTGCGGCTTCCTCGGCGCGGGCCAGGGGGGCGCAAACGAATGCGCAAAGGATCATCGGGACAACTGGAAGTGTGTTACGGCTGCGCATCTGGTGATTCCTGTTGGTTGCTCTCGCGGGTTGGCGTGCAAAGTACTTGCGATTTGCATTGCGGGCAACCAGAGACGCACGAACCACGATATGAGAACAGCGTTTGCGCTGGACGCGAGCCCCTCTATGCTCGCTCACGAGGCCTGCCTGGCGCGACGGCGGGTCTTCGTGCTCAAAACCGAATCCTGGGGCTGCCGACGGAAAATGAATGACAAACGCTGCTGTGTAACCTGCGCGTCATCGTTGCGACGGCTGCGGAGGCTCTGCACAAGCTCGGACGGGAGTTACTTTTGACGCCGCAGGAGCACCGTCCGGGGGTATTCCACGTGCTCAGACACGGGAAACTCGCTCGTGGAACACCCCCGGACGGCACTCCTGCTCGTGCCAGAGACGAACGAATTCGCCTTGTGCAGAGCCTCCCCGGGACGGTCCTGGCCTCGATCGCGCTACTCGTTGCGGCGCCTCTACCGGCGCCCGCGGCCGAGTTGCCCTCGGCGCCGCAGTACGAGGTGTCGCTCCGGGAAGCATGGATTCCGCTGCCGGATGGCGTGCGGCTGGCTGCCGATCTTTACCTGCCCGAGGGCGCCCGGGCCGGGGAAAGATTTCCGGTTCTGCTCGAGTATCTGCCGTACCGGAAGACCGAAGCGCGCGGGCGCAACTACCCGATGTATTCGTATTTCGTGCAGCGCGGTTACATCGTCGCGCGCGTCGACATCCGCGGGACAGGCAACAGCGATGGGCGGCTCATTCCCTTCGAATATTCAGATCAGGAGCATGAAGACGGCGAAAAAGTGATCGAGTGGCTGTCGGAACAGGCCTGGTCGAACGGCAACGTCGGCATGTTCGGCATCTCATGGGGCGGCTTCAACGCGATCCAGATGGCGATGCGCAATCCGCCCGCGTTGAAAGCGATCATCGCAGTCGATGCGACAGAGGATCTCTATCAGGACGACGTGCACTACATGGACGGCATCATGCATGTCGATTCCTGGGAAATGAGCCAGGACCTCGACAATGCGCGCCCCGGTGCGCCGGACTACGTCATCGACGACGCGTATTTCAAAAACCGCTTCGACACCGAACCGTGGATGATGACTTACAAGAAGCAGCAGCGGGACGGGCCGTTCTGGGATCGCGCCTCGCTCAAGGGCCGTTACGACAAAATCACGATTCCGACATTTCACATCGGCGGCTGGTACGACGGCTATCGCGACAGCCTGCCCCGCATGCTCGAGAAGCTGAACGCTCCGGTGAAAGCCATGATCGGGCCGTGGTCGCATGCCTGGCCGCATGAACCTTACCCGGAGCCCGGCATGGAGTGGCGGCACGAAGCCGTGCGCTGGTTCGACCAGTGGCTCAAGGGACGCGATACCGGGATCATGGAAGAACCGCGATTTGCGGTGTACGTCCGCAGCTGGCATCCGCCGGGGCCCTGGCTTGCCCGGGCGCCGGGTTACTGGCGCTACGAAGAGGGCTGGCCGATCGAACGGATCGGCGAGCAGGCATTTTATCCGCAGCCGGACCACACGCTGTCGGCCAACCTTCCCGGCGAAACCGTGCACCGTCTGCGCTATGTGCCGACCGTCGGGATCGAAGCCGGCGGTCCCGTGATGTGGTGGGGTGACGTCGCGCACGATCAGCGGCCGACGGACGCGTACAGCCTCCGCTACGATTCCGCGCCCCTGGAAGAGGACCTCGAGATCCTCGGACTGCCAAAGGCAATGCTTGAAGTCGCGGCCGACGCGCCGCAGGCGAACTGGTTCGTGCGCTTATCGGACGTGGCTCCGGACGGAACGGTGACGCAAGTGGCGGGCGCCGGCTTCAACGGTACACACCGGAACTCGGCACGGGAGCCGGAAGCGATCGAGCCTGGACAGGCGTTCCCGCTCGAAATCGAAATGCATTTCACGTCCTGGGTTTTCCCGAGGGGACATCGCATTCGTTTTGCCGTCAACAATGCACAGTGGCCGATGTTATGGCCGACGCCTTATTCGATGACGACCGAGTTGCATCTCGGCGGAGCAGATGGCTCGCGGGTGCTGTTGCCGGTCGTGCCCGCCGGGGAGCGTGCTGCGCCCGAGTTCCTGCCGCTGGTCGACGATCCCGTGCTGCCGGGCTTCGATACCCTGGACGTGGGCACGGCCTCGGGTTACGGCGAGATTTCGTCGGTCGACCGCAACCCGCAGACCGGCGAGGTCAAGGCAACGGCGACGAACACCGGCGGCAGCCGGTATCCGTGGGGTACCGAGACGTATCGGGAAACCATCGAACACCGCACGTCGGACGACCATCCGGAAAACACTTCGGTCAAAGGTACGCATCGCATGGAAGTTACGCTCGAAGACCGCACGCTCCTCTGGGAAGCGGATCTGTCATTCAGGAGCGACCAGGAGAACTTCTACTACGAATATACGCGCCGCCTCAGCGAAAACGGCGAGACACTGCGCGAAAGAACCTGGACCGACACGATTCCCAGGGACTATCAGTAAGCTGTTTCGGAAGCGCCCGATCAGGAGAAATAGTCCGGTTCGTTGCCGCGGCGCCATTTGATGTTGCAGCCGAGGCTCGGTGTCTGGCCGTCGCGTACGGGTTTCCCGTCCAGGACAGCATCGAGCGCGGCACGAACGTCCCCGCCCGTGACCGGCTTGCCGTTGTTAGGCCGGCTGGCGTCGAGTTGCCCGCGATAGACCAGTCTCCGGGCGTCGTCGAACACAAAAAAATCCGGGGTGCAGGCCGCACGAAACGCTTTCGCCACACTCTGATCGCGGTCCACGAGATAGGGAAAACCGTAATTCCAGGCTTTTGCCTCCTCTTTCATTTTCGGCGGACTGTCCGCGGGCTGCGCTTCGAAGTCGTTACTGTTGATGGCGAACACGGCAACGTTGCGCGACCGGTAATCGTCGCCAAGCCGCGCAAGTTCCTTGCGCACGTGTTTGACGAAGGGACAGTGATTGCAGATAAACATGATGAGGTATGCATCCGCGCCGGCAGCGTCGTCGATCGACCAGACCTTTCCGTCGGGATCCGGCAACGAGAATTGCGGTGCTTCCGTCCCGAGCGCCAGCATCTGTGAGTTGGTCTGAACCACAGGAATCAGCCCCAGAGGCTCCCTACCCGAGCAGACCGCGCGCAGCTGCGACGCCGCGAATCGCGCGGTCGATGTGAGCTTCCGTATTGTAGACGTGCGGCGCCAGGCGCAGCCCGCCGACGGCGGCGGCGATGATGCCGGATTCGTGCAAGAGGCGCTCGACCAGGGCTGCACCATTTTCACGCGGCGCGGAAAGTATGACGACGTTGCTGTGGAAGTCGGGATGCAGCGGCGAGACGAAGGCAACGCCGAGATCCGCGAGCCCGTCGCGCAAGCGTTGCGCCAGTTCCGTACTACGACGTTCGACGGTGGCTGGCGTCAGCGCCTCATGAAAGTCGGCCGCATCGCCGAGTGCTGCAATCGCGGCATCGTCCCGCTGTCCGAATGTCTCGAATTTTCTTGCGCCGGTGACGGACGGCGCGGCCTCGTTGCCCCAGGGAACGCTGACGCAGTTCGGCCAGATTCGTTCGATGTGAGGCTGCCGTACATACAGCAGGCCTACTTCGCGCGGCCCCATATACCATTTGTGCGCGCTGCCGCTGAATGAATCGCAACCGAGCCGGCGCAGATTCACGTCGCAGATGCCCCAGGTCTGCGCGCCGTCGACATGGATGTAATAGTCCCCCTTTTGTCTCAAGGCGGCACAGATATCCCCGGCCGGCAGACGAAACCCGCTGACGTTCGAGATATGCGTGAACGACACGACTCGCGTGTTCCTGTTCGCCGCCTTCACGAACAACTCGACCACCTCGTCGATCGAGTTGACATCGGACGGCAGCGAAAGCCGGCGCACTGTGCAGCCCATGCGAGCGGCCTGCACGTCCCATGCAACGGCGTTCGACGGATGATTCTGTTCCCACAAAAGCACTTCGTCGCCCGCATCGAGCTCCATGCCCTGAACGACGATGTTGTTTGCTTCAGACGTGTTTCTGACGATCGCGAGTTCATCGGCGGAGACGCCGAGTTGGCCCGCAAGCCCGGCGCGTGCGTTTTCCTTGAGCGCTTCGATTCGCCCGCGACTGACATGGCTCATGTCCCGATCGAGCTCCCGCCCGTAGCGCTCAACCGCCTGGCCCACCGCGGTCGGCATCGGGCAGAGATTGGCGGCATTCATCGGTACCTTGTCGTCGGCGAAGCCGAATGCAGTTTCCGCCGCAAAGGCTGCGCTCTGCGTCGCCAGAGCCGTGCCGGCAAGGTAGCCGCCGGCGAGCGCTATGCCGCCTGCAGACTTGAGGAAGTCGCGTCGTGCGATGGTCATTTCGATCCCCTTGTTCAAATTGATCGTTGTTACGGGCTAACCCGGGCTGCCCATATTCTATACTTGCTGACTGATTGCCATCCGGTCGATGCCGAACGGACGTGGCGGCGATGACGGAGCAGATTGACCATGTTTGACGTCCCACGACCGTGCATACCCGTCAGCGGCAACGACGAGCTGTTTCCGGTGCATCGGATTTACTGCGTCGGCCGGAACTATGCGGCACACGCGCGCGAGTCGGGCGGCGATCCCGATCGCGAAGCGCCTTTCTATTTTATGAAACCGCCCGATGCGGTAATGGGGAACGATTCGAGCGTTCCCTATCCGCCGCGCACGAACGACCTGCACCACGAGATCGAGCTCGTGGTCGCCATTGGCCGGGCCGGCAAGGATATTCCGGTGGAAAAAGCGCCCGGCGTTATCTTCGGCTACGCGGTCGGCATCGACCTGACGCGGCGCGACCTGCAGACGGCAGCGAGGAATGCCGGACGGCCGTGGGACACCGCCAAGGGCTTCGATCATTCCGCGCCCGTTTCCGGGATTCGACGTGTTGCCGACGTCGGTTATCCGCAGAGCGGCCGAATCTGGCTCAAGGTAAACGGCAATCTGCGACAGGAAGGCAATCTCGCCGACATGATCTGGAGCGTGCCGGAAGCGATCGCGGAACTGTCCACCTTCTACACGCTGGCGCCGGGAGATTTGCTGTTTACCGGAACACCTGCCGGAGTCGGACCCGTCGTCGCCGGCGACAGGTTGACTGGCGGTATCGACGGCGTCGGAGAAATCGGCATTGATATCGTCGCAGACGAGGTCGGCCAGTTGATCGATCGATAGGCGGCGCGTGGCGCCACCGGTCATGTCCCGCCGAAATTTCGCATTCCGACGACGCGCTGCAGCCACACGTGGTGTGGCGGCAGCTTGCGCGGCGCCATCGTGAGGCGTTCCACGACTCGCCGGTGAATCGTCGTTCGTTGCCGACTGTCGCCGTATTGTTCGCGGCACTCGTCAGCGAGGAAGTCCATGCCGTACATGACCGCTTCGTAGCTCGAGCGGGTAAAGAGCTTGCCGGTATCGATGGGAGGTCGATGGTCGCCGGGGATGCCGGCGGAAGGCAGTGGGATGTCGAGCTGTCCGGGAAAGAACTGGTCCTCGAAGTCGGCGTGCGAGGGCGGTTTGGCTTTCCAGAACTCGAGCTTGGCCTTGAGGCGATCGGTGACGCGTTCCGTTTTTTGCACT
>JBBDXW010000020.1:0-41770 GCA_040902105.1 Woeseia sp.
AGACACGGGAAACTCGCTCGTGGAACACCCCCGGACGGCACTCCTGCTCGTGCCATAGACGACCGAATTCGACTCCCGCAGAGGCTTCGATCGACCCATGCGGCGAAGGATTTCACGGTACCCGGCCTCCAACTCGTTACGGGTGTACTCCGCGACCCCTGGAGGGACGGATCATGTGCAAAATAAGTGCGTCCAATACAAAAGCGCTGGTACTGATGTTTGTGCTGGGCTTAACGCTTACAGGCGAAGCCGTGGCGGCGGATGACAACGAAGGCAATTCGGCCTGCGAACGCACAGCCAGTGACATGTTCAGGGCGTGTTCCCTCGGCGTTCAGGACGATCTGTATACGACGAAAGCCAATTGCAGGAATATCGCAGACCCCACTCTGCGCAACACCTGTTTCCAAGAGGCCGGTCAAACGAGAAAAGAAGAAAACGGATCGTGCCGCGATGTGCGCGAGGCACGCGAGGACGCTTGCGAGATCCTTGGAGAGCATCGCTACGACCCTGATCCGTTGCTGGATCCGGACAATTCTTTCATTGATCCCGACGACGTCCCCGGAGTGTACCCTCCCAATCCGTACGTATCTTTGGCCGCGGGCCACACTTATGTATTGCATGCCGGGGAAGAAGGCGAGGAAACCGTTGTCGTGCACGTAACCAATGAATCCCGTGAGATTCTTGGGGTCGCGTGTCGTGTTGTTCTCGACGTCGTCGTGGAGGTCGAGACGGATGGCGCGGAGGTTGAATACGAAGCGGTGGAAGTGACCGATGACTGGTTTGCGCAGGACGAGATCGGCAATGTGTTCTACTGTGGCGAAATCTCACGCAACTTCGAGGATGGGGTTCTACGGGATATTGACGGCTCTTTTGAAGCAGGCAGAGACTTCGCCAAGGCCGGCGAGCTGATCCACGCTTTTCCGGTCGCCGGCGACGCGCATCGAACGGAGTATTCCCTCGGAGTGGCAGAGGACATCATTCAGTACGTCGACACGATGACAGAACCAACCGACGAAGAAGGCGGGGACAACGAAGCGCTTCCCTGCAGCCCGAATCTGTGCCTCAAGACTCTTGACTTCGCGCCGCTCGAGCCGGAATCGACGGAGTTCAAATACTATCTGCCCGGCGCCGGTTTCGTGCTCGCCGTAGCACTGGAGGACGGCGAGATCACAGGCGAGCGGGAAGAGCTGGTCTGCGTCGGCGACTCACTCGATATTCTGGATGATCCCGCCTGCGAGATCGGCGAGCCCGAGGCGCTGCGCGAGGAACTCTGCGCCTTGTCTTCGGGGTTCTGCGAATGATTCGAGCTCCCCGCGACCGGTGCCGGTGAACCACAGATCCGGCGAACTGAGCGTACCCGCGCAAGCGTGGATCAAACAACGGTTCATTGCTGCCGTGCGATCCGGCTGTTCAGGCCAGTTGCCAATGTGTTCCGCAGCGCCGCTTCGTATCCGGGAGCCTGCGTGGAATTGAAGCCCAGGTATCGCGCAACGGTTCGCCCGTCCCGGTCTATCAGGTAGGTACTCGGGATTGCGATCAGATCGAACGATTCGAACAGCTCGCCGTCGGTGTCCGTCACGCTCGCGAAGGTTACCGGAAACTCTTGCAGAAATTTCTCGGCGGCCAGTTCGTCGTCGTCTTCGTTGACACCGACGACAACCAGTCCCTGATTGCCGTACTTGTCCTGAATCGCGTCGAGCCATGGAAACGACCGGCGACAGGGATCACTCCACGAAGCCCAGAAATGCACGATTACGACATTGCCGCGGTAGGCTTTCACGTCGAAAGAGTCCGCATGCGCGGTGCAGGTAAGTGCTCCGAAGCAGGCAAACAGCGATATAAGACAAACGATTACGCCGCCGGATTTATTTCGTCCGTGTACCATGTTTTCGCCATCTCCCAAAGTCTCCTTCCCTTGTGGAGTTGGACGGGTCGCAGGGCGGAATCCTTCGGCTCTCGATGCTCCTAGGTGCCGTACAAAGTGATCAGCAACAGGACAAATCGGTAGCCGAGGACGATGGCAACGACCGTCACGGTAAGCGCTGCAGTCTTGAGAATACGAATAACACCGCGCGCGCCATAGACCGTTCCCGTCGCGAAGTACAAATACACTGCCCAGGCTGCCACCAGGGTAATGGCCAGGACATGATCCAGCCTTTCCGACGCGTGTCCGGCGCCGCCAAACAACGAATTGACGGGCGGAATCGCCGTTGCCAGGCAGAGGAGCAGCAGGAGAAATGCATAAAAGTGCAATGAAAACACCGCATGGACGATCAGCGGGAATCTGCTCCGAAGGAACACGAGCGCCGGCACCAGGGTAAAGGATAGTGCCATGAATATGATGAGCGATCGGGCCTTCAGTGCCACCGCTTGATCGAAAAGGGGCGCATAGAGGGCAACCGTGGTCTGCATCGTCTCCAGCCGTTCCGCCACCAGCTGCTGCGCAAAGCCGCTCCAGGGCTGACTGTAAAGATGCGAGTCGAGCGGCGTCGTGAACACGGTGCCGCCGGTCAGGGACTCCGTCGCGAAGAACAGTACGTTGACGATCAGGAATAAGGGAACCGGTCCGATATAAGGCTTCCTTTGCCCCTTTAGGTACGCGACCGTGAGAACGCCTGGACGGCTCACCAGATATCGAAAGCTGCGAATGAGGCGACTATCGACTTTAGTGAAGGCTTCGAGTATCTGGTCGAAGAGGCCCCGCAGCGTGAGGTCGCGCGCGTGCAGCGGATGTTCGCCGCAAGCCGGGCAGAAGGGCGTGGAGACAAGGGTTTTACAGGTGGGGCAGGTCCACTGCTCGATCCTGGTCACGGTGGTCCCCCCTGTTGGGCAACAGTATAACCGTGAATGACCACACCACTCGCCGGGACCGAAGTCCAGCAGCGGCGCTCCGCTTCGCCCGTTGTCGGGCACTGGAGCCGGTGCGATGACGGCTGCTCCAAAGCAGACAAATAACGAGAAAATACAAAGGATTACGCTGCAGGATCTCTTATGTCCGGGTGTCCTCTGCGCGCTATGTCCGCGACGTTACCTTCCTTGAAGGGTAAAATCGGTCGCAGGCGGAATCCTTTGGCTCTCGGCGCTGTTCCGGGCGAAGGATTTGTCACCATTGGCCGTCTAACAGTTGATGCGCATACAATTTTGGACAGCCCGAACCGCTGCGGAATGTGAAGCTCACCCATCTACATGACGACCAGGCACTGGCGCGCAGAGTTGCGGCGGGCTCCGCCGACGCGTTCGAGGAATTCTTCCGCGAATACTTTCCGCGCCTGTATCGATTTACGCTGACACGCGTCAGCGGCGATGCAAGCCTCGCCGAAGAGATTGTGCAACGAACCATGTGTCTCGTTGTGGGGAAGATGCACAGCTACCGGGGCGAAGCATTGCTGTTTACCTGGCTTTGCCAGATCTGCCGCAACGAAATGTCGTCGATGTTCCGCAACCGGGGCGTGCAAGTCGAGCTCAATGTTCCACTGGAGGACAACCCGGGCGTACAAGCGGCGCTCGAATCGCTGTCCAACGATTCCGGCGATCCGGAAATTGCCCGGAAAAGCGCCGAAATAGCGCGTTTCGTCAAGATTACGCTGGAGTACCTTCCAGCCCGCTATGCGACCGCTCTTGAACTGAAATATATCCGCGGTTGTTCCGTCGATGAAATAGGGAGGCAGTTGAACATCAGCAGCAAAGCCGCGGAATCGGTATTGAGCCGCGCTCGGCAGGCCTTCAAGGAAGGGTTCCGATCGCTCTGGGACTTCGAGCCGGACTTCCTGCTCGAGTAGTCCAACAGGTAACACCATGTCAAATCACGAAGATTCGAAACACGATCCGGAGGTGGCCCGTCAGGACTCGCCGTCGGACGATGCTATCGCAAGGCTCATGAATCTCGCCGGACCAAGAGAAGCAGTGCCGGCCGATGTTGAACGGCGCGTTCACGACAGAGTGAAGGACGAGTGGCTCCGCTCTGTCAGCCGGGGGCGCAGGCTGCGGTGGGCGGTTCCGTTGACACTGGCTGCAAGCCTGCTTGTCGCAATCGCTTTGAATTACCGCACGCCTGACGTATCTCCTGAAGTGGTTCCGCGTGCCATTGCTACGATCGCCCGGATCAACGGTAGCGCCGATTTATCGGGTAAACACCTGTCGGTTGGCGAGAGCGTGTTTGCCGGCGACACGATAACGACCGCCGTGGGTCAGGGTGTCAGCCTTACAATGAACCGCAATTTGTCGTTGCGGATTGCCGCCGGGACAACCGTAACGATTCAGACGCTGGACGATGTGATACTGGCATCGGGACGCCTGTACGTCGATTCCGGGGAAGCGGCTTCGCCCGATCGAAATATTACGATCCGCACGGAGGCTGGTTTTGCTACGGACATCGGAACTCAGTTTGGCGTAAGTTATTTGCGTGACGCGATGAGCGTTGCAGTGCGCGAAGGAATCGTGGACGTTACTGCTCAAAGCGAGTCGTACACCGCCGGGTCCGGCGACAGACTTGTGCTGAAGCCCGATAGCGGCGTCGTCTTTGACCGTATCCCCGTTCATGACGATTCATGGAACTGGGCCGTCGATTTGGCACCGGCATTCGATATCGACAATCGCTCGTTGCTCGATTTTCTCAATTGGGCAGCACGGGAGACCGGGAAAGGTCTGGAATTCGCAGATAACGACGTGCGCATGGCGGCCATGCGCACGATGCTTAGAGGATCGGTAACGGATTTCACGCCGGTCGAGGCGCTGGAGTCTGTGCTGGCAACCACAGGTTTCGAATACCAGATGGACGATCGTCGCATCGCAATCAGCGAATAAACTACATCTCCGACGGTCGGCCTTACACGCCAGCCGGTGAAGAATTCGGGCTAGAATTCAAGAATGTCCCGACTTACCGTTCTGCTGGTCATTGTTTGCGCGCTCCACAGCGCCAACGGCGCCGAGACGAACTGGAAAGGCGCGCCCCTGCGGGATTACATCGCCTCGTTGCTGGCGAACGGCGCTCGAATCCTCTACAGCACCGACCTCGTCCTGGACGAGTATCGCGTGCTGGAAGAACCAACGAGTACGGACCCCGAAACGGCACTTCGTGAAGCGCTGACGCCTTACGGATTGATGGTTGCAGACGGGCCCGCTGACAGTCTGCTGGTCATAAAGGACGATCGGGCCCGTCCGACGTTAACTGTCAGCGTCACCGAGGCAGGTGGAGCGTATGCCATCACCGGGGCACGCATATTTATCGATGGTGAGCTTGTCGGTCGAACAGACGCCCTGGGCAAAATTACTATCTCGAATATTGCGTCCGGTGAACACGAACTCATGGCGGCCGCGGACGACTACACGAGTCCGCCGGGAGTCTATTTTACGGCAACACCTGGCCCACCCGACGCCATTGAAGTGACATTAGAGCCGGACCCGCAACTTTTGACGGAGATCATCGTTACTTCCAGTTTGTACAATCTGCGATACGCACCGTCCGGGTCACACGTCTTTCTCGACCGGGATTTGACCACAAAAATGCCGGATCTCGGCGATGAGGCGCTGCGCTCGATAGCCAGGCTTCCGGGAGCAACCAGCGACGGTATATCGACACAAAATCACGTGCGCGGTGGCGTACAGAATGAACAGCTCTTTCTGCTCGATGGGTTGCGGTTGTATGAGCCGTACCATATGAAAGACTTTCATTCATTCGCAACGATCGTGGACCAGAGTGTTATCGCAGGGATTGACTTCTACTCGGCCGGCTACCAGGCGCGTTACGGCGATCGGATGAGCGGAGTTGTAGATATCAGCCTCCGCGATCCGCCAGCCGAAACACAAACAGAATTGGGCCTCAGTTTCTTTAACACGTCAGCTTTGTCTATTGGCCGATTCGGCGGCGAAGATCGCGGTAACTGGATGCTTTCTGCGCGGCGCGGCAATCTGGATCTACTGGCCGATGCCGTGAACCCCGACTACGGCGCACCCAGGTACCAGGATCTGCTCGCCCATGTTGGCTGGGAACTGGGTGAACACACGTTATTGAGCGCGAACGCTCTGTTCTCGTTCGACAAGATCTCGATTTCCGAGACCGACGACAGCGTACACGCCAATGCCCGGTATCAGAACAACATCTTCTGGCTCAAAGCAGCAACGTCGTGGAACGATGTACTTGAATCGACAAGCATTCTGTCGGCAACGGAAATCGACAATTCGCGGTCCGGCACAACTGACAAGCCCGGCATCCTTTCCGGTTTTGTCGACGACCGGACCAGATTCCGCTCGCTGGCACTGAAACAAGACTGGCAGTACAGCATTTCCGATCGATGGGTCCTGACTTCGGGGCTCGAGATCAAGCGGCTCGAAGCTTCCTATACGTATGCTTCTTTGCTTGCAATATTTCCACCCTTCGACCAGATCCTCGACAACGTGCCGTTCGCAACTCGCAACATCGACATTGATCCCCGCGGATCGCAGTACGCGTTGTACGCTGAAGCTCGCTGGCAACCGACAAGCCGCTTGATAATCGATGCCGGGCTTCGCTGGGACCAGCAGACGTATACGACGGCTGAAGATGATGAACAGGTCGTCCCCCGCCTCAATATCCTTTATAAAGCCGGCCGCAACACCGAACTCAGGCTGGGATACGGCCAGTTTTATCAGGCGCAGGAAATCAACGAGTTGCAGGTAGCGGACGGCGTAACGCAATTTAACGGGGCGCAGCACGCGCAGCACATTGTGGCAGGGCTCAAACAGAAGTTCGAGGCCGGCTTCGATCTACGCTTCGAGTTGTACCAGAAGAAGTACCGTTCGTTGACACCGCGGTTCGAGAATATTTTCAACGCGCTCGTATTAATTCCGGAGCTGCAGATAGACCGTGCGCGAATCGATGCGGATTCCGCCGTCGCACAGGGGATCGAAATAACGTTGAGCGGGGACAGCGCAAACGATATTTTCTGGTGGGCGAGTTACGTCTGGTCGGAAGCTTCGGATACCTTGCAAAACGAAGAAAGTCCTCGAAGTTGGGATCAGACGCATACGTTGACCGCCGGATTGAACTGGGACTGGAAGAAATGGAACTTCAGTGCCGCGGGCACCGTGCATACCGGCTGGCCGAAATCCGAACTCATAGCTGAGGACGTGACGAATCCGGATGGTTCGACGAGTCTGATCCTCTCCACGGGGCCGAGAAACAGCTTACGGCACGCCCAGTTTCAGACTCTGGATGCCAGAATCAGTCGCGGCTTCGATGTTACCCGTGGAGAACTGACAGCATTCCTCGAAATTACCAATCTAAACAACCGGGAAAACCCCTGTTGCACCGATTATTCCATCGGGATCGACGAAAACGGAGACGAGACCTTGTTGCGGGATGAAAGCAGTTGGCTGCCGCTAGTGCCTTCGCTCGGAGTTGTCTGGCGTTTTTGACCCGGATGGTGCGTCGAATGGCCGTTTCTGCTGTTGCCGTCCAGCACGACGTACAGGTATCTCCCGACACGCAGTTCTCGCAGGATGCGCAACCGCCAGGCGGGTTCGTTGCCGGCGAAAATCCTGTCTGTCGATTCTTCAAGGATGAGCACAACAGAGTCCGGATGCTTCTTAAAAAAACGCTCAACCTCAGGCGCACTATCGAGCAGGTCGACCATTGTTCCGGTGTAATAGGCGAATCCGCCGCGCCGTGCAATGCCGTTGGGATCCACCATACCGAAATGGGTTTCATCGCCGATTGCCTCACCTATCCATCGGCTCTGCGGCGCGTAGGTTTTGACCGGGCCGAAAGCAGGCATTACGAAGGCCAGGATCACTACATACAAGGCAACCTGTGCGCCACCAATACGAACCAGAGACGTTCGCGCGTCCTTGTGTCGCCATGCGTGCCCGATCCACAGGCCGGAACCGAGTAAGACAACACCCAACAATGCAAGCGGTACGCGGAGGTTTATCGCAACCTGAGCTTCGAGGTCGTTCAGGTCCCGGCCCGAAACGAAAGAGCTGTATTTTGCGAAGACGCCGATAAGTGCGATCCCGATTATCAAGTAAGCGATCGCCAGGACGAGGGAGTAAATGTTTACGGGGCGCGTGCCGGGAGAGGCATCCATGCCGGGCCGCCCGTGCCCCACGGACGCCAGCCAGGGCCCCAGCAATAGCGCGACAGCAGGATATGCCGGAAGCAGATACAACTGGCGCTTTGTTGCAGCAAGTGAAAGAAAAACAAAGAAAGTACCGAACCACCACATTGCGAGTTGGACCTTCGGGTCATGCCAGCGCCCCGAGCGGACAAGCCACCATATCGCAGGCGGAAAGAGCCACGACCAGGGTGCAAAATCCAGCCAGAAGTTCCGCAGAAAGTAGAACCAGGGCTGGGCGTGACCGCGATGTTCGCTGGTCAGGAATCGCTCGAAGTTCTGTGCATAGAACTCGTGCAGCATGCTGTCCCATCCCATCGCTTGCGCGTTCGTTGCAAACCAGGCCGTATAAATCGAAACCGCAAGCAGGGAAAGTGGCGCAAGCTCGAGAATCGGGCGCCATTCGCGGCGCGCGCCGTGCCAGAGCACCAGCACCAGTCCCGGAAGCAGCACGCCGAGCGGACCCTTCGCCAGCATGGCCAGCCCGAAAAAACCAAAGCCCAGAGCGCGGAGCAATAATCCCGGACGGTCACCTGCACCTGCGGCGTATGTCACCATTCCTGCAGTGATCGTCAACGTAAACAATACGTCCGGTCGATAACCGTTGGCCTCATAGACAAAGGACAGAAATGTGAGCAAACAGAAACCCGCCCATAGCCCGACCCTTGCATCGAACCAGCGCTTGCCGGTTGCTGCGGTTATGAGCACTGTGCCAATCGCCGCTACGGCGTTCGGCAAACGGAGCGAAAATGCCGACATCTCGCCAATCAGATGTGACGATATTGTGCCTGCCCAGTAAATCATCGGCGGATAGTCGACCCAGATCTCTCCCATCCGGCGCGGTGATATCCAGTCGCCGCTCAGGAACATTGCCCGGGCAACCTCGGCAATGTCAGGTTCGTCGGGGTACCATAGGTCGCGCAGGCCGAGGAACGCTATGTAGAGAAGCGTTCCCGAGAACGTCAGCAAGAGCGTGCGGTATCTGGCCGCATTGCGGGACAGGTCCGATAAATTCATATTTTTTGCGATACTCCGGTAGTCCCGTCGCGTCACGTCGACCGCGGTTAATGGGTTGCCAGGCCGCGCTGCCGTTGATTCGCCATGGTTAGAGGCACTTTCAGGAAAAAACCGTCGCTTTGCAAAAAATTAATTTACAGCCGTCCTGAACGATGACAAGCGAGTCTGCGAGTTCGCCGCCTGACTACATGCACTGGGAGCACGTGTCAGCGCTTGTCGGTTCCTTAAAGGCCAGCTGCCTGGTGGCCCGGCCGGAGAACGAAGCTGCTTGCCGGGAAACGCTCATGTTCTGCATGCAGAACCGCCTGTCCGTCTGTGCCCGGGGAGGCGGTTTCAGTTACGGCGACATAATTCTGAATGATCGCAACGTGCTGCTGGACACGTCGAAGATGTCCCGTATCCTCGATTTCGACGAAAGCCGCGGCCTTATAATCGTAGAACCGGGAGTCAGGATCATCGATATTTTGAGGGCCGTTCTGCACCGCCGTTTTACCCTCGCTGCAAGTCCCTCGGCATCGACCATTACCATTGCCGGAGCCATCGGCGCGAATGTGAACGGAAAGGACGGATGGCGCATGGGCAACTTCGGCGACCAGGTAGTGGGTCTGAAGCTGATGGTCGCCTCGGGCGAGGTATTACACCTCGACCGCACGACCGATACCGAGCTTTTCCGTGCCGTTATCGGGGGTATGGGACTGCTCGGCATTATCGTACAGGCAACGCTAAAACTGCGAAAAATTCCGTCGCCCTATCTCCTGATTTCGCGAACCCCGGCGCAGAATCTCGTTGAGTTGCTGGAACACCTCGAACAGGTGGAGGCGGACAGCGACTTCGCTGTAGTTTGGCTGGATACCTGCACGCGTGGCTCCAGGTTCGGCCGTGCAGTCGTTCACGCAACGAAATGGGTCGAGCACGAAAGCAGCACGGACGAGTTGCAGGCCCAGGTCGCGGCAAGCCTGGGACGTCTGGAGTCGCGGCTGAGCCAGGCTCGGAAGCTGAGGCCGGTAACGGAACTCGTCGTTACGTCGATGCTGCAGTTTCAGAAATTATCCATACGATTGTTCAACGCAATGTATTTCCTCTGGTGCACTCTGCGGCGGCGCCTGAAATCGGCAGACAATGTCGAGAGTTTCCTGCGCTACAACTTTGACGCCAGTTTTGTAATCCCTTCCGCAGCGGCTGTCTGCGGTCCTCGTGGTTACACGATCCAGGTAACGTTCCCGCGGAGCGACGCACAAAAGGCAATTACTGAATTCATCCGGTTATGTCAGGACTCTCCATGTCTGCCGGCAAAACTGATCATGCGCGTGCACCGGCGTGACGATTATCTGATATCGTTTTCCGAGGACGGCTACAGCCTCAATTTCGAATTACACCCGAAAAAGCGTCACGAGAAACGTATGAACCGCTTTGTCGACGATCTCATCGAGTCTGTCATTCGCTACGGCGGCAAGGTGCACCTGGCCAAAGACCAGGTATTGAGCCGCAGCCAGTTCCAGAGGCTTTTCCCGAAGTACCGCGAGTTCCTGCGGATAAAGCGCCGCCTCGATCCGGACGAATTATTCCAGTCCGACATGTATCGCCGGCTGATACGCGATACGACGAATGCCGAAAGCACCTAATCGCTCCGGGCAATGCCGAGTTCGGTCACAACCGCCGCTACTTTCGCGGCAATCGCGTCAATCTGGCCGGTGGACAACTGAGGGTGCGCAGGCAGGTGAAGTGCTTCCTTTTCCGCTCGTGCCGCGTTCGGGAACTTCTGTCTGTCGTCGAACATGCGGCTGCAATCGCGCATATACAAATGTTTGGTATCGACGCCTGCTCGTAAGAGCCGTGCCGACACCTCATGCATGCGCGGCACCAGGGCCGTGACCAGCATGAAGTTCGCGCTGACGTCCGGCCCTGCCGGCTCCTGGAATTTCACCCGATCCCGGAGCTGACCGATCAGGCGCTCTGCGTTCGCGGTTCGGCGGGCATTCACACCGGCGGCAGTCAGCATCTGCTTCAATCCCAGGCGAGCCTGGTAGTTTGTGTACCGGCCCATTTTGCCGGCCATCGAAACCTCGTCTCCCTGGTAACCGGAGGCAAACCTGTCCGCGCTGTCCTGACGCGTTGCAGCGAGGCGCAGCGCCTGGTAGACGCCCGAGTTGAACAACAGCGGGTTCGTTACAGCCGCTTCGAAACTTGTCCTGAACAATCGTCGGGTGAGCCAATGCATTCCATTGCGCGATTCCCGGCTGCCCGCTTCGCGTATACGCGCACCGAGGGTCTTATCTCGTACGGTGACCATGCCGCCACCCATAGTGTTGATCACCTTCGAGGTTTCGAAACTGAAACAGCCGGCATCGCCGAAGGTGCCGACCTTTCTGGTCCCGACCGACGCGCCGAAACAATGCGCGCAGTCCTCGATCAAAGCACTGCCATGCACATTGCTGAGTTCCGCAATTTCGTTGATCTGGCACGGCACTCCGTACAGATGAGTCGCAATGACCGCTTGAGTACGATCGGAGATTGACGCGGCAAGCGCCTCGGGATTTATGCCCAGGGTCTGCATCTCGCAGTCTACGAATTTCAGCTCATACCCGAGGGATTTGACGACGAACGGGACAATCGGATAGCCGAACGCCGAACAGATGACCTGCCCTCCGGACGGCAGCTGGAGGCCCTCAATGAGAAACCGGAATCCGGCTCGCCCTGACGGTACAGCAACGGCATCCGTGGCGCCGACGGCATCCGCGAATGCGCGTTCGAACCGCGCGATGTCCGGACCCTCCCACAGGTCCCCCCGGAACAGGCTCCTTAGTGCACTTCGCCAGGCAGTATCCGGTAACCGGATGCGTTGTCTTGGTATGGCCACGATGCAGAACTTGTGAAGAGGAAAATATCGGGTTGCCGCAATGTATGTAATCGGCATGTGCCTTGCAACAGCAGGTTGCGGAACTCGTCGCCGCTTGAATTACTTTGAGCAATTGCGAAGGATTTTTATGGCGCAGACCTCCAACACAATTCAGTGCTCGAAGCCGAAACACGCCGGATGACCAAAACCCGAATCGTCGCCTATTCACGGCTTGCGTCGTTTTTCATTCTTGTCGCGGTGACGATCTTCGGTATTTACCGATTCGCGACGGGTGACTGGACCAGCGTGACCGCTTACTGGAAAGACCACCTGGGGATCATCCCGCTGCTTCTCGGTATCTCTGTCATCGACGTCATGCTGGAGGCCATTGCCTGGATGTGGGTATATCACCGGTTCCGCATTCGGGCCTTCGATCGCGGCGGGTCGTGCGCGTTTCTTGCTGGCCGGGCCGGTTTGCTCCTGCCGGCGCAACTCGGCCGGCTCATTCGTCCGGATGCCATGGTAAAACTGGACAGGGCCAGGGTTGCCGACGCCTTGAAAGCCGAAGGCGTGGTATTCGTGCTGGACGGAATATCCGTTGTCGCGCTATTGGCCGGCTTGCTCGCTTATCGGACTCATCCTGGCGCGGCGCCGGTCGTGGCGATTGCAATGGTTGTCGCAATGGTGTTCCTCGGTAACACGATTTCCCGCTTTATGGCCAATACATATTTGCATCTTCCCTCTACGTTCTGGTGGGCGTGGCCCACGATGTTCATTACGCTGATCAACATGGGTGGATGGGTCGCGAACGGGATCGCATTGCATGTCGTGGTTGCCGACCTGCCCGGCAATATGACCCTTTGGGACTCGCTCTTCCTCGGGCCCGGCTCTGCGGTGCTGGGCGTAGCCACCGGGTTGCCGGGAGGCATTGGTGTGACGGAAGGCATTCTCGGCGCCTCGCTCCGTATACGCAGCGTGCCGGTGGAACATCTTGCTGTCGCGGTAGCGGCTTTTCGACTGATTACCTTCTGGATCTGGATTCCGATAGGCTGGTTGGCCATTGCGATATTACGCCGCCGCTTGTCCGCTCCGGGGCCGTCTCCAACTGCGACTGTTTTGCCGAAAGGGGAAGGAGTCTGATGACAAATCGATATCCGTTCACGGCGATCAAGGAAAAACTGATTGAGCGACAGGGGCGGGTGCTGGACTTTGCGGTAGGCCGGCGGACCATTCCGTTGCCGGAGACGATCGACAGCTGGATTCACGCCAATGCCGGGCTGGCGCTGAAGCCGGCGGGCCGGGCCGAAGCAGACGAGTTTGCGCAGGCTGCGTCGGCATTCCTCGCCCGGGAATATTGTGTGGAAATTCCTGCCGGACGCATATTGCCGGCACCTGGAGGCCGGGCGGCTATGAGCGCATTCATAGCGTGCGCATTGAACCCCGCTGAAAAGGTCCTGGTCACCGAACCGGGCTATCCCGCATTCGCTCGCCTGGCAAGGCATCGACATGCAAAGGTGCTCGTAAGTCTGCTCAATCCGGAAAACGCGTTTGTACCCGAGCTCGATTCCATCGTCGACGCGGACGATGGGCCGTTCCGCGTAATTGCCGTGAACTATCCGAATAATCCGACCGGAGCAACACTTTCCTCCGGCGTGATGTCGAGACTAAATGAGATCGCTGCCGCAAGTACTATTTTTTTCAATGACGCAACTTATGGCCCTCTGGTCTACGACGAGCACCCAGGATCCTTCCTCGGAAACAGTACAGGTAAAACATCTCGGATCGAAACGGTCGAGTTGCATTCTTTCTCGAAACTGTTTCCGCTGGGCCCTGTCGCCGTTTCTTTCCTCGCCGGATCGGAGGAGACGATGCGGGCGGTTTCAACCTACAGCGAATTCGCCTGGTCGCCGCTGAGCAAGTTGCAACTCAAGGTAACAGCGATGTGTTTGCAGGATTCAGCGCGGTTGCAGGAGCTGCGCGGATTCTTTCCCGCACAGCTGCAGAAACTGCGTCAGACGCTCATTAGTATTGGCCTCGAGCCTTATCCGACACCCGCCGGCGTCTACGCGCTTTGCCAGGTTCCACCCCAAATTGCAGGCAAACTCGTGAACTCGGCCGAAGAGGCGGCCAGTCGATTAATGGACGAGTTCGACCTCGCGGTTTTTCCGTTGGACACGCCGCAGCACAGCTATTTGCGGTTTTCCTCGCTGTACCTTGCCGAAGACCTCGAGCGGCTGTCGCGCCTCGGCGCTCAATTGCAGGTTGCCTGATTCCGCTGCTTCCTGCGAGGTACCCGCACAATGTTCGCGCCGTTACCCTGTTACCGCTGTGATCCGATAATCCGGGCCGCCTCGGTTGCCGGTTGTTCGGTGAATTGAGCGAGCTTTGCCACTTTATGACGCAGCGCATATACGTGACAGACTTTAGCGAAAACTTCATCTGTCGAGATTCGCTGCATGCATATGTTATTGGTGCACCTCGTAACTCTCTGGTTGAATGCATTCACGCACGGGCTGCAGGCGAGCCCGGCCCAGATGACATGACTACGCGGCGATCTGGGACCGAATACTGCAGGTGTTTCCGGACCGAACAAAGCGATGACGTCGATCGGCGTGACGCTGGCATAGTGAGCTGGCCCGCTGTCGTTGGTGACCAGGATTTCGGCAAGGCCGTACAGCACCAGAAGCTGGCGCAGTGTTGTGTGTCCCGCGACGCTGATACAGCGTTCTGAATCAATAAGCGCTACCAGATGTTCTGCATCCTCTTGCTCATCCGGAGATCCGGTGAATGCAATTGCGATATGAGGAAACCGCTCGAGTAAACGGTCCGCCAAACGGACGTATCGGTCCCCGGGCCAGCGCCGTAGCGGCAGGAGATCGCCGGAATTCGCGTTCAGCAGGACAAGGGGCGGTATCGATTCTTGACGCAATTTGCTTCGAAGCAGTGCTTTGACCTCCGCGACCTCCTCGCGACCCGGCCGGAACGACGGCTCAGTCTGTTCGACATCGGCCTTGTAGTCGATGGCGGGCAACTGGTCCGGCCGCATCGTCAGCACCTCGACGAGGACCCGGTAAATCTGGCTTGCGTGCAGGGCCAGATTGTACGCGACGCGGTGAGTCATCAGGTCGCCACGGTATCCGGCTTCGCCCGCGAACGAATGAAACCCGACACGTCGCTTTGCGCCACTGAGGTACGCCAGAGCACCTGAAAAACGTGAGAAGAACTCGAAATCGACGGCGGTATCGATTTGTTCCTTGCGCATTCGTCGAATTGCTCGAATCGTATCGATAGCGCAAACGCCTAATCCCGTACTTCTGATTGTGATCACGTTCGCCGTCGGAATCACATCGAGAATATCCAGGATCGAGCGGTTCTGCGTAAAGACAACCATAAAGACGTTGCCCGCGCCCACCATTTCGATGGCCCGGCGCAGCGCAGGTTCGGCGACCACCGTTGCCCCCTGCTCGACAAGCTTGACGAACAGAATGCGGCGCGGCGGGCCGGCCGCCTCGCGTCGAAAGACGTCTTCCAGCTTCCGCACCAACGTAAGTGCGGCAGAAATCGGCAAACCGGCCCAGCGGTCCAATAGCCGCATACTTTTAACTTTCATGGATTCGTTTCTACTTGCCGCATTTCAAGTAAGATGACGGGCAGGTGAAAATCCTTCTCCCATCGTCCGGATAGCCGGACCGTCAACGATGCAGATGTCGGCCCCCCGGTGAGATCTCGGGGCGCTCGCTAGGCCTCGAAGGAGAGTGCGGCGCCAAATCCATTTGGCACCCGTTTCGCATTTGTTGCGCGAATCGCGGCATCCCGCCTAATATTGTTTCGATCCAGCAGTGGCGCGCATGTTTGCGCGTGCCGTATCCTGCCTCATAAACCTCGAGTCACAGGGGAAAGCCAATGCTTAAGGAATTCAAGGAATTTGCCATGCGCGGAAACGTGGTGGACATGGCGGTCGGCATCATCATCGGGGCTGCGTTCGGAAAAATCGTGAGCTCGCTGGTGGCGGACGTCGTCATGCCTCCGATCGGACTCCTGATGGGCAACGTGGATTTCAGCCAGCTGTATTTCAACCTGTCAGGAACGGAATATCCGTCGCTGGCAGCTGCCCAGGCGGCGGGCGCAGCGACCATCAATTACGGCATGTTCATCAATGCCATTCTCGATTTCCTGATTGTCGCGTTCGCGATTTTCATGGTAATCCGGGGCATGAACAAGCTGAAGAAGAAAGAAGAAGCAAAGCCCGAGGAACCGCTTAAGCCAACGGCCGAGGTGCAGCTCCTGACCGAAATTCGCGATTCCTTGCGCACTCGCGGCTAGCTCTTTCCTCTGAACGGGCGTTACGGCGGGCTTGCGATAGCATTGCGGTATTGCGCTTAAAAGATTGCCAAATCAATGGCTTACAGTACGTCGCAGGCCATCGCGGCCCGCATGCGCTTGTCCGCACCGCTCGCTGATGCGAAACTGGCACACGAATGTCGGGGGATTCGAACAAGGCGCACGCCAGTTGCGTACTGAAAGCGTACTAACAATGTGATCCCCGATAACCCGACGATCAAAGAGGTGGTTATTTTGACAGTCGATGCCAAACAACAACCGGTCGAGAGCGAATTCGACCGCAAAATTGCCGGATGGTGTATGTCTTTGGCAGGCAACCCCCGGATTTCGCTCAAGCTCTGGGACGGCAGTGAATTTTATTTCGCAGACCAGTCTCCCGTCGCCCAGATGGAGATAAAGGACCGCTCCGTGCTGTTACGGATGTTCAGGTCGCCTCCGATGGGCTTTGGTGAAAGTTACATCAATGGCCTGATCGACGTTCATGGAGACTTTTACGAATTCATAGACGAAGCGTCGCGGGCGTACTCGCAAAGAACGACCCGCGGATATTACTTGCAGAAACTGCGCTCGCAACTTGTTGCGCTCCGAAGCAATAACCTGACGAGAGCCCGGGATAATGTCCATCAGCATTACGACCTGGGGAATGAATTTTACGAGTTGTGGCTGGACCAGCGCATGGTGTACACGTGCGCTTACTACGAACAGCCGGACGCCACACTGGACGAAGCACAGGTAGCGAAGCTTGACCACGTGTGCCGAAAGGTTCGGCTAAAGCCGGGCCAAAGGGTCATCGAGGCCGGCTGCGGCTGGGGCGCTCTCGCAATGCATATGGCAGAGCATTACGGCGTTACGGTCACGGCATACAACAACTCCCACGAACAGGTCGTCTACGCACGCGAACAGGCGACTGCGCGAGGTCTCGCCAACCGGGTGACCTTTGTCGAGGACGATTACCGCACGATCACCGGCCAATGCGATGCTTTCGTTTCTGTTGGCATGCTGGAACACGTGGGCCTGAGAAACTTCCGCACTCTGGGCTCGATCGTTGAGCGCTGCCTCAAGCCGAACGGCCTTGGCCTGATCCATTCGATCGGCCGGAGTAACCCGCGCCCGCCGGACCCGTGGATTGCGCGCCATATCTTCCCGGGCGGGCACATCCCGAGCCTGGGCGACATGGCCGCGGTCTTCGAACCATTCAAGTTTTCGGTTCTCGATGTCGAGAATCTTCGCCTCCACTATGCGAGAACCTGTCGCACGTGGCTGCAAAATTTTGAATCGGTCGCCGACAAAGTGCGCCGTATGTACAGCGAAGAATTCGTGCGTACCTGGCGCTTGTACCTTGCAGGTTCGGCGGCCGGATTCAAATCGGGAACCTTGCAGCTCTACCAGGTCGTGTTTGCCCCGCGCGGCAATAATGAAGTGCCCATGACACGCCACTATCAGTATCCCGTCGATTCCCGGCCGGAGTAGGTTCTTGCAGCATGTACATGCGATTGTCGTCGGCGGGGGGCCCGCCGGATCCACATGTGCATGGAAGCTGCGTCAGGCGGGCCTTGACGTTCTGGTCCTGGACCGTTCGGATTTTCCACGCACCAAGTTGTGCGCAGGATGGATCACGCCGCAGGTCGTTGAAGATCTGCAGCTGAACGTAAGCGAATATCCGCACAGTTTCTTGTCGTTCGGTCGGCTGGAATTGAACTGGCGCGGCCTGCGCTTCCGGAAAAAAACCGTGCAGCATTCAATACGGCGCTACGAATTCGACGACTATCTTCTGCGGCGATCCGGCGCAGAGCTGATGACGCACAAAGTCAAACACATCGACCGGACGGGGGAGCGTTTCGTTATCGATGGCCTGTTCAGTTGTGACTATCTGGTCGGCGCCGGCGGTACCTCGTGCCCCGTCTACCGCCACTTTTTCCACGACCGTACGCCGCGCGCCAAGGACCTGCAGATCGCGACTTTCGAGCATGAGTTCCCCTATGAATGGCAGGACGAGGAATGCAAGCTGTGGTTTTCCGAGGACGGATTGCCCGGTTATGCCTGGTATGTACCTAAAGCCCGAGGGTATGTGAACGTGGGCCTCGGCGGCAAAGCCGATGCGATGAAGTCGAAATCACTTCGCCTGCAGGACTACTGGGACAAGTTCGTTCGCAGCCTCGAGGAAAGAGGACTCGTGACCGGCGCCGATTACGAGCCCAGCGGCTACAGTTATTACTTGCGCGGCAGCGTCGAATCGGTACGCCTCGGCAACGTGTTCATCGTCGGGGATTCGGTCGGGCTTGCATCCAGGGACCTGGGCGAGGGCATAGGTCCCGCCGTGCGGAGTGCAATTCTGGCAGCCGAAGCGATTGCCGACAACGCCGACTACAGCCTGCAACAGATCGAGGACTACAGCGTTCCCGGATTTTTACAGCAGCGAATCCTGAGGAAGGCGGCGTCGTTGTGAATTAAGTCAGATCTGCCGCAACACGCGAAGGGCGTCGGATGGGCCCTTGCAGATGAAGGCCTGCATGCCGGTTGCCGCGGCAGCCGAAACATTCAGCGGATTGTCGTCGAAAAAGAGCAAGGCGTCCGACGCGAGGCCGAAGGCAGCCGCGACCTGGGCAAATGCTTCGGGGTCCGGTTTGAGAAGTCCGGTGCGGAATGACAGAAACGTCCTGTCGAGCCGGCCGGCGAGGGCCTCCGAGATGTCGCGTCGCCCCCAGTGAACGGCGTTTATGTTCGACAGCAGGGCCCGGCCGATCCCCGCCGGAACGGCATCGAGCAGGGCCGTGGTCTCCGGGAAGATCCGTTCCGGCCACGTGTCAAACCGCCGCAGAAATTCACGCCAGTCCATGTCGAGCTTCAGTTCATCCACGATTGAACGCGCAAAGACTTCCGTATCGACAGCACCACGTTCGAATTCACGAACCGATGGAGATTTGAGCCAGCGCTCCATGAAGGTCGCCTCGGTGAAGTCGAGGCCGAAGGTCTCGATGGGGTTCCTGAGCTGCAGCAGAACTCCGCCGAGATCGAATACGACGACTTTGATGTTCTTGAGCGTCATGAGTGCATGAGTGCGGCAACGGCCTGCCTGGAAACGCGGCCTCCTGGCTGACCGGAGACGCACCGCGGAATGTCCACTGTTCAGGGTTAATCAGGACGCCTCACTTTCGTCGCGCAGAATATCTTCCCAGCGACGGGTCAGTTGATCCGCCTTGTACGTCGATATTCTGTAGGCCCAGCCGCCGACGCGTTGGTTGATCGCAGCGGCCTCGTCGGCCGGATCGTCCTTTTCTTCGGTTGGATCCCGCTCGCCGGCTGTTTCAGCGGCGGCGCCTGGATCGTTTTCGGCTGGATTGTCTCCGGCCGAGTCGTCTTCGGCTGGGCCGCCATCGGCTGGATCGCTATTGGCTGGATCGGTTTCTGCTGGCTCGTCGTCCTGTTTATTCGCCTCACTGACGGACGCCTCGAGCGTTATCCAGTGCTGCTCGTCCGCGTCCTCGTCAGCGCTGCCGTCTCCGGCGTCCTGGCTGAAGATGCTGACGCGGACCTCGAGACCGTCGAAGGTTGCGAATTCCGCTGTTGCGGAGGCTTCCTGGTCCGGTGCGCCGGCCGCGCGGACAGCCTCCAGGGTCAAATTGCTCAAGGCTCCCGCGATGCCGTTCGCGACGGACGGGTAGCTGAGTTCCCGGCCTTCCGGGATGTTCTCTACCTCGAAATTGCTTTGCCGCGCAGCCTCTTTGCGAATGCTCACGACCTCGCCGTCGCTGTGACGTATCGCAGCCGACTGTATCCTCGAGGCATCGATATTCACGATATCGGACAACAACCAGCCGCCGCTGTCCTCGGGAATTTGTGGATTCTGGTCGATCAGCCAGCTTTCCACCTGTTCGGGGATGCGCGCGTATCGAAACTCCCCCTGTGCGGAATCACCCAGTATCAGTGAGATCGGCTCATCGTTGGCCGCGGCGGTAACCAGTACGCCATTGCCGCCATCCTCGCGCGGATCCGCGACGCCGAGACGTTCATAAAGTTCGGGGTCGGATGTCTTCTGTTCGACCCTGGCAGCATTCGCCAGTGCCAGTAACAATTGTCGCAGTTTCACGGTATCCGCCGGGTAGCCGCCGTGCTCCGGCACGATCCAGCGGCCGTCTCCCGTCCCGCCCTCACGGTTCATGGTAATTGTTCCGTCGGCATCCGTGACCGTTACAAGGCTAAGGTCGTTCAGGCGCGTTTTGAGCGCCGGGAACATGAGATCGCTGCCTTCCGGCGACTCGTCCCGATTACCCGGGTTCAGCGCGAACAGCAAACCGAGCAGCACGATCACGACGACCGCAAGGACTTTTACGCTGCGCGCGTTCACGATGCGCCTCTCCGGCTCCTGCGCCACACCGCGACCAGGACAAATACAGTCAGCAGCAGCGGAACCAGCGCGATGTTGATGCTCTTCAGCACCGTGCCGAGCCGTTCGATGTCCCGGTCGAGTCCGCGCTGTACGGCACGCAGTTCCTGCCGGATTTCTGCGCGCCGATCGATAAAGCGGTCGATCTCGGCCTGTTGCTCTTCGGTCATCAGGATGTCGCCTGTGTCCTCACGCGAGGATTGCAGTTCCGACAGGCGGCGCTCCGTATCCTCGAGTTCCCGTTGCAGGCTTTGTTCCGTTTCCTGAAAGCGCGCCTCGGCCTGGACCCGAAGCGCCTCGACCCGGGTAAATGGCCGCGAATAGCTGGCGCGGCTTCTTACGTCGATGAGGTCACTGCTGCCCGACAGGTTGTCGAGCGCGTTGACCGCGAAAGTGCCGTTGTCGGCAAACGCATTGGCTATCTGCTGCCCGAAGAAATCCTGGATCTGCACCCACATCCTGTCGCTCAGGATATCCACGTCGGCGACGACGATAACGTTGCCGGTCGACTCGCCCGAGTGCGGTGTCGAATCGTCCGGCCCGGCTGCGGCAGGGTCGCCGGCGGTTGCGCTTTGTTCGCCTGCGTCATTCTCATCGGCGGGGGCTTCTTCGTCGGCGGAGGCCTCGTCGTCAGTATCATCGACTTGCGGGTCCTGCGGATTTTGCGCGTCGTCCGCCGCCTCCGGCGGACCGTCAGGAAAGGCGCTCGGGAAGATGCCGTTAAGCCGTGCCGCAATCACATACTTTTCCCCGGTCGGTGAAAATTCACGCTGCAGCGCAGCCGGATCCGGCAGGAAGTTGAAACGGGTGGTCGGGATTATCGCCGCGTTCTGGCTCGAAGTAACCAGTGGTTCGAAGCCGAGGCTGCTGTCGTCCGCCAGGCTGAGATGGCCCGCCATTCCGACATTGATGCTTTCCAGATCTGCGGTGATCGCCTCGCCGGCATTGAGCTGCTCCGCGGTAATACCGAGCAGGCCGAGATGGCGGACCGGGCGTCCGGTCATTCCGGAGGAGACCTGCAACGCGAGCCCGGCATCCGCGACGACCTCGCCGGTTGCGTATTTCAGGCCCCAGGCGTCAAACAACGCCGGCAGGTCGGACCCTTGTCCCTGGGGGGGCATGCCGTCGGGCATACCTTGAGGCGAGGCGGCAGGATCGGCTTCGGCCAGCGGGTCGACAAAGATCAGGGCTTTTCCGCCCGCAACAATGAACTGGTCGATTGCGTACAACGTCGAGTCCGGCAGGTTCTTCGGCTGTACGATCCAGAGCAGACCGATGTCGGCGGAGATTTCTTCCACATCGCTGCCGAGGTCCTCGATCTCGAACAGTTGTTGCGCCTGCTGCATGATGACCCACGGCGACTGCATCTGCCGGGTCTGCGGGTTGAAATCGCCGGACATGCGGACACCGGAAATAAGCCCCACCGACTGAAGTTCGGGTTGCGACAAGCTGCTGACCAGCCTCGCGATGTCATACTCGAGGAACTCCTCCTTGTCCGGCTGGAAGAACGGGATGATTTCCTCATCGCCGACGCTGTTGGTGCCGGCGAGCCCCACGTAAACAGTATCCGCGGAAGCGGGAAGTTGCACTCCCTGCAGGCGAAACTGCGCGGCACGATCTTCCTCTTCGGAAAACGGCAACGGATCGGTAACGCTCAAATTCAACCTGCCGTCGGCCTCCGCTTCGAATTCTTCGAGCAGTTCCCGGACCCGGTTCGCGTAGCTGCGAAGCGACGGAATATTCTCGGTTGCCTTGTCCGAAAAATAGAAATGCAGGTTTATGGGCTCCTCGATTTTCTCGAGAATTCGTTTTGTGCCGTCGGACAGGGTATAGAGATTGTTGTCCGTCAGATCGATACGCCAGCCTTTGAAGACCTGGTTGCTGATGATGACGGCGGCAATGAACGCAAGTGCCAGCAATATGAGACTGGTGGTATTCAGGCTTCGCTGTGACGACGTGCTCATTTCAGTCAGCCTGTTTCCATTGCAGAATGATGGTATTCGCAAACAGGAACACCGCGATCAGCAGGGCGAAGTACACGAGGTCCCGAAAATCGATGACGCCTTTGCTGATATTGGCGAAATGAGTCAGGAAGCTGAGCGAAGCGACCCCGTCCACGATGGTCTGCGGCGCCCACGCAGAGAAAAGGTCGAGTACGAGCGGGAAGCCCGCAAGAAGGAAACCGAAACACACTACGACGGTAAGAACAAAGGCAATCACCTGGTTTCTCGTCGTCGCCGACAGGCAGGCCCCTATTGCCAGAAATCCGCCGGCCATCAGGAAGCTGCCAACGTAGGCGGCCAGGATTGCGCCATTGTCGGGGTCGCCAAGATAGTTGACGGTAACCCAGATGGGGAACGTCAGTATGAGGGCGATGCCGGTAAATGCCCACGCGGCAAGATATTTTCCGAGCACGGCCTGCCACGGTGTGATCGGCAAGGTCATGAGCAATTCGACGCTGCCGGTCTTCCGTTCTTCCGCCCACAGGCGCATCGCAATCGCCGGCACCAGGAACAGGTACAACCAGGGGTGGTAATTGAAGAATGCGCTCAGGTCAGCCTGGCCCCGTTCATAGAACCCGCCGAGATAAAAAGTGAATGTCCCCATCAGGATGAGGAAAATGACAATGAACACATAAGCAACGGGAGTCGCGAAATAACTGCGAAGTTCGCGCCGGAATAACGCAGCCACGATGCTCATGCTTCCTTGCCTTTGGTAATCTGCCGGAATACCTCATCAAGACGGCCGCCTTCCAGCTGCAGACTGGCGACGTTCCAGTTGCTGGCGGCTACCCGTTCGGCAATCTCCCGCCACGGTCCGACAGCGCGGCCGCCCGGCTGTGCGATCGCGGTGATCGACAGCTGTTCGCGGTTGGATTCCGTTTCCTTGACCGAGCCGAGCCGTCCCAGTGCCGAGCGGATCTCGTCGAAATTCGCATCGTCACCCAGCGTGAGGCGAACCGCATTGTGGTAGCGGGACGCTGCTGCGAGCTGTGCCGGCGTGTCGTCGGCAAGAATTCTGCCTGATGCAATGATGATTGCGCGGCTGCACACCGCTTCGACTTCTTCGAGGATGTGCGTCGAAATGACAATCAGCTTGTCCGCGGACATGGAGCGAATGAGCTCTCGAACCTCGTGTTTCTGGTTCGGGTCTAGGCCATCGGTGGGCTCATCGAGTATCAACACGGCCGGATCGTGGAGGATCGCCTGTGCCAGTCCGACCCGGCGTTTAAAGCCTTTCGACAGCGTCTCGATCGACTGGTCGAGGACCGGGCCCAGGTGCAGCTGTTCGGTGACCTCGTCGAGGCGCGCCTTCCGCCGTTCGCCGGACAGGCCGCGAACGTCGGCGATGAAGTCGAGAAAGGATTTCGGCGTCATTTCCGGGTAGCAGGGCGCGCCCTCCGGCAGGTAACCGAGGTGCTGTCGCGCTGCGAGGGCATCCTCGCCGATGCTGTGCCCGCATACGGATGCGGTGCCGGAGTTCGGTGTTACGAACCCGGTGATCATCTTCATCGTGGTCGATTTGCCCGCGCCGTTCGGGCCCAGAAAGCCGAGCACTTCGCCGGCGGAACAGCTGAAGCTCAAGTTATCAACGACCGTGTGCTGACCGTATCTTTTTGTGAGACCGTCAATTTCAATCATCAGGAGGACTCTTGCGCTGGTTTTCGTAACCGTGCGCGGCTGCATCTTTTAACAAAAAGCATTTTCGTTATCAAGTCGATGACGTATTCGCAAATTTTATTTAGCAACAGGGGATATCGCGTTATCCGTCCGGGCACGGATTAATCGGCTCCGTGCCCGGCGACCCGAGCTACGGCTGGCCGGCGGTGGCAACTGGCGGATCGATGACTTTTGACACACCGCGATTACGCGGATCGGATGCCGGGATCAGCCGCTCGCCGTCGCGCCAGATGATCTGCATGTCGCCGAACTCCCATCGGTGCGGTTCAGCGCGATAGCCTCGATCGGCCAGCGCCGAGATTGTTTCTTCGGGCAGCGGACGTCCCGGGCTGTACGTGATCAGATCCGGCGGCAGCAGCTGATGGTGAAAACGGGTCGCGCCTACCGCCTCGGCGGGTGTCATGCCGAAGTCGACGATATTGACGATGGTCTGGAACACCGACGTGAAAATGGTCGTGCCGCCGGGCGTGCCGGCGACCATCGCGACTTCATTGTCTTTGAGCAACAGGGTCGGTGACATGGAGGACAGCATGCGCTTGCCGGGCTGAATTTCATTCGCCTGGCTGCCTGTTACGCCGTACGTGTTCGGCACACCCGGCTTGACACTGAAATCGTCCATCTCGTCATTCAGGAGAAAGCCGGCACCTTCCACGACGACACCGCTGCCAAAGGGAATGTTGAGCGTATAGGTGTTGGAGACGGCGTTGCCCCATTGATCGACGATCGAGTAGTGCGTCGTGTCGGGCGATTCGATGCCCGGGCCGGCCGCGACAACGGTAGAGATGCTTTCCGGATCGACTTCCTCTGCTCGTTGCATCATGTACTCTTCGCTCATCAGACGGTTGATGCGCGTGTCGACGTAGTCGGGATCGCCGAGATACTCCGCGCGATCGGCGAAGACGCGCTTCTCGATCTCCGCGACGAGATGTATGTATTGCGGCGAGTTGTGCGCAAGCCCTTCGAACTCGTGATCGAGGTAGTCTTTGATCTTGAGGAGCTGAATAACGGCGAAACCACCCGAGCTTGGAAGCGGCGCCGACAACACTTCGTAACCGCGCCATTCGGCACGCAACGGTTCGCGCCAAACGGCTTTGTAGTTCGCGAGATCGTCCAGTGAGATCAGGCCGTCGCCGCGTTCCATTTCGGCAACAATGAGCTTTGCGGTTTCGCCCGCATAAAAACCCTCAGGCCCGTGCTCCGCGATGCGCCCGAGCGTCGCGGCCAATTCCGGCTGCCTGAACAACTCCCCGGCTTCCAGGTTACCGAAGTACTTGTCGAAGTTGGTCTTGCCACCGTACCACTCCTGCATCGTTTTCATGCCGTTGCCCAGGGATTCGGGAACGACAAATCCTTCTTCGGCAAGCCGTACCGACGGCATCACGAGGTCTTTCCACGGCAGTGTGCCGTAACGCTGATGCGCCGCCCAGAATCCCGCAACGGTGCCGGGCACACCGATAGCCTCGTGCCCGACAAGGCTGGCATTCGGGATGACCTCGCCATTTTCATCCAGATACATGTCGCGAGTCGCTGCAAGTGGCGCCGTTTCCCGATAATCGACGAACGTGTTTTCGCCGTTCATATGCATCAGCATGAAGCCGCCGCCGCCGATGTTGCCTGCCTCCGGATAGGTCACTGCCAGCGCAAAACCCGCCGCAATGGCGGCGTCGACCGCGTTGCCGCCGGCCTTCAATATCGCTTCGCTGACCTCCGCTCCGTAGCGGTCCGGCATGGCAACCGCCGCCTGCCGGATCGCTTCGACGCGGGCGGGCCGCGCGGCCGACAGCGCAGTCTCGGGGGCATCGGCCGCCCGTGAGCACGCGGCCAGCAGAAGAAAAAGAACGGCTTGAAGCGACACAAGCTTGCAGCGCTGCAACATTTTGGACGGTCTCGCAGACAGGAAACGCGGGCATTCTTCCACAGTTTGCGCTGCTTGTCGTCCTGCGCGCGCTGTATGAACGGGTACCGGTAGATTTGTATCGTGTCGATGGTTTGCTGCAGCTGTTGCCGTTCATCCTCGCTGAGGTCGAATTCGCGCATCATGCTTTCGGCCGGCTGCGGATTCGATTGAGCGACGCGCTGGATGTGATAATGCGACAGCTTGTTGCGGATCCCGCTGCGACATCGTCCTAGCAATCATGCTGAAGCCTGTTGCCTTTGCCCGGAGTTCGGCAGCGGAATCAGGCCGTGCTGAAAGGCTGCAATCGTCGCGGCGGCTCCGAGAATGAAACCGGCGGCAGCCATGATGAGGGCTCGTCCCATCAGAGAAGCTCCGATATCTCAGGGCCTGTATTTACGCCATCTGGGCGCAAAATAACAGCCTGAGCCGCGCCGGCGGGTCCGGGTCTGCGGAACGGCTACCTGCGGGCGACGGCGCGGTACCAGTTCACTCCGTCACGATCGGTCCGGACGCTGAGCCGTCCCTGATAAAGCAGGTAATGCAGATGTGCCATAGATTCGCCCGTTGCCATGATCAGGTTGTTTTCGTTGATCGGGCTCCTGAAGAGGGAAGGAAAGACATCCAGGGCACGTTGTGGCTGCCGGCACAACGTTTCCAGGTCATCCAGGCAGTCGTGATGTTCGTCGATCAGACTCTGGAGACGTTCGTGCGCGCCGCGAAACGGCTTGCCGTGCGAGGGCAGCACCAGAACATCGGCCGGAATTTTTTCCTTCATGGCTGCCAGGGACGCAAGCCAGTCCTCCAGCGGATTCGCCGCCGGCTCGGTGGGATAGACACTGACGTTCGAAGAGATCGTCGGCAAGAGCTGGTCGCCCGAAATCAACACGTTCAATTCAGCGCAAAAAAGACAGGCGTGTTCCGGAGAGTGGCCGCGGCCGACAACGACTTCCCACTCACGTTCGCCGATGCGCACCCCGTCTCCGTCTTTCAGGCGCCGATAGCTTTCGGGCAGCGGCGCCACGTACTTGCCGAACATGCCAAACATCTTCTGGTAGTGCGACATCGCCTCCGGCGGAAAACCCGCGGCGTGATAGAAGCGAATGCCCGCTTCGGGTGTCGGCCGTCCCGTATCGGCCACCAGAATACGACACAGCAGGTACTCTTCCCGGGGCATCCACAGTTCCACGTTGGATTGCTCCGCCAGCCAGCCTGCGCAGCCGGCATGATCCGGATGCAGATGCGTTGCGATCACCCGCCTGAGCGGCCGGTTCTGCATCGCGCCGCCGAACGTTTTCTGCCAGACGTTTCGTGTTATTTCCGTAAATACGCCGGTGTCGATGATGGTCCAGCCGTCTTCGTCCTCCAGCAGCCACAGGTTGATGTGCCCGAGCGCGAACGGCAACGGCATGCGCAGCCAGATGATGCCGGACGCCACCGGCATCGTCTCACCGGCTTCCGGTCTGTCGGCGAACTCGTATTGAATTTCGTCTTTTATGCGCGTCGCTACCATGAATGGTCGTTCCATAAGTTGCCGCAATCCGTAAACAGAGTTCCGCCTGTCGGCGGCCACCCCTGCCGATCCTTTGGCGCCCCATAGTCGCGCGCTGCGGGCGTAGATGCTGCCGGCGACGATCATCGCGTGCGCAGGCTAAGCGGCCTTGCGCCTGATACTCGTGAAGTCCATGAGCGTCCGTTCGATCTGCGGCCGAACCGTTGCGACCGCCTGCGCTTTCACCGGGCCGTATCCGCGGATTTCCATGAACAGCTCGATAATTTCCGTGGCGGGAGCAATGTTCGCCGGGTCGAGATGTTGCAGTATAGTGTCGAGGGTCGCTTCGAAATACCGGATCAGTTCGCGTTCCATGCGGCGTTCTTCGGTAAGTCCAAAGAGGTCGAGTCTCGTGCCGCGCAATCGGCGCATGCCGGACAGCAGCCGGAACAGCGGGATCATCCACGCGCCGAATTCGCGTTTTCGCGGGCGGCCGCGCGCGTCGACGCCTTTGTTCAGGATCGGCGGCGCAAGGTGGAACCTGAGCCGGGCCCTGTCGCCGAACTCGCGCCGGACGCTTTCGAGAAAGCCGGTATCGACGTGCAGCCTGGCGACTTCGTACTCGTCCTTGTAGGCGAGCGTCTTGAAATAGCTGCGCGCGACCGCGGTCGTGAACGGCAGATCCGGCGGTCCGCGAAACGTTTGCTCCTTCTCGCGCGCTCTGTTCACGAGGTTGCGGTATTTCTCGCTCAGCGCCCGGTTCTGGTAGCCCTGCAAAAAATCCGCGCGGCGGTCGATGCTCGAGTCCAGCGATTCCTTCGCGGTCGCTGAAGGGGCCTTTACGTCATCCGTGAATGCGGTGACGAAGTCTGAATCGGCTGCGGCGATGCGGCCCCAGCCGAACGCTTGCCGGTTTTTCTCGACGTCGACGCCGTTCAATTCAATTGCCCGCATGAGTGCGTCGAGCGATACCGGCACGAGACTGTTCTGCCAGGCAAATCCGAGCATCAGTACGTTTGCGTAGATCGTATTGCCGAGCAGCTTGCCGGCGAGCTGATTGGCGGCGATCGTCGACAGGTTTTGCGCGCCGACGACTGCTGCGATGGCATCGACGCGCTCGTTTGCCCTGAGGCTCGCATCGCGGAAGCGTACGAAGTCGGCCGTTGACATCTCTGTCGTATTCACGACCGCACGAGTATGCCCGGCTCGGTAGGTGCTGGATGCTTTCGGCGAAGAACTGACGACAAGGTCGCATCCGATCAGCGCATCGGCGCGCTCCGTGTCGATACGCACCTGGTTCAGTTGCGCCGGACTTTCGGCGAGCCGGATGTAACTCAGAACGGGCCCGAACTTCTGCGCGAAACCGGTGAAGTCGAGTACGCTCGCGCCCTTTCCTTCGAGATGCGCCGCCATCGCGATGACGGCACCGACCGTGATGACGCCGGTGCCGCCGACGCCGGTCACCAGGAGATCGTAGCCGTCGCCGGGATCCGGTTGTTCCGGGGAGTCGAGCGCATCCAGCCTTTCCTGAGGAAACGTCTTGTCGCCGGTGTCTGGCGTTGCCGGCCTCGCGCCGCCTTCGACGGTGACGAAACTGGGGCAGAAGCCGTTGACACAGGAGAAGTCCTTGTTACAGGTGTTCTGATCGATCTGGCGCTTCCTGCCGAACGGCGTTTCCTTCGGCACTACCGAAAGGCAGTTCGATTCGACCGAGCAGTCGCCGCACCCCTCGCACACGAGGTCGTTGATAACGACAAACCGATTCGGGTCTTCGAGCGTGCCGCGCTTGCGGCGACGGCGTTTCTCGGTAGCGCAGGTCTGCGCGTAGATCAGTACCGTAACGCCCGGAATCTCACGCAGTTCACGCTGCACGGCGTCGAGGTCGCGGCGGTGCGAGATTGTCGTGCCCGGCGGGAAACCGGCTGCCTGGAAGTTCTGGGGCTCATCGGAGACGACGGCGATTCGCTGGACGCCTTCGGCGCGCACCGAATGCGCGACCATCTCCACCGTCAACGGGCCGTCGACCGGCTGCCCGCCGGTCATGGCGACGGCATCGTTGAACAGGATCTTGTAGGTAATGTTGGTTTTTGCCGCCACCGCCTGGCGGATTGCAACCGATCCGGAGTGATAGAACGTGCCGTCGCCAAGGTTCTGGAAGATATGCCTGCCGCCGTTGAACAGGGAGCGCGTCACCCAGTTGATCCCTTCGCCTCCCATCTGAATCAGGCCGTCGGTGTCACGGTCCATCCAGTTCGCCATGAAATGGCAGCCGATGCCGGCGAGCGCCTTCGAGCCTTCCGGCAAACGTGTCGAGGTATTGTGCGGACAGCCCGAGCAGAAGTAGGGCGTACGCGCGGCGCCCTCTACGGCGATGAGGTTCGAGCCTCCGGACGTAAGGCCTTGCGCACGCGCTCGCAGGTTGAGACCGGGCAAGGCGCTATCGAGGCGCTCCGCAATGATGCCCGCGATCTGAACCGGCGACAGCTCGCCAATCCAGGGTACGAGCCTGTTCCCGAACTCGTCCTGCTTGCCGACCATGCGTTGCGGTTTACGTCCCGGGTAGTCGTAAAAATATTCCTTGAACTGGCTTTCGATGATGCCGCGCTTTTCCTCGACGACCAGCACTTCGTGCTTGTCGTGGACAAAATCGAGCGCGGCGTCGTGAGCAAGCGGCCACACCATGCCGACCTTGTAAACATCGAGGCCGATACGTCGTGCGTCGTTCCGCTCGATACCCATGAGCCGCAACGCCTCCATCACGTCGAGGTGCCCTTTGCCGGTCGTTACGATGCCGTAGCGCGCATCGCGCGTGCCGAAGATCTTGCGGTCGATCGGATTGGCCGCGGCGAACGCGAGCACGGCGGCCTTTTTCGCCTCCATGCGTTCCTCGATCTGCGGACCCGGAAAGTCCGGCCAGCGTATGTGCAGGCCGCCGGGAGGCGGTACGAAGTCCGCGGGCCTGACGAATTCGGGCAAGGGAGGCAGCTCGACGGACATGGCCGATTCAACGGTTTCGGAGATTGCCTTGAAGCCGACCCACATGCCCGAAAACCGCGACAATGCGATGCCGTAAAGCCCGTATTCCAGATATTCGGCTATGTTGGCGGGATTCAGGTTCGGCATGAACCAGGCGAGGAACACTACGTCCGACTGGTGCGGCATCGAAGACGAGACACAGCCATGGTCGTCTCCGGCGACCACCAGTACGCCGCCGTGCGGAGAACTGCCGTAAGCGTTGCCGTGTTTCAGCGCGTCGCCGGCGCGATCGACACCCGGGCCCTTGCCGTACCAGATGCTGAAAACTCCGTCGACCGTTCTATCGGGATCGGCCTCGACCTGCTGCGTTCCGAGAATAGCCGTCGCCGCGAGATCCTCGTTGACCGCCGGCAGGAATTCGATGTTGCTCTCGGCGAGAAGCTCGCTTGCCCGCCACAATTCCAGGTCGTACGCGGCCAGCGGAGAGCCGCGATAGCCGCTGATGAAGCCGGCTGTATTGAGACCGGCAGCCTTGTCGATGCGCCGCTGCACCAGCGGTATGCGCACCAGTGCCTGCGTGCCGGTCAGGAAAACCCTGCCGGTCTGGCGCCGGTAGCGATCAATCAGTTCGTAGGTATCCTCGGCGGTGCCCGAGGCACCGGACGCATCTTTCAGCGGTGTCGCGGCGACCATTGCAAACTCCCCTTGTATTCGCGCCACCCTGCGTGAGATCCGGCAGGAAGCAGGGCGGCCGGCCCGTCATCATGGCAGATGCAGGGCGAAACGCGGTGCCAGAATAGCCCGATTCTCGACGAAAATTCAGTATTTCAAGTCTTTTTTGTCATAAGAATGGGCTAGTATTGCGAATTTGCCGATCAGGTGACGCAACGATGCTGGATCGCAAGGACCGGGCGCTGCTGCAGGCGCTGCAACAGGACAGCCGCCAGACGATGCAACAGCTGGCGGAAAAAGTCGGCATGTCGAGTTCCGCCTGCTGGCGGCGCGTGCGCAACCTCGAGGAGTCGGGCGTCATCGACCGTTATGCGGTGCTGGTGAACCCGAAAAAGGCCGGATTTTCCCTGTCATCGATGACGCTCGTTTCGCTCGCCCGGCATGAAGAAAAGAACGTTGAGAACTTCGTCACGGAAGTGATGCGCCATCCGGAAGTGCTGGAATGTTTCGCGACCAGCGGTGAGGCCGATTTTCATTTACGGGTCGTCGTCGAGGATATGGACGCCTACAACAAGTTCCTCGACGATTTCATTTTCAGGCTTCCGGGCGTTTCGCAAGTGCGGTCGAACATCGTCCTGAAGGAAATCAAGACCGATACAGCGTTACCATTCCGCGTTTGAGCGGAGTGCGGTTTCGGACTTGCCGCCACCGCGCAGATTGCGTGGTGAAATCCGGGGTCACGCGTTGACGGACGCCCATTGTTCGTCTGTAGCGACCATGGTCAGCACATCGTAGCTGGCGACAATCTCATCGTTCTGATTCGTTACTTCGGTGTCCCAGCGCACTTCGCCGTAGCCGGAACCTTCGCGCAAGGTCTTCTGTTTGCAGGTCAGCCTCACTCCGATGGAGTCGCCGTGGTTGACAGGCTGCGCGAAACGCAAATCGTCCAGTCCGTAGTTTGCGAGCACCGGTCCGAAATCGGGATCGACGAACAGGCCGGCGGCGAACGACACAATCAGGTATCCGTGCGCAACCCGGCCCTCGAAGAACGGATTCTTCTTCGCCGAGACCTCGTCCATGTGCGCGTAGAATTCGTCGCCCGTGAATTTCGCGAAATGATCGATGTCATCGAGCGTGATCGTGCGCGACTCCGTGCGAACGGTGTCGCCGATCTCCAATTGCTCGAAGGTCTTGCGAAAAGGATGAACATTCGCGAGGTTTTCTGTTGCGCCGCGGATCCAGCGCCGGCCGATGTGGCTTAAGGTCTGGGGCGAGCCTTGCAGCGCAGTGCGCTGCATGTAGTGCAATACGCCGCGTACTCCGCCGAGTTCCTCGCCGCCGCCGGCCCGGCCGGGCCCGCCGTGCACGAGATGCGGCAACGGCGAACCGTGTCCGGTCGACTCTGCCGCGCAGTGCCTGTTTATGACCAGCAGGCGGCCGTGGTACGGAGCGATGCCGAGGACCAGTTCGCGGGCAATGTCGTTGTCGTTGGTGACGATCGAGCCCGCGAGGCTTCCGTCGCCGAGTCGCGCGAGTTCGATGGCCTCGTCGAGGCTTGTGTATGGCAATACCGTGCTGACCGGTCCGAAGGCTTCGACGGAGTGTACGGATGAGGACGACAGGGGACGTTCGCAATAGAGCAGGGTGGGCATGAAAAACGCGCCTTTCCGCACGTCGGCATCGATAACGTCGAATTGGTCGTCATTGCCATACACGACTTCAGCGTCGGCAGCGAGGTCTGCAATTCGCGCGCGAACTTCGTTGCGCTGTCCGAGGCTTGCCAGCGCGCCCATATCGACATCGTCGCGTGCCGGGTTACCGATGCGCACCTTGCCGAGTTCCGATGCGAGCGTCCGAACGAGGTCGGCGCTCAGCGATGCCGGTGCGATGATGCGCCGGATCGCGGTGCACTTCTGGCCGGCCTTGCTGATCATCTCCCGCTTGACTTCCTTGATGAAGAGGTCGAACTCGGGTGTGCCAGGCACCGCGTCGGGCCCGAGAATCGATGCATTGAGCGAATCGGTCTCGGCAGTGAAGCGCACGGAATGGGCGACCACGCGTGGATGTTGCTGCAGCTTTTCGGCTGTGCTTTTCGAGCCGGTGAACGCCACCGTGTCCTGACTGATGAGGTGATCGAACAGGTCACCGACGTTGCCGCAGATAAGCTGAATCGCTCCTTCCGGCAAGATCGCCGATGCGACGATGCGCCGGACCATGGCTTCCGTGAGGTAAGACGTACTCGAGGCCGGCTTTACGATGGCGGGCACGCCCGCGAGGATCGTCGTGGCGAGCTTTTCCAGCATGCCCCAGCAGGGAAAATTGAACGCATTTATGTGTACGGCGGCGCCGAGCCGCGGTACGAACACATGCTGCCCGACGAATGTGCCTTTCTTCGAGAGGAATTCAGGGGGACCGTCGAGATAGACATGATCGTTCGGCATTTCCCGCCGTCCCTTGCTCGCAAAGACAAACAGGGTCGAGATGCCGCCGTCGATATCGATCCAGCTGTCGCTCTTCGTGGCGCCGGTGTCGGTCGACAATGCATAGAATTCCTTCTTGTGTTCCGAGAGGCATTTGGCAAGCGCCTTCAGCATGTTGGCCCGCTCGTGGAACGTATGCCGGCGCAGGTTCGGGCCGCCGATTCGGCGCGCATAATCGAGCATCGCCGCGAAATCGAGCCCCACGCTCGACAGCGTCGCAACCGTGCGGCCGTCGACGGCACTTGGCAGCGCATGTCCTTCGCCGCTCCCGGAGACCCAGGCGCTGCGGGCATAACTCTTGAGCATCATGAATCGGCTTCCTTAGCCCGGGTTACCGGCTTTGTGATCCCGCGAGAATTGCAGGATAGACACGGAAAATGCAAGAATTCCTGAAATCAGGTATCACATTGTACGGCCGGCCGGTCGCAAAGCAAAGGCGTGAGCCAATGACGCAAGGCAAGCCGGCAAGTACCAGTGCAATTCAGCGGTGCATTGAAGCTATGTCGCTCGAAACCGTCACCCGGTCACTCATCGAGGAATTTCGCTCGCGGCCGACGCTCCGCGCAGGCTCCCTGATTGTGACCGTATTCGGCGACGCGATCGCGCCGCGCGGCGGTACCGTCTGGATCGGCAGCCTGATTCGCGTGATGACCGACTTCGGCATCAGTGAACGGCTGGTCAGAACCTCGGTATTCCGTCTGGCGCGCGACGGCTGGCTCGATGTCGACCAGGTCGGCCGGCAGAGTTACTACCGCTTGACGGACGAGGGCGCGCGGCGCTTCGCCCAGGCCACCCACCGCATTTACAGGGAACCGCGCCAGACCTGGGAAGGCAACTGGTGCCTGGTGCTGACCGCCGGGCTCGATTCCGAAAGGCGGGAACTGGTACGAAAGGAACTGTCCTGGCTGGGTTTCGGCGCAATCGGGGCCGACGTCCTTGCGCATCCGTCGCCGGACCAGGCGGATCTGGACGCGCAACTGAAACGCCTCGATTCCGGCGACCTCGTCGTCATGAGCGGGCGCGGCACCGGCCCGACGCTGCAGAACGGCGCCCTGCGCGGACTCGTTCACAGAAGCTGGAACCTGCAGGACATCGAACACCGTTACGAAGCGTTTCTCGGCCGGTTTCGTCCCGTTTTCGCGGCAAGCAAACGCGGCCGGAGCATCCGGCCGCAGACGGCATTCCAGATTCGCACGCTCATGCTGCAGGAGTATCGCAAGGTCCTGCTGCGCGATCCGTTGCTGCCGGCCGACCTGCTGCCGCGGGCGTGGCACGGGGTGCCGGCCTATCAACTGTGCCGCAACCTGTACCGCAGGGTGTACAGCGCGGCAGACGATTTCATGAGCGAGACGATGGAGACTGCGGAGGGGCCGTTGCCGCCGCCGTCGCCGGATTTCTATCGACGTTTTGGCGGACTCGAACCAGGAAAGCGCACATGAGGCAACAGAAGTCATGAACACACTCGAAATCGCGCAACGTTGTGCCGAAGTCATGTTCGCGAGGGACAGCGCGTCGCGGGCGCTCGGCATCTCCATCGAAGTGAGCGAGGTGGGAAGCGCCCGCGCGCGCATGGAAATAACGCCTTCCATGGTGAACGGCTTCGGCGTATGCCATGGCGGCTACATCTTTACACTGGCCGACAGCGCCTTCGCGTTCGCCTGCAACGGTTACGATCGCGTGACGCTTGCAGCCGGCGCCACCATCGATTTTGTGCGCTCGGCAAGGCTCGGCGACCGCTTGCTGGCCGAGGCGAGCGAACGCTACCGCGGACGAAGCAGCGGCATTTATGACGTGACCGTAAGCAATCAGGACGGACGGCTGGTGGCCCAGTTCCGCGGTCGCTCACACAGCACCGGGGACCCCGTCATTACGGGCGAATAGCGCTTTATGATACATAAAACCTTGAAAAACTCTAAAAAGCGTGACACATTAGGCCAGGCGTCGGATACAGGCGTTTTGCGGAGACGCGCGGGAAATCGAGGTAGGCGAGATGTATACACAAGGCCTGGACCAGCCTGGAACGAGCGCTGAATGCGGTGACGCGGCGGAGACGGCGGCTGAACTCGCAGGCTTCCAGAGACGTATCGACGCCGAAGAAAAAATCGAGGCGAAAGACTGGATGCCCGAAGCATACCGCAAGACGCTGGTGCGACAGATTTCCCAGCATGCGCATTCCGAGATCATCGGCATGCAGCCCGAGGGCAATTGGTTAACCCGCGCACCCACGCTGCGCCGCAAGGCCATTCTCCTGGCGAAGGTACAGGACGAAGCCGGACACGGGCTCTACCTCTACGGCGCGGGCGAAACGCTCGGCACGTCGCGCGAGCAGATGGTCGACGGCCTGCTGAGCGGTAAAGCCAAATACTCGAGCATCTTCAACTATCCGACTTTGACCTGGGCCGACATCGGTGCCATCGGCTGGCTGGTCGATGGCGCGGCGATCATGAACCAGATTCCCATCTGCCGCTGTTCCTACGGACCGTATGCACGCGCCATGGTCCGAATTTGCAAGGAAGAGAGCTTTCATCAGCGGCAGGGTTTCGAGATCATGCTGACACTCAGCCGCGGCACCGCGGAGCAGAAAGACATGGCGCAGGATGCGCTCAATCGCTGGTGGTGGCCGTCCGTGATGATGTTCGGGCCGAGCGACGAGAATTCGAAGCATTCCGCACAATCCATGGCCTGGAAAATCAAGCGCTTTTCGAACGACGAGCTGCGGCAGAAATTCGTCGACGTCACCGCACCGCAAGCGGAATTTCTAGGACTCGAGATTCCGGACGACAAGCTCGAATACGACTCCGCATCGGGCCATTACCGTTTCGGCGAGATCGATTGGCAGGAGTTTTACGATGTGCTGGCAGGCAACGGACCTTGCAATCGCCAGCGCCTTCAACATCGCCGCAAGGCGCAGGACGACGGCGCCTGGGTGCGTGTGGCGGCGCGAGCTTACGCCGACAAGCAGTCGGCGCGAAAAGCAGCTTGAGATGCAAAAGCCGGATGGCAGGAGGCAGTGGAATGGCTGACGAAACCTGGCCACTTTACGAAGTGTTTATTCGTTCACGTTCGGGATTGAGTCACCGGCATGCCGGCAGCGTGCACGCGGCGGATGACCAGATGGCGCTGGATCACGCGCGTGACGTTTACACCCGGCGCAATGAAGGCGTCAGCATCTGGGTCGTCCGCTCGAGCGCGATCTCGGCGTCGGATCCCGCCGAGTCGGCGGCTTTTTTCGACCCGGCGGCGGACAAGATCTACCGGCATCCGACCTTCTACGAGATTCCTGACGGCGTGGAAAACCTGTAGATACCATGTTTCGTTTTCGGGTCAAGCGACAGTTGGAGCCCGCGAGGGCGGGCGATCCTTCGCTCTTATTCGCCCGTTTTCACGGGCTCCAACAGGACTTCGATTGCCGCGGAGACCCCTATGGATAAGGACGAAGCACGTCTGAATTACGTATTGCGCCTCGGCGACAACGCACTGGTGCTCGGGCAACGGCTGTCGGAAATCGTGACGCGTGCGCCAGAACTCGAGGAAGAGCTGGCAAGCGCCAATTTCGCGCTCGATTACATCGGGCAAGCGCGGTTGTTCTACAGCTATGCGGGTGAACTCGAAGGCAAAGGCCGCAGCGAAGACGATTTCGCATTCCTGCGCGACGGGCCGGAGTTCCGGAACCTGCTGCTGGTCGAACAGCCCAACGGCCACTTTGGCGATACGGTCGTGCGGCAGTTCCTGTTTGAAGCATTTTATTCGTTGCTGCTCGAGGCCCTGGCCCGCTGCGACGATGCTCGTGTAACGGAAATCGCGGCGCGCGCCGTGAAGGAGATCCATTATCACCTGCGTCACGTTACGCAGTGGGTTGTGCGGCTGGGCGGCGGAACCGACGAAAGCCACGATTGCGTGCAGCAGTCGCTGGACACCCTGTGGCGCTATACCGGCGAACTGTTTGCCGGGGACCAGGTCGACGAGGCCTTTCAATGCGAGTGGAACGGACCCAGGCTAGAGGATATCGAGGTCGCCTGGAACAAGAAGGTCGAGGCTGTGCTCGCCGACGCGACGCTGACGCGCCCGAACGCGCAATGGATGGATGGCGGCGGGCGCACCGGCCGTCATACGGAGCACCTGGGCTATCTCATTGCCGAAATGCAGTTCCTGCAGCGCGCCTATCCCGGGGCGCAGTGGTAAGACAGCGATGAACCTGGTCGCCGACACGGGTGTTATGCCGACAAGCCGGGACATCCGTTTCTTGCTGGAATCCGTCGCGGACCCGGAAATCCCGGTTTTGAGCGTGATCGACCTCGGCATCGTGCGCGATATTGCGGTATATCAGGATCGCGTCGAGGTGTCTGTTGCGCCTACCTACACCGGATGTCCGGCCACCGAAGTCATCGAACGGATGATCCTTGCAAAGCTCAGGCGAAACGGCATTTCTCACGTCACGATCAAACGGGTGCTGTCGCCGCCGTGGACGACGGACTGGCTCACCGAGGCCGGGAGGCAGAAATTGCGCGCTTACGGTATTGCGCCCCCCGACGGCAGCGCGAGCAAACGCAGCCTGCTTGCGCCGGTACTGAAAGTCCGCTGTCCGCGGTGCTCTACCGACGATACGACGCGTGTCAGCGAGTTCGGCTCCACGCCGTGCAAAGCTTCGTACAAATGCAACGAGTGCTTTGAGCCCTTCGAATATTTCAAGTGCATTTGATCCACGATGCGTAGTTTTCACACATTGACTGTTGCGGGAGTCGAACGGGAGACCGCGGATTCGATGCGCGTCCGTCTCCGGGTTCCGGCGGAGCTCGAGGAGCAATTCGAGTTTCTGCCGGGACAGCACCTGCCGGTCCAGGTCTCCCTGAACGGCAGGAAAGTCCGCCGCACTTACAGCATTTGTTCCGTTCCCGGGCAGTGGCCGCTCGAAATTGGCGTGCGCGTGCAGCCAAACGGCGTGTTCTCCGGATACGTTGCAACGGAACTGGCGGCCGGCAGCGCGCTGGAGGCGATGCCTCCATTCGGTCAGTTTCATGCGAGCCCCTGTTCAACCAACGCAAAGACATATGTCGCGTTTGCTGCGGGGAGCGGCATCACCCCGATATTGTCGATTCTCCGGACGACGCTCGAAGTGGAGTCCGCGAGCCGTTTTATCCTGTTCTACGGAAACCGCCGCCAGCGCACGACGATGTTCATCGAGGATTTGTACGCGCTGAAAAACCGCTTCCCGGAACGGCTGCAGCTCAATTTCCTGTTCAGCCAGGAAGAGCAGGAATTTCCGCTCATGCACGGCCGACTTGATGCCGGGAAAGTACGGGAGCTCTGGCGCTCGTTCTGTGTCGGACTGAAGCCGGACGACGCATTCATTTGCGGCCCGGACACGATGATCGATACCGTACGGGACACGCTCGAAGGACTCGGGATGGACAAGGCGGACATTCACGTCGAGCGATACGGAGCGCCTCGCGTACAGCGAGCTCCGGTAACGGCGCCGCCGTCGCCCCGGAGCGCACAACATCTCGCGAGCGTTACCGTGATTATGGACGGCCACGAGAAGACCTTCGACATGTCGGCAGAGAGCCCGAACATCGTGGACGCCGCCGCGGATCACGGTATCGAGTTGCCTTATTCCTGCAAGGGGGGAGTCTGCGCGACGTGCCGCACCTGGCTCAGCAAAGGTCAGGTGCGCATGCACGCCAATTATGGCCTGGAGCCCTGGGAAGTGGAGAAGGGCTTCGTGCTGGCCTGCCAGTCGTATCCACTGACCGACAGCGTCGTGCTGGATTACGACAAGATCTGAGCACTCGCGGCGGCTTCCCGGCGCCGGGCGGCTGCGTGTTTTTCCCATCGCGCCTTCTCAAAGGCATCATTGGCCCGCTTTGTTCTGTAAGATACGGACGGTCGATCGGCCGCCTCTGCCGCAGCGAGGCGGCTGCACACCCGGGTCACCAGCACACCAAGAATTAAAGGTTAAAGAGCCTATCTGATGGCAGGGACAAAGCAACTTTCGATGCGCCGGAGCGCGTATGAGCAAAACGGATAAGCGATCGGTCATTACGGGCGCCGCCGCGCTGCCGCCGGACCGGAAAAATTCGTACGGTCGCGATGAATTGCTCGCTTGCGCGCGGGGCGAACTGTTCGACCCGGACAGTGGGAAGCTGCCGTTACCGGACATGTTGATGACGGACCGGGTGCCGCTCATCACGAACAGCGGCGGTCAGTATGGCAAGGGGGAGATCGTAGCCGAACTCGACATCGACCCCGATATGTGGTTTTTCAAGTGCCATTTTGCGGGCGATCCGGTGATGCCCGGATGTCTCGGCCTGGATGCGCTGTGGCAGCTGGTCGGCTTTTTCCTCGTCTGGCACGGATTCAAGGGCCGCGGCCGGGCGCTCGGCGTCGGAAGCGTGAAGTTCAGCGGCCAGATTTTGCCGACATCCAGGCTGGTCACTTACAATTTGCAAATGAAACGACTGATCACACGCAAACTCATTCTTGCGATTGCCGACGGCGCCGTGTCCGTGGATGGCCGCCAGATCTATACGGCCGAAGACCTCCGGGTGGGCCTTTTTACGTCGACAGAGAATTTCTAGGGAGAATCGATGCGGCGCGTTGCGATTACCGGCCTTGGCGTCGTCTCCTGTCTCGGCAACAGCCAGGACGAAGTACTGGAGTCGCTGCGAGCGGGCCGTTCCGGAATCACCTTTAATGAAACGTTCAGCGACATGGGGCTGCGCAGCAAGGTGTGCGGCAGCGTCAAGATCGACACTTCCGAATTTATCGACCGGAAGATCCGCCGCTTCATGGGCGATGCCGCCGCGTATTCCTATATTGCGATGCAACAGGCGATCGACGATTCGGGACTCGGTGATGCCGACGTATCGAGCCCACGCACCGGCCTCATCGCGGCTTCGGGAGGGGCGTCCAGCTCGAATATCGTCGCAAGCGCCGATACGTTACGGGAAAAGGGTGTCCGCAAAATAGGCCCTTACATGGTGCCGCGCACGATGGGCAGCACCGTTTCGGCCTGTCTCGCGACACCGTTCGGGATCAAGGGTCTCAACTATTCGATTACCTCGGCGTGCGCAACGAGTGCGCATTGCATCGGCGCCGCTATGGAACAGATCCAGTTCGGCAAGCAGGACATCGTTTTTGCCGGCGGCGGGGAAGAGGAGGACTGGACACTGGCCAGCCTGTTCGATGCCATGGGCGCGCTTTCCTCAAGTTTCAACGACACGCCCACGACTGCATCGCGCCCGTACGATCAGAACCGAGACGGCTTTGTCATCGCGGCAGGCGCGGGAATGGTGGTTGTAGAGGAACTCGAACACGCGCTCGCGCGCGGCGCGAAGATTTACGCCGAGATCGTCGGTTACGGGGCGAACTCGGACGGCTACGACATGGTGGCGCCATCCGGCGAAGGCGCTGTGCGTTGTATGCAACTTGCCCGCTCTACGGTCGACGCACCGATCGACTACATCAACACACACGGCACCAGCACGCCCGTCGGTGACACACGCGAATTGCAGGCGATTTGCAACGTCTTCGGCGAGAAGATTCCGCCGTTCGCTTCCAGCAAGTCCCTTTGCGGACACAGCCTGGGCGCGACCGGCGTTCAGGAATCGATCCATTGTCTCCTGATGCTGAAGCACGACTTCATCGCGCCGTCGATAAACGTCTTCGATGTGGACCCGGCCGCAGTGGGTATGCCGCTCATAACCAAGAGGGCGGACAATGCCGGGCTTCGCACCGTCATGACAAACAGCTTCGGCTTCGGCGGCACCAACTCGTCGCTGATTTTTCAGCGGCTGGACAAGGACTAAGCTGCATTATTCATGAACGGTTGACGTTGGTGGTAAGCGGAGTCTCGCTTGGGGGGAGGGCTTTTCAGGAACGCCGTGAACCCATCCATGGGGGCTTCGCAAA
>JBBDXW010000021.1:0-180743 GCA_040902105.1 Woeseia sp.
CACGGCGTTCCTGAAAAGCCCTCCCCCCAAGCGAGGCTTCGCTTACCACCCACCCCACCGTTCATGAATAATGCCCGCGGGCGGCGGATGACACCAAATCAAGGACTGATTCGATCGAAGAATCGCTTCACCGTCTCAACCCACCCCTTGGCCCGCGGATTGTGCTTCTCGCCGCCGGCGTTAATGGATTCGTCCAGCTTGCGCAACAGGTTTTTCTGCTCCTCGGTAAGGCTGACCGGCGTCTCGACCACCACCCGGGCAAACAGATCGCCCGGCCGTTTATCGCGAACGGTGATGACGCCCTTGCTGCGCAGGCGAAAGACCTTGCCGGACTGGGTACCGGGCGGAACCTTGAGGGAGACGTGTCCGTCGAGCGTAGGCAGCTCCACCTCGCCGCCCAGTGTGACTGTGGCAAAGCCTACCGGCACTTCGCAAGTCAGGTCGGTGCCGGCGCGTGTGAAGAGCTTGTGGGGATTGACGCGGATTTCCACGTACAGATCGCCCGGCGGACCGTCGTTCCGTCCGACTTCGCCCTCGCCGGACAGGCGAATACGATCGCCGTCGTCGACCCCGGCGGGAACTTTCACGGACAGGCGCTTGGTTTTGGCGACGCGGCCGCGCCCATGACAATCGGCGCAAGGGTCCATTATTACGGTACCGGCGCCCTTGCAGGCAGGACAGGTTTGCTGGATGGAGAAGAAGCCCTGCTGCATTCGAACCTGGCCGACGCCGCCACAGGTCGAGCAGGTTACCGGCTTCGAGCCCTTTGCGGCCCCGCTGCCGCTGCACTCTTCGCAGCTTACCTGGGTCGGGACTTCGATCGTGACCTCGTCGCCGCGAACCGCGCGTTCGAGGTCCAGCCTCAGTTCGTAGGCAAGATCCGCGCCGCGAAAGACCTGGCTGCGTCCGCGCCGGCCGCCGCCGAATATATCGCCGAATACGTCGCCGAAGATGTCGCTGAAGCCCTCGGCGCCGAAACCGCCGGCACCTGCGCGGCCGCGCAAGCCTTCGTGACCGAACTGGTCGTACGTTGCGCGTTTTTGGACGTCGGTCAGTACCTCATAGGCCTCTTTGACTTCCTTGAACTTTCGGGACGCGTCGTCATCGTCCTTGTTGCGGTCGGGGTGGTGCTTCATGGCAAGGCGCCGGTACGCCTTTTTTATCTCGTCGGCGGAGGCAGTCCTGGCTACGCCGAGAATGTCGTAGAAATCACGTTTGGCCATGAGCTATTCACAGTAAAGAACCGGACGCCGTCGGCGACGTCCGGTCCGTTTCATTTTGCAGGCGCGAAGCCTGGTGCCTGTCAGGACACTAGCCGGACTTCGACTTCCGGTCGTCGTCCACTTCCTCAAATTCCGCGTCAACGACCTCCTCGGAGGCGCCGTTCCCTTTTGCCCGACCGTCGCCATTGGCGCTACCGTCAGCGTCGTCCTTGCCCTGCTGCGCATAAAGCTTCTGCGCAATCGCCGCAGAAGCCTGGGCGAGAGCGGCCGACTTTGTCTCGATGGCGTCTTTCTCGTCCTTTTCCATCGCCGCCTTCAGGCCCGAGATTGCCGACTCGACTGCATGTCGCTCTTCGCCGGTGGCCTTCTCGCCAAGTTCCTTGAGCGATTTCTCGGCAGCATGAACGAGGCTGTCTGCCTGGTTTCGCGCGTCCACCAGTTCGCGGAATTTCCGGTCTTCCTCCGCGTGCGCCACGGCGTCGGAAACCATCTTTTCGATTTCCTCGTCGGTCAGTCCACTGGACGCCTTGATCACGATGTTCTGGGTCTTGTTCGTTGCCTTGTCCTTGGCCGAGACGTTGAGTATGCCGTTCGCGTCGATGTCGAACGTCACCTGGATCTGCGGCAGGCCGCGCGGCGACGGCGGTATGTCGGCCAGATCGAAGCGTCCCAGCGACTTGTTGTCCTGGGCGCGTTCGCGCTCGCCCTGCAGTACGTGAATCGTAACGGCCGTCTGGTTGTCGTCGGCCGTCGAAAACACCTGCTCGGCATTGGCGGGGATCGTCGTGTTCTTCTCGATCAGCTTCGTCATGACGCCGCCCAGCGTCTCGATACCGAGTGACAGCGGCGTTACGTCGAGCAGCAACACGTCCTTGACGTCGCCCGCGAGCACGCCGCCCTGAATCGCCGCCCCGAGCGCCACGGCTTCATCCGGATTGACGTCGCGCCGCGGCTCTTTGCCGAAAAAGTTCTGCACCTCTTCCTGCACTTTCGGCATGCGCGTCTGCCCGCCAACGAGGATCACGTCGTGGATTTCGTTGACCTTCAGGCCGGCATCCTTCAATGCAACCTTGCACGGGCCGATCGTCCGGTCGATCAGTTCGTCCACCAGCGACTCGAGCTTCGCGCGGGTCAGCTTGATGTTCATGTGTTTCGGCCCGGTGGCGTCCGCCGTAATGTACGGCAGGTTCACTTCGGTCTGCTGCGCGGAAGACAGCTCGATTTTTGCTTTTTCGGCCGCCTCTTTCAGGCGCTGCATCGCGAGGGGGTCCCTGGTAATGTCGACGCCGCTTTCCTTCTGGAATTCGGCCGTCAGATACTTAATGACGTACATGTCGAAGTCTTCGCCGCCGAGGAACGTGTCGCCGTTGGTCGCCAGGACTTCAAACTGATGCTCACCGTCGACTTCGGCAATCTCGATGATGGAGATGTCGAAGGTGCCTCCGCCAAGGTCGTACACGGCGATTTTCTTGTCGCCGCGCTTCTTGTCCATGCCATAGGCAAGCGCGGCCGCCGTCGGCTCATTGATGATGCGCTTGACGTCGAGGCCCGCAATCTTGCCGGCGTCTTTGGTGGCCTGGCGCTGCGAATCGTTGAAATACGCCGGTACGGTGACGACCGCTTCGGTAACTTTTTCGCCGAGGTAATCCTCCGCGGTCTTCTTCATTTTCATCAGTACGCGCGCCGAAATTTCAGGCGGCGCCATTTTCTTGTCGTTGACCTCGATCCAGGCGTCGCCGTTGTCCGCCTTGACGATCTTGTACGGCACCATGTTGATGTCACGCCGTACCACCTCGTCCTCGTAGCGGCGTCCGATGAGCCGCTTGACGGCCGTCAAGGTATTTTTCGGATTTGTCACAGCCTGGCGCTTTGCCGACTGTCCGACCAGCACCTCACCGTCCTTGCTGAACGCAACGATGGACGGCGTCGTCCGGTCTCCCTCGCTGTTCTCGATCACTTTGGGCTTTCCGCCCTCCATTACGGCAACACACGAGTTGGTGGTACCGAGGTCGATACCGATCACTTTACCCATAATGTCCTATCTCCGAATTCTTGGGAAAATCGTGCAAAACTTGCAGTGACGTGGGGTCTGGGCCGATGTTTTCAAGCCGCAGATGCCTCTTTCCGTCCCAATTCCGCCGTCACTCCGCGTGCCCGGGTGCCGCGGCAACCACCACCCTGGCCGGCCGCAGCAGCCGCCCGTTCAGGGTGTAACCTTTCTGGAACACCGTCAACACGGTGTTCGGCTCGACCTCGGCGGACGGCTGCAGGGTCACTGCCTCGTGCAGAGCCGGATCGAACGGCTCGCCCTGCGGGTCGACTTCCGCGACGCCGAAGCGCTCCATCGTCGCGACAAGCTGCTTCAGTGTGGCCTTGTTCCCTTCGATGAGTTCGGCGGCGCCCGCCCCGTCGGCGACCTGCAGCCCCATCTCGAGGCTGTCTCTGACGCCCAGCAGTTCGGTGGCGAAACGCTCCAGGGCAAATTTCCGCGCATTCTCCATGTCTCGCGCCGCGCGCTTGCGGACATTTTCCAGCTCCGCGGCGGCGCGCAGGTACTTGTCCCAGTTGTCGTCTATTCTGGCTTGCAGCGCGGCAACGTCCGGCACGGCATCCGCCGGCGCTGGCGGGTCTGCGGGCGCAGCATCGGCCTCGTTGGCGGGGTCGTCCGTGTTGTCTGTCATGCTGTCATAGTACACATCGTCCGACGAAGAATCGGGCTTTACGCTCATTGTCCACTCGCTCCCGTTAATCGGTTAATTTCAGGCGGTTGCGAACCGGCCGGAATTCGTATTCATCGCTTGTAACCCGGACTGAGGTTCGACACCCGCCATCGGAGTTTGGGGATCCGGCCACAAATATCAAGGCCGCCGGCCGCGTCGCAGTTTAACTGGTGGTCCCTTTGAGTGCCGTTCCCAGCAGCCGCGCCGTCATGTCGACGATCGGCACCACGCGGTCGTACGCCATGCGCGTCGGCCCGATGACGCCGAGCACGCCGATGGTGTCGTCATCCACGTTGTAAGGCGCTGTGACCACGCTACAGTTGTCCAGGATCTGGAAACCGGATTCGTCGCCGATAAAGACCTGCACGCCCTTAGCGTTGATGCTGCGGTCCAGCAGGTCCAGCATGAAGCGCTTTCGGGAGAACGCTTCGAACAGCCGGCGCAGTGTGTCGAGATCGGACAGTTCCGCGAAATCCATGAGGTTGGTTTCGCCGGCGAGCAGGAACTCGTTTTTTGGAGCCGGGCCCTGCATTGCGGCTTGTGCAACGGCAATAATGTCGTGCATCGCGCGATTCATCGAGTCGCGCGTGCTTTCCAGGTCCGAGATTAGCCGCTCGCGAATTTGCAGCAGGTCCGTGCCGGCGTAATTCTCATTAATATAGTTTGCGGCGCGCTGCAATTCGCCGGCCGTGTAAATCCTGTCTATGTGCAGTATGCGGTTCTGCACCTCGCGGTCGTTGAGGACCAGGATCGCGAGCACCCGTTTCTCGGACAACGGCAGAAACTCGATCTGGCGCAGCGTCGCCTGCTGCGCACGCGGGAGCGTAACGACGCCGGCCATGCTGGTAATCTTTGACAGCATGCTCGATACGGCACTCAGCAATTCATCGGAATCGTCGAACTGCTGTTCGAACTGCGCCTGCAGTTTCCGGATATCGTCGCTTTTCGGTTGCTTGTACCGCACCAGCGTGTCGACAAACAGCCGGTAGCCGCGCGGGGTCGGCACCTTGCCCGCCGAGGTATGCGGCGATGTCACGAAGCCGAGCTCCTCGAGGTCGGACATGACGTTGCGGATGGTCGCGGGACTGAGGTCGAGGCCTGAATCGCGCGATAAGGTCCTGGAGCCGACCGGCTGGCCGTCGCGAATGAAGCGCTGAATCAATACTTTCAACAGGTACTGAGCGCGTTCATTCGGTATTGGACTGATTGCGTCGGATGGCATGCGCCAGGTTAAACGAAAAGATGGGCAATGCACCGATTGTATATGAACGTGCAGCTTGGCGGTGGGTCAAGGGTTTGTAACAATCCGCACTCCCGCCGGGACCTGTGCCGCCTGGCTCGTTCAAGGACGGTTTTCACTCGTACATGGGTAAAGAATTCAACAGGGTGGCGATCCTCGGCCGGTTTGAAGATCCGCGCGTCGCCGAACCGATGACCGCCCTCGCAGCACACTTGTCGCAGGCAGGCGTGTCTGTCCTGACCGCCCCGGATTCAGTGCTCGGGCCTCCCGTCCGCACCGTCGATGAAACCGAAATCGCCGTTCGCGCGGACCTGATCATTGCGGTCGGCGGCGACGGCACCATGCTGTACGCTGCCGGGCTGGCAGGAGAACGGGCTGTGCCGCTGCTTGGAATCAACCGCGGGCGCCTTGGTTTTCTTGCGGACGTCACGCCCGACGAAATGCTGGCGAGCCTTGATCGGGTGCTGGCCGGCGACTACTCGCGCGAATCACGCCTGTTGCTGTACGCGCAAATCCTTGCGCCGGACGGCTCGATCAAGGACGCCACTGCGTTGAACGATATCGTGCTGCAACGACGCGAGACGGGCCGCATGGTCGACTTTGAAACCCGCATCGCAGGACGCTACGTCAACACCCATTCGGGAGACGGCCTGATCGTGTCGACCCCGACCGGCTCGACCGCCTACGCCCTTAGCTGCGGAGGACCGATCATCGAGCCCGGACTTGACGCCGTCGTCGTCGTGCCGATTTGCCCGCACACTTTGAGCGACCGGCCAATCGTGATTCCTGCCGGGCACCGGATCGAAGTAAGGCTGCTGCCCGACAGTGACGCCAGGGCCGAAGTTGCGGTCGACGGTCACACGCTCGGCGACCTCAATGCGGACGACAGACTTCTGATCGACGAATCCGACCGTCGCATCACCCTTATCCATCCTCCCGGCTACGATTATTTCGAGATCCTGCGATCCAAGCTCAATTGGGGACGCAATAGCCGGGTTCGCGGCGGCCCGCGGGACTGATCCGGGCACTCCCTCGATGTTGACGCGCCTTCGGGTCAGGAACTTTGCCATCATCGACGAACTCGAGATCGAGTTCGCTGCCGGCATGACGGTACTGACCGGCGAGACCGGCGCGGGAAAATCGATTCTCGTCGATGCGCTCGGGCTGGTGCTGGGCGAACGCGGCGGCGCGGGGCTGGTCCGCACCAATGCCGGTCGCGCCGAATTCAGCGCGGAATTCGACCTCTCCTCGCAGCCCGATGCCAAAAGCTGGCTATCATCCCAGGCGCTCGATCTCGACGACGATTGCCTTCTGCGGCGCGTAATCAACGAGGATGGCCGCTCGCGCGCTTTTGTCAACGGCAACGCGGTGCCGTTGCAGAGCCTGAAGGAGCTCGGCGAGAAACTGCTCGATATTCACGGCCAGCACTTTCATCAGTCGCTCGGCCGTCGTGGCGTGCAACGAGACTTGCTGGATCATTTCGGCGGACTGCAGTCGTGCCGTTCGTCGACGGCTGAAGCATTCGCGAGCTGGCAAACCTTGCGACAACGCCTCGAGCGGCTTGAAGAAGCCGAAACAGATCGTGCCGCGCGCCTCGACCTGCTGGCGTTTCAGACACAGGAGCTCGAAAGTCTCGATCTCGGGGCCGATGAATACGATACGCTGCTGGCGGAACGCCAGAAACTGAAGAACAGCGGTGTGCTGGTCGACGCGGTGACACGCGCCTTGCAGTCGATTTACGACGACGAAACCGCCAACGCGCAGAACCTTCTCTCCGCCGCCTGCCACGTGCTCGAATCGAGCAGCGCCATCGATCCGGAGCTCGAGGCCGCTCACAACATGCTCGAAGAAGCCTCCATTCAGGTGTCAGAGGCCGCGGATGCGCTGCATCGCTACAGCGAGTCCCTGGACATGGACCCCGCAAGGCGCGACTGGGTCGAGGAACGGCTGGATGTCATTCAGGCTCTCGCTCGCAAACACCGTGTTGAAGCGAACGACCTGCCGGAGCTTAAACTTCGTCTTCTCACGGATCTCGACGCGCTGACAAACGCCGAAGCAACGGGCGCCCGACTGGCGAGTGAAGCCGCACTGGCGAAAGCCCATTACCTGAAGGAGGCAAAGGCGCTGTCCGCAGGACGAAAGGATGCGGCCGCGAAGTTCGCAGCACAGGTTACGAAAGCCATGCACGGACTCGGCATGCCGGGCGGCGTATTCGAAATCGCGCAGAGACCGTTGGACGAGGCCGAGGCCAAAGCCTCGGGGCTCGATGACATCGAGTACCTGATCAGCGCGAATCCGGGCCAGTCTCCGATGCCGCTGGCAAAAATAGCCTCCGGCGGAGAACTTTCCCGCATGAGCCTCGCCATCCAGGTGATCGCCAGCGACGGCAGCGAGATCCACACCATGGTGTTCGACGAGGTGGACAGCGGCGTCGGCGGCGGCGTTGCCGAGATGATCGGCCGGCGCCTGAAGGACCTGGGCAGCACGCGCCAGGTATTCTGCGTCACCCACTTGCCGCAGGTTGCAAGTCTCGCCGACCACCATTTTCGCACCACGAAATCGAGCGACGGCAAATCAACCAGCACGCAAGTGACCCGATTGACCGGGAACGAACGCGTCGAGGAACTCGCGAGAATGCTCGGCGGAGTCAAGATCACCAAGCGAACGCGCGATCACGCCGCGGAGATGCTAGCGGGACAGTCCTTGTTGGAGCCTGTGAAAACGGGCGAATAAACGACGCGGGAATCGCCCGCTCCCGCGGGCTCAACAGCCTGTCCCAGGTCGCTATCCGCCTTTGCTCTTCAGTGGGCGCACGTAAAGAACCAGGCTGTGGTCGATCAGTTCGTAGTTGTGATCCTTGGCGATTTCGCGCTGAAGGCGCTCAATTTCGTCGTTCATGAACTCGATCACGTCGCCGGTTTCGACGCAGACCATGTGGTCGTGATGCTCGCCTTCGTCCATTTCGAAAACGGAATGCCCGCCTTCGAAGTTGTGACGCTTCACCAGGCCGGCGGACTCGAACTGGGTCAGGACGCGATATACCGTCGCAAGTCCTATATCCTCGCCGGTCTCCAGAAGTTCCTTGTAAATATCTTCCGCACTCAGGTGTCGCTGACGATTGCTCTCGAGAATCTCCAGAATTTTCAATCTCGGCAACGTAACTTTGAGGCCGGCCTTGCGCAGTTCCTGACGTTGAAACATTGGAGGAATTCCTCGTAGCAGCGCGAATTCGCCGCAACTACCGCGGCGCCGGGCGAGAAGGTATCATGCGCGCCTATTATGACCCAGATGGGACAGTTGCTCCATCGAAAAATCCCGAGCCGATCGAACCATGCGGAAATTCCTGATTACAGCTCTTGTCCTTGCCATGTTGCCGTTCGCGGGAGGCTGCGTTTATCAGGCGTCTTTGTCACAGGGAAATTTACTCAAGCAGGAAGACCTCGATCAGGTGAAAGTCGGCATGACGCGAAGCCAGGTGCGGTTCCTGCTGGGCACGCCGATGATCGACGATCCGTTTCACGAGGAACGATGGGACTACGTCTATTACCTCAGGGTAGGACGCGACAAGGCAACGTTCAAACGCTGGGTCTCGATCTATTTCGACGGCGACACGGTCGGCGAGATTGTCGATGATCAGGAGCTCGAGCCCGATCTCTAGTGTACCCCGTCGTAAATAATCGACCATTCTCGCGAGCGACTTTTCGTGGCTGGCAAGGCGCGGCGACGAGTAATAGCAGGGCTATTGCGAGGAGTCGCAACGCCGCCAGACGCGAAAAGGGGCCGCGAGAATGGTCGATTATTTGCGACGGGGTGCACTACGGCGCCCCGATGTCAATCGCGATCCTTCACCGCCCCGCCCGGTTTACCCATCGAGCGGCCCTGTGCCGCCAGCGCACGGCGCGCATCGCGCGGCTCGATCCTTAACGGCCGGTAAATTTCGACGCGATCACCTTGTTGCAGAAGCTGATCGCGTTCGACGAGTCGTCCCCATATGCCCACCGAACATCGGCCGAGGTCCCATTCGGCGAATGCCGTTTCGATCGAAGACTGCCCGATCGCATCGGCGACCGTGGCGCCCTTTTCGAGCAGCACCGTGATCAGTTCCTGACGATCCGGCAAGGCGAATACGACTTCGACGTAAAGTCGGTCGTCGTTCCCGATGTCCGACAATTCACCGGACATCGGACCTACCGCGAACCGTATACATCTTTGGCGCGCGCCGTGAAAGCGCCCACGAGCGCATCGCCGGCTTCCTTGAAAAATGCACCAAACATCATGTCGACGAGCCTGTTTTCAAATGCAAAGTCGAGTTCCAGCGACACTTTGCAACCCTGGTCCTCAATTTCGCGGAATCGCCAGCCGCCCGTCAGTTGACTGAAGGGCCCTCCGACCAGTTCCATGTCGATCGCCTCGAATTCCCTGCGCGTGTTGCGAGTCGTGAAATGTTTGCTGATCGGCCCCTTGTGAAGTTCGAGTGTTGCAACGACGGTGTCATCGGTCCGGCTTTCCACAGTCGCATCGTTACACCAGGGCACGAACTCAGGGTAAGACTCGATATCGTCAACGAGGGCGAACATCTCACGCGCCGTGTAAGGCACCAGCGCACTGCGATTGACTCTCCACATGGCTCAGGTTGCCGGCACCGGTGTCATCCGCCAGCCGAAAGTTCCGGCAGCACGCCAACGGACTTGAGGAACACGAACAGAATTGCAACCGGCGCGACATAGCGGGCTGCAAAACGCCACAGCCGGTAGATGCTGCCGGAGCCGCGCAGTTCGTCCGCGGTCGAATTGCGGCACATCACCCAGGCCGCAAAGACCGTGATGAAGACACCCCCGAGCGGCAGCATGATGTTGCTCGTCAGATGATCGACGTTGTCGAAGATAGTGCCCTTATAGAACCTCAAGTCCGCCAGCACACCGAACGACAGAACCGTGCCGAAGCCGAGCGCCCAGATCAGCACGCCCACCATGAGAGCTGCCTGCGCACGCGTATATTTGAATTGTTCGAAGAGCCAGGCAACGGCAGGCTCCATCAGGCCGATCGCCGAGGTCCACGCTGCAAATATCAACAGCACGAAAAAAATGGTGCCGAAGAAGGCTCCGCCGGTCATCTGGCCGAACGCGAGCGGCAAGGTGACAAATACCAGTCCAGGCCCTTCGCCCGGATTGAGTCCGTTAGCGAAGACCAGCGGAAAAATCACGAGTCCCGCCAGCAACGCGAACGACGTGTCCGCGGCCACGACTGCCCCCGACGCGCCTGCGATCGAGGTATCGGCCGGCAAGTATGCGCCGTAGGCCATGATGGCGCCCATGCCGATACTCAGGGAGAAAAACGCCTGCCCCATGGCGGCCAGCGCGCCGTCCCAGGTCAGCGCGGAGAAATCGGGGGCAAGGAGAAACGCAGCGCCTGCCGCGAAAGAGCCGGAATTGATCGCATAGGCCAGCAGTACCAGCATGAGCACGAACAACGCCGGCACCATGAAGCGGACCGCCCGTTCCAGGCCCCGCTCGACGCCGCGCGCGACCACGAACACGGTCAGGACCATGAAGATCGTGTGACTGAACCCGACCGCCCGCCAGTCTTCGGTGAAACTGATAAAAGTTGCGCCGACGTCCCCCGCCGACGCGCCCGTAAAGGCGCCGATTGCGCTCTTCCAGGCGTACGCGATCGTCCAGCCGGCGATCACGCTGTAATAGGACAAAATCAGGATTCCACCGATAACGCCGACGCCGCCAACAAGCCGCCAGTGACGCGAACCGCCTTCTTCTTCGCCGAGAAGCGCCATCGTCGCGACCGGATTTCTCCTGCCGCGCCGGCCAATGAGAATTTCCGACATCATCACCGGCATGCCCATGCCGACGACGCATAACAGGTAGACCAGCACGAATGCGCCGCCGCCGTTTTCGCCGGCGAGATACGGAAACTTCCAGACATTCCCCAGCCCGACGGCAGAACCGGTGACGGCCAGGATGAAGGCCATGCGCGATGACCAATGGCCGTGAAGAGAGGTGCGTGGCGCCTTGCCGGCTGCTTCTTCTTTGTGCATCTTCTTCCCGGTACCGCGGAGAAGGCGGGATTCTGGAATAAATTCAAATTGCTGACAACAGACGTCCACGGACTGTTCCGGAGCGCCACAGCTCGAGTACCGGCACAGCGACTACCGTATAATCGCCGGCCCTACGACACAGCCAGCCGGTTATTCCTGAAGTCATGAGCGCGGCCGACAAGCAAAAGAAGGCGTCGAGTACGATCGCCGTCAACAAAAGGGCGCGCCACGAATTCTTTATCGAGGAGACGTTCGAGGCCGGGGCAGCACTCGAGGGCTGGGAGGTGAAGAGCCTGCGGGCCGGCCGCGCCCAACTGACGGAAGCTTACGTACACCTTCGGTCCGGGGAGGCATGGTTGCTGGGCGCGCACGTTACGCCATTGAATACTGTGTCGACGCATATCCGCCCGGACCCGACCCGTACCCGCAAGCTGTTGCTGCATCGCCAGCAACTCGACCGGTTGATCGGCGCGGTCGAACGCAAGGGCTACACGCTGGTCCCGTTGAAGCTCTACTTCAAGCAGGGCCGCGCCAAACTCGAGATCGGGCTCGCGAAAGGCAAGAAGCAGCACGACAAGCGTGCCACGAAAAAAGAGCAGGACTGGCAACGGGAAAAGGGACGGATTCTCAAGTCGTCGAACCGATAATCATTTAGAATCAAGAGCCTGTTTGCCTTTATTAATGTCCTGTATGACGAGCATGCGGAGGCGCTGATTCGTCCGACGAAACCCAGTCGCTGAGCGGCGCGAGTAACTGGAACAGTCGTTCGCCGCGCGCCGTAAGACGGTAGCCGAGCCTCGGGATCTTCTCGACCATGCCGGCACTCCGCCATTCGTGCAACCTGCACTGCAGCACGCCGGGTGAAATCCTGCCGCAGGCCTCGCGCAACGCCCGGAAGTTGAGCGCTCCCTGGCGCAGTTCCCAAACGACCCGAAGCGACCAGCGCCGGCCGGACAGGTCCAGCAGCGTGGCCATTTGCGGCGATGTCGGCGCCGCTCTCCGGCTTTGCAACCGTCCGGGCATAAGGCTTTCAGTCACTCGCTACAGAATCAGTAGCGCAAATTCTACCTTGCTCCTTTTTCAGTAGCAACAGGATTTGTCCCGGTTGGAGCCCGTGAAAACGGGCGAGTCCCCGCCATTTTCCAGACCCCGCGCATTGCATTTCCGCGCTCCGCCCATACACTGTCGAAGCAGGACGCACCGGCGACGGTTCGTCCCGTTAACCAGGGGGCGACATGGCTTCGACGTGGGTCGCGAAACTCCGGGTGCATGCCGAGGGACAGAGCACCTCGTAAATCCAACTGTAAAACCTATAGTTGCCAACGACGACAACTACGCACTAGCTGCTTAAAAACCAGTTTGGTGCCCTCTGACCGGATCGTGCTTGTGCGTTCGGAATCCAGGGGTCATCTACACAAGATCGCGGCAAGGGCATGCTCGGGGCCTGAACCGTTAAAAAAACTGCTGAGCTGGCTATGGGTCTTCCCTGTCCGTCGGGTAGCTCATAGCGAGATCAATGGCGGAATAAGCATGTAGAGCACGGAACGTAGGGCTTGCGGACGCGGGTTCGATTCCCGCCGCCTCCACCAATTTGCCGCCCCGACACGGACTGTCGGGGCGATTGCAAGCCCGATCCGCGCACACCGCAGATCGCCGCAATCGCTCTCGACTGGAGGTTTAGCGTCTGGCCGTTTGCTGCAGACGTTGCACGGCTTCGAGCGATTTCTGCACGTTCTCCATCGGGGACATGCCGCCGATCGTCTCGGCGATCTTGCCGTCCGGTGTCACGATGAAGGTCGTGCGCTCCGCGAAGCCGTGATCGATATCGATGCCGCGGGTGTCCTTGATGCCCGCACGGCCGGCCTGGACCTCGAGGTCATACGATTTGGCTATATCGCCCGACTCGTCCGAGGCGACCGCGAGCTTTCCCGCACAATATTCCGGATCGGCCGAGAAGTCGTTAAGCCGCTCGATACTGTCGAGCGATACGCCGATGACACTTGCGCCCGCAGCGGTGAACGCGTCCATGTTCACGGCAAACTCGTGCGCCTGCACATTGCACCCTTGCGTGTAGGCCGAGGGATAGAAATAGACGACCACCGTTCCTTTGGCGAGCGCGTCGCTCAGCGAGAAATCGAACTCCTCGCCGGCCAGCGAAGCCTTCGCCTCGAAGGTGGGCGCCGAGTCGCCTGCTTCGAGCGCGGCGAATGCCGGCAGCGCGATGGCGGTGGCAAACAAAACGGCGAACAGATGAGTTTTCATGGTTGGGCCCGTATCGGTTGTCTGGGGGTAGTTAGGGGATGCCGAACGCTAATCCTGACTTTTGCCGCAACTCCGCGCAAGTCCGCACCGATCCACTCTGCGCTACCGTGAGTCCCCCCGCTGACTGAGCGCGACGCTGCCCAGGATAATCGCGCCGGCGACCGCCATCGACCAGGTCACCGGCTCGTCGAGCAGCCACCAGGCCCAACCGACGCCGAACACCGGTATCAGGTAGGTCACTGTGGACGTTCGGTTCGCCCCAATGCGCGCGACCAGGCGGTAGTACATGACGAACGCGATGCCGGTGCACAGCACCCCGAGCGTCGCCGCCGACAACCACGACCACGCCGGGATAGTTCCAGCGGCGTGATCCAGCGGGTCTCCGTACGCAGCGGCTGTAGCGGCAGCCGCGCCGATTCGACAGTGTTCAGGAATACCTCCCGGACAAATTGGGCCAACGAAAATGAACCAGGTAAACAGGGCCGGACCCCCGGTCAGGAACTACATCATCTCCTGACGATCTGACCCGTCCGGTGCGACAATCTTTCATGACAGGTTAACCGGTGCAAGCTCCTCGTAAGGCAGGTGCTGTGGCCATTGAAACTGTTGCGACGCTTCTGGAGCGTGAGCGCGAGCTTGCGGCGTTACGCCATGCATTGACCGAGGCTGAACGGGGCCGCGGTCAGATCGTCCTGGTCGAAGCACCTGCCGGCCTCGGCAAGACAAGCCTCCTCAGCGCAACGATGGAGTTCGCCACCGCAGCCGGCTTCAACGGTCTTCGCGCACGCGCCGGCGAACTCGAGCGCGACTTCGCATACGGCTGCGTGCGGCAGCTGCTGGAACCCGCCGTGGCAAGAGCATCGGGCACGGAGCGGCAGCGTTTGTTCGACGGCGCCGCCGCCCTTTCGAAGCCCCTGTTCGCTGCAGCCACCATTTCGCAATCGCCGCCGTTAGCGGACAGCACCTACTCGGTCCTGCACGGCTTGTACTGGTTGCTCAATAATCTCGCCGGCGCAGGTCCGCTGGTCCTCTGCGTCGACGATCTGCACTGGGCCGACACCGAATCGCTGCGACTCCTTAATTATCTGGCGCCACGCCTCGACGGGCTTCCGCTCGCCGTACTTACCGCCACGCGTACCGGGGAAAACGTGACGGCCGACCTCGCGCGGCTGTTCGCGGGTCCCGAAACGAACGTACTGCGGCTGGAACCCCTGAGCCTCCAGGCAACTACGATTCTTTGCGAGCAGCGGCTCGGTGCAACGGTTGCAGCCGATTTCGCGGCGGCCTGCCGTGACGCGACCGGCGGCAATCCGCTTTTGCTCAAGGCACTCCTGCACGACGCGAAGGAACAGAGAATCCTGACCGGCAAGGAGGCCGTGGCGCGCGTGCGCCGCATCGGTCCCGCGGCGGTGGCTCGCGCCGTGCGGCTGCGGCTGTCGACGGCACCTGCCGCTGCCACCGCCTTCGTGCGTGCCGCCGCGATGCTCGGCGACGGCGCAAGCATTGCCGAGGCAGCGCACCTGGCCGAGCTCGAGGAGGACGAAGCCGCGCAAGCCGCGGACCAGCTGATCGCACGCGCCATCCTGAAGACTGCCGGCACGATCGAGTTTGCACACCCCGTCGTGCGCCAGGCCGTCTACGCGGACATCGGCTCACACGAACGCGCCCGGGCGCATGCGCGCGCCGCGCGAATTCTCGTCGAAGGCGGTGCCTCCGACGAGCGAGTTGCCGCGCAGATCTCGGCTGCGGCGCCGGCCGGCGACGCCGCGCGTGTGGTGCTGCTGCGGCGGGTCGCAGCGAATGCGATGGCGCAAGGCGCGCCCTCCGCCGCTGTCGCGTGGCTCACGCGTACACTCTCCGAGCCCCCACCTCCGGACTTGCGGGCGGAAATTCTTCACGAGCTTGGCGCCGCCGAGTTGCGTCTCGCAATGCCGGAGTCCGTCGACCACCTTCAGTCAGCCGTCAGCGGGATCCGCGAACCGCGGCAGCTCGCCACGGCGGTTCGGCACCTCGCGAACGCATTGAGCGCGTCCGGAAAGCCGGATCGCGCCCTCGCGGCGATCGAGTCGGCTATCGAAATCATCGAACCTCAGGACCGGGAACTCGCACTGGTCCTCGAAGCGGAACTCGCGGCCAAATCGCAGCACGCTCCCAGCGAGACCCGGGCACTGGCGGCGAAGAGGCTCCTGCGACACGGCAACCTGGGCGGGCGCACCCACGGCGAGCGGCTGGTGCTCGCGAGCGTTGCTTTCGAGCGAGCGAGAGAGAGTGAATCGGCGCGTACCGCGGCGGAAATCATCGAGCGCGCCCTCAGCGACGGCCGCTTGCTGGGCGAACAGAACGTCGACGTCGTCGGCCCGTTCTACGCGCTGGTAAAGGCCTTGCTGGATACCGACGCGCTCGAGGTCGCCGAGAGGTGGCTCGAACATGCGCTCGCTGCGGCGCGCGGCCTGGCCTCGATCCCGGCCATGGCGTTCCTGATCCTGCATCGTGGATGGTTCAGCTGGCGTCGCGGCGACGTGGCGCAGGCGGAGGCCGATGCGCGTACGGCGTACGAGCTTCTTACTGCGCACGACATCCGCATGGGCGACCGGTTCGCACTGGCCTTGCTCGTCGAAGCGATGCTCGAGTCGGGTGCAACGGACGCCGCAGAGCAGGCTTTGAGCGACAGCAAGCTCGGCACGGATATTCCGCAGGGACTCGCCAACTTTCATTTGCTTGAAGCACGGGGACTTCTGCGCCTGCAGCAAGGCAGGGCGTCCGAAGCGCTGGAGGATCTGCTCGAGTTCGGGCGACGCGAAGAGTCGAGCGGCGCGGCGAACCCGCTGGCCTCGCGCTGGCGCTCGCGTGCCTGCGCAGCACTCGCCGCTCTGGGAAACCGCGAACAGGCCCGCGAGCTGGCGGCCGCAGACCTCGAGCGGGCGCGCCGCTGGGGAGCGGCAAGCGGCATCGGCCTCGCGCTTCGCGCTAACGCATTGGTCGAGGACGGTGCGACCTCCATCGATCGCCTGCGCGAGGCGGCAGACGTGCTCGAGCGCGCGCCGGCGCGACTCGAATATGCTCGCGTGCTCACCGACCTCGGCGCAGCGTTGCGCCGTGCCAACCGTCGAGCAGACGCGCGACGCGCACTCAAGCAAGGGCTGGCGCAGGCAAACCGCTGCGGTGCAACGGTGCTCGCCGATCGAGCTCGCCTCGAACTGCGCGCCGCCGGAGGGCGATCGAGCAATCGCGCGGGCAGCGGCACCGGTCGGCTGACTGTCTCGGAGCGACGGGTCGCGGAGCTCGCCGTGCAGGGACTCAGCAATCCACAGATCGCGCAAAGCCTGTTCGTGACTCGCAAAACCGTCGAAACCCACCTGGGCCGCGTCTACAGCAAGCTCGACATTTCAGGCCGCATGCAGCTCCACCGTGCGTTGGCCGACACGCCCGCCGCCCTGGAACTCTGATCCCCGCAGGCGTCCCCGCGCCAAAGTTCAGGGATAAATATCAGGGACCTCCCCGACGCCGTCACGGTCCCGACCTCCCTACGATTCGTGTCACTGAACGACAGAATCACAGGAGAGCGATCGTGAGAAGACTGATCATGTGGAACATGGTGACACTCGACGGCTATTTCGACGGCGAAAGAAGCTGGCAGATCAACTGGCACAAGAATGTCTGGGGCGAAGACCTCGAGCGGTTCGCGCTGGAGTCGCAGTCCGCGGAGACGCTGCTGCTCGAACGCCCCACGTATGAACGCATGACCGCATACTGGTCTGCCGCGACGGGCGAGATCGCCGACCGCATCAACGCGATTCCCAAAGTGGTGTTCTCCCGATCCTTGAAGAAGGCCGACTGGAATAACAGCCGCCTCGTGTCGACTGACCCCGCCAGGGAAGTGGCGAGCCTGAAGCGAAAGCCGGGCAACGATCTCGTGATCTTCGGCGGCGCCGCCCTGCCCGCCACGCTCGCGCAACGCGGCCTGATCGACGAGTACCGCCTCGGCGTGCACCCGGTCGTCCTGGGCGACGGTGGTCCACTGTCCGGCGCTGCATCGCAGCGATCGAGGATGAACCTGCTCGAGGCAACGACGTCGCAGTCGGGACGCACCGTCCTGTGCTACCAAGCCAACGGCGCGTCGCCCACCCACGCGGCGCACGAGCGGCTGCGTCCTGGCCGCGGGAGCGCGCGGGTTGCGCTTTCACGCCGAAGGTCTGTGGTGGATGGGCCGTTCGTGGAAACGAAAGAGTGGGCGCTCGGTTGAGATGCCGTCGTCGGTCGCGCCGGCATGCTTTGCGAAGTCTGCGCAGGCGCTGATAACAGTGCGTTCCGAATTCAAGGACGCCTGTATTTCTCGACCAATGCCGCAAATCTCGGATCGTCGCGAAGCGGATCAAGTCGCGGATCAGGCGACAGGCCCTCGATAGACCAGAAGCCGGGTGCTGCCAGGTAGGCATCAAGTTGTTCGAGTGCGACATCGATAGCGCGAGCGGGCGCCAACACCCGCATGATTGCCTCCAACTGGTACACCGGCCCGTCCATCGCCTCCCGCGACGTCGGCATCGACTCGATGGCCTCAAGGGCAAGGTTGGCGGCGGCCCCGGTCTGGCCGAGCCCCACCAAAGCTTCTCCCAGCGCAATAAGGAGCCGTGGGTCTTTCGGACTGAGCGCGAGCTCCTTTTCGAGTTGTGCACGAGCAATCTCAAACTGCCTTTGAGCGAGCTCAGCTTGTCCAGCCAACTGGTAGGTCACGCCGTAAGCCGATGCTTTGAGCAGGTAATAGTTGCGGAAACCCAGTATCAGATCGGCCTCCCACTTGCCCAGGAGGCTTAAAGCCGTGTCGTAGTCCCGTGCCCTGATCGCGAACTTCCACTCGTCACACAGTTGATTGGCTGCAGGGATCAGCGGATTCCCGACCACCGCCTTCAAATAGGGCGTTCCGTCCCCATCGCGGAGCAGCGGGATTCCCGCCTTCTCCGTTTGGCCTTCGACGGCATCCGGCGCGATCTCCAGGACCCTGTCGAGGTAGCGTTCCGCCTCGGCGTAATCCCGGAGCATCTGATAGCTCGAGGCATGCTGCCGCAGCAGGTTGGCATTCCTCGGGTCGACCTCGATGGCCCGCTCCCAGGTCGCCACCGCCTGTTGCCACTGACCCATACGCCGGTAGATTGCACCGCGCGCAAACAGCAGCTCCGGGTCACCCGGCATCCCTTGCTCCGCGATCGCGAGTTCCCTCAAGGCGGCTTCATAGTCCAGGTGGCCCTGGTAGTGATACCAGGCCATGGCGAGATGCGCTTCCGGCAGATCGGGCTGAAGCTCGAGCGCTCTTTGTACCGCCGACTGCGCCAAGCTTCGACGGGCGTCCGTGCGGTCCATAGTCCAGTACAGGTGGATGTCCGTGATGGCCAGGTATGCCAGCGCGAGTGCAAATTCCGGATCTTCTTCGGCGGCGCGTTCGAACTGCTGTACCGCCGACGGCAAGTCCCGTAACAGGTCACTGCCCCGTTCGTACTGTCGACCGCTCAGGTAGAAGTCATATGCCTTGGTGTTCTGTGTCGGCTGCTGGTTGAGGCGTCCCAGTTCCGTTGGCGTCAGTGTCGCCTCCAATTCCCGGGCGATGCTCCTCGCGATGTCGGTTTGAATCGCAAAGATGTTGCCGACCGTGGGCTCGCGATCGTAGCTCTCGGTCCAGAGAAGCTCACCCGTCTGCGCATCGACGAGCTGAACGTTGATGTGCACGCTGTCGACCGCTCGTTGCACGGTTCCTTCCAGGACTGTTGCGGCGCCGAGCTGTTCGCCGATCTCGCGCAGGTTTCGCGTGCGGTCCTCGTACTGCATCACGGAGGTCCTGGAGATAACCTTCAAGGTGCCGATCTTCGCGAGCTGCGTCAGGACATCGTCGTGAATCGCCCTTACAAATACCGCGTGTTCCTCATCGGTGCTCAGGTTCTCGAACGGCAACACGGCGATCGAGCGCAGGTCGCGTTGACCCAGGATGACGAACACGCCGACAGTGAGCAGCAGTACCATCACCAGAACAGCGGCGGCGGAAAGCCACCGACCGGTCCTCGCGACTTTACGCACGGCCGATTGCTCCCTGAGGCCCAACTCGCTGGACCGTTCACGTTCGGGATATTCACCGGGGATCAAACGGTCCTCTTGACTGGAGGGCGTCGGCCCCGCTGCCCGCGCCTCGGGGCGAGGATTTATCGTTGCAACAAAACGATAACCGCGGCCCGGTTCGGTGAGGATGAAGCGATGGTCTCCGGGACGCTCCCCGAGCGCACGCCGCAGCGTCGACACAGCCTGGTTGAGATTGTTCTCCGCGACGACGACGTTCGGCCAGACCGCCTTGAGCAAGGTTCGCTTATCCAACAGCTCATGGGGATGCTCGACGAGATAGAGCAGCGTATCGAAGACTTTCGGCTTTAGCGGGATCGGCCGGCCATCGGCGCCAAATAGCATCCGTCTGACGGGGTCCACGCGGAACCCGCTGAACTCGTAGGCCACATGCGGCGGCTCATGCATACCCGATCACAAGAATTCACAACGTTTCAGAGTACTGACAAAGCGTGTTCAGGTAATTTGGCGGGATTCTACAACGTCGAAGAAGCGCCAATCCATGGGAGATGAATAATGAACACGCTCCGCGAAAGGTTGCCATCGTTGCCCCTTTGTTGGTCACGTTTTTCTCCGGCGCTTGCCGGCAGGCATCGGTCGATGCGATTCCCCGCATGCCTTCTGCTCGTCCAGGCCTTGGCCGGCTGCGGCGTTGGGACAAGCGAGCCATCCTCCGAGGTACGCCCACCGCCCCCGCCACCCACGCCACCCACGGCCGCGATGATCGAGCACGGACATTTTCGGGGCACGGCGGCTCTCGGGGATGCCACGTATCACGCTGACGCGTTACTCACCGCGGATGGCGAATTTCGCTTGTACGTCGGGGGTCTCCTGGATAGTCCGCCGGGTGGCATGGGTTTTGTCGGGGAGTTGTTCAACCCTGAGGAATCCGCGCAATTTTCCGGGCAACTGGAGATCGACGGAGAGCAGGGATCCGGTGACGGGCTCGTCATCGGGGAGGTATGCGCCGCCCCCGGCGTGGGCCGTTTCTGCGATGAATCTGCGTCTGCAGAGGTCAGCATCTCCGGCATGTCGAACGACGGACTGGCCGGTGAAGTCCGGATTACCACGGGCGAAGGGGAAGAAATCTGGCTGCTGGATCTGGCGGCATGGAGCGCATACTACGAATTGAACGCACACCCGGCGAGTCCGAGCGGTACATATCAGGAGGAACTCGCGCAGTTTGCGCAAGCGGGCGATGTGATCATCAGCATTGACGATGCCGGGCGCCTGTTTTTTCAGGCCGCCGCTTCCGGCTGCACGGGCAACGGTGCATTAAGTCCGCATTTGAACGGCGAATTCTATGTTTTCGACGTAGATCTCATCATCGAAAACTGCGATGCAAGCCACAAATTCCTGAACAACGAATATTCAGGTCTCGCAACCGAAACGCAGAACAGTTATTGGGATTACGACGATTGGCTGCTCATCTTTGTGTCAACGCCAGTCGGGATAGAATCGCCGGCCGCCATAACCATGTATGCAAACCGCCTGTAAACTCCGAAGGAGCTGCCTGCGCAGCTCCTTACTCAATCCTCAACTGTGAGGTGCGGATTCCACGCGACTTCCCACAGATGCCCGTCGAGGTCCTGGAAATAGCCCGCATACCCGCCCCAGAACGTCTCCTTCGCCGGTTTCACGACGGTGGCCCCGGCCTCTTTCGCTTGCTTCATGACCGCATCGACTTCGCCCTTCGACGAAACGTTGTGCCCGAGCGAGAATTCCGTGGCGCTCGGACTCGTTAACGGAAGTCCCGTATCGTGGGCAAGGCTCTTGCGCGGCCACGTGGCCAGCTTCAATCCGGCCTGCAGTTCGAAGAACGCAACCGCGCCGTGCTCAAACTGCTCGCCGACGATGCCTTCCGTTCTGAGTCCCAGCCCGTCCCGATAGAAGTGGAGCGCGCGCTCCAGGTCGTCAACGCCGATGGTGATCAGGGTAACTCGCGGTTTCATGGGAGACGCCTCCTTACAAATAGCGGCAAAGTCCGGCGGTCTGCGTTCAGAGTTCAGGGTGGGCACTTCAAGGCCGTTCCGAAGCCGCCGAATGCTGATCATCCAGTATCCTGCGCACGTGGATATGACAATCCTTTGGTATGCGTTTGCCGGGCTGCTGATACTCGTCGGGCTCGCGGGAGCCGTTCTGCCGGTTCTGCCCGGTGTCCCCCTGGTGTTTGCGGGCATGTGGCTCGCAGCGTGGGTCGGGGATTTTGCCGAGATCGGTAGCTGGACCGTCGTCTCGCTCGGCGTGCTCGCCGGCCTGGCCGTGCTGATCGACTTTGTTGCCGGTCTGCTCGGCGCCAGGCGGGTGGCGGCAAGCACTGCGGCGTTGTGGGGCGCGACCATCGGCACCGTAGTGGGTTTGTTCTTCGGCCTCCCGGGTCTGCTGCTCGGGCCGTTCCTTGGTGCGCTGGCCGGCGAATTGAGGTCCGGCGGCAGCATTACCCGCTCGACCCACGTTGGCGTTGCCACCTGGATGGGATTGCTGTTCGGCACGTTGGCGAAGATCGCGCTGTCGTTCACCATGCTCGGCATTTTTGCCGGCGCATTGTTGATAGCCTGAATCCATCCTGTCGAAACTGTCCGACCAGGACAATCTCGTCGACATGAACCAGATCCTGGCTCACCGGAATTTGTCTCGCGTGAGGTCATTCTCCGTGGGAAGTCGCTTTCCTCTACAGATGTCACTGTTTCACAGCGACGTCCATCTGGCAAAAAGAAGCGAGGGCATCGGGCCTTCACGTTCGGCCATACGCACGAGGAAACGAAACATGAGCAGAATAAAATCGATTGGCTTGTCGGCAGCGATGCTGGTGGTACTGAACGGCTGCCTGCTGACCAGCCCGTACTGGAATCAGGAATTCGACGACCACACGGAGGCCATTTCCCTCCAGGCCTTTACCACGAACAAGAACGTAGCCGTCAAGTTCCAGTGCGCCAAGGCGTACCATGGAGGCCTGTACCCGTCATCGGCAACGGCGACCTGGACGCAAGTCGCCAACATCACCCCGCAGTCGAAGGCATTGTTTGATCCGACCGGCGGCAGAGTGTATGGCGCCGGAGTACGCAAGGTGCTTCCGGCGGCTTGCTGGAGGTTCGATCCGGCGAACTCGATCTGGTACGCGGCTATCCGTGCCACTCAGAACACCACTGTTCTCGATACGGAGCAGAAGTACTTCCACACCTTCAACAAGGCGGGATTGGAGTGCCTGGGAAGAGAGAACGGCCAGGCAACGAGCTGGTTCGGCTGGGACGGCTGTGAGACCGGCGCCTTCTACACGATCTTCAGAGCCACGTCCTAGAGCGCAACAGGACATCGACACAACGGGACACCCCCCGTGATCAGTTTCACAGGTCATGGGTGTCCCGATTCGTGTCCTCCCGATTCGTGTCACCGGGTGTCCCTGCCTACAAAAGGAGGCTGCAAATCGCGGACAGAATGCTACGCTTCCCCTGAACAGGTCGGCAATCAGGAGGCGATCATGTCACGCAATCTCGACTGGAAATGGATCGGCATCGGTGTGCTGATCATGCTTGCGCTCAGCATAGTGGCCGGCATGGCCGTCGGCGTTTTCCTCATGCCCGAGATCCAGGACGCGTCCCGGGTGGAAGATATCGAGTTGAGCAGGGGCCAGATGGCGTTGTTGGCCATCGTCAATTTCCTGATCTTCGTGATCGGCGGCTTCATCGTGGGGCTGAAGTCGGCCGGCCGAACCATCCTCGAGCCGGGTATCTCTGCCGCAGTGGCCGTCATCATCGCTCTCATTCTTTCCGGCAGCTTCTCGCTCGGCAGCGTTATCGCCGGCGGCCTCGTGCCGTTTCTCGGCGGTGTACTCGGTGGGTGGATCGGGGAGCGACGCCAGGAGGCTGCGGCAGGGAGAGCACCCACAACATGAGCACTGAAGAAAATCCCCGACCGCCCCTTCCGCCATTCGATATCGAAGCCGCCGCGAAAAAGGTCCGCCTGGCGGAGGATGCCTGGAACACTCGCGACCCGGTCCGGGTTGCAGGCGCCTACAGCCCGGACAGTGTGTGGCGCAATCGCGCGGAATTCCTGGCCGGCCGTGAGGAGATTGTTCAATTCCTCATCCGAAAGTGGAACAAGGAACTGGATTATCGTCTCATCAAGGAGCTATGGGCTTCTCACGATAATCGCATCGCCGTTCGTTTCGCTTACGAATGGCACGACGATGCCGGCAACTGGTTTCGTTCGTACGGCAACGAAAACTGGGAGTTCGATCAAAGGGGTTTCATGCGACGCCGGATCGCCAGCATCAATGACCTGCCGATAAAGGAGAACGAGCGGAACTATCGCTGGCCGCTCGGGCCGCGCCCCGACGACCATCCGGGTTTATCCGACCTTGGGCTGTGAAGCGTGCCGAAGACGCACGCCGACCCGACCAGTTCTCCGGCACCGAGAGTTCCCACTGATCCGGCAGGTGTTCTACGGACATGGGTCTGCCGGTGCGCCGGACTCGCACTTCACGCAATTCAGCAACTGCCCGAGCATCTTCGCGCGGCCCTCGGCGGTTACGACCCAGGGTCGATCGGTCCATGGCGGGTCATGCCGAACGTGCTGATTGTGCCCGCACTCAAGTTGAGCAACCCAATGTTGCTCTTCATCCTGGTGGAAGCCGACGACTCTTTGCTGCATTCGCTTTAGAGGTAGTGCTTCAGAAGTGCTTCCCGGGGTGTCGCCCGTATTGGGGCGTGGGGGTGTTGCGGGCGATGCGGCGTTTGGGAGCGTCGCGTCGCCCGCAATTGCGGGCTCCTACTTGGCGAATTCCAGGGTTGACGGCATTTCTATGCCGCGCTCCGTGAACAGCACGTCGAAGGAAATCTTGCTGAACATCTTCTCGAACGTCTGCATAACTTCGGCTTGAGCTTTGACCACTTCGGGGGACTGCTTGTCGGCGTCCGTCAGGGTCATCGCGTCACCGAGGAAGCCATAGTAGCGGGCGGCGTCCATGTCTATGCTGAAGAAAGGAGACGGCTCCCTGGGCGCAGCGCCGAGCATTGCCTCGAGGCCTGACTCGCTGCCAGCGCCTACCGACAATGCCAGTGCAGTCTCGGACCTGGCAACGTAGGCGGCTTCGACCATCGATGCGACCGCCGGCACTGCCAGTTTCACCGGCTTGGAATCCGGCTTGAGATTCAGTGACGCTATCTCCGGGCTGAACATCGCACCCATGGCCAACAAGCCATCGGCGCTGTCGGTCGCCAGGAGAATCCGCATGTCGACGTCGGTCGGCGGCTGCTGCTTCGCGATGTCCATTCCTTTAATATCATCGATGACGGCAAGGAATCCGCTGAAGCCGTACACGATCGGCGGTATCGGCTGGTTCAGTACTTCGCGACCTTTGGCTACGCCGGCTTGCAGCTCGGCGAACAACTCGCATTCATAGGGATCGGCTTCCATGGCGTCGAGCCTGGCCGAATAAAATTCACGCGCTGCCAGCAGGTTCAGGCTCATGCCGAACGACATCAGCCCGCCCTGCTCCGCTCCGAGCCCGGGCACCGGCGCTGTCAACCCTTGAAACCCGCTCGCGATGTCGCTGCGAAGTTCGACCGTAGTATTCGACTTGATGTGGTTCGCCGTGACATCCGTATATCCGGCAACGACGCGCGGGGCGATGCTGGCGACGGCGCGGATCTCCGTCTTGCAGACGTCGCTAAGACTCGACGCATCGTAGTCCATCATCGCCAGAAGTTCCCCGTTGACGCCCGCCTGGTCGTCGAGAAAGGTCGCGGCCACACGCTCGACGTCGATCATGCCGAGGCCATAGGATTGAAATCCGTATTTCTTCGCCAGTGCGACCAGGTCGCCTGAATCGGCAATGTTTTTCGCCGGCAGATCGATGCCCAGCACGGACTTCAGCAGCCCTTCCGACAAATCGGCTGGAACGAAGCCGAGCACAAGCTGGTCGTCGATGGCAGCCACGATCAAACGGCCTTCGTCGTCTCCGGCATAACGGTACGAATGACCGTCGACGGTCGCGACGCTCATCTTTTCGCCCGCCTCACTTTCCAGTTTGGTCATCGTCGCTTCGAACAGGTGACCGTCGCTCAGCGTTATGCGAAGCACCGGCAGCAAACCGACGCCGTAGAATGCTCCGGTCGAATCGCGGTCGATGCCGGCTTCAGGAATGCCGTCGGCCGTGATCATGCCGGCCAGTTGCGCAATCGTCGTGGACACGCGTTTCCGCGTCTCTTCATCCATTCGCGATGCGGAACCATCCGTTGGTTCCTCGTTTACGGCCGTCTGCATCATCGAACTGTATGACTGCACGATCGCCTCGACATGCGGTGCCAATTTCTCGCGCACGTCGTCCGGCAGAGGTTGCGTCGCCGCGAATACGTACGGCGTATCGGCCGGCACGTAGCGGAGAACGCCTTCGCCGGAGGTCAGTGCTGCTTCCTCGTCGGGGGAGCCGGAACACGCCGCGAACATGAACGGCAGCAGGCAGACAAGCAGCTTTGCGGGTCGCGCAACGGGCGTGGCGATGGGCATGGCAATAGGCATGGATAGGGTCCGTGACGGAGGTGGCGCTACGATACTCGACGTTGAGTGACCCGTCACTGCCCTTTGGCACATTTGAACGGGTAGCGCGGGGTGCCGGGCCGAACGGGTGGCCTGATATCATGCATGCCATGATTGTTGGAACGACCATTGAGATCCGCGACGCGACCCCGGCGGACCTGCACGACGCGCTTGCCTTGAACGAGGCCGCCGTGCCCCACGTCAACAGCGTTCCATTCGAGCAGATGCAGGACTTCAGCGAGCACGCGGCCTATTTCCGGGTGGCCCTGGCGAACGGATCCATGGCCGCATTCCTGGTCGGCCTTACGCCCGACGCAGATTACGGCAGCCCGAATTTCCGCTGGTTTTGTGAGCACTTCAGGCAGTTTGCTTACATCGACCGCATCGCGGTGGCCGAACACGCCCGGCGGCTTGGTCTCGCGAGCGCCTTGTACGACGACTTCGAAAGCCGCTTCGCCGGTCGCGTGCCGGTGCTGGCCTGCGAGGTCAATCTGCGGCCAGCTAACCTGGCGTCGATGCAGTTCCACCTTCGCCGCGGGTTTGCCCAGGTGGGCTCGCAGCAGATCGACAATGGCGGTAAAGAGGTCGCAATGTTAATAAAGGAACTCGACCACTGAACCATCCGCGTGCGGCCATATCAATCCGCATTGCCGCTCACTATAATCCGCGGCCTTTCCGCCTCCAGCATCGAACCCATGTCCGCTCTAGAGAAGCTTCGCAACATCGCCATCATCGCCCACGTCGATCATGGCAAGACCACGCTCGTCGACAAGCTGTTGCAACAGTCCGGCACGCTCGGCCCCCGCGCCGCGCCGCCGGACCGGGTGATGGATTCCAACGTCCTGGAACGTGAGCGAGGCATTACGATCCTGGCCAAGAACACGTCTATCCTCTGGCACGACTACCGCATCAATATTGTCGATACCCCCGGCCACGCCGACTTCGGCGGCGAGGTGGAGCGGGTTTTGTCGATGGTCGACAGCGTGCTGTTACTGATCGACGCCGTTGACGGCCCGATGCCGCAGACGCGTTTCGTCACGCAAAAGGCATTCGCGCGCGGCCTGAGGCCCGTTGTGGTGATCAACAAGATCGACCGCGACGGCGCCCGTCCGAGCTGGGCGCTCGACCAGACCTTCGACCTGTTCGACCGGCTGGGCGCCACCGAGGAGCAGCTCGACTTTCCGGTGATCTACGCGTCAGCTCTCCTGGGCTACGCCAGCCTGCGCTCGGATGCCACCGTCGGTGACATGACACCCTTGTTCGAATGCATTGTGTCGCACGTGCCCGCTCCGCAAGTGGATCCGGCTGGTCCGTTGCAGTTGCAGATCTCGAGTCTGGATTACGACACTTATGTCGGTCTGCTCGGTATCGGCCGTATTCAGCGCGGCTCGATCTCGACCAATATGCCGGTCAGCATCGTGGGCGCCGACCACACGGTGCGTCGCGCCCGCGTGCTCGAGCTGTTCGGCTTCGACGGACTGGTGCGGCGCAAGATCGACGAGGCCAGCGCCGGCGACATCGTTGTTCTGAGCGGTATCGGCGAACTGAATATCTCCGACACGCTGTGCGCCCGGGACAAGCCGGAAGGCCTGCCGCCGCTCGCCGTCGACGAACCGACTGTCGCCATGTCCTTCCAGGTCAACAAATCCCCGTTTGCCGGCAAGGACGGCAGGTTCCTGACCAGCCGCCAGATTCGCGAACGGCTCGACCAGGAACTCAAGCACAACGTGGCGCTTCGCGTGGCCGCAACCGATGACCCGGACAAGTTCCGGGTCTCGGGGCGGGGCGAGCTGCATTTGTCGATCCTGATCGAGACGATGCGACGCGAAGGCTTCGAGTTATCGGTATCGCGTCCCGAAGTTATCCTGCATGAAGTGGACGGCGTGATCCTGGAACCGTGGGAGCAGCTGACGGTGGACCTCGACGAGGACTATCAGGGCGCGGTCATGTCGAGGCTCGCGGAACGCAAGGGAGAGCTGCAGGACATCAGGCCGGACGGCAAGGGACGTGTGCGCCTGGACTACCGCATTCCGACCCGCGGGCTCATCGGCTTCCGCACCGAGTTTCTGACTGCCACCTCGGGCACCGGCCTGATCTACCATGTCTTCGAAAAATACGACCGGCGTGTCCCGGGCGCAATCGGTCAGCGCAACAACGGCGTGCTGGTGTCGATGGTCGCGGGCAAGGCGCTCGCGTATTCGCTGTACAACCTTCAGGAACGAGGCAGACTCATGATTGGTCACGGCGAGCCGCTGTATGAAGGCATGATCGTCGGCATTCACAGCCGCGGCAACGACCTGTCCGTGAACCCGGCGAAGGGCAAGCAGCTCACCAACATCCGTGCTGCCGGCAGCGATGAAAATATCGTGCTGACGCCGCCGGTGCGATTCTCGCTGGAGCAGGCGCTCGAGTTTATTGACGATGATGAACTACTTGAGGTAACGCCTCTAAATATAAGAATGAGAAAGAAATTTCTTAAGGAAACGGAGCGGAAACGGGAATCGCGACTGCGCGCATGAACGGGCGCGCGTACGGCCCTTACGCACCCGGGGCGAGCCGGCTTCGCGCCGCGCGAAGGAGCGGCCGCATAAGACCATGAGTGACGATGCCCTCGACCCGGTGCTCGCCTACTCCGCGCTGCGGCCGGACGACATACTGTCGGCACTGGACAGTCTCGGCTTTCGCTGTGACGGCCGCTTCCTGGCGCTGAACAGTTACGAGAACCGGGTCTATCGCGTAGGCATCGAGGATCAGGAACCGGTGGTCGCAAAGTTTTACCGGCCGGCTCGCTGGAGCGACGCTGCGATTCTCGAGGAACACCGGTTCACCACGGAACTCGCCGACCAGGAGATACCCGTGGTCGCGCCGCTTGCCGTCAACGGCAAGACGTTGCATCACGCCGGACCGTTTCGCGTCGCGGTGGCTCCGTATCGCGGCGGTCGCGCGCCCGAACTCGACCAGCCTGGAATGCTGCAGCAACTCGGACGACTGGTGGCGCGCATGCACCTGCAGGGCGAATCAGGCCAGTTCGAACACCGTCCGACGCTCGACATCGAATCCTACGGGGATGATTCGCGCGACTATCTCCTGGAGCAGCATTTCATTCCCGACAATCTTGTCGACGTCTACATGGGTGTCGTCGCAGACCTGCTCGACAGCGTTTACGATTGCTTCGAGCGGGCCGGGAACGTCCGGGAGATTCGGCTGCACGGCGACTTCCACCCGGGCAACGTGCTGTCCTCGTCGGACGGCCAGCTCTATATCGTCGACCTGGACGACACCCGGTCCGGACCGGCGGTCCAGGATCTCTGGATGTTTCTGTCCGGCGATCGCGCCGAACAGACGCCGCAGCTCCAGGCGCTGCTGGAAGGCTACGAGGAATTCCGCGCTTTCGATGCGCGCGAGCTGCACCTTGTCGAGGCGTTGCGAACGCTACGCATCATGCATTATGCAGCGTGGATCGCGCGGCGCTGGGACGATCCGGCGTTCAAGGTCGGGTTTCCGTGGTTCAACACCGCAAGGTACTGGGACGAACACCTGTTGACCTTGCGCGAACAGGCGGCGCTGGTGCAGGAGTTACCGCTGGAATGGCGCGGATAGAGCGCCCGGCGCGGTGGCCGGTTTCGGTCCGCGCGGCGGTTGCGCTACCCTCGAAGCGGGTCTAAAGTGGTGCTCGTCCATTCCCGGGACCAGGAGATTGCGCGGTAGTAATAATACTGGAACGGATATTTCTACCGCGCAGACTCCCGCTACGGAACTCTGGCGGGCTCGCACGCTCAGAGAATGAATAAACCGGGATATTCCTGCCTCTCCAGGACGCGTCGAATTGATCGCAGCCAGCCTCAAGTCGGTTTCAGTTGCAATTGTCATTGCAGCGGTGAGCGGCTGTTCGACGCAGGTCACCCTCAAGGATCCGACCATTCCGGACCCCTTGATCGACAAACTGCCGATGTCTGTCGCGGCGCGATTCCCCGAAACCTTTGAGCACTTCGTTCATGAAGAACAGGTGATTGGCAAAAAGAAATGGACCATTGACATGGGCCGTGCCAACAGCATGCTGTTCGAGAAACTGTTCGGCGCCATGTTTACGGATTTCAAGGTGATCGGAGCGGATGCCGAGCCCAGAGATCTTGGAATCGACGCATTGATCGAGCCGAGCATCGACGCCTTTGAATTTTCGGTGCCGAATCAAAGTCAGACAGATGCATTCGCGGTGTGGATACGCTATCGCATCAAGATCTTCGACGGCGGAGGAAATCAGATCGCGAACTGGCCGATCAGCGCGTACGGCAAGAGCATGGCCGACGGCATCAGCAACGACGACGCACTGCGCCGTGCCGCCGTGCTCGCGATGCGGGACGCCGCTGCTCTTGTTATCCTGCAAATGGACAAGGCAACCGGCATCAGCGGATTGAGTGGCGCCCGTCGCGGCAATCTGGCCGCGCAACCCGCGGAGACTGGCGAGCCAGAGGCGGTCGAAGCGGTGCACACAACAGCTCAGGAGGAATTGCTCGATGATTCCGGCTAATCGATATCCCATTCGACGTTGCGTTCTTTCCGGCCTCACGCTTGCAGGTTTAGGCATGGCGATGAGTAGCTGTGTGACCTCCCGGGTGGAGGACGTGCGGGAGAATGTCACCGGCCTTGCCGAGGGCGAAGGCGTCGTCATCATGGCGAAGAGTTATCACCTCGGCAACGAAACCGAAGCCGATTTCATTTCCTGCGTCGGCGACTCGATCGGACGCGGCTCCGAGGGGCTGCGGGTCGTGCCGAACAGCGAGTTTGTCGACGCCCTGTTTCCCTGGTTCGAACCGCGAACCGCACCGGCGGAAACAAAAGGCCTGCCGGACCTGATGCAAAGACCGGGCGTTCCCGAGATGATCGCGGACAAAGGCGTGCGCTACGTCATCTGGCTGGACGGCGACACCGAGCGCGTCGCGGGCGGCGGCAGCATGTCCTGTGCCGCGGGTCCCGGCGGCGGCGGTTGCTTCGGCTTCGCCTGGTGGCAAAACGATTCCAAATACCAGGCCGCGGTCTGGGACCTGAAGGGCCTTGAAGATGCCGGAACCGTAAGCGCCGACTTCAGCGGCACGTCATTCCTGCCCGCGATCGTAATCCCGATACCGCTGCTGGCGCGGACCCAGTCGAAAGCCTGCAAAGGCCTCGCCAACCAACTCAAACTCTTCATCGTCAGCGACGAAACCGCCTAGCAAATTGGGGACAGTGACCTTTTTTCCCTTCATTGGGGACAGTGACCTTTTTTTCGAGATAAGGTCACTGTCCCCAAATTAACGAGGGCGGCCGCCGCGGATGAAGGCGTGGCGGTAGAAGTCGCTGTCCAGGCTTGCGACGGTCACTTCTCGTCCGGTGGCCGGGGCATGGACGAACCTGCGGCTGCCGAGGTACAGGCCGACGTGCGAGACCTTGCCTTCGATGTGGAAGAACAGCACGTCGCCGACCTCAAGGTCCCCGCCTGAGACCGGCTGCATTTGTTGCCAGAGGTCGCCTGTCGTTCGCGGTATTTTCCTGCCGGCTCCTGCGTAGGCAAACTGCACCAGACCGCTGCAGTCGAATCCCTTAATGCTGCTGCCGCCGTAGCGATACGGCACGCCGACCTGGCGGACCGCAACGACCGCTGCCTGTTCGCCTGTTGTCCGGACTGGAGATCCGGCGGACGGTTGTGGCGCACCTTGCACCACGGTTTCGGGTGCCGGACCGGTCACACGCGGTTCCTGTGCGGAGCAGGCAGCCGTGAGCAAAACCGGGGCCAGGCGCAAGACAAACGTTCTGAGAGTGCTGGATGGCTGCGACGACATATGGAACACTGCGCGTTTTTATGCTCGCTGACTTTACACTTCAAAGGCTTAACCGACCATGAACTGCGGCTCGCGAACGGGAATCTGGCAGCAGGCGCCGCAGAGCGCACAGCTGCTCACGGCATTGCTGTTGACCCTGCTGTCCGCGTGCGGTGTCCCGACATCCGACGCCCAGGAGAACGAGAGTCCAACCGTGCGCGTTTATCGCATGGACTATCACGTCACGCCGGATCCCGCCGCGAAAGGTGCACAGGTTGAATTGAAGGTCGCGCAAGACTCGTACTTTCTGCGCGAAATCAGCATGCCGCTGCACGACGGGCAAATCAGCGACGTCAGCGGCGACGGCGACGTCGAGGTCAGCGACGATCGCGTCACCTGGACGCTGCCGGACGACGGCGGCAGCCTGCGGTGGTTCGCCCGCATCGACAATCTCCGCAGTGACGAGACCTACGATGCCTATATCGATGACGACTGGGCAGTCTTTCGCGGCGAGGACGTAATCCCCTCCGCGTCGGTCCGTACCCGTAAGGGGGCCGAAAGCGAGACGAAGCTGACTTTCGACCTGCCTGCGAAGTGGGCGTCAGTGACACCCTACTTCGGCCGCGACAACAGCTACGAGATTGACAACCCGGAGCGGCGCTTCGATACGCCGACCGGATGGATCGTCCTGGGCGACATCGGCGTGCGCAACGAGACCATCGGACACGTTCGGACGAAGGTGGCCGGACCGACCGGGCACGCGATTCGCCGCATGGACATGCTGGCGTTGATGCGCTGGACCCTGCCCGAACTATTGCGTCTCCTGCCCGACTTCCCGAAGCGCCTGACGTTCGTCAGTGCCGGCGCGCCGATGTGGCGAGGGGCCCTGTCGGCGCCGCAGTCCGTTTTTATTCATGCGGACCGGCCGCTCATCAGTGAGAACGCGACCAGCACCATGCTGCACGAGACCCTGCACGTCGGCCTGGGGCTGAGTGCGGAATCCGGCGCGGACTGGATCGTCGAAGGCTTCGCCGAGTATTACAGCCTCGAGCTGCTGCGGCGCAGCGGGACGATCAGCAAAGACAGGTACCGGATCGCACATGCCGATCTCGAATCCTGGGGCCGCGAGGCCCGCGACCTGTGCACGCAGCATTCGAACGGCAGCGAAACCGCCCGCGCGGTCACCATCCTTGTCGAGCTGAACAGCGAGATCAAGGAAGCCAGCGACGACAAGGCCGATCTTGACGACGTACTGCGCGAGCTTGCGGACTACGACGACAAGATAACGCTGGAGCAATTTCGCGAGATCGTCGAGGACGTCGCAGGAGAATCCGTGGACGCACTGAAAGACAACAACCTTCCCGGCTGCTGATGCAGTAGCCGCAAAATGGACAGGCAACGCGATCTCGAATTGATTCTGCAGGCACGGACGCCGGTTGTCGTCATCGAGACGCGAGACGAGTCCAGGTTGCTGGACATGCTGCGGTTCATGGCCCTGTCCAGAGCAAAAGACGACTATGTGCCGCTTTTTCGCTGGGCCGTCACCGACGGCCTGCAACGCCTCGATATCTCACTGGAACCCCAGATTCACAATGCCAAGCCGATGGACGTCCTCAAGCACATCCGGGCAGTGTCCAAACCCGGCATCTACGTTCTGCTCGATTTCCATCCGTACCTGAACGATCCGGTGAACGTGCGCCTGCTCAAGGACATCTGCCTCAGGTTCGACGCGGTACCGAGGCATGTGATCCTGGTCAGCCACGCAATGACGCTCCCGGCCGAGCTTCGAGCCTACAGCGCACGCTTCGACATGGCGCTGCCTGCTGAAAAGGAACGGGAGGCGATTGTAAAACGCGCAGCGTCACAGTGGGCGACGGCGAACCCGGGACGACAGGTGACCATCGACTCAAAAGCGTATCGGCTCCTGATTCAGAATCTGGGCGGCCTGACCGACGCCGACACCGAACGGCTTGCGCACAATGCGATCTATGAGGACGGTGCAATTACCAAGAGCGACCTGCCGGAGGTAATGAAGGCGAAGTACGAACTGCTGAACAGCGGCGGTATTCTGGGCTTCGAATACGACACGGCCAGGTTCAGCGACGTCGGCGGCCTGAAGCGTTTGAAGGAGTGGCTACTGCAGCGCAGGCCTGCATTCCTGGCTCAGGCGAGCGCGTCGCATCTCGATGCGCCGAAGGGGATTCTGCTGATCGGCGTGCAAGGCTGCGGAAAGAGCCTGGCTGCGAAGGCCAGCGCGGGCGTTTTCGGCATTCCGCTGCTGCGCCTCGATTTCGGTTCGCTGTATAACAAGTATCACGGCGAAACCGAACGAAACCTCAGGGAGACTTTGAAAACCGCCGACGTCATGACGCCCTGCGTCCTGTGGATCGATGAAATCGAAAAAGGCCTTGCAGGGCGCGACAGCGAAACCGGTACGACACAGCGGATTCTCGCGACGTTTCTCACCTGGCTGGCCGAAAAACAAAGCCGCGTATTCGTTGTCGCGACCGCCAACGACATAAGCGCCCTGCCCCCGGAACTCGTCAGGAAAGGCCGCTTTGACGAGATCTTTTTTGTAGATCTGCCCGAAGCCGGTGTCCGTGCCGAAATCCTCGACATACACCTGGCGAGTCGCGGGCAGTCGCGCGATCAATTTGACGTAACGCGACTTGCTGAGGCAACCGATGGATTCTCCGGGGCGGAAATCGAGCAGGCCATCGTATCCGCGTTGTACGCGGCGCATGCCCGGGCGAGCCCGCTGACCACGGAACACCTGCTCGAAGCGGTTCGCGGCACCCGTCCGCTGTCGGTGGTGATGGCCGAAGACATCGCAATGCTGCGGCAGTGGGCGACCGGGCGCACCGTTTCCTGCGACTGAGGGTCTGGACTTGGGCGCGGGTTTGCGACACCATTACGCGATGGCTAATGACAATAAAAAAATCAATGATTTAGTCTCTGAGAACGACGAGGATACCTCCGAGCTCGAGGTCCTTACCGCGACGGTCGTATTCGATCCGGATTTCGACTATGAAGCCGAGTCCGACGCAGCGACCCATTCCTTCGAAACGTCCAGTGTGTCGGCGGGTGCCTCGGACGAATCCATTGACGCCCTGAAATCGGACTTGCGGCAGCGCGATGAAAGCATCGGCAACCTGCAGTACGACATCGAGGAATTGCGCGCGCGCTGGACCGGGCTCGAAAAGGAGCTGAAGGCACGCGAAGAGTTGACGGACAACGTGACCCGGGAACTCGAGCAGTCAAATCGAAAGTTGGCCCAGACGATAAGCCTGCTGAGGAAGCGCGACACCAAAGTCGCGGCACTCGAAACCACACTGGGCCAGCAAGCTGCCCGACTTGGCGAGGCCGACAGCAACATCGAGCAAGCTCGACTGGATACAGAATCGTTGCAAGCGGAAATTGCCGCACTGAAAGACCGCGACGCCGCCGCAGCCGGAACGATCGAGTTGCTCAACGGCGAACTGAATGACGAGAAATCGAAGCGCAAGCAGGCGGAAGATGCCGGGCACGCGCAGAATGACAGGACCCAGCATCTCGAGTATCAGCACGACGAGTCTCGCTCATCGCTGGCGACGTTGCGGCAGTATATCGAGGGCCGCAAGGATCGCTGGGAAAAACAGGAAGCAGACTTAAAGGCCAGGAGACGATCGCTTAAGGAGCAACGAAAAGAGATTGTCCGGCTTGGCCGCGAAGCAAGGCTGACGGCCGAGCAATTGCGCAAATTGCAAGCGGCAAGCCAGAAGGCCAACGTCGAACGTGACAACCTGCAGGCGAACCTCGAACGGGTTCGTACCGAAGCTCGAGAATTACGCACGGCCCTGGCAGAGAAAGCGGACTCGCGGCGCAAGCAGCAGGACCAGGTTGCGGCCCTCACGCAGCAACTCGATGGCGCCGCCTCTGCCCTCGAACAGGAGAAGGCGCATCGCCAAAGGGTTGAACTCGAGCTTGCCGACGGTCAACGGCAATTGGGCTCGTTGCGGGCCGAACTGACGGCACTGCAGGCTGCTTCGGCGGAAAAAGAAGTGCTTACCGCCGAACTGCAGCAAAAGATCGAGGAGGAGGCGCTGGCATCCGAACAGGAGAAGGTGGCACGTCGTAGCGTTGAACTTGAGCTTGCCGAACGCCACCAGCAGTTGAGTTCATTGAATGCCGAACTGGCAGCCATGGAGGCTGCGTCAGCGGAAAAACAAACGCTTATTGCCGGGCTGCAACAAAAGATTGACGACGCCGCGCCGGCTCTCGACCGCGAACAGGCACAGCGTCAAAGCGTTGAACTCGAGCTTGCCGAACGCCAACAGCAGTTGAGTTCATTGAATGCCGACCTGGCAGCGACGGCGGCTGCCTTGGCGGAAAAGGAAACCCTGATTGCCGAAAAGCAAACAAGAATCGACGACGATGCCCTGGCCCTCGAACAGGCGACGGCTCATCGTCAAAGCGTCGAACTCGAGCTGGCCGAACTTCGGCAGCGGCTTGGTTCATTGCATGCCGAACTGAGGGCTATGCAGGCTGCTTCGGCGGAAAAGGAAACCCTCATTGCCGATCGGCAGCAACAAATCGACGAACTTTCAGAACAGATGGAGTCGACCGTCGGCAGGCTCGCCCACGTGGAAAGCCGCCGCAGGGATCTCGAGGAGCAGCTTGAGCATTCGCGGAAACAAGCAGAACTGCTGTGCAAGGACTACGACGATCTGTCGGCCGAGGCGGCGAGGAACGAGCAGCTTGCCAGCGACCAGGCATGGGACCTGATCAACCTGAGCCGCGAGCTGAAGTCCGCAACCGACAGGCTCGAAGGCGAGCAATCCGATCATCAGGCCCTGATGTTGAAATACGAAACACTTCAGGACGAAGCAACGCAGTTGCGCGCGGAGCTCCGGCCGCTTCGCGATGCTGTGGCGAAGGCGGAGGCACTTCAAAAAGCGCACGCCGAGCTGTCCGGCCTGGTGTCCGGAAATGAGGACAAGATCAGAGACCTCAAAAACCAGATCGCAAAGACCGAAGGCTACGCCGATGTGCTTCGAATGAAACTCCAGCAGCACCTGGCCGAATCGGAGACGCTCAAATCTGAACACAGCGAGGCCCAGGAGTCGCTTGCCGCGGCGCTTGCGCGTGTCAGCGACCTCACCGCCCGGCTCGACGCCGAGCAACGCCTGAGTGCGGAGCTTAACGAAAAGAACGAAGACGCCGAAAAGCGCCTCGCTGAGGAAATTCGCATAATTCGTTTCGAGCTCGATGCGGCCCAGGAAACCGTTGCGGAAAGCCAGACACTCAACGAGCAACTCACTTCGAATCTCATCGAAAGCAAGAGCTTTCGGCACGCGCTGGAAAACCAGCTCACGGAAGCGGACGAGTCCCGCAATAAGAATATCAAGGAGCTCAGCAAACAGCTGGCCCAGTTGAAGCAGCAGATCGACGATTATGAACGCAAGATCAGTAACAAGGACGCTGCCATCAATGCTTTGCTGACCGAACTGGCGCACAAGCCCGACGCCCCGTCGGAAAATGCGGCAGACGTGGTGCATCGGCTCGCGGATAGAAAGCTCCACGGCGCGGACGAAAAAGGTAGCCATGACAGGGACCGGGTTACCCGTCTGCTGATCGGCAATATCGATGGACAGGAACTCAGATTCCCCCTGTTCAAGGACAAGCTGACGATCGGGCGGACGGTCCACAACGATATTCAGCTCAAGGCGCAGTACGTCAGCAGGCGTCACGCCGTCGTGGCCACGGACGAAGACTGCACCCGCATTGTCGACTGGGGCAGCAAGAACGGAATTTACGTGAACGGCAAGCGTGTCACCGAGCAAGTGCTGAGGAACAACGACCGTGTAACCGTCGGCACAGCAGAGTTCAAGTTCGAAGAACGACCGAAGCGCTGACTCCCGGCGCCAATCCGGACACGAATTCAGGCGCCTGCGGGACGGCCTCGGGCAACCACCCCTGCACCCGCGTCGCAGACGCGGTCCGCTGTGGCCGCCTGTTTTGAAATAATGTCGTAAAACCTGTCGCTGTCGGCCGCGTTGTGTGAGGGCAATCACGGCAATTTTCCGCAAGCGCGGTTAACCTGACCACTCTTGCAAATGCCTGCATGATGAACCCGACGATGTTATCCAGAGCCGCGCCAAAACAAATCGAATTCAGCGCGACGCAAAACGTAACACGCAGTCTCGAAAAACTGGCAACAAGAAAAATCTGGTTACCCAGGTCGCTCTATGACAGCTTGCCGTATTTTTATCTGGCGGCGGGCCTGGCCGCATTCTTCGCCGCCCTGTACATAAGCGAGTGGTTCTGGGTAGTACCCCATTACATCCTGTTCTCGGCTGCCTGCTTGCACCTCGCGTTTACCGTTTCTCAACGACGGCGAAGACCCAAAGACGAACCCGCGGACGAAACCATCGATCGCAATCCGGCGGACAGCGAACTCTGAGCCCGACACTTTCGGCGCTCGCAGTCCGCGCGCCGATCTCTGCTGAATACTTCATACCATGCGTGCAGCCTCCTTCGGGCACGGCAGTCTTGACGTCACCGCGCTCATGATCAAGGATTGCCGCCTGCGAATTCTGTGCGGTAAACCTGTGACCCAAAACGCCGACGTGATGAAGGACCGTTTCGTGAAAGAAGCCAAGTGGCTTGGCGGGCTGCTGTTGGTCGGCCTGGTGATCCTGCCGCTCTCGATCTACCTGGTCGGGCGCGCGGTCTTCGGCGAATACGGCGGCGACGGCTTCGGCGACTTTTACGGACAGTTGCTCCGGGAGTTCCTGGGCGGCGAGCCGGCCGTGTGGTTCCTGTTGTTGTCTCCGTACCTGTTGTGGCAGTTGTTCCGCCTCACGATCTGGGGCTTCCGGCGCGTCGGAAGAGCACACACGCCGACTGCCTGAGGGCATCGCCCCCGATCTTCTGGAATTGTGACCGGTGTCACAGTTTTCCCTTCAATTACAAATATTTGTACTGTATAAGCTAGAAATTATGTCAATTGTCGGGCATGCTACGCACTGGTCCGGATTATAGTGGCCATGGAAACGCGATTCTCACGAGTGACGACGCCGCAATGAAGTTTCAACGCTTTCTGAAATGGCTGGGGACAACGCTCTTTCCGCGAGAAGCAGAGGCGGACCGGGAGCTGCGTCAGACCAACGTAAGGGTGCATCCTCCGCGTGTGCGCCCCGATGACATGCGACCCGGCGAAATGCAACCGCGTGAAACGCGATCGGGTAAAACCAGGGCTGAACTGGTCAGGTTTCGCGCCGAGCTCGGTGGACAGATTGCCGATGGCGGTCCCGGCAAAAACGTCCTGGTTCGCAACAAATTTGTGCGGGAAGAAACCGGGACGCACGATACTTTGAAAATCCTCGACGGTTCCCTGCTCGAAGAACAGGAAGAAGGCGGTATCGATCCCTACAATACCGGCCGCTTCGACCGCGCGAAGTCCTGGGAATTTCGCTCGCGCAAATAAGCCGCCCGAGTAGCCGCAATTGCGGCATTCCGCAATGCCATTCCTTCAAATTGACGCCCCCGCGGGCCGCGAGTAGTCTCGCATGTCCGATTGTCAGGGGCAGCAAATCATGGGACTCAGGGTTTCATTCGATCTCGAAGATGATGACCTGAATCATTTCCGGCTGATCATGCGCGAGGCGAGAAAGGCCGCCGCGAAATCGTCGCCGGAAGAAATCGTCGAAGGCGCTGAAAATCTGTTGAAGCAGGTCGGATCGGTGGCCGTGCCACAATTCATCAAGGAGAGACTGCAAAAGCTCGAGCTGATGATCCGGATGCTGTCCGATCCGGAATGGCGCCTGCCGAGCCAGGAATCCGTTCGGGTCCTGAATGCCCTTGCCTATTTCCACGAGCCGGAAGATCTGATTCCGGATCATATCCCGGGCCTCGGCTTCCTGGATGATGCGATCATGATCGAGCTGGTGGTTCGGGAGCTGCGCCACGAAATCGACGCGTACGCAGATTTTTGCGAGTATCGGGCGCGAAAGACGCCCGCGGCTGGCGACAACGACAAGTCCCCGGATGCGACTCGCGAGGAATGGCTGGCAGCACGGCGCAAAGAGCTGCAATCGCGGATGCGACGGCGCAGAAAACGCAACGGCCAGGCCTCCCCGACCCGATCGCCGCGCGTGCTGTAGACGCGACACTGGCAAACCTGCGAGTCACCGCACGGCACCGGGCGGGCCGGGCCGCTCATGAGGGCCAGTAATAGCTGCCGGTTGCGACCAGGCCCAGCCACATCAGGATCTGCGCGGGGGCGCGCCACGTATGCCGGATTAGCATACTGTAGAAACTCAGTCCGGCCACGGCGGTCAAAGCGACGAAGATGAGCAGGCTCTCTACCAGAGAGCCGAATTCGGCGGCAAGTCTCGGATAATCATCGCCAAGGACCAGAAAAATGATCAGGACTGCGCCAAGACTGGCGGCAATTGATCCGCAGGAACCCAGAACTATTCCTGTAATGACGGTCAATGGACGCATGAATGTCTGACCCCGGCACGCCCGGACGCTGCCCCATCACCGTAAAAATTGGCGATTGCGCCCTTGATTGACGCGGCCCGGCAATCTAGCCTAGCCAATGTGAACAGATTCCAGAAGGCCCTTCCGCACCGTATGGAGACTATTTTGAAGCACACCGGACCTGATGTACGCGCAAGGATTGTAACCACCCTGTTGGGTCTTTTGGCATTCTCCGCGTTCGCCGCCGCGCCTGCGAGCGTTGGCGACGCGCAACTGGCGCCTTCGGCCAAGCACGAGCAGATCGGCGAACTGGTTACGGAATTCGTACAGAAGTCTCACTACCAGCATTCATCCGTCGACGACAAGTTGTCTGCTCTCGTCCTCGACCAGTATATCGAGTCGCTGGACGGTAACCGTATGTACCTGCTCGCGAGCGACGTCGACGCTTTCCAGAAATATCGATACCAACTCGACGATATGGTGCGATCCGAGCCCATGGATCCGGTCTTTGACATGTTCGAGGTATACAGAACGCGAGCCCGCGAGAGACTGAACTTCGCGCTGTCGCAACTGGAAACCGAACCGGACTTCACAGTCGACGAGCAGTTTGAGTTCGATCGCGAAGAGTCGCCGTGGGTAACAACGGCAGCCGAGCTTGACGAGATTTGGCGTAAGCGGGTCAAGAACGACGCGCTGAGCCTGGCGCTCGCAGACAAACCCTGGCCCGAGATTCAGGACACTCTCCACAAAAGGTACACGCGGTTCCTGAAACGAATGGACCAGATCAAGAACGACGATGTGTTCGAAACCTTCATGAACTCGTTCGCGCATACGCTCGATCCGCATTCAAGCTACCTCTCGCCGCGGACTTCCGAGGAGTACCGGATTCAGATGAGCCTGTCGTATTTCGGCATCGGCGCGTCACTGCAGATCGAAGAAGACTACGTCAAGGTCGTCAACATCATTCCGGGCGGCCCCGCCGACATCAATGGCGCTCTGCAACCCGAGGATCGCATAACCGCCGTCGCGCAGGGCGCGGATGGCGAACTGGTCGACGTCATCGGCTGGAGGCTCGACGACGTCGTGCAGCTTATCCGCGGGCCGGCCGATACCGTCGTGCAATTGCAGGTCATGTCGGGCAATGCATTGCCGGGCGCGCCGCAGAAAACCATCAGCCTCACCAGAAACCAGGTCAAACTCGAAGAGCAGGCTGCGAAGAGTGAAATCGTCACCGTGCCGCGAGACGGCCGCGACTGGTCGATCGGTGTCATCGAAGTACCGAGCTTCTACCGCGACTACCGTGCATTGAGCAACGGTGACAAGGATTACACCAGCACGACCAAGGACGTCAAAAAGCTGATCGAGGAACTCGAGGAAAAAGGCATTGATGGCCTGATCGTCGACCTGCGCGACAACGGCGGCGGTCACCTCACCGAAGCAACCGCCCTGTCCGGCCTGTTCATCGACAACGGCCCGGTCGTCCAGCTCAGGAGTTCGAATGGCCGCATCAGCCGCCTGGACGATCCGGACCCCGTGCCGCGGGTCGCCTACAACGGGCCGTTAGCGGTGCTGGTCAATCGATACAGCGCCTCGGCATCCGAAATATTTGCGGCGGCGATTCAGGACTACGCGCGCGGTGTGATCATAGGCCAGCAGACCTTCGGCAAAGGGACGGTGCAGAATCTCTATTCGCTGGATCAGTATGCCCGCCACACGGAAGACGACGAAGGCCTGGGCCAGCTCACGCTGACGATCGGCAAGTACTACCGGGTAACCGGCGAAAGCACCCAGCATCGCGGTGTCAACCCGGATATCGAGCTACCCTCGGAGATCGACGCCGAGACGGTCGGCGAGAGCGTGCGCGAGAGCGCCCTGCCCTGGGACACGATCCGCAGCGCGCGCTTCCGTGCCGGCGCGCCCCTCGACACGACCATTGTCTCTTTGTCGGCCAACCACCAGACCAGGAGCCAGGACGACCCGGACTACCGTTACCTGCTGGATGACATTCAGGACGTGGCCGAGGTGCGCGCGCAAACCAGCGTTTCCCTGCGAAGGGATGTCCGCGAGCAGGAACGCGAACAAGAGTTGACTCGGCGCCTGGCACGCGAGAACGAACGCCGCGCTGCGCTCGATATGGAGCCCCTCACGAACGTGGACGAACTCGACGAACTGGAGGCGCCGGACGTGCACCTTGACCAGGCTGCCGCAATTGTTACAGACTTGGCGCAACTGCGTGTGGTGGACACGACGCCTTCGCAGAAGACCGCACAGGTGCGGGAGTAACAACCGCCCGCAACCAGCGCTTGCCCGGGTCACAGTTGGTGTTATACTTCAGTACAACACCAATCCTATGCCCCTCGAACCGAACTGGAGGCCGCTGTGTACCCGAGCAACACGTCGCCCGCCGACCAAGGATCGCCACGCAGGACCCTGTACGCCGCCCTGACAGGCGTTTCACTGCTGCTTCTGGGCTGGACGTCGTCCGGGCTGGCCGCGGCGCACGTGGACGCATCGGGTAACCAGGCGGTCCGCGACCTGCAAAGCCTGCAGGTCGGCAGCCTGACAGTCGAAGCGGTCGACCTTGCGGACGTTTCCGAATCTCCCGAGGAATCCGACGAGTTGACAGAAGCCCTGGCGCCGCTGTTATTCCTGACGCCTCGCGTGGCGTCGATTCTCGAGGATGTATTCGGCGACATTGAAAATATGAAACAGGCGGCAACCGGCGCGGATCAACCCGCGGCGGAAACGGACAAACCCGACACCGCGACGTCTCCTGTCGCTGACAATGTCGACTCCGCGCCAACGGCCGAACCCGTGTCTCCGCTGTACGAGAACGCCGCAATTCTGCCGAGGTTCCAGCGGCAGATGTATCGCACCGACATCTGATACGGCTTAGCGACTCAGGATTTTCGCGATTCCCCAGTAGTTCTCGCCGAGCAGATCGACTTCGGCTTTTCTGACCGATCCGTTGGCATCGATGTCGAACACCGTCGAGACGGATCCGGACACCGGCACGGCGTCGCCGTCATTGCGAAACACGGCCAGCTCAGCGAGCATTTTCGCCCGTTGTTGCAGGATACTGGCGACATCCGCACTCTGGACAATCGACTCGGCCCTTTTCCGGATGCGAACCAGTAACAGTTCGCATTCGTTGCGGTTCCCGTAATTGATCGCACCGACGCTTTTCTCGCTTGACTCTTTGGCCATCGCCGCCAGCGTGTCATCGGCGAACAGCAGCAACAGCTGCTGCGCGAACGAGATAATCATGAAGTTGATAGAGCGCTTCGACCCAACGTCCAGGCCCTGATTCTCCGGCGGCCTGCGATTCTTGATGTCTTCGAGCTTCTGCAGCAGCGCCCGTTCCTGCTGATGCGCCGACTCGATCTGCGTTGCCAGATTATCGAGGGTCGCCGTTACGGAACGTCGACGGAAAATCTTCAGAAAACCGCTCATCGACATCAGGCGGTCGCGTTCCGCGTGCATCTGTTCGTCGGCGCGTTGCACGACTTCACGTGTCAGGACAAGTTCGCGTTCAACCACCCTGGATTCCCGGGATCGCTCTTCATTCCATTTGACCAGCAGGCTGTTGTGTTGCCTTTGTTCCCGCTGCTGTTTCAGTTGCTCAGCGAATTTTGACAATTTGCGCTGGCAATGCAGGGCAACGCCGCGCAACTGGTAAAAGACCACCGCATTGCCGGCCCATTCGGGATCGATGAGCAAGCCTTCGAGATGATCGAGCTTCTGTTGCAGGCGCGCCGTTGCGCCCTCCTGCTGCTTGATTCTGTCCTGCAGCTTGAACTGCTCTTTGCGCATCCCGGCGAACTGCTTTTTAAGTTCGGCACGGTTCCAGTACAGGTGCAGCAGTTTGTCGCTGTCCTGCGCCTTGTCGCCCGAACTCCCGAAGATTGCTGCCAGACTCGACAAAAACCTCTCCTTTTACATAATCCTGCCGCCACAGGCACAGCTGCCAGGACCGTTCAGTCGTCGCGATAATCGCAACCGGTCATGCTTCAATCCTTGATTGAATCGACAGTTTTCGGAGATGGACAAACGCTGCCGTGAGCAACTGTGATTATCGTTCCAGAATCAGATGCCCCTGGTGCATCAGGTATTCCAGCCACTTGTTGAGCACGATGTTGCGCCGCCAGCGAACGCCGAGTTCGCCACGGTGCGCGTTCGACAGGCGCCGCAGCTCAGCGTGCCGATGATCGCCGCGGAGGCTCATCGCTTCGGCGAGGTGGCCGTCGAGATAGGCGCGAATCTTCATGTCGGGGTCCGCGATCCGCACGCCCTGCTCACGGAAGAAGTACGACAACGATAATGTGATCGTGTATCTGCTGCGGTCGAGAATTTCGAGATGCAAGTCACAATCGCCGGCGACGCGCGACTGGTAGTAGCCGTCGAGGCGATCGAGTTCTGGGATAACATGTTGCAAGCGCAGAAAATTACTTTCGTACAACAACATCAAACCAACGAAGCTTCGCGGCTTGATAATGGTCTGCGGTACAAGTTGACAGTCCAGAAACATGGACTGAATATATCACAGCGATTTCGTTTCAGAAGGTATGCAATTACAGTTCCACTTTTCCTTTTTTCTTCGCGGAATTTGTCATAAAATCAGGGTCGCACTCTGCGCTCGACGCCTGTACTATCCAGTATGCGGCTGGAAATTTCCTCTATCGAAAATTCCGTTGTGTCCACGTACGGTATACCGTACTTCTTGAAAATCTTCTCGGCCTCGCGCAACTCGAAGCGCACTTGCTGCGCAGTTGAATAACGACCAAGGGCTCGTCGCTCCTTTCGAATCTGCCGCAGCCTCGCCGGTGCTATGGTGAGTCCGAACATCTTCGATTTTTGCGAGACCAGGAAATCCGGCAACGTCCCGCTATCGAATTCCTCGTCCGTCAACGGGAAGTTGGCCGCATACACGCCGTACTGCAGCGCGAGGTAAAGGCACGTGGGTGTTTTACCGCTGCGCGAGACGCCAACCAGAATCACATCTGCCATTTCGTAGTTCTGCGTGATGCCGCCGTCGTCGTTGGCCAGTGCAAAATTCGTAGCCTCTATGCGTTTCATGTAACTTTCGATGTCGCTCATACCGTGGGCCCGACCTGCAGTATGCGTCGACTTCTGTTTCAACTCCTGTTCGAGCGGCTCGAGAAAGACGTCGAAGATATCGAGGTGCAACCCCTCTGCCTGTTTCACGATCGCACGAAAATCGTCCTGCACGAGCGTCGAGAAAACGATCGGCTTGAGGGCCGCAGTTCGGGCCGCTTCGTTGATCTTCCGGACAGCTTCCCGTGCCTTGTCATTGGTATCTATAAATGGCAAAGTCACTTGCCGAAAATCCCGGCTGTCGAATTGCGTGAGCAGACTGTGGCCCAGCGTCTCGGCGGTGACACCGGTCTGATCCGACAGAAAAAATACAGTACGTTCGCTCATATGGGAAATGTCCTGGATGGCCGCCATGGTGAATCCGCGCCGGTTCAGTGTACTTGACAGAGTACTGATCTGTGTACTGTGAAGTAGCGCCGGCGGAACGGGCTGCTACTGTTCTCGCCTGACACCGTTCAATGGGCTAGCATTGGTCGATTGCTCATTTCCTCGTTCGTGACACAAGGGAGCCAGATTTGGAGCCGTACGTTATCGAGTTGAAGAAGCTCGGAATGCAAGATATCGAGCTGGTCGGCGGAAAGAATGCGTCCCTCGGAGAGATGATCGGCAAACTCGGCGAACTGGGCGTCTCGGTGCCAGGCGGATTTGCCACAACCTCGGCCGCTTATCGCGATTTCCTGAAAAACGACAATCTCGATCGCCGCATTCGCGACAAGCTCGAGCACCTGGACGTTGATGACATCCAGGCGCTCACGGATGCAGGCAGAACGATTCGAGCGTGGATCGCGGACGCTCCGCTTCCTGAGCGCCTGATGCACGACGTCGAAGTTGCCTGGAAGAGCATGTCCAACGGCGATGACATTCGGGTCGCCGTGCGATCGTCGGCGACCGCGGAAGACTTGCCCGACGCATCGTTCGCCGGTCAGCAGGAGACATTTTTGAACGTCCGCGGACTCGATCATCTCGTAAGTGCCATGCACCAGGTGTTTGCATCGCTCTTCAACGATCGCGCAATCGCATACCGAGTCCACCAGGGCTTCGATCACGCACAGGTCGCGCTCTCGGTTGGCGTGCAGCACATGGTGCGTAGCGACATTGGCGCTGCGGGCGTGATGTTCACCCTGGACACGGAATCCGGCTTCAGGCATGCGGTGTTTATCACGTCATCTTTCGGTTTGGGCGAAACCGTGGTTCAGGGCGCCGTCAACCCCGACGAGTTTTACGTTTACAAACCGGCACTGGAAAAGGGCAACTTTCCGATACTGCGCAAAAATCTCGGCAGCAAGGCCATCAAGATGGTCTTCAGCGATGATCCTGTTCCCGGCAAAACGGTCGAAACGGTCGACGTCGAGGAATCCGCGAGCCAGACATTTTCACTGACCGACGCCGAGATCATCGAGCTTGCGCAGACTGCCGTAACGATTGAAAAACACTACGGCCGGCCGATGGACATCGAATGGGGCAAGGACGGCTCGGACGGCAAACTGTACATACTCCAGGCGCGGCCGGAAACCGTCCAGAGTCGAAGCGGCAGGACCATTCATCGGTTCAGCCTGCGGGACCGCTCGACCGTGCTGAGCAAGGGCCGCAGCATCGGGCAGAAAATCGGTGTCGGCACCGCCAAGATCATTCAGGACGCGTCGGAGATGGGTCGCATACAACCGGGAGACGTTCTGGTCTCGGACATGACGGATCCCGACTGGGAACCCGTGATGAAACGTGCGTCGGCGATAGTAACGAACCGCGGCGGTCGCACCTGTCACGCCGCAATCATCGCGCGGGAACTCGGCATCCCGGCGGTCGTCGGTTGTGGCGACGCAACCACGGCAATTAAAGACGGCACGGACGTTACCGTCAGTTGTGCCGAAGGCGATGCAGGCTTCGTCTATGAAGGGCGACTGAGATACGAAGAAAAGGAAATACAGCTGGACTCGCTGCCGCAGATACCGGTGAAAATCATGATGAACGTCGGTAATCCCGATCGGGCGTTCGATTTCGCAAATATCCCGAATCACGGCGTGGGACTTGCGCGTCTCGAATTCATCATCAACAGGATGATCGGAGTCCATCCGAACGCGCTGCTCGAATATGACAAACAGGATGCCGACACGCGCGAAGCCATCGATGAACAAATGGCCGGTTATGACAACCCTGTCCGATTCTTCGTGGACAAGCTTGCCGAGGGAATCAGCACCATTGCCGCTGCTTTTGCACCGGAACCGGTTATCGTCAGATTGTCGGACTTCAAGACCAACGAGTACGCCAACCTGATCGGCGGCGAAGCATACGAACCCAAGGAGGAAAACCCGATGCTCGGGTTTCGCGGCGCAGCGCGCTATGTATCGGCGAGCTTCCGGCCGTGCTTCGAGCTGGAGTGCGCGGCCCTTCGCAAGGTGCGCAACGACATGGGCCTGAAAAACGTGCAGGTCATGATTCCGTTCGTTCGGACCGTGGCCCAGGGCAGGCAGGTGATCGAGTTGCTGGAGCAGAACGGTCTCCGGCGCGGAGAAGACGGACTCAAAATCATCATGATGTCCGAATTGCCCACCAATGCCCTGCTCGCCGACCAGTACCTGGAAGATTTCGACGGCATGTCCATAGGCTCCAACGACATGACCCAGCTGGCGCTCGGCCTCGACCGCGATTCCGCGCTCATTGCCGATTTGTTCGACGAACGCGACGAGGCAGTCAAAGCGCTACTCTCGTTGACCATCAAGGCTTGCAAGGCGAAGGGCAAATACGTGGGGATCTGCGGCCAGGGCCCGTCGGATCATCCGGATTTGGCGAAATGGCTGGTCGCCCAGGGAATCGACAGTGTTTCGCTGAATCCCGACACGGTGGTCGAAACCTGGATGTTCCTGGCCGGCCAGTCAGTAGCGGGTTAATGGTGCCGGACCCACGACACCGTGCACTTCAGAACCGTTCGTAACGCGACCTTTTCTGCCACCGAATGCGCGGCAGCCACAGGCCCAGAACGATGCCCACGATCAGCACCAGGGCGCCCGCCAGAAACCAGTTGCGGGTCGTCTGGCCTGAAAGCGCCTGGTTCTCCTGCTCCAGGATGCTGACCTTGATTTCCGCATCCGTCAGTTGCTGGCGCAGATCCTTGTTCTGGCGATCGATCGCCAGGGTATTTGACGCGGTCTGCTTTATATCGTCGAGTTCCGTCTGCAGCGCCTGCTTGTCGCGTTCGAGAGCGGCAATCGACGTCGTCGCGTTGTCGTATTGCCCTTTGATGGCATCGAGCTGGGATGTCAGGGTGCTGCCGCGGGTAGTCGCGTTCGTGAGCTGGCCGGTCAGTCGCTCCAGCTGTTCGCGCGCGGAGGGCTCGTTCATCAGGTAGCGGGTGAGAACCCATCCTTCCGTTCCTCCGCCCGTGCGAACCCGTGCATAACCGGTTTCGCGATCCCGTTCGAGCACCTCGACCTGGGTGCCGCTTTGCACCATGCGAGTAATGGCATGCTCTGTGGTTGGCCCTGTACGCAACATGGCCTCGAACTGGTCGCTGACCCAGGCTGGTTCGGCCTGGACAGCCGCTGCGGCAAGGAGGCATGAGCCCGATATTATTATTGTTCGCACAACCCGTTTGATCATCGCTTTTAAGCCACCCCACCCAAGGAACTCAACTATAAGGCAAGCCGTTCGACTTTTGCCAGAGCGCGATGTAGTTCATCGCGGGCATCGCATAGAGGCGGACGCGCGACATACCGGAAGAGCGCGCAAAACGATCGAGGTCGTCAAGGTCGCGAATACCCATCGACGAGTTTCGTTGCCGCAGCGATGCGTCAAAGCGGGCATTGCTGTCGCTGCTGAATTGGCCGGAAAAATTGAAAGGGCCGTAAAGGCAGAACACGCCGCCATCGGGAAGGACGCGGCCGACGAGTTCAAACATGCGTTCCACGGCGTGAATGCTCATGATGTGCGCCGTATTCGCGGAAAATACGGCATCCGATTCCATCGCCAGCCCCTCGGCGCGCTCGACGTCCAGCTCCAGCGGTGGCTTGACGTTACGCGGACCGCCCCTTTGCAGTGCCTGCAGAATAGTCGCGTGATTTTCGGGCAGGTCGCTGGTCTGCCAGGTCAGGTGCGGCAATTCCGCGCCGAAAAAGACCGCGTGCTGTCCAGTGCCGGAGCCGATCTCCAGCACGTGCCGTACGCTGCCGAACTCCTTGCGCAACACCTCCAGAATCGGCCCCTTGTTGCGTTCCGACGCCGGTGAATTCGGCAAGATATCCATTCAGCCTGCGCGCAAAGCCTGCTGATTGAACAGCGTCTCGCGGTAGTAGCGAAGTTCTGCTATGGAATCGCGGATGTCCTCGAGTGCGCGGTGCGACGATTCCTTGCTGTAACCTTTCGCAACAACAGGGGCCCACAGCTGCGCGAGAATTTTCAGACTGCTGACGTCGAGGTTACGGTAATGAAAAAATGCTTCCAGGAGCGGCATCTGCCGAGCCAGGAAACGTCGGTCCTGGCAAATGCTGTTGCCGCACATCGGGGACACGCCCTGCTCTACATGCTCCTTCACGAAGTCCAGGGTCCGTTGTTCTGCCTCGGCCATGCCGAGTTCGCTCGCCAGCACGCGTGCTATGAGTCCGGACTCGCGATGCTGTTTCGTATTCCACGCGTCCATGTTTTCCATGACGGCCTGCGGCTGGTGCACGACCAGCACCGGACCCACCGCAATTTCGTTCAGGTACTTGTCGGTAACGATGACCGCGATCTCGATAATCTCGTCCGTACCCGTATCCAACCCGGTCATTTCGAGATCAATCCAGATCAGGTTCGATGTCCGGGAATGCTCCATTGATCCACTCATGGTGTTGTGCTCATTCGTTTCTACAAGCTCGTTTTCGCCGGTGTCTTTAAGTACCTGTGCCCGAGTTTAGCAGCCGTCGGGGATGCAAGGCCTCCGGCATGGCGGCATACTGCGCATTCCCCTGAATACTCACTGGACACGAATGACCGAAGCAGAATCGTCAATTCAGGGTGCCGAAGTGGCACCCGAGCGGAACGCCCTTGTAATTGCGACGTATGGCCGCAGGCTGGGGCTCAGACTGGGCGAGGGAGGCGACGGTACAGGGCGCATTAAAGGCAAAACAATTCAGCCCGTTTGTGGCGACAAGGTCGAGGTACAGCCGATCCCCAATGAACCCGAATGGCTGGTGACCAAAATACTACCACGGGATAATCAGCTCACACGACCGAACCAGCGCGGCAAAGTCGAAGTCCTCGCCGCCAATCTCGATGCCATTGTCGTTGTCGTTGCCGACCTGCCCGTACCTGACTGGTACATCGTCGACCGGTACATCTGCGCCGCCGAATTGATCGGCGCCGCAACTGCAGTCACCTTCAACAAGGCGGATCTCGGCGAGATTGAACAATCCTCGGCAAGCGCACTCGCGGAATACGCCAATATCGGCTACGTCACGTTACGCTGCAGCGCGAAGCACGACACCAACCTGCAACCACTGGTCGACTTCCTGGCCTGCCGAACGGCCATCATCGTCGGTCAGTCCGGTGTCGGAAAATCAAGTATTATCAATAAGATCACTTCCGTCGGTGAGCGCGATACCGCGGAGCTTTCGCACTCCCGCGGCGAAGGCCGGCATACCACGGTGAACTCGGTACTGCTGCCGCTCGCCAACGGCGGCGCCGTCATCGATTCGCCGGGCGTACGCGACTACGCACCGGCTATAGACAACCCCGCGGATGCGGTGCAGGGCTTTCGCGAGATCCGCGAGGCGGGTTTCCACTGCAGGTTCAGCAACTGTCGTCACCTGCGGGAGCCCGGCTGCAAGGCCAAGGCGGACGTTGCAACTGGCAAAATCAGCGCTAGGCGTTACGAAAGTTACCGGCGGCTATTGCTGTCGACAGAGCGACTCGCAGACCGGTTCAAGTAGCGAAAGGGGAGACGCGAAATGGGGGACAGTGACCTTTTCTTCGGGACCGAAATAGGGACAGTGACCTTTTCTTCGATAAAAGGTCACTGTCCCCCTAACCCGGCGGCCAGCGAAACGCCCGTCCTCCCAGCAAGTGGAGGTGAATGTGGAATACGGACTGTCCTGCACCTTCCCCGCAGTTCATCACGACGCGGTAGCCGCTTTCGTCGACGCCCTCTTCTTTCGCTATGTTCTGCGCAGCCAGGAACAGGCGACCGACGTCGTCGACCTCGTCGTCAGACAGGTCATTGATCGTCGCGACGTGGTTGCGCGGAATAATCAGAATATGGGTCGGCGCCTGGGGATTGATATCGCGAAACGCCAGGACCTCATCGTTCTCGTAGACGATATCCGCGCCGATCTTGCCGGCGGCAATTTTGCAGAAAAGACAGTCTTCCTCGCTTACCATGGTTTCTCCTCGGTCGGGCCCCGCTCAATCGACGATGCGGCGCCCGAAAAAAGCGTGCGACAACGTCCCGCCGTCGACGTACTCGAGTTCGCCGCCCAAGGGTACGCCATGCGCAATACGGCTCGCCGGCACGTGGTGCCTGCCTGCCATGTCGGCCAGATAGTGCGCGGTCGCGTCTCCTTCGACGGTCGGATTGGTGGCGATAATGAGTTCCTGAAATGTCTCGCTGGCCAGCCGCTGCTCGAGCTTGTCGAGGCCAAGCTCGTTCGGGCCGATACCGTCGAGCGGCGATAAATGCCCCATCAACACGAAGTAATGGCCCTTGTATCCGGTTGCATCTTCGACTGCCATGACGTCGGCTGGCGATTCCACGACGCAGAGAAGCGTTTCATCGCGACCGGCTGAACCGCAGATGCCGCACAGATCGCGCTCCGAAAACATCCGGCAACGCCCGCAATGGTCGATGCCTGCAACAGCTTCTGCCAGCGCCTTCGACAGTTGCGAGGCACCGTCACGGTCGCGTTCAAGCAAATGGAACGCGATCCGCTGGGCCGATTTTCGGCCGACGCCCGGCATGCAGCGCAACGCGTCGATCAGCCGAACGAGCAACGGGGAGAATGACACCTTCAGTTGGCCTGCAAGCTGGATGAGTGAGCCGGTGAACTAGAACGGCAACTTCATTCCGGGAGGCAGATTCAGGCCTTTGGCCATCCCTGAAAATTTCTCCTGCACGGTTTTCTCGACGCGGCGCAAAACGTCGTTGAATGCCGCAACAATGAGGTCTTCCAGCATTTCCTTGTCATCGCCGAGCAGCGAGGTATCGATGTCGAGCGACTTTACCTCGTGCTTGCACGTCATCGTGATTTTGACCATGCCGCCACCGGACTCACCGGTTACCGTCATGCGCGCCATTTCTTCCTGCGCCTTTTGCATTTCGGCCTGCATCTGCTGGGCCTGTTTCATTAGCTGGCCAATGCCGCCTTTCATGTGCTACTCCCGGAGCGTTGCTTGTCGATGCGGTTGCTCTCGACCGTTCTATTGTCGATCAGTTCTATGGAATCCGGGTTCAGTTCTGCCCCGAACATATCCCGCAGCGCCTTGACGTTCGGATCGGCTTCCAGCGATTTCCGTGCGGCTTCGAGCTTTTCGTCAGAGCGCCTGGCCTGCTCCTGCATGGGCGTTTCCACCGGGGGTGCGGCACCCGCGGATATGGCAATGGAAATATCGACTTTCAAGCGCTGGCCGAATTTGCCGGAGAGCGCGTCGGCGATCGCCTGTTGCCGTGATTTCGTCAACAGCGATTCGGAGCGGCGGTCCAGCCCGAGATGTACGGTATCGCCATCGTGGCGCAGGTAGGCGCAATTACCGGCCAGCAGCTTGCTGGCGCCGCTCAGATCGAGTTCCGCGATCAACTTGCCCCAGTCCGCCGGCTCGTGCAGGTCTACGGACGCCGGTCCGGCCTTCGGCGGTTCCACTACCTTCAGTTTTCCGGGCGCCGCCCCCGGTCGCGGCCGCGAGTCTCTTGCCGCGGCACCGCCCGGTTCCGCTTCATCGGAACTGCGCCGCGGCTGGAACGCCAGCATCCTCAGCAAGGTCATTTCGACGCCGCTTCTGGGGTCCGGGGCCAGATCCAGATCACGCCGACCGATGAGCGCTGTCTGGTAGAAGAGTTGCACATCTTCGGCGGCGATACGCTGCGCGAATCCCGCAATTTCGTGCTCCGCCAAATCGTCGTCGCTGTCGGTCGCCCCGACCGCCTGGTAAACCGCAACCCGCTGCAACAGACGCGCCAGATCGTCCAGCAATCGCGCGTAATCCGGAAACTGTTCATCGATTGACGCGATAGCCCGGATCAATCCCGGTGCATCGCCATCCGCAAGAAAGCCGAGCAAGGAACTCACGTGTGCCCTGTCAATCGTGCCAAGCATGGTCGACACAGCATCCTGTTGCAGCTCGCCGCCGCAGTACGCGATCGCCTGGTCGAGCAGGCTCAATGCATCGCGCAGACTGCCGTCCGCGGCGCGCGCGATCATCGATAGCGATGCGGCATCCGCGGCAATGCTTTCTTCCCTGCAGATGTGCTCGAGGCGATCCTTGATCAGCGAGGGCGTCAAACGCTTCAGATTGAATTGCAGGCAACGCGACAGGACCGTGGCCGGCAGCTTCTGCGGGTCTGTAGTTGCCAGCAGGAACTTGACGTGCGGCGGCGGCTCTTCGAGCGTCTTCAGCAATGCGTTGAACGAGCTCTTCGACAGCATGTGCACCTCGTCGATGAGGTAAATCTTGTAGCGCCCGCGTGCCGGCGCGTATTGCACGTTGTCGAGCAGGTCTCGCGTGTCGTCGACCTTGGTCTTCGAGGCGGCGTCTACTTCAATCAGGTCGACAAAGCGGCCCTCGTCGATCTCGCGACAGGCGCTGCACTGACCACAAGGTTCCGCGGTAACGCCTTTCTCGCAATTGAGCGATTTCGCGAGAATCCGCGCAATCGTGGTCTTGCCGACGCCGCGGGTACCGGTAAAAAGGTAAGCGTGATGCAGGCGCTGCGTTTCGAGCGCGTTCGTCAGCGCCCTGAGGACATGTTCCTGGCCCGTGGTTTCACGAAAATTTTTCGGTCGCCACTTGCGGGCGAGAGCGAGGTAACTCATAGGTTCGACGGCGAATGAGACGGTGAGTGAATTCCGACAGTGTATCGGATGTCAGGGGACAGTGACCTTAGTCGCGCTAAGCGCAAAGGGAACCCTACGCCCTAATTACGCAATTAAGGTCACTGTCCCCAAAAATGGCCCGCGCCAGCCCCTCCCCGGCACCCGGTGTGACCGCTGCCGCTGCTCCCTTCCGGGCCTGACGGGGTTCACGGCTGACCGTCGCGGGGAAACCGACGCGGACCGGGCGAGATTATCGCCTTAGTACCGCCGAGACTCAATGCGAGCGGTACCGATGCACGCCGGTATTCATTGCAAAAGAGAAAAAAATGACCGGAGCTTGCTATTCTCCCGCTCTATGAAAGGTCGCCGCCGGAACAAACACCGCGATGCGGCACACGAGGAGAAATGAATGAGCGAGCTGGCTCAATTCGCGACGCTCGATCCGTTTACAGGAATGACTGCAGAAAACCCGGGCCTGGTGTGCAATTTGCTGGCCGGGAACTGGCGCGATGGCGACATTCTGCGCGACGACATTGTCGATCCGATGAACGGACAGGCTTTTCTGCAGGTACCCGACACGAGAAAGCATGACGGGTTCGTTCAAAGCCTGCGGCGTTGCCCTAAAACCGGAATGCACAACCCGCTGAAGTGTCCGGAGCGTTACGTGATGCTCGGCAGGATCTGTGCAAGAGCGTCGGCATTACTCGCACAAAAAGACGTGCAGGACTATTTCACGAAGCTGATACAACGTGTCATGCCCAAAAGCTGGCAGCAATGCCAGGGCGAAGTGACCGTTACCCGTGTGTTTTTGGAGAATTTTTCCGGCGACGGTGTGCGCTTTCTCGCCAGGGGTTTCTCCAATCCCGGCGACCATCCGGGACAGGAATCGCGAGGATACCGCTGGCCGTTCGGCCCGGTCGCGGTGATAGCGCCCTTCAATTTCCCGCTGGAAATTCCCGCGCTGCAGGTGATGGGCGCACTGTTCATGGGTAACAAACCCGTCGTCAAGGTCGACTCGAAGGTGAGCGCGGTTTTCGAACAGTTTCTGCGCTTGCTGATTCATGCGGGACTGCCGGCCACGGACGTCGACCTCGTTCATTGCTGCGGGAGCGAGATGGGCAAGCTGTTGAACGCGGCAAGGGACGATCTGCGGCTCGTCCAGTTCACCGGATCGAGCGAGGTCGCCGAGCGCATTGCCGCCCAGTTCAATGGCGCGGTGAGGCTCGAGGATGCCGGGTTCGACTGGAAGGTAATCGGGCCGGACTACGATCCCGGGTGGCTGGACTATGTGGCGTGGCAGGCGGACCAGGATGCGTATAGCGCCACCGGCCAGAAATGCTCGGCGCAAAGCATCCTGTTCATGCATCGGAACTGGGCGGACGCGCTGCTGCCGAAACTGAAAGTGCTGGCGGCGCGGCGCAAACTGGACGACCTGACGATCGGTCCGGTGCTGAGCTGGACCAATGAGCGCATGCTCGCGCACATCAAGGCGGTGACGGCAATTCCCGGCGCGGAACTGCTGTTCGGCGGCACGCCGCTCGAAAACCATTCGATTCCGCAGCGTTACGGCGCCATGCAGGCGACGGCGGTGCGCGTGCCGCTCGACGCGCTTTGCGGCGAGCACTTCGAACTCGTAACCACAGAATTGTTCGGGCCGTTCCAGGTCATTATCCAGTACGACGACGGCGATCTGCCGCAAGTACTGCGGGCCCTCGAACGCATGTCACAACACCTCACCGCTGCGGTCGTCAGCAGCGACATCGAGTTCCAGAACCGCGTGCTGGGAGCAACGATCAACGGCACAACCTACTGCGGCATGCGTGCACGCACGACGGGAGCGCCACAGAATCACTGGTTCGGTCCCTGCGGGGATCCGCGCGCCGCCGGGATCGGGACGCCCGAGGCCATCGTCAACACCTGGAGCGGGCATCGCGAGATCATCCTCGATCAGGGGCCGCTCCCCGAGCGCTGGTCGCTGCCTGCGTCCGCGTGACCGGACAGCTTATGCCAATGCCACAGTCCATCCAGAGCAAGCTGCCCGCCGTCGGGACGACGATCTTCACCGTCATGAGCCAGCTCGCCGCAGAATGCGGCGCCATCAACCTGTCCCAGGGCTTCCCGAGCTTCGATCCCGATCCCGAGCTCAAGCGCCTGATCGACCATCATGTCAGGGCGGGCGCCAATCAGTATGCGCCGATGCCGGGCGTGCCTTCTCTGCGTCGTGAGATCGCCGCCAAAGTGTTGCGGCTGTACGGCCGACGCGTCGATGAAAACACAGAAGTCACGGTTTGCACCGGAGCCACCGAAGGCCTGTTCAGTACGGTTCAGGCGATAGTACGACCGGGTGACGAGGTGATCGTCTTCGATCCCGCTTACGATTCGTACGAGCCGGCGGTCGTGCTGGCTGGTGGACGGACGCGGCACGTGCCCCTGATTGTCGCCGACAACGAATTCCGGATCGACTGGCAACGGCTGGCCGACACGATCAACGACAAAACGCGGCTCATCATCCTCAATTTCCCACAGAATCCGACCGGCGCCGTGCTGACGCAGGATGACCTGGAATCCCTCGCCGCCCTGGTTCGCGATAGCGACGCTTTTCTGCTGTCGGACGAGGTGTACGAACACATCATCTTCGACGGCCTTGCCCACCAGAGCCTGCTGCGGCACGACGAATTGTGGCAGCGATCCTTCGTCATTTCGTCCTTCGGCAAGACCTATCATGCGACCGGCTGGAAAGTCGGATACTGCATAGCACCCGCATCTCTCACGGCGGAATTTCGTAAGGTGCACCAGTTCACCACGTTTGCGGTCGTCACGCCGATTCAGCATGCGCTTGCGGACTACATGGCGAAGACGCCGGAACACTACGACATTTTGCCGGCATTCTATGAAGCAAAGCGGGATCGCTTTTGCGCGCTGGTGCAAGACTCGCGCTTTCGCTTTCATCCGGCAAAGGGAACGTTTTTTCAGATTCTCGACTACTCCGAAATCACGGACGAGCCGGATCTGCAGTATGCCAAGAGGCTGACGCATGAGATCGGTGTTGCGTCCATACCGGTTTCGGTGTTCTGCGAGCAGCCTCCGCCCGGGCGAAAACTGCGGTTCTGCTTTGCCAAGGACGACGCAACTCTCGAACAAGCGGCAATGAAACTATGTCAACTCTGACCGTCTCGATCGTGCAGGCTGAACTGCACTGGCATGACCCCCAACGCAACCTGCTCGAATTTGCGAAGATTTTGACGCGGCAGGAGAGCACGACGGACCTGATCGTGTTGCCGGAGATGTTCTCGACCGGATTTACGATGGACGCGGCAGCGCATGCGGAACGCATGGACGGCCGCACCGTGTCGTGGATGGCCGAAACGGCGCAGAAGAGCGGCGCAGCGATCTGCGGCAGCCTGATCATCGAGGCCGACGGCAATTATTACAATCGTTTCGTCCTGACGCGCGCGGACGGCACGGCCGTATACTACGACAAACGGCATTTGTTCCGGCTTGCAGACGAGCACGAGCATTACGCGCCGGGAACGAAGCTGCGTACGTTCGATCTGAACGGCTGGCGGATTCGTCCCATGGTCTGTTACGACCTGCGGTTTCCAGTCTGGAGCCGCAACCGCGACGAATACGAGCTTCTCATTTACGTCGCGAACTGGCCCGACCGCCGTCACCAGGCCTGGGAAACGCTGATTCGGGCGCGTGCAATCGAAAATCTCTCGTTCGTCGCGGCGGTCAACCGGATCGGCACGGACGGCAATGACAAGAAGTATATCGGCGGCAGCGCGATTATCGACTACCTCGGCAATTACCTGGTGTCATTTGCAGCGGAACCCGGCATGTCATCCGCAACACTGGACATGACGGCTTTGGCGAAATTCCGCGAGAAATTTCCGTTCCACCTGGATGCCGACGCGTTCGCGCTGTCGCCCGACCCACGGAGATAAGAGCCGTTCGCCCGTTTCACGGGCTCCAGCGGAGGTTCTATTATCGCGGTTGGAGTCCGTGAAAACGGGCGATCCTTCAGTCGGTTTTTTCCTCACTGATCGAACAACGACCGAAACACAAACCCGATTCCCTTCAACTCCCCATCCGAGCTGAACCGGTAAGCAAGCCCAATCCGATCGAAGCTGAACCGCCACACTTTGATCGGCGCGTCCGCCTTACTGAGAGCTAGGCCCAGCTCCCACTGATCGCTGATCTCCTCGGTCGTGAGGTCGCGGCGAACGATGTCGAGGTCTGCCGGGAACCAGGTGTAACCGGCATGCCAGTTCAGCATCAGCTGTCGACTTTCCAGTTGCAGATTGCCGAGCGGCGCAGCCATCTCCACCGCGATCGTGATCGGCCAGAAATGCGACGAGGGGCCGCCGTTTGGCGAGTAACCCACGAAACCGATCGAATTCAACAACGCCCCATCCAGTTTTCCCGCTGTAAAGGCCAGTCGGCTGCGAAAGCCGGTCCAGTACGTCCATGCGGACTCGTCGCCGTTCAGCACCGTGCCCCATCCGGCCGCGGCAAACGGACGTAATGTCCAGCGTTCGTTCATCAAAATGTCGAAGTGGATTCCGGGCGTGACGCTCACGTTGGCGAGATTGTCCGGATCCACCGAGCCGGCCAGATCGTCAAGCGGAAAATGATCCAGGCCGACGGTAATCGGAATACGAAGCTCCACGCCGATGGTGCGGGAGCCGTCGTCATTGATGGACGCCTTGCGCAATGGCTTGCGCGGCGCATAGCGAATCGCGAATGCGTCTCTCTCGTCCCCGACCTGGTACCAGCCGGTGCCGAAGTAGGTCGAATACGCCCAGGGGATGGCGCTGACCTCCTCCGTCTGGGCCTCTGCAATTGCGGACAGCGCCAGAACGAATGAAGCCAGAATCAGCCGGGATAAATTTGCATGCATTATGTGATACGGCGAGGGATTTGATGCGGCGAATAAATCTTCCGCAACGGCGGTTTCCTTGCCGTTCGCGGCGGTGACGCCCCCGGAGCCGCTATTGTAACGTGATATCGGCGTTGGCCGCCCCGCGACCCGCCATGTTAAAATCCCGGCTCAGGAAACACATTCCGTCGCGCGACGCGAATACCTCCACCCGATTTCAGGAGTACTCGTATGGACACAGGTTGGATACAGGTCTTCGTCCTGACTCTAAGCGAATGCATTGCTCCGGCCGGCAAGACCGTGTGCCAGGAGCAGGAAGTGCAATATCAGTTTGTCGACAAAGCCGAATGCGAGACGGTTTTGCAACAGCTTGTCGACTACAGTGCCGGATCGGACAAGGTCATCGTGAACGAGAACCGGTCAAGCTGCCTGCCCACGACGAAGGAACAGCCGGTATTTGCGTCGCTGGACGAGGCGAATGCAGAGCTCGCGGATGCCGAAGGATGGGGGGTCCTGCAGCCGGAGCAGGAGCGTGAGGAGAGCGCACAGACACAGACAGCGCATCAGGAACGCCTGGCGAAACTGCCGGACTGCGAGGCGACCAATCGTACGCCGCCGTGCAAGGTCGGGCAGATTATTATCGAAGCCGAGGGCGGGCAGGAGCTTGAGGTTTGGAAGAGGGATGAGGACTGATGGCGGAGAGGGCGGGATTCGAACCCGCGGTACGGCGTTACCGTACACTTGCTTTCCAAGCAAGCGCCTTCGACCGCTCGGCCACCTCTCCGGAATTTTCGCAATTTATCACTTTTACGCGCGTAAGCGTTGGCATTCGGTTTGTCTGGCAATTGCGCGGTCGCCCGCAATGGCGGGCTCCTACTGGGGCAATAACGGAAGTCAGTCACCGTCGGTGCGAAGCGTCGGTGGAAATTCCAGGCACGGCGAGCCCTCGGGGCGCGGATCGCGGGGCGACGCGTCCGGGATGGTCATCTCACGCCCAGGCTCCAGCGGATCCAGTCCTTCCGGGGCCTCGATGCGCTCTCCCAGTTCACTCTGCTGGTAAAGCCGCGGCTCGTCGCACACCGCCGAGTTACCGCACGCACTGAGAAGCAGCGGTGCCATCAGGATCACCGTCATTCTCATCACATTCATCGTCCCTGCCCCATCGAGATCCCTGCTTCTTTCATTGCTTCTCTCATCTGTTCGTGGAAGCGCTCGGCAAACGGCGTCAACGGCAAACGAATTGCCGCTGAAATCAGCCCCATTTCGGCGAGTGCCCATTTAACCGGTATGGGATTCGACTCCAGAAACATTGCCGTGTTCAACGGCTGCAGCTTCGCATCGAGGTCCATGGCCAGAGCGGTGTCATTGCCTGCCTGTGCCCTGCACATATCCGCCATCGTGCGCGGAGCGACGTTTCCCGTTACCGTCACGACGCCGTGGCCGCCCAGTTCGATGAACTCTCGAGCAGTAAAGTCATCTCCGCCATAAAGCATGAAACTGTCCGGGACCGTGTCCCTGATTTCCTGCAGACGCTGCATATCACCGGTCGCTTCCTTGATGCCAAAAATGTTCGGGTGCTTCGCCAGACGCGCCACCGTGTCGGGCAACATGTCCGCGACCGTGCGCCCCGGAACGTTATACAGCATCACCGGTTTCTCGACTGCGTCGGCAATCGTTGCAAAGTGCCGGTAAATTCCTTCCTGCACCGGCTTGTTGTAGTACGGAGTCACCATCAGATAGGCGTCGATTTTCGACTTTCCCACTTCACGCGACAGCTCGATCGTCTGCTTGGTCGAGTTCGACCCGGTACCGGCGATCACGGGCAACCGGCCCGCGACGATCTCTACGGCGCGGCCGATCAGTTCGGCGTGCTCATTCTTTTCGAGCGTCGCCGATTCGCCGGTGGTGCCGGCGATGACCAGGCCGTCACTGCCCTCAGCGATGTGAAACTCCACGAGTCGCTCAACGGCCGCGTAGTCGACGCGGTCGTTGCCATCGAACGGCGTCACCAGCGCCACCAGGCTGCCCGTGAACACAAGATCTCCTCGCCACAAATAAGCCGGCGATGTTACTGTTCACCTGTTGGAGTGGCAAGGCGGGATCCGGGTCGACCGGGGTTGTGGATTCCCGGTTGCGCGGAAACGAGCGGATGCTGCGTTGCGACAGGTTGGTTAGTACACAGTTGGAGCCCGTGAAACGGGCGAATTGAAGACGTTACGTTGTCGCAGTATCGCCCGCTTTCGCGGGCTCCAACTGCGTCTCGTCAAGCAACGGGGAGCCCGTTCACACTATTAATGTTGTATCGAGGGAAATGAAGCAACTTATTGTTTTATCAGCTGTTGGAAACGATCGACACGGCGTCGTAAACGACATCAGCAAAGTGATTCTGGACTGCGGCGGTAACATCGAAGAAAGCCGCATGAGCGCGCTCGGCAACGAGTTTGCAATGCTGCTGCTCATCTCCGGCAACTGGCATACGCTGGCGAAGCTGGAGTCGGAACTCGACAAGCTGACCAAAGATCATGCACTGACTGTGACGATCCGCAAGACGGGCGAACGCCGCGACAAGACCGACTGCATCCCCTACGGCGTCGACGTCGTCGCACTGGATCAGCCCGGCATTATCTTCAACCTCGCCAATTTTTTTTCCAGCCGCGGGATCGATATCGCCGAACTTGCGACCCGTCGTTATGCGGCAGCCCACACCGGCGCGTCGATGTTCTCGGCACAGATGACCGTGAACATTCCATCGTCGGTGCACCTGGCACAGATACGTGACGAGTTCCTCGAACTCTGCGACCAACTGAACCTGGATTCGATTCTCGAGCCCGTCAAATCCTGATCCGCAATACGCGTCGCGAGAGATTCCCCGCCGATACTGCAAATGGAGGTATCCGATGAGCATTCCGGCCCTGAACAAAGTCATTGCCGATTTCACCGCCCCGGCCACCGGCGACAAGTCAATACAGCTCAAATCATTGCGGGGGAAAAAAGTAGTGCTCTATTTCTATCCGAAAGACAGCACGCCCGGCTGCGCAACCGAGGGTCAGGACTTTCGCGACCTCCACGCAAAGTTCAAGCGGGCCGGCGCCGTCATTCTCGGCGCCTCACGAGACAGCCTCGCCTCACACGAGAAGTTCAGGAAAAACCTGCAACTGCCGTTCGATCTCCTGTCCGATCCGGACGAGAAGCTTTGCCGGCAGTTCGACGTCATTCGTGAGAAGACGCTGTACGGCCGGAAGTTCCTCGGTGTCGAGCGCAGCACGTTTCTCATCGATGCAGACGGCAGGCTCCGCCAGGAGTGGCGCAAGGTAAAGGTCAAGGGGCATGCGGCCGAAGTCCTCGAAACGGTGAAGAATATTTAAGTGGTGTCGCGGACTGCGATTGAGGTCATTCGATAACCCTCCTGCATTCAACAGCTTACCGCACAGCTGAACACCAAAGCCAATGCCTGCCGGCGTACGCGCCCAGGGAGTATCATGGGAACGCAACGGATTGGCCGCAGTCGGAGCAGGTAATCTCTTCATTATGGGCGTTCGGGTGAATTCACGCTTCGTCAGGCGTTGCCTGTGCGTAATCGCAAGCGCAGGCCTTATGCTCGCTGCGGCGATGCCGCGGGCCGACGTCAATCTGCCTGACATCGGCAGCCCGGCGGATGCGATCCTGTCGAAATCGGAAGAGTCCCGCATCGGCCAGGCGATCATGCGCAACATCCGCGCGAGCGGCAAGCTGGTCGAAGATCCGCAGATCACCGAATACGTCAACGAGATCGGTCATCGAGTCGCCGCGTATGCCAACGACGGCGAACACTCCTTCAACTTTTTCGTCGTCAATGATCCGAACATCAACGCATTTGCACTGCCCGGCGGGTTTATCGGCGTGCACACCGGCCTGCTCGAGGCGACCCGCAGCGAGGACGAACTGGCCGGCGTGCTGGCGCACGAAATCGCCCACGTGACCCAGCGTCATATCGCCCGGGCCGTGCATGCCAATCAGCGCCAAAGCATTCTGAGCACGGCAATCATGCTGGGCGCGATTCTCGCCGGCGCGGCCGGCGGAAGTGGCGACGCGATGCAGGGCGCCATTGCCGTCGCTCAGGGCTCGGCGGCGCAACAACAAATCAACTTTACCCGCAGCAACGAGTACGAAGCGGACCGCGTCGGCATCGCGGCGCTCGCGGATGCCGGTTTCGACCCACAGGGCATGGCATCGTTTTTCGAGGTGATTTCCCGCGACACGCGTCCGGTCGAGTCGCGGATACCCGAATTTCTGCAAACTCACCCGGTCAGCAGCGCGCGAATTGCAGAGGCACGCGGCCGCGCGCGCGACTACGAGCCGACCTCGATGCCCGATTCGACCAATTACGGCATCGCCCAGGCGCGCTTGCTCGTTTCGAGCCAGGGCACCGCCGAAGGCGCGGTCAGCTATTTCGAGCGGGAGAGCTACGAGCGCCAATCCGATACGGAGCGCTATGGCCGCGCCGTCGCTTATCTGCGGGCCGGACGCAACAATGAAGCGAATCGCATATTCGAAGAACTGGCCAACAAGGACCAGAAGGTTATTGCGTACCACATCGGTCTCGCACAATCGCAGCTCGCCCTCGAGCAGATCGATGAGGCCCGCGCCACCTTCAATCGGGCAAGGGAGCTCTTTCCGCGCAATGTACCGCTGGTTGTGCATTACGCGGAGGCGCTGTTGCAGCTTGGTGACGCCAAACTTGCGCACAAGATCCTTCTCGACCTCCTGAACAACGTCCAGCCGACGCCGGACCAGGTCCGGTTGATCGCGCGCGCCGCCATCGACGCCGGTGACGCGGCCGAAGCTCATTACTACATGGCGGAATACAGTCTCATGATCGGTGACCTGGTTCAGGGAGTGCACTTTCTGCGGCAGGCGCTTGCGGTTCCGGAACTGCAGGAAATACAGCGTATCCGGTTCGAAGCACGCATCGATTTCATTCGCGAATACATGACCGAGGAACAATTGCAGCAAATGCAGAGAAGCCGCTCCTAGGTGCAGAGTAGTAGCGCCGCCAGAACTGCTTTGCCCTCCGGCTGCTCCCTCATCCTCAACAAGCCTCTCGAAGTCTCGACAAGCAATAAGCAACCATCCCCAGCCACACTCACAAAAGAACCCAATCCATGCCGGTAACCCGACTCCTGCGCAATCCGATCTACGCCGTGTTTCTGCTATCCGTATCTCTCGGAGGATGCGCCGGTAATTCCACGAAGGCCGGTGAAGAAGGTCAGACAAACGTCGAGAGCAGCACCGATCCCTGGGAGCAGAGGAACAGAGGAGTTTTCGACTTCAACAGGGCTCTCGACCGGGTAACGCTGAAACCCATCGCAGAGGGTTACGACAAGGTCGTGCCGCTGTTCATGCGGCGTGGAATCAGCAATTTTTATACGAACCTTCGCGGTCCCCGTAACATCCTCAATAATTTCCTGCAGGGCAAAGGCACGCGCGGCTTCAGCGAAACCGGCCGATTCCTGGTCAACAGCACCATCGGCGTCCTGGGTCTGGTGGACGTTGCATCCGCGATGGGTCTCGACAAACATCGCGAGGACTTCGGGCAGACGCTTGCTGTCTGGGGTGTCCCGGACGGCCCTTATGTCATGATTCCGTTTGGCGGTCCGCAGACGTTGCGGGACGCATTCGCATATCCTATCGACATACTGGCAGACCCGCTGTGGCATTACGAGAACGATTCTGTTCGATACCCGCTCTATGCGCTGCGCTTTATCGAGTACCGCGCCGGATTCCTTTCAGCCCAGAAAGTCCTCGATGAATCGTTCGATCCTTACATCAGGCTGCGCGAAGCGTACCTGCAGAATCGCCGCTTTGAGGTGTATGACGGCGATCCCCCCGTCGACGACGATTTTTACGATGACTTTTACGACGATTTGCCAGAGCCGGAGCCGGAAAACCAACAGCAGCCGCAATAGCGTGCCGTGCCAATGGTTCGATTACCAGGTTTTGCTTATGACGGTTCGCTTGACGGTTCGCTTGACGAGGGAGCTTTACGATGCCGTCGGGGGCGCTTCGATGAAGCCTGCCCAGCGCTCACCTTTCTTCAACAGATTTTCGACTTCAGTGGTTTTTGCGATCGCGTCGATGACTGCCGGCACACCAGTAAAGCGAATTTCCCTCACGGTGTGATTGGCCCAGGTAATCCACTCGAGCAACAGCGCCAGGCCTGCCGAATCCGTATCCGTAACTCCAGACAGATCGACTTCGATACGGGTGTGTTTTTCGAACGGTTCCTCGCTTTCCCGCAGTATGTCGCCTGCAGTGCTGAACGTCATGTCGCCCTTCAAGGAGAAGCTGCCCTCGCCGTTGTCGAGTAATTCGTATTGACTCACTGTTCCGCTTCTTGGCCGTCTGCTTCGTCGCGGTTTTCCTCGCCACTGCTTTCGTCCCCGGCACCTTTGCCCTTAGCCGCTTCGCGCTGCAGACGCTCAATGACGGCATCAAGGCTTGTCGCCTGAATTTCGGAATTGAACTCGGAGCGGAAATTCCTGATGTAGGAAATGCCCTCGATCGTGACATCGAACAACTGCCAGCCGGAATCGTGCTTGACCAGGCCATAATCGACCGGCGCCTCCGTACCGTCATCGAGTTCTACGACAGTCCTGACCACGGTGCGTGGCTGGGATTCCTCGCCGCGATACGGCAGGATTCGCATCTGCTCCAGGTCGAATTCGAGCAAGCCGTCCGCGTACTGCCGCATCAACGAACTGTAAAATGCATCGATGAACTGGTTCCGCTGTTCTTCGCTGGCCGTGCGCCAGTGCCTGCCGAGGACCAGCTGGGCTGCATACCTGCGATCGAATCGCGGCAGCAGGATCGCGTCGATGAGTCCGTAAAGCGCCTGCCTGTCGGTGGTAAGCTCCGCTTTCCGTTCGGTCAGCGCCTGGTCCAGAAGCTCCGCGGCTTCTTCGACGAATTCTGTCGGCGACTGCGCCGCGGCATTGAGCGATATCAGGCCGAGCGCTGCCGCCAGGAAAACCTGCCTCGCCACGTTTGCAACCTTTGACATCACTCGTTCTCCTCGCGACTGCCGCTGTTGAACAGGTACTTGCTGATGAGGTTCTCGATCACCACGGCGGACTGGGTAAACTGAACCTCGCTGCCGTCCGACAGATAAGTCTCCGATCCGCCGGCCTGCAAGCCCAAGTACTGGCTGCCGAGAAGCCCGGCGGTCAGAATGCTGGCGTCCGAGTCGTCCGGAATCTGGTTGTAGCGGCTGTCGATGACGAAGTTGACCACTGCGTTGAGCTGGTCAGGATCGAATTCGATGGACTTCACCCTGCCGATGGTCACACCAGACATCGCTACCGGCGCCCGGGGCTTCAGGCTGCCGACATTCTGAAATCGAGCCCGCACCTCAAACGTCTCCTTGCCGCTGAAATTTTCAGAACCGGTGGTCTGCGTAGCGAGAAAAAACAGCGCCGCAAAGCCGAGCAGCGCGAAGAGGCCCGCACCAAGTTCTACCGATCGTGTCTGTTGCATGTCGCTACCTCAAATGGCAACCGCGGTAATCATGAAATCCAGAATAAGAACGGCGATCGCCGTGCGCACAACCGCGCGCGTCGTTGCCCGGCCGACGCCTTCGGCGGTTGGAACTGCATTATAACCTTCCCAGACCGCGAGCAAGCTTGCGACAACGCCGAATACAATGCTCTTGATGATGCCCTCATAGACGTCACTGCTGGCCACGTTGCCTTGCAATTGCTGCCAGAACGCGCCTGCGTCGACCTGCAGCAAGACGACAGCAACGACGTGTGCGCCCAACAGCCCGATCACGTTGAACACCGCGGTCAGCAACGGCAGCGCAATAACACCGCCGAGAAAGCGCGGCACCAGGACCCTGCGCACAGGGTTTGTTGCCATCATCTCCATCGCGGCGAGCTGGTCGGTTGCTTTCATCAGCCCTATCTCGGAAGCAAGCGCCGTTCCGGCCCGGCCGGCAAACAGCAACGCCGTAATGACCGGACCCAGCTCCTTCAGTAACGAGAGAGCGGTCAGAGTTCCCACGGAATCCTCTGCGTTGAAGCGGGCCAGGTTCGATACGCCCTGCAAGCCAAGCACGCCGCCGACAAAAAAGCCGCACGTCATGATGAGGACCAGCGACAGCGTGCCTGCATTGTGTACCTGGTGGAGGACCAGCGGAAAACGTCGAAACAATACTTTCGGCGAGTAGCTGAGGAGCCGCAGAAAGAACAACGCCAGCGCACCTGACGTGCGCACAAAGTCCTTCAGCAGGTAGTAGATTTCGAGGAACACTAGCGTCCTGCCCCCACCAGAACTACTCGGCGTCACGCCCGAGCAATTGCTCGGCATAATCGGGCGCGGAGTAGTGAAACGCGACCGGCCCGTCGGCCATCCCGTGCATGAACTGCCGCACCAGGTCCGAGCTCGTATTGCGCAACTCGTCGGGGCTGCCGGACGCCACGACATTTCCGTGTGAGATCAGGAAACTGCAATCCGCAACCGTCGAGATTTCCTGCACATCGTGACTTACGATGATGCTGGAAATCCCCAGCGCATCGTTCATCTTGCGTACCAGGCGCACGATTACGCCCATTGATATCGGATCCAGGCCGACGAACGGTTCGTCGTAGATCAATATGTCGGGATCCATCACCATGGCGCGCGCAAGCGCTACGCGGCGCGCCATGCCGCCCGACAGTTCGGACGGGCTCATGTCGGCAGCTCCGCGCAGCCCGACCGCGTGCAATTTCGTCAGCACAATGTGGCGAATCAGGCGATTCGGCAATTTCGTATGCTCGCGCAGCGGAAAGGCGACGTTCTCGAACACGTTGTAGTCGGTCAGCAATGCGCCATTCTGGAACAACATGCCGATGCGCCGCCGCAGGCGGAACAGATCACGCTGGTTCAGTCTGGCGATGTCGATGCCGTCGACCTCGATGTGCCCGCGATCGGGCACGAGCTGACGGGTGATGAGGCGCAACAGCGTGGTTTTGCCGGTGCCGCTCGGACCCATTATTGCCGTGATCTTGCCGCGCCCAATGTTGATGTTGAGGCTCTTGAAGATCTCCTTTTGTCCTCGCGCATAGTCGAGATCGCGAATCTCGACGATGTTCTCCGATTCCATAGTCATACGAGCGCCTCTTCGCTGCCGGATGCGTCCGGCCCCGGTGCGAACGGAAGCGGACCTGCGCGGAAATCGCGGGTCGTCAGCCTACGCAGCCGACTCCATGGCCTTGTCGTACTTGCCGAGATGCGCAAGGCTGTTGAGACGGGCGCGCCTGGCCAGTGCCTTCTGCCCTGCCTCGAACTGCTGTTCCTTGCCGCGCCACGCGTCCAGCGCCGGTGCCTGCAAGGCACGCCCATAGGAAAACGACAGCTCCCACGGCAGCGGCCTCATCCGGTTCATCAGGCTCAGATGCTCGGTCGCCTCCTCGGCGGACTGGCCTCCCGACAGGAATGCAATGCCCGGCACGGCTGCCGGCACCTGCGCTTTGAGTACTTCGAGGGTTGCCTTCGCGACCTCGGCGGGCCCGGCGCGCCTGGCTGCGTCGCTACCCGAAATCACCATGTTCGGCTTGAGGACCATGCCCTCGAGCGCGACCCGGTGGTCTGCGAGTTCGCTGAACACCCGTTCCAGCGTCCTCGAGGTAACCTCGGCGCAGCGCTCGATGCTGTGATCGCCGTCCATCAGAACCTCCGGTTCGACGATCGGCACTATGCCCGCTTCCTGGCACAGCGCGGCATAGCGCGCCAGCGCGTGCGCGTTGGCCCGCAGGCAGAAGTCGGTCGGAATACCGCCGCCAATGCTGATCACGGCGCGCCACTTGGAAAACTTCGCTCCCAGTCCGTAGTACTCCTTCAGGCGGTCCCGCAAGCCGTCGAGCCCCTCGGTAATCGTTTCGCCGGGAAATGCCGCCAGCGGCCTGGCGCCCTTATCCACCTTGATGCCGGCGATCATGCCCAAATCGTTGAGATACTTTGCAAACGGCACGCCGTCGCGGGTGGACTGGCGGATGGTTTCGTCGAACAGGATCACGCCGCCGATGTATTGCTCAACGCCTGCGGCCGTGAACAGCATTTCCCGGTAGCGGCGCCGGTTTTCTTCGGTCGACTCCGTACCGATGGTGTCGAATCGTTTCTTGATGGTCGGCGAACTCTCGTCGGCAGCCAGGATTCCCTTGCCGTTTGCGACCATGGCTTTTGCCACGGAGTTCAGTGCTTTCAGGTTCATTCGGCTCTCTCCGGAAAATCTTCGGTTCGTATCGCTTGTCAATTGCACTCGTACATTCAAACCGGGATCGGCGCGGCGCGGTCACTTGACGCCTCGCGAGACCGGGCTTGGAACGGCCTTGGGACGGCGTAGGATAGCAAAATTCTTCCTCCGCCAGTCCGCAGGCGCAACCCGTGCCTCTGCGCGGGTGCGGTCCGTCCGCGCCCTGCACCACGGCTTTCTGGCGTTCCCGCTCAAATAGGACTAAAATAGTCCTCTTTTTGACAGAGGGAGAATCCCTGTGTTACGGATCAGCAAATTGACCGACTACGGCACCGTGGTACTGGCGGAGCTGGCCAACGGCAGGGCGGACTTCGTGAGCGCGGCCGAGGTCGCACAGGCCACCGGGCTTGGCCTGCCTACCGTCAGCAAGCTCCTGAAAACGCTTGCGAAAGCAGGACTGGTCACATCCACCCGGGGCTCCCACGGTGGCTACCGGCTGTCGCGCGAAGCACAGGACATCAGCGCCGCGGACGTGATCGACGCGTTCGAGGGGCCGGTCTCGATCACCGAATGCAGCGCGAGCGACAGCCATTGCGACTATGAAGCCGTGTGCGGCGTGGGCAACGCCTGGCAACGCATCAACGTGGCGATTCGCCGCGCGCTCGACGAGATCAGCCTGGCCGATCTGGTGCGCGCGAACAGTCCGGTGCCGCGGTTTCAGTTCGCGGGTACACCGATCACCATAGAGCGAAAGAGCTAATTCATGTCAACGACTACAGATGACATCGAAACGCTGGTAAACCGGCGCTACAAGCACGGTTTTGTAACCGATATCGCGTCAGACAGCCTGCCGCCCGGACTCGACGAGGATGTCATCCGGGCGATTTCCCTGCGGAAGAAAGAGCCAGCGTTCATGCTCGAATGGCGCCTCAAGGCCTATCGTCACTGGCTGACGATGACAGAGCCGGAATGGGCGCACGTGCACTACCCGAGAATCAACTACCGCGACATCTCGTATTATTCGGCGCCCAAATCGGACGACGACCGGCCGAAAAGCCTCGACGAAGTCGACCCGAAGCTTCTGGAAACCTACGACAAGCTCGGCATACCGCTGCACGAGCGCGCGCGCCTCGCCGGGGTGGCGGTCGATGCCGTCTTCGACAGCGTCTCCGTCGCCACTACGTTCAAGGAGAAGCTGTCCGAGGCCGGCGTGATTTTCTGTTCGTTCTCCGACGCCGTCCTGAATCACCCGGAGCTGGTCAGAAAATATCTCGGGACGGTCGTGCCCTATCGTGACAATTTTTTCGCTACGCTGAATTCCGCGGTGTTCAGTGACGGCTCGTTTGTGTACGTTCCAAAAGGCGTGCGCTGCCCTATGGAGCTGTCGACCTATTTCCGCATCAACGCGGCCAACACCGGCCAGTTCGAACGCACGCTGATCGTCGCCGACGAAGGCAGCCACGTCAGCTACCTCGAAGGCTGCACGGCACCGATGCGGGACGAGAACCAGCTGCACGCCGCGGTCGTCGAACTCGTCGCTCTCGAAGGCGCCCAGATCAAATATTCGACGGTTCAGAACTGGTATCCAGGCGATGAAAACGGCAAGGGCGGCATTTACAATTTCGTCACCAAGCGCGGCGACTGCCGTGGTGACAATTCCAAAATCTCATGGACGCAGGTCGAAACCGGCTCTGCAATCACGTGGAAATATCCAAGCTGTATCCTGCGCGGCGAGAATTCGGTCGGTGAGTTCTATTCGGTGGCCGTGGCCAACAACATGCAGCAGGCGGACACCGGCACGAAAATGATTCATATCGGCCGCAACTCCCGCAGCACGATCGTGTCAAAAGGCATCTCCGCCGGCCGTGCGCAGAATGCCTACCGGGGCCTTGTGCGCGTCATGCCGCAGGCGGCAAACGCACGCAACCATACGCAATGCGATTCGCTGCTGATCGGCAAGGATTGCGGCGCGCACACCTTCCCGTACATGGAAGTGCGCAACGCAACCGCCAAAGTCGAGCACGAAGCGACGACGTCGAAGATTTCCGCCGATCAGCTTTTCTACTGCCGCCAGCGCGGCATATCCGAAGAGGATGCTGTCAACATGATCGTGAACGGCTTTTGCAAACAGGTATTCAGGGAATTGCCGATGGAGTTTGCCGTCGAGGCGCAGAACCTGCTGAACGTCAGCCTGGAGGGCGCCGTCGGTTAGCCCGGCGGATCGTAAAACACATGCTTGAAATCAAGAATCTGAAAGCGCGCATCGGCGACACGGAGATCCTGACGGGCCTGACGCTCACGGTAAATCCCGGGGAAGTGCATGCCATCATGGGACCGAACGGCTCGGGCAAGAGCACGCTCGCGCTGGTCATCGCGGGACACGAAGACTATGTCGTGACCGGGGGCTCGGTACAGTACATGGGCCGGAATCTGCTGGAGATGGACCCGGAAGAGCGCGCGCGCATCGGTGTTTTCCTGGGCTTTCAGTATCCGGTGGAGATCGCGGGCGTAAATAACGCATACCTGCTGAAAGCAGCTTTGAATGCGAAGCGCCGAACACACGGCGAGCCTGAGGTCGATGCTTTTGAGTTCCTGAAGCTCGCGCGGGAAAAGATGGCGCTGCTCGAAATGGACCAGGCGCTTCTCAACCGGGGCGTCAACGAGGGTTTCTCGGGCGGCGAAAAGAAGCGCAACGAAATTCTGCAGATGGCGGTGCTCGAGCCGCGCCTGGCTATTCTCGACGAGACCGATTCGGGTCTCGATATCGACGCGCTGAAGGCGGTGGCCAAGGGTGTCAACTCATTGCGCGATCCCGGGCGCGCCATTGTGCTCGTCACCCATTACCAACGGCTGCTGGACTACGTCGAGCCGGATTTCGTTCACGTGCTGTCGGGTGGCCGGATCATTCGCTCGGGCGACAAGTCGCTGGCAATCCAGCTCGAGGAAAAAGGATACGACTGGGTGCGCGAAGTAGCGAACGCATGAGCGCATCGTCCATCAATACGGAACTGCTCGAACGGGCCGTCGGAAAATTACCGAGCGATTTGCTGATGCCGCAGAGAATGCGGGCACTGACGCGTTTCGCCGAGAGCGGCTTCCCGACGACCCGGCATGAGGACTGGCGCTACACCAATCTCGCACCGGCGATCGATCTCAGCAACCTGTGGCTGCTTGAGGCGGCCGACGGCGCAGCCGATGAACCACGGAGCGATGCAAGCCGGCACTATGCCGCAGAACTTGCGTCGACGGTCGACGCGCACTGGATCGTCATCGCAAACGGCGTGGTGCAAAAAGACCTGTTGACGCGCCTGACTGCGCAGCAGCTGCCCGGCCTCGAAGCGGTCTCGGTTGCCGCCGGCAACGTAGTACAGCCGGTATTTTCCATCCTGGCCGAAGAGCCGATGACGCGCTTCAACACGGCGCTGCTGCGGGACGCATTGCACATATCGATCGGCGCCGGCCATGAACCGGACAAACCGCTGGGCTTGCTCGTCATCGACGATGCAAGTTCCGGCTCCGCGGTGAGCCAGACACGCATAATTCTCGATGTTGCAACGAACGCCCGGGCCGAGGTCATCGAATACCATGCCTCGATCGGCTCGCACGGGCACTTCGCCAACGTCGTCACGGAACTGAAGCTGGCACAGGACGCAGCGGTCGATTACGTGCGGATACAGAATCGCGACCGGGCGCACTTTCAAGTCGGCAAACTGATCACCCGGCTTGGCCGGAACGCCTCGATGCGTCATGCGGCATTCGACCTGGGCGGCGCGCTGGTTAGAAACGACGTGGCTGTCGATATCGCGGAGCCACGCGCAAGCATCGAGCTTCACGGCCTGTACCTGGCGGATGGAAAACAGCATATCGACAACCACACGCGCGTGGACCACAGGGTCGGACCGGCGAAGAGCAGAGAAGAATATCGCGGCATCCTGAGCGATCGCGCACGCTGCGTGTGGAACGGCAAGGCCATCGTTCATGCCGGCGCCGACGGCACTGACGCGCATCAGGCCAATTACAACCTGCTGCTGTCGGATAAAGCCGAGATCGACACGAAACCGGAACTCGAAATTTATGCGGATGACGTCAAGTGCAGCCATGGCGCCACCGTCGGCCAGCTCGACAAAGCGGCATTGTTCTATCTGCGGTCCCGCGGCCTCGAGCGCGATGAGGCCGCCCAGGTGCTGACGCGCGCCTTCGCCGCAGCCATCGTTGCGAAGTCGACGGTGGACAACGTACGCGGGCATGTTGAAACCCTTATTGACCGGCGATTGCAGGACCTGGTCGGAGGGGCATCGCGATGACGGCCACGACCCGCAATCTCAACGAAATGCGCGCAGGCGTAACCCGCATCGAAGACGCTCGCGGCGACTTTCCGGCATTGTCACAGGAAATCAACGGGCAGCCGCTTGCCTGGCTGGACAGCGCAGCCTCATCGCAGCAGCCGGCGAGCGTGATTGACAAGGTTGCCGAGTATCAGCGCCACGATCACGCAAACGTGCACCGCGGCGTGCATACACTGAGTCATCGGGCGACGGAAGCCTACGAAGGTGCGCGCGATTCCGTCAGGAAATTCATCAATGCGAACAGCCGCTCCGAGATCGTGTTTACCAGCGGCACGACCGCAGCGATCAACCTTGTCGCGCAAAGCTTTTGTCGTCCGCGATTGACGCAGGGCGACAAGATTCTTTTGACGCATCTCGAACACCATTCGAATATCGTGCCCTGGCAGCTGGTCTGCGAACAGACGGGCGCGGAACTCGTTGTCGCGCCGATCGACCTGAATGGCGAGCTTCCGCTCGATGCAATGCTCGAACTGATGGACAGCCGCGTCAGTATCGTGGCGGCCGCACACGTCTCCAATGCGCTGGGCACGATCCTGCCGCTCGCGAAGATCATCGCCGAAGCCCATCGCCGGGGCATCCCGGTGCTTGTGGACGGCGCACAGGCCGTGCCTCATATGCTGGTCGACGTGCAACAACTCGGCTGCGATTTTTACGCATTTTCCGGGCACAAGATGTTCGGCCCGACCGGCATCGGCGTGCTGTACGGCAAGGAAACGCTGCTCGATGCGATGCCCCCGTGGCAGGGCGGCGGCGATATGATCCTCGAGGTCAGGTTCGAAGGTACGACCTATAACGAACTGCCGTACAAGTTCGAGGCGGGTACGCCCAACATTTCGGGCGCCGTTGGACTCGGTGCGGCGGCTGACTATCTGCAGGCGCTCGGCATGGACCGGATATCGCATCACGAGTTCGAACTTCTGGAATACCTGGTCAGCAAGCTCAGCCGGCTGGACGGGATCCGCCTCATCGGCACTGCGCGCAATAAAGCCAGCGTGCAATCGTTCCTGCTCGACGACATCCATCCCCACGACCTCGGCACGATACTCGATCATCAGGGAGTTGCGGTTCGCACGGGCCACCACTGCGCAATGCCGGTCATGGAGTTCTTCGGCGTGCCCGGGACAGCGCGGGCGTCGCTCGCACTTTATAACAACAGGCAGGACATAGACCGTCTCGCCGACGCCTTGCTGAAGGCGAAGGAAGTATTCGCGTGAGTACCGCCGCCCTCGATACGGACGAGCTGCGGGACCTGTATCGGGAACTGATTCTCGATCACGCAAGGAAACCGCGACATTTCGGCAAGCTGGACGACGCAACGCACGCTGCGGAGGGTATCAACCCGCTGTGTGGCGACAAGCTCAAGATCTATTTCGCGATCGACGCCGATAACAGAATCCGCGACGCGCGCTTCGAAGGCTCCGGCTGCGCCATATCGGTCGCGTCCGCATCGCTCCTGACGGATACGGTAATCGGCCTCGAGACGGACCGCGCCCTGCAGTTCTTCGCAGCCATGGTCGGGCGGCTCGCGGGCCGAACGGACGACCGGAAAAACCAGGCCGACGCCATTGACGATATCGACCTGGGCAAGCTGCGTGCGCTGGAAGGCGTCAGGGAGTTCCCGTCGCGCGTGAAGTGCGCGACGCTGGCCTGGCATGCCCTGAATTCGGCTCTGCACCGGACTGCAAAGCCGGTTTCCACGGAGTAAGACGTGTTCGGTCACACCAACGAACCGGTTTCTCTCGCAAGGGACGTCAGCGCCGTCATTATTCCGGCCGGCGAGACCGTCACGCTGCGCGAGGGTACCAGCGGATTCATCACACAGGCGTTAGGCGGAAGCTTCACCGTCTATGTCGAGGGAAACCTGTTCCGCATCGCCGGCGCCGACGCGGATGCGCTCGGCAAGGAGCCGGTCGACCCCCCGGCCATTCCTGAAAATGCCACCGACAAGGACATCGAGGACGTGATCTGGCGGCAACTCAAGACCTGTTACGATCCCGAGATACCCATCAATGTGGTCGACCTCGGCCTGGTCTACCGTTGCGACGTGAAACAGAATCCGGACGGCGGGCGCTCGGTCGCAGTCGACATGACCTTGACGGCGCCGGGCTGCGGCATGGGCGAGATACTGGTGCAGGACGCGCGGGATAAAATAGCGGTCATTCCGACTGTCGCCGACGTTAAAGTCGACCTCGTGTTCGACCCCCCGTGGAACCAAAGTATGATGTCCGACGAGGCGAGACTGCAGACGGGCATGATGTAAACTGGGACCAGTCCAACCGCAACATCAGAAGTTCGATGAAAACCTTAACCATTCTCCGCCACGCGAAGTCGAGCTGGAGCGATACCGGACTGACCGATCGCGAGCGTCCCTTGAATCGCCGCGGCGAAAAAGACGCCCCTGCAATGGGCGCAAGAATCAACGAAGCCGGAATCAGGCCGTCACTCATCATGAGCAGCCCGGCCGTACGCGCCTGGACTACCGCAAAAATCGTCGCGAAAGAAATTTCCTACCCGATCGAGTTTCTACATCGCGAAGAGGAAATGTATCTCGCCAACGTCGACCGCCTCCTGGACTTGCTCGCACGGCAGGACAATGCCTTCAACAGCGTCATGATGGTCGGCCACAACCCCGGCTTCACGGAATTCGCCAACTACCTCCTGCCCGAAGTCACCGACAACATCCCCACCTGCGGACTGGTCGCCATCAACATCGAGACCGATGACTGGGAACTGCGGCCGCAAAAGAAAGCCGAGCTGGTCCTGTTCGACTATCCGAAGAAAGAAAACTGACTCGAATGCGCACGACATAAACTAAGTCATTTTCAATGATATAACGCGTATACCTCAACTAACACTCAGGCACATTGACCGCCAGACCGCCGCGTGACGTCTCCTTGTAAATGGTGGACATGTCCAGCCCGGTCTGGCGCATCGTGCTGATCACCTGATCGAGAGACACCTTGTGCGACCCATCCCCCTGCAGGGCGAGGCGCGCCGCATTGATCGCCTTCACCGAACCCATCGCGTTCCTCTCGATGCAGGGAATCTGCACGAGTCCGCCCACCGGATCGCAGGTCAATCCGAGGTTGTGCTCCATGCCGATTTCGGCGGCATTCTCAATCTGCGCATTCGACGCGCCGAACGAGGCCGCGAGACCCGCAGCCGCCATCGAGCATGCGACACCGACCTCACCCTGGCAGCCCATCTCCGCACCGGAAATCGACGCGTTGATCTTGTACAGAATGCCGACGGCGCCGGCCGTCAACAAGAATCGCACGACACCGTCGTAGCCCGAATCCGGCACGAGTTCCGTGTAGTAATGCAGCACCGCCGGAATGATGCCGGCTGCGCCGTTCGTCGGCGACGTCACCACCCGGCCGCCGGCAGCGTTTTCCTCGTTGACCGCAATGGCGTATGCATTCACCCAGTCCATGGTGTCGAGACCGCCGCGGCTGCCTTTCTCGACCAGTTTTCTGTACAGCTTCGGCGCGCGCCGCGTGATCGACATCCTTCCCGGCAGCACGCCCTCGGTATGCAGACCGCGTTGCACACAGGACTGCATCGCGTCCCACAGAGCGTCGATCCGCCGGGCTACCTCGTCCGCCGCGCGCCAGTGCAGTTCGTTGCGATGCACCAGTTCGGCAATCGACAAACCATTTTTCTCCGCGAGCTCGAGCAAGCCGGCGCTGCTGGTAAACGGAAATGGCGGTTCGCCCTGCTGCGGCAGTGGCTCCGCTTCGTCACCGCGGACGATGAACCCGCCGCCGAGTGAATAATAGTCATCGCTTTGCAGGACCTTGCCCGCAGCGTCGAACGCCGTGAAGCGCATGCCATTGGTATGCCTCGGCAACACCTCGTCATATTCGAAGACCAGGTCCTCCTGCGGATCGAACGCAATGTCTCCGATGGCTGGGACTCGAAGTTTTTTCTCCGCGTAGATGGCGCGAAGCAGCCCCTCCACCAAATCGGGGTCCAGCGTTTCGGGTGTATACCCGGAAAGTCCCAAAAGTACGGCCGAGTCGGTGCCATGGCCCTTGCCGGTCAGGGCCAGGGATCCGTACAGACGGACCGCGATACGCCGGGCGGGCTGCGGGAGACCCGTCAGATTCAGGACGAACTCGCGCGCTGCCTTCATCGGCCCGACCGTGTGGGAGCTGGACGGACCGACGCCGACCTTGAAGATGTCGAAAATGCTTATTGCTGGCATGGGTGGAACCGAAGGTAGCTGATCAAGTGCGTGAAATCGATCAGTGCTCGTCATCGTTGAGCGAGAGGAGACTGGCGTTACCGCCAACAGCGGATATGTTGTTGCTGACCGAGAATTCAATGCCGAAGCGTAACAGATACTGCGGCCCCCCCGCTTTCGGGCCGGTTCCGGAAAGGCCGCGTCCGCCGAACGGCTGGACGCCGACCACCGCGCCGATCATGTTGCGGTTGATGTAGATGTTGCCGGCTCCCGAGGTTCGTACGAGCGAACGCGCACGTCCGTCAATGCGGCTGTGCAGGCCCATGGTCAGGCCGTAACCGGTGCTGTTCACCGCCTGGATCATCTCCCGGAGGCGGTCGCCCGGATACCTTACAACGTGCAGAACCGGACCGAAGACCTCGCGTTCCAGCAGGTCGATACGGTCGATCTCGATCGCCGTGGGCGGGAACCAGGTGCCGCGCGAAGTTTCCGCGGGCAGCTCGCACTGATGGATGAGATTCGAGCGGCCGCGCAATGCATCGACATACGCGGACAGCATTGATTTCGCATCATCGTCGATGACCGGGCCGACGTCAGTCGCGAGCTCGGCAGGATTGCCGATCGCGAGTTCGGCCATATGGCCGCGGAGCAGCTCGAGCACACGCGGAGCGATGTCCTGTTGCAGGCACAGTACGCGCAGCGCCGAGCATCGTTGCCCGGCGCTGTTGAACGCCGAATAGACCGTATCCAGCACAACCTGTTCCGGCAGAGCCGAGCTGTCGACGAACATGGCATTCTGGCCGCCGGTCTCTGCGATCAACACTGCTATCGATCCTTCCCGGGCTGCCAGCGTACGATTGATCGAACGTGCTGTCTCCGTGGAGCCGGTGAACGCCACGCCGGCGATCCGCGGATCCGCGACCGCCCGGGCTCCTGTCGTTGCCCCGTCTCCGGGAACGAATTGCAGCACGTCCGGCGGAACGCCGGCCTCAAGCAACAATTCGACTGCGCGCGCGGCAATCAGGGTGGTTTGTTCCGCAGGCTTCGCCAGCACGGCGTTGCCGGCCGCAAGCGCCGCGGCAACCTGACCGGTGAAAATCGCCAGCGGAAAGTTCCACGGACTGATGCAGACGAAAACGCCGCGGCCGCGCAAGCCGAGACTGTTTCTCTCGCCGGTCGGACCGGCCAGCACGACAGGCTCGCCGAACAGCCTGACGGAAGCGGCGGCATAGTAGCGAAGAAAATCGACCGCCTCGCGAACTTCGGCAATCGAATCCGGCACGGTCTTGCCCGCCTCGAGAATACAAAGCGCCAGCAGCTCCGGTGTGTGGTCCTCGAACACGTCCGCAGCTTTTTGCAGAATCGCTGCGCGCTCGCCGGCAGGACATTTGTCCCATTGCAGTTGGCCGGCGACGGCAATTTCAATCGCCCTGTCGACCGCGGCGTTGTCCGCTACCCGCCAGGTACCGACGACATGCCTGTTGTCGGCCGGATTGACGGAGCGAACCTCCTTACCCTTCGCCGCCTTACCGCCGATCATGGGCGCCGCCCGGCGCGCGCCGCCGGACGCCTTGCCGATTGCCGCCAGCAGGTTGCTACTGACGGCCTGGTCAGCCAGGTTGTATCCGCGCGAATTGCGCCTTTCCGGTTGAAACAGGTCGGCCGGCGCCGGTATGCGCGAATGTGGTTTGAATTTCGTCTTGCGCGCAATCGCTACCGGGTCCGCGACGATGTCTGCGACCTCGACGCTCTCATCGACAATTCGGTTTACGAACGACGTGTTCGCGCCGTTCTCCAGCAAGCGGCGCACGAGGTACGGCAACAGGTCCTCGTGGCTGCCCACCGGTGCGTAGACCCGGCACGGCCGGCCGAATTTTTCCGGATCGATTACCTGCCGGTACAGGGGTTCACCCATGCCGTGCAGGCGCTGAAACTCGAAATCGCCCAGATTCTTTGCCTTTCCCTTGTCCACTCCTTCGGCAAAGTGCATGACGCTCGCAAGCGTGTGCGCGTTGTGCGTGGCGAATTGAGGGTATAACAGTTTGCCCGCCTCCAGCAGCATGCGTGCGCAGGCCAGGTAGGAAATGTCCGTATGCGACTTACGCGTGAATACCGGGTAACTTTCGAGACCCTGTTCCTGGCCGCGTTTGATCTCGGTGTCCCAATAGGCGCCTTTTACCAGGCGCACCGGAATGCGCCGTCCGACTTCACCGGACAGATCGCGCAAAAAGCGGATCACGTCGGTTGCACGTCGCTGATAGGCTTGCACGGCAAGGCCGAACCCTGCATAACCTTCAAGCCGCCTGTCCCGGTATACGCGGCTGAAAATGTCCAGCGAAAGCTCGAGCCGGTCTGCTTCTTCCGCGTCGACCGTCAACGCGATGCCCGCGTCGCGCGATGCAATCGCCAGATCGGCTATTCTGGGTACTAGCTCCGCGATAACCCGTTGTACTTGGGTGAAACTGTAACGCGGATGCAGCGCAGAAAGCTTTACGGAAATGCCCGGCGCCGTGAAAATGTCGTTCGCCTTGTAATCCGAACTTTTGGCGGCGGCGCCGATGCTTTTTATCGCGGACGAGTACGCGGCAAAATACCGCACCGCATCCTGCATGGTCAGGGCCGCCTCACCCAGCATGTCGAACGAATAACGATAGCTTCGCCTGTGCCTTCTTTGCGATCGCTCCAGCGCCTCTCCGATACTGCGGCCCATCACGAACTGGTGCCCCATGATGCGCATCGCCTGGCGCATTGCCGTCCGGACGACCGGTTCACCGGCGCGTCCGGCCAGTTTCCTGAGTAACTGCACCGGATTACGCTTCGTCGCTTCATCGAGCTTCAGCAGCCGTCCTGTCAGCATGAGTCCCCAGGTCGAAGCATTGACGAAAAGTGAATCGCTTTCGCCGAGATGGTCCTGCCACTTCGCCGACGTGATCTTGTCGGCAATGAGTTCGTCGGCCGTATCCGCGTCGGGAATTCGAAGCAGCGCTTCCGCAATGCACATGAGCAACACGCCCTCTTCCGACGAGAGATCGTATTGCTGGAGAAACGCGTCCATACCGCCGTCCGTGCCTGCGCTCTTTCTGACTTCGCGCACCAGCAGTTCGGCCGTCGCCTGGATCCTGGCCCGCAGAGCCTCGCCGACTGCCGCTGCATCCGCAAGCTCGCTCACCAGGAATTGCTCGTCCGCAAGATAGCGCTCGCTGATGGATCGAAGCGGATCGATTGTGCCGTGGAACTGATCTGTCATTTTCATTGACGCCGGTCGAGACCCGGGAGACCTGTGGGAGATGCCAAAAAGGCGGCAATTATAGAGTGTTTCGCGGCGTGAAACGGTAGCCTGAATTATTCATGAACGGCACGACGTCGCCGATGAGGCTCCGCCTGCGACCGGCCTCAGACCGTTCGCTGGCCTTCCATGACGCGCGCCCGCGGGCGACCAAGCTTTCGTAAGTGCCATTCGTGCATGAATAATGCAGGCTACTCGCCCGATCGGTTTCGCCGCCGCAGCAGGCGGCGCGTGTGCTTGTCGGGACGACCGGCGGTGCGCGGCATCGACATGCGATCCCGTTTAAGGCGGTCGCTCGTCGCCTGCCGCTCTGCAACGGAGCCCGGTGACTCGGAGTAACATGCTCGCGCTTCGATTGCGGGTCTGCGCTTTTTTGGCAGCGCCTTTACTTCGATTTCAAATCGTTCGTGTTCCCTGACAATCACGAGTCGATCGGCCACCCTGATCTTGTCCCCGGGTTTCGCGCGTTCTCCGTTGCGTTTGACGTGGCCACCGGCAACGGCACGCGATGCCAGTACGCGGGTCTTGAAGAAGCGCGTCAGCATCAGCCAGTGATCGAGTCGCAGACTATCGGCTACCACGTCCTCCCCTTTCGACGTATCCGGCATGTGTTTTTCGTTATTCCAATGGCAGGAGCGGAAGCCGCCGCCCTTACAATACTCGAGCCGCTTGCCGTCCTGATATACTCTGCGGCCTTTCGGCCAGCAGAGCAATCCCATGCCCGATAATTTCCTCGATTCTCTGGCGAAAAAGACCGCTGCCCTCAAAGGCGACGGACTTTATAAACGTGAACGACTCATCGCCGGACCGCAACAGGCGGAAATCAGGGTTCACAGCAACGGCAGTGCCAGGGCCGTATTAAATCTTTGTGCGAACAACTATCTCGGGCTTGCCAATCATCCGACCATCATTCGCGCGGCCCACAAAGCTCTGGATGAATTCGGTTACGGCATGGCGTCGGTGCGATTCATCTGTGGCACGCAGACCATTCACAAGGAACTGGAAGACCGAATCAGCCGCTTCCTCGGCACGGAAGACACGATTCTCTATCCCTCATGCTTCGACGCAAACGGCGGTCTGTTCGAGACGCTGCTGGAAGACACGGATGCGGTCGTCAGCGACGAGCTCAACCACGCCAGCATCATCGACGGGATTCGCCTCTCGAAAGCGCAGAGATTCCGCTTCCGGAACAACGACATGCAGGATCTGGAATCCACCCTCAAGCAAACCGGCAAATGCCGCACACGGCTCATCGTAACCGACGGCGTGTTCTCGATGGACGGTACGATTGCAAACCTCGGCAGTATTTGCGAACTGGCGAGCCGTTATGACGCCCTGACGATGATTGACGATTGTCACGCAACCGGGTTTCTGGGAAGCACGGGCCGCGGCACACACGAGTACCGCGGGGTCATGGGAAAAATCGACATCATTACCGGCACTCTCGGCAAGGCGCTCGGCGGCGCCTCCGGCGGTTTCACTTCGGGCAGGAAGGAAATCATCGCGTGGCTGCGGCAACGATCGCGCCCTTATCTTTTCTCGAACTCGGTCGCGCCAGTCATTGCAGCGACGTCGATGGCCGTCCTCGACCTGCTGGAGAACGACTGCAGTTTACGAAAAACGCTGCATGACAATGCAGCACATTTTCGCAGCAGCATGCAAGCGCTCGGATTTGAGCTGCGACCAGGCGAACACCCGATCGTCCCGGTCATGCTCGGCGACGCCAGGCTCGCAACGACGATGGCGGACCGCCTCCTCGACCACGGGATTTACGTAATCGGCTTCGCCTATCCGGTCGTTCCCTCGGGACAGGCCAGAATACGCACACAAATGTCGGCCGGGCTGACCCGTGATCATCTCGATCGCGCAATCGCCGCGTTTGCGGACGTCGGCCGAGAGCTGGGCGTTCTTCACTGATTTCACATTGATACGGTCACTGGCGATGCAAGCACTGGTCAAATCGAAAGCGGAACGCGGCATATGGCTGGAAGATATCGCCATGCCGACGCCGGGTCACAACGACGTTCTCATCAAGGTGCGCCGGACTGCCATTTGCGGAACGGACATCCACATTTATCAGTGGGACGACTGGGCCAGGCGAACCATCCCGGTGCCGCTCGCCGTCGGTCACGAATTCTCCGGCGAGATCGTCGAATGCGGCAGCGAAGTCAAGGGACTGGCCATAGGGGATCGCGTGTCGGCGGAGGGACACGTTACCTGTGGCGTTTGCCGAAATTGCCGCGCCGGCCGCAGGCATCTTTGCAGAAATGCTATCGGTATCGGCGTGAGCCGTGCCGGCGCGTTCGCGGAGTACATCTCGGTACCTGCCTTCAATGTGTTCAAACTGCCCGATTCAATCACGGACGAGATGGCCGCGATCCTCGATCCCCTCGGCAATGCAACTCACACGGCGCTTTCTTTCGATCTCGTCGGCGAAGACGTACTGATTACCGGCGCAGGTCCGATCGGCATCATGGCCGTAGCGGTCGCCCGCCATGCTGGCGCACGGCACGTCGTCGTCACGGACGTCAATGACTACCGGCTGAAGCTCGCGAAAAAAATGGGTGCGACCGTCGCATTGAACGTGAGTACCGGTTCGCTCGACGACACAATGCGCGATCTCCGCATGGAAGAAGGCTTTGACGTCGGCATGGAAATGTCCGGCAACCCGGCGGCATTTCGCGACATGCTGCGCACCATGCACCACGGCGGCCGCATCGCCATTCTCGGCATCCCGCCGGGCGAAATGGCAATAGACTGGACCGCGGTCATATTCAAAGGATTGATTCTAAAGGGTATCTACGGCCGCGAGATGTTCGAGACCTGGTACAAGATGGCCAGCATGCTGCAAAGCGGCCTCGACATCGAGCCGATCATCACGCACCGCTTCGCCCACAACGACTTCGAGCAGGCGTTCGAACTGATGGCCTCCGGCCAATCCGGCAAAGTAATCCTCCGCTGGGACTAAACCGGACCTGCTAACCTGCATTGTTCATGAACGTGAAAGGTTGTCGGTCGGATCGCCCTGCACTGTCCAATGCGCGAGCGTTTCGACCGCCGCGAGATGGCGCACGATCGCGTTTCGCTTCGCCATGCGCTGGACACCGAGGGACAGAACGGCCGTCACCACGGCCGGCAGGCCTTCCGGCACTGCCGCCACCGCAAGCGCCGCGCCGACGATGAGCAACGTCGAAGACGGCAGAAAAGCCGCTCACGTGCTCGACCAGCAGGATCGTCGCGATCATCACGATGGCGATGACGACGACGATGATACCGATAAGCTTGCCGACGTGGTCGAGATCTTCCTCGAGCGGCGTCGTCTCGTTCGGCGTTTCCTTCAGCAGCCCGGCGATGTGGCCCATCTCAGTCTGCATGCCGGTTGCCGTGACCACTGCGCGCCTCCACGCCGGCACACGCTTTTCCGCTTCCAGGACGTTCTTGCCATAACGTTCGCGCCGTGCCCGTGTCCTGGTTCAGGCCGAGCTGCGCGTCCACGCCGAGCGCTGCTGATACTTCTCCAACCGGTTGGCGATACGGGGGCACGGGGTTTCGCTGAAAATCCGAAGCGAACCTACCGGATCTGCCGTGAAGAAGGGCTGCAGATCCGGACCAAACGACGTAAAAAGCTGACTCGCTTGCGGCGACGAACCCCCATGCGCACCTGTAAACCTTCCTCGCAATACCGGCGATGCACGCGATCCGCCACCAGCTTCTTCAGCCGGCTATTCTCCTCGCGCAACTGGCGAAGCTCACGCACTTCGACCGGGCCCAGGCCGGCGTACTTCTTCCGCCAGACGTAAAACGTCGCCTCGGCAATGCCGAACTAGCGGCACACGTCCTTCGCAGGTGTTCCCTGCTCGGCCAGCTTCAACGCGTAGCTGACCTGTTGATCGGTAAATCTCGAGCGCTTCATAGTTTTCTCCTTCTTCTTTTCGCGGACCACGAAACGAGTTTAGTCCATGTCTAAACTGCACGCATTTGTTGGGAGGACGTCACCTGCGCCGATCGTTATCGACGAACTCACCGTGGATGCTCGGCGCAAGGCCAACTGGGCGCGCTTGATTCAGAAAGTCTACGAGATCGATCCGCTCGAGTGCCTGAACTGCGGCACGACAATGCGCATCATCGCGCTCATCGACGATGCCGACGTCGTCAACCTCTGGAATCCGCCAGCGGATTCGGTCATACCCAAAGGGCCCGACTCAAGGCCAGACCGTCTCCCTCACCTGTCACCCCGTGCCGGACATCGCCTGAGTGCCGCCATGTCGCGCGCTCGCGTTCGTCCGGACCACCGACTGAACACTTATATTCGGCTGCTTCGGCACCGCCGACACCGAACTCCGACGATAAATCACACAGGTACACGAGTATTCCGGCAAATACTCGCTCGCCCCAGCACCACCGCAACCATTCCAGGCACTTTCCAGCCGTGCTTCGTTCGATCTGTGCGAAAGAATTTCCTATCCTTCGACACATCGCGACAACAGGTCGATGACGAAGGCGACGTACGCCGACCGACCAGGTCACCATGAACGCAATTTCCACCACCGACAGCCGGTTGGGCGCCGAGGCCGTGAACGTGCGGCCAGATCGGCCAGCCGGTCAGAAAGCGCGTGCCGGCCCTGATCACTTGAAGCGAATACCATCTTTAACAACAAATGCCACGCGCCGCATGGCGGCCATGTCTGTCAAAGGATCGCCCTCGACGACAATAACGTCAGCCAATTTTCCAGACTCGATGGTCCCAAGCCGATCCAGCATACCGAGTAGTTCCGCACCTGTACGAGTTGCGCTAATTATTGTATCCATTGGAGTCATACCCAACTTCACCATCGTCATCATCTCGGTAGCTTCCGGAGCCAGTTGCTGAAAATTGAGAAACGTGGTGCCATCAGTACCCATTGCAAGACGAACTCCCGCCTTCAGCCAACGTCTTACATTTTCGCGCACTGTTTCGCCCTGGGTCAGCTGTTGATTGAGCGACGGCCCGCTTTGGCCGAACATGTCGCTCTGCGACATGTTCGGTTGATATATAGGCAGGCCTGCAAGATCCGGATTGCGCTTGTTGAAAAGCATCTTGTCACGATAAGCCATTAAAGTGCGGTAGTGCTCAGGAGTGGTCGACATGATGAAATCAGTTTCGCTTAGGCGATTCGGGTCCCGTGCGAGGTCGGAACGCACAGTTCGTGTTACGATCAGCGACACGCCGATTACCCCTTTCTCGGCGTATCCCTCGAGGATATCTTCATCGAGAAGATAATCATCTGCGAACGGATGCTCGATCGAATCAATGTCAAACTTCAGAAGTCTTCTGAAGCCTGCATTGCTATCGTTAGCATGAACGTCGATTTTCTTACCGTGCTTGCGCGCGATTTCTATGATTCGTTCAATCTGGGCATCAGTGAAGTCATTTTTGCCATCGAAAGGCGCGTCATCGAAACGCAGCTTCCAGTATGAAAACTCGTCCGACAGGATTGGCTGCAGGTCCCGATCAACATCCTCGATGACATGGAAAACCCATTCGTTCCGGACGTAATCCAGGGATTCAGCCGGGGTATGATTCTCCTTGATATAGCTTCTGAAAGCGGCTTCGCTCGTCAACAACCCGCCGCTGAAGAAGAGGCGCGGCCCCGGAATCTCACCTGCATCTATCTTCTTCTTTACAGCGGGGACGTTGGCGGGGCGGTAGGATCCGCCGGTGTGACGCATCGTCGTAACGCCCTGCATCAGTGCAATATAGGCACGCTCTTCGGCACCATCGCCCATTTCTTTCCAGCGGCGTTGCAGTTCCGCCAACGGAAAGTCCGTCGCCGGCCCCGGATAGAGCGGACTCAGTGAAATATGGCCGTTCGAATTGATGAGACCCGGCATCACAGTGAATCCTGATGCATCGAGCACAATTGCGTTTTTCGGGATAGTGACCTTGTCGCTCGACGCCACCTGCTGAATGGTTCTGCCCTCGATCAATACGGTATAGCCCGTTTTTGGCGCCGCTCCGGTCCCGTCAATGAGCGTACCGCCTACAATCGCTATTGGCTCCCTCGGCGCATACGGCGGAGGCGGCGGACCAAACGTTGAAGGGTGGGGTATCTGGGCAAAAACATGTGAAACCAGGAGGAGACATCCGCAAACTGCGATTGCCGTCAAAGTGCCAGTCCTCATCATCCCGTTCTCCAATTCAGGGCTGAACCCCGACGCACATTCTTCCCGGCTTCAGCCCAATCAATCATTCGGCGTAGCCGCCAGGTTTCGCGTGAAAAATTCCAGCATCTTCTTATACGCGAAGCGCATCTGTTCAACGTTGTCATTACCCCAGTAGTGGTTGACGCCAGGCAGTGTTACCAGCTCCAATGTCTTATTGTTTCTGATAAGCTCTTCCACAAACGCGATAGTGTCTGAGTATTCGACGATCGAGTCTCGAGTGCCGTGAATGATCATCAGCGGATCTTCCAGACCACTGACTTGCCACAGCGAAGACTGTCGTCGATATCGCTCAGGATAGTCATCTCCTTTTGGCTCTCCCATCACTCGCATTTGCTGGGGCGTGGCATGCCACACATTTGTCGCAGGAGCGCCGGCAACGCCTGCGGCATACAAACCAGGCTTCTTGAACAAAGACATGGTCGTCATCAATCCGCCATAGCTGGCTCCCCAGATGCCTACGCGGTCAGGATCTACGTATCCTTCAGAGATCAGATGGCGAATGCCGCTTTCAATGTCGTCTATGTCCAGGCTGCCAAACTCATCAAGACCATTTCGAAACGCCCTACCCTGGCCCCAGCTTCCACGTATGTTTACATTGAAAACAAGATAACCCAGCGAGACGAAGACCTCGTCCAGCCCCCAGGTCGGATGTATTGGCCGCCCGCCCCATTGATTGCGGACAGTGTCGTTGTACACGGGACCAACGATCAAAGGGTAGAGTTTCTTCGGGTCGAAATCTGCTGGCAGAGCCAACCGACCAACCAGGGGTGAACCATCGACATGACTCTTGAACTCGACGTACCGGATGTCAGGCCATGTGTATTCATAAAAGGCATCTTGCGGAGACCGGGTTACTTGTAAGAGCTTTCCAGCGCCTGCAAGCCCTCGAAGATACAGATCCGGCGGCGTCGTATCGTCGCTGAAGCGAAACGCAACATACTCGAAGTTCGGTGAGTAAAACGGCGTGTAAGTTCCTGACGCAGTACTGATCTCTTCCACGTTTCCACCGGGCGCCGACGGTACCCGATACAACTGGCGATCCGCGATGTGATCCTTGTTGGCTACGAAATAGATCTGCGACTGCTGATGGTCGACCGTGAAAGAAGCGACTTCCCACTCGCCTTTCGTCAGGGGCGCAGGCGTACTGCCCGCCTCAGAAAGGAGATACAGATGATAATACCCTTCAAAATCCGAAAGAACGATTACTCCTTGACCATCGGGCGCCCAGCCCGCTGACCAGCTCGGGTAATGTGGACCGTCCGGACTGGTAACGTCATAGTAAACCGTTGCTGTTGGACTTTTTGCATCGTAAACGACAATCAGCCGATTGGTAGCCAGAAGGTTGCCGGTGTCCACAAGAACTGCGTTGCCATCAGGTGACCATTCGTATCCCCAGATCGGATCGTGCTCGTCACGGCGATCAAACACTGTTTCTGGAGTGTCGGCGACATTGAGTACCCCGATTCGACGCTTCGTCGTTTCGTCCCCGGGATACTCTGCCGTTACCCTGTTAACGTGTTCCTCGCCTTGAGCAAAGTAGTGTATGTCCAGGTGGCGTGCCGAGCGCTCATCCGCCATGACAAATGCAATCTTCCCGCCATGAGCAGACCACTTATAACTTTCGACGAAAACATCTTCTTCGTCGCCTTTCAGGATACGACGCGGCTCTGTTGCTTCCTTACCTGTCTCGCTTATCCACAACCCGGCTTTCGTAACGTAGGAAATGTATTCGCCGTCGGGCGACGCATTGAGCTGGCTGGCCGCATCTTCGGGTGCCGCTATCAGGGTCGACGCGCCATCTGCAACATCTAAAGAATGGATATCGCCATCAGAAACATAAATGATTTCCTGATCATTGAGCCAACGTAATTCGGTAATCGCATCCGTTGTCCGACCGCCAGCACCATCGTCGCCGTGACTCGTCAGTCGATGCTTTTCCCCCGTCGCTAACGAAAAATTCCAGATGTCCCAGTCCTGATAGCCTTCATCGTTCCAGAGGAATGCAATGTTCTTACCGTCCTTCGACCAGGCGATTTGTTCCGGGGCGGTACCAATGAGACTCGGCATCGCGTAGAGCGCATCCAGACTGACGTCGTTAGCGGGTACTGGTACTGCTACTGCTACCGGTGGTGCGTTGTCGCAGGCCAGAAGCGATGCCACAGTTCCGTATGCGATCAAGGTTCGCAGTCTCAACGCACGTTTTCTCCATTTTTGTAATGACACAGTGGTGCTAAACGGCCTGTAGCGGCTGAACCAGGAGTAATGCGCCATGATGAAGCGAAGTGGCGCGCCCACAGGCATCGAAACCTGTGGCGCACCCCCTCCATCTATGGCTCAACGCCAGGACCCCGATGTATACCCAAGGTCCTCACCCGCGAACTGACATTATTTACAGAGGCCAAAACCTCGAGGCTGGTCTCAGTTGAATTCGACAGATGCGGTCACGAACAGGTATCGACCCAATGAATCGTAAAGCAAGGTATAGGTGCTGCCGTTGGAGCCGGCATTGGCTGCCGGGACGCCCGTCAAGGGCGGATCCTCGTCAAACACATTGTTGACACCACCACGCAAAATCCAGTTTTCTCCGCGCGGCCTCCAGGCCGCGGCCAGATCCAGATAACTGCGCGCCGACAATCTGTCCACCGGGAAGTGCGGACCCGTCAGTGCCGGTTGGCTGCTCGTGCGCGAGCTTTCGACCCCACTGATGTAACGCCACGTCAACCCCAGCCACAAATCCGACCAGGGCGTGTCCCATCCCACATTGGCTATGTGGCGCCATTCCGATTTCGGTTTGCTGCAAACGAAGCCATGATAGCCCGCACAGTCGCCGATCTCATCAGGAGTTGACGTCGGCAGCGGCTTGATTTCGTATTTGTCCAGATACGTTCCATTCAAAGTCAGATTCAAAGCGCCAAAGTTGCCCAGCTCCAGGGGATAATTGACCATGATATCCCAACCAGCCGTATTCAATGATCCGGTGTTGACGTTCAGCTGCGAGATATACGCATCTTCTGAAGCAAACAACGTCCCACCAAGACCACGGTGGATCAAGCTACAGAAGAGCGGATCACCATTTTCCAGGCAGTTCCTTATGGCGACGTTGCCATCGATCACCCCAACCAGGCCGTCGATGTCGATGTCCCAACGATCCAGCGTTGCAGTAAGACCGGGAATGAATGCCGGCTCGAAAACGACGCCGGCCGCAAAGGTTTCGCCCTCTTCCGGTTCGAGATCGGGGTTACCGCCGGTCAATTGCCCGGCAAACGGTTGATCCGGAATACTTCCATATTGCTCCGCCGTTACACCCATTCTCTGGCATTGCTCGAAGGTGGCAAAAGGATCCGACCCTGCACATGGGTCAAATGACCCGTCGGGATTCTCCGCCAATCGAAAGCTGGTGAAGCGAAACTGGCTGGCGAAAAGTTCGATAACGTTAGGCGCCCGTACCGCTTTCTGAAGACTGGTTCGAAACCGCACAGTGCTCGTCGGCTCCCAGTTGATACCGAACTTGTACGTATCCGTTGAAACGCTGCCTTCGTAGTCGGAATTACGATACGCGCCTTCCAGGGAAAGATGTTGGAGCAACGTGCGATCCTCAACCAGCGGTATGCTGACCTCGCCGAAAACCTCGGAAACGGAGGTTGATCCGGCTACGGATTGTCCCAAGCCCCTTGCCTCTGAAAGAGCATCGAAGTCCGCTGTGAGAGAATTCTTGCGATATTCCGCACCAACAGCAAACCCAATGCCACTGTCCGCAAAAGGCGATGCCAACCCGTAAACGCCAAGATCGCCCGAAACCGTTGCCAGCATATCCGTCATAGTCGTAATGCCCGACGAAAATCCATAATCATCGATGAAATCCAGGGCTGCCTCGGAGGGCCCGGCGAGCGAAAAGTAATCCAGCGGAGCACATTCCGGATTGTTGTTGAATGGGGAGTCATCGACATTTACGAAGCAGGCTGGCTGCCCGAAAGTATCCGGATTAAGCGGCGTTCCGTCCGGTGCAGTGCGTTGATCAATCACAGCAAAAAGTGCCTGTGACGCTTTCGCCTGATCAATGAGAAAGGACTTCTGATTCATCTGCGCCCTGGCATAGGTCGCGGCGATCTCGTAGTCAAAAGCATCATTGATCTCCCCTCTAAGCCCGGCCACGGTCCGAATGGTCTGGAGCTCCACCAGTTTGTCTCGAAGGCCATTCTCGGCGGAACGCCGTCTAAGCACGATTCCTGTTGCAATGTCTTCGGGCCCGACGTAGGCCCCGGTGTCGGGATCATAATTGCTGGCAGTGCTCAAACCGCGACTCCCGCATAGAAAATCAGCCTGCTGAGCGCTGAAGTAGGGATTGTCGCAGTTGAGCCCTCCGATAGTCGGGATGATCCCATTATTCAACACACCCTCAGGAGATTGCTCACCGGTTGTTTTTACGCGGTAAAAGCTCGTTTCCAGAAATGGAACCAGGTGCTCGTTTATCTCGTAATGGGCCAGAGCTCCAAAGTCATATTGCTCCTGATCACGCTGAAGTTGGCTATACTGCAGCTCGTTGAACTGGTCGATCAGAGGATTACGAAGGACAAACTGGTCACCCTGCACACGGAATTCCGGCGGCAACCCTACCGCACCCGTATTGACAAAGCCCGCGTCTATATCGACGGGCGAGGGTCGGCAGGTGAAACCTGTGCCATCCGGTGGTTCGCCCGCAAACAAACAGGTCGTAAAATCGCGTTCGAACATCTTGACTTCGTCGGTCTCGCGATAGGTCGCATACGCTGTTACGTTGCCTCTGCCATCATCGAAGTTCTTCCCCGCAACGAGTGAAAACAACGAGGAAAAACCGTCCCATACACTCTTGTCAGGCAGAGTATAGTCGCCGGGGTTGTTTTGCTCCCAAGGAACGACCGATTCCTGGGCACCTTCGTTGTCATTCCGATGCTGATAGCCCCCTAGCGTGGTCGTCAGCTTCAAACCTTCAAAATCGTCACGCAGAATGAAGTTGACCACGCCGGCAAGTGCATCCGAACCGTAAACCGCCGAGGCACCACCTGTAAGCACCTCTACATTCTTCACCAGGGCAAACGGTATCTGATTTATGTCGGTTGCTATGCTGCCCGGTGATCCGTACGGCATGCGCCTTCCATTTACCAGGACAAGTGTCCGCTCCGGACCAATTCCTCGAAGATCAACCTGAGTAGTGCCTGTCAGGCCACGCCCGGTCGTACCTGCGCCTTCGGGAGAGGCTATCACCTGAGGAATACGGTTCAGATAATCCTCCAGTCTTATTGCCCCGCGCTCCTCCAATGCTTCAGCGTCGAAATTGACGATAGGGCTGACGCTATCCATGCCACGCTGCGGGATGCGTGATCCCGTAACGACGATCTCTTCCAACCCGTCGCTTTGATCGCTTTGCGACGCGGCGGATGAGGACGTCTGCGCGAACGCTGAAGGGATGCCCGCACCCAGAACGAGCGAAGCAACATTCACCAGAACCAGCCTACATGCACAAATTGGCTTCATCGTGATCCCCCCATCACTTAGAACATGCGGTTGCTATATAGGGCACTCGATTTCCTAAACTCTCCGACATCTTCGGGTCGCGAATCGACATCCCGGCCCGACCGCGGTTTCACTGCTTGTACAGCTCTTGTCTCGATTAAACCGTGAAGCATCGGACGCATTGGTTCGCAGGGATGCGCGGGCCGTCAGAAGCGGTCGAACCTGGTGCGTACGCACAGTCAACCGTTCGTTATTGAGAACCTCACCCCGTCTTGCGCTCCCTGGTTCCTGTTTTTTCTACAATACTATATATCGTATCCAATGTGCAAGATATCTTGTCATAGGCAATGGAGACCAGCAACTTGCACGATGACCCGCAGCGATGTCAGCGCGAGGTCGAGATCAGGCCGACAGTGGTTCAATCTGCATTATCGGGACAGAAGGTTTCGCACGCTCCCGACCGGCGCCGGTTGGACGGCGCCGTGCCGAGCTCGCTGACGGTCGATCACGGCACGGAGCTCACAGTGCTCGAGGAATGGGCGTGGCGACGAGGTGCAAGCGACCTGCACCCGAAGACAACACGAAACATTCAACCCGACAGCCGAGCCTCCAGAATACTCGCGCCGGTTCACGGTTCTTCGGAAGTTTCGCTCCCTCCGCGGCGTCGCCAGCTTTCATCGGGTAATCCCAGTCCTGAGGCCGGTCTACCCATGCGGACCTCCAACTTCATGTACTTGAATAATGGCGGGTCGCCTTCGCGCAACCCATTGACGACCCTGATGACTGCTTCGCGGTCAGGCGCATCGCACAGGACATACATTGACCACGGATACGTAAAGGTTGGCCCGATCTGAACTTGATCATCATCTAATGATGCAATCACATCAACGCCATATCGTTCCTTCCAGCCGCCAAAGACTTCTCGGCAGCGCTCAAAAACCACCTTCCGTTCTTCCAGAGAGGCTGCAAAGAACGTTGGCAGAACGCCCACACAAATTAGTGCTCTAATCATATCGTTGACTCCTCTCCCGATTCGCGGTAATGCACCAGAGTCGCGTTATTCGGTGCGACGAGTCGGATCAAGGTAGCGATTGAAAAATTCGGTCATCTTCTTGTACGCGAAGCGTGTTTGTTCGACGCTGTCGTTACCCCAGTAGTGGTTGCCGCCGGGCAGCGTGACCAGTTCGAACACCTTATTGTTGGCGATCAATGCTTCTATGAGAGCCACGGTCTCCGAATACTCCACAGTCGCATCTCTCGTGCCATGGATGATCATCAAAGGGTCTTCGAGGCCGGATGCATAATGGACCGCAGACTGCCGCTCATATCGCTCCGGATAATCATCACCCTCAGGCTTTCCCATGACCCGCATTTGTTCGGGGCTGGCATGCCACACATTGGTCGCGGGAGCTCCTGCAATTCCGACAGCATAGAGACCAGGTTTCTTGAATAATGACATTGTCGTCATCAGGCCCCCATAGCTGGATCCCCAGACACCCATGCGTTCGGGGTCCACGTATCCCTCAGACACGAGATAACGGACACCACTTTCGATATCGTCTATGTCCAGACTGCCAAATTCCTTGTGAGTATCGCGAATGGCCTTGCCATGGCCCCAGCTTCCTCGCACGTTTACGTTGAAAACGAGATAACCTTGTGAGACAAGAAACTGATCAAGGCCCCAGTTAGGATGCTCCGCACGGCCGCCCCACTGGTTTCGGATCGTATCGATGTATACGGGGCCGACAATCAACGGGTACCGCTTCGTCGGAACAAAAGCTTCAGGCAGAGACAACCGGCCAACAAGAGGTATGCCGTCAACATGGCTTGAGAATTCAACATATCGCACTTCCGGCCACTCGAATTCATAAAACCTGTCCTGAGGTGAGCGCGTGACCCTTGTTGTGCTCTTTGACTCATCCAGCTTCTGAAGGTATAAGTCCGGCGGCGTCTGGTCGTCAGAAAAAAGGAAAGCGACATGACTGAAATCCGCCGCATAAAACGGCTCGTACGTTCCTGGCGCTCCACTGATCCTTTCCACTTTTCCGTCAGCCAGCAACGGAACGCGATATAACTGACGATCGGCGACGTGATTTCTATTAGCCACAAAGTAGATTTGTGAATTCCTATGGCCCACTTTGAACGAATCGACTTCCCAATTACCCTTCGTTAAAAGTACCGGAACGCCGCCCGCTTGAGCGAGACTGTATAGATGATAAAAACCATCCTCATGGTCTGAAAGGACTATCAGGCCCTTGTCGTTCGGCGCCCAGGCGACAGACCACTTCGGGACCCAATTTGGTCTCTGTGAACTGGATTTGTAATAGACAGTCCGCTTCGCCGTTCCTGTATCGTAGACACTGACTGCACGTTCTGTAGCCAAAAAGTTGCTGCTGTCAACGAAAAGGCTGCGATCATCAGCCGCCCATCCATATCCCCATACAGGATCATGCTCGTCGCTGCGATCGAAGATCGTTGTACTGGCATCTGCGATGCGTACTACGCCGACTTTGCGTTTCGTCGTCTCGTAACCCGGAAGCACCTCCCGTACACGTCGAACCTGCGCCTGCCCCTGGGCAAAATAGTGGATATTGAGCTCGCGCGCTGCGCTGATATCCACCAGAACAAATGCTATTTCGTTACCATTATTGGACCATTTATGACTTTCGACCGATACGTCTTCACCATCACTCTTCAATACTCGACGTGCAGTTGTTTTTCCTTCCCTGACCTCATTTACCCACAGGTCACCTTCCCGCACAAACGACATATGAGTCCCGTCCGGCGATACTCTCAGCTGCTCAATTTCGCTGTCGAAGGATTCGTTCAATGTCGAATGGCCTTCCAGGTCGACGGTATGAAGGCCGTTGTTGAACACATAAACAATTCGACTGTTGTTGAGCCACTGAAACTCGATAATCTCACCTGATTTTCGATTGTCGCTTGCATCATCGCTGTGCTCTGTGAGCCGGCGTTTCTCGCCGGTGGCTGGTGAAAACATCCAGATATCGGGGATCGCATAACCTCGGTCATTCCAAAGAAACGCGATGGTATTGCCGTCATTGGACCAGCTTATTGCTTTGGGAGGCGTCCCGATCAAACTCGGGACCGAATACAGCGTTGCCAGGCTGTCCTCGTTGTCAGTCGAGGCCTCCGCAAAGGCAATACTGCAGAAAACAAATGCACACAGAATGAGGAATACGCCACTACCTTCCCGTCCACTTGCATATTTCATATTTCACCCCTGAAAAACTGCCGGATACCCTTTGGGTTCGAACAAAAAAACGCAGTGTGGGTACCGTCGAAGAGCTGACCTTTGCTGCTAAGCGGCCAAGCGAAAGAGTGAACGTGCGGTTCGATGGAATACATCCTCCGCCATCCGTCGAATGTCCGATGCGGTCCAGCCGTAGTCCGAGACATGATCGGCAAGCACCTTGGCCAGCACGGTCCGGCCATTCCAGGCGCAGTATCCGATCTCTTCCGGAATTGTGTTCGCATCGCTTCCGTGCATGAGTTTGCATGATGGAGCAATGGCGAGAAAGGTCCGATAGACCTCCTCAAGGGCCGCCGGATACTTCGAGAAAAACGATGTATCGACGTAAACGTTCGGGAACTGGCTTGCGAAGGTCGCAAGTACGTGGTGCGAAGGGTAGCCGGCATGGATGACCGAAAAGCGCGTTCCCGCCCCTTGAATGGCCTCGTCGCGAAAGAGAGAATACAGATTGCGGGGATCGTTGTAGTCAACGCGCAGGTCTGGGGATAAAGCGGCAGCGCTGTGGATTATTACGGGTCGATCAAGTGCACCAGCCCTCACGAAGATGTGTTTATACAGAAAATCCTCGCATGTCCTCAGCGCCGTGTTGGTCGCTTCGTCGGCATAAATCGGCAACTCCTGTTCCCCAATGGCAACCTGTACGCTAGATCGAACCTTGTCAAATGCCCGCTCTGCGTCGGCACGTGTCACCTCAGCGAGATCCAAGGTTCGATATTTTGCGGCGAAAGATTTGAATCCGACGCATCCGTTCCTTACCGCTGTCTCGAGCGTTGCATCGATTGCGCCTAGCAGATCGGTTAATGTCGATGCATCCTTCTCCTTCGCCCAGACTGGTCGGACGAGAGGAACAATCGGGTATGTCCACAGCCAACGGCCTTCCGGAATCAATGGCGAGGGTGCGACTGGTTCCCTCTCCGCCGATTCAATTGCAACTGACGAAATTCTCTCTCGGTCGAGAACCAGGCCGGTATACGTGGTGTAGTCGGCATCACTTTCGAGGTGTTTCGAGACTACGGAATCGAAGGCTTCAATCGTCGGCGGTACACCATAGTTGCGCGCAACATAGTTGAGGTAACCGATCTTCCGCGGTGCCCAGTGAATCGATTCCCTGAAGCCGGCTACGATACGGGACTGCTGCACGTCGCTCCGCTGGTCCTCAGTCCGCGGCATGATCCGCTTCGCAAAGGCTTCCGCCTGCCTGGCGTAGACGTCTGAAAGCAGCGCGCGCCGAAGCGTGTGCATGTGCGCATCAATGATTTCAATCTCCGCCAGGTCGATCCCGTCAACGATCATTCCGTGGTTCTTTTTGCGGGCTTTTCGCATTCAGAGCCTCCGCCGACACCATAATCGGTCGTGTGTGCACTAGTATGAACTGCGTATAAACTCCGCCATGTCCTGCTTGAACTTGATCATCGATGGTTCATGCACGTACATCACATGCCCGGCTTCGTAATATTCAAACGCAATGTTTTGGCGCAGCTCGGTCGTCAGGTCCATGTGATCCACGACGTATTCGGTCGCGAAATACGGGCAGGAGAGGTCGAAGTAGCCCTGCTGTACCAGCACTTTCATAGCGGGGTTGAGTTTCATTGCGTATTCCAGATCGACGGCCGTGTTCGCAAACGGCAATTTGGAACCGCGGAGATTCGGCTGCTGATGGCTCCAGTCCCATTGTGCGGAAAAGCCGCCTGAAACGACATATTTGTCGCTCATCTCGACCTTGAGGTCGGCGCTGTAGTAGTCCATGAAAGCCGCCACGTACGATGGCCCGATGGCGGCCGTCAACGGATCGTAGGGCGCCGATTCAGCCAGCTTGTTGATACTTTCCCCTTTGAAACGTGAATCGGCCCGCCCGATGGTTTTGCCGCTCGTGCGCAGTAGTTCCTGAGTGAAGCTGCGTTCGTCGACGCGGAGATTGGCGCGATCCCAGTATTCCTCGCTCAGGCCGGTATAACGGGACAAGCCCGCGAGTACCGACTGACGGTCACTATTGCTCAGCCTGCGGCCGGCGAGCAGGGCCGGCGCGTATTCCTGAATCGCGAAGTCCTCTACCACATCCATGAATGCCTGTATGTCTTCCGGTCTTTGATCCAGCGCACCCAGCGCATCGTGATACCACGCGGTGGTCGCAAAAGTCGGCAGGAACAGAACGTGCGGGAGGTCCATACCGACACCGTCCCGTCCCGCTGCCATTTGCATGAACGGCGACACAAGGATGACGCCGTTCAGTGCCATCTTGTGAACGCTAAGCAGGTAATAGGAGACGCCACCGCTGCGGATACCGCCGTAACTCTCGCCCAGAATGAATTTGGGCGACGCCCAGCGGCCGTTTTCGGTCACGTATTGAACGATGAAGTCGGACACCGACTTGATGTCCTGGTCGACACCCCAGAAGTCTTTTGTATCCCCCTTACCAACCACTTTCGCGAAGCCGGTGCCGACCGGATCAATCATCACGAGATCGGTCTCATCAAGGATACTGTAATCGTTCGCTATGCGATGGAACGGCCCGGCAGGGCTGAACCCTGCATCGCTGACAACAACACGCTGCGGCCCGAGCATGCCAATGTGCAACCAGATCGATGCTGAGCCCGGTCCGCCGTTGTAGGCGAACAGGAGCGGGCGGCTTTTCTTATCGTCTCCTCCGGACACGTACGCCGTATAGCCTATCAACGCCACCGGTTCGCCATTGTCGTCCTTCATCAGCATCGTGCCGGCAGTCGCCGTGTATTCGATATTGCGATTGCCTACACGAAGCTCGTGTTCGGTAGTCCAGACTTTTGCTTCCGGCGCTGGCGCTTCCGGCTTCCCGTCTTTGTCTTCGGCGGCGATAGTCTGCCCGCTGCAAAGAAAAACCAGTACGAGCAGAAGCGTCTTGGTCATCGTGTTGCTCCTGTTAGCTTTCGAATCGGCGGCGATGCGTACTGCGTGATGGCAGAATTCGCCTTTCTTCCGCTGCTCGTCATCAACGAGACTCACAAGGCCGGCCCACTTACCAGATCCGAGCAGGAGGGCATTCGTCCGCACCATAGCTCATCGCCAGGACAGCGTGTCGTACCGTATACCGTCCTTGACGACGAGCCGGATCCGGGTCATAACGCTCATATCCCTGAGCGGATTCCCTTCGACCGAGATCAGATCCGCCAACTTGCCCTTCTCCACGGTGCCGATGCGATCTCCGTAGCCGATGAGATCCGCGGCGGTGCTCGTCGCAATCTGAATCACATCCATTTCGGGAATGCCCGCATCGACGAGGAACTGCATTTGCCACGCCATGCCTCCGAGCCGGTTGTCCAGGCCGAGGCTGAACCGCAAACCGAGTCGATGTGCCCTGAGGTATTGCGCCTGGACCGTCTTCAGGGCCTGGAACCTGTCGCGTTCGACCCTCCAATTCTCGCTGGTGCCGCTAATCGGGCTCACGAACGGTCTGTCGCCTGTTTCGTTCTCCGGGTGCGCCTTGCGGTACTCGTCCACCTGACTGTTCAAGTAGTCCATCCATTCGCTTGCACTCGTCACTCCGGTATCCATGACCTCGTATGTCTCCGGCAGCGGAAAGAATCCGGCATAGGCCATAGGCGTGAGGCTCGCAGTGGTCCCGTGCTCCAGCATGAGCTTCACCATATCCTCTGTGAGGGGCCGGGCGTGCTCAATATTGTCGACGCCGGCTTCTATCGCCGTTTTCATCGCCGCACCCCAGCGGCCCGTTGCGTGCACGGTAACCTTCAGGCCTAATCTGTGCGCCTCGTCGACCGCCGCCTCGAGCTCCTCCGACGAGATCGTGCCCGTTGTTGAAGTCATGTCGATGTGAGTGAGCTTGATCCACTCGGCACCGGCCTCGAAATTCTCGCGCACGGCCTTTCTGAACGCGTCGGCTCCATCGACCTCAGTGGCGAAGTGTCCACCAGTGACTGTGATGGGTAGGCCGGAGCTGATGATACGGGGCCCGACGTGCATGCCCGCTTCCACGGCTTCCTTGAACAGAATGTCGTTGAAGTGCCTCTCCCCGACCTGCCGGACGGTTGTGATTCCGCAGAGCAGGAGGACGCGTGCAGCCCGGATGACCCTCATCATCTCCTCGTTGGCGGGCCCGAAACCACTGAATCGAGATGGGTACAACGACCGGTTCGCAAGGTGCGAATGGGTGTCGATCAGCCCGGGCATCAGTGTCTGCCCGGGCAGATCGATCACCTCCGCTCCTGCCGGGATCGAGACCGATGCCTTCGTCCCGACTGCTTCAATGCGGTTCCCTCGGATTACAACCACGGCGTCGGCCAGAGGTGAAGCGCCGGTTCCATCGATAAGCCAGGATGAGTGGATCGCCATCACATCCTGCCGTGCGAGTGCTTCCGCCGCCCCGCTGAGCCACACCAGCAGCACGATGGTCATGGCGGGTAACCAGCGTCGCCCCGGCGATCCTGTGTTCGGATTCTCATCAGGAACGAGACCGTTATTGCGGCCGCCCATGACCTCACTCCGAAGCAAGCGCAAACAGATTGGCTCACGCATCGCTATTTGAACCGAACTCCACCCTTAACGACATATGCAACCCTTTTCATGGCATTCATGTCCTTGAGAGGATCCCCTGCGACGACGATCACATCCGCCAACTTGCCGGCCTCGATGGTTCCCAGCTTATCAAGCATGCCCAAAGCCTCTGCACCATTGCGCGTCGAGCTGACGATCGCCTCCATCGGCGACATTCCGAGTTCGACCATCGTCCGCATTTCAGTAGCTTCGGCGTCGTCTTGCTGGAAATTAAGGAATGTTGTGCCGTCGGTTCCCATAGCCAATTTCACACCGGCGCGGATGAAGTGCCGCATGTTCTCCCGCGAGGTTTCGCGATACTGCAGGGTGCGCTCGTACGAGGGTCCGTCTTGCCCAAACGCATCACTTACTGACGTATTTCGCGCATAGATCGGAAGCCCGGACAGCGTAGGATTTCTTTTGTTATAGAGCATCTTGTCCCGATAGCTCATCAGGAGCCTGTAATCCTCAGGCAACATCGACATGATGTACTTGGTCTCATTAAACAGATTCGGGTCTTCTGCGTGATTCGCCGCAGTTGCGCGCACAATATATAACGTCGCAACTATTATTCCCTTCTTGGCGAACCCTGCGATGGTGTCATGGTCCAGCAAAACCTTACTGGAAAATGGATGCTCGAGGGTGTCGAAGTCAAACTTGAGCAAGCGCGCATAGCCATGGTTAGTGTCGTTGGCATGAATATCGACTTTTTTCCCCCGGGCTTTTGCCTTGGAAATTATTTTTTTCAACTGCTCGTCAGTAAAGTCGTTGGTTCCATCAAATTGCTGATCCGAAAGAACGAGCTTGACGTAGGTGTAGTCCTTCGCCAGCGCACGATCCAGTGTCTCATCAAGGTCGTCCAGTACATAGAACTTGAACTCGTTGCGCACGTAGTCGACCAGCTCCGGCGGCGTCCTGTCTCTCTCAATCATATGCTCGAAGAATTGCGGGCTCATGAAGTGCCCTCCCGCCAGAAAGAGACGAGGGCCCGCTGCTTCGCCGGCATCGATCTTCTTCTTCAGCGGAATAACGCCTTGCAAACTCCCCCCGGTATTGCGAATACTGGTGACGCCTTGCATGAGGGAAACATAGGCGGTTCGAGGTGCTGCCTCGGCTACCGCATCCCATCTCGCTTTCATTTCCGCCAAGGTCATGTCTGTCGCAGGAGCGACGGACAGGGGAGGATTATTGATGTGGCCATTTGCATTGATGAGACCTGGCATGACCGTCATGCCCTGGGCGTCAATGATCTCGGCGTTTTTGGGGACTTTTACGTTTTCGCCGGGCGCGACCTGGCTAATCACGTTGCCTTCAATCAGTACCGTGTAGCCGGTTTTGACGTCTCCACTGACTGCGTCGATCAAAGCGCCGCCGACGATAGCGATCGGCCTGCCTGGTACGTACGGCGGTCCTTGCGGGCCCCAGGTCGATGGAAGAGACTGGGCAATCGCTTGCGAAGCAAGTAACGCTAGGCCAATCGTAGAAACAAACATTAATGAACGCAGGTGAGGCATCGTGCTGCTCCTTGACAGATTAACTACACAGCAGGCATTGATTCACGCAGTCTGATTGCAATGTGAAGCCCCGCTCATTTTCATCATTCACCTCGCCAGGCGCTTTTGATCGCCTGGCCTGGCGTCCGGATTCGTGGAACACATCAGCCTTCTGTGGATCTGGAGCCAGCCGGCGTCCGACACCGTCCTAATCGGCGTCAGGGCCTCGTACAACTCGACCGTCGGCGATCACCAGCTCGATTTCTCGAGCGTTCTGAATATCCGACAGAGGACTTGCGCGCAGCACCAGCACGTCGGCCAGCTTTCCCTCCTGCAGCGTTCCAAGTTTGTCCTCCATACCCAGAATTTCAGCACCCACAACCGTGGCGCTTTCCAGGACTTCGCGGTTACTCATTCCCGCATCACTGAGAAAGCTCATCTCGGTAAAGTACGCTCCTGGGTAAGACTCTTCGCCGGCAAAACTCATATCCGTGCCGACCCCGATCTTCACCCCCGCATTGTGTGCCTTGCGCACAATCTCCAGATTGCCTTCATGGGTCATTTCGTAACTACGGTGGGGATCGTGATAATAGCCGCCGGACGGCAAACCGGCCTCGGGATGGCCCTTCGTCAGGAGTTTGTGATACGTGGTCAGGGTCGGGATGAGAGCCGTGCCGTTCCTGACCATCAGCTCTATTGCCTCGTCCGGCGTATTGAGTGTGTGTTCGATGCTGTCCGCGCCGGCTTCGACAGCCCATGTCGTATACTTCCCGAACGCATCGACGGTGACGCGAATACCCTGCATGTGCGCTTCTGTTATGGCTGAAGCCACTTCGCTTCGGGAAAATGGAGCAAAGAGTTTGATCAGATCGGTGTGCTGCTGGAGATTCTCACGTACCGCCAGCTGCCAGTCCTCTGGTCCGTTCGCGACACGCGCATATGGCCCTCCGCTATGTATCGTGCCTTGACTGCTTGCGCTCGTTCCGAATCTGATTTCGTCGCCGTGGCCGCCTCGAGCGAGGATTCCCTTGCCAGCCCAGAACACTCTTGGCCCGTCGAAGATCCTGCGCTCTACTGCCTGCTTGATCCCGAGAGCAACGTCGTTTCGGGTCCCTACGTCGCGGATTGTCGTAATGCCCCCGTCCAGCAGGGCTGCCAGCTTTCTCGTGCCTCTGATGGCAGCGGTGGCGTCGGAATCTCCGAACAGGACATCGTCGGTTTTCCAGTACCCTGCCAGATGAACATGAAGATCAATCAAGCCGGGTATGAGGTATGAGCCTGACACGTCGATAACTCGGTGCTCTTCCTGCGGTAACTTCACCTGGCCGCGCGAACCGACACTTACGATCCTGTCTCCTTGAATCACCAACACACCGTTCCTGATTGGATCGGCGTCCGTTCCGTCGATGATGGTGCCTCCGCGAAGCACGAGCACAGGTGAGTCGTCCATCGAGCGTGGTGGAATTCGGATGCGTCGAGGATCATCGGTGGTCGTTAACGTAGCGTCGGTGGTTGCTGCCCTAGTTCCGGATGCAGCATCAGCAAGAACGTACGGTGGAACGAAAGCGAGCATAACAATCAGGCACGTACTTATCATTCGCAGCGAGCGGTCGTTTGTACGAACCGCTCGACTGCGATCGCGCAGCGCTATGCGATATGAGATATGAGATGCTGTAGCGCATTCCGCAGGTGATAGCAGCGCCGGGGAGTGGAACCGGGGCGGAACGTCCATTTTGGCTGACAGACAGCGTCGTACGACTGTTTCAAGGTCACGTCGGCACAGGTTGCTGCGGTCTCGTGGACCTGTCATCGCCGAGTCATCTGGACCTGTCGGTTCGACTGTGATGACGAAGTCCTCCGCGCATGAATGTTCAATAGACTGTGACATTGAACTGTAAGACCTCTTGAAACGGGCATTGCCGTTATTGCCTGAATATCGACCTCTTGCCCTGGCTGTGCGCGTTCAACGATTCGCTCGTCTGGCATCTCTGAAGTCATTCCGCCCATTGGATGGCTGAGGGTCCAACATCGGATGCATTGGTTCGCAGGGATGCGCGGGCCGTTGGAAGTAGCCGAATCTGTGGCGACGCACAGTCGACCGTTTATTGAGAACCCTCGCCCCCTCTTGCGCTCCCTCTGGCTTTTGTTTTTTGCACAATACTATATATCGTATCCAATGTGCAAGATATTCCATCATGGGAATTTCACACTGTAACTTGCGCGATGGAGCGCAGTTACGTTCTGAATGGGAGAGAAGCTAGCGCACGCGACGACTGAATCTGATCGTCGACCTGCTCGATGGCCATACCCTGCAGAATGCGCCGCCTGTTCCGCGACTCTTGCGGCGTACCGGATTGGAAATCCATGCTGCTTTTACAGTCGCGCGAGCTCCTGCAATCAGCGCCACGAAAGGGTGTCGTAGCGAACGCCATCTTTCATTATCAGGCGGACTCGACGGATTGCGCTGATGTCCTCCAGCGGATTGCCTTCCACGGAGATCAAATCCGCCAACTTGCCACTTTCTATGGTTCCGAGTCGATCGCCGTATCCGATCAAGGTTGCAGCGACGCTCGTGGAAGCACGAATCGCATCCATGGGAGGAATTCCAGCCTCGACCAGGAACTGCAGTTGCCAGGCCTGCCCACCGTATCGAGCATCCAGCCCTAAGCTGAACGGCAAGCCCAACTCATGCGCCCGACGGTACTCCCGCCTGATTTTTTCCAGCGCTTCAAACATATCGCGCGATGCGCGCCACGGTTCGGTGTCACTTACCGGACTTACGAAGGGCCGGTCCTCCGTCAGTGCATCCGGATTTGCCTCCAGGTAGTCGGCGATCTGCTCATCAAGATAGTCCATCCATTCCTCGGCATTGCTTACACCCTGGTCCATCATCTCAATCGCCTCCGGCGTTACATACCAACCGACGTAGGCAAGAGGTGTGAAGCTCGCTGTCGTACCGTGGTCGAGCATCAATCTGATAATGTCCTCAGAGATCGGCCGCACATGCTCGATGTTGTCGACTCCCGCTTCGATTGCGGCCCTGACCGCTGAGCCCCATCGACCCGTTGCATGAACGGTAACCTTCACTCCATGTTTATGCGCCTCATCGACCCCGGCCTTCAGAAGAGCGGGCGAGAGTTCCGCCGTTGTCGGACTGAGGTCAACGGTTCTCATCTTGATCCACTCGGCGCCCTCATTAACGTACCTGATGACCCTGCCGCGAATCGCCTCCTCGGTATCTGATGCTCCTGCTTCGATATGTTCGCCCGCGCTGATGATCCGCGGGCCTGGGTGCATCCCGGTCTCCACTGCTTTCTTGAGAACGAGATCGATAAGATCACGTTCGCCGCACTGACGCAGGGTTGTGATCCCGCTCAACAACTGGACCCGTGCGTTACGCACCATCTTGACCATCTGCTCGGCCACCGGCGCCCGCCGCTGACCAGCACCACCAAAAGGCGATGGGTACATACTGCGATTCACCAGGTGTGAATGAGTGTCAATCAACCCTGGCATCAACGTTTGCCCGGGCAGATCAATGATCCTTGCGCCGGCGGGTATCTCTATAGATGCTCGAGTACCAACTTCCTCGATTCGATTTCCACGAACGACGACCACCGCCTCTGCAACCAGGGGCTGCCCGGTGGCATCAATGAGCCAAGATGGCCGCAGTGCGACAACATTGCCTTCCGTTGCGCCACTTGCTGCGAAACTGAGAGCGACCGCGAACACGATCACGGATAACCTCCGGCCACCTCCCTGTTTTTGTCCCATGACGCTGATCAGCATCACTGTGATGATCTGCCGGACGGGTCTCACGATGCAACCCGTCCGGTTGCCGAGGTGAATCGCATTCTTGCTCGTCACCCCCAATCTTCCCGGACAATCCCTACGACACCACATGACCCCAACTCCACGTCGGAAACGCCGGCCTCATTCACAGAAACTGCCTGGCAAGAGCTGCTATTCAGGCCGAACCCCATCTTCAAGGATGACCGCCACTCTCTTGATTGAATTCATGCCCGTCAAAGGATCCTCCACAACGATCATTGCCAGTTCTCCTGTTTCGGTGTCCCAGCTTTTCAATCATGCCCCACGCCTCTGCGCATTAGGGCCGAACTGATAATGGCCTCCGTGTAGGGTGACACACTAAGTGACCATCGTGTGCATCTCGGTGTCCAATCGCTATTTGATACCCGAGGAACGAAGCCCGTGGGACAACAGGGTTGCCGCCACTATCCCGTTTTCGGCAAACCGGTCATCGTCTCTTCGCTCATGACAAACTCACTGGAGAACAAATGATCTGGCGTATCGAAGTCGAGCTTCCACAGTCCCGCGCGCTGCTCCTGATCACGCCGCGTGGGCAGCTTGCATCATCTATTTTCCGTTGCTGGAGACGGTTGAGCCAGGGTTCCATCGAACGCTATCTGCTGAATCTTCGGCATGACCACATAGAGTATTCCGACCGCACTCAGCGGCATAACAGCCGCAAGACAAAATACTGGCCAGTATGAGAAATTGTCCACGAGCCAGCCTGTTAACAGAGTAAAAAGCACACCGCCAAGGGCTCCGCCGCTTCCCGATAGCCCACTAAGTGACCCCACTAGCTGTGACGGAACTACATCGGCCGGCAGTGACATCATGGTTGTCGCCCACATGCAGAGCGCAAACGTTACGATGCTTATTAGAGCCACGCACATCCACGGTTCCGATACGAATGCGGCTGGAATCCCTAGTAAGCTACCTAGGCTGGCGATTACAAAAACCGCGTACCTCGCCGTGGCCAGACTCTTCGTGCTCTTCAACAGCCAGCTTGACAGCCAACCTCCGAATATTGTTCCGGCTGCACCCGTGAGGAAGGGTATCCACGCGCTACCACCAACTTCTTGCAAGGTGAGGCCACGCTCGTCATGCAAGTAAGCAGGCAACCAGAAAACGTAGAACCACCAAACCGGAGAAAACAAGGAATGGGATACTATAATCGCCCAAGTTTCGCGCTTCCGCAGCAAACCGCGGACTGTGTGACCCCGACGCCGCACTGAGTTGCTCTCGCGCCTGTCTGCAATGATCAGGTTCCGTTCTTCGATGCTTATCCGCGGGTGCTTCTCGGGTAGGTAGAAAGTTCGCAACCAGAACACTAGCCAAATAAAGCCTACGGCACCTGTTGCCACGAATGCGAAGCGCCAACCGAAAATGATCGTCACAAAGACGATTATTGGTGCCGCGATCATTGTCCCGATTGGCGTTCCCGCGGCATAAATTCCTATTGCCGTAGCGCGTTCTCGCGCCGGGAACCATTCGGAAATCCCACGAAGAGCCGCGGGAAGGGAGCCGCCCTCAAAAAACCCGAGCAAAAAACGACAAACAGCCAAACTCAATGGGCCAATAACCAGTGCGTGTGCTACACCAGCGACTGACCAGCACACAATAAAGAGGGCGAACGCAAGTCGCGTCCCCAATCGATCAACGACGATGCCCAATGCCGTATACCCGATCGTGTAGGCCACGAGAAACGATGTGACCAAGTACGAGTAGTCGACGTTACTCAACGCGAATTGCTCGCGAATCAACGGTGCGTTCACGGACAGCACTTGACGGTCGACGTAGGATATTACCGACGCGAAGAAAAACATTGCGACGACTATCCAACGCATATTCTGATTCGCCCGCATGAGCTTAGCTTGAATCACGGAGCCTTGCCAAAACGCCTGCTAAGTTACCAGACATGCCGTACCCCCCCCTTTTTTAAGCATTCTTCGCCAGCCTCACGATTATTCGTGCTTCCACATTGATAGCTCTAATACGATTCCATTTGGATCCTTTGTGGTTATTGTGGTTAGGATCTCATGTTCGATGGTTGTGTATGCGAGCTCCCGCTCGTCGAGTCGCTTTCTGGCTGATTCGTACTGCTCTGTGTTCAGGGTTAGCGCCCAGTGATGAAGACCACCCAGGCCGGTCTGCGCTCGCCCCTTGACATTCGGGATGTGCAGGAAGGCGAGCAGCTCTCCGTGACCCATATCGAAGAACACCTGCGTCACTCTCGGGTCGCTGGTCCCGGCGCGCACACGATCCAACCTGAGGCGTATTACTTGGGTGTAGTATTCGATGGTCTCGTCAAGTTTTTCTGTGATAAACGCTAAGTGGTTCACGCCGTCCGCCGCACTCTTGAATCCTTGATACTTCGCTCCATTCTTCTCGATGTAATGCTCGATGATCGCCGCACGTTGCCTCTCGGCCGCTTCCAACCCATTCTCCACAATGCTTCTCCTTTATCTCACACGTACTTGTTAACACGACCCGCTGTCAAACTCTTTGTGCACTTTACTACTCTCGGCGCCAAGGTTACTGTCCGCCGCGACAGTGTGTTTGTCTTTCCCGTTCTAGCAGTTGTTATGTGCATGAACTCTCATACAACGACGTCATTGCTTCCAGTTTGCTTCTGGATACTGTGCCCATGATTCAGTAATTGACGTCCCAGCTTTTGCCGCCATCCTTCTTTCTTTCGTACTCATCGTCAGGCGACATCGTTTCACCAATGACAAGTTTCAAGCCGACATTGTGAAAGGGTGAAAAGGGTGAGTGGCTGAACGTGAGTAAGCACCGCCGGTCTTCTTTCCCATAGGTTAAGGATCGGTTGTCGTGGGTGTCGTGCGCGTACTACAGCTCCCAACAAGAAGTCCCGGACCAGGCAGACCAACAGACTTTAGGACGCTGCGTCGTTTCATCATGAAGTCAGACCTAGCACCCCCAGCGATTGAGATCAGCTTCCGAGGTGCGGCTGGCTGGACGCCGGCCAACCTGTGAAATGTCTTGAGCATAAGCATGGGCAGCAAACTCATAAGTATCCAAGGCAAATCAGCAAGAAAATGTGACTCGACTATCTGATTTCTCCAGTTGACCGAGCAATCTGAATGCGAGCGAATGAACCTGCGATGAGCTAACTCCTCGCACTGCCCGCGGCCTGAGATGGAGAGAAATGATCGAGCTGTTCTATGGCAAATGCTGCTCTGCATTAAAGACCCCTCGACTCGGTTTTCCGGCTGCTGCCAAGCCACGGCACCGGTACACGCTGTCAACTCGATAATAGACCAAATTGGATACCGGATACAATCTTCGGTATATTAGGGCAGGAGAGGCTGAGTGGGTGACGCTCTCAAAGGACGCAAGCAGGTAGATAAAAAACACAAAAGCAAGGGATTTATGAAACTCTCAAGATTAGTCGATCGGGCATACGGTGAGGAGCCTCCTACCTTTGATCTCCCGCTCGCATTGCGTGCGCTCGGTCAGATCTACCCTAAATTCGGAAAACGGTTCCGCCTAGAGAACGCCGGAGCTCCGTCGGTTCAGTCGAAGCCATCGAGACCGTTTGTCGACCTGGGGATTGGTGAATACTTTGATTGTGACCCAGAAATCATAGAGGCTGCAATTGCTTCGCTACGGGCTGGGAATACGCGATATCTGACGCTGGAGCCGCTAAAGCACGCGATTGTAAGCACCTATCGCGAGGAACACGGAGTCAATATTGACGCGCAAGAGGTTCTGCTGCTAGGCGGCGCGAGACCAGGAATTGCAATGGCAGCATTGGCAGGTATCGATCCGGGTGACGTCGTGATCGTTCCAGATCCTGACTATATCGGCCTCACACACATGGCGAGCGCCGTCGGTGCAACGGTCGTGCGTGTGCCCCTGCAGCGCATTCCCGAAGGTGGCTTTGCCCCCGACCTTGACGCCATCAAGGCTCACGCGGCAGCAGGCGCACGCGCCATTCTATTGACGAACCCGAATAACCCGACGGGGTTTGTTTGGCGGCGTGACGACCTCAAGACGCTTGCGCTTATCTCCGATCGTTTTGGCATACTTGTAGTTGTTAATGAAATATACGATCGCCTTGTCTTCCGCGGCAATCATTGTAGTTACGCCTCGATCGGTAATCGTGACAGAGCAGTAATAATTGGTGGTACGGCCAAGGTGTACGATATGACCGGTTTCGGACTCGGGTGGATCTTATCAAGTGCCGAGAACGTTGCTGTTTTCGAAGATCTCTTATTCCTTACGCATCAAGGGAAACCTGACGCAACATCTCAGCACGCCGCACTCGCCGCGCTCACATCACCCGTACGTGAGCGTGGCGCCAGCCAGTCGCGCGCTCGATTGCTCGTAAATGCGCAACTTACAGTGGAGGCACTCGATGGTTTTTGTGGGTGCCGGTGTCCCCTTCCGGATGCAGGGCAGTTTGCGTTTCCTTGGATCGGTGGTGACGATCTTGAAGTCGCACGCTTTCTGAAGACTAACTTTCAAGTACAAGTTGTGCCAGGAAGTATTTGGGGCAGTCAAGGGGCCGGGCATCTGCGTGTGGCGCTCGCAAACAACAAGTCGCGCCAAGCTGAGGGGCTCGAGCGGTTGCGAGCGGGTCTTATGGCCCGCAAGCAACGAGCCGTTTAGGCAGAGAATCGGCCGCTCTCGGGAAGGCATTTATGGGAGAAGATTGAACGCCGACGGTGACCTGCTCAATTCGCCTTTGCCAACGACAGCATACCGCCAAATGCTGCGTGTAGAATCTTGCCCGTTTGACTAACCAGCAGATGGTTCCCGGCAGGTGAGACTCTCCTTCATGCGCTCCGAATGTGAACTGATATGCATTTTCAATAACGCAAGCGCGCCGTCTGTATCGCGCGCCTCCACCAATTCAAGCAATTGTTGATGTTCTTCGTCGCTTCGTTTCTTGTCAGGCGGTGAGCGTTCAGGCTGCACTCTTAGATAGCAGTTAGTTCGAAGTAAGAGTCTCCGTAACAATTGAAGAGCAACCGGCCTGTCTGCTGTCTCATAAAGGCGCAAATGGAACTGAACGTTTAATTCAACCCACTCGGGTGTCGCAGAGCGTACTCGGCGGCATTTGGTCGATATCGCGTTAACTTCTAGCAATTGGCCGGGCGTAATATTTTCAATGGCATACCGCATAAGGTAAGATTCGATTAGCTGCCGCAGTTCGCGAATTTCAGTCAATTCCACAATCGATAAAGTAGGAACTACGGCACCGCGGTACTTCACGAGCGTCACGAGACCGTCAGCTTCCAAGTAGTGCAGCGCCTCCCGAACCGGCACTCGGCTAACCCCGAGCTGGTTGGCGATATCGTCTTGCCGAATGAACTCTCCAGGAGCGTAATGTCCTTCTAGAATCCTCGCGCGTAACACTAGAGCAACGTCCTCGGCAGTCGTACGTCTCTCCAAGCGCTGCGAACCCGGGGTACCGTGAGTTATCACGCTACTTATTTTGCCTTTCACGAGACTACCCACTGTGGATATTCAGCACACTTTAGGTTTGCCATCGCCGCTGCCCATTGCTCTGTTGGTACTGCAAAAAATTACTAGCTTTATCAGTATATACGATTTTGTAGTGGTCAAGCGTTTCGGTCACTTTGTTAAGAGTTTTTCGTAGTTCATCGGTGTCGTGTATCCGAGCGTCGAGTGCAGGCGCTTCGAGTTGTAATACACCGCCACATATTCCCGTACATCGGTGATCGCTTCCTCGCGCGTCTGGTATAGACGATCACCCGTCCGCTCCCCTTTCAGCTGAAGAAGCGCTCCACGCTGTGCTGGAGCGCGGCGATGCGTGAGGTTCCCGATTTCCCCACGACGGTGCGGAGCCGCGAGCGGGCCATGCGGGCGAAAGGCGGCAAGCTGACGCTGCAGGTCTGCCGCGACTGCGGCTGGGGCAACCCGACGACGTGGCCCTAGTTGCAGCTCGTCGGATTCGTATTCCTCGCCCTGCTTGCCCCGATTCGTCGGGCGCCTGCTCCCCGCTGGCGGCGTTTTCCGCGCCGCGCGCAACCGGCAGCAGCGACACCGCCGCGGCGCTGCCGGCGATCAGCGTCCCGATCCGCGTCAGGAAGCTGCGCCGCGAGCTCGACCTCGCCACGCGGCGGGTCGAGTCCTCTGTGATGCGATCCAACCAGTTCATGGCCGGTCATCAGCAGGGCGCCGGCTGGCATCACCCGCTCGTGCAACACGCACTTCCTGAACTCCAGCTGCTGCACGCTCAACTACTTACGCACAGAAAATCGCCACAATGGCAGGAAATCAGGCGCGAGTTGCGAAAGTCAGGTTAACGGAGCCGGGCTTGGGGGGAGGGCTTTTCAGGATCGTGCGAAACAGGGATGTTTCGCACGAAGCCCCCATGGATGGGTTTACGGCGTTCCTGAAAGCCCTCCCCCCAAGCCCGGCTCCGCCGATACGCTGTGCCGTTCATGAACAAAGCTGGTCGTATCGCCATTACTGAAACACGCAAAAACAATGCGCGTACATGCCCTTCGGGTCATTGAAGCGCAGCACCGGCGACAACGCCGTCGTCACCACGTCGGCAATGCGATCCATCGTCAACTGTCGTTCGGATCGACGTGCGAACAGGCTTTTCACATCCAGTCCGACGTGCGCGGCACCGCCCAGAAACTGTAAGGCGAGTTGCTCCGCCGGCGTCAGTTCCTTTTCGTAATATATGACGCCGTACTCGTCAGGCTCGAGCTCCGCCAGTTCCGCTGCGGCCGCGATCGCGTCCTCCAGGCTGCCCAGGCTGTCGATCAGGCCGTTTTCCAACGCATCGGTCCCGGTCCAGACCTGTCCCTGTGCGATGCGGTCGACCTGCTCCGGCTGCATATCCCGATGGATTGCAACCTTGCCGATGAAGTCATCGTAGCCGTCCTCGATCATCACCTGGACCAGTTCCCTGGCATCGTCGGACATGGCCCGGTCTGCCCGGAGTTCGCCGGCCCATTGGCTCGAGCCGACTCCGTCCGTGGAAATACCAAGTGTATCGAGCGATCGCTGAAAGGTCGGAAACATGCCGAATATTCCGATCGAGCCGGTGATGGTTGCGGGACTCGCATAGATCCGGTCCGCCGCCATGGAAATCCAGTAGCCCCCGGATGCGGCAACGCTGCTCATCGAGGCGACCACCGGAATGCCGGACTGCTTGAGCGATTCGATCTCGTTACGGATGACCTCCGACGCAAAGGCGCTTCCTCCCGGGCTGTCGACGCGCAGCACCACGGCCCTGACCGATTCATCCATGCGCGCGCGGCGTAGCACCTCCGCGGTCGAATCCCCGCCGATGGTCCCGGGCGGCTGCACCCCGTCCAGTATTTCGCCGGCAGCAACGACAATTGCGACGTTCTCGCGTTTTGCCGGGTCGCCGCTCATGAGGCGCATCTGCCCGAGATAATCGCCGAGTTCCGCTGCGTTGAAGTAATCCACGTTTTCTGGATCCGCTCCGGCGTATTCGGCAATCCTCTCGCGCAGCTCTTCGCGCGTCAGCAACTCATCGACCAGGCCGGATTCGAGAGCCGCAAGTGCGGTGCTGCCGCCCGCGTTTCGCACGTGCTCGATGTAATTGGCAAGAAGATCATCGAGCGTATTCGCCTCCATCTGCCTGGCGTTCTGCACGTCGTCGCGATAGTGCGCCCAGAATTGAGCCAGCAGTTGCGTCATCGACGTGCGGTCTTCGTCTGACATGTCGTTGCGCGTAAACGGCTCTACAGCCGATTTGTGCGTACCGACCTTGAACACGTTCCAGTCGATTTTCAGTTTGTCGATGGCATCCTTGTAGTAATTCTGATAGACGCCGTAACCGCGCAGCATGAGAAAGCCTTGTGGGTGCAGGTACACGTTATCTGCGCGGGAGGCCAGGTAATACGACGGCTGGCCGTAGGCATCGGCCATCGCAATGACCGGTTTGCCGGAGACGCGAAACTCGTCGATCGCGGCGCCGATGAGCTGCAGCTTGCTGAGCCCGCCGCCGCTCAAATCGTCCAGATCGAAGTAAACCGCCTTGATTCGGTCGTCGTCCTTTGCAAATTCGAGTCCGTCGATGATGTCCTGCACCAGCGTCTGCGGATTCGCATCGCCCAGGAGTTCTGCCAGCGCCCGATCGACCGGGTCACCCTCGAGTTGCTCCACCAGGTTGCCGACCGGCCGGATCACGAGCGCCGCCTGGTCGGGCAATTTCGGCGCCGAGGCCGAAAATATCCCGAAAACGATGGAAAAAATGAACAGCAACAGCAACAGGTGCAGTACTTTTCGTACCCCGTTGACTCCCGTCCAGATTCCGCTGAAGAATCTGCCCAGTCCGTTACGTTTACTCATTTTCGCCTCCTGCTGAGATGTTCATGTAGCGGCTCGACAGCCGGTTGTCGGTGTTCCGGTCGAAACAGCCGGTCCGCTTCAACCCGGCAACAACCAAAGGGACAATTGTGGCCAATATGTAATAACAATGACAGAGAGCAACAGAATTACCAGAAACGGGAACGTTGCGGAATACACTTTCATGATCGGCTGATCGAACCGAAAGCTTGCAATAAACAGATTCAGACCGACCGGCGGTGTCAAATACCCCAGTTGCATTGCGGCAAGAAATACTATTCCCAAGTGAAAATCGTTTATGCCGTACTGCGCGGCGATGGGAAGTATAAGCGGCACCACCAGCACTATCGCGGAAAATATGTCCAGGATGGCGCCAAGAATCAAAAGGAATATCAGGAGCAGGAACAAAAAACTGGCAGGACTCGTCACCATTTCCGCGACGACCGCAAGCAGTTTCTGCGGGACGCCGGCATCGATCATGTAATTGGTCGAGGCGAGCGACACGCCGAGGATGATCAGGATACCACCGACCAGCAGCATCGACTCGCGCATGATGAGCGGCAGGTGGGCCAGTTTGACCTCCCGCAGTATCAGGACTTCGACCACCAGCACGTACAGCGCGGTCACCGCCGCCGCCTCGGATACCGCGAAAAAACCGGAATAGATCCCGCCGAGCACGACGACCGGAAGCGGCAATTCCCACATCGATTCCCTGAGCGCCGCGCCGACCTCACGAACGGAAAGGTCGCCGACCGGCTTGCGAATGTGACGATTCACCCAGAGGCTCCACGCGGACAGCATGATCAGCATCAGCAGACCCGGCAGCACGCCCGCCCGGAAAAGGCCGTCGATCGGCACTTCCGCGATCACGCCGTAGAGAATCAGCGGCAACGATGGTGCGAACAGCAAACCGAGGCTGCCGGCGCTCGTGACCAGGCCAAGATTGAAATCGTCCGGGTAACCGTCGTGCTGCAGTGCAGGATAAAGAATCGCCCCGAGCGCGATAATGGTAACTCCGGAGGCGCCGGTAAATGCGGTAAAGAACGCGCAGGCCGTGAGCGCGACAATCGCCAGCCCGCCAGGCATCCAGCCAAGCACGGCGTTGGTCAGGCGCACCAGCCGGCGCGGCGCGTTGCTTTCGCTCAAGAGATACCCGGCGAACGTAAAAAGCGGGATTGCCGACAGGAAAGGCATTTCCGCAATGCCCAGAATTTCGATGGCGATCGCCATCAGGTCGATGCCTTCCTGCTGGTAGCCCAGCATCGCACTCGCCGCAATGACCGTGAATAACGGTGCTCCGAGAACGGCCAGCAACAGCAGCGCTGCGCTCAGGAGAATCATCCGGACTGGTCCTCCAGGTCTCGCTGCCGAAGGTCCAACAATCCTGCGAAAGCGTACAGCGCGAAGCGATAACCCATCAGGGCGAAAGCAAGCGGCAATATGCCGAGTGCCAGCCAGGTTGGGGTATCGATCAGCACGGTCTCGCCGAACTCGGCCGAGAGGATAATATACCGGGCGGAATGCCAGGCAATGACACCGCATATGCCCGCGGCAAATGCGTCGACGAGTACGCCTGGTATGCGCGAAAACCGCTCCGGGACGTAACGGGACAACACATCGATTCGCAGATGCCGGCGGCTTCGGCTCGCCGCCACCGAGGCGACCAACGCAACCCAGAGCACAAGGATCTTGAGGAGTTCGTCGGCCCAGAGAATTCCGGAATCGAAGAATATCCTGAGAACGATCTGGCCAACCGCAAGAATCATCATGCCGCATAGCAGCAGGACCAGCAGTGCGTTCTCGAACGCGGTACCGAGGCGATACAAACGGGCTGCCATGCCGGAAGCGTTCTCAGTCACCGCGGCAGCCGCTTTGAACTGTCGGGATTTGACTTCTTCAGGGCATTCCTGGCAGCTGCTTCACCGGCAGCGTGACTAATGCGCCGCGACCGACTCATCGGCGTCGAATTCGTCTCTGTAACTGTGTATGTGCTGCAGCACATCCTCGAGCAGGTCCTGCGAAAACATGCCCTTGCCTGCCATGACCCGGTTCTGTTGTTCCATTATTTCCTGCAGCTTCTGTTGCTCGCCGGGCGCCGGTTCGACCGGCTCGATGCCCGACCTGATGAGCGCCTGCAAGGCGTTTTCCGCATCCTGCTGGTTCTCCGCATTCCATTTCGCATAGATCCGGCTCATCGTATCGCGCACGACGGCCTGATCGGCGGCATCAATGCGGTTGAAGGTTCTTGCCTCGATCGCGAGCAGGCCCATCGAGTACAGAATGGGCATCTTCGTGAGATAGTCGACTTTCGTGTGCCATTGCAGCACGAGTGCGCCCGCCGGGGACATCGCAACGATGTCGATCAGGCCGGTCTGCAAGCCGGTAAGGACGTCTGTGATCGGCAGCGTCACCGGGGATAGCCGCAGCGCCTTCATGGCCTCGTAACTGATCAGGTCGCCCTCGGGCACCCAGATTTTTCTGCCCTTGAGGTCGTCGTGGCTGCGCACCGGCACGTTCGACATGACGATCGCGAAGCCACCGCCCGAGAAACCGAAACTCACGAAACCGGCGTCTTCGAGGCCGCTCGCGAGCTTCGGATCGATGCGCTCGCGCACGTAGTTGACCTCGCCCTCCGATTCGAACAGGAACGGCAGACCGTAAATGTTCAAGTCCGGGTATACCTGCTGCAGATCCGTCGGCGTAAAGGCGCCGCCGTGTAACTGACCGATCTTGATCTTGCGCAATACCTTGCCGGGGTTGCCCTGCACGCCGCCGGAATAAAACTTGAAATTAACCCGGCCGTCCGTTCGCTCCTTGATCTCGGCAGCGCCGGCGCGCATGTCTTTCATCCATTGTGTGTTCTCCGGAAGAACCGTGGCGATTTTCAGGTCGGCCGCGTCCGCGCGCGCCGTCAACGTCGACGCCAGCACAATGAGTGCTGCGGTGATGATTCTCGAATGTCGCATCGGCATCCTCCAAGGTCGACTTTTGCCGCGTACCTGCCTGCAATTTCGCGCAACTCGTGGCTGAGGCGGCAGCAATACCGTGGGTCGCACGGCGACGGTGGCGTCAGAAGTATTCATCCGCGCTCGCCAGCAGCACCGCGGCATCTCGTTGCGCAAGAACGTTGGTCAATGTGTAGCCCGGCACTTCCGGATCGGCGGCCATAACCTCTTGCAAAAGCCGGTCGTGCAATTCCCTTTCGTACAGCAGTCGCGCGTAACTGCGCGCATATTCAACTTTCGCGCCGAGATCCTGTCCTTTGGTCAGCTCGATGGCGCGCTCGAACCATGCCTTGGCCTTCTCCGGTTCACCGCCGAGCGCGGGGGGCCTGAGCGTAGCAAGTATGCCGAGGTAAGTGTAAATACTGCCTCTCATTTCGCTGCCCTCGAGGTCCAGGTAACGGTTGAGCAGCGCCTCCATCTGCGGCAATTCCGCAAGGGCGTTCCAGTCGGCGCTGTGGGCGCGAATCCAGGCAAGCGAGGCGACCGAGTAACTATAGACGGCCTCGGCGTGACTTGGCGAGAGACCCACGAGGGTTGCTTCAAACCGATCGAAACTCATACCGGGCCAGTCGCAGGATGGCTCGTAACTCAGGCAAAGCGCTCGCGCGCCGTACTGGCGCGCCCGTTCCGTCAATCGTTCAGCGCGGGCGGGATCGTCCGCGAATACCGATCCGTAAGATGCGTACAGATTTGCCGCAGCACCAAGCAGCGCAGGATCGTCCGGAGTTTCCTCCAGAAAACTGTCGAGCAACAACATGTAGGCCGGCGCGCCGGCGCGGACCGTCTCGGGGTCGGTCTGGTTGAGCACGGCGGCAGACAGGTTGTCGGCCATACCGGTCGCGGCGGATGACATCAGTGACGCACAGCCGGCACTCATCAGCATGGAGACCAGAAGCAAGCCGTGCCAAGCGGCGCCGGCTCGCTGCAGGCCCATGGGGCTCCGACCGCCGGAGAGGATCCTCATGCCACGAAAGACTCTCATGGACGAATTTGGTTCAGGCTCGATCACTTGCGGTTCGTCGTCACGCAGACCGTTGGCCGCGTGGCAGTACGACGGGCCGTGAGCAACCGATACGCTTAAATCTTCTCTTTGATTCTCGCTGCCTTGCCGGTGCGTTCACGCAGGTAGTAAAGCTTCGCGCGGCGCACATCGCCGCGGCGCTTGACTTCCACGGCGCTCACGGTCGGGCTGTGGGTCTGGAACACACGCTCGACGCCCTCGCCGTGGGAGATCTTTCGCACCGTAAAGGACGAGTTCAGGCCACGATTGCGTTTTGCGATGACAATACCTTCGAAAGCCTGCAGCCGCTCACGCTCACCTTCCGTAACCTTGACCTGTACGACGACGGTGTCGCCCGGCGAGAAATCCGGCACTTCCTTGTTGATTTGTTCCTGCTCGATCGCTTCGATTATCTTGTTCATCTCTTCCTACCTGCCAGTCGCAGTGCTGGTCACTGAATTCAATTGGGAACAGCCTTGTTCGCGTCGACATCGTTGGCTGCCGCTCGCTCGTCTCTCAAAAACTCATCCAGCAGCCGCTGCTGCTCATCGTTAAGCCGCAATTTCCGCACGAGGTCCGGACGGCGCAAAAAACTTCGCCCGAGCGCCTGCTTGTAACGCCATCGCGCGATCCGCGCGTGGTCGCCGGACAGCAGCACCTCCGGGACTCTCCGGCCCCCGATCCTCTCGGGCCTCGTGTAATGCGGATGGTCAAGAAGCCCTTCCGTGAACGAATCCTGGTCCGCCGAAGCATCGTCTCCGAGCACTCCAGGGAGCAGCCTCGCGACGGTATCGATTACAACCATTGCCGCTATCTCGCCGCCGCTCAGCACGAAATCGCCGATGGACAATTCCTCGTCGACCTGGCTCTCGATCAGCCGCTCGTCGATGCCCTCGTAGCGGCCCGCGAGCAGTATGAGCCCCGGACCGCCGGCGTAGCGCCTCGCCGTCGCCTGGTCGAACAACGAACCCTGGGGGGACAGACACACGACGGGGGTTCCTGCCGGTGCCGCGTCCCGGGCGGCAGCAATCGCGGCCGCCGTCGGTTCGTACTTCATAACCATCCCCGGACCGCCGCCGTAAGGCCTGTCATCGACCGTACGATGAGCGTCCGTGGTGAAATCCCGCGGATTCAGACAGTCGAGCGTCAGCAGTCCGCGCGCAACCGCCCTGCCGACGACCCCGTATTCGGCGATCGTCCGGACCATCTCCGGAAATATGCTGACCACCTGCAATTGCATCGCATCAGTCCCATTCCCAGTCGACGTCGATGACACCCTCGTCAGGATCGACGCCCAGTACGTACCTCACCGGCACGAACGGAATCAGGATCTCCCGATCCGGCTCGCCGTCCGCCTGCACGACCATGACGTCGTTGGCGCCGGTTGCCAGCATGCGCGCCACCCGCCCCAGCGTGCGGCCGTCGCGATGGCGAACCTGCAATCCTTCGAGGTCGGCCCAGTAGTACTCGCCCTCCCCGATCGCCGGCAACGTCTCGCGAGCCACCGCGATGTCGGCGCCCACCAGCCCGGCGGCTCCATCCCGGTCTTCAATATCTGCAAGCCTCGCCACCAGGGACTTACCGTGTATTCTGCCCTCGGCAAGCGTTTTCGCGGTCCAGCCGTCGTCGAGTCTCAGCAACCAGCGCCGATAGCCGAGCAGCCTGTCCGCGCGTTCCGTATAGGAAAACACCCTGACCCAACCTTTGACCCCGTAAAGACCGGAAACTCGTCCCAGAATGACCGGATCGCCGGCGGTCTCCTTGTCCGTTCCCTGCGCCACAGCGCACGTTTATCGCAATCCGGTACGCGCGTCGCGCACTTCCGGTCTCAGCTCTTGTCAGCCGCCTTGCGCGACGCCTTGAGAAGCGCGGCCACACGTTCGGAGGGTTTCGCGCCACGGCTCATCCAGAAGTCGACCCGCTCCAGGTCGATGCGCAGATTTTCTTCGTGCCCCTTGCCCACGGGATTGAAGTACCCCAGACGCTCTATGTAGCGACCGTCGCGGCGGTTGCGGCTGTCGGTGACCACGAGGTGGTAAAACGGGGTTTTTTTCGCGCCAGCGCGCGAAAGTCGAATACTGACCATTGCTCTTCCGTAATTAGTAGTGAGAGGCAGACATGCCTGCGCTCGGGGGCCGGGCCCGAGTAAACGGCGCATTTTACTGATATCCGGGCAAAAGTGAAGCAGAGTTAGGGGGACAGTGACCTTTTAGTTGGGGGACAGTGACCTTTTCCCGGAGATAAGGTCACTGTCCCCCGCCGATGTGTCCCCCGCCGATGTCGCACGATCCTGAAAAGCCCCCCCGCCGGATCGAGGCTCCGCTCAGAGGTTGTGCCGTACGTGAATAATACGGTTCAGGCGACGTGGTACCCGACCCGGACCGTGCTGCTTGCCTTCAGGGACGCATGCCGGGCGGAAGGCGGCCGCCGGGGAGGTTGCGCAGCATTTTTTTCATCCCGCCACGGGACATTTTTTTCATCATCTTTTCCATCTGCAGGTGCTGCTTCAGCAGGCGATTGACGTCCTGGATCTGCTGCCCGCTGCCCTGGGCGATGCGCCGCTTGCGCGAGCCGTTGATGGTTTTCGGAAAGCGCCGTTCTTCCTGGGTCATTGAATTGATGATCGCCACCTGGCGTCGCAGCTGTTGCTCGTTCGCGGTGTTCTGCAGGGCGGCGGGGTTGATGTTACCGAGCGGCAGCTTCTCCAGCATCGCACCGATTCCGCCCATGTTGAGCATTTGCTCGAACTGGTCGCGCAGGTCCGCCAGGTCGAATCCCTTGCCCTTTTTGAGCTTCTTCGCGAGTTTGTCGGCCGTGTCGCGGCTGATTTTGCTTTCGATTTCCTCGACCAGCGACAGCACGTCGCCCATGCCGAGGATTCTTGACGCCATGCGGTCCGGATGAAAAAGCTCGAGAGCTTCCGTTTTTTCGCCGACGCCAAGGAAGCGTATCGGCTTGCCGGTGACCTCGGTCACCGAGAGCGCGACGCCGCCCTTCGCATCGCCGTCGGCTTTCGTGAGGATGACCCCGGTCAGCGGCAGCCGCTGGTCGAACGCCCTGGCGGAATTTACCGCGTCCTGACCGGCCATGCTGTCGATGACGAAGAACGTTTCATGCGGCGCCGCCGCGGCATGCACCCGGACGACTTCGTCCATCATGTCCGCGTCGACGTGCATACGACCGGCGGTATCGACGATGAGGACTTCGGCATGCTGGCGCCGGCTTTCGTCCAGCGCCCGGGTGGCTATCGCCTCCGCCTTCTCGCTGGCATCGCTGGCACAGAACTTCGCGCCCACTTCGCCGGCGAGGCGCTCCAGCTGCAGGATTGCAGCGGGCCGGTGTACATCCACGCTGACCAGCATGACCCGCTTTTTATCCTTCTCGATGAGTCGCCGGGCGAGTTTGGCGGCCGTGGTCGTCTTGCCGGCACCCTGCAAACCGGCGAGAAGAATAACGACCGGAGGCTGTGCCCGGAGGTTGAGAGGAACCGTCTCGCTGCCAAGCAGTGTGACGAGTTCGCTGTGAATGATCTTGATCAGCGCCTGGCCGGGCGTCAGGCTTTTTCCGACTTCCTCGCCGATGGCGCGCTGCTCTACCCTTTCGATAAAGCTCTTTACGACAGGCAGCGCTACGTCGGCTTCCAGCAATGCAAGGCGCACCTGCCGCAGCGTGTCCTTGATGTTCGACTCGCTGAGCCTGCCTTTGCCGGTAAGGTTGCGGGCCGCCTGTGACAGGCGGTCCGAAAGATTGTCAAACATGTTCGATTCGTATCCTTCAGCGGATTCCAGCTGAAAGAGATCAGTGTAACGCGAATCGATCCGCCCGGACTACGCGGAAACCGCGGTGGCGCTGCCAGTCAGAACGTGGGAATCAGACGGTGATCACTGTGCCGCGCGACAGCATGCGAATGTTCTTGTTCGGCGAGGCCGCGATAACCTGGCTGAGAATCCGTTCTTCTTCGCCGGGCTTCATGCCGGTCAGCCAGATTTCAGGCTCGTGCTTCAGCAGCGCCAGATCGCGACACAAGGTGCTCGGACAATAGTGACCCGCCGTCTCCGCCAGACTCGCAAGTTCGTCCGGAAAGGAAACCTCGATGACAAGCGCCTTTAAATCGTCATAGGCGTTCAGAACCGGCCACAGCGTTCTGTTGGTCTTGGTGTCGCCGCTCACGGCAAACACGCCGCCGGAGTTCTGCACCGTATAGCCGATTGAAGGCACGCTGTGCGCGACATCGATGGCACGGAAGTCCCGGTGTCCGATCGTAACGGTATCGCCCGGATTGCAAACGGCATACCGGAGCATGGGGTTCGCGGGGCTGGGCAGTTCGGCGAAGTCGGGCCAGATCACCCAGTTGAACAGGTGGGTCTTGATCGCGTCCAGCGTCTCCTGCCGGCCGTACACAGTCACTGGAACGTCGACATCTTCGGTGAAGATACTGTCGATCAGCATCGGCAGTCCCGCAATGTGATCGAGGTGCGCATGCGTCAGGAACACATGCCGAATGGCAAACAGATCTTCGAGCGCCAGATCGCCGACGCCGGTTCCGGCATCCAGCAATACATCGTTGTCGATCAACATTGCGGAGGTGCGCGAACCGGCGCCAATCCCGCCGCTGCAGCCCAATATTCTTATGCGCATAACGCTACTGCCTTCGCAATACCGCAGTCCATTACCTGTACCTGCAACGTGCGTGCCCGGCGGATGCGTCAGTTTGCCCGGGCCAGGGTTCTATTGAACAGCACCATATGGGATGATTCGCTCGAACAAAAATTAGGGCATAGCCGACCGGGATTCTGTGTTTCAAATCACAATTCTTTTCTTGTACATAATCGCCGGCGTCTCCCTCGCAATGTCCCGGCTGCCGCCCTTCTCGCGACATATCAAGGCCCTGCTGGCAATCGCATTGCTGGCCGGTGTCGCCGGACTCGCCTGGCACGGCCTGGTACTGCGAAATATGATCCTCGTGCCCGACGGTTTCACTCTGTCGCTTGGCAATACGGCTTCGTTCATCGGCTTGTTGCTCAGCCTGACGGCACTCAGTATTTCCGTCGAGCAAACGTTGCGAGGCCTGGCATCCGGACTCCTTGTGCTCGCGGCGCTTGCCGCCGCATTTACCGGCTGGTTCGCGGCGCCTCCGGCGGACACTGCGATGACCTGGCAGATCGAGGTGCATATCCTGATTTCCCTGCTCGCATACGGGCTTCTCACCGTGGGCGCCATCGTCGCCGTTTATGCCATCGTGCAGGATCGGCGCCTGCACGCCGGCAAGCTGGCGCCGGTGAACCAATTGTTTGCACCGCTTGAAACGAACGAGAAGCTGCTGTACGGAATTGCAGCCGTCGGCTTTGCGGCATTGCTCCTCGCCGTGTTCTCGGGGTTTGTGTTCGTGGACGACCTGTTCGCACAACACCTCGTTCACAAAACCGTGCTGTCGCTGCTGGCGCTCGTGCTGTTCGGCATTCTGCTGTGTGGGCGGCAGTTCGCCGGCTGGCGCGGACGACGCGCCGTGTACCTGTACCTGTGGGGTTTCGCGATTCTCGGGCTTGCCTATTTCGGCAATCGTTACATCCTGGAACAGGTGCTTGGGAGAACCTGGACCTGAGTTTGTGACGATCCTGGAAAGCCCTCCCCCAACCGAGACTCCGCTGACACGTTGTGCCGTTCATGACTAATGCGGACCCCGAGTCTGCGCGGCCATGTGCTGTCAATCGAAGGCGTGGCCCAGCGCCTCATCGAGCGCGACGACGCCGAGTACTTCAATCCCCGGCGGCGCCTTCTTCGGTACATTCGCCTTCGGCACGATTGCATGAGTGAAGCCCTGTTTCGCGGCTTCGGCGATGCGTTCGGTGCCGAAACGCACCGGCCGAACCTCGCCGGCCAAACCCAGTTCGCCGAAGCTCATCAATTTGCGCTGGCAGGGACGGTCCCTGAAGCTCGACACGATCGCCAGCAGCGTCGGCAAGTCCGCGGACGTTTCGCCGATGCGCAATCCGCCGACAACATTGACGAAGACGTCCTCGCCAGCGAGCGATATGCCCCCATGCCGCTGCAGCACTGCCACCAGAAGTGACAGCCGGTTCTGATCGATGCCTTGTGCCAGCCGTTTCGCGTAGTTGCCGCCGGCCTCTGCCACGAGCGCCTGAATTTCGACCAGCAGCGGCCGGCTGCCCTCCCACGCCACGGAGATGACACTTCCGGAACTGGACAGGGCAGTCTGCGAAAGAAAAATGGCGGAAGGATTCCTCACTTCACGAAAGCCCGCTTCAGTCATTGCGAACACGCCCATCTCGCTGCTCGCGCCGAACCGGTTCTTGACGGCGCGAACGATCGTATAGCGGCTGGCCGAATCGCTTTCGAAATAAAGCACGGTGTCTACCATGTGCTCGACGACTCTCGGGCCCGCAATTGCGCCCTCTTTCGTCACGTGACCGATCAGGAAAAAAGCGACGTCTCTCTGCTTGGCAAACTGCACGATGCGGCCGACGCATTCGCGCAGTTGCGCCACGGAACCCGGAGCGGACGGAAGGTCATGAGTTGCCATCGTCTGAATGGAGTCGATCACGACCGCTTGCACGCTGCCGGAGGCGACCTGTTCCAGGATGTTGTCAAGAGAGGTATCCGCCAGCAGTCTGAGTGAGGCAGCGCTTGTTCCGAGACGCCGCGAGCGCTGCGCGACCTGGCGCAAGGACTCCTCGCCGGTTGCGTAACAGGTATGCAGCGACGCCGGCAGTTGTGCGGCAACCTGCTGTAGCAGCGTGGATTTGCCGACGCCCGGGTCACCGCCCAGCAACACCACGGAGCCGGGGACCAGGCCGCCGCCGAGCACGCGGTCGAATTCCGCAAAACCGGTCGGATGGCGTAACCCCGCAGCCTCGCCCAGGGCGTGACCCAGGTCCGTCAGTGCCGTTGGCCTCGCGCCCGGGTCACGCGCCGGAGAAATGCCGGCAAGCGCCGTTTGCACGAGCGTGTTCCAGGCCTCGCAGGCCGGGCACTGCCCCTGCCATTTCACATTGTGCGCCCCGCATTCGCTGCAAACGTATGCCGTTTTCGTTCGGGCCATGCGGAAATTCGATGCCTGCAGCGTTGCTGGGGAAGCGGAAGGCGCATCATAGCATCGCTGTCAAGTCATTCACGCCGTAAAAACTGCCAACCTTATCTCATTAAAAACCCTTGTTATTTTCTATACTCTGCGCGTTCTGTAGAGAGCGGTCACCTTGGATAAACAGAAAAAAGAACGCCGCGACCGAATGGTCGTGCTCAGTTTCGTGAGCGCACTGTTGCTGCTCGTATACGGCCCTGCGGCGGAATGGTTTCTTGCGGTTGACCGGCTGCTGTACGACCAGATAGCCGCACACGTCGGCAACGAAGCGCTCGAGGACGGTGTGATCGTGAGCATCAATCCGGCGAAAAAGGAACCGTCGGAACTGTCCGACCTCTACGGCGAACTCGTGAGCAAATTCACGGACATGGACGCCGGACGCATCGTCATCACCCAGGGACCGAACCTCCCGCCAGGCGGCGCGCTTCCGGGATGGGCTGCAGCCCTCGGCAGCGGTACGCCGGTGTTCGTGCCGCGAGACCATCCGCTCTCTGAAGTTGCAACCAAAAGCGGCTTCCTCAGATTGCAGCCCGACACGGACGGCGTGTTACGCCGATTGTCGCTGTGGCAGTTCGAAAGCGGCGTTATGTTTCCCTCGCTGCCACTCGCGATCGCTTTGAACAATCCGGACAATGCAGCAAACCCCCGCGTCTCCGAAGGAGACGACGCCGTGTACCTTTCGAACTACGAGCCATTGCCGCGGCTTTCCGTCGAACAAGTGCTGTCCCGCGACTTCTCCGCCGAGGCTTTGAGAGGTAAGACTGTTTTCCTGGACGCCGAGTTGCCGCTGGTAGCGGCGGCCGCTCAGCTGCCCTCGGGCCAATACGTCACACGATCGGAAATCACGGCTGCGCTGCTTGCCAACATCGAACAGGACCGGGCAATTGTTGCCCCGGCATGGGTCGGCGCACTCGAATGGCTTGCGCCGGCATTGCTCGCGATCGTAGGTGTATTGTTCGGCCCGGGGCGAGGACGGCGCGACATTCTCGTTACCGCCGCTGTCGCCGTGCTCGTGCTGGTTGCGCTGGAGGCCCTGATGCTCGCTTTCGGCCGGGTCCGCTTCGACCTCGGGCGCCCGATCGTAATCTTCGCCGCCGCCGCGGCGCTCAGCTGGTGGCTCGCGGGCGCGCAGAGGAAAGCAGCAGTCGACGCGTTCAGGCGCGGCTCGGACTTTCTGTCAGCCGGAAGACTGGAACCGGCGTTCGCCGAGTTCCGGCGCTGCGAGCCGTCCGAGACGGTCGCGGCCGTGATGTACAAGTTGTCGCTGGCGTTCGAGGGCCAGGCAAAGCCCGAACGGGCCGAGGCTGTACTGCAATGGCTCAAGCAGACGCAAGGCCCCGAGAGGGAAAAGAATCAGGCTTTGCACGACACGAACGGAGCACCGGAGCGTCTCGGGCGCTATGTCATCGAACGTAAACTCGGCCGCGGCGCCATGGGTGCCGTGTACCTCGCGCGCGACCCGAGGATCAACCGGCCGGTCGCGCTCAAGGTCATTCCAATCGAGAAAGAGTTCGAGGACGAAGAACTGGAAGAAGCACGGCTCAGGTTCTTCCGCGAGGCTGAGTCTGCGGGGCGACTGACGCACCCCAATATCATTACGGTTTTCGATGCCGGCGAAGACAAGCACCTGGCATACATTGCAATGGAGTACCTGTCGGGTCTGCCATTGACCCACTTTACGGATCCCAAGAAACTGCTGGCACCGAAAAAGGCCCTGGAACTTTGTGCACGCACGGCCGATGCGCTCAACTACGCACACAACCAGGGTGTCATCCACCGAGACATCAAGCCGGCGAACCTGCTGTACGACCTGAAGTCCGACCTGCTCAAGATCAGCGACTTTGGCGTAGCCCGATTGACGGACAATAATCGGACCAAAACGGGCATTGTACTTGGTACACCGATGTATATGTCACCGGAACAATTGGGTGCCGAGACCCTCACCGGGCACTCGGACTTATTTTCACTAGGTGTTACTCTATACGAGCTTTTGACCGGCGAAGTGCCGTTCAAGGCGAAGAACATTGCGGTGTTGATGACCAAAATTACATCAGAAGATCCGGTTCCGGTATCCAATCGCAGACCAGGTGTCCCGCCGAGCGTGGACGCGGTCTTGTCGAAGGCGCTTGCGAAGCGGCCCGAGAGGCGGTTTGCAAATGGTGCAGAAATGGCCGTAGCCCTTCGCAATTGCGCAACATACGCGTCCGCCTGATAAAGAAAACCCTATGAGCCTGCGCGCAAAGATCAAGTTCGCTGAAATAACAGATACCGGCAAAGTCAGAGAGCACAACGAAGATGCCATCGGCTCGAACGCCGACATCGGCCTGATGGTGCTCGCCGACGGCATGGGCGGATACAATGCAGGCGAAGTTGCCAGCGGCATCGCGGTGCAGACGATTACGGAACTCGCCACCGAAGGGGCTACCCGCGAGAAGCGCAACGAGATCGATTCCACGACCGGACTGATGCGCCAGTCAATAGTCCTCCGGGACGCGGTCGCCCGCGCCAACAAGATTATTTTCCAGACCGCACAAAGCCAGACTCACTGTGAGGGCATGGGGACGACTCTCGTTACTGCCATGTTCTACGATAACAAGGTCTCGATTGCCCACGTCGGCGATTCACGCGCCTACCGGCTGCGCGGTGAAAAGTTCGAGCAGTTGACGCTCGATCATTCCCTGCTGCAGGAACTGGTGGACCGCGGCTTCTACTCCGAAGAAGAGGCGCAGCGCTCAACCAACCGGAATTACGTGACCCGCGCCCTCGGTGTCGAGCCCTCGGTGGAGGTCGAGGTACACGAGTTCGACGTTCTGCCTGAGGACGTATTCCTGCTGTGCTCCGACGGCCTGCCAGACATGGTCGAAGATGAAGATATTCACTTAACTATCAGCACTTTTAATGCTAGCCTTGATGTGGTTGGTCAACAACTTGTGCAATTGACCAATGATCATGGGGGGCGCGACAACGTATCCGTGATGCTGGCTCAGGTTCTGGAGCCGTTCGCGGCCAAGAAAAGCTTGATCGCCAAGCTATCCAGTTTGTTTCGCTCGTAAGGGAGGCGGGGTGTCCCCCGGGGACATTCTGCGGGTAATGGTCTTTCAGATAACGGCAAGAATAATATGGCACGGTTAATCCTGAGTCTCGACAGCCAGGTGCTGGCTGAATACAACATGTCGAAAGAGCGGTACACGATCGGGCGGCTGCCTGACAACGATGTCCGTATCGACAACCCTGCCGTCAGCGGTCACCACTCGCTCATTATCAATATCCTGAACGACTCCTTTCTGGAAGACCTGAACAGTACCAACGGCACCTACGTCAACGGCAAGCTGATCAAGAAACATGCGTTGCAGCACGGAGACGTCATCACGATCGGGCATCACCAGCTCCGCTTCTCCGATCAGCAGACCGGCGAGACCGAGCAGGACGAATTCGAGAAAACGATGGTCATACCGGCCGGGCACCACAGCGCAGAGCAACTCGCGAAAGCCGAGCGCGCCGCAGCGGCGGCGGCATCGGCGCAAGCCGCATCGGCGCAGGCGAGGAGACGCGACGTCAGGGTCGACATCCCCAGGCCCGAGCCTAAGGCACACACCAGCACAGCTGCCGGCCTCAGCACGAAAAGCGCGCCGAACGCCCTGCCGCTGGCGAAACTTCAGGTATTAAGCGGTGCCTTTGCCGGGCGCGAACTGGAATTGACCAAGACGCTGACCACGCTGGGGCGTCCCGGTGTACAGGTCGCCGCCATCACGCGCCGCGCGGAGGGCTATTTCGTCGTGCACGTGGAAAGCGGCGAGCAAGGCGACTATCCCCTGGTGAACGGGCAGCCGATCGGCGCCCAGGCAAAAAAGCTCACTGACAACGACGTGCTGCAGCTCGCCGGCGTAAAGATGGGCTTTTTCACGAGCTAAGACTGAGCCAGACATTGCTTTTGACGGCGCAGGAGTACCGCCCGGGGGTATTCCAGTCGCTCAGACACCGCTTCGCGAACTCGCTTTGTGGAACACCCCCGGACGGTACTCCTGCTCGTGCCAGAGACGAACGAGTTCGACTCGTGCGGTGGCTTCCTAGTCCACCGCTATACGTGGGGTGCGCTGGGTGACACCGCACAGCAACTGGTACGGAATCGTGCCTGCATAAGCGGCAATGTCTTCCAGCGGCAATCCCTCGCCCCACAGCGTGACCGGCGCACCGATCCGGTCTGTGGCGCCGGGACCCAGGTCGACCGCCGCCATATCCATCGAAATTCGCCCCGCCAGGCTTCTGCGCCGGCCGTTCACCAGCACCGGCGTTCCGGACGGAAGGAACCGCGTATAGCCGTCGCCGTAACCGGCCGACACGATTCCGATCACGGTGTCTTGCGGGGCCTGCCAGGTCGCGCCATAACCGACCGCGTCACCGGCCCGTACGGACTTGACGCCGATCAGCGTCGACGAGAATTCCATCACGGCCCGCAAGCCGAGATCGCAGCCAGAGCGGGCCGAAAACGGGGAAATGCCGTAGAGAGAGATCCCCGCTCGCACCCAGCTTCGGGAACGCTCATGGCCGGCGGAAATGGCCTCGGGCCAGGCGAACAGTCCGGGCGAGTTGGCAATGCTTACGTGGCCGTCGAAACCGTTCGACGCCCGCCGGAAAGTATCGAGTTGCCGGGCGGTCATGTCGTCGGCCGGGTTATCCGCGTTCGCGAGATGTGTCATCAGGCGAACCTCGCCGACGGCCCGACAGGCGTTGAGCCTGGTGACGAGCCTCGGGGTTCCGGCCGGGTCGAAGCCGAGACGGTGCATGCCGGTATCGAGTTTCAGCCAGACGGCAGCCGCCCCCGGCGGTGCGTCTTCCAGCAGCTCGATCTGCCGGTCGCAATGCACGACCAGCTGGAAACGCCGCCGCAGTGCGTCCTCGAGTTCGGCGGCGTCGCAAATGCCTTCCAGCAGCACAATCGGCTTGCGGATACCGGCATCGTCGAGCTCGATTGCCTCGCGATACCGTGCGACCGCAAAGCCGTCGACATCCGGCAGGCTTTCTGCCACCGTCGTGAGGCCATGCCCGTAGGCATCCGCTTTGACGACAGCCAGTACTTTCGCACCGTTCGCCGCCTCGCGGATTCGCCGGAGGTTGTGCTTAAGCGCGCCGAGCCGTATGAGCGCCCGAGCTCCGCAAGTCACGAATAAGCCTCATCCGCGTAGCTCTCGGGAGCCCAGTTCTCGAACTTGGTAAAGCGGCCGACAAACGTCAGGGGGAAATCGCCGATCGGACCGTTCCGTTGCTTCGCAATGTTGATGTCCGCGATGCCTTTCCGCGGCGTGTCCTGGTTATAAACTTCTTCGCGATAGATGAAAACGATGAGGTCGGCGTCCTGCTCGATGGCGCCGGACTCGCGAAGGTCCGACATCACCGGCCGCTTGTCCGTGCGCTGCTCGACGCTGCGATTCAGCTGCGACAAGGCAATGATGGGCAGCTCCAGTTCTTTCGCAAGCGCCTTCAGTGAACGGGATATTTCCGATATTTCCGTCGCCCTGTTTTCCGTGCTGCCGTGCACCTGCATCAGCTGAAGGTAATCGAGCACGATCAGGCCGAGCCCGTGTTCGCGCTTGAGTCGCCTTGATCGCGCGCGTATTTCCGTCGGTGACAACGCCGGAGAATCGTCTATGAAAATCGGCGCATCCGACATCAGCTGCACGGCCGTGTTGATCCGCGACCAGTCCTCGTCGGGAAACCTGCCGGTACGAAGGTGCGTCTGATCGACGCGGCCCAGGGACGCGATCATGCGAAATGCCAGCTGCTGCGAGGGCATTTCCATCGAAAAGATGGCGGTCGACACTTTGTGGCCGATTGCCGCATTTTCCGCGATGTTGATGGCCAGCGTCGTCTTGCCCATCGACGGTCGACCCGCGATTACGATCAACTCGCCCGGCTGCAACCCCGCCGTCAACTTGTCGAACTCGGTGTAACCGGTCGGGATACCCGTGATGTCGCCGCCGGACTGGTGCAGCAGATCGATGCGATCGACCGTATCGGGCAGGATCTGCTTCAGCGATCTGAATCCGCTGCGGCCGCGCGATCCCTTGTCCGCGATCGCGAACACCAGCCGTTCGGCCTCGTCCACGAGTTCCGCCGCGCTTCGCCCGTCCGTCGAGAACGCATTGCCGCTGATCTCGTTGCCGGCGTTGATGAGTGACCGGAGCATCGAGCGTTCGCGCAGGATGCCTGCATACGCACGGACGTTGGCGGCGCCGGGCGTCTCGTTGGCGAGTGTCGCGAGGTACTCGAGTCCACCGGCCTGCTGCAGCTGGTTGCGCTTATCGAGGAACTCGGAAACTGTGACGACGTCGCAGGGCTCGCTGTTCTCGGCCAGCTCCGCGATTGCGGCGAACACCAGCCGGTGGTCCTTTCGATAAAAATCCGCCGCGATGACGATGTCGGCAACCTTGTCCCACGCGGTGCCGTCGAGCATCAGGCCGCCCAGCAGCGATTGTTCCGCCTCGAGCGAATTGGGCGGCACTTTCAACCGCTGTTCCGCGGCGTCGAACCCTGCCATCTCTTCCAGAACTCGAACCATTGCTGCTTATCCTGTCGTGCGGACCCGGTACGGTAACACATGCATCGGGGCAGCGAAGCGCATCGAGAAAGCCTTTATCCTTCGGGCACGACCCTGAGCGTAATGTCCACATCCAGGTCCGAATGCAGGTGCACTCCAATCGTAAACTCGCCTGTCTCGTGAATCGGACCGTCGGGCATGCGAACCTCGCTGCGGGCGACTTCGACGCCGACCTTGGCGAAAGCTTCCGAGATATCGAGGGTTCCAACAGAGCCGAACAACTTACCTTCGGTCCCGACGTTGGCCGAAATGACCAGCTCCATGCCGCGAATGAGGTCTGCCCGTGCTTTGGCTGCCTTGAGTTCTTCAGCCGCAGCCTTTTCAAGGTCCGCCCGCTTCGCTTCGAATTCCGCAATATTTTCTCTCGTCGCGAGCGCGGCCTTGCCGGACGGCAGCAGGTAATTGCGTCCGAATCCCGGCTTCACGGTGACGAGATCGCCGATGCTGCCGAGGTTTTCCACACTGTCCAATAAGATAACGTTCATGGTGCAAACCCTGTTTCCAATATTTTTACAAGTTTTACAATCGTCAATAATTGCAAATGACAATAAAAATGGGCATCAACCCGCGTGCGCGCAGCGCCTATTTTGCCACCTTCGGCGAACGGAAGCTGAACCAGGCGTCGAAATAGCCGGCGACCGCCAGCGCCATAATCAGTACTGCATTCAGCAACGGTATCAATGCATAGACCAGGATGACGACCAGCAGCGGCAGCCGCCCCTCGGCGTGCAACCAGTGCACGATCGCAAGCCCCTGTAGCCAGAACGTCGCGAAGATCACGAACGCAAAGTTCTGCAGCCACACTGCGCCGGTGAGCATGGAGATGACCGACGCCAATGCCATCGTCAGCGCCAGCACCCGCCCCAGGTTCAAGTCACGGAAGCGGCCAAAGTCGCTCGAATTGCCCGGCAGCATCCGATAGAAAGCATAGCCGAACAGCAACACCGTTGCATAAAGCGACCACGTCGTCAGGATCACCAGCACGGTCATTTGCGGGGCAATGATCTGCTGCTGTTCGATCAGCATATCGGCGTGCTGTGTCAGGCCCATTTCGCGAAAGTAGTCGGAGATACCGACCAGTACCTCGCTCCAGAACTCCGTCGGATCGCCGAGCGTTATGTAGAACCCCAGCGTTACCAGCATTGCCGCGAGAATCGATATCTGCAGCGTCAGTGTGAGAGACCGCCGGCCGCGCATCACCACCACCAGAAGCATCACGGGAACCCAGATGACCAGTGCGTTGGCGAGCACCTGCGACACCGATGCGCTGACCAGCAGCGAAATCACCGCCAGGATCGCCGTCGCAATGATTCCCTGGATTGCCGCCAGCGCGGCGCCGTGCTTGAACACAAGAAGCGCCATGACCGTGCCGCTGATGACCTGCGCGAACGGCAGCAGCAACGTCCCGGCGAGGCCGATGACAGCATTTTGCGGCCGCGCCACCAGCCATGCGGCTATCGGTCGCATTCGTGGGTTCCGGAATGTGCTGCGCTGGCCGGGCTCAAGCTGCCCAAATCGCGCTCAGTGCCTGTCTGTATACGGCAGCAGGGCGAGATAACGGGCGCGTTTAACCGCGGTCGACAGCTGGCGCTGGTAATGCGACTTCGTGCCTGTGATTCTGCTTGGCACGATTTTACCGGTCTCGGTAACGTACGCCTTGAGCAGTCCGAGATCCTTGTAATCGATCTCTTCAATACCTTCTGCCGTAAAGCGGCAGTATTTTCGCCTGCGTGAATATCGGCTCATCATTGCAATCTCCCTCAGGCGCTTCTGGCTGCGGCGGGCAAGTTCAGGTCGCCCGTGTCTAATGAGGCCTCCGCGTCGGATCTGTTGCCATCCAACCGGTCCCCATCCGCTTCGTCCTCGCCGTCGTCGTCGTCGAACACAGCGGACTCCGTGACGCCTTTCGCGTCACGTCGCCTTTGAGATTCGCGTTCCTTGTTTTTCTCTTCCTCGACCTGAACGGCCATCGGAGAGGCTTCGGTGATCGGCTTGTTACGCGCGATGATCAGGTGCCGTAGCACCGCGTCGTTGAAACGAAACGCGCTGCGAATCTCCTCGATCGCTTCATTACCGCACTCGACGTTCATGAGCACGTAATGCGCCTTGTGAGCTTTATGGATGGGGTGTGCCAGTTGACGCCGGCCCCAGTCTTCGTTGCGGTGCACGGTACCGCCGGAGCCGGTCACCATACCCTGGTATTTTTCAACCATAGCAGGGACTTGCTCGCTCTGGTCCGGGTGAACCAGAAACACGATTTCGTAATGCCTCATTGTGTCCCCTTACGGATTAAAGCCTCCCGGGTGCTCCGGTGAGGCAAGAGGTTCCAGCAGCCCGTCGTGAAACGGGGAGGCGCATCCTAACCAAGCGGCATCGCTTCTGCAAGCGCACCGCGGCCAGCGGCCAACGGCGATGAATCGTGCCCTGTAGGAGCCCGCCATTGGGGGCGACCCGCAGTCCATCGGGACCGCTGCGCGGTCGCCCGCAATGGCGGGCTCCTACAGGGCACGATTCGGGGTGCCGGAAGTCACCCGGCGTTGCCGCAGCGCCTCGTAGAGGCATATGCCGGCCGCGACCGAAACGTTCAGGCTCGCGACCGCGCCGTGCATTGGCAGGCTGACGAGTGCGTCGCAGCGCTCCGTGATCGATTTGCGGAGTCCGGAATGTTCCCGGCCCATGACCAGTGCGAGCGGCCTTGCAAGGTCGGTGTCGAAGAGGCTGTCCGACGCCTGGTCGCTCGTGCCTATGATCGCGACACCGTACTCGGACAGCCAGGACAGGACTTTGCCGATGTTGGCGACCGTTGCGAACGGCACGCGTTCGGCGGCGCCCGCGGCAACTTTGCTCACGGTCGGGCTGAGGCCGGCGGCGCCGTGCTTTGGCACAACGACCGCATCGACGCCGGCCGCGTCCGCGCTGCGCAACGTCGCGCCAAGATTGTGCGGGTCCTCGATGCCGTCGAGGATCAGCAACAGCAGCGGTGCGCGCGCCGCAGTAGACAGCGTTTCTTCTACACGCGTGCGCAGCGCACTTTCATCGAGCGCGGTACTCCGCCTGATTTCGGCCACGATGCCCTGATGCCGCGCCTCACCGCTCAACTGCTGCAATCGCGCGCGATTGGCCGACAGGATTTCAATGCCCTGCTCGGTGGCCATGGCAACGACCGCCGCGACCCGCGGGTTCGGCGTTCGGTACTCGGCGTAGAGTTTCCTGATCTCCGGGGTCCGGCTGACCAGCAATTGCTCTACCGCTCGAAGGCCGGCCACGAACCGCGCCTTGCTCATCCGGTCTTCCTGCGCCGTCCGCCGGATCGGCCCTTGCGGAAGAGGCCGGACCCGCCCGCATGCGATTTCTCCTCCGCGCTCTCCCCGGCCAGTCGAAAATCGATGCGCTTGGTCTCGAGTTCCACCTTCGCGACGACAACGTGCAGCTTGTCGCCCAGGCTGTAGCGACGGCCGGTTCGTTCGCCGACCAGGCTTTGCGAACCGGAATCGTAATGATAGTAGTCGTTCACCAGGCTCGTTACGTGCACCAGACCGTCGATCATCAATTCGGTCAGCTGCACGAATACGCCGAAGTTTGTAACGCCTGTGACCACGCCGTCGTATTCTTCTCCGACCTTGTCCTGCATGAACTGGCACTTGAGCCACGCCTCGACTTCGCGGGTCGCCTCTTCGGCCCGCCGTTCATGCGCCGAACAGGTCGCGCCGAGGCGCTCCATGTCACTCACGGAATACTGGTAACCGCCCGCCTTGCCGTGCCTCAGGACATGGCGGATGGCGCGATGCACGAGCAGATCCGGATAACGCCGGATCGGCGACGTGAAATGCGCGTACGCATCCAGCGCCAGACCGAAATGCCCGATATTGTCCGGGGTGTATTCCGCGTGCATCAGCGACCGCAGCATGGCCATGGAAATGGCGGCGGCGTCCGGACGATGCTCGACCTCGCGGATCAACTGATTGAACGCTCGCGGCTCGACGTGGTCCGGATGCGGCACCTTGAGCCCGAGGCTCAGTAGATACTGACGCAGGTCCTCGAAGCGGTCGGGATCGGGTTTTGCATGCACGCGATAGAGCCCCGGGATTCGGTGCTTTTTAAGGAACTTCGCCGCCTGCACGTTCGCCGCGATCATGCATTCCTCGATGAGGCGATGTGCGTCGTTCCTGGGAATCGCGAGGATGCTCTCGACCGCGCCATCTTCATTCAGCGTGATGCGCGTTTGCGGTATATCGAGTTCGATCGCGCCGCGCCGCTGTCGCGCGGCCGCAAGCGCGAGGTACAGCTCGAGCAGATTCGTGAGCGGCCGGTGCAACGGTGCCGGGATCGCGTTACCGATACCCTTGTCCGTTCCCTTGTTCGTTCCCTTGCTCATTCCCCTGGCCGCTCCCTCGGTCAGGAAGGCGTTGACTTCGCGGTACGTCAGGCGGGCGGCGGAGCGCATGACGCCTTCGAGAAAGCGTGAACGCGTAACCTTGCCGTCTGCATCCACGTGCATCTCGCACACCATGCAGAGGCGGTCGACCTGGGGATTGATCGAGCAGAGCCCGTTCGACAACACTTCCGGCAGCATCGGCACGACGCGATCGGGAAAGTAAACCGACGTCCCGCGTCGAATGGCTTCCTTGTCGAGGTCGCTCGACACCTCGACGTAGTGGGCAACGTCCGCGATCGCAACCAGCAGGCGCCATCCGCCGCCCGCGCCACCCGAGGGCTCGCAGAAAACGGCATCGTCGAAGTCCCGCGCGTCCGCGCCGTCGATCGTGACCAGCGGCACGTCACGAAGATCGGTGCGGCCCCGCTTGTCCTCGTCCGACACAGTTTTCTTGTAACGCGCGGTATCGCGCTGCACCTCCTTCGGCCAGGTTACCGGAATCGAATGCGCATGAATCGCGATATCCGTTGCGATGCCCTTCTGCTGCGGCTCACCGATGACCTGAACGATGCGTGCGGTCGGCTGCTCGACGCTGGTTGGATAATCGAGGATCCGCGCGACAACGATCTGTCCCGGTTTCGCGGAACCCGACTCGCCCTGCGGAATGAGAACCCGGTGCGATATCCTGGGATTGTCCGGAACGACGATGCCGATCCCTCGCTCGCGGATGAACTGCCCGGCAATATCCCTGACGCCGCGCTCCAGGACGTCGACCAGCTTGCCTTCCGGACGTCCGCGATAATCGCGTCCGACCACCTTGATCGCAACCCGGTCGCCATCGATCAGGGAGCGCATTTCGCGAGCCGACAGATAGACGTCGTCGTCGCCGTCGTCGCGTATGACGAAGCCGAAGCCATCGCGATGACCGCTTACCGTGCCGGCGACGAGGTCGAGTTTTTCGGTCAGGCAGTATTCGTCGCGGCGGTTCCGGATGATCTGGCCCGCCTTGACCATCCGCTCGAGCGTCTCGAGCAGCGCGCCACGCGTGCGCTGTCCCTTGAGGCTGAACCCCTGCATCAGCGCGTCGATCTTCAGCGGCTGGCCGGCGTCCCGCAGGTATTGCAGTATCGCGCCGCGCCCCGGTACCGGGTGTTTGTACGGCCGGCGGGCGCCGGCATTTTTGTCGGATTTTGCTTTTTTCGGCAATTTTTCTCGCTCTGCCGCAGGCTCTGCGGCGAATTGACAGACTCGGGGGGCTTTGAGTACAGTGCGCCACCCGCAAAGGCCGCAATTGTACGCGGTCGCCCGTGCCGAGGTGGCGGAATTGGTAGACGCGCTAGCTTCAGGTGCTAGTGGGGGTAACCCCGTGGAGGTTCAAGTCCTCTTCTCGGCACCATGAGTTATATACACCTGACCCATATTGACGTGAGCGAATACGCCGTCTGATTCCTCGACGACCGTCACGTTCCCGAGCAGGCCTTGCAGGGCCGCTCGCGCCTTGTCCATCAGCGGCTCATCCCGGTACGGATGCTCTGGCAGCTTCTCCAGAGACTTCACCACGGATCGAACGTGTTTCGCTATGTCCGGTACCAACCGGACCGGCTCCGGCTTGTAAGTCAGCTTCAGCACCAATGCGGCCTTCTCCGCTTCGAGCTGGCGCAGCCTGGTCGTGAGCGCGTCCGATCCTCCGATGCTGGCGAGCGTGTCCGCGACGTTCACTATCTGCGTTTCGATGAGGGCCAAGTCCCGCTTGATGGCAGCGAGGTCCGGCCGCTTCACCTCCCGTAGCCGCGCCCTGACCCGCTTCGACAATTCCCTGATGACCTTCGGCGCGAGGAATTCCCGCTTGATGCCGTCGAGTAGCTGAACTTCAACCTTTCCGCGGGCCAGTGTCCGGCGCTGTTCACACAGACAATTGCGCTGGTCGAGTGGCAGTCGTTCGCACAGACCTGTTTGCCGGCCGCACTGGGGTATGGACGAGCTGGCGTTACGGAACGGCGCTAAAGCCATGCTGGAGGCTGTGGCCACGGACATGAAATCGTCCCAGAGCGTCGAAGCTCAGCACCACAAATCGCGGGGCCTACAGGAGGGTGAAAGGTCCTCGCCGCTCGGCACGACGGCGCAGGCTCACGCCGCTGGAGAAAATCCCCCTGTCACTCGCGACGACCGACTTGGCCGACGTGTGCAGCGAGGTTACCAACGACTTTAAGGTGAGCCACCGGAACAGCAAGATCACGGTCAAGTGCCGGGGCAGGCTTACGGGCGAATGGGACGAAGCCCGAGTCCATCAGGCCTTGTCGAACCTGCTTAAGAACGCCATTGAGTACGGGAAGCGGGACGGCACCGTCACAGTGACCTGCAAGGGCGGAGCCCATGAGGTGCTGCTTTCGGTGCACAATGAGGGTACACCCATCGCGTTAACGAAGCAGCGACACATCTTCGAGCCATTTCGACGGTCCGCCGCCAAAGATGACGATGACGCGCCGTATCTCGCTAATAATCACGTCGGACTGGGACTTTACGTTGTTAATCAGATTGCCGAAGCGCACGGAGGAAGTGTCGAAATAACCTCCGAAGCAAAAGCGGGGACGACGTTCACGATGCGTCTGCCGCGCAAGCAGGCGGCACCCTAGTTGTAGAAGACACAGGCTCGCCGATTGCCGGCGTTGTGATTCATGCTTTACTCCGACTCCGAAAAGGGCATGGCTAGACCGGTGGGCGGCAAAGATCGCCAGGGAACGCGGCTTGCCGTTACCTATCGCCCGGTCTATGGCTGCCGCGGAAATGGTGCGGATGCAAACCCGGAAGCCCGCTGTTGTGCTGCAGTTTCGTCCGCGATTCGCGATCAGTAATAGAGCAACAATAGACGCCGTTTAGGCGAGAGCCGACTCAAAAGTGTCGATGGCGTTTACATAGTCGCGACCTTGCCCGCTCGCAGCAATTTTTTCTCTATCAGAAACAGCCGCTTCCATTTGTGGCACGAGTAATGCTTCACGTGCTGCAGGAGGCTGCCGGCGCACTGGTTGAATGCCGGATAACAGGGAGTACAGCAATGATTAACTACAGAACGCTACTCGTGTCTCGCGCCGATGATCGGGCGCAAGAGGACGCCCCGCGCGCACTGTCGCCGACACAATTCAAGAATCGGCAATCGCTTGAAGCATGGCGCGAGCGATGGGCGCGGCATCAAGCGGTCCTGAACCCGGCACGCTCGGGCTACTTGACTTAGGACTGCTTGCCGTAGGACTAACCCGGCGTCGCTGGACGATTCGCGCGTAGCTGCCCGAATCGCAAATCTCCCGAAAAAGCCGAGATTCTCTAGCGGCTGATCCTGCCGACCGTCTTGCATGATCCGCTCATGCTCACCGCTGCCTATATCGCCGCTACTCGAGGATGCCGAACAGGCTGATCGCGTCTGGTATCTGTGGGACGCTGGCGAGATTGACGACGAAACCGCCGCGATTTCGTGGGTTTGGATCGCTGCAACTTCGGGTCGTCCGGCTTTGTGGGCCGAAGCGGGCCTATTCTTACACAGGTGCATCAGCTTTTCTTTCTGCGTCTCACGAAGCCCATTGCAGCAAGACCGATGCCTAGAAGCGCACCGGTGCCGGGTTCCGGGATCTGCGTGACGGGGTTTATTCCATAGCTACCTTCCGCAAGTTCGCATCTGAAGGCGTTCGTACCGCACCTGAAGTCTTGGGCAAACGGAGAATCGTTGCGGTCGCCAGGTTCAAAAAAACCGTCATCTCCAATTCTATGTCCTGTCAGGAACGATGCGGATAGGTCAAATGGTGACGTTATGAGATCGTTCCCAGTCGTAATCTGAAATGCGATCTGCATGAAGAAAGCACCATAGAACAAAGTCGGCTCGTCAAGCTCCGTAAAATTCTCCTCAAAGCCAATATGCGTTACCCGGCCGGCGATCAACTGTTCGAGCCCATCACCTACATCGCCAAAGAGAGATACTGAGCCGGGATCGGTGACTTGAAACAGCTCATCAATATGCGCTTCAAGTAGCCAGGTGCCATCGAACGAAAGGCTGCTATCGCTTACGGTTGGGTCGTCAAACCATGTCATTTGTCCGCTACTGACGGCGAGCAGGAGGTCGGTTGTTGCGTCGTACGATATACAACAACTTTCGTCATCGAAGTTGATACCGCCGCCGATGTCAAACGGTAACCACGGCAGCGTGCTTGGTATGGGGAAAGCGCCAACAACCGGTGTCCATGCCAAAGCGACTAAAGCGAGCGATACTTTTCTTAATGTAGCCATAACGACGGCTCCCTTAGTGATTCGCCCACAATCTACTGAGAAAGATAAGCAAAAATCAGGCCAAAACCGTAAAGCATTGAAATCTAAACAACGATGAAAATGCACCTCAAGCTAATCGAGACCTATGGCCCAATTATAGCAGTTAGGCTGACTTATCAACTCCCGCGGCCATTGCGTCGAGACTGTTCAACAGAGGCGAATTCGTCTGGTGTACAACTCGGGTAACGGGTTCTCGGCACCACGTACACCCGAAGGCCCTGCTGCTTATCGGACCTTGGGTTTCCTTCACGGGGTAATCGCTTCATCCCCGCTGAGCAGCTATTTCCGCCCTGACGACTGCGGAAATGGTGCCCCGGTCCGGGACGCGGTCCTGGCCCCTGTACACTCTGCAGCCGATGGCGTCGCCACTGGATTTCCCGGTGACATCCTTTCCGTTCACCAGGATCGTAGGGGACCCCCAGCCCTGTAACTCGACGTCGGTAGCCGGATCGAGTAAGTCAATCTCCTCATAGTCAGTGATCCCGCACTCGGCGAGAGCCTGCCGGAGCACCGATCGCGCTGCGTCCGCCAACGGGCAGCCTTCGAATGTAAGAAGCCGGACTCGAACCCGATTCATCGGATGATTGTATCCTGCCCGTTCGGGCTACGGGGCGATGACGGCCAGGAAGGTGGAAGTGGGCCGGAAAAAAGGGCATAAACCCGAATGTGGCCAAATGAACGCGAGCTCGGCTTTTTTTGCCAGAGGAGATCGGACCATGACTGACGTCCCTCACGGCCTGTCGGAGAGAGATAGCGCGGAAATCCCGGATCCGCACCGCCGTACATTCGTTGGTTCGTTGCTCGTTGGCGCAATCGCCATCCCGTTCACCGCGCCGTTGCTCGCTGCAACCGGCGTAAACGCGATCGAAGTCTGGACGGGGCCGTCCTGTAGCTGTTGCCAGGATTGGGTCAAGCACCTGCGGGCAAACGGCTTCGACGTCACAAGCCATGACGGCGGCAACAGCGAAGCCAGAAAGCGTCTTGGCCTGCCGGCACGCTACGGATCGTGCCACACGGCCGAGACAGATGGATTTGCAATCGAAGGTCACGTGCCGGCAGCGGAAATTCGCCGGCTGCTCGACGAGCGGCCGAACGCAATCGGCTTGTCGGTACCCGCGATGCCGCGCGGCTCACCCGGCATGGACGGTCCGGCCTACGACGGCGTACACGATCCTTACGATGTACTGCTGATCGGGCACGACGGCACCGCCGAAGTCTATCGATCGTATCCATGATGCTTTCCCCTCGACTGCATCGGCGTGCGCATCGGCTGCTCTGCGGTTACCGTGACGCCATGGCGAAACGAGCGGCGACCGGGGAACCATGAAGCTGATCATTGGCATCATCGCCCTCATCATCGGTGCGGTCATCTTTCTCAGGATGCGCCGCCGGAAGGCGCCGGGCGATGAGACCGGTACAGCGGACTCGACCGGCACAGCGAGACTGAAAGCGGATTTCCATGCCGTGTCGATCCGGCCCGGCGTATTTGCCTGCAAGGCTGCCCGGGAACTCGAAGGTCAGAGGTTCCTGTCGGGCAGCGCTCCGCGAATCCCGTTGCCGGAATGCGATGCGTCGGAGTGCAGCTGCCGTTTCGCACACCATGCGGACAGGCGCGCCGGCGATGACAGACGGACGCCGTACCCTTCAACAATCGGGCTGGACCCTGGAGCGACCGGGCGGCACCGGCGTTCGGTAGAGGATCGGCGCGGGAACGGCCGGGACTCCTGAAGGTCTGTAGACCGCGCCAGGGAGCCTCTGCACAAATCTGGGCGAGCGGATTTTTGTTCAGGGTTTTCGAGATCAAGGCGTGTGAAGCCAGCCATAGCCGTAGCTATGGCTGGCTTTGCACAACGCAGAGATCGGAAATCCTGGACGAAAAGACGCCGTCCACGACTTGTGCAGAGGCTCCCTAGTAGCCCGAGTCGGCAAGTGTCGCCTGGTACGACGCCAGCTGCTCTTCGTGCCGCGCGCGATCGTCGATCAGCAAATGGATTTCCGACTCCAGCTGTCCCGTTCGTTCCGACAGCTCCTTGAGATCGGCAAGCAGTAATATTCGTTCTTCCGTTGTCGTGTCCCTGGCGATCAGCGCGGCTTCCTTGCTGCGAATCAGTTCCTTGATGTCGTCCAGTTCCCCTTCCCTGGCGCCGATCTGATGCGTCGCCGAGTTCACGTTGGAACGAAGGTTGTAGAGGTGATAGCCGGACCGATAGGCATCCAGGAACCGGGGTTCGAGATGAGCGTTGCAGACACCGTTATAATTTCCGCCGTTCGCGCCGAGATTAAATCCCCGCGACGGTTGACAGAATTGTTGCAGCCCTTCGTCGCGACCTGCCCGGTACGCCTGAAAATCCGGCGCGACGCCATGCTTGGCACAGGCTTTCCGGTGGTCGCCAAGCCGATCCGCGGCATAGCCGCGCGAACCGTCCTCGAAACCGATTGTATGCCAGTCGCTCATGGCGCATTCGTCGCCGCTCATGGATGCGCAACCGTTCAGTACCAGGAGCGCGATAAGGCTCGTCCCTGCCAGGCTGAGTTTCATGCCGATCTCCGACGTTGACCGCGCAGCGCCCGAAAATGAAGAAATTGCGGCGCCGCCGTGAAATGGCACAGTAGCAGCAGGTTCCCTGCAGTCGCAGTGACCGCGATCACAGACACCCCAGGCAGCGACGCATAGCCGTCGACGCAAACGGAACGCGTATGACGTCCATTGTGAACTGCGTCACAGAGCACGACGCAAATATGCCGCTAGTCTGCGTGACCGGCTACTCGTCAGGGCTTTACTCGCATGGATTTCGAGTGGATGGATTTCGGGTGGATGGACGTGGGGGCCGTCAGCGGCAGGGCGGCAATCGCGATCATCGGCGCCGCCCTGTTCGCATGCGTTGCGCTGACCTGGCAGGCGCTTTCCCGTACCCTGGCCGGCAGCCGACACTTTTCGACTTGCATTGCGTCCGAGGCGGCGCAGCGACTTCGCGGCGAGTACGAACTTGCGAGGGACCAGCACGCGGTTCTCCTGTCAACGGGCCTGGTCTTCGCGCTTGCCTTCGCCGCCAGTTTCCTGCTGTTACCTGACAAGCTTTTCGAGGGTCTGCCGGCATGGCAGCGGGTACTGATGATAGCGGCCCTGGTTGCTGCTGCCGTTTATGCCGCCTATCGCGTCTGGGACAATTTCCTGTCGTTGAAACGGATCGGCTACGTGCGCGATGCGCACATAGCCACCGGGCACGGATTGCAGAAAATCGCCGGGAATAACAATCGTGTATTTCACGATGTGCCCGGCGTGGCAGGCATCATCGACAATGTCGTCGTCGGACTGCACGGCATATACGCGGTGTTCGTCGTCGCACGCCGGCCCGGCAGGCGACGACAGGTCAGGCTTAGCGGTGACCGCCTGCAGTTCGCACCGGGAAAGTACCAGGTTTCCGTTGCCGACTGCCTTCTCAGATCGGCACAGCTCGCCAGGGAGTTCAGCAAGGCACTGAAGCATGAGGTGCGGGTCCGCACTGTGATTGCCGTGCCGGGCTGGGAAATCGAAGACCCGTCGAACGAGCTATGCCTGGTCGTCAACGAACGCAACCTGGTCATGCTGCGTGGCTGGAAGGACCCGAACGATTATTTGATGAACGAAGACGTCGAAGCGCTGCATGAACTCCTTGGGCAACGCTGCACGCTCTGATTCGCCTCCATTCGCAATTCATCGGATTTTCAGTTCTCACAAGGGTTGCAGCCGCGCCGCGAGTTGGTCCTTGTCGAGTACGTCGTTGAGGTCGTCAGCAAGCTCGGCGCAGGCCGCAATGATCGATCGCCAGAATCGGACCCGCTCAGCCGGCTGCAACCGCACGAAGTCCGTTCTGTCCGGAATCCGGCCGCGCGGCAGGCGCGCGATGAACTGTGGCGACGGGCACAGCAATATCGTGCGATCGGTATGCAACGGGTTGAGCCGGCGCCAGCGCAGCCTTTTGTCGAACCAGCCCGGAATGAGTTGACCGAAAAAATGCGGGTACAGCGTCAGGCGGTCCGGTTCTGCGAGGGGCAGGTCGAGATGATAGTCGATGACCCCGCCGTCCCTGTAAATACCCGGCGGGGCCCCGTGAATATCGCGAACGCCCGACAACACCATCGGAATCGACCCGGATGCAACAATCGCGTCCGCAAGATTCTCTTTGGTCAGTACGATTCGTTCCAGCGGAAAGCCGGTTGCGTTATAGAAAGGCGGCAGGTCCCTGGGGTCGTAAAAAAGCCCGCGTTTGAAGAACACCCCCAGTGTGCGCCGGCTGACGGCATTTGCGACCGCCGCGGCAATTAGTCCGGACGCAAGCAGCGGCCTGTACTCGCTCGATGTCAGCAAACGGCTGCGTACCGCAAGGACGTGCAGGCGAACCTGCGGGTGAGCGACGATTTCACTCGCGCCGCGATCGCCAAGCACGTAGCTCAGGATCTCGCGGCTCTTTTTTGTGATCTCGGCCGCGGTCGGTTTTGGACTGTAACTCTGCGCGAGATAGGCCTCTTCGAACCGGTTCAGTGCATCGAGCGGCGACGACTGACCGTAACAGGCGAAGCGCCATGCGCCGATCGATGAGCCCGCCAGGTGCACCGGGCCCGCAAGCTTCGGCAGAATTCGCTCGATGATGACGCGGTCGAGCTGGCTCAATACGAGCCACTTCGCGCCGCCCGATGCGCCGGCGATCGTTCCGATGCGCTCGGTCGCGAAGCCTCTCTTACGGATGTCCTGAAACGCGCCGGGTCCGGCCTTGAACAAAAGCGGCGCATTATGTTTAAGCAAGGTTCCGTTCCTCGGGTCGTGGCCTGCGAGCAATTGAGCCGTTATCGGCGGCCGCTCGCAACTATCTGTCCGGCCCGGGTCGAAAGGCGGGGTGTATAATCCGTGCCACTTAGCCGTGCTCTCGAGCGAACGCTGAAGGGTCATTCAATCCGGTTCTGGCCACTCTTTATGACTGATTCGATACGGCTCGCGGGCTTCACGATTGTTGCCGCAGCTTTCCTTCCTTTTGGGCAAGCGTTCGCGCACAACGGCGCGGGCGTTCCGTTGTTCGTTGCAGAAGACGGCGACGACCGCGGCGGCTGCCTCGACGAGGGGGCGCCCTGCCGCTCCTTGGGCTACGCGCTGTCCGTTGCCGGCAAGGGTGCCGAGATTCGTATGGCCGAGGGCAGTTACGCGGTCGACAATCCCGAAGTCCTGTTTCATGTCGTGAGCGGCATGATCGAAGTAACCGGCGGCTTCGAGCGGAGCGGCAAGCGTTTCGTCGAACGGAAGGGCGTATCGACCCTCACCGGCGTTCCGCCTCAGTTTCGCCCGCTGTTGAAAAATCGCGGCTTCAACGTTGTCTCGGACAGGAAGGATATCGACGGGCGAAAGGCGGCGGAAGCCGAAAAACTCATCGCGTTGCATGAACAACTGAAGGCCGGCGCGCCCGCAAGCCCCTGCACCGGCGGCATGGCCGGAGAGCTGCCATGCGACTCGGTGGACTTGTTGTCACATTTTTCTTTCGCCGATGTCAGTGTCACGCCCACCTCGGCGACGGACGTGTGGGGCTTCGTCGATCTGAATACCGGCCACGAGTACGCGATCGTCGGCTATAACATCGGCACCGCGGTCGTCGACGTGACCGACCCGGAGAATCCGCTGGAGGTCGGCTTTGTCGACGGCCAGAATGCGTTCTGGCGGGATATCAAGGTTTACCAGTTTTTCGATTCGGCCGCCGGCCGCTGGCGTGCCTACGCTTATGTAACGACCGACGGATCGACCGACGGACTGTTCGTGATCGACATGAGCGAACTGCCGCACGCCATCCGGAAAACAAACTACGCCAGCGATTTCAACGCTGCGCATAACGTTTATGCAACCAACACCGACTACAGCACCGGCCTCTCACTGACCGGTGAGGCACCGTTACTCGCGATCTCGGGTTCCAGTATCGGCAGCGGCCAGTACCGGGGATATGCGCTGGACGATCCGGCCTCGCCAGCCCTCGTGGCCGGTGCCGCCACGCCGGATTACATGCACGACGCGTCGTCGATCATCATCACGGACGCACGCAAGGACTCGCAATGTGTCAATGCCAGTGCATGGTGCGAAGTCCTGCTTGACTTCAACGAACTGACCATCGATGTCTGGGACATCACGGACGCGGCGAGTCCCGTCCGATTAAGCCGGACTCCGTATTCGAACGCGCGTTACGTGCATTCCGGATGGTGGTCGGAAGACAGGCAGTTCATATTCGTGCACGACGAACTGGACGAGCAGAGCATCGGACTGAACACCACCGTGCGCGTGTTCTCGATCGCCAATCTCGCGGCACCGGTGCAAGTCGGTGAGTGGAGCGGGACGTCCCGCGCGATCGATCACAACGGTTTCGCTCGCGGCAACCGTTATTACATATCGAACTACGCCCGCGGTCTGACGGTTCTGGACATCACGAACGCTGCCCAGCCCGTCACGGTCGGTTCGCTGGATACCTATCCGTTTTCGGATACCAGCAGTTTTGTCGGGGCCTGGGGCACCTACCCGTTCTTTTTCAGCGGTACCGTCGCTGTCAGTGACATCGACACCGGGCTATATCTGGCGAGGGACAGAAGTACCGAGGTGGCGCAAGGCCGGTTCTCTTTCAGCAAGCGTTCCTATGCCGCAGACGAAGGTCAGTCGGTTCAACTGATCGTGCAGCGCGCCGGTGGCTCCACGGGAAGCGTCAGCGTCGACTACGAGGTCGTGCACGCCACCGCAGATGCGTCCGACTACCAACTCTCGTCCGGCACCCTTGACTGGCCGGGCGGCGATGCCTCGGATCGCACTGTCGACATTGCGCTGGCCAATGATGGAAACCCGGAGGGGCTCGAGCGCCTGCTCGTCCGGCTCGTCAATCCGGGCGGCGGTGCGGCGCTGGGTCAGAAAAATGTCGCCAGTCTTTATGCAAGCGATCCCGGCAGCCCGGCCGAGATCGGTTTCTTCGCGGACTCGATCGAGATCGCCGAACGTGGCTTTGCCACCGCGGTCCTCGTGCTGCAGCGAAGCGGCAGCGCAGTCGGCGCCGCCAGCGTCGATTTCACGATCGGCGGGGGCGACGCCGTGGCGGGCAGCGACTTCGATGGCGCAACCTCCGGTACCGTATCCTGGGATGCAGGCGACGGGGAGCCGAAGAACCTGTTGTTCACAATCCTGGATGACGCCGAAAGCGAAGAGACCGAGTTTGCCGACGTGACATTGAGCAACACCGCGGGAGTGACGATCCGGGGTTCGTCGACGGCAACAATCGCGATTGTCAACGGCAGCGGCAGCAATGTCGCGCCGAATGCGATCGCGGGCGGCAGCCAGACGCTCAGCGCAGGCACGCTCGTGACCCTGGACGGCGGTCAGTCTAACGACCCCGATGGCGACAGCCTGACCTCCCAGTGGACGCAGACGAGCGGGCCCCAGGTTACGTTGAGCGACGCCGCGACGGCTGTCGCCCAGTTCACATCGCCCACGGTCTCTTCGGATACGATGCTTCAGTTCAGGCTGACCGTCAGCGATCCGACGGGCCTGAGCGACTCTGCCACCACTACGGTCACTGTAACGATGGCGAATGCGGGCGGTGGCGGCATCTCCGTCCTGTTCATTCTCCTGTGCGTTACGGCATTCTTGAGCCGCGCAGCAGCAAGTCGAGTCAATCGAATGGATGCCGCCTGACGATCGTCTGCTCGCGATCGGGTCCGGTGGAAATAATGTCCAGAGGCACTCCGGCAAGTTCTTCGATGTGCTCCAGATAGCGTTGCGCGTTCGCCGGCAGGTCGGCATAGCGCGTGATGCCGACCGTCGACTCGGTCCACCCGGGCATGCTCTCGTACACCGGCTGACATTCCGCAAGCCGGTCGATCACGATCGGGACGCCCGCGACCGGTTCGCCGTCAATCTGATAGCCAACGCATATCCTGATCGTCTCCAACCCGTCCAGGACGTCGAGTTTGGTGACGCACAATCCCGATACGCTGCTGTTGATGATCGAACGGCGCAGAGCGACCGCATCGAACCAGCCGACGCGCCTCGGCCGGCCAGTCGTCGCGCCGAATTCCGCGCCGACCGTCGCCAGGTGCTCGCCCTGGTCGTCGAACAGCTCGGTGGGAAACGGGCCGGCGCCGACACGCGTCGTGTATGCCTTGACAATGCCCAGGATGTAATCGAGTTGCCGCGGGCCCAGCCCGGTCCCGATACTGGCCGCCGCGGCGACCGTGTTCGATGAGGTGACGAACGGATAGGTGCCGTGATCGATGTCGAGAAAGGTGCCCTGCGCGCCCTCGAACAGGATACTCTGACCGGCGTCTGACAGGTCTTGCAGAATCTGCGTAACGTCCGCGGTGATCGGCGCGATTATTTCCGCTTCGCCCAACGCCGCATCGAGCGTCTGCGCAAAATCGACCGGCTCGGCGCGAAAATAGTTGCGCAGCAGGAAATTATGGAAATCGAGTACCTCGCCGAGCTTCGCCGCAAATTTCTCGCGCACGAAAAGATCCGACACGCGTAACGCGCGTCGCGACACTTTGTCTTCGTAAGCCGGGCCGATGCCGCGCCCGGTCGTGCCGATTGCCGCCGCTCCTCGCGCTTTTTCCCGCGCGATATCGAGCGCCACGTGCGAAGGCAGGATGAGCGGGCAACCGGGACTGATTCTGAGTCGCTCGAATACAGGCACGCCGTTCCGGGTGAGTTCTTCCGCTTCGGCGATCAGCGCCTTGAGAGACACCACGACGCCATTCCCGATAAAGCAACTGACACCGTCACGCAGAATCCCGGAAGGAATGAGATGCAGGACCGTTTTCTTGCCGCCGATCACGAGCGTGTGGCCGGCGTTGTGCCCGCCCTGGAAACGGACGACGGCCGCCGCCTTGTCGGTCAGCAGATCGACAACCTTGCCTTTGCCCTCGTCACCCCACTGTGTGCCGATGACGACTACGTTCTTTCCCATTGCGAATTTCCCGACCGGTTAATCAAACCCGCACAGCGTGCGGCGTCCGATTTCTAAGCTCGTACAATGAACAGCAGCAGCAGCCCGGCGCCCATGGCGATCAGGCCGATCACTCTCAAATTGTTGTCGCTGAGCCTGGAGATCTGCTCCACGGCGCGGCGAAATCGATGTGGTCCAACGAACGGGATCATGCCCTCAATGATCAGGTACAGCGCGAACGCCGTCAGAATATCCTGCCACATTACCGGGCTTCAGACTCGCGCCTGGGAGCGCGGCCGATCTTCCATTGTCAGGGGCACGCTCTGCATCTGGACAACGTGAGTCTTATTCGCCGCCGTCTGACTGGTTGAGGTAGCGAAAGAATTCGTTGTCCGGTTCGATGACGAGGATGTCGCCCGGCTGGCCCACTATTTGCCGGTATGCATCGATGCTGCGATAGAAAGTGTAGAACTCGGGATCCTTGTTATAGGCGGTAGCATAGAGGTCGGCGGCTGTGGCATCGCCCTCACCGCGAATAATCTGGCTCTGGCGATTGGCCTCCGCCAGGATGACGATTTGCTCCCGGTCGGCGCTTGCCATCCGCTCTTCCGCAATCTCGCGGCCCTCGGCCCGTCGCTGCGCCGCCACGCGCGCTCTTTCTTCGCGCATCTGCTGATACACAGAATTTCGTACGTCGTCGGGAAATTCGACCTGTTTTACGCGAACGTCGAGCAGGTCCACGCCCAGTCCCTCCGCGGCCTCGGATGCGGAATCCAGCATGTCGCGCATGAGTTCCACGCGTTCGACCGAAATCGCCTGCTGCACGGAGCGCTTTCCGAGCTCGGTCACAATCGCGTTGCTGACGATTTCGGATAAACGATCATTCGCGACGTTCTGGGAACCGCCGGTCGACGTGTAATAAGTCACCGCGTCCACGATGCGCCATTTGACGAAGAAGTCGACCTGCAGCGCGAGACGTTCTGCGGTAAATATGCGCTCGGGCTCATCGCTGATGGTCAGGATACGCCTCGGGAATTTCCGCACGCTCTCGAATATCGGAATCTTGAAGTGCAAGCCCGGCTCGTAGTCCGCCTTGACGACCTGGCCCACCTGCAGCTTGATCGCCAGTTCCCGTTCGTTGACGGTAAACGCGGACAGCCCGATTGCGACCAGCACCAGGCCGGCGAGCACAAGAAAACCGAATCGCCCGTTGTTCATTGCCTGGTCCTCCGGTCGCGCGCGGTTTCCGATTCATCAGGAGTCGTGTTGCCTTCCGACGACGTCCGTGTATCCAGAGACCGGGCGGGGTCCGTCGTCGATACGCGATTCGAGGTGCCAATGAGCTTGTCGAGCGGCAGATACAGCAGATTGCCGCTGCCGTCCGCATCGATCAGTACCTTATTGGATTTCCGGTAGACCTCTTCCACGGCTTCGATGTACAGGCGCGCCCGGGTGACGCGCGGCGCCTGCTGGTATTCGGTCAGCAACGCTTCGAAACGCGAGGCATCGCCTTCGGCGGCTGCGATCACGCGCTCCCGGTACGCTTCCGCTTCCTGGAGGATCCTGGCCGCCTGGCCGCGTGCCCTCGGGACCAGGTCCTGCGCGTACGTGTCCGCTTCGAGAATGTACCGATCCCTGTCGTTGCGAGACTTCTGGGTATCGTCGACGGCCGCCTGCACAGCCTGCGGATAGTCGAGGTTCTCGAGGCTGATCGACGTCACGGTAACGCCCGAGCCGTAGGTGTCCAGGGTGTTCTGCAATATCTCGCGCGTTCGCGGTGCAATCTCGTCGCGACTCTCCGTTACCAGCACCTCGAGCGTGCTGGTGCCGACCACCTCGCGTAACGCGCTTTCCGTGACTTCCTGCACCGTTATTTCGGGATCGACCACTTCGAAGCTGAACTTGACCGGATCCGCTCTGCGGTACTGCACCACCATTTGAATGAATACGTACGACTCGTCGGCAGTCAGGATTTCCGTTTGAAACGAGTAATTGGCGACCGCCTCGGTGTTGACGATATCCACGGTTTCGATAGGGTACGGCAGATGCCAGTGGAGCCCCGGCATCGCCGTAACCGTGTATGCGCCGAAGCGTTGCACGATGCCGCGTTCTGCTTCATCGACGCGATAAAGCCCGGTCAGGGTCCAGGCAATGACCAGCAAGGCAACCAGAATCCAGGCGCCGGATGAACCGCCGGTGGTCCGCGACGACCCCCCGCCTCTGCCGCCGAAGATTGCGCTGATCCTGCGCTGCCAGTTCTGCACGATCTTGTCGAGATCGTGCGCCTCGCCGCCGTCTTTTTTCCACGGGTCTTTCCCGTCACCAGAATCTTTCCAGGCCATGCTGTTCTCTATCTGTGTGTTGCGGCGCCGGCGGGCCGCCCGGCCCCGGGACGCTCGAGAATGTCAGCGGGTAAGTTCTCACGTTTTACGAACCGATGAAAATCCCGCTCACCCATATTCAGTTCCAGCGTCCAGCCTCCGTCGTCGGACGGAAATTCCCGAGCGACTGCTCCCAGGTCGAACAGCAGCGCACGCTGCCGGCCCTGGTTGGGATGAAGATGCACGATGCCGCGGACTTTTGTCCGTTGCAGGCGCTCGCCGATCGCCTCCAGTAGCAGCGGAATACCCTCGCCGGTGACGGCGGAAAGCCATATGGCCCCGCCTTTCCCCTGCTGATTGTTCGTGCGACGTGGTTGCCGCGCCAGCTTGTCGATCTTATTGTACACCCGGATCTGCGGCACCCGGTCCGCGTCGAGCTGTTTCAGAACCGTATTGACCTGGCGCACACGCTGCCAGCGATTCGGATCGCTGGCATCGATCAGGTGCAGGATCAGGTCCGCTTCACGGGTTTCCTGCAGGGTCGAACGAAACGCGGCAATCAGTTCATGCGGCAGGTCCCGCACAAACCCTACCGTGTCCGCGAGAATGATTCGGCTCCGATCCGGCAACTCCAACCGTCGCATGGTCGGATCGAGGGTCGCAAACAGCTGATCCTCGACATAAACGCCCGCATCGGTCAGCGCATTGAAGAGAGTGGATTTGCCGGCATTGGTGTAACCCACCACCGCGACCGTCGGAATCTCGGCTCGCAGCCTGTTCTGCCGATTCATTTCCCGCCGGCTATCGACGTTTTCCAGGCGCGCGTTCAGTTGCCGTATCCGCTTGTCGACGAGACGTCGGTCCGTCTCGAGCTGTGTTTCGCCGGGTCCCCGGAGACCGATGCCGCCTTTTTGCCGTTCCAGGTGACTCCAGCCGCGCACCAGGCGCGTTGACAGGTGGCGGAGTTGCGCCAGTTCGACTTGCAGCTTGCCTTCGAAACTTCGCGCACGTGTCGCGAAGATATCCAGGATCAGACCGCTGCGATCGAGTACGCGGCACTGCAGCGACGTTTCCAGGTTGCGTTCCTGGCTCGGACTCAAAGGTGCGCTTGAAATGACCAGCTCTGCATCATGCTCGCTGATCCGTTTTTGCAGCTCCTCGACTTTCCCCTTGCCGATGAAGAAACGCGAATCCGGACTTTTCCGCGAGCTGACCAGCTGATCGACGACGCGGGCACCCGCCGACCTTGCAAGCTCGGCAAATTCCTCGCGTTCCAGGGTATCCGGGGCCCCACCGGGTGTCGCATGTACCAGGATGGCACGTTCGCCGCTTCGCGGTCGTTCAAACAATCAGGACCTCCGGGTCCGGCGACAGCTTAGTGCTCCGCTGCGCAATTACGGTGACGTTTCGGGCGTCGAGGCGCCCGGCCGGCAAGGCGCGACGACCGAGAATATCTGGCATATTTGAGGGAGGAGCAACGCAGCCGGCCGGGATGCATCGGCGGCCGAAACGTTGCCGTAATTGCGCAGCGGAGCACTTAGTCTCAGTCGTCACTGTCTCCTGCTTCATCTTCCGGCAGAGGCAGGCGTACGTTGCGGGCCGGAACCACGGTGGAAATTGCGTGCTTGTACACCATCTGGTTGACGCTGTTCTTCAGCAGGACCACGAACTGGTCGAACGAATCGACCTGCCCCTGGAGCTTGATGCCGTTCACCAGATAGATGGATACAGGAACCTTTTCCTTTCGCAAAATATTGAGAAACGGATCCTGTAACGATTGCCCTTTTGCCATATTGGGTCTCCTTATTCTTCTTGTTGCTCAAGTCCAGGCAATCTCATTCATGGGACACGGCCATGGGGGATCGACGATTTGGTGGCGCCGGATGCCCATATGCCATGCCCTCGAGCCTGCGCGCCAGACGTACCGGCCACGAGCAAGCGATTGCGGCAACCCGGGTTATCGTTCCACGATCGACGCATGACTGTTTCAGTCTCAGGCATGCAATCCGGAACGAAACCGGGCGCTCGCGCGCGTTCGCAGCAGGTATCTTATCTATCTTGCAGGCTCCTTGCCCAGAGCGAATAAAAATTCTATCACAGGTCGAGTAATGTCAACGCGGCCAATGATGCCAATGTGGCCTCATTCGTCCATTTGTTGCTCGACCATGGACAGTATGGTACCGAAAACCCGCGGTTCAAGTGGATTCACGGCCCGCACCCCCGGTTCGCTTCGCAGCCATGTCAACTGCCGTTTCGCGAGCTGCCGCGTGGCGGCCTGCGCCCGCTCCGCCGCCTCGGCAAGTCCGTACTCGCCATCGAGATATGACCATAACTGCCGGTAACCGACCGCTCGCATCGACGGGCTGCGGCAGGTCAGCCCCGGACGCGCACGCAGCTGCCTGACCTCTTCGACGAAACCCTGGTCGAGCATGCGTTCGAAGCGCTGCTCGATGCGCCGATGCAGTGCCGCGCGCGGCTCGGGCACGAGTGCAAGCTTGATGAAACGTGTTGCGCCGGCATTGCCGGAGCCGTCGTCGGCGTGCCATGCGGACAAGGGCTTGCCGCTCAGGCGGTACACCTCCAGCGCGCGCTGAATCCGCTGACGGTCGTTGACGCCGATGCGCCCGGCCGCGGCGCTGTCGACTTGCGCAAGCTTCCGGTGCATTGCCGGCCAACCCGATCGGGCGGCCTCGGCATCGAGCGCCGCGCGCAGCGCCGGATCCGCCGTCGGCAGCCGCGCAATACCGCGTGTCAGGGCGCGAAAGTACAGCATGGTGCCGCCGACCAGGAGCGGCGTGCGGCCGGCGGCGCGACTCCGGCTTATTTCGCGGGTGGCGTCCCGCAGGAACTCGCCTGCCGAGTACGTCTCCTCCGGATCGCGGATATCGAGCAACGTGTGCGGAAAGCGCCGGAGCGTCTCGGCGTCCGGCTTCGCTGTTCCGATATCCATGCCGCGATAGACGAGCGCGGAATCCACGCTGATGAGGTCGACCGGCATGGCCTCGGCAAGGTTCAGAGCCAGGTCCGTTTTCCCCGCCGCCGTCGGGCCCATCAGGCATAGTGCAGGCAAATCCCGTTGCGTGGACATCCTAGTACTCTGTCAAGGTGATATTCATGGATTCAGTGGGTCTGTGCCGCAACGCCGCCAGGGGCGCTGACAGGCCTGGATTCGAGCGCTGTAGGAGCCCGCATTGCGGGCGACCACCGCCGCCGCCGAATGCCGAAGCAGGTCGCCCGCAATGGCGGGCTCCGACAAGCGTCTCGGATTTACGTCCTACTGTCCGCGCAGAAATAGCCTGTCCAGATCCGTAAGGCTGACGGTCGTCCAGGTTGGACGGCCATGATTGCATTGATCCGATTTTTCCGTTCTCTCCATTTCGCGCAACAAGGCATTCATCTCCGGAACGGTGAGCATTCGATTGGCGCGTACCGAATGGTGACAAGCCATCGTCGCCAGAAACTCGTGACAACTGTCTTCGACCCGGTTGCTCATGCCGGATTCCTGCAAGTCCGACAGGATATCGCGTACCAGTGCTTCCGCGTCGGACTGCTTCAGCAACGCCGGGATTTCGCGGACCACGACCGTCGTCGGCCCCGCGCGGTCCACGGCGAGGCCGAGTTTCGTGAAAATGTCACCCGCCTCCTCGGCACAAGCCGCTTCACTTTCCGTCACGGCGATCGGCACAGGCACCAGCAGGGGCTGACGCACGATATTGTTCTTGTCGAAAGCGTTTTTGAGTTGCTCATAGACGATACGTTCATGTGCCGCATGCATGTCGATGACGACCAGCCCGCTGGCATTCTCCGCAAGTATGTAGATTCCGGCGAGTTGGGCGATTGCGAAGCCGAGCGGCGGGACGTCGCCGTCCCCCGGATCGCGGGCCACGGTTGCCGTGTCCGACAGAATGCGGTAGCCGGCGAAAGCCTCTCGCACGCCCGATTCGTGGCCGCGCGAAGAAAGCGTCATCGATCCCTGGTTGAAAAAAGTGTTGCTGACCGCAGCAACCGGCACGGGACCCTTGTGACTGCGGCCGGCACGGGTTTCCGTAAGAGCGTACTCGAGCGCCTGCGACACCGCCCCATGCACGCCCCGGCCGTCGCGAAAACGCAGCTCGAGCTTGGCCGGATGCGCATTGACGTCCACGAGCGCAGGATCGATGCTCAGGTAAAGGACGTATGCCGGATAGCGGCCGTGAAACATCACGTCGCGGTAGGCGTGACGCACGGCATGACTCAAGGTCTTGTCGGAGATACTTCGTCCGTTGACGAACCAGAACTGCAGGTCGGGCTGGCTGCGGTTAAACGTCGGCAAGCCCAGCCAGCCGGATAGCGCAATGTCGCCCGGAGCGGCGGACTGCCGAGCGAGGTAGACCACTTGCGCGGCGAAAGGCTCACCGCAGATGTCGCGGATTCGCTGCAGCCGGCCGTCCTCGTTCGCGGCCGCCGTCAGTCTGAGAACGGCTCGTCCGTTCCCGGTTACCGCAAACGCGACGTCCGGGCGCGCGAGTGCGAGCCGCCGTATCCACTTGTCGATGTGCTGCTGCTCGGTGCGTTCGCTGCGCAGAAATTTCCTGCGTCCGGGCGTGTTGTAGAAAAGGTCGCGGACTTCGACCGTCGTGCCGGGTGGATGCGCGCAGGGGCCCGGCGCCTCGAGTTTGCCGTCCTTTGCCTGCACCTCCCAGGCGGAATCGGCGCCGGCCGCGCGTGAGCTCAAGGTCACCCTTGCGACGGAAGCGATACTCGGCAGTGCCTCCCCGCGGAATCCGAGCGACGCGATTGCCTCGAGATCCTCGAGCACGGAGATCTTGCTGGTCGCATGCCGCGACATGGCAAGCAACAGCTGGTCGCCGGCGATGCCGGCTCCGTCGTCGCGCACGCGGATGAGTTTGCGCCCGCCCTCCTCCAGGTCGATGAAGATCGCCTGGGCACCGGCATCGAGACTGTTTTCAACGAGTTCCTTGACCACCGACGCCGGACGTTCGACGACTTCACCGGCGGCGATTTGGTTGACCAGGTGCTCGGGCAGCTGACGAATGGGCATCGAAGTGAGTTTTGCGGCGTCGAAACGGGGCATTCTTTCAAATGCGCCGCTGAATGTGTAGCGCGCGCAAGGCGCCGCCCCGAAAGCGCGAGTGTTGCGGGTGCGCTCAGGTACCTGTCAGCAGCGGGATGCTGAGGGTCTGGCCAACCTGCACCGTGTCGCCGGCCATCTTGTTTGCGGACCTGATCTCGGTCACGCTGATGTTATAGCGCTGCGCGATTTCACTCAGGGTGTCGCCGCGCGATATGACGTACCTGACCTGTGCGGTCGGCGAAGTTCTGAGATCCATCGCAATCTGCGTATCGGGCGGCGGATTGGTGTAAAAGTAAGTGCGGATGCCGGCGAGAATCGCGTTGGCCAGGCTGTCGCGATGCGCCTCGCTCTTTAACTTGGCCTCTTCCGCCGGATTCGAAATGAATGCGGTCTCGATCAGGATGGACGGCACATCCGGCGACTTCAAAACGATGAAGCCCGCCTGCTGCACACTCTGGCGGTGCATTGAACCGACCCTCGCCAGCTCGCCGATCACTTTTGCACCGACGTCGAGGCTCGCGCCGAGCGCCGCGTTCTGCGACAGATCGAGCAAGACGGATGCGAGCACGGCATCCTTGCCGGCGAGTGACACGCCGCCCACCAGGTCGGCAGCGTTTTCACGTTGCGCAAGCCGCATCGCCGCTTCGTCGGTCGCACCCTTCAGGGAGAGTGCGTACACGGACGCTCCCTTCGCCCGCCGGTCGTCGACGGCGTCGGCGTGAATCGAGACGAACAGATCGGCCTTGCTGCGGCGCGCGATCGCCATGCGCTCGCGATGGTCAACGTAAACGTCACGATCGCGGACAAGCACCGCTTTCATGCCGGGTTCCTCATCGATACGGCGCGCAAGCGTTTTTGCAACCGCCAGCGCGACGTCCTTTTCGCGGGTGCTGCCGCGGCCGATTGCGCCGGGATCGTGTCCGCCGTGGCCGGGGTCGATGGCAATCACGATATCGCGGCCCGCGCGATAGCCTTCGGAGGCGCGTTTCACCGCATGCAGGCCGCCCTGACGATGCAGGTCGATCACCAGCCTGTCGCCGTACTTGCCGTTCGGTCCTGCCGTAAAACTGCGCGAGCGCACGGCTTCGTTGAGATCGAGCACCACCCGTAACTGGCCGTTCGAGCGTCGTCCGCTGCGAATTCCCGCCAGTGCACCGGTGCCCTTCGGCAGGTCATCGAGGGATCCCGACAGCCGGCTGTCCTTCAGGTCGACCACGAGCCGATCGGGACCGCGCAGCGTGAAGATGTTGTGCCGGGCAGGCTCGCTCAGGTCGAGAACCACCCGCGTGCGGCCGTCTTCCGACCAGACGCGAATGTCTTCGACCGTCGCGGCCTGCGTCAGCGCGGCCGACAGCAGCAGCGAAACGCAGAGAATCAGGCGGGCCCCGGACATGCTCGAATGGTTGTTCCACTTCGTCGTGATTATGTCCGCCGAGTATACAAAGCCTGACGGAAAAGCCAATATTTGTCGTTCGTTATTATGAAGATAGATTCACTAGTTAAGAATTTACCGGACTCATTGCCGCGGACCGCCAGGGAAGCTCTGCACAAGGTGCGGAGCTTACCTGCGGGGCACGGACGCCCCGCCGCGCCCATCGCGCTAACGATGGAGCACTGCGGAGCCCGCCAGCAGCATTGCGGCGCGCACCTGCAGGGCGGTCATTTCGGCCTCCCGTCCGGGGCCGGAATAACTCAGGTGAATATGCAAATCGGCGGCGCCGGTGAGGGACGGCACCCGCTCCGGCCATTCGATCAGCAGCAGGCCTTCGCGGAGGTCTGTCCAGCCAAGATAGGGCAATTCGCTCTCGTCAGTAATTCTATATAAATCCACATGATATATCGACCGGCCGGCAATTTCGTAGGGTTCGACCAGCGTATAGGTCGGACTCGGAACCGGCCCCACGTAACCCAGCGCGTGCAGCAGCGCGCGCACCAGCGTGGATTTTCCGGAGCCGAGCTCTCCCTGCAGCAGGATCATCCAGCCGGACGTGTCCGTCGGCAGTTGCGCAGCCAGGCGCTGGCCGAGCCGCTCGGTCGCCGCGAAATCGGGCAACTCGACGGTACGGCGGTGCGATCGTGTGACTTTCCGACTCATGGTTCCGGCCTTGTGGGTTTTGCCTCGAGGGCTTTGCCTCTAAGGGTTGACCCCCGTTCGCAAAGCCGGCAGCAGATCCGAGGCAATGAGCCCGCGCGGAGCCAGCCCGGCCGCGATATCTCCGGCGCGCGCATGGACCTCGACCCCCGCGACGGCAGCGTCCTCGAAGCTGCAGCCCTGCGCCAGCAGTGCACCGATCACACCGGTCAGTACGTCCCCCATGCCCGGCCCCGCCATGCCGGGATTTCCGGACGTGCAAAGCCAGGGTGGGCCAGCGGCCGCGGAAATCAGCGTGCCTGCGCCCTTCAGGACGATCGTGCCGCCGTAGCGCCGCTCGAGTTCAGCAAGCGACTTGCGACGGCCGGCCTGGATGTTGCCGGCCGACGATCCCAGCAGCCGCCCGGCCTCGCCGGGGTGCGGTGTCAGTATCCAGGTATCGCGTTGCTGCGGGTTTTCCGCCAGCAGGTTGAGGCCGTCCGCATCGACGACGACGGGCAGGCCGGACGACAGGACGGCGTCAAGCAGGCTCCTGGCCCACTCATCCGTGCCAAGGCCGGGTCCGATCGCGACCGTCGAGACACGGTCAAGCAGGCCGCGGAGGTCGGCCGCGACCTCGATGCCGTGGCACATCAACTCCGGCCGGGCGGCGGCAATGGCCGAACAATGCCCCGGATGCGTCGCGATGCTGACGCGCCCGGCGCCCGAGCGCAACGCAGCTTCTCCGCTCAGGCGGATCGCCCCGGCCATGCCGCGGCCCCCGCCGACCAGTAACAGATGCCCGAAGTCGCCTTTGTGCGCGTTTCGCGGACGCGGCGGCAGCGTACGGGCGATGACCCTCTCGTCAATCCGGCACATGTCGGGCGCAACCGCTTCGCGGCATGCGGCAGGAATATCGAGCCCGGCGAAGGACAGCTTGCCGACGAAATCGGGCGCGTCCGCCAGAAACAGGCCGCTCTTCAGACCGACAAAGGTAATCGTCCGGTCCGCGCGCACCGCCAGTCCCATGACCTCGCCGGTATCCCCCGATATACCGCTCGGTATGTCGAGCGCGAGAATCGCAGCAGGATGACGGCAAATCGCCTCGACAGCTTCGGCAAAGCGGCCTTCGAGCCTGCGCTGAAGGCCGCTGCCGAGAATCGCATCGACCAGCAAATCGGCGCCCGCATCCGGTTCGCCGTCCCGATCGCGTACGGAACCGCCGGCCGAGACGAAGTCGCGGCGGGCTGTCGCAGCGTCGCCGCGGAGCGATTCGGGCGGAACCAGAGCGAGAACCGTAACGTCGATGCCCTCCGCCGCCGCCAGGCGAGCAAGCGCATAACCGTCGCCGCCATTGTTACCGCCACCGCAGACGACCTGCCAGCGTTTGGCCCGCGGATACGATTGCAACGCCAGCTCGAGTGCCGCCCTGGCGGCGCGCGTCATCAGCGTGTAACCCTCAATGTGCGCAAGGTCGATCGCGTTGCGATCGATCCGGCGCACGCCGTCGGTGGAGTAAATCTCGGCAGGCAATTTCAAATCGCGGACCTCTGATTAATTATACTGGCAGCCGTTCCGCGAACATCCACAGAGCGCACCTTTTGGGCGTCCGCCGGGACGCCTGTCCCGTCACACTTTGATGTAACCATTGCATTGGCCAGCGTAGTCAAAATCAGACAGCCAGCACGCCGGGACCTTGCGGAGCGGATCCGCGGCTGGGGTCTCGAACTCGGGTTTCAGCAAACCGGCATCAGCGACATCGACCTGTCGGACGCGGAAGACCGCCTTGCCGCATGGCTTGAGAAGCGGTTTCACGGCGAGATGGCCTACATGTCGCGCCATGGGCAGAAGCGCAGCCGCCCGGATTTGCTCGTTCCCGGCACCGTGCGGGTCATCTCGGTGCGCATGGATTACCTGCCGGAAGACCAGGACGCCGCGCGAGAACTGCTCGACCATCCCCGCAAGGCGTACGTTTCCCGTTACGCGCTCGGCCGCGATTATCACAAGGTGCTGCGCGGCCGACTGCGCGCGCTTGCGCGCAGGATCCAGGCTGAAATCGGGCCTTACGGGTATCGCGCATTCGTCGACAGTGCCCCGGTGCTCGAGAAGCCGCTTGCGGAGAAGGCGGGCCTGGGATGGATCGGCAAGCACACCAATTTACTTAACCGGTGCGCGGGATCGTGGTTTTTCCTCGGCGAAATCTTCACGGACATCGAGCTCCCGATCGACGCATCCGAATCGTCGCATTGCGGAAGTTGCCGCGCCTGTATCGACGTCTGTCCAACCGGCGCGATCATTGCGCCGTATCAACTCGATGCACGCCGCTGCATTTCCTATCTGACAATAGAACTGAAGGGCGCGATACCGCCCGAGTTCAGAAGCATGATGGGCAACCGCATCTACGGTTGTGACGACTGCCAGCTCGTGTGCCCGTGGAACAAGTTCGCGGTCCGAACCGTTGAGACGGACTTCGCGCCGCGGCACCGGCTGGACACCAGCGACCTGGCCGACCTCTTTCGCTGGGACGAGGATACCTGGAAGAAAAACACCGAAGGCAGCGCCATTCGCCGCATTGGCTATGAGCAGTGGCTGCGCAATATCGCGGTCGCACTTGGCAATGCCGAATTCAGCAAGGAAGTCGTCGCCGCATTGCAGTCACGCAGGGATAGCGCTTCGCCGATCGTGCGCGAGCATGTAGAGTGGGCTCTCGGACAACAGCAACAACGTTGATTCACCCTGCCAGATCGTGCGTATCGGCTATCCATGACCGCAAACAATAATCTTTAACCACATCGGTGAATGGAAATGACGCCTGTACCGGCAGCACTGCAATCCCCTTTTCTGGTTCCGTTTGACGGGACCTTTCGTGTTGCCGACGCAGCCACGGCACCGCCGGAAGCGGGTAAGCAGCACTTGAAGATGCGCCTGAAAACTGCCTCCCGTCAGCTCGGCGACCTGCAACGACGGCTACTGGCCAACAATACGTATGCGGTGCTGCTTACCTTTCAGGGGATGGATGCCTCCGGCAAGGACAGCACCATACGCGAGGTACTGGGGGGAATCAGCCCGACCGGTTGCCAGGTATTCAGTTTCAAGAAGCCGACGCGCACCGAACTCGACCACGATTTCCTCTGGAGAACATCGTGCGCGTTGCCAGAGCGCGGCCGTATTGGCATTTTCAATCGCAGTCAGTACGAGGAAGTACTCGTGGTTCGCGCACATCCGGAAATGCTGCAGAACCAGAATTTGCCGCGCGTTTCGGACAGCAGCACATTTTGGGATGAACGCCTCGATTCGATCCGCGATCAGGAAAAGCATCTGGCGCGAAACGGGGTGGTTATTCTGAAATTCTGGCTGAACGTTTCCGCGGACGAGCAAAAGAATCGTCTCCTCCGGCGGCTGGACGACCCCGACAAGAACTGGAAGTTCAATGCGGACGACGTTGCCGAACGACAATACTGGGAACGCTACATGCTGGCGTACGAAGAGGCACTGAACGGCACGTCCCGGCCGTGGGCGCCGTGGTATGCGATACCGGCCGACTGTAAGCCTTTCATGCGAGCCTGTGTTGCCGAGCTCATCGTCACCGCACTTTCCGGGCTTGGAATGGAGTATCCCGAACCGGACGCTAATGACCTGATCAGGTTTGCGGCCGCACGGACGGAGCTGATGGGCGGGTGAAGCCCGGCCGCTCCATGCACATTCCGCTGCCGCCGCAAAAGAACCGCGGCCCGGGGTGTGCGGCACGTTTGTGAGACTGTAAGCGGTTTCAGCAAATGTTGTGCCACGGTTCGTTGTTATTGGTCCGCGAATAACGTAAATAGATTGGCTGTTCTTGACCATTGCCGGGATCGTTCCGCGATGGCGGAACCCGAAAGGCGATCCCGTGTTTCCTGCAAAGGGCTATTCGTGACCGGTCAGGTACTCAGCATAAATTCGGACTACAAGCGGTCTCTGTTGGCCGGCCTCGATTTGTTTCGTGGCGTGCGACCCGAGGACGTGCAGGACCTGCTGCAGAAATGCGACCGACGCGACGTTGAAACGGGCGATTTGCTGCTGTCCCCCGGCTCCAGGAATGAATTCGTGTTCGTCGTCCTGTCAGGGAGCCTGAATGTTCACGTCGGCTCGCCGGATGCGCCCGTCCTGGTCACAATGGAAGCAGGCTCCTGCGCCGGCGAGATGTCGATCATCGAAGACCGCGACCCGTCCGCCTACGTAGTGGCCGCGGAACCCACGCATTTGCTGGTCATCCACCAGGCTATCCTCTGGGATATGGTGAATGCGTCGCATGAGTTTTCGAAGAACCTGCTGGTCGTATTGTCAGAGCGCGTCCGCAGCCACAACCATTATATCGCAACGAGTTTTGGCGACTTGCGGAAGTTTGAACGAAACGCCACCACGGATGCGTTGACCGGACTCAGTAACCGGCACACGATGGAGGAGACGTTCCCTCGCGAAGTCAATCGATGTGTGCAGGGCAACCAGCCGGTGTCCCTGATCATGATCGATGTCGATCGATTCAAATCCTTCAACGACAAGTTCGGGCACATCGCCGGCGACCGGGCGCTGTCGGCGGTTGCGCATGTATTGCAAAAACAGTTCAGGCCGCGAGACCACCTCGTTCGCTTCGGCGGCGACGAATTTGCCGTGCTTCTTCCCGGAATGACCGAGGCAGAAGCGCTGGCGGTTGCGGAGCGGGTTCGCGACGCGGTATCCGGCAGCACGGGCGGCAGCACTGATTCGTTGATCAAAATACCCGTCGAGATCTCGATGGGCGTGGCGCAACTCGAAGACAACGGCACGTTCGAATCGTTGTTGCGGTCCGCGGATGAGGCTCTTTATCGCGCCAAGGACGCCGGCAGAAACACGGTTTCGAATTAGCGCCGGGGGTTGATGAGAACCTGATCGGCGGGTCAGATATCCACAAGAACATTGTCGATCAGTCGCGCCTTTCCGAGGCGTGCCGCTGCCAGAACCACCAGTGCGCCGGTGTCGCGGTCCGGCGGTCCCAGGTCGACCGCGCGCCGCACTGCAACGTACTCAGGCACAAACCCCTTGTTCGACAACTGCTCCATCGCACGGCGTTCGAGTTCGGTGAAATTTCGTTCGCCGGCTTGCAGGTCCGTTTCGAGTTGCTGCAACACGCGAAACAACTTCGGTGCGATCTTGCGCTCCCCGTCCCGGAGATACTGGTTGCGTGAGCTGCAAGCCAGCCCGTCCGCTTCACGCACGGTCGGAGCCGAGACGATCTCTACAGGCCAGTGGAGATCCTCGACCATGCGGCGGATGACGAGTTGTTGCTGATAATCCTTTTGTCCGAACACCGCGACGTCCGGCATGACAAGACCGAACAGGCGGCTGACGACCGAGGTGACGCCCTCGAAATGGCCCGGCCGAAAGGTGCCGCAAAATTCGTCGCCGAGGACCGGCACCGAGACGGTCGTCGCGTTGTCAGTGCCGAACGGGTACATCGTTGCCACGTCCGGCACGAACAGCAGGTCGGCCCGTGCCCGTTTCAGCCATCGCTTGTCCGTCGCGAGCGTGCGCGGATAATCATCGAAGTCGGCGCCCGGTTCGAATTGCGTCGGATTGACGAAAATGGACACGACCACGCGCTCGGCACGATCGCGCGCGAAAGCGACAAGGCTCAGGTGACCCTTGTGCAGGTTGCCCATGGTCGGCACCAGCGCAATGTTCTCGCCCGCCCTGCGCAATCCCTGCAAGCGCTCGCGCAATTCTTCCGTGGTCTTGCTTACCTGCACGCGTTCAACACCGGTTGCCGGCCCGAATCACATCAGGCCGTTCAAGAAAAGCAATGTTCGGGCGCCGGATAGCTACGATCCTTCACGGCCTGGACATAAGCGCCGATCGCAGCGAGCGGAGCGTCGAGTTGTGACATGAAATTCCTGACGAACTTCGGCGTTCTGCCCTGGGTGATGTCCAGTATGTCGTACAGAACGAGGATCTGTCCGTCGACGTCCGGGCCTGCGCCTATGCCGATAACCGGAACGTCCAGTGCGCCGGTGACCGCTTTCCCCAGTTCATTCGGCACGCATTCGAGCAGCACGATGTCCGCTCCCGCATCCTGCAGCCGCCGGGCGCTGTCGATCATGCGCTTCGCGGCCTCGGGCTCCCTGCCCTGAACCTTGAATCCGCCGATCTTATGCACCGATTGCGGCTTGAGGCCCAGGTGCGCACACACTGGAATGTCGTGCCTTGCGAGATGCTGGACGATTTCGACCTGGCCCTCGCCCCCTTCGAGCTTGGTCATCATCGCGCCGCCTTCCTGCATCAGTTGCACGGCATTCCTGAGCGCCTGATCCGGGGTGGTGTAACTCATGAACGGCATATCTGCAACGAGAAACGCACGCCTCAGCCCGCGCGCAACGTTACGCGTGTGGTAAATGACATCGGCAACCGTGACCGGGACGGTAGTGTCGTGCCCCTGTATCACCATGCCGAGCGAATCGCCGACCAGCACCAGGTCCGTGCCGGCAGCGTCGACCAGTGCAGCGAAACTCGCGTCGTATGCCGTGAGACAGGCGATCGGGGTGCCGTCGGCTTTCATCTTGCGCAAGGTGGCAATGTTGACCGGCGGTTCGGCCATGCCGCGTTGTTCGAGCTGCGTGTACATACCGACCCCTTCTACGAAAGCGGAGCGCGGAATCGGGCGTTCAAGCGAGCGCTGCCGCCGCGGCGGGATTGAAAAAATGGCGGCCGCCCGAGATGCGACGGATCTGCCGGTACAACTGCTCGTAGTCGGCGTCGTTGTGCACCGGATCGATCGACGAGGCATTGACGATCAGCAGCGGCCCGTCATCGTACCGATGGAAATAGCGGGCGTACGCTTCCGCCAGTTGCTCCAGGTACCGCCGGTCGATCGTCCGCTCATAGGGGATGCCGCGCCGCATGATTCGCTGCAGCAGCGTATCGACGGACGCCTGCAGATAGATCATCAGGTCGGGGACCGGGATCTCCACCTTGAGCTTTGCGCAGATCTGTTCGTAGAGCACCATTTCCTCCCGATCCAGGTTGATCTCGGCAAACAGGCGGTCCTTCGCGAAATGAAAATCCGCAACGCGGACCGGCGAAAACAGGTCCGTCTGCCTCAGCTCTTCAAGCTGGCGCGCCCGCTGGAACAGAAAAAAAAGCTGCGCGGGCAGTGCTGCATCCCGTCCGCTCCTGTAGAAGCGCTCGAGGAACGGATTCTGCTCGATGTGCTCCAGCACTACCTCGCCGCCGAAGCTTGCGGCAAGGCGCTTTGCAAGACTGCTTTTGCCGACGCCGATCGGACCTTCGACGACGATAAAACGCGGCGCAATGCCGGTTCTTTCCAGTGATTCTGTGGTCACGTCAGCTGCTTATTCCAGTCGCTCGATTCGGGAACCGCTGTTGCCGATCTCTGTAAGTAGTTTCTGCACGCTGCCGCGGCCGGGAACCAGGAGATGAGGCGCAATCTCAGCCAGGGGGAACAATACAAAATTTCGCTCCGCAATGCCCGGGTGTGGAATTTGCAAACCAGGCTCGTCCACGATCAGGCTACCCATCACCAGCAGGTCGAGGTCGAGTACCCTTGGGCCCCAATGAGGCACATTCCGCTGCCTGCCCTGCGCGTCCTCGATCTCCTGCAGCGCGTGCATCAGGTCCTGTGGGCCGAGCCGGGTCAGGAGCGCCGCTGCGGCGTTCACAAAATCGGGCTGATCGGGCGGCCCCATGGGCGCGGAACGGAACAGGCCAGAGAAACGGGCAAAGCCCGAGTCGCGCAAGTCCTGCAGAGCGGCAAAGGCGCGCCGGACCCGCGACACCGGTTCGTCGAGATTGCTGCCAATCCCGACATAGGCGGGACGCCAATGGTCCCGAGCCGTCTTCACGGATTATTTGCCGGCGTCGGCCGTCGCCGGCGCGGCCTGCGGCGGCCTCTCCCACTCTGCGGTTTGCCGGCCACGCCGAAACTCGTCAATCGTTGTTCGGCGCTTTGATTCTGCACGTCCGTCCAGAAGTCCGCGGTCTCCCTGTCCACCTCCCCGACCTCGGCGCGCAGCACCATGAGATCGTAGGCGGCTCGAAATCGCCGATGTTCCAGAAACTTCAGTGCCCGCCGGCCATGCCTTGCCGCAAACCGCGGCTGCAACGCCAGCATTTCGCGCATCGGTCCCGTGAAGCGCCGCGGCATCGAAATGCGCGATTGTTGCATCGCGGCTGTCTCCTGCGCTGCGATCCCCAGCGCCAGCGTCTCCGGGATTTTTTCCCGGGCAACCAGGCGCTCGGCGAAACGGCGCACCGGCGCCCACAGAAAAACCCCCAGCAGGAACATTGGCGTCACCGTCTGGCCCGCCGCAACGCGGCTATCGGTGCTGACCAGCGCTGCCGTGACGAAGCGCAAAAATCCTTCGTCCCGATCGAGTTCCTCCTGCGTTTCCGGGAACAGTTCCTGGAACAGTTTGTGCTGGTGCAACAGCAGGAAGGTCTTTTCGGCGTGCCCCGATTGAAACAGTTTGAGGAACTCGTCGAACAGGCGCGCCGGGGGCACGTTCCGGAGCAGGCTTCGCCGCTCCGCAATCGCGCCGGCGACCGAATCGTCGATGCGGAAGTCGAGCTTCGCGGCGAAGCGGACGGCTCTGAGCATCCGCACCGGGTCTTCGCGCAAGCGCTTGTCCGGGTCGCCGATCAGCACCAGCCGTTTCTTGCGTATGTCGTCGGCGCCGCCGACATAATCCCAGATGCTGAAGTCGGCAATGTTGTAGTAAAGGGCGTTGCAGGTGAAATCCCGGCGCCAGACGTCTTCCTCGATCTTGCCGTAGACGTTGTCGCGAAGGATTCGGCCTTCGAGGTCGTGCGCCACATCCGGGTCATTCTCGCGGCCCGCGGCGGCGCGGAAGGTTGCAACCTCGATGATTTCCCTGCCGAATCGCACGTGCGCCAGGCGAAAGCGGCGCCCGATCAGCCGGCAATTGCCGAACAACGCCTTGACCTCTTCCGGGTGCGCGTCGGTCGCAATATCGAAATCCTTGGGGTGCATCCCGAGCAACGCGTCGCGCACGCTGCCGCCCACCAGAAACGCCTGAAATCCGGCGTTGTGCAGCCGATACAGGACCTTTAACGCACTACTTGAAATTTCGGCCCGGGAGACGTTGTGGGACGCGCGGGGAATGATGATCGGTTCGATGGCGTTCTGGATCCCGCTGTTTTTCAATAGATATTCCGCTTGAGCATTATTATTGCGGCCGTATAATAGCAGCCTGCACCCGGTCGGGGCAGATCAAAAGGCCTATCGCGCTCCCTTCGTCTAGTGGTTCAGGACGCTGCCCTCTCACGGCGGTAACACCGGTTCGAATCCGGTAGGGAGTACCAATGATTTCAGTTGCTTACAAGATACCGGTCCTGCCAAATTACAATTTGCGGATGTTTTGCGGAATGCCGGCAGCGACGGGGATGATGCGCCGTGGAAGGGACAGCCTCTTCACGGGGTTTTCCAGGGCGGTCTGGCGGCAAATGGGTCTGTGAGCCACCTCACAACGTCAAGGATTATTCGGGCGTTAAACTTGAAGCATGGTCAGGACACGACGAACAACGATGCGATCATGGGCCGAGGGCAGCGAGGTGATACGCACTGCCCCGCGGAAGCCGGATACCCTCCTCCGCCGCTTCCGCCGTTGGTGGGCCACGAGAGACACTGCGGAAGCCGGACTGCCGTCACAGGCTCCTGGTGAGACGTTCAAGATCGGAGACCGCGTTCGGATTGACAAAGCCGACCCCGAGTTCATCTGCCGGATAGGCACTGAGGCAACCATCGCGTCAGAGCTTGAATGCGCCCCTGACGGGCGTATGTATTACCGGCTCGACAACAATATGTCGGCACAGCCCGAATGCCTGCGGCTGCTTGAGCGTGTCGCGGAACCCGATTAACGTACATTGCAGTTTGCCCGAGCCGCGCTGTAGGGCGGGTAAGGCTAATACAACGGACCGTCCACGAACGCATCCAGGTTCGATGACAACGCCGAATCGAGCGATGCGGAGGTAAATCGGGACAGGCCGCTCGTCGTACCGAACGGCATCTGCGACGCAACGGCGTTGCGTACGCCTTTCCACGCGTCATGGACAAACGCGACCCGGCGCGGCGGCAGAGCTGACTGAAACGGGTCCCGCGACGGGTAACACTGACTGAGATCGCCACTCCAGCAGTAGTCGCCCGGATCCATCGGTCCCCCGCTCCAGCTCACCGGCATGTTGAGCGCGCCGAGTGCCCGGCTGAAGGCCCGGGTGGTCACCTCGACGGTGTTGTCGCAAATCTGCCGGCCGCTGATTGTCGATCCGACTGAGCCCGCACGTTCGGACAACCGGGCACGTATCATGTGACGATCGGCGCGGAATTCCGTCGCTGCTGCGTGAACGCTCGATTCAACGAGCTCCTTAAGCACCGCGCAGCCGTCGTCGCCGCTTGCTGGCTGTCCATGAGCAGCTGCCAGCACAACCGCCAGGAATCCTGCTGACGCAAATGTCCTTTTTGCCATTTGGTCTTTCCTCCATTGCAGTACAAATCGACCAGAGCTCGAAGCGAGCGTTTTCGGAGGATCGATCGTTCAGGTTGAAGGGGAAACGGGAGTTTCTTGGCGGAATATGGAGGAAGTTCGATCCGCCGAGCTAGAGCCACGAAAGGAGTGCGCCGATCAGGCCGCCGACCAGCAGGATCAGGGTGGCTCCTGCCCCGATCGCGAAACCCACCGTGCGCATCGACGGGTCCGTGACGTAACTCTTGCGATAAAGGTAACGGCCGACCGGAAACAGCAAACCAATGGCGGCGCCGCTCAGCGCGTGCACATAAACGCCGAACATCCACAGCGCCGGGATGAAAACCACGAGCTGCTCCAGCGTGTTCTGGTGTATGCGGAATGACCGGTCAAACTCCGGATGGCCGGACACCGCCGGCGCAGGGACGCCATGTTTCACGCGTGCGGCACTCACGTAATACGCAAATACCAGATACTGTATCAGGGCCACTGCCATCACGATCGCAACAGGTTCCACACACTTCTCCTTATTGTTCTGCGCCGACCCAGGGACAGGCGGGCAAGATGAATTCGGCACCCCGATAGTACAATATGCGGACTTGTTGCCGGCAGCCGTGCAGTGCTCCCTGGACATTCAGAACAAGAAAGGTCGAACGGGAAAGTCCTGAATCAAGATGACGCCGACTCGCGCCGACAACGCCGCCACCCGCTTCCTGAACCGTTCGTTCGGCATTGAGCCTCAGGAGCTCTTCGCCGTCGCATGGTCGTTCGTCTACTTTTTCTGCATTCTGTCGGCCTATTACATGCTGCGGTCGGTGCGCGAGGCCATGGCGATCGTCGGCGGTGTCGAGAACATCCCGTGGCTGTTCACCGGCACCTTCGCGGCCACGCTCGTGGTCGCGCCGGTTTTCGGCTGGATCGCCTCACGCTATCGGCGCAGGACCTTTCTTCCCTGGGTCTATTACTTCTTCATCGCCAACATCCTGCTGTTCTTCGCGGCTTTCACCTGGTTCATGGAAAACGAACGGGACGTGGTCTGGGTGTCGCGATCGTTTTTTGTCTGGCTCAGCGTGTTCAACCTGTTCATCGTGTCGGTGTTCTGGAGCTTCATGGCCGACATCTACACCAAGGAACAGAGCCGTCGGCTCTTTGGCATCATCTCCGCCGGCGGCAGCACAGGCGCGATCCTTGGTCCAGCGGTCACGAGCGTGCTTGTGATTCCGCTGGGCTTCGAGAACCTGTTGCCGCTGTCGGCCGCGCTGCTCGCGTTTGCCGTGTACTGCGTGCATCGATTGCGCGGCTGGTCGATGCAAAAGTCGCCGAACGAGCCGCGGAAAACGGATGAATCGCCGGGCCCCCTCGGCGGCACGGCGCTTGCGGGTATCAAGCTGGTTTTCACCACGCCGTACCTCGCGGCGATCGCGATTTCGCTGGTGCTGGCGAATTTTCTGGGAGGCGCCATTTACATGTACATGGCGGAACTCGTTCGCGATGCCTTTGCCGAAACCGACCGGCAAACGCAGGTCTTCGCGATCATTGATGCATTGACGAACGTCTTGTCGTTCATCGGCCAGCTGTTCATCGTCAAAATGGCGGTTCAGAGACTCGGGATCGGCATGACGCTGGCGATCCTGCCGCTGGTTTCGATCGTCGGATTCGCACTATTGGCGCTCAATCCGGTCTTTACTGTGATCGCCGTATTCCAGGTGCTGCGCCGTTCGGTTACCTTCGGGCTGACGAAGCCGACCAGTGACATGCTGTATTCCGTGGTATCGAGGGAGGCGAAGTACAAGGCGAAGAATTTCGTCGAAACCGCCATTTATCGCGGGGGCGACCTGGTATCCACCTGGATCATCCGCTCGCTCTCCGGAATCGGCTTGACCGGCGTATCGCTGGTGTGCCTGCCGCTCGCGGTCATCTGGAGCGGCCTGTCTTTCTGGATCGGCCGCGACTACCGGCGGCGCGACCAAACGCATATGGAGGGAACGGCGCATGAGACGGGATAATGTCTGCACGAGACGGGATATCCTGCGCCTGGCGGCTGCCGCGGGCTTGCCCGCCCTGTCGCCGGCGCTGTTGGCCGCGGAGGACGAACAAATGCTGACCCGAAAGATACCGGTCTCCGGAGAGGCGTTGCCGGTGATTGGCCTCGGTACCTGGCAGGTATTCGATGTGCCGGGCGCGCCGCAGGAAATCGCCCTGCGGCAGCAGATTGTCGATCTCCTCATCGAGAACGGCGGCACCCTGATCGACAGCTCGCCGATGTACAACCGTTCGGAAAAGGTCATTGGCGACGTGCTCGCCGCGAGCGGCAATCGAGAAAGGCTTTTCCTCGCCACCAAGGTCTGGACCGACGGCAAGGCGGGGGGCGAGCGGCAGATGCAGCAATCCGCCGATTTGATGCATACCGAAGTCATCGACCTGATGCAGGTGCACAATCGCCGCGACCTCGATGTGCAACTCGCCACCATACGCGAATGGCAGGAACAGGATCGTATCCGCTACAACGGCGTCACCGATTACCGCGAGAGCGCACACGACGAAATGGAAGGCGTCATGAAGCGTTACAGGCCCGAGTTCATCCAGATCAATTACTCGCTGGGCGAACACGGCGCCGACGATCGCGTGTTGCCGCTGGCAGAGGATCTCGGCGTCGCCGTTCTGATCAACCGTCCGTACATGAGCGGCCAGTTGTTCCGCGCCGTCGGCCAACGCGAATTGCCCGATTGGGCCCGGTCGTTCGCCGCAAGCTGGGGCCAGTTCTTTCTCAAGTTCATCGTCAGTCATCCGTCGGTGACGGCGGTTATTCCGGCAACCAGCGACCTGCGCCACATGACCGACAATCTCGCCGCGGGCTTCGGCGAAATGCCGGACGCCGCGATGCGCGCCAGAATGATTTCCTTCATCGACTCCGTCTGAAACGCAAGCGCGCGATCATGAGCAACGCAGGCCTCGGCCGACGGTTCGGTGCAATCCTGTACGATGCCCTGCTGGTATTCGCGCTCATGTGCCTCGGCACGCTGCCGTTCGTGGGTGCGAGAGGAGGCGATATCGTCGAGCCCGGCACCTTGCGGCATCAGCTGACGATGCTGCTCCTCTGCTACCTTTTCTTCGTTGGCTTCTGGTCGGGCTACGGCCGCACGCTCGGCATGCAATCGTGGCGCCTGCGCATTGAAACCGTCGATGGATGCGCCCCCGGCATCGGGCAATCCAGCCTGCGCTTCTTCGCCGCCATCCTGTCCTGGCTGCCCGCGGGACTGGGTTTCTGGTGGCAGCTTGTGGACAACGACAACCTGGCCTTGCACGACCGCCTGTCCGGCACGCGGCTGCGCTTTTACCCCGCGACCGCAGGAAAGGCTCTGTAGGAGCCCGCCATTGCGGGCGACCTGCGCACCCGTTTGCGGACGCGGTTGGTCGCCCGCAATGGCGGGCTCCTACAGTGCTCTTCTGACTTGCGCAGAGTTTGCCTGGCGCATTCCCTAGCGCACGCGGGTCAGCGCGAAGATCGCAATCGCCAGCAACACCAGCGACGGCACCCACGACACGATCGCCGGATTCAGGTTGAACACCTGTCCCGAATTCGCGAGCATCTCGCTCGCAAGAAAATAACCAAGCCCGATCAGCACGCCAAGCATCAGCCGGCCGCCGTAACCGGTGGAGCGCAGCGAACCGAAAACGAATCCCAGCGCCAGCACCGGCATCACGACCACCGTCGCGGTGCGCGCGACCCGCGACCAAAGCTCGGTTTCATAACGCTCGGCGGCCAGGTCGTTCTTTTTCAGGTAACGGATGTAACTCAGAAGACCGCGGGCCGACAGGCTGACCGGCTTGACCAGCGTTATGCCCAGCAGCTCGCTGCTGAGATCGAGCGATTCGACCTTAATGGACGACTCGACGGCCTGTACGCCGCCATCCACGAAACGGGTTTCGCGAACGTTTTCCAGTATCCACTGGTCGGAGTCGTCGATCCCTGAATTCTCCGCGCGTGCTATCGACTTGAGCGAATTGTCGTCATTGAAGCGGAACAGGTAGACACCGCCAAATTCAAACTCGGTATTGATCCTGTCGAGGTGCAGGATGACCGGGCCGTCCTTGACCCATGCGGCATTGCCGAAATCGACATCGTCCTGCTCGAAGCGCGCCTCGTTTTGCGTGGTGCGCGCGAAATAGTCCATGGGCGGTCCGATAAACTCGCCGATCAGCGCCGTCAGGATCGTAAGCACGAGTCCGGAAACCGCCACCATGCCGGCGAGCCGGCTGACCGAAATGCCGGTTGTGCGCATAACGACGAGCTCGCTGCTGTTCGCAAGGCCGCCGAGACCGAGCAACGCACCGATCAACGCTGCAATCGGCAGCATTTCGAAGGACAGTTGCGGCAGCCTGAGCGCGGCGTACAGGAGGGCCATCGGAATCGTGTAGTTCCCCTGTATGTCGTCGAGTTGACCGATAAATTCGAACAGCGCCGCCAGCGCGAGCAACACGCCCAGCACCAGCAGGGTGCTGCCAAGAATCGTGCGCAAGAGGTAGCCTGTGAGTACGCTCATCTTTTGCCGCTGCGGCGAAAGAGGCGGCGATGCCAGCTGTTCTGCACGGCCAGCAGACCGAGCGCAAAACTGAGCATCAGGGCGTGCGTCCACCATAGCCCGGCGGCGACGGGCATGCTGCCTTTCTCGATCCACGTCTTGCCCGCGCTGAGCAGATTGAAATAAATAATGAAGACCAGCAGACCCACCGCGAGCCGGCCGTAGCGACCCTGCCGCGGCTGACTGCGGCTAAGAGGCACGGCCAGTATGGCCAGTACGACAGTCGAAAGCGGCACGCCGATTCGCCAGTGCAGCTCCGCTGCCTCCTCGAACGTGCGAGGTGTCAGCAAGTCGATGGTGCTCATCACTTCGGGATTGCGCTCCGGCTCCACGGCGGCCGGCAATTGATACGGAATGCCGTGTTCAGCAAACTCCATGACCTGGAATTCGGCCGTACCGGGAACGCCCTCGTAACGGCGACCGTCGTACAGAACGAAGAATCTCGTGTTCGGATCTTCGGTTTCCTGCTGCTCCCCTCTTTCCGCCACGACCACTTCGACGTTTCCCGTGGCGGTTCGTCGTTGCAGAAATACGTTTTCGACGGTGCCCGGCCCGACCACCTCTTCCGCATAGACCACGGTGCCCGCGGCACTGTCGCTGGTGAATTTGCCGGCTTCGATACTGGCGAGATCGGCCTGGCGGCGTGCTTCGACGCTGATGCGCTCGATCGCAGTCAACGCACGCGGTCCGATGTCCATCGCCAGCCAGGCGACGCCGAGCGCAAGCGGTACCAGCAACAGGGTGAGCGGGCGATAGATACCAGCCGGGCCGACGCGGCATGCCATCATCGCCGGCAACTCGCTGTCGCGATAAAGGCGGCCGAGCGCCAGCATCACCGATAAAAACAGGCCGATCGGCACGAGAATCGTCAGATACTGAAGCGCCGTCAGCCCGATTACCTGAAAAACGGCGTCGCGCGGCAACTTGTCCTTGGCGACGTCGCCCAGGACACGGGCGAACTGGTTGGTCAGCAGAATAAACAGCAATACCGCCGTCACCGCCAGCCAGGTCTGCGCGATTTCACGAAAAATGTACCGATCGAGGATGCGAAACATGGAAATGCCGGTGGTGGCCAGTCGCTTTTCTCAGGAATTGCCGCGGGAAACTGAGTAACGAAAAACAATTGAATAAGTTAGACTAGCCGTTTTGATTTGCCCGGGACAGCCCCGGCCACGGTTAGTTTGCAATCCTGATCCATCCTGGCGCGGGACGGACCGCCAACAATAATAGACGCTTTGAGCCAGGCCGCTCGTCTCCAGTCACGCGCAGACCGCGTGGACATGAATTACGTTGCGGGCCCGCCGGGTGTCGAACAAGGCATTTTATGGATTATTTCACGACAACCAGTACGGCATCGCGCCGTGCGGGCGGCTGCCTGATCGTCGGCGTCTACGAATCGGGAGAACCGGGCAAAGCGGCCGCCGACATCGACGCAGCAAGTGACGGCGGCCTGAAACGCCTCGTCCGGCGCGGCGATCTGTCCGGCGAGCTCGGCGAAAGCCGCATGCTTGGCTCCATCGACGGCGCCCGCGCGGAACGGGTCGTCGTTGCCGGCCTCGGGCAAAAGGCGAAGTTCGGAGTCAGCGAATTCAGGCAGGCGCTGGCCGCGGCGGTGCGGGCATTCAAGGGCACCAGGATCCAGGACGTGGTGAACTACCTGACGCTCGAGGACGTAAGCGGCGCAAGCGCCTATTACCTTGCGCGCTACACCGTGGAAACGATCGGCAGCGGCCTGTACGACTTCGAAGAAATGAAAAGCATCCGAAAGAAAGCGACTACGTCGTTAAAGAAAATCGGCGTGGCCCTGAACAGCCGCGGCGACCAGGCGGCGGCGGAGACAGGAGCGAAACACGCCGACGCTATCGTCTTTGCGATGAGCCTTGCGAAAGATCTCGGCAATCTGCCGCCAAATGTGTGCACACCCTCCTATCTCGCGCAGACGGCGGAGCGGCTGGCGCGGCAGCACAACACAATCCAGACGCGTGTCATTAACGAGGCCGGTATGAAACGCCTCAACATGAATTCGTTGTTGTCGGTGACAAACGGCACGACCCAGCCCGCGAAGCTGATCGTCATGCAATACAAGGGTGCGGCGGCTCGCGACAAGCCGGTGGTGCTGGTGGGTAAGGGCATCACATTCGATTCCGGCGGTATTTCGCTGAAGCCAGGGCCGGGCATGGATGAGATGAAGTACGACATGTGCGGCGCGGCATCCGTCATTGCGACCGTGGCGGCCATTGCGAAACTCAAACTTCCGATCAACGTCACTGCCGTGGTGCCGAGTTGCGAAAACCTGCCGAGCGGCACGGCAACGCGCCCAGGCGATATCGTCAAGAGCATGTCCGGCCAGACCATCGAGATTCTGAATACGGATGCCGAGGGCCGCCTTATCCTGTGCGATGCCATGACCTACGCACGACGATTCAAACCGTCGGTGATGATCGACGTTGCAACACTGACGGGCGCCTGCGTGATTGCCCTCGGTCACCATCGAACCGCGATCATGAGCAACAGCGACGCGCTCGCAAAAAACATCGCAGACGCCGGAATTGCCGCGGACGATCGCGGCTGGCACATGCCGCTCGGCGACGAATACGATCGGCAGCTGAAGAGCAACTTCGCCGATTTCGCGAACGTCGGGGGCCGCGAGGGCGGCGCAATCACCGCTGCGGCGTTCCTCGCCAAGTTCACGGAAGGCCTGACCTGGGCCCATCTCGATATCGCCGGCACGGCCTGGCGCTCCGGCTCGCGGAAAGGGGCGACCGGCCGGCCGGTGCCGATGTTGACGGAGTTCCTGCTGCGGCGCGCAGGCGCGCTGCCCTGACGCTGCGGCGTTCGCAAACTTCAGCAACGTTGTGCATGATTGGTCCTGCGATGGCGCGCGTCGACTTCTATCTTCTTGCCGCTGCCGGGGAAGCGTCCCGGCAGCTTTTCGCCTGCCGCCTGGCCGAGAAAGCGTATCGCCTGAAGCTCACCGTTCACATACAGGCTGCCGACAGCGAACACGCCCGGCAACTGGACGATCTGCTCTGGACTTTTCGCGACGGCAGTTTCGTGCCTCATGAACTCGTCCGGGGCGAGGTTCCAGCCGGTACTGCGCCGGTCACGATCGGCTCCAGCGACCAGGATGCGGCTGCGGACCTGCTGATCAATCTGACCGATGAACTCCCGGCAGGATTGAACTCTTTCCCGCGGGTCGCAGAGATTGTAACCTCGGATGAGCACTGCAGGCAGAGCAGCCGCAAGCGCTACGCCGACTACCGGTCGCGCGGACACAACCTGCAAACACACGAACTGTAACGAAGGAATGGAGCGTCGCTTCAGCGAAAATTGTTCGCCGCGATTCAATGCCGCGATGCTGTTCCGCATACAATTCTCCGGGCCAATCCGTGAAACACCCAACAAGCCTCGAGCAATCGGCAACAGGCATTGAATGATGGACCATTGATGGACAAGTCGTACGACCCTGCCGGCATAGAGGAGCGCCAGTATGCGCGCTGGGAAGAGAGCGGTTATTTCGCGCCGGCAGGCTCGGGCGATCCCTACTGCATCATGATTCCGCCGCCGAACGTGACCGGCACGCTGCACATGGGACACGCGTTCCAGGACACGATCATGGACGCGTTGACTCGTTATCACCGGATGCTGGGCCACAGGTCGCTGTGGCAAACGGGGATGGATCATGCCGGCATCGCCACGCAGATGGTGGTCGAGCGGCAACTGAATGCCGAGGGAACCTCGCGCAAGCAGCTGGGCCGGGAGCGGTTCGTCGAGCGCGTCTGGCAATGGAAGGAGCTATCGGGCGGCTCGATCCGCCGGCAATTGCGCCGCCTGGGCGCGTCGGTCGACTGGAGCCGCGATCGCTTCACCATGGACGAAGGCCTGTCCGCTGCCGTGACCCAGGTGTTCGTCAGGCTTTACGATGACGGTCTCATCTACCGGGGCAAGAGGCTGGTCAACTGGGATCCCGTTTTACACACGGCCCTGTCCGACCTCGAAGTGCTGCAGTCGGACGAACCGGGGCACCTGTGGCATTTTCGCTATCCGCTGGCTGACGGCAGGGGTCATATCGTCATCGCCACGACCCGGCCGGAGACAATGCTGGGAGACAGTGCCGTCGCGGTGCATCCCGACGATGAGCGTTACCGCGAGCTTGTCGGCAAGAAACTCACGTTGCCACTGGTCAACCGGAACATTCCCATCGTGGCGGACGGCTACGTCGACCCGGAATTCGGCACCGGCTGCCTCAAGATCACACCGGCGCACGACTTCAACGACTACGAATTGGGCTTGCGGCACGACCTGCCGGTTTACAACATCTTTGACGACAATGCGGCCATCAACGAATTGGCACCTCCCGCCTACCGCGGCCTGGATCGCCTGGCGGCAAGAAAGAAAATCGTCGACGACATGCGAGCACTGGGACTGGTCGAGACAGTCGAAGATCATACGCTCAGCGTACCGCGCGGCGATCGCAGTGGCGCGATCGTCGAACCGTACCTGACCGACCAGTGGTACGTCGACATCAAGCCGCTGGCCAAACCGGCGATCGAAGCCGTGGAGTCCGGCAGAATCCGCTTCGTGCCGGCGAACTGGGCGAAAACCTACTTCGATTGGATGCACAACATCGAAGACTGGTGCATCAGCCGCCAATTGTGGTGGGGGCACAGGATTCCGGCCTGGTACGACGAGGCCGGAGAAATTTACGTAGCGCAGACGGAAGCGGCCGCACGAGAAAAATACGGGCTGCCCGACAACGTATCGCTCAGGCAGGACGAGGACGTCCTGGACACCTGGTTCTCATCCGGACTCTGGCCGTTCAGTACGCTCGGCTGGCCGGCGGAGACGGAAGACTTGCGCACGTTCTATCCCGGCAACGTCCTTGTCACGGGTTTCGACATCATATTCTTCTGGGTCGCACGCATGATCATGCTGGGCCTCAAATTCATGGGAGACGTGCCGTTTCGCGAGGTTTACATACACGGTCTCATTCGCGACCAGGATGGACAGAAAATGTCCAAATCGAAAGGCAACGTCCTGGATCCGCTCGACCTGATCGACGGCGTCGATCTCGACACCTTGCTGAAAAAGCGAACGGCCGGCTTGATGCAGCTGCATCTGAAGCCTGCTATCGACGCGGCAACGAGACAACAATTTCCGAACGGCATCCCTGCCTACGGCGCCGATGCCTTGCGCTTTACCTTTGCCGCCCTTGCGACTACCGGACGCGACATACGGTTCGACCTGGGCCGTATCGAGGGTTACGGAAAATTCTGCAACAAGCTCTGGAATGCGTCGCTTTACGTGTTGAGGAGCACGGAAGGTTTCAAACGGGGAGACGCAACACTCTCCGCCGCCGATCGCTGGATCAGATCGCGACTGAACCAGACCATTTCATCGGTGAACGATCATTTCCGCAACTATCGGCTGGACCTTGCTGCACAGGCCATTTACGACTTCACCTGGCACGAGTTCTGCGATTGGTATCTCGAGCTTTCGAAGCCGGTGCTGCAGTCCGGCCACGCGACGGACGCTGAAAAGAACGGCACGCAACTTACGCTGCTCGAAGTGCTCGAAACGCTTCTTCGCCTGCTGCACCCGCTGATGCCGTTCATCACCGAAGAGATCTGGCTTGAGATCGCAGGCCGCGCGGGCGTGGCCGGCGAAACAATCATGTTGCAGCCGTTCCCCGTGAACGACGAGCGGTGGCGGGATGACGAGGCCGAAGCCGAGCTACGCTGGGTCATGCAATTCATTCTCGGTATCCGGCAGATTCGTGGCGAAATGGACATTTCACCGGGCCGGCCGCTGCGTGTATTGTTGCAGGAGGCAAGCGACGAGGACCGCAGGCGCGCAGCTCGTCACGCGCATTTGCTCGAACGCGTCGGTCGCGTGCAGTCGGTACGCGCCCTGCAACAAGGCGAAGCCGTGCCGGCCGCCGCCACCGCCCTGCTTGGCGAAATGAAACTCCTGGTGCCGATGAAGGGCAGCATCGACGTTGAAGCCGAGAAATCGAGGCTTGTGAAGCAACGCCAGAAGCTCCTTCTCGACCTCGAGCGGAGCCGCCAGAAGCTCGACAACAGGAACTTCGTGAACAATGCGCCGGCCGATGTGGTCACAAAGGAGAACGATCGTGCCGCTGAATTCGGGCGGCAGATCGGCCAGCTCGACGAGCAGCTCGCGAAACTGGACGCCCTCGGTTAGACCAAATCTGCGTACTGGTTCACAATTGCTTAAAGATCGTGTGCATACGCACTCGTCATCCGCGACCATGGAAGCGGGTTTAGTACTCCACCAAGGTGATATTGATGGGTTCAGAGCCAGCCAGATGATTCAAGCCAAGGCGCC
>JBBDXW010000022.1:0-35356 GCA_040902105.1 Woeseia sp.
AGGAAAAGGTCACTGTCCCCTTCTGGAGGTCGCCCGCAATGGCGGGCTCCTACAGACCTTGAAAACGGAACGGGAGCACCGATAACTCTGCCTTAACCTTGAGGCTGCATGTCATGAAAAAGATTCTCGGCGTTTACAGTGCCCCCGGGCAGCACTGGGTGGGCGACGGCTTTCCGGTCCGGTCGCTGTTTTCCTATCACACCCATGCAAAAGAAATGAGTCCGTTCCTGTTGCTGGATTACGCGGGACCCAGGGATTTCCCGGCGGCCGAGCGGCCGCGAGGGGTCGGCCAGCACCCGCATCGCGGTTTTGAGACGGTAACGATCGTCTACAGCGGCGAGGTCGAGCATCGCGATTCGACCGGCAGCGGCGGCAAGATCGGCCCCGGTGAGGTGCAGTGGATGACGGCCGGCGGCGGACTCCTGCACGAGGAGTTCCATTCACAGGAGTTTACGCGCCATGGCGGCACGTTCGAGGTTGTGCAGTTGTGGGTGAATCTGCCTGCCAAGGACAAGATGGTCGAGCCTGGCTACCAGGCCATCGTCAAGAACGACATTCCTGCCGTGGAACTGCCCGGCAACGCGGGTTCAGTGCGCATCATCGCCGGAGACTACGATGGCCGCAAAGGACCGGCACGTACTTTCACGCCGATGAACGTATGGGACGTGCGCCTGAATAAAGACAAGCAAATCGACTTCGATGTACCGGAGGGGTGGACGACTGCGGTTGTCGTGCTGCACGGTACCGTACTTGTGAACGGGAGCGAGGTCGTGCGCGAAGCACAACTGGTTACGCTCGATCCGGCCGGCACAGCTGTTGCGCTCGAAGCGAACAACGACGCCACACTGCTGGTCTTAAGCGGCGAGCCGATCGACGAACCCATCGTCGGCCACGGACCGTTCGTAATGAATACGCCGCAGCAAATCGATCAGGCGATTCGGGATTTCAACAGCGGCCGATTCGGCCGCATGAGCCACTGAATTCCGTTTCAGGCGATCGACGCGAGTTGCGGGACTGCTTGAACCGTCTGTTCTTCTACGATGGATTTCAGATTGGCAAGGCCTCTCTCAAAGTCTTTGCCGACCAGCCTGTCCATACTGAAAAAGAGCTGCATCAGCTTCGCGATGTAGGGATTGGATCCGCGCATCGCCCATGTGACTTTTGTTGAGCGGCCTTCTGCGTCCAGCGCAAACTCAACGATGTTGTGCGTTTCGAACGGCCGGACAAAGTCGAGCCTGATAACGACCGCGAAAGGCGGGGAAGTATGCGCAATCTCCATGCGCCCCTCGCCCGCTTTCCGGTTACCATCCCACTTGTAAACGGCGCCCTTGCCGCTGACCTTGCCGCTGAACGTCCTTTTCATCGCGGGGTCCAGCTGCTCGTAGGGCGACCACGAGGTGAATTTCCGGAAGTCGTTGATGAGAGGAAAGATCTTCTCCGGTGTTGCGTCGATGACCGTCATGCGCTGCACACGGAACGTGTCGGGTCTTGTCGCGACATAGGCGAAAAGAACAACGAGCAGAATCAACGCAATCACGATATACCCGATCATTATAACTCCTCTGATTACTTATCCGTTGCGGCGACTTTTATCCGATGCCTTTTTGGCACCGGCCTGCGCCTGTAGTTCCGGAAATCTGCCGCGACGTCCTGGACGTCCTCCGGAAAGTCTGACAGTTCCTGCACCTGGCGAATCTCTATCACTTCGTTGTCCGAAGCGGGACAGCGTGATGCCCATTCGATCGCTCTGCCGTCTCATAACCTTTCGGTATCATCAACATCATGAATCGCATTGCGGTATCTCCTTATGTTTTCCTGAAATAAGGCGCGAGGTCGCTTGAACGCCCTGGATTTCTGCGTCCGTAGCACCGGCAAACCTGCCGCTTACTGATAAATCGAACGAGACCGCGCGAAATCGACGCCGTCAACGAAAATTTCAAACAGCCAATACCCGGTGAGGCTGTGAAGAAGCTCGGGCGGAGGTGCTTTTGACGGCGCGGGAGTACCGTCCGGGGGTATTCCAGTCGCTCAGACACGGGAAACTCGCCTGGTGGAACACCCCCGGACGGCACTCCTGCTCGTGCCAGAGACGAACGGATGGTCAGAGGTCAGGCATTGACGACGTTGAGGATATTGCCATCCGGATCCTTGAACCATGCAACCTTCATGTCGCCTGCAATATGCACGTCGCCGTCCACGGTCATGCCCGGCATATCGTAGTGCTCGAAGCGCACGCCCTTATCGCGGAGCGTCCTTACGACTTCTTCCACGTCATCGCCGACGGCCCAGGTGACGGCCGTGGCTTCGTTGGTTCCTGCGTACTGCGACCGATAGACGTTGATCATGGTGTCGCCGGTCTTGTAGACGATCAGTTCCTCGCCTTCCGCGCCGATCGGGGTGAGGCCGAGCGTGTCCTCATAAAACTTCCTCGCTGCATCCAGATTCCTGACCGCGAGGTTTGCGACTGCGTTCGTATTTCCCAGCATAGTCATGTTCATCTCTCCTGTTGAATGTCCGAGGTCCACAAGAACCTCGAAGCGCCGCAAACCATTCGTGAAACGTCGAACGGCATCGACGTTGCGCCCATGTCGGCCGCAACGCGCGGGGCGGCCAAAGTATGACCGCCCGATCGTCGGGTGATTCCCGCGAATGTACAGATTCCGGCCGGGCGCGCAGGACCGCACCGTCGTGGCATAACCTGCATCGGGCCGATGCCGGAGTTACAGGCGAGCACATACCCGATGACAATTCGCCACTGCGGGGAGTATTGTTGCAGCCGCAATTGATCACGGCCGGAAACAACCGGGTGCACATCTACGAGGTCGTCCAATGAATCGCCGCCGATTTGTACAATCCACGCTCGCTGCGTCAATCGCGGCGACGCTCCCGGGCCATCGAAGCATCGCTGCGCTCCTCAGCGGCGCGCCGCTCGACGCGAACATCAACGCCGTCACGGGTGACGGTGCCGAAGTCACTTTGCCCAAGGCGAACGTCCAGGAACTGGCCGACAGCCTGCGCGGCAACCTGCTATTGCCGGGTCACGAGGCCTACGAAGACGCGCGCCGGGTGCTGAATGCATCCATCGACAAGCATCCGGCCCTCATCGCGCAGTGCAAAGGCTCGGCGGATGTCAGGAACGCGGTCGACTTCGCCCGCGCCGAGAACCTGTTGCTCGCCGTCAAATGCGGCGGTCATAGCCTGTCCGGCCAATCCACCTGCGACGGCGGCATGATGATCGATCTGAGCCCGTTGCGTAACGTCCGGGTCGATCCGCGCGGGCGTATCGCGTACGTTTCAGGCGGCAGCCTTCTCGGCGATATGGACCACGATACGATGGCGTACGGGCTGGTCACGACGGCCGGGACCGTATCGCACACCGGCATCGGCGGCCTCACGCTCGGCGGCGGCTTCGGCCGCCTGGCAAGAACGCTGGGCCTCGCCGTGGACAACCTTCGCGCGGTTGACATCATTTGTGCCGACGGACAGTTGCGTCACGCCAGCGCGGACGAGAACCCGGACCTGTTCTGGGGCGTGCGCGGGGGCGGCGGCAACTTTGGTGTGGTCACGGCGTTCGAGTTCCGGCTGCACCCGAGGGAACGCCAGGTGGTCGGCGGTACGATCGCGTTTCCGATGGACCAGGCCCGGGAAGTAATGAAGTTCTTTGCCGATTACGTCGCCGATGCACCGGACGAGCTGTATATCGACGGCGGCGTGTCCAGCCGACCGGAGGAAGGCACCGGAGCCTGGATGAGTGTCTGCTACTCCGGCCCCCGGAACAAGGCCGACAAATGGATCGACCCGATCCGCAAGGCCGGCACAGCCGTTTTCGACGGCATCGGGACGATGGATTACGTCGCGTTGCAGAAGTCCAGCGACGTTTCCGATCCGCGCGCCCGCGGCGCCTACGTGAAGTCGGGCTTTACGACGGAAATCACGCAGGAGGCCATAGACGACATGCTGGAAGGATTCGAGCCGCATCCGGTGCGCGCCATGGCGGTGGCATTCGCGCATATCGGCGGCGCAGTCGGACGCGTACCGGCTGATGCGACGGCGTTCGCCCATCGTTATGCACAACACGACCTGCTGGCCGTCCTCGACTGGCCCGCCGACATCGACCCGACCGGGCACGTAAAGTGGCTCAAGGATTACTGGCGTACGCTCGAACCGCATACACACGGCTTTTACGTGAATGATGCTCTCGACCGGACCGCACAGGGGCTGCGCTCAAACTATCAGGGCAATTACGAGCGCCTGCTGCAGCTCAAGAACGAATACGATCCGACCAATTTATTTCGCCTGAACGCCAACATAAAGCCCACGGCTCAGGTCAAATAGTCGGTCGTTCCCAGGGACGGCAGGGTATTATCGGCAACTTGCGGTCTGATTCGACCATAGGGAGGCGCCCGGCAGTGGATGCATACATCGCTCGCATTCTGGTTGCTGGCCTCTGCGCCTCGCTGGCCGCCTGCGGCGGTGGCGGCGGTGGTGGTGGTGGTGGCGGCGGCGGAAGCGGCTGGATACCGGGTACATTTCTGCCCTCGAGTTCGTTCGCGGCACAGTGCATTGCGCCGCGGAGCGGCAACGATCCGTTTGACGGGCAACCTTTTCCCGACATTCAGGGGACGGCCCTGGATGAAAACAACTTCCTTCGCTCCTGGAGTGACGAGACCTATCTGTGGTACGACGAGATCACCGACCAGGATCCCGGGAATTTCAACAACCCGCTTGGTTACTTCGATGAGTTGAGGACGTTTGCCACAACGGGGTCCGGCGCCGACAAGGACAAATTCCATTTCACCTTTCCGAGCGACGAGTGGTTTCAGCTGTCGCAATCCGGTATTTCCGCCGGTTATGGCGCGCAGTGGATCATTCTGTCGCAGGACCCGCCGCGCGAACTGGTCGTTGCCTATACCGAGCCCGGCTCGCCGGCCACGTCGCCGACCGTGAATCTTGCGCGCGGTGCCCGGGTCCTGACCGTCGACGGCGTCGACCTGGTCAACGGCAACAATGTCAATGCCCTGAATGACGGCCTGTTTCCGGCAACAATCGGGGAGTCACACACCTTCACCGTCCGCGACCTCGGTGATCCGAACACCCGCGAGATTACGATGACCTCGGCGGAAATCACCTCGGCTCCCGTACAGCAGGTACAAGTTATCGCGACGCCGAGCGGACCCGTTGGCTACCTGCTGTTCAACGATCACATAGCGACGGCCGAAGACTTACTGATCGACGCCGTAGAGCAACTCGACGCGGCGGCCGTCACGGACCTCGTGGTGGACATCCGCTACAACGGCGGCGGCTTCCTCGATATCGCCAGTGAATTCGCGTACATGATTGCGGGCGCCGTCCCGACCGCCGGGCAAACGTTCGAGGTCATGCAATTCAGCGACAAGCACCCGAGCACGAACCCCGTCACGGGGCAGCCGCTGGCCCCATTGCCTTTCCACACTGAAACGGTCGGCTTCGGCACGAGGCCCGAGGGCACACCACTGCCGGCGCTCGACCTGCCCCGCGTGTTCGTACTGACGGGTCCCAATACCTGTTCCGCCAGCGAAGCCATCATGAACAGCCTGCGCGGCGTGGACGTCGAGGTCATCCAGATCGGCTCTACGACCTGCGGCAAGCCCTACGGCTTTTACGCGACCGACAATTGCGGTACGACGTATTTCACGATCCAGTTTCGCGGGGTGAACGCCAGGAACTTCGGTGAATACACGGACGGATTCTCGCCCCAGAATGCCAGCAGCGATCCGGACGCCGCGCTGCCGGGTTGTTCGATCGCGGACGACTTCGAGCACCCGCTCGGCGATCCCCTGGAAAGGCGATTCCAGACGGCACTTGCCTATCGCGAAGCACCAACCTGTCCGGCAGCCACCGGCATTGCCAATCCCGGCTTCAGCAAGGTTGCAGCGCCGCTCTCCGCGACGGACGGCATCCTGCCCCGGTCCCCGTGGCGCGAGAACCGCATTCTGCGGCGCTAGTGCACCCCGTCACCAGACTATGCGACCGCGGTTACTGCTCTGTTGCTTCTCCCTGATCGCTGCCGCGTGCCATATGAACTCCGAGCATGAGGATCGTCCGGCGCGAATTGTCGATCCGGGCGATGAAAGCCGCGCCGAACTGAAGCAGGTTGTGAGGGATGCTCTGCACGGGGCCGACGTCATGCTTGCGGCCGACGCGCTGACGGAATCGAGCATGCTCATCATCGAGCGCCGGAAGATGCAAAGTCTCGACAACCCGCCTTTGTCCGGCCGCGAGCTGGGACGGCCCGAGCATTTTCACCTCGTGACAACCGGTACGCAGTGCGTGCTTATCCACGAGAAAGGCGGCGCGCGGTATGAACTGCGCGAAGCGCGGTGTGTCGCGGAGTGACAGGACTTTCCTCGACAGCGTAGTTGGCGCTGCAGGAGCCCGTCCCACGGGCGACCCAGCTTAACCAAGTGCCACTGCCGCAATGGGTAGTACGCGATATCGCCAAGCCTTCATCTCACCGCATCTGAGGAAAGAGCTGGCCCCATTTGTTTTTGAGAAATCAACTCCCGTAAGGTACTTGACTTTCAGACGATTCTGGCTACTTTTGATTGTTGAAATTTCAACAACTGAGGTCGATATGGCAACTGTCAATTTCAGCGTTCCAGACGAAGTCAAGGCAGCATTCGACAGGACATTCAAAGGACAAAACAAAAGCGCCGTAATCGCCGACCTGATGCGCAAGGCGGTAGATGAAGCAAAGCGACGTAAGCGTCGCGAAGATATTTTCCGGTCGTTGACCGAGCAACGCAGGCAACGGCCATCGTTATCAAACAAGGAGATTCGCTCAGCCCGGACATCCGGCCGGCCGTGAGCGTCGTTCTGGATGCCAGCATTGTCGTCAAGTGGCTGCTGCAGAATCCACAGCAAGAGCCGGACACTGACAAAGCGATGCAGCTCGTCGAGGCGGTAGTGAAAGGCAGAGAATCCGCGCTGCAACCTCCGCACTGGCTGGCGGAAGTCGGCGCTGTACTTGCGCGAACAAGCCCCGAAACCGCTGCCGAGGACGTCGTGATGCTCAGCGCACTCGCGGATGGCCGGTCTCGCCTTGTTCATGTTGGCGACGATCAGGTCCTGCAGATTCCGGCCAGCGGAGCGAACCGCCGGCGAGCCGCATGGCGGGCAGGCTGAGTACGTCGCGGTCCTGCGTGGTCGTTCCTGGCGGATCGTGGCAACGATCACGGCGTTCACCATCGCGCACAGCCTACGGAATTGGTGCGGTGGCCGCCTTCTGGACGCTTGAACGGGTCGTGAGCTTCTGGTCATGAATGAATGGCGCTTCTCTAAGCTTGGTCGCCCGCAATGGCGGGCTCCTACAGCGCTCGATTTGAAGCCCGCGAGAGCGGGCGATCCCAAAACTACGCCATCGGCAATCCGCCGATGAATTCCACCATGCGCTTTTGCGTCGCCTCGTCCGGCATCCGCCCGATCGCACCGCCGATGTTGTCGAGCATGTGATGCGGTTTGCTCGTTGCCGGCGTGATTGCGGTAACCGCCGGATGCGCCCCGACGAACTTCAGGAAGAACTGTGCCCAGCTGGTCGCATCGAACTCGACGGCCCAGCCCGGCAGTGTCTGTCCCGCGGTGCGATCCCACAGCCGGGTACGGCCGAACGGAAGGTAGATGAGGACAGCGATACCGCGCTCGAGAGCAAGCGGCAGGATGACCTTCGCCGACTCGAGATTGTCGACCGCGTAATCGACACCGATGAAGTCGAGCGGCTCCTTGCGCATGACTTCGGCAAGGTATTCGTAGCTGTCGGCATTGGTCGAGGTCGTGCCGATGTAGCGCACCCGCCCCTCTTCCTTCAGTTCTTTCAGGATGCCGAGTTGGGTGGGGATATCGGCGAGGTTGTGCACCTGTACCAGGTCGATCGCAGGAGTTCCGATCCGTTTGAACGAGGTTTCAATCTGCGCCCGCGCCGCGTCCGCGTCGGCTGAGCCGCCGCCGCGCGGCGCCACGTTGACCTTTGTCGCCCAGAAAATCGATTCCTCGACGCCCAGGTCGTTGACCAGTTCACCGGCAACCTCCTCGGAGTCACCGTAACTCGGCGCCGTGTCGAACACGGTGCCGCCGTGGTCCGTGAGGGTCTTCAATACGTCACGGAGGGCACTGACGTCTTCCCCGCCGGCCATGCCGCTGAAGGTGGCCGAGCTGCCGAGGCCCATCAACGGAATCTTTTCGCCGCTCGACGGGATCGGCCGCCGGATCATCTCACCCTGCCCCACCGCCTGTGGTAATGCAGGATCGAGATAGAGAACAGTGCCAGCAGCGGTCGTGTACTTAAGCCAGTCGCGACGAGTAATCATGCATTTCTCCGGAAATCAACAAGGGCGGTGACGACGTGCAAGCCTACCAGAGCTTGGGACCGCCGGAAATCTGCTGGCGCGGTCGCTTCCAGGCCCGCATTTTGACAGGGACCAGTGTTCCAGGCGACGCCGCTCCGGTATCGTAAGCGGCTGGACGGTTTGCCGTTTCCCGGCGATCCATGGAAACCATTATGCTCGATCTGTCCCAGCCCGGCGCCTCGGTCATCTTCGCCGTTACTATCGCAGTCAGCCTGTTGGGGATGTACCGCGCACCACAGATCGTCGAGCGCTGTCTTTTTCGCCCTTACGCATTCGTTCGCAATAAACAGTATGAAACGATCATTACCAGCGGCTTCGTGCACGCCGACGTCGGCCACCTTATTTTCAACATGGTCACGTTCTATTTTTTCGCGTTTCCGCTGGAACGTCACATCGGCACTGCTTCGTTTCTCGCGGTTTATGCCATGGGCCTCCTGCTGAGCCATACCTGCACCTTGTTCAAGCACAAGAACGACGTGCACTATGCATCGCTTGGTGCATCCGGGGCGATTTCGGCCGTATTGTTTGCCTACATCGTCTATTTCCCGACGACGACGCTGTTCATTTTTCCACTTCCCATACCGATTCCCGCGGCCCTTTTTGCCGTCGGGTATGTAGCCTATTCCTACTGGGCTTCGCTGCAGCAGCGCGGTCGCATCAACCACGACGCGCACCTGTGCGGCGCATTGAGCGGCTTGCTGTTTGTCGGCCTCACCGATCCGCGGGCGTTCGTCTCCCTGGTTGAAATGTTGGGTTGATACTGTTGTACAGTAGGCGTGACGCCAGGAGCCGCTGCAGAAGCTCGGGCGCGGGTTGCTTTTGACGACGCAGGAGTACCGTCCGGGGGTATTCCAGTCGCTCAAACACCGCTTCGCGAACTCGCTTTGTGGAACACCCCCGGCCGGCACTCCTGCTGGTGCCAGAGACGAACGTATTCGACTTGTGCAGAGGCTGCGCCGGGACTTCGGGAGCAGCATCCAGTCCGGGAGGCTTCATGAGACTCGCCCGCACGATCCAGCGCAGCAAGTGGGCCGCCGTGGCCGCCCTTCTGCTGGCGGCAGCTACCGCATCGACCGAGCAGGAAGTCGACGAATACGCCGAGGCACGCTCGGCGATGGTGGCCGAGATCGGCCGCTATGCGCGCTCTGCCGGGGACACCGCGGAGCACGCGTTCGACTCACGCGTCATGCAGGCGCTGGCCGAAGTACCGCGCCACGAATTCGTGCCCGACGACCAGAAACGCGTGGCCTACGAAAACAGGCCGTTGCCGATCGGTCATGGCCAGACCATTTCGCAACCGTACATCGTTGCCTTGATGACCGACCTCAGCGAAGCGGAACCCGACAGCACAGTTCTGGAGATCGGCACCGGCTCCGGCTATCAGGCGGCGATATTCTCGGCGCTCGTTGAAAACGTCTACAGTATCGAGATCGTCGAGCCGCTCGCGAACGACGCGAAAGCCCGCCTCGAACGCCTCGGCTTCGACAACGTCACGACCAGGCTTGGCGACGGATACGACGGCTGGGAGGAGCATGCGCCGTTCGACGCCATCGTCGTGACTGCCGCCGCCAGTCACGTGCCGCCGCCGCTGATCGCGCAGCTCAAGCCCGGAGGCCGCATGGTTATTCCGGTCGGCGGGCGCTTCCTGACGCAGCAATTGCTCCTGATCGAAAAAACCGCGGACGACGAGATTGTGACGCGGCAGATTGCTGCGGTGCGTTTTGTGCCGCTTACCGGTGAGCACTGACGCACGTCATACTTGAACGTCGTGATGCAGCGCTGGATTTTCCCCGCCGTACTCCTGATCTCCGCGGCCGCGATCGGCTACGAGATCCTGCTGATGCGCGTGTTGTCGATCGTGCAGTGGCACCATTTTGCCTACATGATCATCAGCCTCGCGCTGTTGGGATACGGTGCGAGCGGCACGTTCATTGCGCTTGGCCGAACCGCTCTCGCGAGACACTTCCAGTTCGCCTTCAGCCTGAGTGCGCTGGCATTCGCCGTGACGATGGTCGCCTCATTCATCCTGGGGCAGCGGGTGCCGTTCAATGCGCTCGAGATCGTGTGGAATCCGCGGCAGTTCCTGCATCTCGCGACGATCTACCTGGTCTTTTTCGCGCCGTTCTTTTTTGCGGCAACCTGTATCGGGCTTGCGTTCACTTGCGCCAGATCACTCATTAACCGCATCTATTTTTTTGACCTGTTCGGCGCCGGGCTCGGCGCGCTTGGCGTTGTCCTCGCGCTGTTCCATTGGTCGACGCAGGACGCGCTCAGGCTGCTCGCCGGACTGGCGATCGTCGCATCGGCACTTCCCGCCGTGGCGCCTCCGTTGCGCTACCGCCTGTTGCCCTTGCAAGCGCTCTGCCTGGCTTTGCTGCTGCTCGCGCTGCCACAAAGCTGGCTCGAGTTCCGGATGTCCCCGTACAAAGGTTTGAGCCAGGCACTGGAGGTAGTCGATACCCGCGTGCTCGGTCAATACTCCAGTCCTCTCGGGCTGCTGACGGTGGTCGAGAGCCCGACGGTGCCTTTTCGTCACGCGCCGGGACTGAGCCTCAGCACGCGCTTCGAGGCGCCCGAGCAACTGGCGCTCTTCACCGACGGCGACGGCTTGAGCACGCTGACGCGCTTTGACGGCGATGACGATGCGCTTGGCTACATGGGTGACGTTACGGCAGCATTGCCGTACCGCATGCTCGAGCAGCCGCACGTTCTGGTCCTCGGCGCCGGCGGCGGCACGGATGTGCTGTTTGCGCTCTATCACGGCGCGCGACGTGTCGATGCTGTCGAGCTCAATCCACAGGCCGTAAAACTCGTCGGCGATATCTTCGCGGATTTCACCGGCCACCTGTATGACGACCCGCGAGTCGCCGTGCACGTCGCCGAGGCCCGCGGCTTCGTTGCGCGGAGTGACGACAGGTTCGATCTGATCCAGGTGTCGCTGCTCGACTCGTTCGCTGCCTCCGGCGCCGGTGTCCAAGCATTGAGCGAAAGCTATCTTTATACCGTCGAAGCGTTGCAGGAGTATCTGCAGCACCTCACGCCCGGCGGCTATCTCGCGATTACACGCTGGATCAAACTGCCGCCGCGCGACAATCTGAAACTGGTCGCGACGCTACGGGAAGCATTGGAGCGCATGGGCGTTACCGAGCCGGGGAAACGGCTTGCCATCATCCGCAGCTGGAACACCAGCACCCTGCTGGCAAAAAACGGTGACATTTCGCCCGCCGAGATCGAAACAATCCGGGACTTCGCCCATTCCCGTTCCTTCGACACCGCGTACTACCCGTCGATGCCGCGCAGTGACGCGAATCGCTTCAATATTCTGCAGGAGACGTATCTGTACGACGGCACGCTACGCTTGCTCGGCGATGATCCCGAGGCGTTTATCGACCGCTACAAGTTTCACATTGCTCCTGCTACCGACGACAGGCCCTACTTCTTTCATTTCTTCAAATGGAGTGCGTTTCAGGAAATGCTGGCGTTGCGTACGCAAGGCGGCGCGGGCCTGATCGAATGGGGTTACCTGATCCTGACCGGGACGCTGGTACAGGCGACGGTCCTTGGCGCCGTACTGATTCTGCTGCCCCTGTCCGTGATTCAGCCGCGCTGGCCGCGCGGTGCCGGCCGGCGAATGGGAGCTTATTTCTTTCTCCTGGGTCTCGCGTTCCTGTTTGTGGAAATGGCCTTCATCCAGAAATTCATCCTTTTTCTGAGTCATCCCCTGTACTCGATTGCAGTCGTCTTGAGCGGTTTCCTCGTGTTTGCCGGATTCGGCAGTGCCTGCTCGGCGCGGCTGGTGCGACGCGCCGATGCCTTGAAGCGTTCGCCGGTCATGCCCGTTGTCATCGGCATTGTGGCGATCGCACTGGTTTACCTGCTATTGCTGCCGTTTCTGTTTGCGCGCTTCGCAGGCCTCGACGATCCGGTGAAGATCGGTATGTCGCTGGTGCTCATTGCGCCTTTGGCGTTCTTCATGGGCATGCCCTTTCCGATCGGCCTCGCGCGAGTCGCAAGTGAGGCGGCCGGCTTCATCCCCTGGGCCTGGGGCATCAACGGCTATGCATCCGTCGTCAGTGCATCGCTTGCGACATTGCTGGCCATTGAAGCCGGCTTCACCGCGGTGATCGTACTTGCGCTTTTGCTGTACGCTGCTGCGGCGCTGTGTTTCGATCAGCGCGCGTAACCGGTGAGTTCCACGTAGCCACGGCCAACGACGGCGCTGCCCGATCGAACGCCTGCGATGTCGACTGCGCCTTCCCAGTAACGAACGCTGGTGCTCAGCTCCTGCGCCTCAAGTACCGGGTCGACGTGCAATTCGAGTTGCAAGTGCGGGATTGCGATCGTCCATGCCATTGGGTACCGCCCGCCTTGCGGACTGTCCCAGTAATCCCGCACCTTTATCGTCACATCGTCATGAGAGAGGTGAACACTCTCCCCATCCGCGGGAATGAAGGTGCCCGCGCTGTGCCGGTCGCGTAGCCCGTCTGTCCTCCTCATTTCATAAAACATCAGCTCGCTGCCGTCGGACAATTGCAGCGCAAACCAGTCCCAGCCTTCCTGTTCGCCGGACAACGCGCTACTGCCCCATTCCCGATCCATCCATGCGAGCCCTGAAACTTCGTGGATGTCCCCATCTATCGCCAGCGTGCCGGCGGTTTGCAATCGCGGGATCGAGTAGTAATAACTCGCGTTACCGGGCTCTGCCGACTTCTGTGACAAGCCGTCGATACCGTTCAATACCGGCGCTTTCAGCGGCATCAACGACAAGGATAATTCGATACCCAGGTCCCTGGCGTGGAGTCGCCACGGACCGTCCGCCTCGTCTTCGGCCGCTATTCTCAAGTACCAGTCCTCCAGCCAGACGTTCGGGGGCGGCGCTTCCGCGCCGGCGAGGCCAAGTGCGCCTCGCGCATAACGTTGCGCGACGTGAAACTGCCCGGCTTCGGCATCGGTGATGGCGAAATGGCCGATGTATACCTGGTTGGTAGCCCACTCGGACGCCTGCGTGTCTGCAATCTCCGGGCTCAATGAAAAGCGAAAAACGGTCAGTTCGAAGCCGAAGCGTTCACCACCGCCGCCATCGAGATTGCCGGTCACGTACCACCATTCATTTCGATACGCCGGGTGCTGGCCGTGATCCCGCGGAAAGGAAAACGCGCGCGGTTCGAGCACCAGCGCATAGCCTTCCACGTCGTCGGCGCCGAGCAGTTCCGAGAGACGGGACGAGCCGCCCGGTGCGGGAGCGCCGGCCGGCGGCCTCTCACCGTCGCAGCCGCACATAATCATTGAAAGAACAATGCTTAAGAGATTATTCTTCATCTTATTCCTCGCGCATCGCCAGCGCCGGTTTTGCCTGCGCCGCCCGCCATGCGGGGTACAGTCCGGCCGCCAGCGATGCGATGACAGCGAGCGCCACGGCGGTCAGCAGCACCGCGGGCGAAATTGCGATGTCCATATGCCAGCCGAACGCGCGGCGGTTGATGACGTCGATCAGCACCCAGGCCATCACCAGGCCGAGCGGAATCGCGGCGATGCCGCTCAGCAAACCGATGAATCCGGTCTGCATGATCACCATGCAACCCAGTTGCCCCGGCGTCATGCCGAGCGCTCTGAATACCGCCAGCTCCCGCGCGCGCTCGAGCTGCAGTGCCAGCATCGCGCCGAGAATTCCGACCGCTGCCACTCCGACGGCAAGCCAGTAAAGTACGTTCGTGATAACGAAGGTCCGGTCGAATATCTGCATGGATCGTTCGCGCAACTCGCGATTCGAACTGATCACAAGCGCCTGCCGTCCGTTGCTCAACTCCCGCATCTGTTGCATGACCGCCCGGGCATCCGCATCGTCATGCAGGTAAATCCCAAGCGAGCCGATCGCGGGATCGTCCCAGACCGAGTCGTAGGTCTTGCGGCTCATGAGCAGCGCATCGAGGTCGGCATCGTAACTCCGGTACGTCCCCGCGATCGGGAACGGACGTTCGCCTGCCGGCGTCGGGAGCGACACCTGGTCGCCCGGTCCGACGCCGTGGCGATACGCGTACGAACCGGAAACGAGGACCGCGCCCTGCTGCTCGAATGCCCGCCAGGTCGACTCGGGGTCGCCACCTTCAAGGTCCGCGCCCGCGTAACTTTCCCGCGCCATATCGATTGCCGTCAGCCGTATTCGCCCGGACTCCGATTCGAGCCAGACACGGCGGCTTGAGCTGTGATCGACGATGCCGGGCAGGCGCAGCAGATCGTCGACCAGTGCGGCATCGAGCGTGCCGCGCGAGACGCCGACGTAAAGGTCAGAGCGCAGGGTGTTTTCAAGCCAGTCGCCGACGGAGCTGCGGAAACTGTCAACCATGATGCTCACACCGATCGTCGCCGACACCGCCACTGCCAGTGCGACGATGGCAACCCCCGTGCGGCTCAGCGATGCATCGACGCCCGCGACCGCCAGTCGCGCGCTGGTTCCGCCGAGCCTGGACGCGATCGGGGCGCTCCGCCGCGAGCTGCCGCGAACCGCAATCGGGATGCACAACGCCATGCCGAGAATGAGCATGAACACCGCGATCAGGCCTGCGACAAGTCCGTTCCCGGAAACGCGAAGCAGAACGAGAGCAAGTAAAACCACGGCGGCGCCCGAGATCGCAACCAATGGCGCAAGCTTTCCGCTGCGTCGTTCGAGTGACGAGCGCGCGAGTGCGAGACTCGGCGGGAAAGATGCCGCCTCCCATGCGGGCACTGCGGCAGCTACAAGTGTCGCGGCGAGTCCTGCCGCGAATCCCCTGAACATCGACAGCGGACTTACAGCGACGTCGGTCACGTTGACGACAAAATACAAGTCGTTGATCGACTGCGATACCAGCACCAGAAGCTTGCCGCCTAGCCAGATACCCAGGCCCAGGCCGAGCGTTGCGCCGGCGATGCCGAGCGTCAGTGCCTCAAGCACAAGCAGCCGGAACGTCTGTCGTCTGGTCAGACCCAGTGCCCGCAGCACACCGATCAGCGAACGCCTTTGCAGCACGGCGAAGCTGACGCTGTTGTAAATGAGGAATATGCCGATCAGCATCGCGAGCAGGCTCATCGCCGTGAGATTCGTCATGAACGCGTCGCTCATCTCACCGATCGACCGGGTGCGCGCCGCTGCAGGCAGGAGCAGAGTTCCCTGTGGCAACGCTGCCTTTATACGCTCGATCCGGGTCCCGGCCAGGTCCCTGCCCGCCTGTTCGGCAATGCGCACGTCGATGCGCGACAGCCTCCGGGCGTGACCGAGCCACTGCTGCGCCGTCGCAATGTCCGCAATGAGCAGGTCGCCGAGCCCGCGATCGGCGTCAGCGCCGATCAATGCAGCGACATTCGCTTTGACGACTTTCCCGTCGACCATTACGTCGAAGGTTGCACCAGCGGAAAGCCCCAGCGATGCGGCGGCACCGCTCGACATCAGCACGGTACCCCGCTCCGTCAGCAATCGGAGCAGGACATCTCCTCTGGAACCGTTGCGGGTTTCCGTTTGTGCGTCCGGGCCATCGCCACGATCCTCCACGACCTGCAACTCGTTGAGGTCCTGAAGCGCATAACCGCGAAAATCCCGTTCGGCGAACATATCCACGCCCAGCAGGTGCAGGGTTGTGTCGCCGACATCGACATAACCTTCGACGACGGGAGCAATGTTGCGCAAGCCGTGCTGCACCCGCAGCCGAACATACAGCTGTTCATCGACTCCCGCCGGACCCGCGACGATCTGATGCGTGGCTTCTCCGTTGACAGTATCCATCGACATGAGAAAAGCGCGCCGCGCGCTTTCATTGGCAAGATCGACGGACACCATGACCGCGACGCCAATGCAGATACCGATCAGCGCCATGGCAAGTTGCCACGGATGACGCATGAGGTAGCCGAAGCTGGCGCGATAGAGGACGGGAATCATGGGTTTTGCAAGGGTCGCCCGCATGGCGGGCTCCTACAGGAGTCACATCGGCGGAATTTGTAATCGTCATGAATCGCGTCTTGCAGGAGCCCGCCATTGTGGGCGACCCGCCAAAGCGCCAACTCCCGGCAATACGTGTGGCGTGCCATCAGCGTGCGTTGCCGTCGACTAAAGTACCGTCGCGCAATTCGAGCACCCGGTCGCAGAACGCCGCAACCGCAGCGCTGTGCGTCGCGACAATCATGGTGCCGCCTTCGGTCCGCACCAGGCCATCGAGTAGCGAAAGGACCTTCTGCGCCGTTACGTCGTCGAGATTCCCGGTCGGTTCGTCAGCCAGTAACAGGGACGGCTTGTGTGCGAGCGCGCGCGCGATGGCGACGCGCTGTTGTTCACCGCCGGACAACACGTCGGGATAGGAGTGCAGGCGGTCACCCAGTCCCACGGCCTCCAGCAGTTCGGTCACGCGCTTCGTCGCGTCCGGCTCGCCGATTGCGTTCAGTTCCAGGACCAGGCGCACGTTATCCGCCGCAGTGAGCGTCGGCACCAGGTTGAACGCCTGGTATACGAAACCGATGTTCCTGCGGCGGAAAAGCGTCCGGTCGCGCTCGGACATTGCAGTGATCGGCGAACCCGCAATGCTGACTTCCCCTTCATCCGGCGCATCGATGCCGGATATCAGATTCAACAGGGTCGACTTGCCGGAACCGCTGCGGCCGCGCAACGCAACCGTTTCACCCCGTGAGAAATCCGCGTTCACGCTTCTGAGCACAGCATGCCGTTTTTCACCTTCCCGATAACTGCGTGAAAGGTTGCGGATGCGAATATGGGCTGTTGAAGTGTGGCCGTTCATCGGGTTCGGATCTGCAGCAGGCTGCCCTGCGGGCGACCATTGACGGGTCAGCGCCCCGGTGCGACCGTCTGGCCCTGCACCGGTTCGCCGCGCGCAACGTATTTGCCATCTACGGTGTAATCGTAGAAATGCACCGGCAGGCCGAAGCCCTCGCCGAAGTCCGGCTGGTCCTGCAGGTGAAAGTGCAGATGCGGTTCGCTCGTGTTGCCGCTGTTGCCGCACTCGCCGATCTTTTGAGCCGGCTCGAGTTCATCGCCCTGCTCGACGATAATGCTGTTGGCTTTCAGGTGCGCAAGCAACGCATATTCTTCGTTGCCGAGATCCAGAATGACGTGATTCCCGGCGGGATTCGCTGCGTCCATGACGCCCGGAGGATTGTCGGCGAGCAGCCGCTCGACCGAGACGACCTTCCCCCTGCCAGGAGACAGCACGGGTTGGCCCCAGCAAAAGTAGTCCGCCTCGCGCGTGCCGTCGCCCCGATGCGATACGCCCTCCTGAATGATGACGAAGTCGTATGCGAAACGCTGGTCCTGCGCGGCTGCGTGGTAATTTTCCTCGACACTGCGCCCACCCCAGAAAACAAACCAGTCACCGTCGAATGGCAGCCGCAAATGCGCCTTGGTCTGGTATTCGAGATGCGGGGATATGGCAGGTTGCGGTTCCGGGCGAATGTAGAACCCGGCGATGCGTTCGTCCGCATCGAAACTCCACGAAACGACGACCGGCACCGGCGAGCGGTCGAAAACGCTGTAGCGGAGGTAGGTGTCGGCGCCCGCCTGTTGTCGGACTGTTTCGCGGATGATCCGAGCTTCGGTTCCGGCGCCGGCCTCGACTCGCCGCTTGAACTCGCCTAAAGCCTCTTTACTGCCCATCGCCTGATGCATTTCCTCGGTCATCTGTTGCCAGATCAGGTCGTATCGTCCGTCGAAAAACAGGGCGGTGTAGCGTTTGCCGAGGTCCATGGCGTTTCCGCCCGCCAGAGCCTGAAGCGGAACCAGGCACAGGCCGGCCAGGCTTACGGCGATCCGGGACTGTCGAAGTATGGGCATCATAGCCGTGATGGTAGCGCGCATGATCGCTCCGGTGATACCGGCCTGCCACACCGCCGCGAATTCCTGCAAGCCCTGAAACTATCCAAATGCCGGTCATTCGTGAATGATTCGTGGATAATGGCGGCGGGTTCAGGAGGACACACATGGCATTCAGGCAGAATAATTCACTCACCAAGCTGTTGCTGATCGCAATAGCCGGCATATTGGCTGCATGCGGCCAGGACGACGCAGGCACTCAAACGGAGGCCCCGGCAGCAGCAGCGCCGACGCAGCCGGCGGACACGAGCGGCAATAACTCCGGCCTGATGCCGCACCAGCAACTGGCGCGTGACCTGCTGAAGGAACTGATCGAGATCGATACGACTCACAGCAAAGGCAATACGACCACCGCGTCGGAAGCGATGGCCGCACATCTCATCGCCGCCGGTTTCCCGGCCGAGGATGTGCAGGTTCTCGGACCGAAGCCCGACAAGGGCAATCTCGTCGTTCGTTTTCGCGGCCGCGCAGTCGATCGCAAGCCGATCCTGCTGCTGGCACACATCGATGTCGTCGAAGCCGACCCGGCCGACTGGACGCTGGACCCGTTTACCTTCGTCGAAGAGGACGGTTACTACTACGGGCGCGGCACCAGCGACGACAAGGATGAAGCGGCAATCAACATTGCAAACCTCATACGCCTGAAACAGGAAGGCTTTCAACCCGACCGTGACATCATCGTGGCGCTGACGGCCGACGAAGAAGGCGGAACGGACAACGGCGTCGTATGGCTCCTCGAAAATCATCGCGACCTGATCGATGCCGAGTATGCATTGAACGAAGGGGGCGGCGGCGCCATGAAGAACGGCGAGCGAATCTCCAACGCCGTACAGGCCAGCGAAAAGGTGTACCAGAGCTTCATGCTGGAAGTCACGAATCCAGGCGGCCACAGCTCTTTGCCGGTCAAGAACAACGCGATCTATCATCTCGCCGATGCACTGACGCGGATCCGTGACTACGATTTCCCGGTGTCACTGAACGAAGTAACCCGGGTTTACTTCGAACGTTCGGCCGCGATAGAGGAAGGCGAACTCGCCGACGCAATGCGCGGCGTACTGGCGGAGCCGCCCGACGTTGACGCGGTCGCTTATCTTTCCGGCACTCCGTTCTACAACTCGCGCCTGCGCACAACCTGCGTGGCGACGATGCTTTCAGGCGGCCACGCGGAGAACGCGCTCCCGCAACGCGCACGCGCGACCGTAAACTGCCGCGTACTGCCAGGCGAGCCGATCGAAAGCGTGCAGAGGGCACTGGAAACGGCGATTGACGACGACCGGGTCGTACTGACGCGAGTCGCCGAGGCAAATCCCTCACCTCCTTCCCCGCTGACCCCCGAGGTACTCGGACCGATCGAACGCATTACGGAAGAATTATGGCCGGGGGTTCCCGTAATTCCGACCATGAGCACCGGCGCTACCGACGGTTTGTTTCTGCGCAATGCAGGGATCCCGGTGTATGGCGTGTCCGGGCTGTTCGGCGAGATCGACGACAAACCGCGCGCACGGTCAGAACGAGCGCATTCTCATTCGCTCGTTCTTCGAAGGTCAGGAGTTTCTTTACCAGTTGACGAAGGCTTTGTCGCGGGCGGACACGCCGTAGACGTCCGCGGGGACACTCCTTATATATAAGGACACGCCGGGAGGGATGGAGAATTCGCTACTTAACGGATTTGATAATCAATAACGCAAAACACGGACATTTCAGGCCGTCCGGAGCGTCCAATGCCGCAGAAACCGGACCATTCGCCCGAGTCAGCCCGTGGAGGACAGTGATGTGGCAGTCACGGTGGTCTTTCCAGTAGACTGAGGAAAGCACTACCAGAAAAAGCCTGCAAATATATGCCCTGGCGACGAGTCGCCTTGTGGACAGCCATTACTGCCCTGCTGATCGTAATGGTCGGAGTGGCCTTCCTGTTTATCGCCGACCTGGGCTTTCTCAAGCCACAGATCGAAGGCCGGCTGACCAGCGCGTCGGGCCGGCGGTTCTCTATCGACGGTGACCTCAGTATCCGGGTGGGCCGCCGCACGACGGTAGCTGCCAGCGACATTCATTGGCAGAACGCCGACTGGGCGAAAGACCGCGACATGTTGCAGGTCGGCCGCCTCGAAATCGATGTCGACCTTCTCTCGGTATTCAGCGGCGCGCTCGTAATCGAACGCATCGAGGTCCACGGAGCGCAGGTGCAACTGGCCCGGAATAACGATCACGAGTCGAACTGGGCGATGTTCGACGAACAGCCGGCCGATGACGAGCCATCGCCAGCTGAATCCCGCAAGATCATGTTGCGGCAGATGGACGTCTCGGACGTCGATATCCTGGTAATCGACCCCGCCCGTCCGGCGCCACTGGATCTGACGATCCGCTCGTTGCACCAGGGCGTCGGCGAAGACGATGTGCTGTCGGCATCGCTCGATGCATCTTCAAACGGGAGGGAGCTGTCGATTGTCGGCAAACTCGGCACGTGGACTTCGCTGCTGGAAGGCGGACGCGTCGACTATGAACTGGAGGCGCGGCTCGACCGGGTCCTGCTGACCAGCAATGGTTACGTCGATTCGCTGGCTGAACCGCGGCGACCCGAACTCGAGTTTTCGCTCAAAGGCCCGGCGATCAGCGACCTGTTCCTGCTCATGGGTCTCGGCCAGCACGGCGTGGGCGATGTCAACCTGCAGGGCTCGCTCAAACCACGTGACGACGGTCCCTTGATCCTCGAGGTGGACGGCAACATGGGCGAAACGACGCTCGACGCGAGCGGCTCATTTTCGGATCTGCAGGACTTGCAGCAGGCCGAGCTATCCGCGCGTGCGAACGGGCCCAGCCTGGGCCGGATCCTGGGTCTGCTGGGGATGCATCAGATCGGCGAAGTGCCCTTCGCACTCGAGATCGACGTCGAAAGAAGCGGCCCACTCATGAACATTCGGCAGGCAACGCTCGGCATCGGTGACGCGACACTTGCCTTACAGGGGCATTTGCCGGAATTCCCAAGCCTGGGAAATGCCAGCGTCACGGCCCGGGCTGACGGGCCGCACCTGGAGCGACTGCGGGGAATCCTGCCCGTGCCGGACCGGTTGAGCGGACCTTTTTCCGCCAACCTGCAACTCGATGCAACGGCAGGACAGAATGCGTTTCGAATCAATGCACAAGTTCCGCTCGGACGGCTCGGCGTAACCGGCGCGCTCGGCCCGCCACCGGAGCACTTCGGCAGCCGCGCGAAGTTTCAGTTCCATGGCGCAAGTCTGGCCGACATCGGCGCGGCGTTCGACGTCGAAGACATGGCGGACGTGCCGGTGTCCGTGGCCGGCCAGGTCGAACTGACCTCGGCCGGCATACAGATCGAGGATGCCGCGATCGCAACAGTCGGCGAGCATCAGGCATCCGTCCGGGGCATCGTTGCCACCAAAGCAGACCTGCACGGCAGCAATCTCGACCTGCAGATAAGCGGGCAAAGTGTCGCCGACCTCGGCGGCATGTTCTATCCGGTCGATGGATTACCGGGCGAACCTTACGATATTCGTGCGCAGCTGCGGATCGTCGAGGACGGCTTCCGGTTGCAGAACGTGAATTCAAGCATCGGCGAATCGAGACTCGAAGCCGACGCCCTGGTCAGTCGCCGGCGAGCATTCAACGGGTCCCGCGTTTCCCTGTCCCTTCAGGGCCCGGCGCTCGAGACGCTCGTTCCTGCCATAGGCGCGCGCCAGATCAAGGCTGGTCCTTTTCGTCTCTCCGGCAATCTTGCAATAGACAACGACAGCATTGCGATCAGGGAGATCTCGTTCGAGCGCGAATCCGCAGCGCTCAGCGGCAACGTCGAACTTGCCTGGCCGTTGTCGTTCGATACGGCAACGTTCGACCTGCGCGGCCGGGGACAGAATATCCGCGCACTCATTGGGCAACTGGGGCCGCTGCAACTGGACGAGCTACCTTATTCGATCGATGTGAGCGGCACGCGTGACGGCAGTGCGTGGACGGTCAGCGCGCTCGACCTGTCGCTCGGAGAAGCACGCGCGCATGCCAGCGGCACCGTCGATTACGGCGACGCAGTCAGGTCGACCCGGTTGACGGTCAGCAGCGTTATCCCTGGTATTGCCCGCCTGGGTACGGTCGACGGCAGCAGGTTGCGCGACCGATCGATCAGTCTCGACGCAGAGCTGACAGGACGTGAGCGGCAACTGGCGATCGACAATCTGGGGCTGCAGATAGACGATGGCCGCATCGACGGCAAGGTCCGCTTCGTCCCGGGCCCTGTGCCGGAACTTCATGTGGACCTGCGTTCCGACAACCTGGTTCTGCATCCGCTGGCAGAAACCGACGCTTCGACACCGCCGGCGGCTGAACTGAGCGACGGCAAGCTGATTCCCGATACGCCGGTATCGCTCGATGCGCTTACATCGCTGAACGGATCGCTCACTCTGCGCATCGGGCAATTTCAGCGAGACAACGTGCGTCTGCAGAACGTTGCCTTCGACGATATGACGGACCCTCAGAGCTTCGGCGATCGCGGGAATGCCAAGCTCGCGCTGCTTGAACTGAAACGACGAGGTGCGCGAGACGACATCCAGGCCTTTGATCCTTGCGAGCACATTGAGGATTTCCTCGGCGATACCGTCGGAGAAATATTCCTGGTCGCCGCTGGGTGACATATCGGCAAATGGCAAGACCGCGATGGCAGCATCGGTTACAGCATCGAACGCTTTGGAGTCCGCTTCCGCAGGCGTCGTTGCCGCTGGCGTACTTATCGCCGGTTCCCGCATCATCCGGTCGGAGATCAACAGGCCAATCGCCAGCACCACAGCGACGCCTATCGGAATCCCGACGGCGATCACCGTGCCCTCGTTGAGGATATTCTTCAATTCGTAGCGGAAGAAAAGGACGACGAGTTGGGTTACCTGGGGAACCTTTTGATTCCCATCGGCGCCCACGATTTGCTGCCGTTCCCGGTCCTGTTCTGGGGGGATGGATATGCGCGCTATCGACAGTCCCCGCAATTCAAGGCTTACATCCGCAAAAGCGGCGTCTATGACTATTGGCGTGAAGTCGCGTTTCCTCCGCAATGCCGTCCGGTCGGCGACGATGATTTCGCATGCGACTGAATCGGCGAAGCATGGGGTGACACCATGACCACGGCCAGAGTCAGGTCGCTGATGCGTCGGCAGATCGTCGCGAGCCTGGCAACCGCGCTGTCGATCGGTGCCTGTGCCAACGTCGATTTCAGTTACCCGAAAGCCGAGAGCCATGCAATTGCGCCGCTCGAGACGGCTGCAACTTCCCTGGGCCAGAGCGCCACCGCGTTGGCGTCGCAGTACCCCGAAGCCTCCGGATTCGTATTGTTGCTCGACGGCGTCGACGCGCTCGCGGCACGCCTGGTCGCTGCGCGCAAGGCCGAACGGAGCGCGGCGGCTCCGGCGCTTCGCTGGCAACCTTGCACACCAAGGCATTTATCGTCGACGACCGTAAGCTGTTCATCGGTTCATTCAACTGGGACCCTCGCTCGGTGAACATCAACACGGAACTCGGGGTGATCATCAAATCTCCCGAGCTGGACCATGAGGTGCTGTCGCAGATGCAATCGCAGCTTGATCGGCGCACCTACAAGGTCGCGCTCGACGAGCAGGACCGGTTACGCTGGGTGGACAACGGGGGCGCCGAGCCGCTGATCTACGACCGGGAACCGGACACCAGCTGGTGGCGGCGCATCAAGGCGATGCTCGGCCGACTGCTGCCGATTCGGGGCCGGTTATAATAACGACGAGACGAGGTAGCACAATGGGCGCTGAAATTCTGAATGTCACCGGTGGCGTGCTGACCCTGAAGGTCAGCGGCAGACTGACCCAGGCCGAACTCACAACGGCGGAAGATTCCTCGCCGTTCACGGAGTTCCCACCGAGCCAAAAAGCTGGCAGCTTCAGCCTCGACCAGGTGATGGAAACACTGCAGACCGCGCCAAAGGGTGGCAACTGACGCACTGGGGATCAGGAGAGCCCGCAACTCGGGACGCAACTATTGTAAAGCCAGGTGCGGCCGGATTTTCGTTCGCGTCGGTTTTCAGGGAGCAGAACAATGAACGCCAGGTTCCCGCGGGGATTTCGGGGTCTCGTGCTGGTCAGCGCGCTGGCCTTTGCGTCCAGCGTCGCTCACGCCGCGGACCCATTGCCCTCCTGGAACGACGGGGCGGCGAAAAAATCCATCGTCGAGTTCGTCGCAAAGGTGACGAAGGAAGGCTCGGTGGATTTCATCGCGCCCGCCGAGCGAATCGCCACCTTCGACAACGACGGCACGCTCTGGGCCGAACAGCCGATGTATTTCCAACTGCTCTTCGCGCTCGACCGCGTGAAGATGCTCGCGCCGCAGCATCCCGAATGGAAGGACACGGAACCCTTCGCCTCGCTGCTCAAGGGCGACGTGAGAGGCGCGCTTGCAGGCGGTGAACCGGCGATTGCGCAAATCGTCATGACCACCCACGCGGGCATGACCACGGATGAGTTCGAAAAGATTGTGAATGACTGGCTCAGCACCGCGAAACATCCCGTGACCAAGCGGCCTTATACCGAAATGGTCTATCTGCCGATGCTCGAGGTGCTTGCCTACCTGCGGGCAAATGGCTTCAAGACATTCATCGTCTCCGGCGGCGGCATCGAGTTCATGCGCCCATGGGCAGAGAAAATCTATGGCATCCCGCCCGAGCAAGTCGTCGGCAGCAGTATCAAGACGAGATTCGAGCTGCGTGACGGCAAGCCCGTGCTCCTGCGACTGCCTGAGTTGAATTTCATTGACGACAAGGACGGCAAACCCGTCGGCATCCACCAGCACATCGGCCGGCGCCCCATCGCCGCATTCGGCAACTCCGACGGCGACTTGCAGATGCTCCAATGGACTGCTGCTGGCAGCGGCCCGCGGTTCTGCCTGTACGTCCACCACACCGATGCCGAGCGCGAATGGGCCTACGACCGCCAGTCGCACATCGGGCAACTCAACAACGGCCTCGACGAAGCCGCTGCGAACGGCTGGACCGTGGTGAGCATGATGGACGATTGGAAGCGCATCTTCGCCTTCGAGCGATAGGCAATAGACAGAGCGACAGAAAGAAAAGCGACTGAGCGGCTCGTCACGGCGATCTTGATTCTCTAATCTGACGAAATGCGTAATCCGGTGGCCAAAAGAAGTCGCAGTCGCGGAGTCTGGCTGGGTGCAGCGATACTGCTGATCGCAGCTGGATTGTGGTCCGGCCTGCGCTTCGGCCTGAGGACATGGGACGGATCGAACCACCGGGACGATGCAACTCCAGCACGCTTCGTGGGCCGCGCCACGTGCGCGGAATGCCACGCCGAGCAGCAGGCAGCCTGGATCGGCTCGCACCATGACCTCGCGATGCAGGCAGCAACGGACGCGACGGTGCTCGGTGACTTCGCCGAGGCGCGCCATGATCATGCAGGGGTTACGGCGACCTTCTCTCGCCGCGACGAGCGTTTCGTCGTGCGCACCGACGGTCCGGATGGCAAGCTGGCTGACTTCGAAGTCCGCTACACCTTCGGCGTCCTGCCGCTGCAGCAGTACCTGATCGAATTGCCGGGCGGGCGGCTGCAGGCGCTGTCGATCGCCTGGGATTCCAGGCCGCAGGAGCAGGGCGGCCAGCGTTGGTTTCACCTGTACCCGGACGAATCCATCGATCATGACGATGAGTTGCACTGGACAAGCCAGCAGCAGAACTGGAACTACATGTGCGCGGAGTGCCACTCGACGAACGTGCAGCGCAACTACGAAGTGGCTACGCGCAGCTATGCGACAACCTGGTCCGAGATCGACGTTTCCTGCGAGGCCTGCCACGGTCAAGGCTCGAAACATGTGGCTTGGGCGAAGGACCCCGCGACGGCGAGGGACGGCGATGGAAGCGACTTCGGGCTGATCGTGCGCCTCAACGAACGTCTGGGGGTCGCATGGACGACTGATCCATCGAATGGCAAGCCGGCGCGCAGCCGGGCGCGCGTGAGCGACCGCGAGATCGACACCTGCGCACGCTGTCATTCGCGGCGCAGCCAGATCTGGAGCGACTACACGCCGGGCCGGCCGATCGGCGAGACGCACCGCGTTGCGTTGCTCGATTCCACGCTTTACTTCCCCGACGGGCAGATTCGCGACGAAGTGTACGAATACGGGTCGTTTCTGCAGAGCCGGATGCACCAGGCCGGCGTCACCTGCAGCGACTGCCACGACCCGCACAGCCTGAAATTGCGCGCGCCGGGAGGCGAGGTCTGCCTGCAGTGCCATCAGTCGACGAAGTACCAGGCGACAGAGCACCACCATCACGAGCCGCAGTCAGCTGGCGCCGATTGCCTCGAATGCCACATGCCGGCGCGCAATTACATGGTCATCGACCACCGGCGCGATCACAGCCTGCGCATTCCGCGGCCAGACCTTGCGGCGGCGATCGATACCCCGGATGCCTGCACCGGCTGTCATCGCGACCGCGAGCCGGCCTGGGCGGCCGGGAAGTTGCGAGAGTGGTTCGGCACCACACCCGTCGGGCTACAGCGCTACGCCGGGGTCCTGCACGATGGCGATATCGGCGCCGCGGGAGCGCGCCAGCGGCTGCTGGAACTGGCGCAGGATGAATCGCAACCAGGCATTGTGCGTGCGAGCGCATTGGAGCGCCTGGACCGGATCCCGGGTCCGGAGGCGCTGGCCAAACTCACTGCCCTGTTGCAGGACCCGGATCCGCTCGTTCGAAGGGCGGCGGTGTCGTCTCATCGGTCACTGCCAGCGGAACTTCGCAAGCGACTCCTGATCATGCTCAACGATCCGGTGCGCGATGTCAGGCTTGAGACTGTGCCCCTGATTGCCGATGTCCCCGTGGATCAGCTGCAACCTGGACAAGTCGGCGCCCGCGACCGGGCCATCGGCGAGTACGTTCGTTCGCAGCAGGTCAACGCTGATCGGGCCGACGCCCATGTCAACCTGAGCCTGCTCTGGATTAAGCTCGGCCGGGCCGCGGAAGCCCACGCGGAACTCGAGGAAGCGCTGGTGCTGGATCCCGGGTTTGTGCCGGCTGTGGTGAACCTGGCGGACCTGCACCGGGCGCTCGGCCAGGAACCCGAGGCCGAAGCCGTGCTGAGACGGGGGCTCGAAACGAGTCCAAACGCGGCTGCCTTGCATCATGCCCTGGGACTGCTAATGGTGCGCATTGGGCGTTCGCAAGAGGCGCTCAGCGAGTTGAAACGTGCCATGGACCTGGCGCCGACCGCGACCCGTTACGCCTATGTGTACGCGGTCGCGCTTGAAGGCGCCGGCCAGCGCCGAGATGCGGTCCGGGTCCTGCGCTCGGCCCTCGGACCGGCACCCAATGATCGCGATACACTGTGGGCGCTTGCAACCTGGCTGCTGCTCAGCGGGGATCGTGTGCAAGCGGCTGAAGCGGCACGCCGGCTCGCGTTGCTCGAGCCGGACGATCCGGACATACGCGCGCTGGTCGAGCAGACGGAACAATGAGCATCACGCGCCAGAAACCTTCGCCCATACCGGTACCCCGATGTATGGCCACGTTGATTTTAGTGTAGCGGCGAACATCGGCCGGGGACGATCTGCTGGACCGCGCAACCGCGAGGAGCAATCTCAAATTCGAATTGAGCATTGACACCCTGCGCAGAATTGATAGCGCACAACTCGCCATTACCGGACTCTATTCCCAAGAGAGTTGCCGGGATCGCGACGGGATTATTCTTTGCGTTGCACCGATGCGCGGCACATATCCGACGTGACCTTTCTGCAGGCGGCGGCCGCCAACTCATCTCTCAGCGTAACAAAAACGGGGTAAGTAACCCCTCAACAAGTGAGGTCCGGATGCGTATCGCAATGGTTTTTCTCCTGATTCTTGCCGCCCCCGGGCTGTCAATGGCGCAAGGCTATGGGTCCGACGGTAACAAGAAGGGAACGTGGGAGTGGGCCATCGCCGCGGTTCTGCAGGACGCCGAAAATACCGGCAGCACCGGAGGATCGCGAGTCGACATCGACGAAGGCATAGGGCTCGGTTTCGGCCTGGGCTACTACCTGACGGATCGCCTCGTAGTTGGCGGCGACATCGAATGGCTGGCTCCCGATTACTCGGCAGTGCTCGTTGACGATAACGGTGCAATCTCTACCTTCGATCACGAACTGACGCAGTTCAATTTCCGCTTCAAGGGAACCTACAACTTTCTTGCCGGGCCATTCACCCCGTACGCCGAGCTCGGCGCCGGCTGGACCTACGTCGACTCCAACCCGTAGCGGACGGACCACCCATCGTCGGGTGCTGGTACCACCCGTGGTTCGGCTACATCTGTGACGGTTACTACGAGACCTTTGACGAAACCAGCTTCAGCTACGGTGGCGCTCTCGGGCTGCGGTATCGTTTTCAGGGCGGCACGATTATGAAACTGAGCTATAACAATTATGAAGTGGACGGCAGCGGCGATGCGCCGGATCCGACGCTTAACGCGGTCCGATTCGAGCTTGCCTGAGATTTCTGAGTCGCCTGTTCGACAAGCCGAGAGCACCAAATCATGAAAACTGCACACAAACTCAGCTTCCTCGCGGCCATGCTTGCCGCCGGGCTCGCGCTCACGGCTGCCCAAGCTGCGGACATCGCTCCCGCCGAAGCCCGCGCCATCGCCAAGGAAGCCTACATCTACGGCTTTCCGCTAGTGGATAACTACCGCATCCAGTATGCCTATTTTGTGGATCGCCAGAATCCTGAATTCAAAGGGTCCTGGAACCAGCTCGTCAACACGCCTCGCGTCTACACGCCGGACGACAAGGCGGTGCAGACCCCCAACTCCGACACGCCGTATTCGTTCGTGGGCATCGACCTGCGCGCCGAACCGATCGTGCTCACTGTGCCGCCGATCGGGAAGGATCGCTACTTCAGCGTCCAACTCATCGATTGGTACACGTTCAACTTTGACTACATCGGCAGCCGCACAACCGGTAATGGTGGCGGTAGCTTCCTCATCGCCGGGCCGGGATGGAACGGCGAAACGCCCGAGGGCGTGAAGAAAGTGTTCCGCTCAGAAACCGGGTTTGTGTTCGCCCTTTATCGCACACAGCTTTTCAGCCCCGACGATCTCGACAATGTGAAGAAAGTCCAGGCGGGCTACAAGGCCGAGCCACTCTCGGCTTTTGTCGGCCAAGCCAAGCCTGCAGCCGCGCCTGCGGTTGATTTCATCAAGCCGCTGACGCCCGTTGACCAGAAGACTTCGCTCGAGTTTTTCAACATCCTGAACTTCACCTTGCAGTTCTGCCCGACCGACCCGTCCGACACCGAACTGATGGCGCGCTTTGACAGCATTGGGGTCGGCGCCGGGAAAACCTTCGACCCGAGCACACTCTCGCCCGAGATGAAGACTGCCATCGAACAGGGAATAGCCGACGCTTGGGTCGAATTCGCGAACCTGCGGAAAAAGATCGACTCGGGGGAAGTGTCCACCAGCGACCTCCCCGGCTCGCGGGCGTCTCTCAAGAACGATTACCTCTACCGCATGGCCACCGCCGTGCTCGGCATCTACGGCAACTCGAAGGAAGAGGCGATGTATCCGCTGTATCAGGTCGATGCCGCGGGTCAGAAGCTGGACGGCGCCAACCGGTACACCATGCGCTTGGCGCCGGGGCAGCTACCACCGGTCAACGCCTTCTGGTCGCTGACAATGTATGAGCTGCCGGCGAGCCTGCTCGTCGCCAATCCACTCAACCGCTACTTGCTCAACTCGCCGATGCTGCCGCAGTTCCTGAAAGACGCCGATGGCGGCCTGACCCTCTATCTCCAGAACGAGTCGCCGGGTAAGGACAAGGAGCCGAACTGGCTTCCTGCGCCCAAAGGTCCCTTCCTCACGTCTTCGACGATCTAGCCGGGCTCCTGCGGGATCGCTTCCGCCACCGCGTCGGAAACGATGGCTGCACATCTCATTGCAGCCGAATTCCCGGCCGAAGGATGCTCAGAAATTCCTTATCGGCTCAGCGTTGTCGGGTTCACCCACTGCTCCAGCGTGTCGTCAAGGCGCGCCTCTTTGGCGAGGCGCCTCAACCGCCGTCGGTTCAATTTGACAGGAGCCGGAGCACTTCGCTCCAAAGACAGGAGTACGAAATGACGAGACCCGCTTGAGGTTCGGGTAACCCCATCTGCCCTGCACCAATTCTATTCCTCGTTCGGCAGACTATTCAGGTGTTCGTGCGCCGGGCTCATTTTCGCGGTAGCAATACCTTCGGCGATTTCGCGGGGAAGCTCGTCGAGGCGATAGGCACGGCGCTCCAGGGCGCGCAGACGCTGCAACTCGGCGTATTCACGGGCTGAGATGAAGTAGCCGCTAATGCGACCGTAGCTGGTGATGGCAACGGGTTCCCGCTGGGCTTCTTCCTTGTAGCGCCCGAAGCTTTTAACGAACTCGGTGGCGGTAATGGCGGTCATAAGCCGGGTATCCGTTTTAGTTCCGTAAGGCGTGCAAGATACGGAACTTCCGCGTTCCTGTCACATTCATTGAGTCCGGTAAAAACAATAACTTACGGTGGACGTCTGGATCCGCCACATTATGCGACGTTGACGACATTTTGCTCGAAATCGACTGGATCGAACGGGCCGCCACGTCGCGGACTATCGCTCCTAATTCGAGATTTTTGTACCGGGTATCGGCGGTCCCGCGTTCGGGTTGAACGATTCGTAATCGAGATCGAAGAACTGTAATACCGTCGCCGCGACGTCGCTCTGGTAAACAGTCGGCGCCGGCGATACTTCGCCCATGTCCGGTGTATCGGGTCCGATGACGGCGACCCAGATGTCGTCACTGCCCGGAACAGCGGGGTCGTGTTCGACCCAGTCCTTGCCGGTCAGTCCGCGGCCGTGATCGGTCGTGATGACCAGCGTCGTCGTGTCGCGGTAGGCTTCCGATGCCTGCAGCACAGTCCACAAATCTTTCAACATACTGTCGACGAGATGCAGGTAGTTCAGCAGGCGATCGTAACGGTCTGCGTGCGCCCAGTCGTCGGACTGGCCAAAGGCGAACCACATCAATCGAGGCCGGTTCTTCACCAGGTAGTCGCGGGCCAGACGATAGGAAATTGCATCGTTCGAACTTTCTTCCCACAGTCCCATGATCTTCGGTCGAAGTTCGGCCAGGTAGTCCATCTGAGGCGTGCTCAGATGCGCGGGCACCGGATCGTAAGCGCCGTTCATGAATATGGCGTCGTCAGTGCTTGCCGCAATCGTCTTGAAGCCGTCCCATGAGCCGAACTGCGCCACCTCGTGTCTGCCGAGCTGCAATTCCGACCGTACATATTCCAGTACCGTGCGATGTGGATAACGAATCAGTGAGTTGTCTACGACGTCTGCCTGAGCTTCGCCGGTCAGAATTTCGCTATAGCCGGGCGACGACCCGAGAATGCTGTTACGAACCTTGACGCTGCTTCCTAGCCCCTGGTTGCCGAGCACTACGCCCTGCGGCGCGAGCGTGCCCCAGAAGAACGGCATCAGCGCTTCGCGACGCGCTTCCGGAGTCTCCCGCCAGTAGCGTTCGCGGGACTGCTCGATTTCCGAGTATTCAATCGACTCCGAGTGCTCCGCCAGCAACGGATCCATGCCGGCAAAGATTTCCTGGATACGCACGCCGTCGATCGTGATGAGGATGACGTTGTGGGACGGAGGGTCGTCGGCTGCGGCGGCCGCAAGCATTGTCAACATCGTCACCACAAAGGCAACGCACGGTCGAGTTTTTCCACGCCGGCGGTTCGCGTTCATGTGCTGCAGTTTACTGTAAACGAGTCGCACGACAGCGCGGGCATCACCGTGTGAAATGTCCCCATTGGCGGTTGAATAACCGGCACACTGGCAGCATATCGTCGCCTGATGGATTGCATGAACGACCCCCCTGTCTTGACCACCCCCACTTCAGAAACCGGGATGTGCATTTGACGGAGCCCGAAGAAAAACGAGCGGGCATCGGCGTGATGCGCTATGCGGGGCGCGCCCTCGAACTCGTATGGTCGACCAGCCGGCTTTTGACCGTGAGCTTCGGCCTGCTCACGCTACTGGCCGGTGTCCTGCCGGCGGGCATCGCCTATCTGGGCCAGCTGATCGTCGACGCGGTCGTCGACACGATCTCGAACGGCGCGCCGCTCAGGCCCGCGATCGTCTTCATCGGCGCCGAGGCATTACTGGTCGCCGTCGTCGCGGCGGCACAGCGCGGCATCAGGATGTGCCAGTCCCTCCTTCGCGCCCAGCTCGGCCATCGCGTGAACGTGCTGATCCTCGACAAGGCGCAGGAACTGTCGCTGGCGCAATTCGAGGACGCCGAGTTCTACGACAAGCTGACCCGTGCCAGGCGCGAAGCCTCCAGCCGGCCGCTGAGTCTCGTCAATCGCACATTCTCGCTCGGGCAGAACGCCGTAACGCTCGTAAGCTACGCCGTCCTGCTGTTCCAGTTTTCGGTCTGGGCCGTGCTGATCCTGCTGATTGCCGGGTTCCCGTCGTTCTTCGCGGAAACCAAGTTTGCCGGCGACGCATTCCGGCTGTTCCGCTGGCGTTCGCCGGAATCGCGCAAACAAATGTACCTGGAGACGGTGCTCGCGCGCGAGGATCATGCGAAGGAAGTCAAGCTGTTTCGCATCGCGCCGCTTTTCCTGCAACGCTACCGCGATATCTTCAAGACACTCTATAAAGAAGACCGGGCTCTCACGATTCGCCGCGAAACCTGGGGACTCGTCTTCGGCTTGCTTGGCACGGTTGCGTTTTACGGCGTGTATGCCTGGATTGCGGTCGCCACCATGCAGGGGACCATCTCGCTCGGCGAAATGACGATGTACGTGCTCGTATTCAAGCAGGGTCAGGGCGCGGTAACTGCCAGCCTGTCCGCCATCGGCGGCATGTACGAGGACAATCTCTACCTGTCGAATCTCTACGAGTACCTCGAGCAGGCGGGCGCCGACGAGACCGGTACCGCCGCTGCGGGAGCGTTGCCGGGGGACGGCGTGCGCTTTGAAGACGTCAGTTTTCAGTATCCCGGAAGCGGCAGGCCCGCGCTTTCCGACATCGATCTGCACCTCAAGCCTGGACACAGTCTGGCGCTGGTCGGCGAGAACGGCGCGGGCAAGACCACCATTATCAAGCTGCTGACCGGGCTTTACCGGCCGAGCCAGGGACGGGTACTGCTGGACGGCACGCCGCTCGATGAATGGGATACGCAAACGCTGTATCGGCGCATCGGAGTCATCTTCCAGGACTTCGCGCGCTATCAGATCAGCGTCGGCGAGAACATCGGTGTCGGCGACGTGGCACACATCCGCGACGCGGCCCGCTGGCAACAGGCAGCCGCGCAGGGCATGGCAGACCAGTTCATCCAGAACCTGCCCGCCCGCTACGAGACCCAGCTCGGAAGCTGGTTCAAGGACGGCCAGGAACTGTCGTCGGGCCAATGGCAGAAGATCGCGCTGTCGCGCGCCTTCATGGACCTCCATGCCGACATTCTCGTGCTCGATGAGCCGACGGCCTCGATGGACGCCGCGGCGGAGGCTGCCCTGTTCGAGCACTTCCGCAAGCTCACCGAGGACAAGATCACGATCCTCATTTCGCATCGTTTCTCGACCGTGCGCCGTGCCGATTACATCGTCGTCATCGAGGAAGGCAGGATCACCGAACGCGGCACGCACGACGAACTGATGCGTCTGAAAGGTCATTACGCCACCCTGTTCAGCCTGCAGGCGGAGGGTTACCGGTAACATCGTCAAACGCGTTGGCCCGCTGGCGCGAGCTCCAACAGCGGCAATAGAAACCTGTTGGAGCCCGTGAAAACGGGCGAACCGACCTTGGGAGAATCGCCCGCTAGCGCGGGCTCCAACAGCGGCAATAGAAACCTGTTGGAGCCCGTGAAAACGGGCGAAGGCCGGATCGCGGCCGGCGGACGCAGTTCACATGCAAAAACTGTGACAAGCAGTCCTGAATGCCCCCCCTGGAGTCGCTAGAATTTCCTCAACTTTTTGTCGGGAGACCGGAAAATACGGTATTTGCGCCGTCCTGGACTGTGGTTTATGGTCGCTGACGATGTGCTTCAATCTGCGCCGGCACGAAGGCCTTGAGGATGCGTAAGCTCTCCGTCGAAGCCTTTTTGCCGCTCGCCTTGAGTACGGTAGCCGTAGTAGGCGTGCTGCCGTTTGCCGTCATCCGCTTTGCCAACGGCGACTGGATGATGGCCAGCATCGACATCCTCATCATCACGGGATTCGCCTTTCTCGGTGTTTCGGTCCTGCGCCCGCGACGCGTCAGATTCGCCAGCATTTCGATAGCGATTCTTTGCGTCGTCGGCGTACTGACGACTGTATACATCCGCGGCGAACAACAGATCTTCTGGGCCTACCCGGCGCTGCTCGCGGTCTTCTATCTCGCCAAGCCGGGCGAAGCAGTGTTGATTGCGACCCTCGCGATCATTGCACTGGTCCCCGCCCTGGTTCCGAAAATGGACGGGATCACCCTGACAACCACGTTTGTGACGCTTATCGCAACGAGCGCCTTCGCCTACGCCTTCGCGTTTCTGTCCCGAGGCCAGCGCGATCAGCTTGCGCAGCTCGCGCGCAAGGATCCCTTGACCGGCGCCGGCAACCGCCGCGCGCTGGACGAAAAACTGATGGAAGCGTGCGCAACCCAGCTTCGCTCGAACATTCCGTCGTCGCTGGTGTTGATCGACATCGACAACTTCAAGGAGATCAATGACGAATTCGGCCATGCGGCCGGCGACCAGATACTTGTTCGCCTAACCGAAATCATCGAACTGCGGATTCGCGTCACCGACAGTCTCTATCGCATCGGCGGCGAAGAATTCGTGGTCGTCATCGAGGGGCAGACGAAAGACAAGGCACGTCGTATGGCCGAACAGCTACGCACACTGGTCGAAGCCAACGAACTGGCCCCCGAAGGGTCCGTCACTATTTCACTCGGCGTCGCCGAACTGTCTCCCGGTGAATCGCCCGGCGACTGGATGCGCCGCGCCGATCTCGCGCTTTACGAATCCAAACGCAGCGGTCGGAACCAGACGAGCCTTGCCAATACGGGCAAAATGCTGCAATCCGGACAGGCGTAGCCGCCAGGGAGCCTCTGCACAAGGCCTGGATTCGAGCGCTGTAGGAGCCC
>JBBDXW010000022.1:35366-40465 GCA_040902105.1 Woeseia sp.
CATTGCGGGCGACCACCGCCGTCGTCGCATACCGAAGCAGGTCGCCCGCAATGGCGGGCTCCTACAGCGTCTTTTTCCGACGTCGTCCCGACTGAACTTTTTGCCGCTTGCAACTGCCTGAGTAAAGTGTGGCCGGAGTATTGTTTCTGCACGCAGAAATGACAACCTGAGGGACCAAAGCTATATGAACAAGGTGTTTCCGCTTCTGATCTTTGTCGCGCTGTCGCTGGCTGCCGGCGAGTCACGTGCAGAACGCACGGGGGCCCAGCTGGGTGCCGGCGAGGATTCGCTCCCGAGGCGAATCGAGTTCCCGGAATTGAAAGGCGACACGACCGCAATAGTTCGCTGTGCAGCGCGAGTCGAAGGCAGCGGCAAAATGAAGGACAACGGCTGTGCCGCCGGCACGCCGGCCGATCAGGTGTTCATCGATCCGATCAACAAGGCGGCAAAGAAAGCCCGCCTGTCACCGGCGATGGCAGACGACCGGGAAAAGGAAGTCTATTTTCAGTACCGTGTGGAGTTCATCAGTAAGGGCGACGAACGGACCGTCAACGTCTATCCCAATCCCGGCGTCCAGGAGAACGTCGATGCATACGGCGCGGATCACGTCGCCGCGCAACGCGCCGTCGGCAAGGAGGAATGGCAGGACGTGTGTCCGGGAAACGCACAGTACCTCGTCTGGCTGAAGGCACACGTGGCGGAGGACGGAACGCCCAGCAATTTCAGCCTTACGCACGGCGGCGGTCTCAATCCGAGCCCGCGCTGCCAGCAGGCGATTCTCGGCGCGGCCGAAGCAAGCCTGTATTTTCCCGCCCTGGCCGACGGCGAACCGGTACCGTCGACGTATGTGGAGCCTTACGGCAACTGACGGCGCTAGTGCACCTCAACGGCAGGCGGGTTTACCCACGTCGTCGGGCAACACCGACTCGATTCGCTCCATGACGTCCAGGCGGTGCATGAGATCGTTTACGTAGTCGAGTTTGTCTGTCTCCAGCACCAGCACGTCACTCAGTCGATATTCGCTTATCCACTTTTCATACAGGTGCTGCAGGCGTTTCAGGTAGGCGAGCGGGACATCCTGTTCCATGGCCCGGCCGCGTAAACGGATGCGTTTGCGCAAGGTGCGCATCGAGCAGCGCAGGTAAATCATCAAATCCGGCGGTTCGATGGTTTCGAGAATAGCCTGGTAGAAGTCGCGATAAGTGCGCCAGTCGCGCCTGTCGATGTGCCGCATGTCGTGCAACGCCGTCGCGAATATTTCGGCATCCTCGAATATGGTGCGATCGAGAATCGATACTCCCGGCGTTCGATCCAGTTCCTGATGCAGACGGAACTTGCTGCTGAGAAAATAGAGCTGCGAATGAAAGGCCCAGCGCCGCATGTCGCGATAGAAGTCGGGCAGGTAGGGATTCTCATCGTTGGGTTCGTAGAAAGGGTGGATGCCATAGGTGCGGCTCAGGAATTCGACCAGGGTCGATTTCCCGCTGCCGATATTTCCGGCAATTGCGATGGTGGTGCGCATCGGTCCGCGGTAAGGAGCGATGGACTCGCTAATCGGCTTCGTAAACGACCTTGCCTCCAACGACGGTCGTCAAGACCGTCACGTCCTTGATGTTATCCGGATCCATGGTCAGCAGGTTTTCGGAAAGGATGACGAAGTCCGCGAGTTTGCCGACTGTGATCGAACCCTTGATGTGCTCTTCGTACCCGGCGTACGCAGTATTCAAAGTATAGGCTCTGATGGCCTCTTCGATCGTGAGCTTTTCCTGTGGGAACCAGCCGCCTTCCGGCTGTCCCGACAGCGTCTTGCGGGTTACCGCCGCGTAAAGCCCGAGCATCGGATTGAGGTAATAACGTGAAGCGTTGGTGCCGGGAGAATCGGTTCCGAAGCTCACCACCGCACCCGCATCCCACAGACGGCGGAACGCATAAGCACCGCGGGAGCGCTCGCGGCCGATGCGTTCTTCCATCCAGCGCATATCGTCAGAAACGTGAAACGGCTGTACTTCGGCCACGATACCCATCGCTCCGGCCCGCTCGATATCGCGGTCGGTCATGACCTGTGCGTGCACCAGGCGAAAGCGCCGGTCCCGCTCGCCGTTCTTCTCGATAATGCGTTCAAGCATATCCATCAGGTAGCCGTTCGCCTCATCGCCGATCGCATGCACGGTAAGCTGCAGGCCCGCGGCGTCGGCCTGTAACGCCAGCCGTTCGAGACGGCTTTGCATTTCCTCGGGATTGTCCGGGCTGCGCTCGAAAGGGAACATGATGTCGCGCCAGATGCCGCGGCTCGACGGATTGTGCGTGTAAGGCTCGTAGAACCGGGCCGAGCTGTTGCCCATGATGCCGTCGATCCAGGCCTTGACCGCACCAAAACGAATCCATTCGTCACCGAAACCGACCCGGATGCCGAGCCCGGCGAGAGATTCCCATTGGTCGAGCGGCGGGCGATAGCGAACCCGGGCCGTCATCTGGCCCTTTTCGCGCAATTCCCTGTAAATATCGACCTGGATGGGCGCCGAGGTTACATCCGAGTAACTGGTCACGCCGTCGCGTTTCATCCGATCCCACGCCGTCAGTGTCTCCTGGATGCGCTGCTGCCGCGAGGGCTCCGGTATCAGCGGGTCGAACAGGGCGCGTACGTTGTCCTCTACCAGTACGGTGGATTCCACCGCACCGGCTACCGGATTGAACAGGGCGCCGGTCGGCTCGCCACTGGGGTCACGTTCGACCGCTATTCCCTCGGGATCGGGCGTGCCCTTGCGAATACCGGCGATTTCGAGCGCAGCCGAATTTGCAAGATACACCTTGCGGTCGAAACGCCGCACCAGCACGGGGCGGTCGCCGGTGAAGCCGTCAATCATCGCCTTGTCCGGCAGGAACAGGTTGCCGTACAGATCGTCGGGGTTCACCTCCCTGCCCGCCTCGGCCACGTCTCCCTCGGCCCAGGTTTCGTAGGCGGACCAGTCGCCGCCGGTAATCCAGGTGCCCGCGGCATACCGCTCGTGCACTTCGCGAATGCGCTCGACGAAGCCTCGTTCGTCGGATACATCCAGCAGGTTCAGCCCGTAAAGGAGCCGCCCGGTACTCTCGAAATGCACGTGGTTGTCATTGAAGCCGGGTACCACCAGCTTTCCGCCGAGGTCCACAACGCGTGTGTCGTCGCCTATGTAGTCAACCACCCCGGCGTCCGCGCCGACGTAGACGATTTTGTCGCGTAACGATGCGATCGCCTCCGCACCGGGTTTGTCGTCATCGACGGTCCAGACAACGCCGTTTCGCAGGACCAGGTCGGCTTCCTGCGCATGCAATACAGCGGTAACCGTCAGCGACAGGCAAAAAACAGCAGTTATGCGCGCGATCGTTGTCATTGATTCCCCCGCCGGAAACATTCTCCCGTGAATGTTCTTATGGAATGCCTTTCGGGCGGGAATTATCGCCTGTTTGACGACAATGTCCATTCGCTGCAGTATCTGGAGCTTCAGTCGCAATCAAAGGAGCCGCATTCGGCAATCGAACAGGCCCGCGTCCCGTGCTGTCCAACGCAGGCTGCGAGGCAACGCGATTTTCTGTGTGCGATGGAAGTCATATGGCGCCGACAACGAGCAATTCCGCCGGCTATTTGCTGCCGAACGAGCCCACTTACATTGTTGCCTGCAGCGGCACCGAGGCGAGGATATTTCTCACGGAGCGGCGCTTCGGCGAATGGAGTCAGGTCGACAGCCTGGAAAACCCGGAGGCGACCCTGCGAGAGCGGGACCGCAATACGGATCGTCCGGGCCGGGTATTCGACAGTTTCGGCAAAGGCCGTCATGCAATGGCGCAGGAAGAAACCGGACGCGAACACGAGTTGAAGAATTTCGCAAATGACATCACACAGTATCTCAGCAAGGCGCACGGTGCCGGTCAGTTCAAGCAACTGGTACTGATTGCGGAACCCACCGTTCTCGGCTTTGTCCGGCGTAAGCTCTCGTCGCCGCTGAAGCGCGCGCTGAGCTTTGAAGTCCCGAAGAATCCGGCAGATTTCGGAGTAGAACGATTGCAATCCCTGTTCAAGTAACAAAACCACTGGCTGGAAAGCACGAATGGCAAGCTCAGACACACTCCTTGTGGTTATCGAACCGGACATCATTCCCCAGGAAGTCGTCGAAAGGGCGGTGTGGCTGGCGGAACGGACGGGATGCGATCTCACTCTGTTGCTCTGCGACGCCGACGTCACGGCGCTTGCCAACGACTTTTATGTGTCGAACGAAACCAAGGCGATCGCCGAGAACATGCGTGCGGCGCAGCACGAGATTCTCGAGGACCTGGCTCTGCCTGCGCGGAAGCACAACATCAACGTGAATCTCGATGTGCTGGACGAACGGCCAGTGGCCGACGGCGTCCTGCAACGAGCGCTGGAGATGAATCCCAGGTTCGTTGTCAAGGGGACGCAATTTCACGGCGAGGCGAAGCGCGCTATTTTTGTAGATACAGACTGGTACCTGATACGCACCTGCCCGTATCCGCTGTGGCTGGTAAAGCCGCACGCGATGGGGGGAAGGCCGGCGATCGTGGCGGCCGTGGACCCGACTCACGGCCACGACGAAGCAGCGCGCGTTGATCAGCTCATTGTGGAACAGGCGCAAGCAATCGCGGACAAGACCGACGGCGAGGTCCATCTTCTGCATACCTACCAGCCGTTAAGGGGCATCGGCGCGGAAGCAACGAAAACCTTCAAACCGATCCGCCTGGCAATCGATGAGCTGAGCGAGAGAATCGCACAAGACCACCGGGAAAAATTGGATGCTCTGGCAGCGGCCCACGGCATCGGCAAAGGCCATACACATCAGCTTCCGGGTGCGACGCGAGACGTATTGCCCTGGTTCGCGCGAGAAAAAAAAGCCGATCTTGTCGTCATGGCCGCTGTAGCGCGCTGGAGTTTGCAACGCGCCGTGATCGGCAGCACCGCCGAGAAGGTCCTCGATCACCTGCCGTGCGACATCCTGATCGTGAGGTCGACCTAGAAGTCTGCGCGCAGGTACTTGTGACGGCGCAGGAGTAGCGTCCGGGGGTGTTCCACGTGCTCAGACACGGGAAACTCGCTCGTGGAACACCCC
>JBBDXW010000023.1:0-38838 GCA_040902105.1 Woeseia sp.
CTCCTTGATACGTATACTGCGCCTTCCCCTGTGGTTTGTCAAGTATATAATCGCCGGCGTTTTATACCAACGACTTCAGAACGACGACACAAGGCATCGACTTTGTCGCCACCTGGTCCAATGACTTCGGCAACGCCGGTAACGGTTTGCTGACTGCCGCGTGGAACTGGACCGAGACCGAAGTAGACGATGCCGGTGACGAGGTCGCACGCAATACCGTATTGGAGCTGGAGAATTTCAATCCGGATCATCGTGGTATTTTCACCTACAACCACTTTCTGAATAACTGGCGCTTCCTGGCGCGTGCAAGCTATTACGGCGAGTGGACGGTGGGCAACTTCAGCGGCGACCCGACCGATCCCGGTCCCAATGGCACCAACTACACCATGGACTGCGTCCAGGCTAACTTCAATGACAAGTGCTACGACCCTGAGTGGCTGTTCGATCTCGAAGCTGCGTATTCGTTCAACGACACCTGGACGGCGATCGTCGGCGCGCAGAACGTCTTCGACGAGTTCGGTCCGATCGATCAGGATAACCTCGACGGTACCATTGGCTCCGGCAATACCTACGATACCCAGAATCCGTTTGGATTCGACGGCGGTTTCTGGTATCTCCGTGTGGTTGCGGACTTCGAATAACGTCTAACAACGAAATAGCAAGTCAGCGCATAAGCTGGCACGAAAAAAATCAAGGGGCACTTTCGAGTGCCCCTTTTTTTGGTTGCTCGTGGAGTGGGCTCCAGGCTGAAGTTTAGGACCGACGCATCGTCATCGAGCGGAAGCCGATATAGAGCAACAAAACAAGCTTCAGCAGCTGCAGTACCGAGTAGGTTCCGTGCGCGATGGACGGACCGGGCTCAATTCCCTCGAGTATCTGCTGTGTCCGCGCGGACAGTTCGGGCAGCAGCCATAGCGCCTGGGCGAGCATAATCAGTATCAGTGCGGAACAGGCGAGAATAAACTGCCGCGCGTAGCCTGAAAAACGCACCAGGATCAGCAACACGATCAGCGCAATGAACTCGGCCTTGTTGAGTGCCGCGAAAACGACCCGTCCGACGTCGAGCGCGATTTCCCGGGTAATCGTCGGCGCCGTGAACTTCACCGGCGTTTCCAGCAGCGAGATGCCTGCCGACATGCCGAACCAGATAAAGCTGACCCATGCCGGGTTTTTGAGGTTCTCGGCCAACCGTTTCAGGGTTTTATTACGCTCAGGCATAATCCCTCGCTTGTTTTCGGCATGTGTCAGGGGCAAGCTCCGGGCACTCCCATCTGCAAATTTAACCATATGGCCTCGGCAAAGGAATCACAACTGGCGTCGGCCGTGCTGATGATCCGGCCGGCACGATTTCAAAGTAATCCGCAGACAGCGGAATCCAATCGTTTCCAGGGCAGGAGCAGCGTATCGCCTGCGGAGCAGCACGCCGCGGCGCTCGCGGAGTTCGAGGACCTGAAAAATGCACTGGAGCGCACGGGAATTCGTGTCGTGGTATTCGATGACACGCCCGAACCGCACACCCCCGATGCATTATTCCCGAACAACTGGGTCAGTTTTCATGCGGACGGCAGCGCCGTGCTGTACCCGATGCAAGCCGCGAACCGCCGTACCGAGCGGCGGCGCGACATCGTGGAATCGCTGGCGGACAATCATGGTTTCGTGGTGCGCGAAATCATCGACCTGTCGCACCACGAGAAGGACGGGCATTTCCTGGAAGGCACGGGCAGCATGGTGCTCGATCGTGCCAATCGCATCGCCTACGCCTGTCTTTCGTCGCGCACGCATCTCGATGCACTCGGCGAATTTGCCCAGCGGCTCGATTACGAAGTGCTGGCGTTCGATGCGATCGATCAGAACAATGCTGCGATCTACCATACGAACGTGCTGATGAACGTCGGCGAAAAGATCGCGGTCGTTTGCGATGAGGCGATTCCACGCGAGAAACAGCGGCAAGCGGTGATGGAGAGCCTGGCGGGCACGGGACATGACGTCATTCCGCTGACGTTTGCACAACTACAGGCGTTTGCCGGCAATATGCTCGAACTGAGATCGTCGAGTGGCCGGCGGGTGACCGCGATGTCAGCGCAGGCACGCCGTGCCTTGAACGAGGAACAACTGGCGAAATTCGGCCAGAACGGCGACATTGTCAGCGCATCGATCGACACCATCGAATGTTCGGCTGGCGGCAGTGTCCGCTGCATGCTGGCGGAAATTCACCTTCCGGAGGCTTGAAAGCAGACCATGGCGGACTTCCGCGACCGAATCCTGATGTGCCCCCCGGACTATTTCACCGTCGAGTACGTCATCAACCCGTGGATGGCCGGGCACGAAAGCTCGCTCGACATCGGGCGCGCGAAGAAGCAATGGCAGGTGCTGCACGATACGCTCGCCGAACACGCGGACATCGTGACGATCGACCCGCAGCCGGACCTGCCGGACATGGTGTTTACCGCGAACGCCGGCGTCGTCTACGGCAACAAGGCGGTTGCGAGCCATTTCATGCCGCACGAGCGGCGGCCCGAGGAACCGCATTTCAAGAAATGGTTTCGCGAGAACGGCTTCGATTTGCTGGACCTGGATGAGAAGATCGGCTTCGAAGGCGCCGGCGATTGTCTTCTCGATCGCGGCGGTCCGTGGCTCTGGACGGGTTACGGTTTTCGCACGGAGATCGAGGCGCACGAAGAGATTCGGAGGTTTTTCGGGCTCGACCTGGTTTCCATCCGGCTGACCGACTCGCGCTTCTATCACATCGATACCTGTTTCTGCCCGCTCTCCGGCGGGTTCCTGATGTATCACCCGCCGGCGTTCGACTTTGAATCGCGCATGGCAATCGAGTCACGGATCCCTTCACACAAGCGCATCGTGGTCGACACCGCGGATGCGGGAAACTTCGCCTGCAACGCCGTCAACATCGGCGACCTGGTGTTCCTCAACAAGGCATCCGATGCGCTGAAAGCGAGCCTCATGCTGGCTGGCTTCAAAGTGCAAGAAATCGATCTGTCCGAGTTTCTGAAGGCCGGCGGCTCAGCCAAGTGCCTGACCCTGAAAATCGCCGAACCCGAACATGGATAGCAGCCGCGGGCCGGGTTCGAGGAGTCCGCAGGGTTGAACGAGAATGGCTGCTGAAGCGCATCGCTACCGTATTACCCCGATAAACCCGGGTGCGCACCTGTTCCAGGTGAAGCTCGACATTGCCGACCCGGACCCGGCAGGCCAGCTGGTCTCGATCCCCGCATGGATACCGGGCAGCTACCTCGTGCGCGATTTCGCGCGGAACGTCGTGTCGATCAAAGCACAGGCCGGCGATCGCGACGTCGAACTCACGAAAATCGACAAAAGCAGCTGGCAGGCGGATGCCTGTCACGAGGCACTAACCATTACCTGCGAAATTTTCGCCTACGACCTGAGTGTCAGGGGCGCACACTGTGACACCACGCATGCGTACTTCAACGGGGCGTGTGTATTCCCGCAGGTGGTCGGCCAGGAAGAGCGCGCGTGCGAAGTCGAAATATGTCCTCCGCCCAGGCCGCTCGGCAACGACTGGCGCGTTGCGACCTCGATGCGCCCGAGGAACGCGGAGCGCTATGGCTTCGGCAACTACCACGCCGACAATTACGATGAGCTGATCGATCATCCTGTAGAGATCGGCAATCTGCTGATCGGCGAGTTCGAAGCGGGCGGCATTCCGCACGCCATTGCAGTACGCGGCCACACGCGAATCGATATGGCACGGGTCTGCCACGACCTGGCGACGCTGTGCGAACAACATCTCGCGCTGCTCGGCGCGCCGAAGGATCTCGATCGTTACCTGTTCCTGCTGCTCGTGCTGCCGGACGGATACGGCGGCCTGGAACATCGCTGGTCATCCAGTCTCGTCTGCGGTCGCGGGGACCTGCCGGTGCGCGGGGAATCCGGGACGAAAAGCGGCTATCGAAAGTTCCTGCGTCTTTGCAGCCACGAGTACTTTCATCTGTGGAACGTCAAGCGGATGAAGCCCGGGCGCTTCACGCCGTACGATCTTCGCGCCGAATCGCACACGTGCCTCCTGTGGGTCTTCGAAGGCATCACGTCGTATTACGACAGTTACCAGCTCATGCGATCCGGGCTTATCACCCGCGAGAGTTATCTCGAGTTGCTGGCCAAGACCATAACGCGCGTCTTACGTACCCGCGGCCGTTTCCGCCAAAGCGTGGAAGAGTCGAGCTTCGACGCGTGGACGAAGTTCTACAGACCGGACGCGAACACCAGCAATGCGGTGATCAGCTACTACACCAAGGGCTCGTTGATTGCGCTCGCGCTGGACCTGACGATTCGCCGCGATACCGATGCAAAAGAGTCGCTGGATACGGTAATGCGCGAGTGCTGGAAGAGATTCGGCGAAACGGGCGAGGGCATGCCGGAGATGGGATTCGAATCGATCGCGGCATCCGTGAGCGGCCTCGATTTGCGCGAATTCTTCGAGCGCTATGTGCGCGGAACGGGCGATCTGCCGCTGCAGAAGATGCTGAAGGATTTCGGCGTCATCATGCGCCTTCGCGCGGCGGACGGGACCGACGACGCGGGCGGCAAGCCGTCCACGGCCGATACGGCGCCGGCCCCGTGGCTCGGCATGAATGTCGGCGCAAAGAGCGGCAAAGACCTGGTGACCATGGTGCACACGGACAGTCCCGCGGAACGCGCCGGCATTGCGCCGGGCGACGAGTTGATCGCATTGAACGACGTGCGTTTGACGGCCGCCAATATCGACACGCGGCTGCGCGAGTATCACGCCGGCGACAAGGTTTCGCTCAGCGTGTTTCGCAACGACGGGCTATTGAAATTCAAAGTGAGGCTCGGCGACCCGCCGGAGGATACCTGCTACCTGGAAATCGACGGCGAGCGAAGCGCGAAGGCGGAGCAGGCCCTGGCGGCGTGGCTGTCGCAGCCGTAAGGGAAACCCTGTTGGAGCCCGTGACAACGGGCGAATGACCGAGGCCCGGATCGCCCGCTCTCGCGGGTTCCTACAAAGACCCATCCTCCAGATCGTCCCCGTCTCCGTTCGCAAAACCCTCAACCCGCCGGTAAACGAAATACGAATAAACCACCGGCACCAACACAATCACCACAATCGCCCCGACCAGCCACTCCGGCGGGACCGGAACGAAGGCACCCGCCAGCATCAGCTAAGGAGATTTGCACGGCCCCTAGTCATTTGACACGCCTCGTCGATTGTTTACGTTTGCTGCGCGCGCTGTGGCCGGTCTTGTCGCCAGGCGAGAAGACATCCAGCAGCATGGCCATGGTCTCCTGCAATACCGTTGCGTTCAGTGAGTACACGATGTGCTGCCCGCGTCGTTCCGTACGGACAAGGTCGGCCGCCTTGAGAATATTGAAGTGGTGCGACAGCGACGCCCGAGTGATTGGAAACGACTCGGCGATCGCGCCCGCGGTCAACGACCCCTTCTGCAGCGTCTTCAGAATGGAACGCCGGGTCGGGTCGGCCAGGGCTTTGAACACGGATTGTTGCGGCGGAGTCATTTTTGTATTTAGACAAACATCTAAATAAATGTCAATACCGGCGAAACAAGACAAAGTATCGGCAAGGCGCCTACAATGCCGCCCGATATTCAGTACGAGGCAGGCGCCACCCCTTTCATGCTGGAACTCGGCATTAAAATCCTCCTGGGTTACTTCACGGGCTCGCTGATGGGCTCGATGATCGTTGGCAAGCTTCGAGGCGGCATCGATATCCGCAGCATGGGCAGCGGCAATGCCGGCGGCACCAATGCACTGCGCACCCAGGGCTGGAAATTTGCGCTCGGCGTTATGGCGATCGACGTCGCCAAGGGCGCCATCGGGGCAGGGCTCATTCCGGCACTGGAGCTGCCCGTCATCGGCAACGATCCGTCAGTATCGCGGGTCTGGCTCGGTCTTTCTTGTGCCGCGGCCGTGGTGGTCGGTCACGTCTGGCCGCTCTGGCACAACTTTCGCGGCGGCAAGGGCGCGGCAACGCTGGTCGGCACGTTGATCGTGCTGGCGCCGGCTTTGATATTGCCGGTGTTGCTGGTCTGGGCCTGGGTGCTGACGCTGTTCGGCTACGTCGGCCTCGCCACGATGACGGCCGGACTGTTTGCGCCGATCTACCTGGGTCTCACACGGTTGCCCGATGACGAGCCGCTGTTCATTTACAGCGCCGCGATGGCACTGTACCTGGTATTCAACCACCGCTCGAACATTCGGCGCATGTTCGCCGGAACGGAATCGAGGAACACGCATCTCATGCTGTTTCGCCGCAAGCGCGGGCCCATGGGCGTTGACGCTGACGATGACTGACGACGCCGACGACATTCTGCAGAGGATAAACACCAGCGCGCGGACGTCGCTGGACACGCTGCACGCATTCGCGGAACTGGATTCGACCAACACCTGGCTGTTGCAGCAGGAAAGCCCGCTTCGCGGCCGGTTTCGTGCCGTGATTGCGGAACACCAGACGGCCGGCCGCGGCCGGGACGGAAAAATATGGCTGTCGGCGCCTGCATCGGGACTTTGCCTTTCGCTCGCTTACACGTTTGCGGAAACGCCACGCAATCTGCCGAGCCTGACGCTGGCGATCGGCGTCGGCCTTGCCGTCGCGTTGGGAGAGATCGGTGTCCGCGACGTAGCCCTCAAATGGCCGAACGACCTGGTGGCGCATGACGCCAAACTTGGCGGCATCCTGACCGAGGTTCACTCGAAGGGCGGCAAGGGCCACACGGTCGTTGTCGGGGTCGGGTTGAATGTCGATCTGTCGAACGCGATGCGCTATACGGCGCCGGCGTCGTGGACCGTCAGGATAACGGATCTTACCGAATGCATGGGAGCGCCGCCGATCCGGGCGGAGTTGGCCGCTGCAGTCATCGAGAGCCTCATCGATTCCGTCAGCCGCTTCGAGCGCGACGGGTTTGGCCCTTTCCGCTCCGCCTGGCAGAACTGCGACTGGCTCAAGGGCAAAACCGTGAGAGTGCAGCAATCTCACGGCCTGATTAACGGAATCGCCGACGGAATCGATGACGATGGCGCTCTGTTGATCAGAACGGATACGGGAACGGAGCGCGTGATCTCGGGATCCGTCGAAGTCCCTGCTTACGGTGCTGCCTGCGCATGAGCGTGCCGCGGGCGTTGCTGTTCGACGTCGGCAATACGCGCCTCAAATGGGGCTTGCTGGAAAACAACCGCATCGGCAAAACCGGCAGCATCACTCACGAGAAATTGCACGATTCAGGGTTTGGCGCGCTGACCTCGCATCTGCCGCGACAAGTCGACCGCGTTCTCGCAAGCAACGTCGCCGGCCATACCTTCGCGACGCGGCTGTCGGGTGTCGTCGGTATGCACAGTAACTGTGAGGTTCATTTCGCCCACGCGGAGCGCGAGGCCTTCGGCCTGACGAACAGCTACAAGCGGCCGAGGCGCATCGGTGTCGATCGATGGGTGGCGATGATCGGCGCGCGCGCGGAGTTCCGGTCGGCGCTGTGCGTCGTCGATGCCGGGACAGCGGTCACGATCGACGCGGTAGATCGGGACGGACTGCATCTGGGCGGCATGATCGTGCCCGGCCTCAGGTCGATGGCGGATTCGCTGCACCTGAATACGAGCGAGATTCCGGCAGCGAGACGAAGCGCGGCGGGTACCTCGAGCGGGATGAACGCGTTTGCGAACACGACGGAGGGCGCCGTGCAAAACGGTGCGCTGACGGCAATCTGCGGCGCAGTCGAGCGGGCTGTGCGCACGATGCGCTCGGCAGGATTCCGGCCGAAGGTCGTCTTGACCGGCGGCGATGCCTCGCGCATTCTGAAACTCCTGGACGCCAACGTGCTGCACCGGCCGAATCTCGTTTTGCAGGGCCTGGCGTTCATGGTACAGAGCGATTCATGAAAAACCTGCTGCTGTTACTTGTTCTTGCGAACATCCTTTATTTCATCTGGGAAATGGTGATCGAGGAACCGCCCGAAACGGGCGTGGCCATCGTCGAGGAATCGCAGCTCGGCCCGCCGCTGGAACTTTCACGCAGGCCGGAACCGGCGGCCAGCGTCGGAGCGATGCTCGGCTCCTCGGGCCAGACGGACCTGGCGGCGGTGGTCGGCCGTTCCTGTGTCAGTATCGGCCCGTTTACCGGCAGCCCCGATGCACAGCGCACTTTCCAGGATTACCAGAACGAAGGCATGCGCGCCGTCGTGCGATCGACACAAGGACAGCTGTTCGTCGGACACTGGGTGCAGATTCACGACGTGCCGAACCGGGAAACCGGCAACGCGATGATCGACAAACTCGTCGCCGAAGGATTAACTGACGCTTACCTCGTTCCGACGGACGACGAAGGCCTGAAGATTTCGCTGGGACTGTTCGGCGAAATGAGCCGCGCCGAGCGCGTCGAACTGCAGGCGGAAGCCCTCAACATGCCGGCGGAGATCTCGCCGCGAATGCGGGAGGCGACTGTTTTTTATGTGGATATTGCGCTGCCGCCAGGGAAAGGGGCGGGGGCGATGATCGAGAGATTCGGGGAGGATAAGGTGTTGTTGCGGGAAAAGGCGAGCTGTCCTGGGTGGGAATAACGCGCTTTGCCCTTGTCGTGCAGTCCCTTGTGGCGAATAATTCGCAGCCCGTCGAATGTGATTAAGCCGGCATAGCTCAGTTGGTAGAGCAACTGATTTGTAATCAGGCCGGTCTGATACGGATTTCGTTGAACGCACAATAAGTTACAGCAGGTTCCCGGCCAATTTGGACGGTGTTTAAACGGTAAAGCCGGTTTAGCTCAGTTGGTAGAGCAGGGGTTTTGTAAACCTCAGGTCGGCGGTTCGATCCCGTCAACCGGCACCACTTTCGAGAATCTTGTGCCCGAAATCGACGCAACCCTGATTAGCTTCGTTGCGCTCGTCGTCGCAACCGCATCTACGCTCATTTCGTACAGGCTCTTTCGGCGACAACACGATCCCGAAGTTGTCGTATATGCCACTCCCGACGAGAAACGCCCTTCGGTCGTGATTCTCATCATCAAGAACACAGGCGGCAGCGTCGCGCATGATGTTTCGTTTTCATGGTCGATGCCTATTCCGGGAAAAGCGTGGGGATTCGAGGACGCGCCCGATCCGCCACCCATGACTTCGGGGCCACTCGTCACGGGAATACCCTCATTCGGGCCGGGGGCAAAAAGGGTAATAACTTGGGGCCAGTACGGGGGAATTCACAAAGGAATCGGTGACTCGGTGTTGGATATCACCGCAACCTACTATGGAGATCGATCCCTATTGTATGTCCGTCGGCGGTACAGGACTGTATCTCGTATCGACATCAAGTCGTTCGAGTATACAGATAGTTCAGACCATAACTGGGACAAGACGATGGCGGAATCGTTGAAGAAAATCGCCGAGGCCATCGCCCCACTTCAGTACCCTACCAAGCGGCTCTTGGAAATAAGCATTCGAGAGAAGGCGGCGAGCGATGAAGACTCAGAGTAGCAAGCGTGGCTTAACGGGAAGACCTACATGTACTTGGCCCGTTCCTTCGGGTCGAGTCGACCATAGCGGGAATCCCACGCTTTCTTCGCGGTATGGAATGTCCGCCACTCCCTGTCGCGGAGCGCCCTGACCTTCGGGTCGTTATCGTCGGACTGGCGACCGTACTCGTCGTGACCCCACGCGCCGCCGTCTTGGAAGCCCATTAGGAATTGCGTACTGAACGACACCTTGCGCGGGTCGGGCATCAGGAAATCCTTCCCGCCGAGCTTGTTCCACATGCACGTCGGTAAGTGGCGTTCCGGGTAAAGCCAGTCGCGCTCGCCCGCAGCGATATATCGTCGTGCCCGCTGCTTGATGACGTAATTGACGGCGCGTACGTAATCCTCCGGCACCTGCCGACCAGTCTGAATCTTCCGCAGGTCAAACATGCTCTCCGCGAAGTATCGTGCATTTACACGGCGCTTCGTCGGGTTAATGTTCGGGTTGCGCACGTATCCAAGGTTCGTGATGACGAGGCAACGGTTCAGGCCCAGCGGGAAGATCGTATGCGTGCCGACGAACTCGATCGGTGAGTCAAGCGGATACTTGCAGGCCGGTGATCCTGGGAACTGCGCCTTGTTGTACGTTGCCACCGGGTGGTCGCTGATGATGAACTTCGTCGGCGAGTTGTCGCAGCAGATGATCTCCCAGACACCCTCGGTCCACAGCGTGACGTGCATCTGGAACAGGAAGCCCATCCTGTTGATGGTCTGCTGATGGTCCGACGTAGAGGTCAGCTTCTGCAGGAAGTGAAGTCCCTTCGGCGTGCGTAACTTCTGGGCGTCCATGTAACGCATGAGGTCGCTGAATGTGTCGTGAGCCTTGTCGCAAATCGCGTAATCGTGGAAGAACTCGACGGCCCGACTCCCTCTGCTGTCCAGTTCGCCGAAGAACTGCTTCTCGACGACGTCGAAGCCGTAGTTGCCGAAGCGCAGTGTGTAAAGGTGATCCTCCTTGAAGCAGCTCACTGAACCGAGCCGCCGCAGCGCATTCCGAAAATGATGACCACCATCCGGGCGCACGACTTTCTCCGGGTATAGGTCCAGATAGTAGTACTTGTCCTCCGTGCGGCCCGGAGCGAGGAATCGCTCTTGGTACCACTGTGGGACGTAGTGGTTGCGCGTAGTGAACGACACGCCAGCTCGCCCGAGCGGAAACCGATCAGTGTACCATGTGCCCCAACGAAAACGGCCCTCCGGAGAGGGCCGTTGTTGAGTGGCACTAGCAGTAGATTGCTCCAACCGGCGGGCTGCTCTCTCGGATGGCCACGCCACCTTTCAGTCCCGACCTCAGCGCCGGGCTTCCTTTTGTGACAACCATGCTCGACGCGGCTGCTATCAGCCGCTATATTCCGGCGGCATGAATGAGCTAGAGATTGCCGCCTGTCGCCCGCAGGAATTGCCAATTGAGCATTTCAACCCGAATGCTGTAATCCCCTACGGCGTGACGGTTGAGCACGTTCGCGCCGCGATGAATGACTTCATCGACTTCCTGGGCTTCCTGAACCAGCAGCTCGCAACGCGTGACATAGAGCGATTGGAAACAATGCTGATGCCCGCGAACTTCAGCAGCATGGTCGGCGAGTTCGTCGGCGCGGCGCTGCCGAAGCATTGCAACGGCGTTGTCCGCAATGCCTTCCACAACGGGCACCCCGATCTGGTTCCAGCCGGTCGTTACCCGAAAGATTCAATCCAATACGGCGAGGAAGGAATTGAGATAAAGGCTTCCCGCTACCTGAAAGCATGGCAGGGACACAACGCTGAGGATGCGTGGTTGATGGTGTTTTGCTTCGAAGCGAATCGGCAAAAGGACGAGGTCAACGGTATCGCGCCGATACCATTCCGCTTCCTACTGGCGTGCGGCGCTCAGCTCAACAAAGAGGAAGACTGGAAGTTCGCGGGCCGGTCCGTGACGAGCCGCCGCACGATAACGGCCTCAGTAACCACGTCGGGCCACCGGAAAATGGTCGCGAACTGGATTTACAGAGCGCCCGGCTTGTTATAACTCTAGCGCGGCCTGCTGGAGTGCGTATGCCCGGCCATTGCCCTGTACGTCGCGTAGCTGCGGAACTGCGGCGACAGCGACATCGAAGAAACTCTCGTAGCGTTCAATGCCGATTGACGTGTATCCGACTGCTTCCGCCGCCGCAATTGTTGTGCCTGCGCCCATGAACGGGTCGAGTACAACACCCTTGCCCAAAGGGAGTGCTGCGTGCACAAGCTGCCGCATAAGCGATTGGGGTTTCAGGCTCGGATGCTCGGCAATGTCGCGCTCGCGCCGGGGCGTCCGCTCGCTCACGATAACGTCGTTGAATGGGTTGCCGTCTGCGCGGCGGCGCAGTCCACCGGTGCCGAACTCGCGCAGGCACCGGCGCACGGTCATGCCTTTGGGCAGCGGCTTGCGGAACAGACCCCACGGTTCGTAGCCACCGCGCGGCAGCGACGACACGTCGGGGAAGTCCTTTTCGCCTAGCTTGGGTCGGTCGCCACCACGCAGCGTTTGCACAAGGCGGATTATCTCGGTGCGGAACTCAAGTCCGCCCTCGATGATGCTGGAAAACACCAGTTGGGACAGGAACGAATTCGATGCGACGAACACATGCGCTCCGGGCTTCAGCTTCGGCAGCAAGAATGCGGCCCATTCGCGGAAGAAGCGTTGCAGCGTATCGCGCTCTTTTTGCTCCAGCGCGGTGAACCGTGGCAGCGGTGCGCGCACATTGCCGTCGAACGCTGGCGGAATTCGCCAGATGCCCGAACCGCCTGCGTGCATGCGCTCGATTTCTTCAACCTCGTATTCTTTGACCCCGTAAGGCGGGTCGGTTACTACGGCATCAATGGTTTCGTCTGGGATTCGTTGCAGCCAGTCGAAGCAGTCGGCATGGATGAGGGTGGAGCGGCCAATCTGCTCGCTGCGGTAGTCGAGGGCAAGGTCTGTCATCCGGTAATCATTGACCGGAACGGCCCAAAAAGGCAACCCGCCGAAACTGGGCGGAACGCCTATTTATTCGGTGGCGCTAAAAGGGGGGTTCGATGCTGAAGCTGCTGGCGTTGATGCCCTGGTACTCGGCCAGCCCGCCCCGGTCGAACAGCGCCAAGCCGGCGTACCACTTGACGCGCCAGATGTCCTCGTCCTTGGCTTCGGCCGGACCAAGCTCGACAACCTCGAACGGTTCAGCCTCTAAGGGCATCAGCCCGGACAACCCGGCCTTGCCGCTGCCGTCGTCGAACGTACCAGCGAACACGCTGGTGGTATTGTTGTTCATACCCTTGACAACGTCCGTGCGGATATAGTCGTTCCGGAATACGCCTGCGTTGTTGTACGCGGGCACTTCGGTGCCGTCCGGCAACTCCTTCACCTCACCTATGGAAGCGCCGCCGAGCTGGCGCAGACGGCGGCGGAAGGTACGGCGCGTGATCGCTGCCATGATGTAGTAATCGACCTTGCCGTCCTTTGCGATGATCTGGTCACCCAGCTCATCGAGGAAGTCGAGCGTCAGGTCGAATCCTTCCGCGCCCGCTGTGTCGAGCTGGCGGGCCGGATCAACAAGGTTCGCCAAGCCGTCGAACTGGAACGGTTCGACGCTGTCGCCGTAGATCATTAGGTAGCGGAAAATGCGGGCGACGTGCTTGGCTTTCGACGAGAGCTGAATTGCGCTCTGCGAGTACGGTCCGCTGCGCCGAGTGGCTTCAAACAAACCGTTGACTTCAGCGTCGCCGCTGATGATTGTCATCCCGAAACCGCGCGGCGTGAAGGTGGCCGGGTTCTTCGCAGTGATTGTGTCGCCCACCCCGAGGAAGGTATTCACGTCGCCGGGCGTATCTTCTTCGTTGACGAAGACGTTGCCAGTGAGCAGCATGAACGGCAGGACGGTGAACAGTTGGTCAACCTCGATGATGTTCTCGATGACGCCACCGACCAACTCGTCCTGAGACAACTTCGCTGCTTCGGGTAGGGTTACGCTGCTCAATGCATCGTCCGGAGCAATGCTCGCTGCTCGGCTCGGCCGTACCGGTCGACGGCAGCAGACAAACGCAAAACTGTGCAGGAAGTTTCGTCCAGCACGACGTGCGCCGGTGGCATCCAACCGTGCGCCATGAGAATCCAGTCCGAGCGCACTGCGTGTTCGGCGGCGATCCGCCCAACAGTGTCCAGCTCCGGGAACCGTCCCGTTGTCTTTTCCAGCAAGGCGACGTGCAGGATTGCACAGCGTAGCTGGTATGGCAGCTCGGCCCAAGCATCGTCGTTGGTGAGTGGGCACAAATCCTCAACGCGCAACACGTCCCTGATATATTCGTGCAGACCGCCGCGCGGCCCGAAGGCAAATGCGTGTCGCCAGTCTTTGCGGAGTTCGGTGAACATTACCGCTTCCTACCGGCCTTTGGTGTTTTTGGTGACATCTGCTTGCCAAAGCCGGGTCCGCTCGGTGTGCGGTTTCCCCGGAACGGCTTTGGCCGCGCGACCTTTGGCATCTTTGGCATGTTAGTTGTTCTTCCGAGCCGGACCACCGAAGCCTTTGGCAACAATGCCGTTGAGCTGGCTACCGGCGCTACCTTTCCGGCGGGCTTCTACGCCTGCCTTGATTTTGCGTCGGCCCACTGCGCCTTCACGACGGGCGCGGTTCACGTTGGGTACTGATTTCATGCTGCTTTCCTCTTGGCTAAACCACGTTCAATCTTCGTGGTGGGCGATTCACCGCCCTTGGTGAACAGGTTGTCGAGATCACGAACGCGATTGAGTTTGTCGCGAGCACCAGCGATGGCCTCAAGCCATTGTCCGTGCTCATCACCAACAAGCCTCGACGCATACTCGATGCTGACGAACGGCCTGTCTCTGCGAGTCAGCCGTTCGTTCGCCGTCACGGCTGCCGCCGCGAGTATTCGGTTGCCCGAAATCTGAGCTTGCTGGGCCATGCTCAGCAGTTCCGCCTTGCCGGCACCCGCCAATGTGGCTTGCAGGTTGGCTCGCTCGGTGCTGCCCAAGCCAGCGCGGGCGAGCCACGACGTAGCGTTGGGGAAGGTTTCGGCGAGCTGGCCCAAACGCTGACCGCGTTCGTGCAGCTTGCGGAGCATTGCTTCCCGTTCTTGCCCCGAAGATTCTGCGAGCGTTCGGCGGAACTCGTTCAGCTCCTGCACAATTCCGCGCTCGATGAAATCCAGCTCGGACTTGCGGCGGTCCTTGTCGATGACCTTGGTGCCGTCGGCGCGAGTTTCCACCAGCCCGGCGCGGTCGATGTCGCGCGCACGAGTTTGGTTGAGTGCGGTCCGCTTGCCTTCGATCAGCTCTTCGAGCTTAGTGATTTTGCGCGCGAATGCGGCGGCGGTTTCGTCGATGGCCGCGATATCGGCCTGGGTGTCTACATAGTCTGCCATGAGTCTTGTCCTATGGTAATTTGGCGTCTTGTCGCCTAACTCCATGAAGTATGGGACGTTTTTCGTCCGTGCGATACTCTCAGGACGAAGGGTTAGCCTCGTGCACAAACATGCCGCGCCCGAGCGCACGAATGGTATTTCCTCGGCGACGAAGAAACTCGATACGTTTGCGAGTGTGACTTCCGGACGGACCAGCGTGGAACGGGTTGCCGATGAGTATGGTTGCGTCTACCTCTTGCTGCGGCTTGGCCTTGGCAGGTTGGGTGAACGTCGGTCGCTTGATGCAGATGAAAACTCCCTTCTGCATCCGGCGGAAAGCAAAGCCCTGTCGTGACAGGCGGTAACGTTCCTGCTGCGTTTGTTTATTATTTGCGAAAGGCGCGCCGTCTGTACGGAGCGTGCCACTTACCGGATCGGCCTCGCAGCGGAATCTTCCGTTGCCCAAGGAGACAATCTTGTAACCTTGGGCGCGTAGCTGTTCGAGACGCTTGAGCGTTTCGTCGTTAGCGTAAAATGCGGACCCGCTGATGATGCGAGCGTCTGACAGTTCGCCAAGCATGTCGTACAAGTCGCCAAGTCTCATACTCATCGGCGCAGCTTCCTCGTGCCGGCGAGGGATTTGAGCATGGCCGTTACCGGGTTGTCGGGCTTGGGCCGGGTGGAGCGCGAAGTAGGCGACGACTGCGTCGGCGTCTCCTTCGCTGGTTCCGGGCGCGGGTCGAGACCTACTGCCTCCCACCATGCTTCGAGCGATGCGCGGGTTTCCGCGATGAGGGCTTCGTCGGCTGCGGCAGCTTCCCACCGCTCTTTTGACATCCTGCCGGGTACGACGAGATAGCCGGGTTGCCCGCTACCAACCCAGAGCACTTCGACCGGCAACTCGACTTCGCTGATTAAACCGTCGGCGAAATCGGCGTAGAGCTGCATGCGCTCTAGTAGGTCAGTCAGACTGGTGTTCGATGACATTGGGTGCTTCCCTTTGTTCGATCAGCTCGCCGAGTTTCAACGCCAGCTTCACGAACAACCGGCGCTCCTCGGGGTCTTCCAGCAAGACGATGTCCTTCGGCGCGAACACGATGTGGTCGTGGGTGTGCTGGTGTTGGACGGTGCCGGTGTGCTCAATTTCCTGCTTCTCGCGCCATGCCGGGTCGTGGCGGGTAGCAAGGCGCATCAGCAACTTGTTGTCGTACGTCAGGTGCTCGCCGACCAGTTCACCCTTTGAGAAAACCGGGCGACGTTCCGGCTCCATTGCCCGGCGAACGATCTCGGCTTCGATGCGGGCAATGGCGACTTCCAGTGCCTTGTCCCAAGCCAAAGCGAATTCGGGGTCACGCTTGCGTTCGTCCTGGAAGGTTGAGAGTCCGGCCCACTCCGATGTCGACCACGGTGTGGCGGCTGCTGCGGCTGCCCGTTGCATGCCGGTCTCGGCGAGGGTGTCAAGAAACACCTTCTTGCGTTCCTCGGTGAGTGGGCGCTGCAATCGTTTGTCGTCTGTCATGTCAGTTCCTTAGCGATACTGGAAATGGTGCCGCCACCCAGTCCCAGCGCCTTGCGGACGGAACGCTGAGAGGCACCACTCTTTAATAGCGCCTCGGCGCGGCGGCGGACGGCGGCGGGGATTGATGGGCGACCGATGTGCTTGCCTTGGCGGCGCGCCCGGTCGATTCCGGCTTTGGTGCGCTCGACGATTAGCGAGCGTTCAAACTCGGCGAACACTGCGGCCATGCCGAGCAGGGCACGGCCCGCAGCGGTCGTCGCGTCAAGACCTTCGCGGGCGCTGTACAGGCCGCAGCCTTGCGCCTGCCAATCGGCCAGCAACGTAACCAGGTCCTGCAGGCTGCGGCCTAGCCGGTCGAGGGCCACCACGGCAACGAGCTGCACCCGGCGCGCCGTGACGAGTCCCTGCAAATCACGTAAGCCCGGCCGCGCTACCTTCGCGCCGCTGGCGACGTCGGTGAATTCGTCGACGACAGTGTGGCCCGCTTTGCCGGCCCATTCGCGTAGCTGATGCAATTGCTGCTCCGTCGTCTGCTCGTTCGTTGACACTCGTGCGTACAGTGCGATGTCCATCCGTTTCTCCTTACTACTGTATAAACGTACAGCAGTAAGCATGCCCAACCGGGCACGGCCGGGCAACCTTAAAAGGGCCGGTTGTGGGGCGGGGTTTAACGCGCCCGTAAGTGCCTGCCCTGGCGCGTCCGGGGCGGTTGCCTGCGGCGGGGTTTTAAGGGCGGGAGGCGGCGGCTGCGGCGCGGGGCGGGATGCGTCGGGGGGCGGAGCGGCAGCAGCGGGCTGGAGTTGGCCTCGCGCACACGAGTGTCGACAAGCGGGCCGTGCGTGGTCGCGGGGTCTGCGCACCAGCCCAAGGCAGCGTGAAGCCAACTGCAAGTTGGAACCGTTAGAACCTTTATTAAAAGAAGAAGAGAAGTTCCAACTCCGTAACACGTTGTCCTCCTTGGGCATTCCGACATACGTTGGGACGTATGGGACGTAAGGGACCTTTATCGCCGACGAAAGATTTCTGTCGGAAATTCCTCGGAAAGAAAAACATAGACCCGTTGGTTCCATCGTTCCCGCTTTTGGTCAAAAAGGCGGTTTAATCCAATCACTTGTCCCGCAGGGAGGTTCCTCAGTGGGTCCCCGCGCGTCCTCAGGAGGGTCCCCCTCCCCCCACGATTCCGGCACGTCGACCCCAACCAAGAACCTGGCATAGTGTTCGGCCAGCTCGCTCGGCGGCTTCATCCGGTAGAACGTCCGGTACTCCCGTGTTCGGTAGAATGGCCGATCCGGATCATCTGCCACGACCCGGCTCGTCACTTTCTTGCTCGGGTGATCCTTGTCGCCTTTCTCCGCCCACTTCTTCAGATAAAGTCCGATCGACGTTTCGATGGATCGCTGGTTCTGGTCCCGGACCGACAGCATGTCCTTGACAGCCGTGACGCTGATCCACTCTGGTCCAGTGCGCCATCGTTCTGGGTCAGGCGACACACCGACCGCAATAATCTCCAGCATGGCTTCTTCCCAAGGGTCGAGGCTGCGGGCTTGCTGCTCGATGAGCGCCTCCGTCTTTGGCACATTACGTACCTGGAAACCGGTCAGGTCGTATTGCAGCAGGTACAGCAGCAGTGCTCCGCGCCCGCCGTTGTCCATTTCGTCGGCAATCGCACGGAAGTAGGCGTAGTCCTCCTGATGCTTGTCGGAAACGTCCAGCACGAAGAAGCGCCGGTCGTCCATGTCCGCCGGAACCGCCCAATGGGAGTTCGTGGCCATGAGCAGGTGCACAAAGTTCCGGCCCTGCTCGCTGTCGATACCCTTGGCTTCGTAGTGCAGCGTTTTTTCCGTTACCAGGGTCTTGAGGACCGATTCGTGTTTGCTGTCCCCGGCATAAAAAGCCTCATCGCCGAACAGCACGACGCAGTCGCGAAGGTGGTTGTTGAACGAGCCGACGAGGAACTTCGCGTCAGCCACTTGCAGGAAGTGCCGCCCGAACAGACCGCCGAACTCCTTCACGAAGAAACTTTTGCCGGTGCCTTGCCGCCCGCGCAGGATGATCGCAGTTTCTCCCACCTTGTTCGGATGCTGCACGGTACGAGCCATCCACCGCACCAAATACTGAAAATGCTCCTCGTCGCCGTTGCAGATGTTGTCCTTGATGTGGGCCAGCAGCAGGGTGCAGCTCCCTTGGGCCGGTTCCACGGTGAACCCTTGCCACAGGTTGTAGACGTTACTCGGGACCGTGCCCGGCACAAACACCATGCGGTCGTATTCCCGCCGTAACGGATGCTCGAACCACCAATGCCCAGAGGGCTTGTACACCGGGGAGCCGTCGTTCTTCTGTCCAACCTGCACGGAACGGTTGGCCCAAGCCAGCTTGAAGTCCGCCGGAGTGATCTTGCTCAGAACCTTGCGTTCGAGCGCTTCGTCCTCGACTTCTTCCACGATGCGGCACTTGCCGCCGAGGTTCTTAATGACCGCGTACCGCTTGTTGAGCATTTCCAGCATCGGATCGACAGCATGATCGTGCGCGCGCTCGATCTGGCGGATCATGTACTTCTCGGCGGAAACCTTCTGCGCGAACACGTGCTCGGTGACTGGCCAGTTCCGGTCGGTGCCGATTGCAAAGGCCACGTCGTCCGGTACTTCGTGCCGCACAAATTCGCACAGCACCTTGAACAGCCAATCGGACCGGCTGAACTTTGCCTGCTTCTCGTTGCAATCTTCCGGCGGCAATGAACCTTGCGCGATGACCACCTTGATGTAATCGGGGATGCCGTACTTGTCCAGCTCATCCAGGTTGTCGATGCGCTGAATGTTGCCGCTGATTTTCACGCGCCGGGTGCTGCCACCGAAGCCAGCATCGGCTTCCTGCTTCTTGGGAGCCGGGGTGATCGAGTTCAGTGGGATGACACCGTCGGAAAACCGCACAAGCTCAGCTTGTACGGGTTTCCGGCCCTTCTTCATCTTCGTTGCGTCCGGGATGTTCATGGTGCCCGGCAGGCGCATGATGCGATCAACGTTATGACAGTTGTCCGCGTCCAGAACCTGTTCGATGGTACGGTTGTACCGCTCGAAGTCTTCGGCCAGTTCTATGGAACCACCAATCTCGAACTTCTTTTCCAGTCTCCAGAAGACCTGAAATCCGCCCCCGCTAAAAATAACGATGTGGGGTTTGGGGAGCGGATAGGACCATTGATCAATCAATTGCCCTATTCGCGCCTGCTCAGCGTCGACGTCCTCCCCGGCACGAGGATCTATGTCCGCGTGAAGGAAATAGGCTGCTCCAATATCTTCCTTGGTGGCCTTCTTCGTCAGCAGCTCCTTGGGCTGGTTGACGTGGAAGTAAATGTTGCGCTTGCCGTTGTACTTCGCAATCCATTCCGATGCTTCATCGGCTTGGCTTGCGAGGAACGTCCGAGTCTCAATCTTGGACTTCTTCGCCGGGTCGATAGCCGTCAGCGCCCACATGCCCTCGGGGTAAAGGGCCTTCAGAAACTTTGCCGCCGCTCCGTTCCCGGCTATACTTGAGCCCACGGGAACGTCGCGGTTGCCGTAATCTAACCCCGGCTCGGAGCTACGGTCTGAGTCGGGGTTTTTCATTGCCCCCGCTCCTTCAGACATGCTTCCCGGGTTGGGAAGAAGGCAACCTGGTCGTCGTCGATGCGAATCTCTCTATCAACAGTTGGATTGCCGTCGAGGTCAAAGACCCGCACGTACATGACGCCCGAACTCTGCTCGTATCCAACCAGCTTTCCGAGTTCCTTGGGTAAACCGTCGTCATCGTAGAACAGCATGTAGCTGTGCGTTGAGCTGCGGGCTTTTTCGAGCCAGTCGTCTTGGCTTTTGAATATCTGCTCGTCCGCGAAGAACTGGTTGCCGGGGCCTTCGACAACCCAGTGGTCCCAGCTCACGTCGAAGCCATCGGTGCCAGTTATCGGCGATACGTATTCGCCGGACACCCGGAATGCGATCACCGGAACGGTGTATCGCTGTTCACCGTACTGGTTGTCGAAGTAATAGACATGAACTTTGAAGCCTTGCACCGGGATGACCGATGCGCCGCCGAACGCTTCTTCTGCGTGTTGGTACTCGTACCACGTCAGGCGGAGGGTGCTGCCATCAGCGAAGTACGCAATGTCGTCCTCGACGTAGAGAATGTTCTGGTAGTTGATCAGCCTCATGACGCCACCCGATACTGATCAAGCCACTCGTCAAGATCGCGACGGCGGTAGCGGACGATGGTCTTGATACGCGAGAACGGCGGGCCGGCGACGGTGTTCGAGCGCCGCCAGTACTTCAACGTACCGATTTTGACTTGCAGGTGTTCAGCCGCTTGCGCGGGTGTGAGCCAATCAGACATGGCGGACAACCTCCCTTTCAGGATGTTGCCCTCCGGCCCACGTATAGGAGGGTTGTGCTCTGCGCCTCGTTCTCAGGGGGTCTCTACGGGGTCCCAGGCGACAGGATCGCAATGAGAGCCTGTCTCGTTCCGGACGCAGTCGCGGTTACTCGTTTACTATAGCGTTGACCGGGGTATCCGACAACACGATTAAACGAAGAAACCCATCGGGCACATCACGCGCCCGATGGGTCCGTTGCGGGTCTATCTACGGAACGCCGCCGCCAACATCACGTCAGCTTCGATGTAGTTCCGCAGGCACGTCAGCATCGTGCAATGCTTCGGTCCTGCGAGTGCCGCAGCCGCTGTGAGCAGGCTGTGGACAGCAGCGTAGTCATCGCCGTGAGCCACCTCCGATTCCGCTGCCTCCATGCATTCCCGTGCCCGGTCGAGCGCGTTCATGATGCGTCCACCAGAACCTTGGCCCGGTCAAGCAGATCTTCGAGCGCGACCACGTCATCAGCTTTCAGCGTATCTTCGTCGCCATCGTCACTAATTGCGTGTTCGAGCGCGTTGATCGCGGCAGCAATCCGCCGGTCATCCGCGGCCTGCATCGCAGCCGACAGCAACCATCGCACAGCGTAATCCGACTGGCCGTTGTAGAAGTGAGTCATGCCGCCATCGTGCAATCGGGCAATCTCGGCTGCACGAATTTCGGTGAAGGTCCTACGGTTGGTGTTGTCGACTTCAGGGGCGTCGACGGCCCTTTTCTGAGTGCTCATAGCAATTATCCCTATCAGGATGATTGCCACGCTCAGCCCTATCTCCCATTCAACTCGGTGGCGGTTGATATAGTGTCGGCAGCGTTCCCACTGCCCAGAACCGGGATAGGTCGGTCCATCCCAGCCACAATAAGGCGTCATTCCGCCGCTGTCAATATTGCCTTGGTGATCTTCTCCTGCGCGTCCAGCAGTTCGCGCCAAAGACGGCCGACAGTGACATAACCCTCAGTAATGTCGCTGTCGACTGCATGGTTCATCAGCACCTTCAGCAGCAGCTTCGGCACTCCGACTTCGGTCGCAATCGTGGCGTAGGACTGACGCAGATCGTTGCCAACGCGGGACAAGCGTTTTTCCTTGTATTCGATGATGTGCCCGGCTGAACCGGCGAAGACATATGTCTGCGCCGATTCAGCGTGCAAAAACGCACCACCGCGTTTCGCTGCATTCAAAACCCGCAGCATCCCTCGGGACAGCGGAATGTCGTAGGCGCGGGCGCGCCCGCCCTTGGGGTTGGGGATGGTTAGGCTTCGGCGGGGTACGTTGAGGTCTGACCACTGGGCAACCTTGAGTGCGCCCGGACGGCAGCCGCTCATAAGCGTGAAAAGGTGAAACGCCCGCCGGATTGGATTGTCGAGCTGATCCAGCTCCTGAAACCAGCCCGGCAAGTCCTGCAACGACATTCCACTGTTACGCCGTTCCTCCGGGTTGAAGTCGACGGCGACGACTGGATGCTCTGCCGGCAAGTAATTGTGAGACTTGCGAGTGTGACGGTAGATGGCGCGCAGCGTTTGCATCGCCCGGTTGGCGGCATACGGTCCGTTGATGTCTGTCAGCGCGATGTGCGCCTCGGCGACTTTGCCCGGCTCAGCGGCGAGATCGCCCAAGGGGGTGTCGAGCCAGCCAGCAAGGAGTCGATTGATACAATCGTCTGCTTGCTGGATAGTCTTCGCACTCCGGCCCAGCCGCACGAGCCGTTCGCGGTATGCTTGGTGGGCATCGCGTAAGGTAACGCGGCCAGTCGTCTTGCGACGCCGAGCCCCTAACTGCTCCTGCGCTGCTCTGCGGGCTGCTGCTAGCGTCAACTCAGGGAACGTGCCCAGGCGAACGCGATGCGTATTGCGTTTGCCTAAGGCGGTTGTGTCGTACTGCACGTACCATGTTCGGATACGCTTGCCGACACGTAGGAATAGGCCGCGCACTCGGTCGTCCCGGTGGATGCCTTCGGGCATTTGGACGGGATTTAAACGGGAATTCTTCGCCATGGGTCATTCGCTCCGCCGGGTAAATGCGGTAACTATAGCGCGAAAACCCAGCAACGGCGCGGGTTTATGCTCGACTGTGCTCAGGTGGGTTCGGTGGGCAGGCTGATTTGTAATCAGTAGGTCCCGGGTTCGACTCCTGGTGCCGGCACCATGAAATCAATACGTTAGTTGCCTGCCTCGGATCGCCGCTTTGCCATGTAGACGCTGTGTAGACATTCCAGAATGAGAACGCCCTAAGAGTGCATACGCAATATGGGTACGCCCATTGGCAGCCGACCTTCTGCAAATGGGCACGACTCTGCGCCTTTCGTGACATAACTTGTTACGATCCCATCCTTCGTCAAGCCGCGAGCTTTCGGGTCACTTTGAAGTCGCCGGACCAAGAATTAGACAAAGACGATCGGGGCGATGACGTTGGCCGTCGCTTTCAATATCAGTATTGTTTTGCGGCAATAAACGCCATTCGTCTGATCACTCACGAAGCCGAATTCCAGGCCATCTTCTGCGAAAATCACGAAGACATCCTTTTTAAGCGAGGAAATGGCCAGTTTGTAGCTGCCCAAGTGAAGACACGGGACCTAAGTCAGCAGCCGTTTAGGATGCGGACGAGCAGGTAGTTACAGCGTCGCGTCGTTTCTGTCTATTGGATCAACGGTATCCCGGCCAGTTTGAGCGGTTCCAGTTTCACTGCTTTCGAGAGACCAAAGCGAATGCGCGCGATCTACCATCTCTGCTATTTCGTCTAGGACAAAAGGGCAGAACTGATTGCTCCAAGTTCGACGATCAGCTTCAAAAATTGGTGGGAATGCTGAGTCAGAAGACGGGACTCTCCGATCACCAAGTCGCGGACACACTTCTTCGAACGCAAATTACCTGCCGACGAGAGGGCATCGACTCAATACCCAATGATCTCGTGAATGCCATAGCTGAATGTGAACAGTTTAAAGGCGAAACGTATTCCGTTATTCGGCGAACCGCGGACGCGCTCCGATCGCGTATGGCAGATGCATCCACAAAAATTGTGAATGGGTTAACTTCTGATCGGTTTAGCGTGGATGCCGATTTTGCTAAGGTTATTGACAGCCACATCTTGGCTGGAAAATGTATTCTAAAAGACGACATCTTGGGGATTTTCGAGCAGTGTCGAGTTCAACAGCCAACGGCCGTAACGAGCGATGATGATACAGAGCAGTGGGTAGAGTTTATCGTGGAAAGATTGGTGGTGCGGCTGCAAGGAAAAGGACATCAAGATGAACGTCAGCGGCCGACAACGACGCGGCAGAGGATGCCGCCGCCGAGCATCTATAGTGTGGTCAGCGTTTACGCCTCCGTCGATTTTTGTGGTGAGGCCGCCGCGTCGTCATGTCGCAGGAACCTGGCGACCACTTCCTGCTGCTCGTCGGTTTGCCCGGGCCAGTTCGTCACGTCATGCGCAGTGACCGCCGCCCCGACCAGATGTCGTTGCTGCGACCAATAGCGCCTGCTGCTCGGCTTCCCGATGGTAATGGCCCTGCGGCCGGTATGCGGCGCGCTTGATCTTCACTTCGTCGAAGTCGTAGTCGAGATGTCCGTAAGCATTGCGTCGAAGATAGCGGCGTCCTGCTGTACCGAGACATCGTTATTCGGTACACAACGCTGCGGGTCGGGCCGGCGATAGCGGGTAGCAGGTCGCGGATTTCGCCGTTTTCAGGAGTCGAGACGTCGAAGTCGGGGATTCTGCGTCGTTTCAGGAGAATGAATGTGAGCAGTGTCAGCAAAGCCGTAATGGCAATGCTCACCAGAACGATCATACGTCTCCTTGGCCTTGTCGGTTGCAGGCAGGGCGTCACGGAGGTAGACCCTGCCGCCGACAGAGCCACTGCTGATGTCCAGAATTCTACCGGTTCCCGGAAGTCTAGCCGAGCGCCGACGCTCCGTCGGGTGGTCACTCCACGGCTGTTGCCGACTCAGTCGACGAATACCGCCTCGATCTCGGTGTAGTAGATCGTCGTGGTGCCCTCGAAGCCGGAGTCGGTACCCAGGAGTAGCCACGCATCGCCATTGCCATCCGTCGTTACGTCGAACGCCGGCAGCTCCAGGTTCGACAACTCTTTCAGTTCGTAACTGAAATCCGACGACTCGCAGTCCTCCGAGTTGGCGAAGTCGCCGAGCACTTGCGCGTCGGTGCCGCCATTCGTCTGACTGTCTTTGTCGATATTCATGATCCATGTTGCGTGACCCGATGTATCGTCCATGACGCGTAGCGGTTCGATGCCGCTCGCTCCTCCCTTTACGAAGACACTTTCGCCAGGGGAACCGCCGATGCCGGCGCAGCCTCTCGGCACATCGGTCGCAAAGACCACGCGCAGCTCGAGTTGGTAGGTCGTGTCGGGAGCCAGTCCGCTGACGCGTCGCTTTAGGAACATGAAAAGGTCATCGGAATGATTGTTGCCGCTGAGCAGCACGGCGCCGTCGCCGGTATCGAGTGGCTGCGGCAGGCGAGCGTGGCCGCCATCGAGTTCGTAGAACTCATCGATCGCCTGTTGCTCGGCGTCGCTCGTTCCCGCCGGGTAATCCGCGAAGCCGACGGTCCAGTCTTCGAGGTCCTCGGCAAAGGTAAATTGAAAATGTTGGGGAGAGGGGTCGGAACTGCCGCCGCAGCCGGCCACTGCTAAGGCGGCCATCACGAGTAATGCTTTGGTAGCGGACAACGTTGGGTTGGGCATGGAGACGGCACTCGTTAAAGGGACGGGAGCTAGACCATGGCGGACGCCCCCGAGTTCCGCAGCAACGTCAAGGCCAACGCTTACATGCAGGAGTGCCGTCGAATGTTGGTGCCGGCGGCAGGAGTCGAACTACCTGCCACCCCTTGCCAATTGAGCCACGCCCTCTCGGCCCTTCTTTTCACTCGCTGACGATCTTGACGTTGTAGGCTCCGTCCTCGTCCTTCGACCGGCGGTCGCTTCAGGAGGAACGGCGGCGGGGTAGGCTAGGGGGTATGGGACTCATATGCGGGCGTGAGACTCAATACTAGCAAGGTCTGTAGAGCTCTATTCGGCTCCTGGTGCCGGCACCATCCTCTATGCGCCTTCAATGAACGAGAAGAAAAGCCTCGCAGATCGCGAGGCTTTTTGTACGAAACAACCTCCCGATCAAGCCACCACTTTGGGCTTGTAAATCGCCGCAAATATCGCCCCGGCAATAACAAAGCTGACGACCCCGGTCACAAACCAGATCGCCACAAGATTCGGCGTCAACGGATAAACGACGTACTGGTCGATCGCCATCGGAATCCACATGAACAGTCCAATCAGCAGCCCGTAACGAACGCCTTCGCCGATGCCCCTGCCCTCGTATCCCTTCTCGAAAATTTTGCAGAACAGATACAGGTACAGCGCGCTGCTGACGTACATCATCCACATCATGCTGTTCATTTCGGATTCCGGCCGAAAGACGTCGGCCATCGCCATATAGGTGTCGTTGAGCAGGATTCCATGCACGAGAAAGCCAATTGCCTGCATGACTACCCAGATCACGACAAACCCTATCCAGAAGGACTTGTTATCCATCGTTCGTTCCTCGCTAGTAAGAGCCCCGCGGATACGCTAGTCCTGATTCGGGTGCTTATCAAGCGCCTCCCCCAGGCGACCGAGCAGCTTCTCTCCGTCGCCTCGCCAGGCCGAGCCGTGCATACAGGCGAGGACCCGCGGTTTCAGCGCGGCGAGCCTCTCGAGCACAGGTATGGTCCCCGGACCGTGCGCGTAGTAGTCCATCCTTGCCCGCATCGCTTCGCTGGGACCGAGAATGTCACTCTCGACAATCGGCGGGTGATCGGCGCCGGGCTGCGTAAACAGGTCGCCGCAGAGCAGTGCATCGATGCCGTCCACCATGAGGAAGCCGTTCTCCCAGCCGTGCGGAACGTGGGGTGCATCGATCCAGCGCGCGGAGTAGCGACCGAGTGGCAGCACCTCTCCGTCGGCCAGCACCTTCGGCGGGCGGTCGGCCAGATCGGCGATCGACGTCATGGCGGCGATTCGCCCGCACAACGGCACGGCATCCGGCGCGACGCTCAGGAACTGGTTCAGCGACCCGCATTCGTCGTTCTCGACGTGTGAGAACCCGATATAGCGCAGCCCTGTGAGCGGCATCACGCTCGCGATTGCGTCGCGAATGTGCGGGAACAGCGAGCGCGGACCGGTGTGAAACAGCAATGACTGCTCATCCCGCAGCAGATATTGATTGAAAGAGAAACCGCCAGGTACGTCCGTGACAGGCGTGTGGATACGAAAGAGGCCGTCGGCGATTTCATCGATTTGCGTCGCGTCGCTGGTTTGCATTCTGGTCACCATCCCGTTCCTTTCCGGCAATTCCACCCAGAAAACGGCGATATCGCCCGGCGGTATTGCCTGAGGTTATCGGCCGATAAGAAAACGGCCGTTCACGTGATGATACAGACCCGGTAGCGTCAGGGCTCCCTCTCATCCAGAGACCCGCTGATGGCTGCCGTTCCGAGTCCCAAGATCGAGCCCCCGCTGACCGGCGGCCATCTGCAAACGCTTCGTTCCGCGGTCGCCGATTTCGACTACGAGCAACTGCTCTGGTCCAGCGGCTACCTCGCCGGGCTCGCTCGCGCCGCCGTAAGCGGAGCCAGGCCGGTTCCGCAGCCTGTACCCGAAGCCGGCGCGGACTCGTGGACCGTGTTCTACGCGACCGAGACCGGCAACAGCCGGCGTATCGCCGAATCGCTCGCCCGGCGCTCGGGTGAGGCCGGAATCGCCGTCGAACTGCAGGACCTGCGCGACTACCGGCCAAAAGCGCTGGCCAAGGTGACCAACGCCTTGTTCGTCGTCGCGACTCACGGCATCGGCGAGGCGCCGGACGGCAGCGAGCTATTCTTCGACTACTGGCTTGGAGAACGCGCGCCGCGCCTCGAGCAACTCAACTATTCGGTTTTAGCCCTCGGCGATTCCAGTTACGCCGATTTCTGCATGATGGGGCAGGTCCTCGACGACCGGCTGCGCGCGCTGGGCGCGAGACCCGTCGTCGAGCGGGTCGAATGCGATCTCGACTTCGAATCGCCGGCGGCGGACTGGACCGCCAAAGTGGTGGAACTCGCTGCGAAGTCGTCGCAAGCAACGCCGGTGCCCGTCAGCCGCCCCGCACACCTGCGCGCCGTATCGAAGCAAGTGTCGTACTCGCGTGACCATCCGTTTGCTGCAGAAATTCTGCTCGATCAACCGATCACCGGCCGCGGTTCCAGCAAGGACGTCCGCCACATCGAATTGAATCTCGAATCCTCCGGTCTCACGTACCTGCCCGGCGATTCGCTCGGCGTCATGCCGAAGAACTCACCGCAACTCGTTGAAGCGCTGCTGCAGGCGGTGAAACTCGACGGCAACACCGAGGTTGCGGTCGACGGCAGGCAGCTGAGCCTGGCGGAGGCGCTCGCGGAACAGAAAGAGGTCACCGTACTGAGCCGGCCGCTGCTCGAGATCGTCGCGGGATATCACCCGGAGTTGAAAACGATCCTCGGCGATCGCGAGCAACTGACAGGGTTTTTCAGCACACGGCAGATCATCGATCTGCTCGCCGACTATCCCAAGGATTGGCAAGCACAGGAACTGGTCGATTCGTTGCGGCGCCTGACGCCGCGCCTCTATTCGATCGCGTCGAGCCCGGACGCCAATCCGGACGAGGCGCATCTGACCGTTGCGCTGGTCAATTACGAACGGTTCGGCCGTTCCCACCAGGGTTCGGCATCCGGATTGCTGACGAGCGGAGCCAGGGAGGTGCCGGTATTTGTAGAGGCTAACGACCGGTTCCGCCTGCCGAACAATGGCGACACTCCCATCGTCATGATCGGCGCCGGGACCGGCGTGGCGCCTTACCGCGCCTTCGTCGAGCATCGGCAGGAGCACGGCCACAAAGGCGACAACTGGCTGATCTTCGGCGAACGCAACTTCGCGAGCGACTTCCTCTATCAGCTCGAGTGGCTGCGTTACCGCAAGGACGGGATTCTCTCGCGCATCGACGTAGCGTTCTCCCGTGACCAGAGACAAAAGGTCTACGTGCAGGATCGCCTTCGCGAGCAGTCCCGTCGCCTCTACGACTGGTTGGAGCGCGGCGCTCATATATATGTGTGCGGCGACGCGAACCACATGGCGGGCGACGTGCACCAGGCGCTCCTGGCCGTGCTGCAGAAGGAAGGCGGACTTTCGGCCGATCGCGGCGCCGAGTACGTCAACGAACTGAAGTCCAGCCGGCGCTACCAGCGCGACGTGTACTAGGAAATGGCCAAGAAAGCCTCTGCCATGCCCCCTGTAGGAGCCCGCCACGCGGGCGACATCGCTGACGCTCATCGCAGTCGCCCGCGCGGCGGGCTCCTGCATGTCGACATCGAGGCCCGCGCATGAGCAGCGACACGCCCTTATCCCCGGTCGAGCACATCAAGAAGCGCAGCAACTACCTGCGCGGCACGATCGTGGAAAGCCTGGCGAATCCGCTGACCGGCGCGCTTGCCGAAGACGACACGCAGCTGACGAAGTTTCACGGCTTCTATCAGCAGGACGACCGGGACCTGCGCGCGGAGCGCACGCGCCAGAAGCTCGAGCCCGCTTACAGTTTCATGATTCGCGTGCGCGTGCCCGGCGGCATCACGACACCGGCGCAGTGGCTCGCACTCGATTCCCTTGCCACGACTTACGCGAACAATACGCTGCGCCTGACCACACGACAGGCATTCCAGTTTCACGGTGTCACCAAGAAGAATGTCAAGGCGACCATTCGCAGCATAAACGACAGCCTGCTCAGCACGATCGCGGCCTGCGGCGACGTCAACCGCAACGTCATGTGCACGCCCATTGCGGAAACATCCGCTGTCCACGAAGCGGCTTACAAGGTCGCAACCGGCATCGCCGAACACCTCGCGCCGCGCACGACCGCGTATCACGAAATATGGCTGGACGGGAAGCGCGTCGCCGGAACCGCCGATCGCGAGCCGATTTACGGCGAGACCTACCTGCCGCGGAAGTTCAAGATTTCCATTGCAATCCCGCCGTCCAACGACGTTGACATCTTTGCGCACGACCTGGGCTTCATCGCGATTGAAAAGGACGGCGAGCTTGCCGGTTTCAACGTAACGGCCGGCGGCGGCATGGGGATGACGCACGGCGAGCCCGGCACCTACCCCCGAGTCGCCGACATCATCGGTTTCTGCTCCGTCGACCAGGCTATAGCCGTCGCGGAGCAGGTGGTCACGGTGCAACGCGATTTCGGCGACCGCAGCAACCGCAAGCACGCCCGGCTGAAGTACACCATCGACGACCGCGGGCTGGACTGGTTCCGCGAGACGCTGTTCGAACGCCTGGGCTTTTCCCTGCCGGGGCCCGAGCCGTTCGAATTCAGGTCTCGCGGCGACCGGTTCGGCTGGTCGAAAGACCGGTACGGGAACTGGCACTTGACCCTGTTCGTTCCCGAGGGACGGATTCAGGACAAGGGGCAGAGCAAATTGTTGACGGCATTGCGCGAGGTCGCGCGCATTCACCAGGGCAATTTTCGTTTGACGGCCAACCAGAACCTCATCGTCAGCGGCATCGCCGACGCGGACCGGCTGGCGCTCGAGCAACTGTTCGAGCGGCACGGCGTCAACCTGCTGCAAAGCCTGTCACCGCTCCGGCAACAGGCGCTTGCCTGCGTGGCGTTGCCGACCTGCGGGCTGGCGATGGCCGAAGCGGAGCGTTATCTCCCGGAACTGACCGGCAAAGTCGAGGCCCTGCTCGAACGGCACGGCCTGATCGACGAAAACATTTCGTTGCGCATCACCGGCTGCCCGAACGGATGTGCACGACCCTACCTGGCCGAGATCGCCCTGGTCGGCAAAGCGCCCGGGCGTTACAACCTGTTCCTCGGCGGAGACGCCGAAGGCTGGCGAATGAACCGGCTTGCCGAGGAAAACGTCGATGAGCAGCAGATACTTGCGACGCTCGACCTGCTGTTCGGTGAATTTGTGCAGGAACGTCGAAAGACCGAGTCCTTTGGCGATTTCACCAACCGGACCCGCCTTGCGGCAGAGGCGGAACGCTGATGTCCCAGCCCGCCAAAAAAAGGACCCTGTCGGCTTGCAGCACGCTGTCGCAGTGCACGCTCGACGAGGAAGAAAGCCGCGGTGCAATGCTCGCGGATTGCAACCGTTTGTTCGATACGCTCAATGCGAAGGAGCGGGTGCAATGGTCGCTCGCAAACCTGCCGGGCCGGCACATCCTGAGTTCGAGCTTCGGCGCCCAGTCGGCGGTGGCTCTGCATCTGCTCACGCGTGAAAAAGCGGACATTCCGGTCGTGCTTGTCGATACCGGTTACCTGTTCCCGGAAACCTATCGGTTTATCGATGAGCTTACGGACAGGCTCAAAGTGAACCTTTCGGTCTATCGTGCGAACGTTTCGCCGGCGTGGCAGGAGGCGCGCCACGGACAACGCTGGCAGCAGGGCGCCGCCGGGCTTGCTGCGTATAACGACGAAAACAAGGTCGAGCCCATGAAGCGGGCATTGCAGGAGCTCGAGGCGGGCACGTGGTTCGCGGGGTTACGACGTTCGCAGGGGATGAGCCGCGCAGCGACGCCCTATCTCGAGTGGTCGGGCGGGCGCTTCAAAGTGCACCCGATCGCCGACTGGACGGATCGCGATGTGCACACCTATCTCAAGCGCAACGATCTGCCGTATCACCCGTTGTGGGAGAAAGGCTATTTGAGCATCGGTGACTACCACACGACGCGCTCGATCCACGAAGTCGATGAGCTGGAGCAGATGCGCTTCTTCGGCATCAAGCGTGAATGCGGCCTGCACGACGTCGATCTGTCCGCCGTTTAGCCGCGATTGGATCGCCCGCTTTCGCGGGCTCCAACGGCGCTTCTATTGCCGTTGTTGGAGCCCGCGAAAGCGAGCGATGCCTGCCTAAGCCGCCTCCGCAAGCACTTCCGTGCAGCCGTTCCTGAGCGGCACGTTCACATCCGCGGAGATCCTGTCGACTTCATCCTGCGTCTCCGCAGTAGCCGCCGCCCGGATCAGTTCGGCAGGCCAGTGCGGTGCAAACAGCGCCACGAAATCCTGCATGTAGCGCCGGAACACCCGGTGGCGCGGCACGCCTACCCAGGTCGTTACGCGCGGGAACAGTCCTTTCGCGCAGACCGCGTGCAGCTCCTTGAGCTCGTCGCATTGCAGCGCCATCGGTGCGATCACACCAACGCCCATGCCCATTCGCACGTAGGTCTTGATCACGTCGGCGTCGCGCGCGGTAAACGCGACTTTGGGCTCCAGATTCTCGTTCGCAAACGCCTTGAGAAACGAAGACTCGCCATTCGAACTGAATACGTAAGTGATCAACGGGTACTCGGCAAGTCTTTGCAGCGTCAGCGGTGTTCCGTCGTTGGCCAGCGGATGATTTCGCTGAGTCAGTACGATTCGATCCCAGCTATAGCACGGCAACAGGTTCAGCTCCGGAAACGCATCGTACGACTCGGTCGCAATCGCGAAATCGACCCGGTCGTCGGCGACCAGGGTTGCGATCTGCTCGGACGTGCCCTGGTGCAGTTCGAGGTTGACGTTGGGATAACGTTCGTGGAATTCGCGCAATATGTCCGGCAGCACGTAACGCGCCTGGGTATGTGTGGTCGCGATCGACAACGTGCCATCCTCTTCCGACGTCAGTTCCTGCCCGAGACTGCGAATGTTGGCGACGTCCCGCAAGATCTTGCGGGCGTAATCGACGACGGTCAGGCCTGCCGGCGTCAGCGCAACCAGGCTTTTGCCCTTGCGGGAAAAAAGCTGCACACCCACTTCCCGTTCGAGTTGCCGGAGTTGCTTGCTGATTCCGGGCTGGCTCGTATAAAGGCGTTCCGCCGCCGTCGTGATGTTCAGTCCGTTGTCGACCACGCCGAGAAGGTATTTCAGTTGCTTGAAGGTCATCGACCTCTCCCGGTTTTGCAGGAACCCGCCATTGCGGGCGACCTCGCCTATGTCCATCGCGGTCGCCCGCAATGGCGGGCTCCTGCAGAGACAAAAAAGCCGCCCAAACTGTGTCGGGGCGGCTTTTAGAAGTTCAGTTGCGCTTCGAGTCAGGTCAAGCAGCTAGGTCAAATACGCACTGGTGAGCCGCCGTTCATTTCGACAGCGACACATTGCAGTATTTTTTCCGTGGGTGCTCAGCATGGCTCTGTATCGTTATATGCCCTGTTGCCGCCGCAAAGTCAAACATCCCTGCACATATACCTGCACGTTATAGCCGTAGACCTTTTGTCTATTTCGCGCGTGCAGCCGCGAGCGATATGGTGGCATGCATAGAATTGGAAGAATCCAGTGGATCATCTGCCGATATTCATAAGGCTGGACCGGCAAAGCTGCCTGGTCGTGGGCGGCGGCACCGTAGCCGAACGAAAAGTTGCGTTGTTACGGCGCGCAGGCGCCCGTGTGTCGGTTGTCGCGCCCGCATTGAACGCCGCACTGGCGGACCTCTGCGAGCAGAACGAAATCTCGCACAGCGCGAGCAGCTTCGACGCGTCGCAACTGGAAGGCAAGCGGCTGGTCATCGCGGCGACCGGCGATCGCGACGTCAATGGCAGAGTGGCCCGGGCCGCGGACGCAGCGGGCATACTTTGCAACGTCGCCGACAACAATAACGCGTCGAGCTTTATTCTGCCTGCGATCGTCGATCGCGCACCGGTGACGATTGCAGTCGGCACCGGCGGCAATGCGCCGGTTCTTGCGCAGCGCCTGAAGTCGAAGATCGAGGCCTGGCTGCCGGCGCGAATCGGGGAACTCGCGCAACGCGCCGGCCGCTGGCGCGAGCCCGTGAAACGACGTTTCGCCTCCATGGAGGAACGCCGCCGCTTCTGGCAACGGTTCTTCGACGGTCCGATCGCAGGGCATATTCTGGCGAATCGCAACCGTGAAGCCGACAAGCTCATGCGCCGTGAGCTGATCGGACGCGTCGCTCCTCGCGCGCGGCCGACGGGCGAGGCCTACATCGTCGGGGCAGGGCCGGGCGACCCCGGCCTGGTCACGATCAGGGCGCAACAGCTGATCAGCCAGGCCGACGTCGTCCTGTACGATCGCCTCGTTGCGAAACCGATCCTCGATTTTGCGCGCAAGGAAGCGGAGCTCATTTCCGTCGGCAAGAAGGCCGGCGACCTGCCGGGCCGACAGGAATCGATCAACAAACTGCTCGTCGACCTGGTGCGACAGGGCAAGCGCGTTTGCCGCCTGAAAGGCGGGGACCCGTTCGTCTTCGGTCGGGGAGGCGAAGAAGTACAGGCGCTTGCAGCGGCCGGTCTGCCCTACCAGATCGTGCCGGGCATATCCGCGGCACTTGGCTGCGCCGCTTATGCGGGCATTCCGCTCACGATGAGAGGCGTGAGCGGCAGCCTGACACTCGCAACGGCAAAACTCGACGCCAACCGGAGCGCCGACTGGCAGGCGCTCGCAAGGCCCGGGCAGACGCTGGCCTTATATATGAGTGCCGGTTCGATCGCCGAAAGCGCGAGTCACCTCATTCGCCATGGGTTGCGAGGCAGCACGCCTGCGGCCATCGTCGAGAACGGAACGACGAGCCGGCAGCGCGTGCTGCATTCGACGCTCGCACGCATCGCCCTGGACGCGAGCACGGCCGGGACAGGGACTCCCGCCATGCTTTTCGTCGGCGAAACCGCGGCGCTCGGGCTCGAGCTCGGGTGGTTCGATGCCATCGCGCAGCCCGGGTTCGACCGCGATCGCGCTACTCTTCAGCCGGCGGCAGGACCAGGATAGGCCTGTCCTGGCGTAGAAATGGAAGCCGGAACCGGCGGCTTCCTCGATAGAAGTCCCTCCGCGTAGTAGAGTAGGGGTCTGCCTGGCGGAGCGAAACAAGTGAGCGACGAGCATCATCGGTCGCCCGGGCAGGAACTACCCAAATGCCCCACCGGCATCCAAGGTCTGGACGAGATCACCGGCGGCGGCTTTCCGCGTGGCCGCCCGACCCTGATCTGTGGTGCGGCGGGCTGCGGCAAGACCTTGATGGCAATGGAGTTCCTGCTACACGGAGCCATGAGATACGACGAACCCGGCGTGTTCGTCACCTTCGAGGAGACGGCCGCAGAGCTGGCCCAAAACGTCCGTTCCCTGGGCTACGACCTGGCGGCGCTCGAGGCGGCGAAGTCCGTGGCGGTCGACTATGTGCGGGTCGAGCGCTCCGAGATCGAGGAGATGGACGGCTACGATCTCGAAGGCCTGTTTATCCGGCTCGACCTCGCCATCAACTCCGTAGGCGCGAAGCGGGTAGTGCTCGATACCATCGAGACCCTGTTCGGCGGATTCATGAACCAATCTATTCTCCGCGCCGAACTCCGCAGGCTGTTCCGCTGGCTCAAGGACAAGGGGGTCACCGCGGTCATTACGGGCGAGCGCGGCGACGGCTCGCTGACGCGCCAGGGGCTCGAGGAATACGTTTCCGATTGCGTCATCATGCTGGACCATCGGGTTACGGACCAGGTCTCGACGCGCCGCCTGCGTATCGTCAAGTATCGCGGCACCGCCCACGGCACCAACGAATATCCCTTCCTCATCGACGAAGATGGAATTTCCGTGCTCCCGGTGACGTCGCTCGGGTTGACCCACGACGCCTCGGACGAGCGGGTGCCAACGGGTATCGCGGCCCTGGATGAGATGCTGGCCGGCGGCTACTATCGCGGCAGCACGGTCCTGGTCAGCGGAACGGCCGGGTCCGGTAAAACGAGCGTCTCCGCGCATCTGGCGCTGGCGGCCTGCGAACGCGGCGAACGGTGCCTTTATTTCGCCTTCGAGGAGTCGGAGCGCCAGTTCCTGCGGAACATGCGCTCGATCGGCATCGATCTGGAACCGTACATCGATCAGGGCCTGCTCGAGTTTCACGCAAGCCGGCCTTTGCTTCAGGGTCTCGAGCTGCATCTCGTGCGCATGCACAAGCTGGTGCGTGACGCGCGCCCCGCCGTCGTGATCGTCGATCCCGTCAGCAATTTCGTGTCGACGGCGTCCGCGGAAGAGGTCACTGTGATGCTCACCCGCCTGATCGACTACTTGAAGACGAACGCAATCACGGTGATGATGACGAACCTGACCTCCGGAAGCGACGCGCAGGAACAGACCAAGGTCAATATTTCCTCGATCGTCGATACCTGGCTGCTGCTTCGGGACACCGAGCTCAATGGCGAGCGCAACCGCGTCATGTACATCCTGAAGTCCCGCGGGATGGCGCACTCCAATCAACTTCGCGAGTTCCTGATCACCGGCAACGGTGTCGATCTCGTGGACGCCTACGTCGGGTCCGGGGGTGTGCTGACAGGGTCGGCACGACTGTCGCAGGAAGCCCGGGAAGAGGCGGAGAGGCTGGCGAACCGGCAAAACGTCGAGCGGCGCCTGCGCGAGATTGATCGCAAACGCCGCTCGCTGGAGGCTCATATTGCAGGGCTGCGGTCGGAGTTCGAAGACGAGGAGAAGGACCTGAAGCAACTGATCGAGGAAGAACGGAATCGCGCGGGAACGGTTGCGGAAGGTGGAGCCAGCATAGGTCTCCGCCGCGGCGGAGGCGCCAGGCGTCGTCCGGCCTCCGGCCAGGGCGCCGCAAAAACCTGATGAACAGGAGTGAGGATTGAGCAGTGAAACAGCATGACGCAATCAGCGGCGATCCGGTGGCGCCGCAGTCCGGCAGGGATGCCGAGAGATGGAAATTCAAGCTGTATGTAGCCGGGCAAACGCCGCGGAGCGTTACCGCCATCGCCAATTTGAAATCGCTATGCGATGAACATATGCCTGGACGTTACCACATCGAGATCGTCGATCTGGCCGCGCATCCGCAACTTGCCAGGAGCGATCAGATCGTCGCGATCCCGACGCTGGTGCGGAAACTGCCGGAACCGATCCGCCGCATCATCGGCGACCTGTCGAACACCGAGCGCGTGCTGGTCGGCTTGCAATTAAGGAACACCCGCTGATGCGGCCAAGGTTGCCGGAGTGGTGCCCGTGAACAACGCCGATGCGGAGGCGCTGCGCCGGGAGAACGAGCGGCTTCGCCGCGAGTTACAGGAGGCCGAGGAGACCATCCATGCCATTCGTGACGGCCGCGTCGATGCATTTGTAGTCGGCAGGAATGCCCCGGATCGGGTTTATACGCTCGAAAGCGGCAGCGGGCCCTACCGCGTTCTGGTGGAGCACATGCAGCAAGGGGCGGTAACGGTCGCGGTGGACGGCACCATCCTGTATGCAAATGGCCGGTTCTCGACCTTGCTCGGCCGGTCGCGAGAGCATCTGGTCGGCCGTTCGTTTCGGGATCTGGTCGCCGAATCCGGCCGCTCGCAATTCGACGCGCTCATCGCCGGCGAGGTCGACTCTCCACAGGGCGAAATTCGTCTCGAACGCCCGGACGGGACACTGGTGCCGGTCTACATCAGCGCAAATGACCTGTCGGCCGAGGACGCCAGCGGCGTTTGCATGCTGGTCACGGACCTGACCCGGCAAAAGCAGCACGAGGAGCTGATTGCCGCGGAGACCCTCGCCCGTTCGATGCTGCAACAGGCTGCCGACCCGGTCGTCGTCTGCGATCCGGATGGCCGCGTCGCGTTCGCGAGTCCTGCCGCGCACGAAATTTGCGGCCAGAACCCGCTCGGGAAACCGTTCATGGAGATGTTCCCGCTGACCCTGGCCCGGACGTCTCCGCTCGCGCCGGACGGTCGCTTCGAGCTCGACCGACTTGATGGGCCGATTCGCGGCTTGGAAGCGACCTTGTCGCCGACCGCCGAGCCGCCACTACAGTTATTGCTGAGTGCCGGTCCTGTGACCGACGGTATGGGCGCAGCGCTCGGCTCCGTGGTCACTCTCGCCGATATCGGCGCATTGAAGCGCGCCGAGGCGGCCCTCAAGAAGGCAGATCGGCGCAAGGACGAGTTCTTGGCGGTACTCGCTCACGAGCTTCGCAATCCCCTGGCGCCGATCGTCACCGGGCTCACGGTACTCGGACTGGCCGACGATCTGGGCGAGAACTCGGCCGGCACGCTGCAGATGGTCGAGCGACAGGTGCGTCATCTCACCCGGCTCGTGGATGATCTGCTCGAGATCTCCAGGGTGACCCTCGGAAAGATCGAGCTTCGGAAAGAAGTGCTGGATCTGGCCAAGGTCGTGTCGAGCGCCCTGGACACCATTCGACCCCGCATCGAGGAGTCGCAGCATTCGGTCGCAGTCGATCTGCCGAAAGAACCGATCCGTCTCGAAGCCGATGGCGTGCGCCTCGCGCAGGTGATCGCGAACCTGCTGCACAACGCTGCGAAATTCACCCCGCCCGGCGGCGACATATCCCTTAAAGCTCGTGTTGAAGAGACGCAGCTGATTTTGCGCGTGCGAGACAGCGGACGCGGCATCGAGGCCGACGTTTTACCCGGTGTGTTCGATATGTTTTCCCAGTCGCGGCGTTCGAGGCAGTTGAACACCGGACTTGGAATCGGCCTTGCGCTGGTCCGGACGCTCGTGCAGATGCACGGCGGCTCGGTCAGCGCCGCCAGCGATGGCATTGACCGGGGGAGCGAGTTCACCGTGCGTTTGCCGCTCGGGGACACGACACGGGCGCAGAGCGACGACGGACCTGTGCGTGGCGCGAATGCGGGGCGCCGCCAACGTGTTCTGGTGGTCGATGACAACGAGGATTCTGCGACTAGCCTCGGCATGTTGCTCAACATCATGGACTACGAGGTAAAAGTCGCCTTTGACGGCGAGTCGGCGCTGGCGGAACTGGGCAGCTTCCGGCCGCAGGCCATCTTCCTCGACATCGACATGCCGGTCATGGACGGCTACGAGGTCGCGCGCCGGATTCGCGAGCGGGGCGTGTCCAAGGAACTCATGCTGATCGCGTTGACCGGCTGGGGCCAGGAGAGCGATCGGAGACAGACGCGCAACGCCGGCTTCGATCATCATCTGTTGAAACCGGTCGATATCGAAGCGCTGCGCAGCGTGCTCACGACCGCCGGCTGATTCGACGATCGGCGGTCGCCCGCAATGGCGGGCTCCTACAGCGCTTTATTCATCGCGATTGGCGTATCCGCCGATACGATCGGCGGT
>JBBDXW010000024.1:0-6210 GCA_040902105.1 Woeseia sp.
GGGGCTCCTACAGCGCCCTCGCTCCGCCGCGCGGGAATTCGTGCAGGGCAGCGGTATTGAATTTTCTCACCCACTCGAGCAGCGCCGACGACGCGAGCGCGGCACTGTACAAATAACCCTGCGCATAGTCGTATCCGCAGCTGCTCAGGAACGCAGCATCCGCCGCGCTTTCCACGCCTTCGGCAACCACCTTGAGATTGAGGGCATGTGCCAGTTGCACGGTCGATTCGACGATGACACGGTCATCGTGCTGTTGCATGCGCATGACGAAAGACTTGTCCAGTTTAAGCGCATGGACAGGTAAGTCCCGGAGATAGGCGAGCGACGAATAACCGGTGCCATAGTCGTCGATCGAGATCAGTACGCCGAGTTCGCTGAGTTTGACAACGATGCCCTGCGCCCTTTGCGGGTCGACCATCATGGCGCTCTCGGTAATCTCGAGTTCGATTTGCTCCGGCCGGACGCCGAACTCGCGCATCGAGCGGGCGAGGCGCGCCGGAAAGTCGACGTCCTGGAGCATTCGCGCCGACAGGTTTATTGCGACGCGCAAGTCGACTCCCTGGCCGCTCCACCGGGTCGACTGCTCAAACGCGTGAACCAGCGTCCATTCCGACAAGGGCCGAATCAGGTCGGTCGTCTCGGCAAGCGCGATGAATTCATCCGGCGTAACCCGTCCAAGCGACGCGTCATCCCAGCGCAAAAGCGCCTCGACGCTTTCCACTCGCCCGGTTCTCAAGTTGATTTGCGGCTGAAAGCACAACTCGAGTTCATTGTTAGCGATGGCTTTGCGCAAGCGGGTGACTATTGTCAGTCTGCGAACTGTGTGCCTGTCGTCCGCTGCATTGTAGTATTCGAAGCCGCTGCCGCTTCGCTTCGCGACGTACATTGCCACGTCCGCATTCTTGAAAAGCGATTCCGCTTCATTTGCATCCTGCGGAAATACCGCTATCCCGATGCTCAAGCCGACATCGATCGCGACGCCGCAGGTTTCGACCGGCCTTTTCATGCAGTCTACAAGTTCCCGCGACAAGGCCGAGATCTCCGCCCGGTCGCGGAAACGTTCTACAACGAGGGCGAACTCGTCGCCGCCTATGCGGGCAATGAAGCCGCGTTGGCTGATTACTTCTTCGAGACGTCGAGCGACTTCATACAGCACGTAATCGCCAACGTTGTGCCCCAGGGTATCGTTGACTTCCTTGAAGCGGTTGAGATCAATCATCAGCAGGGCAACCGGATTCGCCGACTCCGCATTCGTGAGCAGAGAATCCAGACGCGCAGCCAGTGCGGGCCTGTTGGGCAACGCGGTCAACGGATCGTGCGTGGCCTGAAACTGCAGCTGCCGCTGCTGCGCTTTGCGTTCAGTGATGTCCCGGATGATGGCCGTGTAAAGTTGTTCGTCCTTCAGCTTCACGCGACTGATTGATATCTCGACCGGAAAGCTGTCACCGTTGTTGCCGCAAGCCGTGCTTTCGAATATGGAGCTCGACATCCGTTCAAACGCCTGACGGCGATCGTCGGCCGATTCACGGAGCAGGGACGGGATAAACTCGACGATTGACGCGCCGACCAGCTCGTTCGAATGGCACGCGAACAGTTGCGCGGCCGCGGGATTCGCCGTCAGTATCAAGCCCTTCACATCGATGCAGATGATGCAGTCGGTCGAGGACTGCACGATGCTTTTTAACAGCGCATCGCGTTTGCGCAAGCCGACGGCGTACGCGATCGCACGCAGCGTCTCGGTTTCGAGAGACCTGAGAGTCGACAACAGGTAGGCCGTTATCAGTCCCAGCACGAAAGGAACAACTTCAACCACGGTAGCCGCTGCCGAATACAGGATCAGGGACAGGGTGGCGATGAACGCCAGTGAAGCGACCCCGATAACGATGTTTGTTCGCCACGACTGACCGCAGAACAGGAACGCCAGCAACAGCGCCCAGGCTGCAACCATGAGCCAGTAAAGCACGGGCGGCGCCAGGTTGTGCGATCCGTCGCGGATGCTCTCATAGGCCAGCGCAAGGACGACCACGCCGGGCAACGACCGATGCAGCGGGACAGCCATGGTATCGCCGAGTTCGATCGCGGTCGCACCGACGAACACCGTTTTCCCCGCGAAGTACTCGGCCGGTATGCGATTCGCCAGCACGTCGCTGTACGAAAAGTACTGAAACGACGCCGGATCGACAGAGAAATCGAGCCTGTAATCGAGGTCCGCGGAGTTCGGCAGGCCGTTCAGGAACGAGGCGACCGTCGGTATCGTCTGGCCGTTGAACGTCCATGCCGCCGGGATACTGCGGACCAGCCCGTCGGCGCTCGGCGTCAGGTTTACCGACGCAATGGAAACATGTGGCCGCAGGCCGGGCAGCGGCTGCGTAAGAAGCAATTCACTGTCCGCTGCGGCGGCGTTCGGGTGGGTGGGATCCTGGTTGCCATCCTGAAAGGTGCCATCCTGATAGGTGGCACGCTGGTAGAAGGCGGGCAGGACCACAGAGGCAGGGTCCCAGCGGGCGAGCGCCGACTCGAGCAGCCGGTCGTCTTCCGGATTGGACGGCGAACTGAAGTCGATATCGATGAACAGCCGGTTCGGCGAGGCTGGCGCAAGCCAGTCGATCAGCGCGGCATGGTAACGCCGCGGCCAGGGCCATTCCTGTAATTCCGACAGGCTCCAGGCGTCGATTCCGATAATAACGACGTCGCTGTCGACCGGGTGCAGGAGCCATCGTGCGCCGGCGTCCGCGAGTTCGTATTCCAGTCGCTTGCTGAAGTCACTCGCGGAACCGAACCAGGCAACCGAAAGCGCCACCATGGCGATGACCGGCCATGGGAGACGCCGTCGCATGATTACAAGCCTAATAGATCGAACAGATCGCCGGGATCGATTGGCAGAACATCGCCTTCGTCGTCGGTAGTATCGGAATCGGTATCTTCGCCGTCGAGCAGGTCGAGTCCGAGATCGATGTCGACGAGATCGCCCAGGTCTCCCAGGTCGATGTCGACACCGAGGTCCACACCGGCAACTCCGAGGTCTACGCCAGTGTCGACTCCAACGGCTGCATCGCCGCTGTCGAGGTCGACGCCCGCGTCGAGGCCGACATCCACTGCGGTATCGCCCAGGTCGAGGCCGGTATCGAGTCCGACGTCCAGGGCGCCGCCGCCGAGATCCACACCGGCGTCCAGTCCGGTATCCACGACGGTATCGCCCAGGTCGAGGCCGGCATCGAGTCCGACGTCTATGTCACCTTCACCGAGGTCCAGGCCGGCATCGAGACCGACGTCCACGCCGTTGTCGCCCAGGTCGAGGCCACTGTCGAGTCCGAGGTCAATGTCGCCGGCGCCGAGGTCTGCGCCGACATCGAGTCCGACGTCCACGCCGGCAGCGCCGAGGTCGAGTCCGGTATCGAGCTCGAGGTCTATGTTGCCGCTGCCAATATCCACCGCGGCATTGAGTCCGGCGTCCACCGGGCCGAGATCGAGATCGCCATCCAGATCAACGGTGAGCGCATCGGCGCCGGTCTTGATACCCGGCAGCCCCTGGTCGGGTTCGAGTTGCGCATCGGTACCGAAGCCGGGACCTGCTGCGCCGCCGTTGTCTGCGCCATCCACGCGAACGACGACATCGTCGCCGTTCAGGACGTTGCTGTCATCGATGGCAATTGAATCGCTGTTGCCTGCATTGCTCGCATTCTGGCGGTCATCGCCGTCCGTCAGGTCCGACTCAGGCGCGGCGTCGCTCCGCGAAACCGGTTCGCTGTCTTGCATGCTGAGGACGGTAATGCCGGCGTCGTCCCTGTGGCGCTTCGCTATCTGACCTTCGTGAAGGTCGACGACGTCGCCGATGTCCGGCGCTTCGATCTGCAGGCGCCCTTCGAACAATGCGACGGTCGACGTTTCCGACGCGACCGTGACATTGAATTGAGTGCCCTTGATGACTGCCACGAGATAGGGTGTTTCCACCCGGAGTTTGTTCGACCCGCGCGGCGCGATGTCATAGAACGCGCTGCCCTGGTTCTGCACGACACGCTGCAGCGGAGAGCCGGGCTCCGGTCCCTCGAACAATTCGACAGCCGTGTTTGCAGCGATCGAAATAATCGTAGCGCCCTGACGCAGCTTGATGGCGCCGTCCGCTCCGGTAGAAACCGTTGCAGGAAGGCCCACAACCATGCCGGTGTTTGGCGACTGCCATTGGTTATCAAGCTTGATTTTGACCGCGCCGTCTGTTTCCTCGACGATCAGGCCGTCGGCAAGTTTGTCGGTGACGTCTTGCGCTTGTGCGCGAACCGCCGTTATCAGAAGCAGCAGCGTGCAGCATAGAACGAGTTGGCTGCATCGAAATACCGTGTTCCCTGGAATGCGCATCGGATCATCCTGATCACGGGTAGGCTGCGCATTGTATGTTGTTGCATTGGACGGGCGCTATGAAGTCAGTCACAGCGCAAAACGGTATTGTTCGAGGTGTGAGGGTAATCACGGCGCGCAACGAAAGAATACAGCACAATCACGAGCATGAATCGCTTACAAATTTCGCCGTGTTTTTCCATAACGCGGGCACGAAAATTCCGCTGGATCGGCACGCTGAATATCGATTCGCGGTTTGCCATAACGATTCTGACTTGCCTGATCACAGCGAGCCCGGTCCTTGCGTCGGAGAACCTCGGCAGCGCAGTCATACAGAACAGCAGCGTATACCGGCCGACGGAACTTTTCGATGTATACAAAGTTCACCTTGGCAAAACCGTAACGGAACAAACTGCAGCGACTATCGCCGAGGCATTGCAGCAAAAATATCTCGCTGACGGGTACTCGCGGCCCGGGTACAGAATCTCCGATCGCGGCATCGACTCGGGAATCGTGCGCATCCAGCTCGTGGAAGCGAGCATTTCGAGCGTGGCAATCAACGGCAATGCCGGCCCTTATCAGGAAAAACTGGAGCAGCTCGTTGCGCGTCTGCCGTCGGATCGGTCGCTGCGGCCGCAGGAGATAAAAGACGCACTGCGGAGTGCGCGTCGCCTGCCCGGGCTGGAGGTCGACGTTGCTGCAGAACCCGACGGTGGGCACAACGGGGGTTTCGTGCTCGAAGTCGATTCTGCTTATAAGCCGCTCGAAGGCAACGTCAGGATTTCCAATCGCGGTACGCGGGAAATTGACCGCGACGTCATGTTCGCGCAGCTGGTTGCGAACGGCTTGTTCAGCCATGAGAATGCCAGCGGCTTGTTCGTCACATCTGCCAAAGACAGCGACAATTACAAGGGCGGCGGCGTGTTTACGAACACCGCACTGGGTGCTCACGGCACATCTGCGCAATTGCAGGGAGCAGTCACCTCGCTGGAGTATGACGTGCAGGGAGTCCAGGTCGAACAATACCGGGAACGTTACCGGATCCAGCTGATGCATCCGTTGCGACGACAGTCGGTACACGAACTTTCGGTCTGGGCCGGGTTTGAAATGCAGAACCTCGACCTCGCTTACAACGATGCGACCTACCGCGAGGAACGGCTGCGGAGTGTTGAGTTGGGCTCCACGCTGAATTGGCGTAATGAAGAGACGCAATACCTCTTGTCAATCGAGCTTGAACAGGGTTTAAACGGTCTCGGAAGCAGGATCGACAGCCTGGGAGCTTCGGACGAGCGACTGCGCAAAGACTTTAGGATCGCGCGGCTGCGTTGGGTGCGCCTTGCTGCGCTCAATGACTTGTGGTCGTGGCGCCTGGATGCATATGCGCAGACGTCGCCGCATGTGTTGCCGTCCATCAAGCAATTCAAGGTCGGCGGAGGCCGCATCGGCCGGGGATTCGAGGCAGCTGCAATCAGCGGCGACCGCGGTGTTGGCGGCAAAATGCAGTTGCAGCGACGACTTGCGAGCGGCGTAACGTGGGTCGAACGCGCGGACCTGTACGGGTTTTATGATGCCGGCAGTGCATGGCGGCATGACCTGGGAAATCGCGAATCCGCATCCTCGACCGGTGTCGGCATTTCAATGCGCGACGGACGGCTGTCGGGCTACCTTGAAATCGCCAAACCCCTGACCCACGCGGACGCCGACGGGCACAAGGACGCCGGCCTGTTTGCGGAAGTATCGTTTCAGTTCTGACGCCCGCGGCCGTCGTTAGGTGCCCGCGTTAGGTGCCGGACTTGGATCTTTGGACATTTCATTTGGATACGCGATCTGAATCAACCCACTGCGAAATGTCCAAAGATCCAAGTCCGGCACCTAACG
>JBBDXW010000025.1:0-81769 GCA_040902105.1 Woeseia sp.
GAGCCCGCCATTGCGGGCGACCACCGCCTTCGTTCAACACCTGCGCAGGTTCGCCCGCAATGGCGGGCTCCTACAGCGCTCGAATCCGGGCCTTGTGCAGCGGCTCCCTGGTGCCAAGTCACGTGTAGAATCCCCCTCCATGTCCCAGAAGCGATTGCATGCCACGGCCCGCATTGTGCGCAATTCGATTGCGTTGTTCGCGGTCGCGGCAATGGCCAAGGGCGTCGGGTTGATCATTGCGATCATCGTGGCGCGCTATCTCGGCGCCGAAACGCTCGGCGTCTATGCCGTACTGATGGCGCTGACGATGCTGTTCGAAATTGTCGCACCTATGGGCCAGCAGGATGTACTCGTCCGGGCAGTTGCACGAGCGCCTGGCTCGATGCTTCGTTTCTGGATCGAGTCCAGTGTGACCACTTTCATTTTCGCGGCACTGTTTTCACTTTGCCTCGCTGCAGGCGGCCGCGCGCTCTCTCTCGAGCCTGATGTCATGCTTGCCGTCGATGTAGTCGCTATCAGTCTGCCGTTTGGCGCGCTGAGCATGGTCGTTCAGGCCGTGTTCCAGGGCCTCGAACGCATGAAGTTTCTCACCTTGGCGACATTCTTCGGAAGAATTGGCGGGCTGGCGACGCTCATTGTCATGCTGGAGCTCGGTGCCGGAGTTTATGCGGCGTTCGTCGGCCGGCTGGTCTTTCATGTTTTGACGTTGGGGATTCTGGCCGTGGTCCTCGTCGGCTACGCACGATCGTCCGGTGCGGCGCCTGACTGGCGGCTCACGCCGCGATATCTGGCGGAAAACACGATTGCCGCGTTTCCGTTCGCGGGCCAGCGCATCCTGGCGGAAGCCGCGATCCGCAGCAGCGTGCTGGTCCTGCCCTTGCTGTTGACCATGCACTCCGTAGGATTGTTCGATGCGGCGGACCGGATCCGACAGACAATCGCCAGCATCATTCCGATCGTCATGTTGGCTATAATGCCGGCTTTTTCGCGGGTGTTCCGCGATAGTCGCGAGCGCGCGGCCGAGCTCGTAACGTATACGATGAAGTTCCTGTTGATTGCGATTTTTCCCATGGCATTTCTGGTCGCGGCAGCGTCTCCGGCGATTATCCGGTTGCTGTACGGAAGCGGCTATGAATCCTCGGCCACGGTCCTGCAGATTGTGATCTGGTCACAGGTTTTCATGGCGGCCGATATGGTATTCAAGCAGGCCATGATCGGGAGCGACAACGAGAAAGCGATGCTGTGGCGTTCAGCCGCCAGCGTGGTACTGCAACTCTCGCTCACCGTCATTCTTACGAAGCTCTTCGGGATCCACGGTGCCGCCGCCGCCATTGTCGCCGGCGCTTTTCTCATGGCCGCTCTCGATGCCTGGTTCGTAGCGCGACACATCGTGCGCATCGATTTCATGGCGACAGCCGCCAAGCCACTGCTCTGCGCTGCCATAGCGGGCGCGGTCGCGCTGGCGCTGGCGAAGCAGAATCTGCTGATAGTCTTTGCGGCCGCGGGAATCGCCTATGTCGGTGCCTTGTTCCTGCTGCGGGCGTTCTCGGCCGGCGAGCTGCTGCTCATGAAGAATCTCCCGGGTCACCTGTTGAAGAATCGCCGGTAGTCGATCCCATGAAAGCCATCATCCTTACCTCCCAGAGATCGGGCTCCACATTCCTGCACAGCTGTCTCGATGCCCATCCGCAAATCAAGGGTTACGGCGAGCTGCTCAGGGGCGGCAACCTGCAACCGCGGAAACCGCTGCTCCGTAACCGGAAGCTGACCAAAGCCTATTGCTATATTCGGGCCCGCGCCTGGAACCCGGAACGCATCATGGACACGTACTTCGGACGCAATGAGGCGCCGATCGTGGTTTTCAAGGCCATGTATAATCACGCCGACAATCGCCGGGTACGCAGGTACCTGGCTGAACACGAGGAAATCCGCGTGATCCATCTGCGGCGCGAAAACCTGCTGAAACAGTACGTGTCGAAGGTACTGATGGTCAAAAAACGCGGGGAGCGGCCATGGCAACCCCATACCACCTACAAGATACCGGTAGTATCGGCGCGCATCTCGCCGCGGCGGGCGATCGACGAGATGTGTAGAGTCCGCAATTCATTCATGGACTTCGAGCGGCTTCTGTCCCGACACAAGAGAATCGAGGTGGTTTACGAACGCTTGTTCAATGGGCCGACGCTGTCGAACGAAGCCTGGGCGGCCGTCAGCGAGCTGCTGGAAATCGAGCCCGCTAACGCGACCACGGATTACATCAAAATCAACCCGAACGATCTGCGCCCGATGGTGGAAAATTATGACGAACTCGCGGCAGCGCTTGCGGGAACCGAGTTCGCGAAATATCTCGACGATGAATCCGTCGAGGCGCCGTCGCATGGTTGATGTTTGCGCCGGGCCTGTAGGAGCCCGCCATTGCGGGCGACCGGAGGCTACCTGGAGGGTGGAACTCTTTGCATCCGCGCGACTTCGTAGATATCAATATCGGGACCTGGTCGCGATCTGGGATCGGAGCGGAAGCTCTTCAGCAAGCTCACGTCCCTGTCGTTCTGCAGATCTTCGAGAAAATCCCGGCCGGCTTGTCCCATCGATCGCGAAGATGCGAAGGCTTCGGGCCTGATAACGAGATACTCGACACCCTTATTCTTGTAGAATTCGAGGCTCTGCAATTCCGTTGGCTTGACCAGTTCGAGGTCGTACGTGTTGCCGATGTCAACCTGCAGGACAAATCCCAGGTACTTTGCTTTCCCCGGCTCACGCGACTTGTAGTATTCGATGTTCGCGCGCATATTTTCCGGGGTGTCCTGCAACGGGACAGTGAGCTTTGTAGGCTCGATCTTCAAGCCCTCAATCATTACCCTGGAGCCTTGCGGGATATTTTCATCGAACCAGTTCCTGGCCAGAGTCCGGGTGTCCGTCTGGGTCAGAAGGTAATTATTCGCCACCGTTCGATACGCCGGGAAGCCGGCCAGGATCACTACGAACACGACCGCGGCCGCCTGCCTGAGCGAGCCGCTCCGTGGCCACACCACATCCAGCACTCTCCCGGCAAGCAAAGCCAATACGATAATGAGCGGCAGAATGTAGCGCGGAAAGAAGAGATTGGAGCCGGTGCTGGAGAAAACCAGGTAGTAAATTGCAGCGAAGGAAATCAGGATCACGTCCGTCGGAGTGCGTTTCCAGAGGGCGTAAAGGGCTCCTGCGAGCGACACAACAAGCAGCGGCCAGCCCATCGACTCGGCAATTATGCTGAGATAGTAGACGAACAGGTTGGGCGCCACCGCAGGCAGCACCTCCGCATCGTTCTCCTCGATGACCTCCGGATCTGCTCCGACACTAATCGCTTCCCATGGTGGATTCACAATCAGCCCCGGGTTCGTGACCGCCAACACGACCACGAAAATTCCCGCTGCCCACCATAGGTCGCGCGCCAGAAACAATCGGCGGGCCCCACCATCCTGGCGACGCACGACGTAGTGATGCGCAACAAGCAGGGGTACCAGTAGCAAAATCGCAGGCAATTTCGTCGTTGTTGCCAGAGCGGCGAACAACGCTGCCCACTTGTAATCCGAGGCCTTTCCATCGGTCACCATCCTGACTGCAAACAGCAGCGCCGCTGTCGCAAGGCAGGTCATAGGGACGTCGACCGTTATGAAATGAGAATGCTCTGTGTTCAGGAAATCTATAGTTAGAAATACCGCTGCCAGGACACCCGCGCCGATACCGTATCCGCGCACACCGAGCCGGTATGCCAGAAATACGTTGAGGGTTCCGACTACGGCGGTCGTTGCGCGGCCGACCAGGTAAAAAACGGACGGATCGCGGGCAAAGTATCTGGCGAAATCCTGGGCCGAGTCGACAATGCCGGCCAGTTTCAATGCGACGAAGACCACGCCGTATTCGACAAAAAGGATGTAGAAGTAGCCGCCCTTGCCGGTGCGCTCGAAATTGAAGCTGCCGGAGCCCAGCTCCAGGGCGCGGAACACTTCATGGTATTCGTCGGCCTTGAAGCTGAACGGCAGCCCGAACCAGATGCCCCAGAGCCGCAGTACGAGTGCCACTGCAAATAGCAAGGCGAGCCCGATATATACATTGTTCCGTGCCGCTGCATTTTTCATTATTGGCACCTCCCTCACGGCGGAAGCCTGGGCAAAACCATTGATACAGCCTGCGGCGGGAGCGATCCTCCGAAGTCCTGCAGGCTAAGATTCTCGAAAGTGTTTCGGAGAAAGGCTTGGCGGATGATCAGTCGGCTACCCTTCCGCGAGCCATTTTACCGGGCATCGGCCTTGTTCAGGACGACGCCGACGATATTGGCGTTTCGCAACAACTCGAGCGCGCTCTTGAAATCGTCGCGCGTCGTTTCTCCCTCGGACGCGACCAGCAATACGCCGTCGACGAATGGCGCAATGGCCACGGCGTCATCCGCCGTAAGGACAGGAGGAAGGTCGAATATCACAATTGGATGGGGCGACGCCGATCTGAAGGACGAAATCATGTCCTGCATGCGCTTGGACGTAATGCGCTCGGACGAATCGTCCATTCGGTCCCTGTTTGCCAATACCGCGAGATTCTGCACACCCACATCCCACAGGAGATCGCGAATCGGCCTGGCGCTGTCCAGATAGGATCGCAGGCCGGGAATCTCTTGAGGCAGGCCCAGATATTCGGCGATCGAGGGATTCCGCAGGTCCAGGTCCACCAGGTAGATTTCGTGTCCGCCGTGCGATGCGAGCGTAATAGCGAGATTGATTGCCGTGACGGTCTTGCCGGCGCCATCGTGCGCCGCGGTAATCGCCAGAGTCTTCCAGTCGTTGCCGGCAAGAGACTGCTGAATGCGCGTCCGGAGCATCTTGTAGCCCGTCAGCGCCGCTTCAGGAAACCCGTCGTGAATAATCCTGTTCCGCTCGAGGTCTTCAACTGCGGGTTCGAATTTAAGACCGGGCTGCAGCCGGAAAAGTACCGGCGCGCGCCTGTTTAAAGAAAGCGACGCGGGGTCCGTGGCGTCTGCCTCAGAACCGCCGTCGAAGCTTTGCCGTCTGGCTACCTCATGATGAAGGCTCGCCTTGCGAATCGCGTCCTCGATCTTGCTCATCCCTGCATACCTCGGCGAATCCGTCTAGACCAGGGCCGCGACAAGCACAATGGATACAACCGCGGCACCTGCGGCTGTGGATCTCTTGATCCAGTTGACGCGACGATCGTGCGCGGTCTGGACATACGGTATGACCCCCACCGGCTTAAGGGAAAAATTCGTCAGCAAATCGCCGCTGCCGCGAATGGTCGAGTCCAGAGCGTCCACGAGGGCGGCGATGCCGATACCGGCGCCTACCGCAAGAACGAAACCGAGAAAGATAATGGCGATGCGATTCGGCTCCACCGGTATGGTAGGCAAGCCCGCCCTTTTCAGTAGCGTGAACCGCTCACCCTTATTTTCTTCTTCGAGTCGCTCCGACAGTCTTGCCCCGGTAATGCGGCGCTTGATCTCCTCGAATTCCGTCCTGGCGCTGTTGTATCCCCGGTTCAGCAGCAGCCATTCCTGCTCGACCCTCGGCGCCATGGCGACGCTGCGCTCCATATTTGTCTGGCGCTCCAGCAACAGGGCACGGCGCTGCTCCAGCGCGGCGATTCCGGTCTGCACAGACTCGAGTCTTGCCTGCGCCGCCAGATAGGCCGGATTGTTCGGCGACCGCGGCGCCGATTGCGCACTTTGTCCGTTATCCTCGGGAAGGGCGTCGATTGCCTTCTGCAGGCGCACCACGTCCGGATGCTCGGGCGAATAGCGTTCGAGGAGGGCGTCTCTCTGCATCTCCAGTGCCAGGCGCTGCCCTGCGACGTTGCCCATCGAGTCGCTGGAGGCGCCGCCCTGGATGATCGAGTCAATTTCTCTCTTGGTACGGATCACGTCCGGATGCTCGGGCCCGTACCGGGACGTATATTGCAGATACAGCTGGCGCAACTCCGCCAGACGCTGCTCCGCACTGAATATCGGCTCTCCGGCCTCCGAAAATATCGTCGCGTAGGGACTGAGAGTCTGGAGTTCGGACTGGTATATCTGTTGTTCGCTGCGCAACTCGCGAAGCTGCTGATTCGTATCGGTCAACTCCTGTTCCGTACGACTCAGCAGATCCATGCTCAGGTTTACCTGGTCGGGCAACGCGTTGCCGTACTCGTCCTTGAATGCGGCGAGCTTCACTTCCATCTCCGAGATTTCGCCGGCGAGTCGCTCTGCTTCCTGTTCGAGGAAAACTGTCGTCGTCGACGCTCTCAGCGTGCGTGACCTCAGGTTTTCATCAAGAAACCGTTGCGTCAGTTCGGCAGCGACCTGTTGGGCCGTTTCGGCGCTCCCGTAATTGAACCCGACGACGAATGCGAACGTCGTGTCCGCCGTTCTTCCACGGACGTCCGTGACCTCCGCCGTGAGGTTCTCCAGGTACGTGGAAGCGATGAAGCGCTCCACAATCATCTCCGGCGGTTCCGACTTGCGTTCTTCAGGGAACAGGTTGAACTTCTCGACAATTTCCGTAACGGATTCAGGCGTGTGAACGCGCTGCGCAACGATCTGAATCTGCTCGTCAACGTAACTCCGGATTGTCGTCGGGACGATGTCTTCCGGTATCGCCGGCTGTTCGATCAGTATGGTCGATTGCGATAAATAAACAGGCGGCAGTTTGAATGCGAGAATAATAGCGCCGAGCAGAATAGAGGCGCCGACGAAAATGCACAGCCATATGCGACGGCGCAGGAATTCCATTGCGTCCCTGACGGACGTCGCATCCGAACCCGAGGTCGCCTGATCGGTAGATTGAATTAACATTGCGCTGGATGTACCTGGTCGGCCGTTATGGCACGACGACCACGTCGCCTACGTTGAGCACGATATTCTGTTCCAATGATCGTCCTTTTTCGACGTCCTTGTAGGCGAATCGAATAGCGCTCTGCGAACCATCACCGTTGCGTCGCAGGACGACAATATCGTTCAGGGCTGCAAAGGCAGTGGTCCCACCGGCCATGCTCAATGCCTGCATCACGTCGACGCGAGGATTGACGACAAACTCGCCGGGATTATTTACCTGGCCCAGCACGTAGATCTTATTTCCGAGAATGCTCTTGACTGTAACCGTGACCACAAGGTCAGGAATGTACTTCTGCAGGCTGGCACTGATCTCATCACGCAGGTCGCTGACGGTCTTTCCGGTCGCATCGAGATCGCCGACAAGCGGAAACGAAAATCTCCCATCCGGTCGCACCAGGACTTCCCGCTGCAGGTCTTCTTCCTTCCAGACCGAGATTTCCAGAATATCGCCGGGCTGGACCGTGTAGGCTCTGTCCACGGGCTCCTGGCCCATCGCTGAACTGGCAAACCCCGTACTCAAGGCGAGTAACGCGATGTATTTGAAAGAATTTCGCATGAGCAATGTCAATGTTGTCGATTTCATGCCGTTATAGTATGCGATTAGTCCTGTGCAGACTAGGGACTAAGCCCGCCGATCTGCCGCCACTAAGGGCAGAATAAGCGAGTTCCTGCAGCGATTATTGCAAGGCGTTGCGCCAGGTCGCTGGCACACGCCTGGCATTAAAACCGCCTGGCGTTTACATAATCCGTTCAGTCCGTGGCGCATCGTTTTGGACCAAGCTTCGAGTCTAGTCGAACTGCCCCCACCGTTCGCGTACGAAGTTCACAGACGGCCGTGCGAGACAATTGGCCAAACCGCGTATGTCCTGACGAAGCAGATACCGTAGAATGTGCGCCGCCCGTGACCTGAATCGAGTTGGCTACGAGCGTAACGAGTTGCTGCCAGTATGACTTTCTCGACTATCGCAGATTATTGTCGACAAGCACAAAGGAGGCTCGATGAACTCGTCACGGATTCTTCCGAGCTTGCCGCGTGGTTCGACCTGGCCGCGGTTGCCGAGAGCGTCTGCAGCCTGTGGCAATACCGCGGGTACAATAATGTCCCACCAGAGATATCTGCGATCTGGGCACAAGTCCACGAACAGTTCGGCAAAAAGGACGCTGGCCTGTTCAACCGGATGCTCTTGTACAAGCTGATATCGACATCCGCGCCAAGGCTTCTGAAGGCTGACTTGCCTCAACGAATTGTTCACGATTACGAGGAGGCGTTTGACCGCATCCTGCGCAAACTGGAGATGCTGCCATCGCCTTATAGCGATCCGGACGATGACGTTTTTCTAAAGGACCTGGGAATAAGTGCGCAGACTGTTTTTGTGGCCGGATACTACGTGTTGAATCCGGGAAAGCGGATAAATCGAAAGCTCCTATTCTCAGGAGGATTGGGTCAGTTTCTCAGGTTCTTCTGGCTAAGCGTCCTCAAATATCGCCGCACCGGGCCCTTCCTGCTTGCTCATTGCCACGACGATCACAAGGCAAAGTTTACGCCTGAGGGACGGGTTGAAACGTTTAAGACCATTGTGGAGTTTTTGATCAGACGTCCGGAATACAAGGCTGTTGTTGGTTCTGCCTGGTATTACGATCCGGTGCTGCGATCGATCAGCCCCCATCTCGCTTACGTCAGACACCTCCCGGAAGCAAACGGGGCGTACTTTTTTCGCGGGCTCCCGACAATGCACAACGGCGTGTTCACGTCGAAGTCGCGTCGACGGCTATTTGAAGATGGGAAATATGTACCTAGAAATTACACCATGGTGTGGCCCAGGGACCGGCTCATTTCATGGGCTGCAAGGTTGGCCGAGGGGACGACCCAACCGTAAGGCCATGTTGCGCGTACGTCCATGGCTTCAGTAGGCTCTGAAGCTTCCCCGTCAAGTCCACAAATCTAAAGCAGGGTTTCCGGCCATTGATGAAATGCGACAGGTACGTATGCAGAATGTCTGCGCTGAGGAGCGCCGCCGCGATCAGCTCTGCGCCGGTCGAGTACGCAAGTCGACCTCTGCGGTACACCACGTAGAGGTCCCGATGATTGTGTCTGCTAGCGTGCAAGCTCCAGGTTTCGCCAACGTACCAGCTGGATCTGGTGCAGTTGTTCATACATGGGCGTGCACAAGTCCTGAATGCGCTCCGGAAGTTTCGATTCGCGGCGACCAATCGATTTCGCATGTACGTCGCGCACCATTTTTTCCGTGAACTGTCCGCCTGCAAACCGGCACACCCCCCGCATAATTGCCTCCGGTTCGGAGGCTAGGTCCTCATATGCCAGGGGCAGAACCGTATCCAGTCGATCCAGGCCATTGCTGAAGTACAGAGAATTCCGGATGTACCAGAATAAAGCAGACGCCGCTTCCGGTTTCATTTCGTCTAGATCAAACCCCCGGATCAATGCAAGGTTTTCATCCGACAAACCTTGCGCCTGCCATCTGTCAAATCCTTCGCCTTCTGCTAACTCGCGAAGCACCTGCAGATTGTGGTCACCGAATTTTGCGACGGCGGAGTTCGCCCGATCTTCGACCCGTCGAAACGCCCAGATAGCACAGCTGTTCGGAGCCAGGTCCAGAAATTCTCGAGCGCGATGTGAGTCGGTCAATGGTTTGAACACAACTACCTTATGTTTCGACGAGGTTATTATTTCCTTGATTTCCTCGTCGCTCCTGATTCGAAAATTCTGCATTGCGCTTGACGATTCGCCCAATACGTCGAACTCCGCCGATTTCTCGAGACAATCCAGCAGCAACGTCGTTCCAGATCGTTGAGCGCCAAGTATATAGAGCACCCTCGCATCAGGAGCGTAATTGTGAAAAAGCCGCCAGGCTGCCTTGCGCACCGCCAGACTGCTCCGCCGCACAAACCTCGCCAGTTTATCCATCAACAACTTTTTGACCTGTACCGGGCGAACGGCTGTCCATCAAGATTTCTCCCACACAAACCACTTCAGGCAGCCGCCTCCCACGTCCGCCTCCCGAGACGCGGTACGATCGTGTAGTGCCCTGCGAATAGCAAGTCCGGAATCGCGGGATTCTAACTGTGCCGAGGACACCAATTCCAGAATTCCGTCACAAACCCTCGATACCGGACTTCCGTTGAATTACATTTTATAATTTAGCAGTATGAAATTTTAACCCTTTCCGAAAGTCGGTCCGCCCCTATGCAAGAATTGCTATACGCACACGTACATATCCCGAAGACCGCCGGCACGACGCTGATTCACCTTTTGCGGCGGAATTTCTTTCCGCGTTGTATGGATGTGCGTCCGTTTGAGCCATCATCGAACGGCATTTTACGCGCAAAGGATTTGCGGAAATCGCTTCGAATCAATCCGGCATTACAATGCATTACCGGGCATTCCATCCGCCCGAACGCGGATCTTGAATCGATCATCCCCGATATCAGGTATTTCACGATTCTGCGCGATCCGGTCAAGCGATTTATTTCCGCCTATCTCTACCTCAACGACGTCATGAAACAGGACTTGACCTTTGAGCAACATCTGAAGAGCGAACAGAAGCGAAACATTCAAACGCGCTGGATTGCGGGGGTACCCGATCTGGACCTGGCCAAATCGGTCCTGAACGAGCGTTTTTGCCTGGTCGGACGCACCGATCGTCTGAATGAGTTCATTTTGCTGCTTGCCCGCCAGCTACAGGCATACGGATTCGATCCGGTGTATCGCAGCCAGAATCTTGCTGTGAACCGGGGGCGTGAGAAGATCGACCAGGCGAGGGTACTGGAACAGCGATACGGAGCTGTCATTCGCAAAAACAATCAGCTCGACGTTGAGTTGATGAATTACCTGGATACGGTCATCATGCCGCGCCAGCAAAAAGAGTATGGCGCGACGCTGGCCGCCGATCTGACTGCATTCGAGAATGAAATCGCGGTTTCCCGGCCACCCAGGTTGTTACCGTACCTGGATTACGCCATCCGGAAATTCTACTACGATCCAATAATCGGCTCGATTCGGCTAATGAACGGAATGCAGTACCGTGGCAGTTTCTGAATTGGTCACAATTCCGATTTGGCGGAACTTCTCGCCGTCCGTACCCACTCTCTCTGCGGGTTCTGGAACAGCAGGGCGAGATAGAGTGGGAGTTTCCAAAGAACGTAAAAAGGAACCAGCAGCAACTTCACAATCGAGATCGTTTGTCGGCCAAAAGACGCCCAAGCAGACATGGTGGCGACGCCAACAAGTACGAGAGCCAATGCGGCGATTGTGAGAGCGACGCCGTTCCCGCCGACCAAAAAGGTGATCGCGCTGAGCAAAACGACCAAGCCGATCAGTAGCACCAAGAGGGCAAGTGGAGGCACCGAAAGGTCTGCGGCCAATGCAATCAGGGCGGGACGCTTCGACCTGAGGCCGAGAGACACAAGGCGCGGCGCATACGCCATGAACGTGGCGATTTGCCCGTGCTCCCACCGTCGTCGCTGCACCTTGGCCGCACGCGGTGTAGACGGCAAGTCGCTCGCTACCCCGGCGGCGCTGCATAGCATCGGCTCGTTTCCGGCAATGGCCATATCCAATCCAAGCGTAAGGTCCTCCACAATGCTGCCGTGCTGCGCTGGTGCGAGCCGGATTTGCGTCCAGGGAAACGCCATTCCGCTGCCAGTCAGGTGACACGGAAAACCCAGGTGATGCAGCCCCAAGGGCCGCACCAGATTCCGGACGAGGCAAGCCAGAGCCGACACGCTACTCATGTGTCCACCGTCCGGTGGGGAAACAAACAGATATTGTGACTGTATGGGACGCTGCTTTGCCATTGCAACGCGGCTGAGTGTGTCGATCGTGCCATTTGTAATCCTGCAATCGGCATCGATAAATACCACAACTTCGGGGGCTGATGCGGCGAGTCTGTTCACAGCATAGGAAATGGCGTAACCCTTTCCGACATGTTCCGGATCGTCACGAACCCAGACGTCAGCTCCGGCCTCGCTAGCCTCATCTGCTGTGCGATCGCAACAATTGTCGGCGATCACAATCAGTTGCTCGCCATCGGCCAACTGTTTCCTGATATGCCTGACGGTCGCGCCGACTACCCCTTCCTCGTTATGAGCCGGAACAACCACTGCGGTGAGAGGCCTGTCGTCGTTTGGCGACATTTCCGGTGGCAGCCCGCGGAAGACCGCGACCATGCATTCGATGAAATAAACCAAAGCAGGGACGAGTAACAGTGCCGCGGCAGCAACCAGGATTAAATCAACGACTATCACGTATCGCTCCTTTCCTTATCAGTTCCTGCAGCTGTTCCTTATCAGTTCCTGCAGCTGTCGGGCATTTTTCCGCGCATCGTGCTGTGCGGCTACCCGCCGGTAGCCCGCGCCGCCCATCTCCGTAAGGCGGCCCGGTGGACAATTCAACACTTCCTTCATGGCATTCGCCAGCGGCGAAATCGCGCCGGCAGGAACAAGCCAGCCGGTTTCGCCCGGAACAACCAGTTCTGGTATTCCCGCTACATATGTACTGATTACAGGCCGGTGTAACGCCAGTGCCTCCATTAGTACGACCGGCAGACCTTCGGCAAAGCTTGGCAACACCATTGCTCGACTGTTCTCGATGTGCTCCCGCACCTGCTCGGGCGTTTGCCAACCCGTGATCCGCACACAGTCCCGCAGGTTCAAGTTGTCGATTTCCGCTTCCAGCGTCTGTCGCAAAATACCGTCACCGACAAGTACCAGCTCAAAACGCACACCGGATGCCTTCAACTCCGACGCTGCTTTCAGCAGCACGAGCTGGCCTTTCTGCTCGCACAAGCGACCGGCACAAACCAAACGCGGATGATCCGGAACGGCAGATTGAGAATCTTGCAAAAAGCGTGGATCAACGCCGCACCGTACGACATTGATCTTATCCCATTCAGGTGCTGCAGTGTACCTCCAAAGTTGGGCTCTGCCGAAATCGCTGACACCTGCCACAAAGGCCGCATGCCGTATCTTTGTCGCCAAGGAAATGAGCCCGGGTTTATCGAACTCCTCCGGTCCGTGCACGGTAAAACTGTAACTCGGCCCCCCCAGCGCATTGCAGAGCATTGCGACCGCAGCCGAGTTCGTTCCGAAATGTGCGTGAATATGCTGCACCCCCGACTCTTCAGCCCATTCTCGCAGAATACACGCTTCTGCAAGGTAAGCCAGATGCCTTGCCAGCCCCCGCTCCGATTTGAATCCGATTCGAACAGCGAGGACGGCCGCACGGGCCAATCCGGCCGGCCGTCGGGCGGCTCGCAGAATCGCGAGCATCGTGAAACTGCCGGCGGACACAAGTACTTTCGTGCGCTGTTGTTCGGACTGGTCCTCGGGATCGAGCAGCTTGTCAGGTGTCGGCCTTATGGAGAACCGCACAACTCTTTCGCCGAGCGCTTCGAGCGCCGCGATCTCGGTCCGGATAAAGGTGTGGCTGATCTTCGGGTATTGATTGACGAGATAACCGATGCACGGACGGCGGTCCTGGTTGCGTCCTGACACACCCGTTAAACCACGCGATTTGTCCACGCGCTTTCTTCCATCGCGGGCTGTAGAACGTGCGGCGCAGAGTTTCGACCACACCTTCCTCGGCTGGCCAATATGCGCCAGGTCGGTCCGTTTGTTGTTACTGTTATTCGGTCATGCCGGCCTGTGCGCATGGTCCACAGGGTACCACAACGGGTCAGATTACATCCCGATTCGAATCAGCCGGCGCGGGCGGCACCCGGAGTGTTGACATAATGTCGGCGGCAATCCTAATTGAGCGACTGAACGTCTCCCGGAGGTGCCGGACGTGCCAGGGAACCAGGAGTATGGCTTTGCGGGTTCAGCCTGATCAATCGAACGAACATGAACGGAGTTTTTCCTCCCGCTGACTCCAACGTAAAATCGAAGTTCAGGCCCGACGCCCTGGCCTGGAAATCCTTCAGGAAAAAGGTCGCGGTTTTTACTTTTTGTGTCCCACCGCCTTCGATAGTGTGGGCTCCGGCCTCGCCGTTACTCTGGTTGTACACCAACGACCACTCTTCGGTCGAAGAATCAAAATAGGTGACCTTGATTGCAACAGGATGCGGCCCACCTACCAGGAAGCGATCATTTACTGCAATTCCAATCTTTTGCCCGCGTCGAGCCAAATCCATGTTCCAGTACTTGCTCGACAGGGTGCTGTTAGCAGCGGCGTTGAACCCGTGCTCTACAGTGAGAGCCGGCTCCGTACCGGCACCTTGAATATCGCGCTGCTGCAGCCAGCGCTCGAGATTCTTGATTTCCCTGGTTTCGTTTGAATAACGCACCCACGTTCGCATCAGGGCAACCCACGCATCCGGCGAGGTATCTGCAGATTGACCCAGTTCCAGCGACATCCAGTTGAGCATTCTCGGATTGATCGTGCTGTTTGTTTCCGTCCATGCGATGTTGCGACGCATCTGCACCATTCTGAGATTCGCCAGCCTGTAGTTCTGAGGCCACTTCTCTCTGGGGATGCTGCCTCCGGTTCTGTATGCTTCATTCTGGTCCTGGAAATGCCTGCCTTCGGCAATGGGAGCAAAACTCTCATCGACCCACAGGTATCCGTCAGCGTCGAGCATCTGTCCGGTTTCGGCCGGATTGCCCGGGGTGTATTGATTGCGCAGCCACTTCTCGATCGCGCCGCCGCGGATACCTGTGCCGGCCTTGACTACTGATGCATGAAAGAGTTCTACCGGATCCTCTTTCAGCCAGGCGAGTTTCCGGGAGTGCGGGCCGTACGCGGTAGTCCACGCATTTATGAGGTCTTCCATTGCGGCTATGGCTTCCGGCCGGCTCGACTGGGTGCCGGTCCACTCTTCGCCCCTAGAGCTGGATACGCCGTGAATGATTTGCGCCTTCAGCCTCGGGTGACCCGGAATCGGTGACTTGCCTATCTCTTGTATGAGCTGTATGTACTTCGCCTTTACGCGCGGGTCGTAGATATGCAGATTGGTAACGCGAAATCCTTTGTCGCTGTTTTCCGTAGTCGTTGGCGCACCCTTGCTTAGCCACTCGGGAGCACTGATTTCACGCTGGTGGATAGGATTTCCATTGGTATCGACTATGGCAACGACCATACCCCTAACGTTGAGCATGACCCCGTCATATCGAGAATCATTGAGGGCTTTGATGATAGAGCTCAGATCGTAGTGTCCCTCGGTCGGCTCAAGTTCACTCCACTTCGCATTCACCTGTAGCAGATGATTGCCGGGAAAGTCGTCCGGAACGCGGCTGTTCAGATTGAAGATGCCGCTGCCGGGCGCCGGCCTCACCTCGGCAGGGAGCGACCAATCCCACCCGTTGACGATATCCTCGGAGTTCCGCCACTTGCCGTCGAAGGTCAGCTCGTAGTCGGCTGCTGCTGCCCAGTTGGACTGGCAACCGACAAGCAGTATGGCCAGGACAATATTACGAAACCGCGCGATACTCACTGTATTGTCACCCCGATACGGAAAACTTGGTCGCAGTGTTCGAAATGTCAATCATCGAACCGAACGACATACGCCGCGTCAAGCTGATTCACCCTGCCAGCAAATCATCCTGGCGCAGACCGACTTACCGAGGGACTACAAAGCACTTCGCGGGAGGCGACGACGTTCCAGTGCTGCAACCCCGCTGTCATAGGAAGGACCCCTTAGACCGGTGGCTTTGCGTCCCTGCCTTTCGGCAGGTTTGCCCTTGGTGTAGAAAATCACTTGGTTTCCATGATCGAGTTTAAGCGCAGCGACGACCGTGAACCCCGTCACAAAAACCGTTCGACATTGAAACGTGGATACCGTTCGCCAACCGCTGAACTCATTCGACGCGTGCAACGACGGTTCAGCACAGCCGGCGGAGCGCCCTGCAAGGCGTGAATGGGGACGTTTACGCCTCGCACGCTCTGTTCCTGTTCGCCTTGGCAAATGCATGAACTTTTGCCTCCGCTCTCGCCCTGTCGCAGGCAGCAACAAAAACGCCAAGCAGGGCAAATATGAAGTGCCAATAATCGACCAGGTTAATCCTCATGAATTCAACCTTGATCTGATCGACCATTACGACTACGAAGATGACAATCCCGGTTTTTATGAAGGCCCGGTCTTCAACACTCACATTCGGCGTCAGGCGCGCCCGCCAGCACCTCGCCATGGGAGTCAGCAAAAATATCAGAAATGCGATTGAACCAACGATACCGACGGTCGCCAGGAGGAACAAATACAGGCTGTGCGGATACTGCATATACTCCCATCCCGGATATTCCATTCCGTCCTCGCCTCCCTCCATCATGAGGCGGGGGCCATGGCCGAATATCGGGCGTTCCTTTATCCTTTCCCATGCCTGTGGCCAGGCTTGCTGTCTCGTATCCGGAATGCCCTCTTCAAGCGTTGTGGCCTCGAGGCGCGTAAATAATCGGCCGAACTCCGAATAATTCACTATTATTGCCGATGCTATGGACACCAGGACAATGCCCATTGTTGTCAATTGCAGCACGCGACGAAAACCGAGCTCTTTCCGAAGCAGCCACAAAAACAGCGCGGCACCGCCAATCAGCGAAAGAAAGCCACCCCGGTTGCCCGTTGCCACGAGAAATGCGAGATTAATGCCGGCCAACAGGATGATGCCGATTCGAAGCCATATTCCCTGGGTGATAAGCAAACGATAAACAAGCAATAGAATCAAAATGACGAAGAATTCCGAGGTGACGCCCGTAGCCGCAAATGGCCCGGTAAGACGATTGTCATCACGCCCGGGGATCATGGTCATCTCGTCAATGCCGAACGGGATTACCTTTACGCCGGGCCCGGCTGCCATTTGTATGGCGCAATAAATGATTACGACGATATTCATCGCAAAGAAAATATTAACGATTTCCCCGGGATGCTGAAGGCGCATGGTTAATTCGTGCGCAAGGCAAAGAACCATGTATCCCGATATCACCGCAATCATGTAAACGCCATGCTGCAAGTAGAGCGCCCTGTGCACAAAGCTCATCGATATGAAATAGCACAGGAGCAACACCAGAAAATGCGGCAACAGCGGCAATCGGATGTTTTCCCCCCTGAGCAACATCGCGAGGAAAATGACGTAGGTCAAGAAAACGTTCGCCGAGGCGAACCGGGTGTCGACCGGCTGAATTGGAATGATAATGAGCAGAGCTGACGAGCTTATGACCTGGGGCAATCGATAGGCCACAAAGAAAATAACGGTTGCGAAAAGCACTATTACCGTCAATTGCGCCAGTATGGCCGAGGATAAAGTCATCGTCTGCTCTCTACCTACACCGACACTTTCGGCAGTGCCTCGGTCAGCACGTATGTATTCATTCCCACATTGTCCAGGACCTTCTGGATTCGTGACGCTGAACTCTTATCCATCCGATCCATCCACAGGCCATATTGCCGGACCAGGCTCGAATCCGCTGCCTTGTCTCCCCAGGCTTGCTGGGACGGTCGGGAAATGAGGTTCCGGTCGGGCATGCTGGAAAGGTCCAGCGCAGTTAGAATTTTAGCCCATTCCCGGTCCGGTTCCTCGAGCAGGTTCTCATAAAAAACAACATGAATTCCGTTTTCCCTTGCGTGCTTCAACGCTATCGAATTCTCTATGCACCAGGACAACGTGAATGCTTCGATTTCCTCCAGGGGCTTGAATAGCAGCACTTTCGCTTGCCGGTCCAGAACGTCCAGCAACCTCTGGTCGCTCTGGTATATGCGCATGCGATCGGCCAAATACCACGCACGCGGCGCCCTCATCTGCGACATTACTACCGCGGCAGGATGTCGTACGACGAATACCATTCGCGGATGAAATTGCTCCTTCAGCCAGGGCAACATCATATTTGCCCTGACAAACTTGATGATTCGCTCCGGATAGCGACGTTGTCTGTGGAAGCGCTGAACATTGTCTTTTGAAGCGAGCACGTATCGCATCACTTCCTTCAGCGTGTTCCATGAGACCAGATCGCGAGGCCCGGGATATAGTCTGCGCCCGACAATTCTGTAGTCGATCCAGAGAGAGCGGAATTCTTCGAAAAAATAGCGATGCAGCAACCTGTAAAGTTCGGGTGCAGTATCCGACGCTGAAAAATACCGATGTGCATAGTCGGCGGCGCGTGGTATGTGATGTGGATGCAGCGGCTCGAACACTGCCCTGAGCTGGTTGGCTTCAGCCAACACATCCTGAATCCAGGTTGTACCGCTGCGACCGAATCCCGCAATCACCCGGGTAGTGGAGGTTGCCATCATTCTTCCGTCGCCCCCGCCCGTTGTCGGCTTGACGCACTCATGAGTTACCCTGGTCCAAAACGTCGAGTCGAAACTGCCGTCCCGCGCTTGTCATACTGTTCGAGGATGGTTTGTTGCGTCCCTCGAGATGAGCAGTCCGGCAACACCTATTGTGACCAGGTTTCCCGCAACCGTGGCAACTACGAAAGCCTGCAAAGCCCACTCGGGCCCGGCTGACCATACGTAGGCAAGTCCGAATGCCGCGAGGCGTAAAAAGGTAAGCCAGACTTGCATTGTCAGCCACACGTGCTGTTTCCGCAGCACCACGAATACCGGATTCGACGGTGCAGTAATCCAGAGCATCAATAGCCACGGAGCCATGATCTCCAGGTAACGCCCTGCATCGTGCCATCGCTCGCCGAGCAGCCATTCCAGCAACGGCTGGCCAAAAAACCACAAACATCCGAATGGCAGGATGCCCGCAACGGCCAGCCCCCCGGTTGCCAGGAAAAACGCCTTCGACAGGCTTGCATTGCGGTTGTTTATTGCCGCTGCCTTCTGCAGGAAAACCCTGCGGACAGAGTTCGCTACTATTGAAATAGGAACCTGCGACAATCGATTCGCCATTGCGTAAAAACCCGCCACTGCGGGAGCATACATGACGCCAAATAGCAGGACCGGCAGGTTCTGCCCGAGCGCATTTATCAGACCTGCAGGCGCGTTGAGCCTCGGGAAATCGCTGTAGTGACTGGCAATGCGGCGTGTCTCGCTTAAATCAATTCGGCTGAATGTAGCCCGGGCGCTCGACAATGTGGCCGTCTTTTGCAATATGAAACGGCCGAGTAAGCCCAAGAGATTGCCGCCGATCAGCCCGATAACCGTTGTACCGGATACAAAGCCGGCGATCAGGCGCACGCCGCTTGTAACAGCTGAGCCCAGTGCTGTAGAAGCAGCCACGAGCTTGAAAGCTTCCTGGCGTGCCAGCCAGCTTTCCTGAATCTGCAATCCGGCCGTCAAGAGAACTCCAAGCGGCAAAAGCCACATCCACGAGCCGAGCAATTCCAGAAACGGCCACCTGAAGCCTGCAATATCGTATATCGCGAGGAATACCACCATCAATAGGCACACAAACAGCAATATGCGGTTGGCAAGCGCCAGTAACTCCGTCGCTTCGGATTCCACTTTCGGCAAAACGAGTGCCGTCTCATAGCGTAGCGACGCCGGGCTTGACACTATTCCGATTACAGAAAGGAATGAGGCTGCAACGCCGAAGTCGCTCGGTGAAAAAAGGCGGGCAACGATTGGCATGGTAAAGAGCGCGATTACCGCCGCAATGGTTTTGCCGGACATCATTGCAGCCACGTTGCTGATAAAAGCTCGGTGGTTCGTCAGGAATCGTGGAAGCCACATACCGATTAATTGCACCAGACAGATAGCGAAGCCGGCGTAGGTTCTGTGAACGGGTTCACATCGATCATGCGAACCACTTGGTCCTGTTCCCGTAGACGATTTGTTGTGTACGGCCCAAATAAACCTTGTAGCATATCCGGCACCAACGGCTGGTGACTTGTCGTTGTCGCGGCATCGCCCGCACGCTACCAGAATCGTCTGTACCGCGCGAGTGGTGCGATAATAACGGTGTTTGCACGGCAAAAGTTGAACTATGGCGCAAACTGCGTTGGTCGGATTTACGGCCACGTCACGTAATTGTTCAATAGCATCGATCGCCGGGATCCTCGACCGATCGAACAATTCGGATTGTTACCGGCTCGGCCTGGCTTTGGAAATATGGATATAAGTGGAACTCTGTGGGCGATCAGGGATCGCATCTGGTCTGCCAGACATCCGGCCAAGCACCATTTCATTCATATTCCGAAAAACGGAGGTGTCTCCGTCCGGACGGCCCTGAGGCGTCGCGGTGACGTGTCGCTCAGCGAGCCATTCCATTACCGCTATGTGGACATCGCTGACAAAGTGGGCAGGGATCTGCAGTTCTTCTGCATCGTGAGGAACCCATGGAGTCGCACCGCCTCGCGGTATGTATTCGCCAGGCAAGTCGCGGAGAACTGGCCCGCAGATGATCCGCGGCGAGTATATATAACCAAAGCGACATTCAAAGATTATGTGAAGGACCGGAGAATATTCGAGATCCCGGAACATCCAGGGCAGCCCTGGATGGGCGTTATGAATTCTTGGCTCGACCAACTGGAATGGATTCGAGACGAAGGGGGAAATGTAGTCTGCGACTGCCTGCGACTGGAACTGCTCAAAGAGGATATCAGTGAGTATCTGGGTGCGAAAATTCATGTGCCGCGCAGAAATGTTACCGAGAGCAGCTACGACTACCGCTCGATGTACACGGACGAACTCGCCGAAGTAATCTCGCGTGTGTTTGCAGAGGACATCAGGCACTTCGGATTCAGTTTCGACAGTGCGGCAACGAAGAATATTGCAACGTTGACCTAGCCTAGGGAACTGGATGCCTTTTCTTACCTGCGCAGAGTCAGGTCGCTTTCAGCTTGGAACGCCTGCCGAATAGCCGGTGCGGAAATGACCTCAGTCTTTCAAGCTGCCAGCGCTGCAGTTCCTCAATGAATTCGCTGTCTTCGAAGCGCGGTTCCCGCCGAGCTGCCGCGCAAAAATAACTTGCTATGATGATCAGTCCGCCGATGACGTAGGGTCGTTCATGGGTTCGATACAGACCCGACGCAATGGCATAGAGCGGATGATATCCCATGAACCAGATACCGCGGCCCAGCCGCACCCTGCCCTTGAAAATATTCTCGTCCGACGATCCCATCATACGATGATGAATAAGGCGCGCGTCGGGATCGAAGATCGACAGCGTTTTGTAGCCTTTCATGCGGCATCGATGGATGTCGATGCCGTCCCAGAGGATCGACTCGGTAAATCCCCCTATCGCTTCGAAGGCATCTCGCTTGTATAGTTTGAACTGCCCCGCCACCATCTCGTCGATTATGAACTCTTCCACATAGCCGCCGCCTTCCGGACGAAAGACTTTCCCGGATACCGCGGCCAGTCGCGAGTCGCTTTTCAGCTTGTTCAGCATTATCTCCAGGTAGCGGGGCGGGAAAGACATATCTCCATCGAGTTTCGCTATGTATTTGTACTCCTTGCTGTGCAGCTTGCTCCTGCCAAAGTTGAATGCGACGATGACACCCGAGCCCAATTGCCGAAATCCCCTGTCGTCCCGGCTGATTACCCGTATCCAGGGGTGCTTTTCGGAAAATGACTGAATGATTGCCCGCGTGTCATCTTTCGAACCGTCGTCGACGAACAACCATTCCTCCGGACGTACGGATTGCGCCACCATGGCTTCAAGCGTATGCCGAACGAACTGAGACTCGTCTCGCACCGGCGAGATAATTACGAGCGGGACAACCGGCCGTTCTGTCATAACCCTTTTTCTTTTCGCTCGTGGGCTACCCGCAATACCCGGCCGAAACCCTCTTCGACGCTGATTGCCGGTTGCCATCCCAAAATTTCCTGCATATAGCTGATATCAGCATAGCGTGAGTGCACGCCGACCGGTTTGTCTTCCAGCGGCCGGATCTCGGGCTCATACCCCTCGAGGATAGCAAAAAGACGTGCAACTTCCCGAAAGTTGATGAGCTTGCCCGAGCCGATATTGACTGCGCTGCCGTCGTTGACCGCAGCCAGGATGCGCAGAACCGCCTCGATGCAGTCGTCGACGTGCACGAAATCCCTTCCCTGCAATCCGCTGCCCCAGACGGTCAACGGCTCTTCGCGCTTCGCGGCACGCAGCGCAATGCTGGGTACAGGATACGTCAGGTCCTGTTCTTCTCCATAGCCGGAAAACGGACGAACGCAGGCAGTATGCAAACCGTAATGCTGGTGCGCGATGCGGGCCAGATACTCACCGGTGAGCTTGGACCAGCCGTAGGTCATGTCGGGCTGACCCAGCCTGCCGCCGAACTGGATATCGGACTCCTTGAGCGCCACGGCTCCGTTCTTTCCTTGCAGATCGACAGGATAGGCAGCAGACGACGAGGCATACAGCAAGCGGTCGGGCTCCTTACGCACGGCCCAATTGAAACAAAGGGCATCGAGCGCCAGATCAATCGCGACAGCCATCGGATTCCCGTCGATGGTCGCCCGGCCGCCGATGATGGCTGCAAAATGGAACACATCGCCGAAATCCGGCGGGGCAATCGAGCCGAAATCGATGCGGTCCGAGAAGAAATCCCGGGCATCGCCGTGCACAAATATGACGTTTCCGCCATCATATTCGACAATGCCCGTTGCGATCTCGCGACGCTTGCCGGCACTGGGCAACCATACGTCGGGGTGCAGGCCGATCGAGCAATCGTCCACGATCCACAAGGAATAGCCTTCCTTGAGCAACCGCCGTGTCATCTGACGGCCAACGAATCCGCAACCACCGGTAATCAATGCAGGTTTTGCTTTGTTGAGCATAGTGTCTCTCAGTTCCCTGCCGTCCTCGCGGCAATGGTCTTGCGATAGAAACCTTCCAGCTTGTCCGCAATCGCATCCTGTGAATAGGTAGTTCGGGCAATCTCGCGTGCCCGGTCACCCATGGATCCGGCCCGCTCCGGATCATCCAGGAGCTCGTCGATTCTCGCCGCAAAATCGGCCGAATCCGGCTTCACCAGCAGTCCAATATCGTTGTCACGCAGCAAATCGGCAACGTCACCCACGTCGCAGGCAACGGTCGGGCGCCCTACTGCCACGTATTCATTGATTTTAGACGGCCAGCGGCCGCGATTGGCAATCGTATCGGACAATGGCAACGCAAGCACGTCGCAGGCCGACAGATAGTCCAGCATCTCGTTGAATGGCAGCCGGCCGGTTACCATGACGCGATCCTTGACCGCATCGTGCACTTTGCAGCCCGGTTCGCCGACCATGATCAATTTCACATCGCCGCCTGCCAGGCGCGCGAGGGTTTCAAACAGCAGATCGGCATCGCGCTGGTAGATATTGCCGAGATATCCGATGTATCCGCCACGGGTATCCAGATTCAGGCGTGTCCGCGCGGTCTCCCGGGGAGTGTCACGGATCGAATCCGGATCGGCGCCAGGCGGCAGGTACAGGATGTTCCTGCCATCGATGCCCAGGGCCTCTGCCCGCTCACCAAGTGCCTTGGAGATGACCACGGTGCCATCCGCATACGAACGCGGCTTCTCCTCGAAGAGTTGCTCCAGCGGCCCGATGAGCGTTCTGACCAGCCAGCCGTCCCGCTCTCCCGTGGCGCCGCCACGTCCCCACCAGTCCGTCCAGTCGGCGACCCAGGCTGCGCCGCTGGCTCTGCGCCCGAACACCGCCGGCAACGAGACCGCCGGCCGGGTATCGACCGTATGAATGACGTCGAATTGTTGTTTGCGAATCCAGAGCGTGCGCCGGAGCGTATCCCAGGGGTCCCAACCGGTACGGCCGACACCCCACAGGAGGTCCGGCGACTCGACCAGTTTGACGCCATCCAGATCGCGTTCGACGATTCGCCATCGTTCAGTCGGATGAATGGTCATAACGGTAGCGTCGTGGCCGTGTCGGGCCAGCGACACCCCCAGGTTGAGGCCGCGATAATAGGCGCCCCCCTTGCGGGTCTGGTTGTGAACGACGAACAAAACTTTCAGAGGTCGGGCCATGTGTCTCGGTACCAGAATATTCGCTCAGGTAGTCGTTTGAACGCTTCGAATTGTGTCGGGAGAAATGTCATTCCCGGGGCGAACTGCCGGAAAAATACCCGGGCGCAGCGCCTGAAGCGCCCCGCCGTTTACCTCAAACCAGTTAATTTGCTGCTTTCACCGGACGCGCCGCAGTCTAGCGTGCGCAAATCGGGACGTCCGGCACTTCATCACAACTGACGATTTCGGTCAGCCTCATATTGCATCGGCGTTACCGGCGGCGATGTTACCATTAATCCCGATTCCAGGACCTTGCACGCCCGCACCCGTATTTTGTGTACGTTCAGGCAGCGTCTTCCCCGGGCGTTCGAATCGGTGATTCCAGTCACGCTCCCCGCAAGGGTTCTGCGATTATCCTGTGCAATGGCGCCATAAGAACCGTACCAAAAACATGCGAAGTAAAATTCTGTACATCGCGCCGGCGCTGCCGGTCCTCACCTGCACATTCATTTATCGCGAGATTTTCGATTTGCGCAACCTGGGATTTCAGATCGACGCGGTCTCAATGAACACGCCGCCGGACGATCGAATTTCCGATGAGGCCCGCGGATTTCTGGATACGACCCTGTATCTTGATAAGGTGCCCGAGTCGCGCAAGTTCCTTGCCTTCGTCAAGGCGCTCATCCTGCATCCTGTCTCGACCATGCGGTGCCTGAAGTTGTTTGCCACAGCGACGCCGATGCAGTCTTTTCGGGACTATCAACGCCTTGGCTATCACCTGATTGAGGCGTGCTATCTGTTCTTCCGTCTCGAGGGCAGCAAGCCCGACCATATCCACAGTCATTTCATCACGGGTTCGACATCGATAGCCATGTTCCTGTCGGAACTGATGAAGGCGCCCTTTTCCTTTACGATGCATGCCTCTGCCATCTGGATAGATCCGGTCGCGCTGAGCACCAAACTCGAGCGCTGCCGATTCTGCGTTTCCATTTCTGAATACAACAAGCAATATGTCCTGAGTCAGTTTGGCGACAAGTGGCAATCGAAGATCAACGTCGTGCACTGCGGTATTTCGATGACCGGACTGGCACAGCTTCCCCGCCAGAGGCCGAAAGAAGATGCATCCATCGGCGTCCTCGCCGTCGGACAGCTGATGAAGCGAAAGGGCTACCACGTATTGATTGAAGCTGCACGGATTCTGAGGGACAAACGCGTCAATGTCGTCTGGACGATTGTTGGCGAAGGCAATCAACGGGGACCGCTGGAAGAAATGATAGCCAGGTACGATCTGCACCACGAGGTGAAGCTCATGGGGGCGCGGCCTCACGAAGAAATACCGCAATTCGTGGCGGACGCTGACATCTTTACCCTGCCTTGCGTAATCGGAGACGACAACACACGCGATGGCATTCCAGTCGCGCTGATGGAAGCTATGGCCTGGCGGGTCCCGGTCGTGTCTACCAACATCGTCGGGTTGCCCGAACTGATTGAATCGGGTCACGATGGTATTCTCGTCGAGTCCGATAACGCCGACGCTCTCGCTGATGCCATAGAAATGCTTGCGAAGTCTGCGGAGTTGCGACAGCGGATCGGCAATGCGGCGGTCACCAAGATCGAGCGGGAATTCAACGCCGCTCGATCTGCAGAACAGCTTAGGGACCTGTTTGATGCCAGTGCGCGAGCTTCGTTCAGGCAAGCCTGAAATGGCATGGATTCCGATGGACATTGCACAGTGACGTCGTTGCCCGATGCGCTGCACGTGGGATTCTCCAAGTGTGCTTCCACATTTCTACAGGCTTTCTTTGAAGGGCACGCCGATATCTTCCTCGTAAACCAGTCTCACTTCTTCGCACCTTTCGAATTCAGCAAGTACAGAACCGGAAAGGAAGACTACGGCCGCTTGTTCGAGAAGGCGGGTACTGGCCAGGTTAAGCTCGAAAGTGACGAACACATTCTGTTGCCGCTGTTTCATCCGGTCCTGGAAGCTGCCGCCACAACCCTTAGTTCAATTGGAGAAGTATCCATAAGAATCAAAGATATACAACCCAAATCTAAAATCATTATCGTGATTCGCAACCAGGTCGACCTGATCGTCTCCCGTTACTCCGAGTACGTGCTCGGCGGCGGCAAAGGCGATTTCGAATTCTTCGTGAATGAATTCCTGCGTTGCAGCAAAGATGGCGTCAACTATTTTCAGAACTATTACTCCCAGATCATTGAGATCTTCCGGACCGATTTTGGTGCGGAGAATGTCCTGGTGCTTCTGCAGGAAGAACTATCGAGAAACGAAGCTCAAACGATAGAACAGCTATGCCGATTTCTCGATATCAGAACACAGCAACCGAGCCGTCACGGACTTGCTTCGAGGAGAGTCGGACTGTCCAATTTGGGATTAAAGGTCGTGCGGGCGATAAATCGGGCGATCGTTACTCGCCAGGAAATGTCTTATAAGAGAGCCGAGGTACGCATTCCATACTTGCTTTACAAGATCGTGCAGCGGACCATCCGCACTCTTGATTACTACCTGCCGAAATCGATAAAGGGTGATAAGAACGCCATCGTGACACCCGCCCTCGGGGCGAGAATTCGCGATGAATTCAGGGACGATAACCTGATGCTTGAGAAGTGTTTGTGCAGGGACCTTTCAACATTGGGATATCGATAGGGCTCGTCTGCACACGTCGGGACGAGCGCCCACGACTCGTGCAGAGTCTCCCTGGTTCCCTCACTGTGTGACCTCCCCTATCACATCCCCGGGCGCCGCGGGAAGAGCCACAACCGGTCGCGGGGTCGCCGAACCTTCCGGACACCGATCGGTGCAAGCTGCTCCGGTCGGGTGGACATCCTCATACCCTGTTCCGTGCCGGGCGGCTTCGCCAAATCGGACTTCGTCCCACGCTATCCAGATCGGGCCGACCACCGATGTCGACGCGTTATTGTGACCTTGCCAACCAGGCTTATAGGCTCTGATGCTGTGAGCGATTTTACTCTCGCCCTGTGTAGCACCCGGCACCAGGCCAACGGGCTTATTCACTTCGTCGATCTTGTTGACCATCTTGCGGTTGCCCATCTTGTCCATTACGGGGCCAGCCGCCTTCCATACCTGGATGATCCCCTTGTTCCCCTTGTACATTCTATCTTTGGCATTCCGGATCCCCGACGCCGCAGGATTCGTATCCACGCTGAACGGATTCGATCGCACGCGGAGCACAAAGTCTGTCCACTTGCCTTTGTCAGGCTCTATGCTACCCAGGTCAACGACAGTTTCATTTCCGTTCGTTACCGAGGAGTTGGACGTCCTATAGTTAAAATACCAGTGGCTTTCCTTATCACCGTTCCTGCTGCCAACCAGCAATTTCAGGAACTGGGCCGAGGAATCCGTCGTAATTTCCGACAGTATCAGACCTACGTTCTCTGTTTCGTGCTCATAGTCATTCGGCAAGAACACAGAAAAACCTATCCATTCCTCAACATCATGATCGAATCGATAGACATCGTTGCCGAAATTCAATGAAGTTCGGGGCTTGGACAAGCCGACATTCAGTCCCGTGTAATCCTTCTTCTTGTCGAGCTGCATGCGCAGAAAATATTCTCCGGCCCTTGGTTTGACCGTCTGGCCGGCGACAAACTCACTTCGAACAACGCGCATGTCGCAGTTCGAATCTGGTCCGCAACCGCCCTTGCCGGTCTTTATTGCTTCATCGCCAATCTGTGGGTTGGGTAATGTCTGGATGAACCCGGCGTCAAGGAACTCGCTATTCTCCTGAATTCGACCGGACTCGAAGCTGACCGTATGCAGCACTTTCTCGTTCGCGAAAGCAGCTGCTGAAAGTGCGCCAAATACCAATGCGACAACGCTTTGCTTGACCATGTAACTTGCCCTCGTTGAGGCAAGTTACGAAATGCACAAAGTCCAGTCACGTGCCTTGTAACAGTTCTGTGACTCTGTTCACAGAGCATGCGCAGACCGATCGTCACGAAAAGCCAATAATCTGAATGTAAAACAGCCTGCACGATCGCCGAGATCGATCAACCGTGCAGGCAGACCCAAGTTCCCGAGCTAATTGACTATTACGAGGTCGCTTGGTGGAAGAATTTGTGACGCCGACCCGGTTGTGGAGCAGCCGCTCGTACATGCGAGGCCACCCGGATGAACGTCACTGTATCCTGTGTTATCGGCGTGAACCCGGCCATCCCTGATTTCGTCAAAGCCCACCCACACCGGACCTTTCACGGTGGTACGATTCTTGTGCCAACCGTACTTGTATACGCGAAAGTGCCAGTCAATCTTTTTCCTCGCATCCGGCACTATGCCTACTGGTTTGTTCACAATATTGACCGATGTAAGGGCCATTTTTCGATTGCCTCCGCCGTCCACCGATCCATTGGATTTCCACAACTGCAGAATCCCCTTGTTCCCCTCAAAGATCTTGTCCATTCCACCCGATATAGTGGATGCCCTGGTACGTTTCGAGAACGGATTAAATCGATACCGCATTACAAAATCGGTCCATTTACCGAGATCGCCGGTGACCGGGCCGAGGTCATAGACTCTTTTCGCACCGCTTCTTACCGACGTAGCAGTGGGGAAGTGAGCAAGTATCCAGTGAGCCACGGACTTGCCTTTGGGAACGTATACACCCAAATGCACCAGGGTCGACGACGCACCATTAGACTGCACTTGCAGCAACTGTGCTTCACCGGGATTCCCGTATGCACCCCTTTCATGCTCCCAGTTCTTCGGCAAGAACATCGAAAAGCCCAGGTAACCTTCCTCATCGAAATTGACCGCGTTGTTTGAGTGATTCATATAAAGCTTGGAGCGCGGCTTGTTCTTGCCCCCATTCAGCTTTGTGTAATCCTTGCTGTAATACAAAGCCGAGCGTACAAAGTGATTGCCCTTTCGCGGGCGAATAGTCTGCAAGCCGACGTTTTCGTATTTGACTACTCTTGTGTCGGTCCGGCTATCCGGGCCGAACCCGCCGCTGGTACTACTCACATCCGACGAGCCGCTCTGCGGGTTCGGCAAAGTATGGACGAAAAATCCATCTCTGCTGGAACCGTTTGCCTGTATACGACCCGATTCAAAATCACCAGTGAAATTAACATCTCGCGCGCCTGCGGCAGCAGACAAACCGAGACAGAGAAAGACGACAGTAAATGCTTTATTCATTGAACAGCCCCAAGCACAAATAGCAGGTTAAAAGCGGACCACAATGCTTATCGATGCCAGCCACGAGCAGCGCCGGGATGGCTATCGGACATCTCCATCGATCCGCACGTTCCAGAAGGAGAACAATGCACTACCATGCCGAGAATTCCCGGCGTGTTGCAATCTCACCATGCAGGTTCGCCCCATCAGTCTTGAAGCTTTGCATCGCTCGCTTCGGGCAGGTTCACCTTCTTTCAGGGCAAAGTACGAAATGTAAAACCCTGAGTCAAATGTCACCATATTGCGACACGTCGCGCTTACTCCAGCGAATCCAACTCGCATTTCGAGAATGGCGAATAATCTGGCGTGAGTTTCGTTGCGAGATCAGGTGTAACCCCATTCGGTTGCTATGTCGCCTGCAATTTCCCGCATGGTCGCAAGATCGCGCTCGTTAAATGCGTCAAGATAAGATTGGTCCAGCGCAATCGACTTGCGGTCCAGGTCGAACTTCGACGGACTGCCCCCCAAGTGATGTACGTCTACGGAGGGACGAGTCAGCAACGAATCAGAATAGTCCAGCGAAAGGAAGTCACAGATTCTCCCGAGTTCCGAGCGCGGATCGCGACACAGATCTTCGTAGCGTAGTTGAAGCAACTGACGGGATTGAACACCGTCTGTAAGAACTTTCATTTGCCTCATTCTCATCACCCAACCGTCTATGCTGTGCCGTAAGTCGCGTCCTCGCTTCATCTTCGAGTAGACAGCGCCGCGGTAATCGCGGCCCAACATGATGCCCAGCACTCTAGTTGGCGCAAAATCGTACAGTGCACGAAAGCGAAACGGATCCTTGGATGAGTCGATCAGATAATCAGCGCCCGTCGCGTTGAAAATGGCATCAAAGAGATCAAACGAATCAGCTGCGGCGATACCCGCTCTGAATACTGGCGACGCAAACGGCGACAGGAAGAGACGCGGGTGTTGCCGGACTAAACGCCTCGCCGCTGTTCCGAGTAGCCGCTTTGCGCCACGGCGATCGGCCGCCTGCTGAAGTAATGGCAGCCGCAGTCTCAGGGTTGCAAATGATCTGCCGAGTTTGTGTTCGACTGTCGACCAGAACGGACAACTGCCGATCGGTTTGCCGCAGGAACAGTCAAGCGGATGCGCAGGATTGTAAAGCGTTCGATCTTGAAGAACGTAGGCTGGAAGATGATGGATTTCTCCCAGCGATACCATTCGATCGTGAGCTCCCAGTAATTGATCAAGCAGTGTCGAACCGGATCGGTTGTCCGAAAGAATATAGACGATCTTTTTCATTCGCTGAATGCCTGGCCCCCGGTTCCTCGCGGCGTGTGTGCCGCGCGCATCGTAACCGACATCACCGCTCGGGAACGGATCAGGATAGTAACAAATATATGGCGATCACCGAATTACTGATTACGAGCCTGTAACCGCTCGCCTCAGATGAACAGGGACAGCAACTCTTTTTGCCGCTATCATTGCGCGCTGGATCTCTACCCCCACGGAAAGTCCTGTCGACTGCCTCGAATGCTGCGAGTTGCGATAATTACCGACCATTCGGATTTCAACGAAAAGGTAGACGGCGGTGTACAGGCAGTCACCAAATATATGATTGACGCATTTACCCGGATTCCCGAGGTAGACCTCCATGTTCTCAGTTTCAAGTACGGTATCAGTGAGGGGCGGACGTCGGCCGGAAGTGGCTATACCAGGCATACCTTGCCCGGCGCGAGATTTGGCACGCTGACCGGGTTCTGGAAGGACCAGCAGACGCTGAACCGGTTTCTGGAACGAATTCAGCCTGCAATCGTGCATGGGCAAGGCGCGGGTCAAAACGGCATTGTCGCCGCGCGCAGCAAGTACCCTTCGGTTATTACGATTCACGGAATCATGTCGGAAGAAGCCAGGTTTTATTCGGGTTTTGGAAAGCGTGCGCGACATCGCCTACTGAGCAGACTAAGCGAGCATTACTGCATCAGGCACGGAAAACACACGATCCTGATCAGTCCATACGTTGCAGAATATTTCGAGAATCGGCTTGCAGGCGAACACTATCTGATTCCGAACCCGATCGGGGATGGCTTCTTCGCGATAGAGCGGCGTGAGAAACCCGGCCGTGTACTGTTTGCGGGACGCGTTTATGCGTTGAAAGGTGTCACGGATCTGATCAGGGCGGCCGCACGAGTCGCGCAATCGCAAAAGATAGAACTGGTCTTGGCAGGTTCCCTCGATGACAGGCAGTACGTCGGCCAACTAAAAAGAGAATCCGAAAACCTCGGCATTAGCAACATCGTGCAGTTTCGAGGCCTGCTTGGCGAGCAAGAGTTGCGCGAAGAGCTAAGTTACGCTGCCGTTCTGGCATTGCCGTCGTATCAGGAGACCGCGCCGATGGTAATTGTCGAAGCTATGGCGGCGGGTGTGCCGGTCGTCGCGACCGACATTGGCGGCGTCGCGTACCTGGTCAGAAATGGCAAGACCGGATTCCTCATTCCGTCTGGCGATGTGAATACGCTTTCTGAGCGACTTATTACATTGCTTTCGGACGAGTCCTTGCGCCAGTCATTCGGAACCGAGGCCAGGAGCCTGGCCACTGAAGAGTATCGGGCGGATAGCGTTGCCCGCAAAACGATTGACGTCTACAGGCAGATTCTGTCCTGAACTGCCGCGCAAAACGGTCCCCGTTCCTTTCCTGATGTGGCAGAATCCCGCATCATATCACCCGGTCCACCCGCGCTCGAGTGCGTCGGTTCTTGTGATCGCAGGGTTTTCCCGACGGGTCGCTGCCGGTTGACATCTGTCCAGTCTGCTTGGTGCAAACTGGAACGAAGTCACAATTGGGGAAGCCTGTGATTTGGTATATTCATTCCATTTATGCAAAAACGTATGGCAAGGCGACTTATGGTTGGCGGTTCAAATTGACGTGCCCGCCAGGTTTCAAAAGTCGCAACCATTCTCCTAATCAGACCAGTTAAATGAGCGATCAAGGTTACTTTCAGCAGGACCTGCCCTTGGGACTTGCGGCCCTGCTGCAGCGCATTTCGGCCGCTGTTGTAGCCTTCGCAGCCCTGCGCATTGGTATGTTGGTCTATGGGACTGACCTGTCCGATGCTTACCAGGCTCTCCTTATAATAGTGACACTGCTGGCGCTCATTTTCTTCGGCGGCCCTCAAACATCGGAACTGCATAAGGTGTCACCGTTCTGGAGCACGGCGATTTCCGTATTCTGGTCCTGGTGCATACTTTTTGGCGTGCTTCTCATATTGGGATATGCGACAAAAACCTCAGCGATCTACTCTCGCAAGCTCCTGTTCTCCTGGGCCCTTGTCGCCCCTGTATTGATACTTTTGACGCGCCTTTTAGTTGACAGGTTGATCCTGCGCCTGAGGCGTTCCCGAATCAGCAAGCGCCGCGTCGTCATCGCCGGAGTTAACGAGCACGCCCGTTTGCTTGCGGACAAAATAACGGCAAGCCCCCATCTCGGCTTGTCTCTGGACGGCCATTTCGACGATCGTGGCCTCGAGCGACTGGGACAGATGCGCCCTGAGAGACTGCTCGGCAAGCTCGCAGAACTGCCTGGATATATTCGATCGAATCACATCGACGTTATCTACATCGCGCTGCCAATGCGCAACATCCAGCGCGTCACGGAGTTGCTCGACGAACTGCACGACACGACGGCTTCGATCTATTATGTGCCCGATGTTTTTGTATTCGACCTCATTCAGTGCCGTACCGATGAAGTCGAAGGTTTACCCGTGGTCGCGTTGTGCGAATCTCCGTTTCATGGGTCCCGTGGTGTCGTTAAGAGAGCGAGCGACTTTCTGTTTGCCTTGGGCATAGTTGTCCTCATCAGTCCTGTTCTACTGGTTATCGCGCTCGCCATCAAATTGACCATGCCGGGCAGCATCATATTCAAACAACGGCGGTACGGTCTGGACGGTAATGAGATCAAGGTGTACAAATTCCGCACGATGTCGGTATCCGAGGATAGCGGTGAGATACAACAGGCCACGCGCAACGACCAGCGGGTCACTCGTGTCGGTGCCTTCCTGCGTCGCTACTCCCTGGACGAACTTCCCCAGTTCATAAATGTGCTTCAAGGTCGAATGAGCGTCGTCGGACCAAGACCTCATGCGGTAGCGCACAACGAAGAATACCGACGCCTTATAAAGGGCTACATGATTCGTCACAAAGTTACGCCCGGCGTGACCGGGCTCGCCCAGGTCAGGGGATTTCGTGGGGAAACGGCAACCGTTGAGGACATGCGCCGGCGTGTCGAAGCCGACCTGGAGTACCTTCGCAACTGGTCGCTGGAGCTCGACGTTCGAATCATTTTCCGGACAGTCGTGATGATCTTTTCGGACAAAAAAGCCTACTAAAATATCCACAACATTTTCGGCCAGTGGCTATCCTTCAGCCCAGGCTACCAATATTTGCCTCTACGTATCTCGGCATCCACGACCGTCAGCCCATGGGTGTGAGCGAACGTGTGAATAGACGTGATCTTATGGCTCCACTGCGGCTCGATACTGCTCACAACTTCCTCTTCGTACTCCGTTTCGCTCAGTTTCGTAATTTGATTGATTTTCAGTCCATAACCATAGTGACGGCTGCTGTCCTGACTTGGCCGATAGATAACTCCGTTGCGTTCAAAAATCCGCCCCGCCGGTCGTGCCCGTCGTACATCGGAAATAACAGGGTTCAGTGGGTGCGGCTGCCAGTTTCCGGTAATCGGGTCATCGGCAAAATACAGGTTCAACTCGTCCCAGGTGGAAGATCCGGGATTTTCTTCGACGCCTGCGAAAAGGTACCACTTGCCGCCATATTGAAACAGGGTAGCGTCGACCGCAGTGACGCCGTGCAGAAGATTCCTCTCGAACACCCATTTGTGCGGGAATACCTCGCATCTGTAGAGAGGCACAACCTGAGCCTCGCACGCCTCGACCAGCATGTACTGAGACCCCTGGTAGTTGAAGACAAAGGGATACGAGAGATGGTGTTGCTCATCGATGACGAGCGCCGGGGCACCATAATTGCCCTGCCCGTCCATTGTAATGACCGAAATATGGCCCTTGCCCCTTTGGTAAACCAGTTCCTCGATAAAAATGTAATACGACTCGCCTTCATGGACTACGAAAGGATCCGCCCAAAAACGATCGCGAGGTGGCAGAATGTTTTTGAAATGCCTGAAGGAACCAGAGATATCGTTTCCCATCGCGTACAACAGCAGCCACTGGTCGAAATAAAACTGCCTGCGCAGCCTGGCCTGTATTCTTTGCCAAGTCTTCTTGGCAAGTAACACGAACAGCTCTCTGTTGTCTGGATTCCGGTAAAACCTGTTGCAATAGAAATCGGGATGACTATTGTTCTTCCGTACTTCTGCAAAAAATTCTTCCTCGCCCACCGAATGTAATCTTCTGAGTGTCCTTGGAAGAAACGATGCCGACGTCCAGAATCTTGCGTTGTTGTTCAACGTTACCGACCTGTTGTTTGTAGAAGACCATGATCGATAGAGCGCGGTACCGGCATCCAGATCCTCGGTGAGAACCTGCAACACCGTACCGGTTGCCGGCCACGACTCCATGGTCTCCCAGAACCCAGGCGGCCCGCCGCGATTGATGCGGTTATCGCCGTGATGATACGACCAGACGCCATGCCTCGATGCCGCAAGTATCCGACCTCTCAGAACCCGGAATCCAAGGCGCACCAGCACGTCAACGTCGAAACGTTGAATCTTCGTAATATCCTCATCGGTAAAGTAATCGGAAAACGTCTTCCTGACCGGATATATCTTCAATGCAGGAATGTTACGTAACAACGGCTCAGAATCCACTTTTTCAAACGCATTTCTTTCACACTGCACTCGCTCCATCAGAATCCCTCGGGCGAAACGAAGAACCCGATTCAACAAAATCGACGGAATTTTGGTCCACCTCGACGGCCGGTTCTCGGCAATGTCCGGGCCATTTGGCGTGGCGGCATTCAACACGACGAGCACTATGTCGGCGTACTCGCTGTTGGCAATTTTCGACAGCATGAGGTGGGCCCACGCGGGAACCCGATAATCATCGACGAGCAAGCCCACACGCAATTTTTTCTTCATGCGCTTGCTAACTCATTCACTAGAAGCTCAGGGAAATTGGCCGAATTAGTCGGAGCGAATCGGTAATTGTGGGCTCGTCGTATCGTTTGCGGCGACTGTCAATTGACGATCTTTTCGATCGTGTACTCTTTCAAGTCGCGCGCATGCGTGAAAATGATAAGCTCACCAAGTAGCCCTAAGGCAAAAATCTGCAGGCCCAGAACGACCAGCAGCGAGCTAAGAAGCAGCGCGGGTCGATCCGCAAGAGGTGTGTCCAAGAACAGGCGCTGAATAATTACAATGACTAGAAATATCGCCCCCAGGAGGAACGTAACGCTGCCAATCATGCCGAAAAAACGCAACGGCTTCTTGGTAAAGCGGACCAAAAATACGACAGTAAAGATGTCGAGAATTCGCTGCAGATAGATCTTCGGTCCGTAGCTCTTTTTGAGGCGGTCCTGCTCTGACTGACGAACCTGCACCTCCCGCACGCGGAACCCTCGCCGTACGGCCAACAGCGGAATGAAGCGATGCTGATCGCCGTAAATCGGGACTTCGTCTGCAACTACCCGCTTGAATGCGCGGGCGCCGCAGCCGAGATCGCTGAACGCAATCCCCGACACGCTGTTAACGAGCCAGTGGAACGCCTTGCGGCGGACGACCTCGAACCTCGACGCCGCTGCGCGCGGCCACCTCGCGGCAACGGCCATGTCACTTGTGTCAAGTTCGTTCAGCAGCTTGGTGATTTCCTGAGAATCGATCTGGTGGTACGCGGGCAGAGTAAGCACTATGCTGCCGTCCGTATTCTCGATGCCGGCCGACACCGCCGTAGCCTCGCCGAAACCCTTGGCAAGCTGAATGATGCGGAGCCGCCTGTCGTTCGCGGCCAGCTCCAGTAGACGATCCGCCAGATCCGAGTGCTTACCATCCAGCACAAAGACCAGCTCGAACTCCCGGCCGGTCTCGTTCAGCGCATCCAGGTAGTCGCGTGCGAGCGACCCTGAGTTATCGTACCGCTCGCTGGCGGGCACGATAGCTGACACTTTGGTGTTGTTAGTCATTCAGGAGTTTCCCTTCGGTTCGTACTCGCTCCCCGCACTTCATCCGGGTTGATTTCCATCGCCGTCAACAGTGGGAACTTGACTACTGCCGTGTCGCCGGTTCTGTTGATGAGTTCTGCGAGCCCGCCGCTGAATATCAGGAACAGGCTGAGCGATGCGAAAAACAGCCCGGAAGCCGTCATAGTCAATACCGATTCCGCGCCGAGCATGATTGCGACTATACCGCTTATGAACATGACCATTGAAAGCAAAATGAAAGGAGCCGCGAGCATCGCAAACCACGTGAGTGGCCGCGACGCAAACCCGGCGATGGTCTTGATAGTAAGCAGATCGAGCAATACTTTATAGACCCTGGACAACCCGTACTTGGATTGCCCGAACTGGCGCGCATGATGGCGTACTTTTATTTCGGCGATTCGCGGGGCGGCTATCGACGCCATCGCGGGAATGAATCGGTGCATCTCGCTGTAAAGCGGGACATGCTTGATCACATCGGCTCGAAAAGCCTTGAGCGAGCAGCCATTGTCCTTGATCGGCACCCCCGTCACCTTGCCGATCAGCCAGTTCGCAACACGCGACGGAATTTTTCTCGATATCAGCTTGTCCTGCCGGTCGAAGCGCCAGCCGACAACGATGTCGTAGCCCTCCGTTATCTTGTCGATAAAGTTCGGAATGTCCCTGGGATCGTTCTGCAAGTCACCATCCATTGTTACTACGACTCGCCCACGCGCTACGTCGATCCCGGCAGCCATGGCCGGCGTCTGGCCATAGTTGCGCCGGAACTTGACGACCCTGAGACGCGGGTCGTTCGCGGCAAGGCGCTCGGCAACGGAGAAAGTCGCATCGCGGCTGCCGTCGTCGATAAAAATCATTTCCGACGTGCCGAGAATCGTATCCAGTACGCCGGCAATCGCCAGGTACAGGGGCGTGACGCTGTCTTCTTCGTTGTATAGAGGTACTACGACGGAAAGGTCCATTTCTTCGTTGGTATCCAAACTTGTGGACCTGAATGTTATGTCAGCATATCAGGTCAGTGCACGTGGAACTGCAAGGTTTTCCGGCATTATATTTGAAACTGTGATTGAGCTCTCCGCCTGCCACGAATGTTTGAAACCGTGATGCGATTCTCGTTTTGCGTTGAGAATCAGTTTGCAATTCGCTGCCTGATTCAAAGATACTAGGCGCCATGACAAAGGCAAACCCGACGAAAGTCGGGGACGCAAAGCCACCGGTCTACGGGACACATGTCCTACGACAGCGGGGTTGCCAGGAGACAGAACACGCACCTCAGTGCGAACGTTCTCAAGCCGGTTCACGGCGATCTTCGCAACCTCCAGACGTTTTCCGTCGACCATGCCTCGAGGCTAGAGTACCAGCGTTCCCGGAATCGGGTTTGCCTGCCGACAAGGAGTTGTGCAGGAATGACGAACCATCGATCCGTTGCGCGACATGCGCTCATCCTTACACTGGCGATGACTCTGACGTCTTGTCTCTCGGACTCGGACGAGTCCGCCACCGACGTCAGCTTGGCCATTACAAGCCCCATCAGTACGTCCGAAATGGATACCACGGACCCCACCGTTTCCCTCGCGGGAACAGCGAGCAGCGACGCGGGCATTTACGAGGTGTCGTGGTCCAACGATCGTGGCGGTGAGGGGGTCGCTGACGGTACGGACTCGTGGCAAACGAACGGCGTAGCGCTCGTACTGGGCGAGAACAAAATTACGGTTACCGCAGAGGACGTTGCCGGAGAGACGACCAGCCAGAGCCTCATAATCCACCGGGAGTCCGGAGAGAATGGGTCCGTAACCCTGGCGTGGAACGCACCGACTGCGCGCATCGACGGCTCGCCTTTGACGAATCTCGCCGGCTACAAGATCTATTACGGCCGCATGTCAGGCGTCTACGATTATGAGGTCGAAATAGACAATCCCGGCGTCTCGAATTACGTGGTCGAGGATCTCGTGTCGGGCGATTGGTACTTTGCACTCGCTGCCTACGATGCGAATGGCCTGGAGAGCGAACATTCGAATGAGGTGGCTCAAAATATCATTTGAGGCACCGCTTCAGACAGACCGGCCGCGGCTTCAGAGCAGCAAGTGCGGCCCACCCGGCAATATCAACCAGCGGCCCGAGTTTGCCGACAAAAAAACAATCGGGAAACAAGTTTTGCCCTGTCGCAAGTTGGCGACAGCTGGAAAGACGTCTATTTTCAGTCGTTTATGTCCAATTTCTTCTCTGGCAAGGTCGTTTGTGTCTGCCGAGGCAAACAGTCGCGCCAATCAAGCGGGCCCTCCGCACGCCGCGAGTCATCCTAACTCATTGTTATATCTGAATAAAGTGTTCTCTGGCACGTAATTTGCTCCCTACCAGCGCGTCGCCGATGGCACAGGGTAGTGTCGAACGCAATCGACATGGAATTCGGGCGATGGAGAACGGACACGGGTGACCAGCCGTTTGTACCAGGCCTGTGTCGACCGTGGACACAAAATCAATTCGCTCAGGGGATCCATGTGAAATCACGAAGCTACATTTACCAGTACTAGCGGCGCAGACGCACAGTCTGCTTATAGGCAAACCCACCGAAAGGCGGGGACGCAAAACTTCCGGTCTACGAGACGCAGGTCTTATGACAGCGGGGTTGCCGCCCAACGGATGCAAATGTAACGACGACGCAAAATTAATCGTCACTCGTATTCGAAGCAACTCCATTGCTCATTTATGGCGTGGTTCATCCCACAAGAGATTTCTGCGTCCTCGATTTCCGGGCCAGTTCATGTACCTGGAGTTATCGCGGGAATGAAGTATTACACTGTTACGCACTACGTCCTCATCACGATTTGCACACTGATTTTGAGTGCCTGTAGTGGCTCAGGATCCGGACCGCAGGTCGAAACGAACAACGTCGCCGCAGCTGACGATTCAACCGGCACCGCCGACGGCTCGCCGGGAACAATAAGCATTTCGCTTACCAGCCCTGCCAGCGGCGAGAATATGGAGACTCCGGACGAATCGGTCATTCTGGAAGGCACGGCGGAAAGCAGTTACGAGATCGTGTCAGTCTCATGGGCAAACGACCGGGGCGGTGAGGGCGAAACAAGCGGCACCGACTCCTGGAAAACCGGCGGTATCCCCCTGGAAATGGGCGATAATTCGATAACTATCACCGCTGAAGACAGTGCCGGTACCACGGCGACGCGCACGGTTGTGGTCAATCGGGAATCCGGCGACGCCGGATCGGTCACGTTGGCCTGGAAAGCCCCTTCCAACCGTGCCGACGGATCTCCCCTGACCGATCTGGCGGGCTACAGGATACAGTATGGCCGCCTGTCGGAAACATACGATTACGAGATAGAAATCGACAACCCGACTGTGGATTCCTATGTCGTCGACGGCCTGGATTCGGGGACATGGTACTTTGCCGCTACCGCCTACGACAGCGGTGGAATCGAGAGTGTCTTCACCGATGAAGTCAGTACGGACGTTCCGTAGTCCGCAGCTCGTGAGGCCAGCGACAGCAACGACCGGTTAAGCGGGTTGCAGGGGTCCCTGTGCGGCATGTTTGAATTTACCGAAAGCGTTCTGCCTGCGGACTGCCCTGACGAACCGTCTTACCCTGTAGAACCAGTACATGTATCTCGATCGAAAGACGATCAATCTGTTGTTGTAGCGCGTCTCGTTGGAAAACCGCATTTTGAATGCCTCGCATCCGACCGTGAAGTCGAATTCCTCAAGACCGCGTGCAATGGCATCGTCCAGCAGATATTTGATCAGCACCTCGCCCGGCGATTTATCTGCAAACTCCACATTGAATGTCGGCTTGTACCAGATGAAACGCTTCCGATATTCGAACCCGAAATGAAACGCAAGGGGTTCTCCGTCGAATAACATGACGTCAAACTTCAGCCAGCCCTGCGGAAACAGCGACACAACCAGGTTGCTGAAAAAATAACACTGGGCCGGGTCAAGAAACTGGCTCGCTGTGCCCGCCAGTTCCCGCCTCGATCGGTGCTGGTCAAAGAATTTTTCCAGGTAAAGGAAGATCTCCGCCTCGCTCTTGCACCTGTGGAAACGAAGGTTTCCCGCTTTCGTGAAATAATTGCAGCGGCGCCGCAGGCTGGATTTGTTCGCGGTTTTTTTGTCTTCCTGGACGTCCCCGAGAACACGACACGGCGCGGGCTGGTCGATTTCGACGATGAATCTCGATTGCCGCTTCTGGAAAAATCGGCGCATCACCGACTGATTCCTGGAATGCTCCTGCATGTTCGTCAAGTGCAGGCAGTCGGCGTGCGATGGACTGTCGCAGAGTTCACGCAAGAGGACTTCCAACGCTCCCGGAAATTCCGCATCGATCAGAAAATCGCAATAGTCCGAGGCGTTGTTCGCGCTTCCGATAAAACGGATCTCCTTACGTGCCGGTTTGACCCGGCAGTGCGCCGTCGTGACCATCATCGGCGCGATACCGACCAGGTGCGAACCGGAATAGCAGAGGATCAAAAGGAGCTTGTCGGTACCGCCAAACGCTTTCCACCAGCTCTGGTGCCACTGGTAGGTCTGAAAGACGCTCGAATCGGCACACCTCTCGAGAAGGGAAGCCCACTCCCCCTGCAAGGCCGGAAACTCTTCCCAGGTCCTTATTCGGACGGTACGTAAGGGGTGACGAGGAGGTGATTGCGGCTGAGGCTGACGCCGGTCAGGGATCGGAACATCGGTAGCTGCGCGTGAAACCAACTTCGTGCGATTATGCATACAACAGTAACTTCCCTGATTGCTGTTGGTGGAATTCTCTCAGGATGGCGCACGACTATGCGACCGAGCGCGTCGCAAGTTTTTTTGTGACGCAGGTCACACTTTTCCTGCGGTATCGCCCACGCCGGCTGCACTGCGATCGCCGGCTATCGCGGCCTCCAAAAGGCGGCAATAGAAACGCCGGGATCGCCCGCCGGCAATCAGAATGACCGCGACCGCCTTGGCCCTCCGCTCTGTGACGGCTCGCATGGCACGCGAATTCGCAATTTCCGACAATTGCGAGATCGGAAATTCCAGAAATTGCGGATTCACCGCACAGGGAACGTGTCATTGCCACGAAGGTCCTCATCCTGGCCGGGGACACCGATGGAAACCTCGGCGACCTCGCAATCGTTACCGCGACCTGCGAGCGTCTGCGAAGCATCGATCCGGCAATCCGGATTTCCTTGCTGACCTCATGCCCGGAACGAGACAGCCAACGTCTCGGCATCATTCCTCTGAAGCGCGGCTGGCGCGGCCTCGGCAGTCTCGCCCGAGCCGCGCACCAGGCCGATCTCGTCATCTGCGGCGGCGGCGGCCTGTTCCAGGACGATGACAGCCTGCTGAAGATGCCCTATTGGGCGGTGCGGCTGGCATTCCTACGGCTGCTTGCAAAGCGTATCGCCGGCTTCTCCATCGGCGCGGGCCCGCTTCGGCATCCCGTCAGTCGCCTTTTCGGCAGGCTCGCACTGCAAACCCTGGAGCCGATCTCGGTGCGGGATCCGCTGGCCCTCGCCGTCCTGCAGCCGTTAACGCAAAAGACGGTTGAAGTGGTGCCGGACCCTGCGTTCCTGCTGCAGCCCGCGGGCCAGAGCGCGGCCAGACAGCTGCTGCTGGAGGCCGGCGTGCCCTCGGACAAACGACTGGTCGGGGTTTCGGTGCGCCGCTGGTTCCATACGAATTCGAACTTCATTCCGCACAAGCACGTAACCAGGCTCGGGCTGCATCGTAACCGCGGCAAGCCGATGATGTCGGCGTTCACGAAGTACATTGCAACGGCACTGGACGACGTCGCTGATCATCTCGACGCACACATCGTCTTCATGCCGACCTACAACGTGCAGCACGAAAACGATGCGTCAGTGTGCGAGGCAATCGCAGAAAGAATGCGGTCCGACAGCTTTTCCATGCTGAGCGTCGACGATCCGAAACTGTACAAGGCAATCACGGGGCTGCTCTCGGTCATGCTGTGCGGCCGAATGCATCCGGCGATTCTGGCCGCCGGACAGGGCACCCCCATCGTGGGCCTGGCGTACAACCAGAAGTCCTTCGGCATGTTTTCGCTGCTCGGACAGGGAGCGCGCTGCATATCCATGGCGGATCTCGTCCGTCACGAAGAAACCGCGCGTCTTGTCGCCATGCTGCGTGAAGCGATCCACCAGCCGGCTCGATTCAAGCCGGATACCTCGGCCCTCGAGCACCAGACGGAAAAATTCATCGAGAAACTGGTCGCACGATCGAGCGGTGTTCCGGCGACCGATGCACAACCGCAATCGCAGCACAACTGACGAGCGTTCAATGTGGCAATGCCAGGCATTTCACAAATCCGTTCGGAGCTGAACCGCACGCAGCGTCGCAAACTGCGGCGGCTGCTGATCGACGCATGGCGGAACGTCCCGCTGTACCGGACGCTTTACGCGCGCCTCGGATTATCCGAACGCGAACTGGCGGACCCCCAGGTATTGCGCAGTTTGCCGATCATTAGCAAAGCGGACCTTCTTGCCACGCCGCTGGATCAGCGCATCAACCGCCGCTTCGACTTATCGAACCTTACAAAAGAGACGACGACGGGCTCAACCGGCCAGGCATTTTCGCTCTACATCGATGCTCACTACCGACGACACAGGAACCTCCGTTTCCTTCGCGGGCTGCTGTCGGCGGGCTATCGGCCCTGGCATCGGCTGCTGTTGCTGACTGACCGCCATGCCGGCTCGAGCCGCCGACAAAACTGGCACTACCAGTCCGTCGAGGATTCGACCGAACACATTCTGGACACTTACATCCGGGTCCGTCCGCAGGTTCTGTACGGATTCACGACACCGCTGCGACTCCTCGCGGAACGGCTTCGTCAAAGGCCGCAGACGGTCCCCGCGCCGCGCCTCGTCGTGGCAACGGCGGAAATGCTGGATTCAGCGACTCGCCGCACGCTTCAGGCCGTTTTTGGCTGCCCCGTTATCGACTTCTACGGAATGACGGAAATGGGACTTGTAGCGTGGCAACGCCCCGGCGCTGACGGCTACATTACGCCGCGCAGCGCCGTCCTGACGGAGCTCATACCCGACGACTCGTGCCACGGTCGCTACAGGATGTTAATGACTAACCTGGACTTACGAGCCTCCCCGATTATCCGGTTCGATTCCGGCGACCTGGCATTTGCCCGCAGCGCCGGCGGCGAACCGGTTATCACGGCATTCGAGGGCCGCCGCATCGACACGCTCGTGTGCCGCGACGGAACGGAACTCTCTCCGTACAGAATTACGGACGCGTTGCGCGACATTCCCGGCGTAAGCCGCTTCAAAGTCACGCAGCGCGACCTGACCAGCCTCGACGTCGATCTCGAGGTCGATTCCGCCTCGGTGGATCACTCACGCGATCGGACCATCGCGCGCATCAGGGAAATTTTCGAGAAACTGCTCGGCCGCGGGCTCGAACTGAAATTCGCCTTCACCGACAAGTTGATTCCGGACGGGACGCGGAAATTCAGGCCCGTGGAATCCCGGGTGCTGCGGCCGTGAAAATCCTTTGCATGAGCTACGAGTATCCGCCGATCGGCGGCGGCGGTGGTAACGTTGCGCATCCGCTCGCCGCAACGCTGGTGTCGCGCGGGCACTCGGTCGACGTGGTAACGTCCGGCATGCGCGGACTGCCCCGGACGGAGACCGTCGACGGCGTCAACGTGCACCGTGTCCGCTGCCTGAGAGCGCATCGACACTACACGACCACAGCCGAATTGATGACCTGGATCTGGCCGGCCTACCGCAAAGCTCTGGAGCTCACAACGGCGCATCATTTCGATCTCAATCACACGCACTTTGCGTTGCCGAGCGGCCTCGCCTCTTACCTGCTGTACAAGAAGACGGGGCTACCCTACATAACGACCATTCACGGCTCCGACGTTCCCGGATACAACCCCGATCGGTTTCGCATCGCCCACAACCTCGTGCGTCCGGTTTGGCGAAAAATCATCAGGAACAGCGCCAAGGTGGTGTCTGCGTCGCGCTTCCTCAAGGATCTGGCCCGGTTGCACATCGACGTTCCGGTGGAGGTCGTGCGAAACGGCTACGCCGCAAAGTTCACCGACAACACCTTCGGCGGGAAAAAGAATCGCATACTCGTGGTAACCCGCATGTTCCCGCGTAAAGGCGTGCAGCACTTTATCGAAGCGCTCGCGAGCCTGGAGCACGACTGGGAAGTCGTCATCGCGGGCGATGGCCCCTACCTGCCGCAGCTGAAAGCCCGGGTCAAACGCATGGGCGTCAACGTCAGGTTCGTGGGATTTGTGCAGGGTGACACATTGGCCGAGTTGTACGCGACCTCGAAAATCTTCGTATTCCCGTCGCTGCAGGAGAATTTTCCAACGGTGTTGCTGGAAGCGATGGAAGCCGGGTGCGCGATCATTACAACGAACTCGGACGGCTGCGCGGAAGTGGTCGGCGACGCCGGGATTGCAACGGTGCCCGGCCGAGTCGATCAGATACGCAATGCGCTGGTTCTGCTGATGACCGACGAAGAAAGGATCACGATGCTGAGCGCGCGGGCGAAGGAGCGAATCAAACGATTTCGCTTGCCGCGTATCGCGTCACAATACGAGAAAGTGATGCAGCACGCGCTGTCCGCACACGCCGGAATGACTCTTGAAGGATCTGCGACGGTCGGCGCAGGCGATCGAAAATAAACTCCGCTCGCAACGGTCACTTCCCGGTCCGCAAATGAATCCATTGCTCGCCCCACTCGCACGCCTCGGCGCCTCGATATCGAAGCGTCAGCAGAAAGCGAGCGCACTTTGGGAACCGGCGCTGTGGGGCGCGGCTGTGAACAGCTTCGGTCATCTCGAGATCGACGGCGTCGACATCCCGTCGCTGGTCGGGAAGTTCGGATCGCCGTTACTCGCGGTAAGCCGCTCCAGGCTCGAACTCGATGCCGCGTCGTTCATCTCCGCCGTCAAGTCGGTTCTTCCGGACGCGATGGCTGCGTTCTCGTACAAGACGAACTGCATCCCCGGCGTGCTCCGCGAACTGCACGGGGCCGGTTTCGCTGCGGAAGTAATATCCCCTTATGAGCTGTGGCTTGCGGAAAAGCTCGGCATGCACGGCGGCAGGATCGTGGTCAACGGCGTCAACAAGGACTACGGGTATCTACATGACGCAGTGCGGATCGGCGCGGCCTGCATCAACGTCGATGACCGGGGCGAGCTGGCACTTCTGCGAAAGGTCGCGACCAAACTTCAACGTAAAGCCCGGCTCAGCCTGAGGTTGAAGGTCGACCGCAGTTCGCATTTCGGGCTTGCCGTCGAGTCGGGTGAAGCAGAGCGCGCTGCGCGAGAGATCTCGGGGGCGCCGGAGCTGTTCGAATTCGCCGGCCTCCACTTCCATGCCGTCGCCGACAATGACGACCCGGAACTGCACATCCGCTACATGACCGCCGCACTGGATTTCGCAAGGCACATCAAGCGCACGCTCGGATTGACTACCGCCAGCCTGAACATCGGCGGCGGTTATACCGTGCCGACCATGAAAGTCATGTCGCGCCGCGAGTACGCAATGCAACGGCTGCTCGGCGTGCCGCCCCGTCCGCCGGACCCGCACGCCGGTGTGGATTTCAGGGCGTACGTGACGCGTGTGGCGCACGCGCTGGACCGGTATTGCGCAATGAACGATCTGGTCAAACCGCGGATAATTCTGGAGCCCGGGCGAATCGTCACGAGTCAGTCGCATGCGATGCTGACGAAAGTGCACGCAATCAAGCCGAATACGTCGGGACCGGATTTCGCCATGACCGATGCCGGCAAGATCCTGACGTCGTACCCTTGCGACTACGAGTATCACCAGATGTTCGCGGCCAACCGGATGCACGAGGCGAATGACGCCACTTACCACCTGATGGGACGGCTTTGCACGTCCGCCGACTGGCTGGCCAGGCATCGCTGCCTGCCGGCATTGCAGAGCGGGGACGTGCTGGCCGTCATGGATGCCGGCGCCTATTTCACGTCGTACTCCTCGAACTTCGCATTCCCGAGGCCCGAGATCGTAATGCTCGAAGATGGAAAGGCCTATACGCTGCGCAAACGCGAAAGCTACGAACACCTCACGGCAATGGACGACATCGAGTGCCTGAATGCGAAGTACCCGGCGCGGGAGGCTCGATCGTAACCCGCGTTAGAGCCCGTGAAAACGGGCAAATAACCGGCGCGGGGATCGCCCGTTTTCACCGGCTCCAACAGCGGCAACAGAATCGACAATGACTGACCCCCTCCTCGCGCAAGAGATACTTTACGCCGGCCCGGACCTGCGCAAGGCCGCGCGACAGTCGCGAATACATCAAACGCCGCGCGACCGCCTGGACGGTGTCCGCAACGCCACGGCGATCCTTTCCGACGTCATCGCAAACCGGATACGGCACAGGAACAAAACTCGATTCGAACTGGTGATCGCGATCGGGAAGTCTCCGGACACCGGCGACAAGCTGACCGCAGCGTACGCGGGGCCCGGCGACAATCGCGCATGGTGCCTGTCGAACGTTTTCGCACAATACGAAGTAAGCGACCGGACGTCTGCGAAGGAACCGGATGACGTGCGTCGCTTGCTTGCCGCCGCCAAAGGCAACGTCGACGTCTTCTTCCGCGAGGGCCTTGCCGGCGACGTGTTCTCACAGGCCGGCCTGCCCTTCGTCAGGATGCCGGCCTGGATCAAGCAGCGAGTCCGGGTCCTTGGCGACTGGCCGGCGCAGATTGACGGGATGCGGCGCGACACCCGCCAGGAAACCGCGCGAATTCTCCGCAAGTATCGGTACACGTGCCACCTGACGCGCAATGCCGACGATCATGCGAACTTCTACGATCGGTTGTACCGGCCTTATGTTGCCCGAAGATTTGGCGCGACGGCTCACCTCGTCGAGCGCGACAGGTTCCTGAAGGAGTGCCGCCGTGGCGTCGTGCTCCAGTTGACGCTGCAGCACACCGTACTCGGAGCAGCGCTCCTTCGGCCCGTCGGACGCACGATGGCGGTCGTCTGGAGCGCGCTGGATCCCGACAAGGAGGCCGTGCACCTGAGAGGCGTGACCGATGCGCTGGACTACTTCAGCTTGTTGTACGCCCATCTGCGGGGCTGCCGCTGGCTGGACCTCGGGCCCAGCCGCCCGGACTTGTGCGACGGAACGCTGAGATACAAAGCGAAACGGGGCGCCGCGATCTATCCCGGTTTGGTACCCCAGTCGGATATTGCGTGGGCCTGCAGGGGCCAGTCAGACGGCGAGCGGGATTTCCTTCTGCGCCATGCATTTCTGATTCGTACGGCTGGCGAATCGAGAAGCGGGTTGAGGGCTGTGGTTTTCGTCGATGGCCGCACGGACGCAGACGCGTTCGCTGCGAAACTTTCCTCGATACTGACTCCGGGTGTGCGGGACTATCGGGTCGTCGCGCTGTCGCCGCCGAATTGTCGATTGAAGGAAGTTGTGAAAGAAACAGACGCTAACCTGACCTTGGTAAACGCCGCTTCGTATCCTGACGCAATGACTGCGATGAAATCCTAGTGTCCTGCGGGTCGTTGGGTGCCGGTCGTTGGGTGCCGGACTTGGATTTTTGGACATTTCATTTGGACACGCGATCTGAATCAACCCACGCGAAATGTCCAAAAATCCAAGTCCGGCACCCAACGACCCTAGCCGCTTATCAGCGCGGCGGAAGCCTTGCGTTCTCGATGCTCGAACGCGTCGGCGAATTGATCCAATTCCCGGTTGCTCATGCCGATGGAATGGCCAACCTGGCGCCACCCGCGGACCGCATGCTCCACATCCGCCAGAATCCGCGTGGCCGTGCTGCGCGCAATTCGGAAATAGGGCGCCGCGGACATCAGTGCGTCGATCGATGCCTCAGGTCCGGTTTCCTCCGAAATCCAGGTCTTTAGTTCGCGAACGCGCTCGGGGAACGGGTTCACATCGAAGGCCGGCGCCAGCCGCCATTGCCCGACCTGCACATGCAGGAAACCATGGTTGTGCAGGTGATCGTCGACGTTGGTGATGAGGATGGAAAAGGCAATGCGGCGCCAGAGTTCTTCTATATCGGCTTGCGGTTGGGCGCCGTGCTGGCGCAGGGCATCGACGATCTCCGTATAGGTGTGCCCGGTCGCATCGGCAGCATCGGCTCCGAGCATCGTGGCCGCCGAGAGGTACATCAGCCGGCCGCCGTCTTGGGGCCGATCGAACCGGTGGATCAGCGCCACCGGCATTTCGTCGCTGTGCACCAGACGGGCTCCGGCGGCATCAATGCCCGCCTCGCGGGCGAGCAGGAGCGCCAGCACTTCGCCCTTGGTGACGGCTCGGTCATCGGCGACGCTGGGGAACTTGCCGATCGACAGCCGCCCGTCGTCGTCGACCACGGAGCATTTGGGGCGCAGGCCCCCGAGGGACGTGGCGCGGCCACGCAGGTAGGCGAGATCGGCGGCTGTCTCGGAGTGGGTTTCGACTGCGCGCGAGGCGGAGAGCAGCATGCCCAGTTCGATCAGCGGTGGCGCGGTGCGTTTCCCCGCTTCGGCGGCGCGTCGGAAGATCGCGTCCTCGTCCCGAAAGCGCAGCGCCCCCACGCGACTCAGGTCGTCGACCGCCAGCAGGTAGTCGAGGTGGTTGAGCGGACGCGGTCCGATATCTGCGCCGGAGTCCCGGTCCCGTTGGCGTCGCTTACTATAGTCCCGAAGGATTACCTTGCGTCCCCAGCCATCGGGTTCGGTATCCGCTATCGCGCCGTGGAAGAGTGGGCCAGCGCGCGTCTGCGGATGGAACTGCATGCCAGCCACCAATGGAAGCCCGGGCTCCAGGGCGAAGCGATCCGGTGTGGCCAACCAGTCCGGATGGTATTCGAAGCCAGCGCTTTCGCGTGCCCCCTGAGCTTCGAAACGCAGGACGCCTACCTGGGGTGCTGTCTCCCCAAGGAAGACGTCAATCGTCCGTCTCATAGTGCCTTCGGCTTTCTCCTGGGCCGCACGCGCTGGGGCAGCCGGGTGGTATCAAGGAGCAGCCCGGTTTCGTCGCCGCGCACGTCGGCGATCTCGGCAAGTGCGTTGGCGAAGCCGAGGACGAACAGGGTCATCGCGTACACCCCCATCGACACGCTCGGATCGCCCTTTTCGACTTTCAGGTAAGTCGCCTTGGAGATACCGACACGCTCGACCATCATTTCCACGGTCAGGTTGCGTTTGCGCCGGGCGTCTCGCAAATCTGCACCCAGTTTTGCCAATGACCGTCGAACCTTGGGGGGGAGCACGTCGGTGACGGAAGATCGCATACTTAAAGCCTCATAAAACAGCCCTTAACTCGATTATGGGCTAAATTATTAGTCTTTATGTACCAAGGTAGTGCGAATGTCAACGTCGGAGCCCGCGCAAGCGGGCGATCCAAAACGATGCATCCAACTGTCAGGCCTGCCGCTGCAGATCGATCGTTGACAGGAGCTGCCCGAATCGCGGCGACTCTGCCAGCAATTCCCGGTAACTCCCCTCGGCAATCACCCTGCCCTGCTCGATGACCACGATCTTGTCGCAGCGCGACGCAATGGCCGTTTCGTGACTCGAGAAAACAAGTGTCTTGCCCCGCAACCCGAACAGGTTATCGAGAATCGCTGTGCGATTCCCCGCGTCCAGACCCGTAAACGATTCATCGAAGATGAGCACGTCCGGTTCGTGATACAGGGCTCTTGCAATGCCGAGCCGCTGGCGCTGGCCGCCGCTGAGCGTCTCTCCATCCTCGCCGATGACGGTCTGATAGCCCGCCGGAAGCTTGCCGGTCACGAACTCGTCGAGTTGTGCGATCCGGCCGGCCGCGATTACGCGCTGCGGATCGATCTCCGCCATGTCGACACCGAACGCGATGTTGCTCGCCATCGTGTCGTCGAAGAGGTAGATCTGCTGCGGACAATAGCCAAGTTTCCGGCGCCAGCTATCGATCGTTTCGGGGCCGATCTCGACGCCATCGCATGACACCCGTCCCGTTTGCGGAGCAATCAAACCGACCAGGAGATTCAGGATGGTCGTTTTTCCCGAACCGGACGCGCCGAACAGGCACACGGACGTGCCGGCTGGAATCGTCAGATCGACGTCGCCAAGCTGATCGCGATCGGAGTTCTCATACCGGTGCGTCACTGCTTCCAGCCGGATTGCCGATGCTGGCGATGACAGGTCCCGCGCGACGACGGCGACTTCGCCCTTCTCGCAATGCTGCAACACGACGCGGACCGCATCGGCGTTGTGGTGAACGGTGGCGATGCCTTCGAAGATGCCTTTCAGCGCCGGAATCAAACGGTAGATCGCCATGCCGTAGAGCGCGATCAGTGCCAGCGATACTCCCGAATCCGCGGTCGTGAAAACGAAATACAATGCAACCGCCACGAAGCCTGCGAATACCACGGTCTCCAGGAGAAAGTGCGGCAAATAACTCAGGATGTTGTAGTGAATGGCCAGCCTGGCCAACTGCAGGCGCGACCTTTCGAACCTTCGGCTGAAGAACGTTTCGGCGCCTCGTGTCCTGATTTCCCTGATGCCGTCCAGCGTTTCCTTTACCGCCGTAAAAACCTTTGCGCTGTGGTGCGTCAGTTCCGCACCGTGGTTTTCTATGCGCCTGCGAAGCAACAGGAATACGAGAACGTATGCCGCGAGCAGTCCCAGCAGCGTAATCATCGTGGTCTTGAAGCTGATGACGAGAAGCATCAGCACGATGCACGTCGCCAAAGCCACGCTGCCGAATATCGTTACGAAGGTGCCGATGACGCCTTCGACGACACGTTCAACCTGGTTCAGAATGACGTCGCTCAGGCTTGCGGAGTGATGGCTTGCGAAGTACTCGTAAGGCTTCCGCATCATCTTTTCAAGTACCAGTGTCTCTACCCTGTGCCCGAGAAGGTTGAGAAACCTGTCGGACACCCATTGCTCGAACGCGACGAACATGTTGCCGACGAACAGGATCAGCACACCGAAGAGCCCGAGCTGCGTCAGGAATTCGTGGTAGGACCGGGCATCGAGTGCATCGTAGAGACGATGCAATAGATCGTTGCTCTGCAACAGATCGGGATTGGCGAGCAGGACGATGAACGGCATGATCGACAGGACGGACAAGGTCTGCATGACGGCCGCGATGGCCGTGAGCGCGAGGATGAGGTAGACGCGCCTTTTTTCCTTCGCGCTGAGGAGCGTCAGCGACTGTTTGAAGAAGCCGTACATTTCAGCTTTCTTCGGTCGTCCGGCGCATCGGATCGCCCGCTGGCGCGGGCTCCAACAGGGTGCTTTCGATGCGCATTCGAGCCCTGTTGGAGCCCGTGAAACGGGCGAACGGGGATCGGGCGGCGCGACGGCTACCCATCCAGCGAAAACTTCGAAGGGTCGTCGTACTCCCGCGCTTCGTTCAGCCCCGGCAACCGCCGGGCGAGCCGGAACAGCGTGCGTTTCATCGACGCGCGCGGACCGTTCAGCGACACGTCCGTCGTCGGCAGGCGAAACCACTTTCGCAAATACCGGTTCGACAGGTACGTCATCCTCTTCTTCATCGCCTCAGGCGTGTAATGCTCCGTCGTCAGCGACACGTTGAGGCCGCTGACGTTCTCCACCCGGTGCGGCCTGTTCTGCGGCCAGGTAAGCATCTCACCCGGGCTCAGATCGTACGCCGTTGCATACTGGTCGAAATCCGGCTTGTAGGGCAGATCGTCGTCCGACTCGCGCGTAAAAATCATCTCGACCCATTCGCGCGGCGCGAATCGCTCATCGCCGGGGTACACCCATACCCTCTTCTCGCCGCGCAGATGCCACAGCATGTTCAGCGGCGCATCGGCATGGTAGTAAACTTTCGCGCCCGGCGACGAGATCAACAGATTCGCGCTTCGATAGACCGTTCTGAACCCGGGAACTTTTTCTTCGAGTTCGTCGTAAATGCCGTCGACGAGCTGATCGAATCGCTCGTCGTTCGTGGTCATATTGATGATGTTGAGCCACAACTTTCCGGCTTTCACTGCATCGAGCAATTGCGTTGCCGTCAGGTTTCCCCGGCTGCCGTACTGGAAGTCATCCAGATTGTGATGGTCGTCGCCCATCCGGTAGACCAGCAGTTCGTCCGGATCGTGGCGGTCGAAGAGTTCGATCAGGTTCCCGTCCGAGAACAGGCCTGTGTCCAGCAGATGGTGCCCGGCGCGCACGACCTGGTCCTGCAATGGCTGCTCGTGAGGCCAGTCAATGAGGGGGCGCTTGGGCACGTGCGGGCTCCGGTGTTCGATCTGACGCCTGACGTAACGATCCCCAAAGCTCTCCAGGCGGCTTTTGATCAGCCGATACTCGCATTTTCCGTCGCCGCTCAGGATGGACCTCGTCTCATTTTCGTCCGAGATTTCAATCACGGTCATGCTGGCAAAGCCTCCGCAGCCGAAGTCCTTTTCCAGGCGCGCAAAGGTGTCCTCGTCGACGGGCCCGTCAACGCGCAGGAACAACGCCTCGAGCCCAGCCGCGGTCCGGTTGAGGACCGGAACCTGCTGGCAGAACAGTGCGGCTTTGCGGTTGCCGTTCTGCGGCCGGATCAGTATCGAGCCCGGACTGAAGGCATCGTCGAGCTGCGGCCCCCACCGTCTCTTGAACTGATAGGCACCGTCGTTCAAAAACGCCCGGGTTCCGGTGAAGTCGAAAACCTTGTAACCCTTGTCGAAGGCATAGCGGATGCCGAAAAAATACAGCGCGCTGATCGCCGCCTCAGGCTGCGACTCCAGATACCGGCGCGGGAGACCCATCCACAGCGAGAACATGACGTCGTCCTCCGGATAGATAATCCCGGCGGCCACGATTTCGTCGCTGCGCAGAATGTGCAGCAAGGTGCCCTGCATGCCGCGCTTGATTACGTGGTTCCTCGGGGCGATGACCGACTCGTCGGCGTGCCTGTGCCTGACGAAGGGTATGTACATCTCATCATAGAACTTTTCGACCGCCTCACGCGTACTCGCAGGTTCACAGCGATACCCATTGCGTCGAATGAGGCGCAAATCGTGCTTGCGCGCCGTGCGCCTGAAATTGCGAACGACCTCGTCCCAATCCCCGGGAAACTCGATGGCCATGTTCACCCAGTCCGGAACCTCGAGGTATCCGCCCTTGCGACTGAACAGGCCGCTGTACGGCCAGCCCACATCCACAACGACGACATCCGAGGATTCCGTCATCCTGTCCAGATGCTTCCTGAATGCGAGCAGATTTGAAGTCTTGTTCTCGATTTCGCGATACTCGTCGAAAATCGCCCGCAACAGATAATCGTAGTTCCGGCGCCGGCCAATGTAGGCAATCGTAATCTCCTCCTCGCTTCCCCTGAGCCTGCCCTGCAATTTCGTCACCGAGCAGGGCAGAGCAAAGATGGCGTCGAATGCCTGTGGCAGATGCTGCCCATACAGCTTGAAGAAACGGTAGCCTTCGCGGGGCGCGTTGGCGATTTTTCTGACGATGCCCATTTTCAATAGCGCGGAAACGGATTGCGCTTGAACCTGCCGAGAAACCCGTCGACCTTGTCGAATTGCCCGGTTTTTTTCAGCACAGCCTTCACCCGGCGCTTGAAGACGAAGAAGATGAAGAAGAACAGCATGAGCCTCGGCTGCCGCTGATAGACGTGTATGTTCGTCGTCTCGCACACAGTCGAAGTCCAGCGCAACTTGTTGGCCAGGAAGCTTCCCATGAACTCGTAACGTGAGATGTCTTCCTGAAAGAGGTCTTCCAGTTCATAGGATTCGAGCACGGTGCCCGGCGACAGCTTGTCGTAGTCACTGTCGTGCGCAATCTTCAGCGACTGAAAAACCGTGTCGCGCACGATACCGAAGGTGCTTGCGAGCGGCTTCCCGTCGTACTCCAGGAGCCGCAGCTCAAAGTTGCCTTCGCGCCCGAAAGACCTGGCGAGTGCCTTGTAAAAGAAAAAATGGCTTTTGTCGCCCGAGATGTGCAGCTGCTTTTCCGCCTTCCAGCTCCGCTCCTCGATCTCGCAATGCGTATCGAGCGCCGCGTCCAGGGCCGGCCAGCTGTCGATCTTGCGGACACGAATCTCGCCTGTTGAATCAAGTTTACGTCGTAGACGATTGATATTACTACGCATCTTTCGAGACAAACCGGACAGAAACCGGTCCCACGGACGTTCGATGACTATATACGGACAGACCGTCCCGGACTCCGCGACCAGGTAGCGCAGTTTTCTGAAATGAGCCCGCACCGCACCGGTGGTTTCGTCGAGCAATTGTTCATCGATGTCGAGAACGTCCCAGGTGTCCGCGGTATCTTCGAGATAAGCCAGCAGTGCCGGAAGGCAGGCATCGCCATCGTGCCCGAAAATGAACTTCGGGCGGCTCATCTCCATTGGCGCGCTGATGAACATCAGCTTCCGCACGACTCTGCCGAAAATCGGGAAATGCTCCACCATCAGGGGCGCCACACCGATCACCGAGTCGCCGCGGCGAATGACAATAACCCTGAGTTCGTTCCAGTCGCCGAAATGCTTCCACCACTGCCACAGATATTCGAACGACTGAAACACGTTGGAATCCGTAGTCTTCTGCAACAGGTCGTCCCATCCGCCTTTCAGGGACAACCATTGCCGCGGATCCCGCACGGCACTGACGGTGATATTGTCGCGGAACCGCCAGGCTCGTTCCGGCAACGCTTTCGGCTGCTCGGGGAGCGTCGCGGTCGTGCCGGCGAAATCGAATCGAATCAGCTTGTAGGGCGGGCGTCCCTCTTTCCTTGCTTCGTCCCGGGCCGTCATCGTAATGCCCAGGGAACGAAACAGACGCGCGAGACGCGTCCATTTTGCGAGCGAGTCGTCCTGCGCGTGTGCTTCCATCGCCAGGTTCGGGCAATACGTCATGCATTGCGTCATCCCTTTGAGCATGAGCGGCCGCAGCCAGTTCTCGTAGCCGGGAACAAGCGCAATCTCCTTGATGTAGATGACCTCTTCGTCACGCTTGTAGAAAATACTTTCCGATTCCACGTAAGCGAACGCGTATCCGACCATCCTGCTGCCATGAAAGAGACCGAAACTCAGGTTGCACACCATGTGTTGCTCGGTGTTTCGCAGGATTTGCCGGATGTCTTCCTCCGGCTCGGTCAGTTCGGGCGGAAACAGCTTCTTTTGCAGCTGTGCAATCGACCTCGCGTCGTCAGATCCGAGCGGTGAAAAGTAAACGGGTTGCGGCATCGCAGAATCGAGCTGTGCTTCCAGGGACGGCGAAGCCTCGCATGAAGCAACGGGGGCGGCTTTGCGGTGGTTCTCAGTTGGGCCAGTCGCCCGCGCTGCGGCTTCGTCGATTTTGGTGGCGGCGGAAAGGATCCCTGTAGGAGCCCGCCATTGCGGGCGACCTGGAAAAGGGGACAGTGACCTTTTTCGGCGACGCGCGGGGAAGATTGTGAGCCTCGAGGAGGAAAAAGGTCACTGTCCCCTTTTCCAGGTCGCCCGCAATGGCGGGCTCCTACAGAGCATGGCTTTTGTGTGCGCTGGCTTCCGATTCCTGAAGACTGTAACCTTCCACGCCGTATTTGGCAGCGACTAAAGGACCGTCCGCCGGGGAATAGCCAGCGTGCAGGCGGTGCGCCGGGGAACAATCAGCACTATGTCCAGGAAAGTCGTACACCTCATCGCTGCCGCGCGGCCGAACTTCATGAAAGTGGCCCCGCTCTATCACGCATTGAAGGCGACCGCCTGGTGCGATCCGCAGATCGTCCACACGGGACAGCATTACGACTTCAACATGTCGGACGCCTTCTTCCGGGATCTCGGCTTGCCGGCTCCCGCATTCCACCTCGGTGTCGGCAGCGGCTCGCACGCCGAACAGACAGGCGGCGTCATGATCGCCTACGAAAAAGTCTGCAACGACAACCGGCCGGACTGGATCGTCGTGGTTGGCGACGTCAATTCGACCGCTGCGTGCGCCATGGTGGGCACCAAACTCTGGATTCCGGTCGTTCATCTCGAAGCCGGGTTGCGCAGCGGCGACCGGCGCATGCCCGAAGAAATCAACCGGCTGGTCACGGACTCCATCGCGGACGTGCTGTGGACGCCGTCGGCGGATGCCAACGAGAATCTCTTGCGCGAGGGTATCGCAGCACACAAGATCGATCTGATCGGCAACATGATGATCGATTCGTTCGAACTGCTGCGAGACAAGATCGAAAGTTCGCCCTCCCGCCGGGACCTCGGGCTGCTTGGCACCGAGTACGCTCTGCTGACCTTGCATCGTCCGTCGAACGTCGATAATCCGGACACCTTACTCGCTATCGTCAATGCACTGAAACAGATCGCCACCGACCTGCGACTGGTGTTCGTTTCGCATCCGCGCACCATGAAAAACCTGACGACCTTCAAGCTGTCGGATGCACTGACGGAGAGCGACAATGTCGATCTGCTGAGTCCGCTGCCTTATATCGACTTCATGAACGTCGTTACCGGCGCACGCCTCGTCATTACAGACTCGGGAGGGCTGCAGGAAGAGACGACCTATCTCGGCATTCCGTGCCTGACGATGAGAGAAAACACCGAACGGCCCGTCACCGTAACGCAGGGGACCAACAAGCTCGTCGGCGCTCTCGGCTTGCCCGGGGAGGTGCGAAAAATCCTCGACGGCAAATGGAACAAAGGGTCGTGTCCGCCGCTTTGGGATGGGCAAACGGCCGGACGGGCCGTGAGATGCCTGGAAAAAAGGGCGCTCAGGCAGGTCGAATTCGATCGGTCAAGCGCCTTTTGAAATTCACTCCTACCGGGTGCCCGATCGGGTAGGAGGCGGGGTTACCCCGCGACCCTGGGGTCGCCGCTCTCGTTTTACCCGGGGATCCGGATGGTTCGGCGCAGTAGCGCACCCGTCCCTATGTCATCGAACGAAAAGGTCCAGCCTGAGTTGTCGAGGGTGCCTGAGACCGAAAAGCCTGCGGCCACGCCCGGCGGAGGCGGTTGCGCGAATTTCAGCAGGAAAGACTTGCGGATTCGCTGCTCGCCCGGAGATTTTGCGATAAGGGACTCAATGAGGGATTCAAGCCGGAGCGAATGTAGCCGGATGGCGACATAATCTCCGGCATTTCATAGTGCAGACACGGTTCATAGTTGCATCCAACACTTAAAGTCAGTTCTAGCTTAGGTGTCGCTCAGTGGCGACACAAATCCATGATTTTTATGGATAAAGTGTGACTTGCCTCTCTTGTTGACGTAACCCGCTTCCGGTTAAATTCTGACTCGACGGCAAAGGAAGTCAGCCGGTTTCCGCAAGAGACCCATGTTCCGCGCAACCTGCGATCTGTTGCCACTGCCATTCATGTGGCCGGTTTCGAGAGCGATTTTTCCGCCGTCACTGTAAGGACCGTCAACTGAAATCCGCGGAACCGATCGCCAGTGGGCGGACTGACATTCGAAATGGGCACTTGACGGCAAAATGAGTAATTCTTCATTCGGATCCGAGGGACTTTCAATGCAAAAATTATTTTTGCTTTTCGCGTCGTGTTTTATGTCCCTCTATATAAGCCCAGCGCATGCCGATATTTTGTTCGAAGCCGAGAACATGGGGCGCGTCAATTATGTTATCGACGGTGCGAGTCCCGGGGACGGCTGGGTTATGCTAAAACATAACGCAAGTTCTGGCGGACACCTCACGCAGCGTTTTCCTGGAGCGAGCGGAGTTTATGACATAGTCGTGGATGTTGTTGCCGAAAACGATGGACAGTCTCACATCGAGATTTCGGTCGATGGAACCCCGCTTCAAACGTTCCTGTATCCTCTTGCGACGTCCAATCGGGAAGTACATAGACTTACAGTTCCAGCGATTCAAATTGAAAATGGATCACTTTTCAAGTTGACTGGTTTTTTGGGATACGGGAGCCGCTTGGCCCACGCGCGTGTCGATTCTCTTCGGTTCGTTTCAACGTCCTCGAATCCAGGCGATACCACAAGTCCAAACGTTAACATGACGTCGCCTGTAGCTGGTTCGACGGTTGCTGGGAGAATTAATGTTACAGCCAATGCCTCTGATAACGTTGGTGTTGCTAAAGTGCAATCTAAAATTGATGGAATGGCACTGGGAAGCGCTGATACAACAGCGCCGTATTCAACAAGTTTTGATTCTACAGCCTACTCTGATGGTTCACATATTTTAACAGCGGTTGCCAGTGATGCCGCTGGCAATTCGACCACTTCTGCTCCGGTTACGATCAACGTTTCCAATTCCGCATCGCCAAGGGCGCTGGGCTATTTCGCGGGCGATGACGTTCAGGACACTCACGTTTCAATTTCCGGCCAGAAGTTTCTCATTAATGGCCAGCCGACTTATCGGGGACGCGCTTGGAATTCGCAATTGATTGAGGGGCTTTTGATCAATTCGAGGATGGCGAATGGGATTTATGATGACATGGACGGCTCGCCGCCATCCGGAATGTTGCCATGGAATCCACGCACTAATACCGAGGATTTCATCCTGAGGATGCCGAGTTGGAAAGACCAGGGACTCGTTGCGTTCGGTATCAACTTTCAGGGCGGCAGCAATCGCTGTCATGGAATTTCGGGACACAATCAAACGGGCAGTATTGACAACAACCCCTACGATTGGGAAGGCACTCGAGCTTTTGATGACTGGCACGCCAATCGCGACACGCCTCATGCCCGCTATCTGACCCGTTTGGGCAGTATTATTCGCAAGGCTGATGATCTCGGAATGGTTGTAGTTTTAGGGTTATTCTATTTCGGACAAGATGATGCGTTGCATAGCGAATCGTCGGTCATTCACGCGACTGATGCCGCTACGATGTGGATTCTCGAAAACAAGTGGACGAATGTCGTTTTGGAAATAGCTAATGAATCCAATGTCGGCTTCTCTCACTCCATTCTTCAGCCCACACGAGTCCCCGAACTGATAAGGCGTGTAAAATCCATTTCATCTGGAGCCGTTGGTGCGCATCTTCCCCACGGGCGGCTGTTGGTTTCTGTCTCTGGCGGCGGAGGATTTGTTCCACCGAGTTCCTGGCTTAAGGATGCAGACTACATTCTCCTTCATGGTAATGGCCTTGGTCCAAGTGGGGTAACATCTCTGGTCGACAAAGTACGAAGTCGTAGCGAGTATATTCAAAAACCACGGCCCATCGTATTCAATGAAGACTCAACGAGATTGGATAACTTTGAAGCGGCAATCTCGCGTTATGCCGCGTGGGGATACTTTGACAGTGACGGCTATCAGTGTGTGTACTCAGACAACTCCCGATCTTTACGGTGGAGTTTAAATGCGGCGAGAAATAGTGGATATTGGCCTCTTGTCAGCGAAATCACGGGCGTATCAAGTTCAGGTCCTACGCCCACACCCATACCCGCAGAAACGGAGGTCGTGAGTTTGTCTCTTGTCGATACCAGTGGGAATGCGATTGCCGGTTATGGGGCAATATCCAGCAACGTCACGATTGATCTTGATGATCCTGGCCTTGCGGGCAAGCCACTGGGTATTCGGGCGAATACGAATCCGGGTGTTGTAGGGAGCGTGCGAATTGTCAAAAATGGCTCGGCTCGGGTGGAGAACTCTGCGCCCTATTCGCTTTGTGGTGATTCCAATGGAAATTACACCTCATGCGGATTTAAGGCGGGATCGGTTTCAATTTCAGCGACACCGTACTCGGCAAGAAACGCGACTGGAACGGCGGGTGGAAGCCTTTCGGTGACTATTACGTTTGTTGATTAGACAATTTGCCTGCGGCAAGAGGTGCTACGCCTGCCGGTTGCTTGGGTAAGCGAGTGGCCCCGCTCTCGTTTTACCCGGGGATCCGGATGGTTCGGCGCAGCAGCGCATCCGTCCCTGGGTCATCCCCTTGCCAGCCTGCGTCGGCGTGACACGAAGCCGAGAACGGTGAGACTGAGGCCCAGCAGCGCCAGGCTCGAGGGCTCAGCCACCATTGTCGGCGGCTCGCAGTCGACGCATGCAATACCGCGATCGCTACCTTCGCCATCCGCACCGGTTCGCTGGAAGCGGACAAGGATGTCACTGATGCTAATCCCACCGAAGGTGCCGGAGAAACCGAATACGCCGGTTGAAGACACGGCAATGCCGTCAAGCGGATCGCCCCCGTTCAGATTTGCTCCGGTGATGGCGAATGCATCCAGGTCTCCCGGACCCGGGATCGCATCGAACGAAAAGCTCCAGCCTGAGTTGTCGAGAGTGCCTGAGACCGATGCGAGGCCGTTTGCGGTTCCGTCGAAAATATTGAAGCCGAAGCCGGTGATCCTGGCATCGAAGTTCGAGGTGTTCTCGAGGTCGACCCGAAGCAGATTGGCGTTCACGACCAGGTAGTCGAAGATGGCGGTGTTGTTGACGGGGTCAGTCGTACCGACGATCGGGACCGCCCAGGAGGGGGAGCTGACCGCCAGGAAAACCACTGCGAAAAGCGTTGTTAGTATTTTGCTCATGTTTTTTGCTCGCTCAGTTCGTGGCTGCCTCGGCCACGACGATTATTGATGTTCTGCCAACTCACTATGCAACGAGCGTGCCATAGCGACAAGTGCTTGTTTTTTATAGTTCACGAGTGAAGGCACTTTGCCCTTTGTAAACTATCCCGACGCCTGGCCTCCCAGCCCACCGGCGGAGGCGGTTGCGCAAATTTCAGCGGAAAAACTTGCGCATTCGCTGCCCGTCCGGAGATTTTGCGATATAGAGACCCGATGAGGGAGCAGGAATGTTGGCCGGTCGCGACGTGATCTCCGGCATTTCACAGGGGACACCCGGTTGATAGTTGCATCCGACACTTAAAGTCAGTTCTAGCTCGGGTGTCGCCGAGTTGCGACACAAATCTCTGATTTTTATGGATAAAGTGTGAATTGCCTCTCTTGTTAACGTAATGCCTTCCGGTTAAATTCCCACTCGACGGCAAAGGAAGTCAGCCGGTTTCCGCAAGAGACCGCAAGTTCCGCGCAACCTGCGATCTGCCGCCGTACGAATGGAGGCATACATGATGACAGCAAGGCGGCATATCGGCTGCGTGAATCTGGCGGCTATCCTTCTCGGCGCCCTGACCTTATCGGCTTGCAACGAGGGCAGCAGTACTTCCGACAATCCACCGGACGACGGCTCCGCGAACAACGCACCGACGATCAGCGGCACCCCGCCGGCGTCGGTCAAGGTCGGCGATAACTACTCGTTTCAGCCTGACGCGTCCGACCCGGACGGCGATGCCCTGACCTTCAGCATTCAGGCAAAGCCGGAATGGGCGAGCTTCGATGCTGCGACGGGCGCCCTGAGCAGCACGCCGCAGGCCGGCGACGAAGGTTCATACGACGATATTTCCATCGTGTTGAGCGACGGGTCGGCGAGTGATTCCCTGGACTTCGACGTCACCGTGAACCAGTTCGCGCTCGGATCGGTAACTTTGTCCTGGACGGCGCCCACGCTGAATACGGACGGCAGCGCTCTCACAGACCTTGCCGGCTATGAAATCCACTACGGTGTAACGCAAGGCAATTACACCGAGCAGATACATATCGACAACCCGGGCCTGACCACCTACGTGGTGGACAATCTCTCGCCGGATACCTATTACTTCGTCGCTACGTCAATCAACACCGACGGCGCCGAGAGCGACTTCTCGGGCGTATCCGTCCACACGGTCAACTGACAGATCGAGCCCCGCCCGCCCTGCACCCCGCGGAGCACGCCCGCATTCGTCGGACCGCAGTGGCCTGCGGGCGGCACCACGCATGTACCCAGATGGCGACATCGACGCCAGCAATTCTTTGCTTATCCCCGGCCTGCGTTTACGTCCGATACTTAAGTGCGATTCTAGCTTAGGTGTCGCTTAGTAGCGACACAAGCCTATGATTTTTATAAGAAAAATACGCGCGCACCTCTTGTAACACTTCCCGCTTCCGGTTAGATTCGAACTCGACGGCGGAACGAATTCAGCCGGTTTCCACGGCCCGACCGCGTGTTCCACGCAACCTCCAATCCGCCGACGGAATAACAAGGCAGACACTATGACATCAAGTTGGCGGTATCCCCGCAGTGTGAATCTGGCGGCGATTATCCTTCTTGGGGTCTCGAGTTTATCGGCGTGCGGCGACGGCAGCGGAAGCATTACAGACCCTGAAAGTCCTCCCGCCAACCCACCGGATGGCGGCGGAGGCGGTTCGGGTTCCGTCAACAACGCGCCAACCATCGCCGGCACGCCGCCGGCATCGATCGAGATCGGCGACAACTACTCGTTCCAGCCGGAAGCAACCGACCCGGACGGAGATACGCTGACATTCAGCATTGAGGCGAAACCGGATTGGGCGAGCTTCGATTCTGCGACAGGCGGGTTGAGCGGTACGCCGCAGGTCGGTGACGAAGGTCCATACGACGATATCGTTATCGAGGTGAGCGACGGGTCTGCCACCGATTCCCTGGACTTCGCCGTTGCCGTAACCGAGCCGGGCGGTTCGGGTCCGGCCAACAACCCGCCGAACATTGCCGGAACGCCGCCGGCATCGATCGACGTCGGAGTGAACTACTCGTTCCAGCCTGAAGCATCCGACCTGGACGGAGACACGCTGACCTTCAGTATTCAGGCAAAGCCATCGTGGGCGAGCTTCGATACCGGGACCGGCGCCCTGAGCGGAACACCGCAGGATGGCGACGAAGGTCCCTACGAATTCATTTCCATCCTCGTGAGCGACGGGTCGGCCTTTGATTCCCTGGACTTCGACATCACCGTAAACGAGGCGGACGGCGGCGGCGGTGGCGGTTCGGGTTCCGGGAACAACGCACCGACGGTTTCCGGCACCCCGCCGGCGGCGATCACGGTCGGCGAAAACTACTCGTTCCAGCCGGCCGCATCCGACCCGGACGGAGACGCGCTGACATTCAGTATCGAGGCAAAGCCATCCTGGGCCAGCTTCAATTCTGCGAGCGGCGCCCTGAGCGGCACACCGGATGCCGGCGACGAAGGGCCATACGACGGTATCTCCATCGTGGCGAGCGACGGATCGGCGACCGATTCCCTGGACTTCGCCATCACCGTGAACCCGGCGGGCGGCGGCGGTTCGGGATCCGACAACAGCGCACCGACGATCAGCGGCACGCCGCCGGCGGCGATCACGGTCGGTGAAAACTACTCGTTCCAGCCGGCCGCATCCGACCCGGAGGGAGACGATCTGACTTTCAGTATTCAGGCAAAGCCGTCCTGGGCGAGCTTCGATTCTGCAACAGGCGCCCTGAGCGGCACGCCCGAGGGCAGCGACGAAGATCTATACGACGATATTTCCATCGTAGTGAGCGACGGGTCGGCGACCGATTCCCTGGACTTCGCCATCACCGTGAACCCGGTGGGCGGCGGCGGTTCCGCGAACGACGCACCGACGATCACCGGCACTCCGCCGGCCTCGGTCAAAGTCGGAGACAACTACTCATTCCAGCCGGCTGCATCCGACCCGGACGGTGACGCGCTGACCTTCAGCATTCAGGCGAAGCCGTCCTGGGCGAGCTTCAATGCTGCGACCGGCGCCCTGAGCGGCACGCCGCAGGCCGGCGACGAAGGTCCGTACGACGATATTTCCATCGTCGTGAGCGACGGGTCGGCAACCGATTCTCTCGACTTCGCCGTCACCGTGAACCAGGTTGCGCTCGGATCGGCGGACATTTCCTGGGCACCGCCAACCCGGAATTCCGACGGAAGTACGCTCACGGACCTGACGGCCTACAAGATTTACTACGGCACGACGCGAGGCAATTACACCGAAGAGATACAAATCGACAATCCGGGCCTTACCACCTACGTGCTGGATAATCTCTCGCCGGACACCTATTACTTCGTCGCCACTGCGATCAACTCGAAAGGTGTCGAGAGCGATTTCTCCGGCGTCCTGGTCAAGGTTGTCGACTGACAGCCTGCCTGGCAATCCCACGCTGAGTCCCATCCCTGCCTGACGTCCCATCGGGGACTCGGAACCGCTGCGAGACCGGGCGCAGATTCTGCGTAACCCATCAAGTACAATTCCCGCCGTTTTGCTACGCTGATCCGTTGCTTCCTGCTGGCCCACGTGAAACCGCGATGCTCTTGCACGACCTGATTCTGCCGCGAGCTCATACGCACGCTTCGCGTCCGGCGCTGCTGCGCGGCGACGACTCGCGGGACTATGCAGAAGTGTCCCGGCAGCTTCGTTCTGTTGCCGCGGGCCTGGTCGAACTCGGCGTACGGCCGGGTGAACGCGTGGCCATCTATCTCAACAAGCGCATGGAAGCCGTCCTGTCCTACCTCGGCAGCAGTTACGCGGGGGCGGTGTTCGTGCCGGTCAATCCGTCCCTGAAGCCGGCGCAGGTTTCACACATCCTGAACGACTGCGATGTCGTCGCTCTCATCACCACGGCGGCCCAGGCGGCCGGACTCGATGAGGTCCTGCAGGACTGCTCCTGCCTGAGGAGCCTGATCGTTATCGACGACGCGGAACCCGGGATGTCGCTGCCACGGCATGTCGAGATGCTGAGCTGGGACAAGCTGATCGCTGCGGGAGCTGCGGCAATGGTGCCGGTGCCGCGCATCGATACCGACATGGTGGCCATACTCTATACCTCCGGCAGCACCGGCAAGCCGAAGGGGGTCGTGCTTTCTCACAGGAATATGGTCGCCGGCGCGCTGAGCGTTGCCGCGTACCTCGAGAACCGGTCCGACGATATTATCCTTGCCGTCCTGCCCCTCTCTTTTGACGCAGGCTTCAGCCAGCTGACGACCGCTTTCTCGGTGGGCGCCTCGGTCGTGTTGATCGACTACCTGGTGCCGCGCGACGTGCTGCGTGCCGCCGCGCGCTACCGGGCTACCGGGCTCGCGGGGGTGCCGCCGCTGTGGACCCAGCTTGCCCGGCTCGATTGGCCGGCGGAAGCGGTGGCAAGCCTGCGCTACATCAGCAATACCGGCGGCGCCATGCCGACGGCCACTCTCGCCGCACTCAGGGGTCACCTGCCCGATACCCGCGTGTTCCTGATGTACGGACTCACCGAGGCCTTCCGCTCCACCTACCTGCCCCCGGACGAACTCGACCGTCGGCCTACGTCGATCGGCCGGGCGATTCCGAATGCCGAGATCATGGTGGTACGCGATGACGGCACGCCCTGCGCGCCCGGAGAACCGGGTGAACTCGTGCACCGGGGTGCACTGGTCGCGCTCGGCTACTGGAACGATCACGAACGCACCGTAAAGCGTTTTCGCCCGGCGCCCAATCAACCGGGCGGCCTGCCCTTCCCCGAGATCGCAGTATGGTCCGGCGACACCGTGGTGAAAGACGAGGACGGCTTCCTCTACTTCGTGGGCCGGAAGGACGACATGATCAAATCTTCCGGCTATCGCATTAGCCCGACCGAAGTCGAAGAGGTGGTCTACGCCACCGGGCTGGTCAATGAATGCGCGGCGCTCGGCATTCCGCACCTGGAACTGGGACAGGCCGTCGTCATCGCCTGCCATGCCGAAAACCCGCGAGACGGAACCCGCGACGAATTGCTGGTAGCCTGCAAAAAAGCCCTGCCCAATTACATGGTGCCGACCGAGATCGTCTTCCGGGACGCGCTGCCGCGCAATCCCAACGGCAAGATCGATCGCAAGCGCCTGAGCGCCGAACTGGAAGACCTTTTCCAGGACGTAAACTGACCGATGAAGGACCAGACCGAAACACACGCTGCGCTTAAGAACCTGGAATACCGGGACGGCGAACTCCTGTGGGGCGGCCGCAAGGTGACGGCCCTTGCCGAGGAACTCGGTACCACACCGTTCTATGCTTACGACCGCGAACGCATGGCACAGCGGGTGGCCGCACTTCGCGAGACGATGCCTCCGGATCTGCAACTGCACTACGCGATGAAAGCCAACCCGATGCCGGCCGTGGTGAAAGTCATGGTGGGGTTGGTGGATGGGCTGGACGTGGCCTCCGCCGGCGAACTCCGCGTGGCGCTCGGGACCGGCGTCGATCCCGGGGTTATCAGCTTCGCCGGTCCGGGCAAGCGAGATCCGGAGTTGAGCGATGCAATCCAAGCCGGCGTCACCATCAACATGGAGTCGGCAACGGAGATGCGCCGCATCGCGCGTCTCGGTGACGCGCTCGGCAAGCGGCCGGCCGTCGCCATCCGCGTCAATCCGCCGTTCGAGCTGAAAACGGCCGGCATGAAGATGGGTGGCCGACCGTCCGCCTTCGGCGTCGATGCCGAACAGGTGCCCGCGATGCTCGCGGAACTTGCATCACTGGACCTCGATTTCCGCGGTTTCCATATTTTCTCCGGATCGCAGAACCTCCGGGTCGAAGCCATCGAAGAGTCGATGAACAAAACGGTGGAACTCGTCATCGGACTCGCCGGAACCACCGACCTCGAGGTGTCCTTCGTCAATCTCGGCGGCGGTCTCGGCATACCCTATTTTCCGAAAGAACAGGCGCTCGACCTGGCCGCCGTCGGCGAACCCGCACGACGCGCCGTCGACAGGTTGCAAAAAGCACTGGGCGACGTGGACGTCATCATGGAGCTGGGCCGATACCTGGTGGGCGAAGCCGGCATCTACGTCTGCCGCGTCATCGATATCAAGGAATCGCGGGGAGCGCGCTTTGCAGTCTGCGATGGCGGATTGCATCACCATCTGGCCGCTTCCGGTAACTTCGGCCAGGTAATCCGGAAGAACTACCCGGTGGCGGCGGTGACGCTCACCGGGGAACAGCAGCAGGTCTCAGTCGTCGGTCCGCTGTGCACGCCGCTCGATCTGCTCGGGGACCGCGTAACAATGAGCGCGCTCCGGGAAGGCTCGCTGGTCGCCGTGCTGCAATCGGGAGCCTATGGCAAATCCGCAAGCCCCGAGGCCTTTCTTTCGCATCCGCCGTGCGCGGAGATACTGGTCTGACAGCCGCGTACGTACGGCCAGTGTAAAAGCGCGTTTGAGTGATCCTGCATGATTCGCCACTCCGCCAGATGCACCCTACAGGGCCTTGCCGGCGCCCCGCACCGGCAGCAGGAGCTTCCTTGTGTAGAGCAAATACCTCCACCTATCGGGGTAACTCATACTTCGCAGATGATACGTCCACGCTGCACTTAGATCTCCGCGTCGTCTGCATGCGTCCGCTTTAGAGTGGAGCGTTCGTCCTATCTTTTTCTTCAATTCGGTTTTTGCGTGGCGCGGCATGTCGAACAGCAACAGATTCCTCAGGAACTCGAGTGAAGAATTACGATAGGCTTCCGACTTGGAGAGGGAATTGTCGATTTCTTCGTGCTTGCGGAACGTTGGCCGATCGAGAAATGCGAGCTTTCTGTCCGCAAGTAAGATCCTGACCGCCAGCAAAGTCCATTCATGGTACTTGGTTACGCCGTCGAAAAAATCGAACGGAATCGTTCGAGTCCGAAACAGAGCGCCGCATGATGCAAGCCAGTTCTTTTGCATCAAGGCGGCAAGCGGGTCTCCGCGAGCGAAATCGAAGTTGGTGACATGCAGTTCGTCGGTGGAGCCATCATAAGTAACGTAGCCATTGCTGACCAAGGCATCAATCGTTTGATCGTTTTGCAAGACGCTTGATCGATACCTCAGGGCCTCGGGCAGAAGTTCATCGTCATCGTCCAACAGCGTGAAGTACTCCTTTGTCACCAGGCCTCGTCCATGTCTCTGCGCGGCCGGCAGCGAACCTGTTTCCAGTCGCGCCAATTTCAATTCTCGATCTGCGTCCAGTTGTTCGTAGAGTTCCTCGCATACGCGATTGCCGTTGACCACGATGATCAGCTCTATGTCGACATCCTTTTGTGAAAGGACGCAGCTGATCGCTCTGCGCAAGAGTGCCTTGCGGCCTTTCTCGCATGTCGTGGGAATAATTACGGAGACGCCTGGCCGCCCATTGCCGTTTGCCGCGCGCACTATCCTGCTCCCTGAGGTTCCGCCGGTTCTCGAAGCGATAGATACTGCCCTACGCGATGGGTCATGCGCAGTCCCGGCGAGACCACCTGTTCTGTCCTGGATTCAATTGAGTACCGACTCAAAGACCTTGATCGTGGATTCAGCGGCACGCCGCCAGTTGTAGAGCTGACTGACCTTCTGTTGGGCAGACTCACCGAGTCGTTTTGCAATAGCGCCGGAGTCTCTGCAGAAGAGGATCTTGTCGTAGATTTCGTCTGGATCGTCGCCCACGAGCAGGCCGTCCTTCCCATCCTCGATAACAGTCGAAATCTGGCCGAGTCGGGAGGCAATGACAGGCTTGCCGGACGCCATATAATCATAGAGCTTTAACGGCGACAGGTAGAAGCCGTATCGACACCAGGAAAAGTCATGATAAAGACAAAGGCAGGCGTCTGCAGCCGCAAGGTACCCGGGTACGTCGAAGTAGTCCACGCGGTCGAAGACGAGAAGGTTAGGGCGCGGCTTCATCCGTGATTTGTTAATGGAATTATCCAGCAGAATGAACAGAATTTTGTGCCCTCGCCGGCGAGCCGAGGAGGCCAGCTCGTCGATGACGTCGACGCCTTGCCAGAACCACTGTGAGGCGCCGGCGTAGATCACCTTGTAGTAGTCAGCATACTCCTCGAAAACATTGCTGCTCTTTGCGTTGGAGAACATTGCGGGGTCGGAGCCATTAGGGATGACTTCGCATCGGCTGATGCCGAGATCGCGGTGAGCATGCTGCTTGAGCGACTCGGATACGCAAATGGCGGCACGTATATTTTTCGCATAAGTTCGGCGCAGTCGCTCCTCCTTCCTTACAGTGAGTCGAAATGAGAAATCTCGCGCTGCGCACTTCAGCTTCTCCAGAAGCGGGTTCGACAGGTTGCTGTAAGACAGAGCCTCAAATCTTAATCTGGCCAGAGTCTCGTCGGTTGGCGAGTTCACTTCCCACACTACTGGCTTCGATCGTATTTCTTTCAGGCACCGAAGCTTCAAATCAGAACGAGAAAGAAAGGAGCCGTCGATTCTGACGTAGAGCAGATCGATAGCTTCCAGAAAGGCCGCTATTCCCTCTCGAGTTGTCGAGTAGGTGACGCACTGGGCATTCTGCTCGGGTTCGAAGGCATGGATTTTGTGCCCCATGGAAGAGAGGTTATGCACCAGATTGTATACGTGGACACCTCCCCCTCCGCCCGGAGGGTAACTGTTGAAACCGTATACATATCCAATTTCCACGTGTGAGGTCTCCTTGTCCGAGGCGGGCGCAATAACCCTGTCATCCTGCACAGACGACAACCGATGCTACCAATTCATCCTTCGGCGATTCCCGTATGCCCCTCTCGTTTCGCCACCGCTGCGCAGCAGTCCCGGCGTGCGCGCGATTCCACGCCTTGGCGAGCCTCCCCCGCCACGGGCCACATCGTCATGAGAGTGTCAGGATTCTTTACATCTTCTGGCTTCAGCGTGCCGTCAACATCCGCCAAGTTTTTGATTAATTGCAGAAAAAAGGCCATGGCCCGGAAGTTGCATCGAGGCTCCACAATAAGACTCGATTTCGACGAATTCCTACCGGCCATCTTCAAGCATAAGGATAAGGCGCGATGATGCCCATAGCTTGCGTAGCACCACGAGATACACCAATGACCCCTATCGTAGTTCGGTCACGGAGGCGCCGGAGCTGCCTTTGGGGCGCCGCCGTTCTCTGCCTCGCATTTGGTCCCCTGTTCGCCAGCACAAGCTTTGCGTTCGACGCAGTGGTGAGCTTGCAGCCCGACCGGAGCGGCGCGGTTGCGCTGCAAGGCGCTGTTGTCGCTGGAGACATCCACGTCTTCGTTACACCGGAGACCGGCATCTCTCGCGTCGACTTTTACATCGACAATCCGGAAGCGTCTGGTACTCCATTCCAGATTGAAAAACAAAAGCCCTGGGATATGGCGGGCACCGACGGTTCGGGCCTTGCCTTCCCTTACGACACGAGCAATCTCTCCGACGGGCTACACGATCTCACAGTCAAGGTGAAACGCACATCCGGCGTTGTAGAAATTTTCACGGCGACTTTCTCGGTCGCGAACAGCTCGCCCGCGCTGAGTTTCGATCCGAACGATTCTGTCATCACTGCCGAAGTGGGCGGCCCGGACGTTATATTGCAGACCAGTCTCGCCTCGCTCGATGGCTCGTCCACAGCATTTACAACCAGCACTGCCATGCCTTGGCTTAGCATCGAGCCGGGCTCAGGCTCGAGTCTTCCCGCAAACCTCACCATCACTGCCAGTCCGTCGGGGCTTCAGGTAGGTACCTACGCCGGGACGATTTTCGCCCACGCCGACGGTTATACCTCGACTTCATTATCCGTGACGATGATCGTTTCGGATCCGGCCTCCAGCACGTATTCCGTGATGCTCAGCAATGCGCCGGATCGTTCGGCACCTGCTCTTCTCCATAACGCGACCGTCGACTCCCAGATCTACGTTTTCACCTTGCCGGAGCCGGGCGTGACCCGAGTGGATTTCTTTATCGACAACCCGACACTCTCCGGCTCGCCGTTTAAAAGAGAGAACGCGGCACCGTTCGACCTCGCGGGAACGGCCGCAAACGGACAGGCTCTTCCTTTCAATACGTCGCAACTTGGGGACGGACCTCACACCCTCGCGACGCGCATCACCTCGAGCTCGGGCGTGCAGACTGCACACGCGAACTTCACGGTCGCCAACGACGATATCGCCGGGGCCCTGACCGCGTCTCCAGCCAGCTTGTCGCTTGCTGCATCCGCGGGCGGTGCGTCGGTGAGCGACGTTATCGGCCTTGGCACCACGGGTACGCCGAATGCGAGTTATTCGGCCTCTGCCAGTGCCACCTGGTTGACCGTCTCGCCTGCGAGCGGAACGACGCCGCAATCAGTAACCGTGACCGCGAACCCGGCGACGCTTGGTACCGGCAATTACGCGGCCGCCGTCAATTTTTCTGCTCCGGGTTACTCGCCCGTGAGTGTACCGGTGAGCTTCGAGGTTGCCGGAAGCGGCACATCTCTGATCGCCTCGCCGAGCGTCATTACCATTACTGCAGCGGCCGGCGGCGCTCCCGAGGAAGCACTGGTCAGTGTGACGACATCCGATAGCGCGGTCGTAGACGTCGGCGCCAGCAGCGATCAGCCATGGTTGACCGTCCAGCCGAGCGCTGCACAGACGCCCACGCAACTCACGCTTACAGTGGACCCGGGCGCATTGACGGCGGGATCCTACTCCGGCTCCGTGACAGTGACGGCGACTGGTTACGATCCCGTCGACGTCGAAGTCGATGTTACGGTTCAGGATTCCGGATCCTGTTTCCCCGTGGCGTGCGCGCAGATCAAGGTTGAGAAGCCCTACGTACTGGATTTTTCAGAGGATCATGGGTTCCTGGAGGACTCCGCGGGCATAGGCACCGGGTTTACCTACGTCGACCTGCCTTCGTCCGGCAATGGCTATTTGCCGGCCAATCTGAATTTGAATCCTGTAGCGACGACGCTCGAGATTACGACCACCGCGGGAATTGCTGCCGGGGGGGTAAACACTCAGGACAACACAGTCGGCGTCGGTATCGATGCCGCGAGCCACAACAGCCTGGTTTCGACTTTCCTCCGCAATGTGCCTGCGGGCACGGGCGGGTTTCAACAAGCCGGGCTATGGTTCGGGGTCGACGAGGACAATTACGCGAAGCTTGTTGTCATTTCGAGACCGACCGGCCCGGCCATCCAGTTTCATCTCGAGGTCGGCGGATCGAAAGTCAAGGAAGTGACGAAGGGAGTCGGCAATCTCGTCGGTTCCGACGTCGAGCTCCAGCTCGTGACGTCGCCTGCGACGCGAGAAATCGCGGCTCAATATTCGGTCAATGGCGGGGACATCCAGGTCGTGAGCGTCTTTGCCGCGCCGCCCGAATTTTTCAGCTTCGACGCCGCCGGAATCGATCCTGTAATTGGCACGCGTAGCTTTACCGGTATATTCGCCACGCACCGCAACGGCCCTGCACCGCAGGTATATTCGTTCGATGAGTTCTCCGTCGTGGACGGCGCGGAAATTCCTCGCGACGACACCGTGGTCTTCGACAGAGTGTCGCACGGCGTGCCTATGCCGACGTCGGTCGCATGGGGGCCGGACGAGCGCCTCTACGTCGTCGAGATGTTCGGGCAAATCCACGCACTCACGTATGACGACGATCTCAACGTCGTGAATGATCAGGTCATTACGGCATTAAACAATAGTTTGGGAGATCGCCTTGCGCTCGGTATTGCGGTCGATCCGAATTCCACGGCGGGCGATGTCATTCTGTGGGTAGCGCATTCGAGCCCGTCCCTGAACAACGGTACGCCGAACTCCAGTACGGTGACGCGTCTCTCCGGGCCGGGCTTCAGCCAGGTACAAAACGTAATTACGGGCCTTCCGCGTGCTATCGCCAATCATGCGATCAACTCGCTGCACTTCGGCCCGGATGGCAAGCTCTACATCGCCCAGGGGGGAAATACCGGGGCTGGCGCGCCGAATTCATCGAGCTCGGAATTTGGCGATATGCAGGAGCAGCCGCTTTCGGCCGCCATTCTGGTCGCGGACGTCTATTCTCCGTCCTTCGATGGCTCTTGCGCTAATACGGGCAATATCTTCGGCCCGCCACCTTGCGATGTGGTGCCCTACGCAACCGGGTTGAGAAACTCCTACGATTTTGTGTTTCATACCAATGGCCAGATGTACGCCACCGACAACGGTCTCGGCGTTACGGGAACGTTCCCACCCTCGCCGACGGTACCGTGTCTGGGCTTCGGGAATACGTCGTCCTGGACCACAGGTGGGCATAACCCCGGCACGCAACCTGATTTGCTTCACAGAATCCAGCAGGGCAAATACTACGGCCATCCGGATCCGCACCGAGGCGAATGTGTGTTTAAGAATGGCAGCTTCCAGGGGGTTGCACCGCTGCCGAACTATGCGCCGCCGCTCCTGACGCTGGGTAATAACAGGTCTTCGAACGGTATCGTCGAGTACTTGTCCGCCAGCGGGGCATGCGGAGCCCTCCAGGGAGAGCTGATAATAGCCAATTACTCCGTCGGCGATGATCTCACCCGGGTGCGGCTGAGCCCGGATGGGCTCACAGTCGTGGCGAGCGAGAGCCTGGTAGGGGGATTCCGGGATCCGCTGCCGCTCGCGACCAATGCCGATGGCGTCATTTTCGTCGGCGAGCTCGCCGTATCCCGCGTCACCGCGCTTCGACCTGCAGCCGCCGGCTGCTGGACCACTGAGCCGGCGCTGCCCGGCGAACGCCTCGATGCGGGCGCCGTCTCGATTGGGGCCAACGTTTACCTCGTTGGCGGCAAGACTGGCAATACGTACTTCCCGACGCTGTATGTCTTCAACACGCTCAGCGACTCGTGGTCGCAGGGCGCAAGCTCTACCCGGATTTCCGTTGAGAATCCTGCGGTAACGGCTCTGAACGGAAAGCTCTACGTGTTTGGCGGGTCCACGGATCCATTCGCGGACGCGGTTGCTAACGCTTCGGTCTACGATCCGGCGACGAATACCTGGTCGGTTTTAGCCCCGATGCCTACTCCCCGTGGCGGCGTCTCCGCGGCTGTCCTGCAAGGGCTGATTTACGTCGTGGGTGGTATGACGACTGACGGCGCCTCTACGAACCTGGTCGAGATTTATAATCCGCAATCCAATACCTGGACGGCCGGCGCGCCCATGGGTACACGGCGAGATAATTTGGGCGTGACCGTGATCGGCGGGCAGGTGTATGCATTCGGCGGCCGCACCCGGAACGCTGACGGGACCACCGTTAATGACACTCTGAACTCCGTCGAAGCCTTAAACCCGACGACCGGCGTGTGGGAACCTCGAGCCGCGATGCCTACGGGGCGCCGCGCCTTCGCGCTAGGCACGATCGATGGCAAGGTTCAAATCTTCGGCGGCGAGAATGCTCCCGGCGGGGACGGCGTGTACGAGGCCGGGGAGGAGTACGATCCGGCGACGAACTCCTGGCGAACCATCACGCCGATGACACGTGGCCGCCATGGCCCGGCCTCGGCTACGGTAGCCGACCGCGTCTACATTATGGGAGGGTCCGTGCAGAGTGGTTCCAGCGCGTCGACCGCGCACGAATCGTTCGCGTACTGACGCAGCTAAAAGGCGTATTGCATATCCGGGTTGGAGATCGCCTTCAAGATCTCCTCGCCATTTCACTGCCCGCCCATATCGGCCATCGGCCCATATCTGCCGAAGAAGATGTAGGCTAGGAGCCTGCGTCGCCAAACCTTGATCGGGTGGATTCCACTTCGAGCGGGATTCTGCGATTGTCCCGGGCGCCTGTCGCGACCCTGGAAGCTTGGCGGAACTACCCCACGGTGTAACGTGCAGCCAATTTGGCTCCGAACGCATGCACCGTCCACGCCTGGAGACAAGATAGATAAGTGCGTGACCTGAATCGAAAAATGGCGCGCGGCGTTCTTTGGATGGGCGCGCTCAAGGTGTCGGTGCGCGGCATCAGTTTGGTGAGCATCGTGATTTTGGCTCGCCTGCTGATTCCAGCCGACTTTGGCTTGATCGCGATGGCGACTTCCGTGATCGCTTTCCTCGAGCTCGCGACCGCATTCAGCTTTGATATACCTCTGATCCAGAACCAGAACGCGGACCGTCGCCACTACGACACGGCCTGGACTCTGAATCTCCTCTTTCATGCCGGCCTGACCGTGCTGCTCGTCGCCGTTGCGGGTCCTGCAGCGAGCTTCTACCAGGAAGAACGCCTGGTGCCCGTGATTTATGCGCTGGCCGCAGGCTTCTTCGCGACAGGCTTCAGCAACATCGGGGTGGTCCAGTTCCAAAAGGAACTCGATTTTCGAATGGATTACTGGGTGATGCTGTCAAAGAAGCTGATCGGCTTCATCATCACCATACCGCTCGCGCTGTTGCTCAGAAGCTACTGGGCCCTCGTTATCGGCATGGTTGCCGGTAACGTTCTCGGTGTCGCCGCGACTTATATTTTGCATCCCTACAGGCCGCGGTTCTCGTTGTCTTGCGCCGGTGAGATGCTGGGTTTTTCCAAGTGGCTGATTCTCAATAACGCGGTTCAATTTCTGCGGACGCGATCGCCGGATTTCATTATCGGTAGAGTTTCCGGCACCTCCGCACTCGGGCTATTCAGCATTTCGTACGAGATATCGGCGCTGCCCATTACCGAGATAGTCGCGCCGATAAACCGCGTTGTCTTCCCGGGGTATTCCAAGCTGTCCTCCGATATCTCACTCTTGAGGCAAAGTTATTGCGACACGCTTGCCGTCATCGCAATCTGCGCCCTACCGGTCGGATTTGGTATCAGCGCCGTTGCAGTTCCACTGATCGACCTCGTATTCGGACAGAAGTGGGTTGGAGCGGCACCGCTCGTCGCCATTCTGGGCATCTTTGGCGGCCTCCATGCGCTGCACAGTAATAGCGGCTCCATCTACAATGCGCTAGGCAAGCCATACCTGATCACACTGACGGGTGCGTGCAACATCATCGTGCTCGTTGCCGCGTCGGTCGTGTTGATTCTCCAGTACGGCGTCATTGGTATCGCGGCCGCGTATCTCGGCACTTCAATTCTCTTGACCCCTTTCAATTTCTTCATTCTTTGCAGAGAGATAAAACTCGGGCTGACAGGGTTATTAAGCGTTTTGTGGCGGCCGGTCGTCTCTTCACTGTTCATGTACGTGTGCGTGACCTACACTGATATGCTGTTCTCGCCGATAACGACGAACCTGTTCGTCAGACTGGTGATCCTCTTCGCCACGGGCGTGCTAACCTATCTCATTGCACTATGGAGCCTATGGCTCGTCAGTGGAAGAAGAAAAACGACCGCGGAATATCGCCTCACGCTGCTGCTGTGGAGGAAAGCTCGAAGTATGCTCGCCGTTCGGACGGCGAAGCACCGTTCGCAAACCAGCTGAACCATGCGGCGACGGCAATTAACCCGTTATGTCGCATGTTGGCCGCCGCGTTTTAAGAGCTTGGGTTCACGATTTTTTCAGGTTGATATTTTAGGCTGCGTATGCGCAAATAATGTGCCGCCGGTGCGGCGTTATTGCCTTTTCTTTCGGCCAATTTGATCCGGCCTGATCGCAGATGCCGGGACTGCAGCCGACCAGCGTCCTGTACTAGAATTGGCTCGTGGGCGCACGTCGAGCCACCATTAAGAATCAATTAGTGACTGTTACTGAGCCGTTATAAAAATAGAGAAAATCAGTGAATGCAGTCGTCCTAGGGAAAATCCGTTCCGGAGAAGAATCGACGGCGGCGCCGGCTGGCGGTATAAGCATCACGAACTACCTGCTGGTCGTTGCGCAACTGGGTCTCCTGGTGCTGCTCTTTCGTCAGTTCGCGATCGAAAGCGCGGCCTTTCTCCGGCTTGCGCTGCTGTCATTCGGCGGTTTCGCGATTCACGCTCTGCTTCCGATGCGCTTGCGCCTGCCGTTTTTTCTGCTCCTGTCACTGGCAGCAATGGTTGTCATCCTGAACCTCGCCAACGCGGTATCCATCATAGCCATCGGGATAACGCTCATCGGCATCTGTCACCTGCCCCTTTCGTTCACGTTGCGCGGCATTCTTCTGGTGGCGGCCACGACACTGCTTGCAGCGCTGCGCGCGAATTGGATCGATGGCCCAGTGGCGGACGCCGTGTGGCCGATACTGGGTTCCATGTTCATGTTCCGCCTGATCGTGTATTTCTACGATCTGCGCCACGACACGACACCCGTATCTCCGGTTCGGACTCTTTCGTATTTTTTCGTGCTTCCGAACGTCTGCTTTCCCCTCTTTCCTGTCATAGATTACAAGGCTTTTCGGCGCAATTACTTTGATGATGACGCGTATCGCATCTATCAGGTCGGCATCGACTGGATGGTGCGCGGTGTAATTCATCTCATTCTTTATCGCTTTGTTTACTACCACCTTACGCTGGCCCCTTCCGAAGTCACGGGGCCGGCACAACTATCGCAATACCTGGTGGCGAACTTCCTGCTGTATCTGCGGGTGTCCGGCCTGTTCCATCTGATCATTGGCCTGCTGTACCTGTTCGGTTTTCGGTTACCCGAAACTCACAATCGTTATTTGCTCGCAGCGAGCTTCACCGACTTTTGGCGGCGCATAAACATCTATTGGAAAGAGTTTATGCAGAAAGTTTTCTACTACCCAGCAGTCTTCAAGCTGCGCCACCTGGGTACGACGAAGGCCATGGTGATAGCGACGATGTACGTCTTTCTGCTCACCTGGTTTTTGCATGCCTACCAGTGGTTTTGGCTGCGCGGTACAATGTTGCTCGTTATACAGGATATCCTTTTCTGGCTCATCCTCGGTGCGCTCGTTGTCGTCAATGCGCTTTACGAACTGAAGCACGGCCGCAACCGGACTCTCGGCGCGCCCACCCGGACCTGGCGCGATGTCGCGGTAATCACCCTGAAAAGATACGCGACTTTCTGGTTTATATGCATCCTGTGGTCATTCTGGACGGCCGGCTCGCTGACAACCTGGTGGTCGTTGTGGCCGGCGGTGAGTGGACCTTACACAATCGGTATGCTGCTCTATCCGGGTATCGTGTTCGCGATCATATTGGTCGGCAGCATCGAACGCAGCCCGGTTCGCAATACCCGGTCTTCCCAAACCGCCAGTACTGAGTGGATGCGCGCACGGCTTGCCACCGTGACGGCCCTGATCGTTTTAGTTGGAGTGAGTATCGAAGGAGTTCATTCTCAGCTCGATCCGGAGGTCGCAACGACCGTTCACTCGTTGCGTTCAAGTCGGCTGAGTCGACTTGATACCGCCGAGCTCGAGCGCGGCTACTATGAAAGCCTGCTATCTGTTAACCGTTTTAATTCCCAATTATGGGAGGTCTACACGAAGAAGCCGGAAACATGGCTCGACGTTCAGAATGCCGGCTTGAAACGTTTCACGAGCGACTTTGCGCAGACGGAACTGATTCCGTCTTTTGTTTCGGAATCGAACTTTGGAACGATCAGCACCAACCGCTGGGGGATGCGTGACGGGGACTACGAATTAACCCGACCACCCGACACATTCAGAATTGCGATGCTGGGAGCTTCAGCAGTCATGGGCTGGGGCGTTGGCGACGGCGAAACCTTTGAAGCGCTGATCGAAAGCAGGCTGAATCTCGAGGGTGAGCGATACGACAATTTTGAGATCCTGAATTTTGGCGTACCGGGTTATCAGCCATTGCAGCAACTGGTGGCATTGGAGAAAGCACTGCGATTCCAGCCGAATGCGATCCTTTATATTGCCACCGGCCGCGAACCGTCGCGCGCCGCGTGGTATCTCGTTGAGGCGGTTCAAAAGGGCATCGAGATTCCGTACCCGCGGTTGCGTGAGATCGTGGCTGAATCCGGCTTGCTTGCGAGCATGGATGAGACTACCGCCCGCAGGCGGCTGGAACCCTATAATCGAGAAATCCTGGCGTGGACATACGACTACATAGTTGAACAATCGCTCGCCCAGGCTGCACTTCCAATCCTTGTGTTCCTGCCCCAGGTGCGGGAAGGAACATGGCAGGAAGAGACTCCCGAGACACTACGACTGGCTGCTGCTGCCGGCTTCGATGTGGTCGATCTCTCCGACGTGTACGAGGGCCAGGACATCGCGACCATCCGGCTCGCGGAATGGGATGATCACCCTAACCGCCGCGGTCACGAACTGATTGCATCGCGGCTATATGAAGCCATTGCCGAAAGGAAGGTTGTTATTTTCACTGGGTCCCCGCGGGCAAAATGACATGGGCGCGCCTCACTACATTCGACGGAGTTGCGTATGAGCGATGACATACAGTCCACCATCAAGGATTTTATTCTCAGGGAGTTTTTACCGGGCGAAGACCCCGATGAGCTCACCCATAGCACACCCCTGGTGAGTGGGGGCATACTCGACTCAATTGCAACCATTAAACTGGTGCTTTTTCTGGAAGAGCGATTCGGCATCAAGTTGCAGGCACATGAAGCTGATGCCGAGCACCTGGATACGCTGGCCGCGATCGCTCAGCTCGTCCACTCAAAACGTGCGTGAGGGCGACCATGACCTCGCAGCGTGTATTGCACGAGTTGTTCATGCAGGCGGCCGCGCATTATCCCGATCACACGGCGATCATCGAGCCCAATAAGGGCAACATCACTTACCGGGACCTCGCTGCACTGTCGGACCGCGTGCGTGATCGACTGTCCGCCCGCGGGGTTCAACGCGGCGATCGCGTCGGCATCTGCCTGCGCAAATCAATTGATGCCGTCGCAACGATTTATGGAATTCTGAAAGCGGGTGCGGCATACGTGCCGGTTGATCCTGGCGCACCGCCCGCACGTAACGCTTACATCATGCATAACTGTGCCGTGGCAATCGTCGTGATCGAACGGCGCTTCGAGGAGAAATTTCGGGCCGAATTCACACTATTGGGAAAGCTGCCCATGATGCTCGTATTGGACGATACCGGAGGCGGCCTGCCACTTGCCCACGCATTGGATGAGGCAGACACACGAGAGCCCGCGCCTGCTCTTCCCGCCGTCGTGCCGGGCCAGGATTCTCTCGCCTATATCCTCTACACGTCTGGCTCTACCGGTAAACCGAAGGGCGTCATGCTGTCGCACGAAAATGCCGTAAGTTTCGTCGATTGGTGCTCGGAAGTATTGGAGCCCCGGTGTGGGGACCGCTTCTCCTCGCACGCACCGTTACACTTCGATCTTTCCATTCTCGATCTCCACGTCGCGTTGAAACACGGCGCGTCAATTGTCTTGATCGGCGAGGACATCGGAAAGGATCCCACGAGACTGGCGTCGCTGATCGCGGAGGAACGAATCACATGCTGGTATTCCGCGCCTTCGATCCTGAGCCTGCTCGCCCAGATCGGCAACCTGTCGACGTTCGACTACGCATCGCTCAGGCTCGTGCTTTTTGCAGGTGAGGTTTTTCCGGTCAAGCATCTTCGCGTATTGACCGAATTGCTGCCCAAGCCTCGCTATTTCAATCTTTACGGCCCGACAGAAACAAATGTCTGTACGTTCTATGAAGTGCACCTTCCAGTCCCGGAAGAACGAACTGCACCCTTCCCCATTGGAAAGGTCTGCTCGCACCTGGCGAGCAAAGTGATAGATGGGAACGGGGCTGTCGTAAAGCAGGGTGCAGACGGAGAGCTGTGCATCAGCGGGAGCGGAGTGATGCAAGGCTATTGGCATCTGCCAGAACAGACTTCCGGGGCCTGGCTTACTGGCCAGGATGGCTGCCGTTGGTACAAGACAGGGGACATCGTAGTCGAACAGCCGGACGGTAATTATGTGTACCTCGGGCGGCGAGATCGCATGGTGAAGCGTCGCGGTTACCGGGTCGAGTTGGGCGAGATTGAAGCAAGTCTGTACGGACACGAGTCGATCAGGGAAGTGGCAGTTATTTCAGAGCCGGATGAAGATGCGGGAATAAAAATCAAGGCGTTCTTGAGTTGCCGCGAGGCCAGGCGCCCGTCAGTAATCGAAATGAAGCGCTATTGTGCAGCGCACCTGCCGCTTTACATGGTTCCAGACCAGTTCTTGTGGTGTGAGGCGCTGCCCAAGACCTCAACTGATAAGGTCGATTATCAGCGGTTGAAGGAGATTTGTTGATGGACTTCTCCTTTACCGACGAACAGAATTTACTGCGCGACAACATCGTCAAATTTGCACAACAGGAACTAAACCCGGGTGCGGCCGAGCGCGACCGGGAACAGACATTCTCGCGCGACCTCTGGCGCAAATGCGCGCAAATTGGCATACAGGGACTTCCCGTCGAGGAGAAGTACGGTGGCAGCAACGTTGACGCCATCTCGTGCGCCATTGCTTTAGAGGCCCTCGGATACGGTTGTCGCGACGGGGGCCTGGTCTTCTCGCTCTGTGCTCACCTGCTGGCATGCGTAATTCCGATACACTTTCACGGCACCCTGGAGCAGAAGCAGCGTTATCTGCCCGGACTGTGCGACGGCAGCATGGTTGGGATGCACGCTATCACCGAACCTGGCTCAGGTTCAGACTCGTTCGCCATGCGCACGCGTGCGGTGCGGGACGGCGACGGCTGGCGCATTGACGGGACAAAGACTTTTGTTTCGAATGGGCCTGTCGGTGACGTGGCAATCGTGTTTGCGATAACCGACCCTCAAAAAGGCTTCCACGGCGGGGTGACTGCGTTCGTCATCGACCGCAGTGCACGCGGCTTTTCATCGAGTAAAAAATTCGACAAGATGGGACTGCGTTCCTCACCGGTCGGTGAACTGATATTCGAAGAGGTCCGTGTGCCAGATTCGAGCGTGCTGGGCCATGTAGGCTCCGGCTCAGCAGTATTTGCCACAGCAATGGACTGGGAGCGTACCCTGTTGGTCGCCAGCCACGTCGGCGTCATGGAGCGTGTTCTGGAGGCATCCGTACTGTACGCGCGCACACGATCTCAGTTCGGGCAGACGATTGGAAAGTTTCAAGCGGTTGCCCACAAAGTCGCGGATATGAAAGTGCAGCTTGAGGCGGCACGTCTTCTTACGTATCGAACGGCGTGGCGCCTTGACCATGCCAGGAACGCTTCCCTGGACGCGTCCATCACCAAGCTGTTCGTCAGCGAAGCGCTTGTCAAGACCACACTTGATTCAGTGCAACTGCACGGCGGCTATGGTTTCATGGCCGAATACGACGTCGAGCGCGCGCTGCGCGATGCGATCGGCAGCACGATCTATTCCGGCACCTCTGAAATGCAGCGGAATATCATTGCTCGCTGGCTCGGTCTCTAGAGCTGAACAGATCAGTCGCCAACAACAAACCGGTTAACCGCCACCGCCCGCCGTCAGCTGCACCGTGTCGAACGCTCTCCCGGCAAAGTTGCTCTCAT